>NC_015740.1:2400000-3600000 GCF_000219605.1 Stutzerimonas stutzeri
CAGCCGGGTGGTCGGGGTCACGGTGTCGCGGCCACAGGCGACACAGCGGCCCAAGGTCGAGGAGCTGCTGCAGCGCACCGCCGAGCTGCTCGGCGTCCAGGTTCCAGCGGGACTGCAGGTCGAACTGTGGGACCAGTATTTCGCCCCGCGCTACGGTGAACCGAATGCCGCCACTCTGGCCGCGATCCGCCTGCTGGCCGAACAGGAAGGCGTGCTGCTCGATCCAGTTTACACCGGTAAGGCCTTCGCCGGCCTGCTCGACGGGCTGGCCCGGGGCGCCTTCCCCGGAACGGGCCCGCTGCTGTTTCTGCACACCGGTGGTGCCCCGGCATTGTTCGCCTATTATCCATGGGCACTGGGTGCATAACGCCATATTCCTTTAGCGTTGATTCTGATGCTTTCTAATTATTTTCTCGAATAAATGTCCGTCGTTAGAGTTGTGTGACCTTTCCGTTCCCCTGGAGGCCCGCCATGACGTTTGCGATCCTGCGTCGCCATTTCCTGCTCGGCAGTCTGAGCCTGCTGCTCGGAAGCCTGTTCATGCCGGTATTAGCGGCCGATCTATTGGATGAGATCAAGTCCAACGGCACCCTCGAGGTCGGCCTCGAAGGCACCTACCCGCCCTTCAACTACCAGGACGAAAGCGGTGAGCTGACCGGTTTCGAGGTGGACTTCGCCAATGCGCTGGCAGAGGAGCTGGGGGTCAGGGCCGAGTTCCAGCCGACCAAGTGGGACGGCATCCTCGCCGCCCTGGAATCCAAGCGCCTGGACGTGGTGATCAACCAGGTGACCATCTCCGAGGAGCGCAAGCAGAAGTACGACTTCTCCACGCCCTACACCGTCTCTGGCATCCAGGCCCTCACCCGCAAGGCCGATGCGGACAGCGTCAAGCGTCCGACCGACCTCGCCGGCAAGAAGGTCGGGGTTGGCCTGGGCACCAACTACGAGCAGTGGCTGAAGGAGAACGTGCCTCAGGCCGATATCCGCACCTACGACGATGACCCGACCAAGTTCCAGGACCTTGCCGTCGGCCGCATCGACGTCATCCTGGTCGACCGACTGGCCGCCTTCGAGATGGTCGAGAAAACCGGCAATCGCCTGGCGGTGGCCGGTGAAGCCTTCTCCCGCCAGGAGTCCGGTGTTGCCCTGCGCAAGGGCAACCCGCAGTTGCTCGCCGCCATTAACGAAGCCATAGCCAAGCTGCGCGCCGACGGCACGCTCAAAGAGCTATCGGAGAAGTGGTTCGGGGCTGACGTCACGCAATGATCGAGGGCAGCCTGCAGCTGGTCCTGGACTCCCTGCCCTTCCTGCTCAAGGGCGCGTGGTGGACCGTGGTCCTGTGCCTGGGTGGGATGTTCTTCGGCCTGCTGCTGGGCTTCGGTCTGGCGCTGCTGCGGCTGTACGCGTTCTGGCCGCTGCAGTGGCTGGCGAGGGTCTATGTCTCGTTCTTCCGCGGCACGCCGCTGCTGGTGCAGCTGTTCATGATCTATTACGGACTGCCGCAACTGGGCATTCAGCTCGACCCGCTGCCGGCGGCGCTGATCGGCTTCTCGCTGAACATGGCGGCCTACACTGCGGAGATTCTGCGCGCCGCCATCGCCTCCATTGACCGTGGCCAGTGGGAGGCGGCAGCCAGCATCGGCATGGGCCGCGCGCAGACCCTGTACCGGGCCATCCTGCCGCAGGCCGCACGCACCGCCCTGCCCCCGCTGGGCAATAGCTTCATCTCGCTGGTCAAGGACACCGCCTTGGCTGCCACCATCCAGGTGCCGGAGCTGTTCCGCCAGGCGCAGCTGATCACCGCGCGCACGTTCGAGATCTTCACCATGTACCTGGCCGCTGCGCTCATCTACTGGTTGCTGGCCAGCGTGCTGGCGTACTTCCAGGGACGCCTGGAACACAGGGTCAACCGCCACGAGCAGGACGCCTGATGATCACCGTGCGCAACCTGAGAAAATCCTTCAATGGCCAGGAGGTGCTCAAGGGCATCGACCTGGATATCGCTCCCGGCGAGGTGCTGGCGATCATCGGCCCCAGCGGTTCGGGCAAGACCACCCTGCTGCGCTGCCTCAACCTGCTGGAGCAACCCAGCGGCGGGCAGATCGGCGTGGGTGAGATCCACATCGACGCAGACCGGCCGCTCAAGGCACAGCAGGGGCTGATCCGCGAGCTGCGCCAGCACGTCGGCTTCGTGTTCCAGAACTTCAACCTGTTCCCCCATCGGACCGCCCTCGAGAACGTCATCGAAGGCCCGGTGCAGGTGAAGAAGGAGCCTCGCGGCGAGGCCATCGAGCGCGGCCGGGCACTGCTGGCCAAGGTCGGCCCGCCGCGTCAGGATAGTTGTCGTGTGAGTTGATTCGATGAGTCTTGGTCGGTGGGCGGAAGTGAGAGCCGTGTGGCGCGTTATTCGATAGAGCATCGGGAGTGGGTGGTGCGGCAGATGATGCCGCCCTTGAACCGGACGGTGCCGGAGCTGGTGGAAGCGACAGGCATTACTGATGCCACCCTGTATGCTTGGCGCAAACAGGCCAGAGCAGCGGGAGCAGTGGTGCCGGGAGATGGACAGCAGGCCGACCAGTGGTCGAGCCAGGACAAGTTTCGGGTGGTGCTGGAAAGCGCCAGCCTCAATGCGGCTGAGCTGGCGGAGTACTGCCGGCGCAAAGGCCTGTATGTCGAGCAGATCAACGCCTGGCGCGAAGCCTGCGAGCAGGCCAACAGCCTGGCTCAGCCGAGCAAGACCCGGCGCGAACGCGAAGAGGAAAAGGCCGCGAAGAAGCGCATCAAGCAGCTGGAGCGTGAACTACGGCGCAAGGATGCGGCGCTGGCAGAAACCGCGGCTCTGCTGGTGTTGCGAAAAAAAGCCGAGGCGCTCTGGGGGAAGGACGAGGACGAATGATCAGCGCCCCGGATCGCCGTGAAACGCTGCAGTTGATCGAGGACGCCGTGGCGGCGGGAGCGCGGCGGGCGCAGGCCTGCGCCGAACTGGGCCTGTCGCTGCGCAGCCTGCAGCGCTGGCAGCACTGCCCGGAGGATCGGCGTCCTTCGGCACAGCGAGCTGAGCCGGCCAACAAGCTGACCCCGCAAGAGCGCCGCCGCGTGCTGGAGGTCGCCAATCAGCCCGAGTTTGCCAGCCTGCCGCCGCAGCAGATCGTGGCGCGGCTGGCCGATCAGGGCACCTGGCTGGCCTCGGAGTCGACCTTTTACCGGTTGCTGAAGGACGCCGAACAGCAGCATCCGCGCGGCCGTAGCCGCCCACCGGTGAAACGAGCGCTGACGACCCATGTGGCCGACGGCCCGAACCAGCTGTGGTGCTGGGACATCACCTGGCTGCCGACCACGGTCAAGGGCCGTTACTTCTACTGGTACATGATCAAGGACGTCTACAGCCGGAAGCTGATGGCCAACGAGGTGCATGAAAGTGAAAGCGCCGAGCAGGCCGCCCAGCTGCTACGCCAGGCCTGCCTACGTGAACAGCGAGCAGGCCAGCCGCTGGTACTGCACTCGGACAACGGCAGCGCGATGAAGGGCTCGACCATGCTGGCGGCCATGCAGAACCTGGGTGTGATGCCCTCGTTCAGCCGCCCGCGGGTGAGCAATGACAACGCCTATGCCGAGGCCTTGTTCCGCACGGCGAAGTACTGCCCGCTGTGGCCGGAGCGGCCCTTCGACACGCTGGAGCAGGCCAGGAACTGGGTGAACAGCTTCGTGGCCTGGTACAACCATGAACATCGCCACAGCGCCCTGAAGTTCGTGACCCCGGCGCAGCGACATACTGGCCAGGCGGAAGAGTTGCTGCGCAAGCGTATCGAGCTGTACGAGGCGGCGCGTGCACGGCACCCGGAGCGCTGGAGCGGCAACATCAGGAACTGGGTGCTGGCACCAATCGTGTGCCTGAACCCGGAGCGGGAAGCGGTACTGCAGCAAACATCAAAGGCAGCGTGACACGCTCACGCGACAACTACCTTGAAAATCGCCGTCGGCCTGGAGGGCAAGGAAGATGCGTATCCCAGGCGCCTCTCCGGCGGTCAGCAACAGCGCGTGGCGATTGCCCGCGCGCTCGCGATGCAGCCCGACGTGATCCTGTTCGACGAGCCGACCTCGGCGCTCGATCCGGAACTGGTCGGCGAGGTGCTCGCCACCATCCGCGGACTGGCCGAGGAAAAGCGCACCATGGTCATCGTCACCCACGAGATGAGCTTCGCCCGCGACGTGGCCGACAGGGCGATCTTCATCGACGGCGGGGTCATCGTTGAACAAGGCGACGCAAGGCAACTGCTCAGCGCACCGCAGCACGAACGCACGCGACAGTTTTTGAGCAAGTTCATTGGCGGCAACCACGTGAACTAGATCGCCCGATGGCCAGTGCCTTCGCCGCTTTGCGATTGGCTTGCCCGGTCTGGTTCATCTTCTGCCATCTCTCGTCTGGGATCATCTTTCCGGGTACTCCGCTGAGCCATCGGCGCGACTCGGCTGGAATGCCCTTTTCCCTTCAACGCCGCCTCGATCGTAGCAATGCCGATTTTGCGCATGAGAAAAAGCTGAAGCGAATTGTGTAGCTCGCCAGAATCTTGTCGCTCATGTTGACAGGACGAAGTTCGGTAGAACGAACTGGCCGAGCTCTTCGATAACCTCGCTCGCGGGGCGCTGGCCGTATTTCAGATTGACGATCACATGGTTAACCCCGATCTCCTGCAAACTTTCCAGCAACGAGATCAGGTGATATCGCCCTAGTTGATAGCCCAGGTGGATCGGGCGAGGTGGTGTCTGCGGGCTATCCGTCAGGTCGATGTATAGCGACTGGGTGAAGGGTTTGAACAGCTCACCGCATTCGGTACGAACCGCAGCGCGCCAGCTCTCGACAATCAGTTGCTGAGTCTTCGGTGCGCGCGGATAACTGATCCAGCCATGACTGTAGCGGGCGATCCAATCCAGCGTCTGGCGGCTATGGCCGGTGACAAAGAAAGGTATTTCCGCCGTGGTCGGCTTGGGAATCAGATCTGCGCCTTCAAGCGTGCCGCCGGACCAGGTCAAAGGCACGAAACTGCTGCGCTGAACCTCGCGAAATACCTGAAGGTATTCGCGGAACAGGCTGTCACGTTGTTCCGGGTCGACACCGAACGCGGGGAACTCCACCGGCCGGTCACCGGAAGCCACGCCGAGTAACAGGCGGCCACCGCTGAGCTGATCGACACTGGTTGCGGCCTTGGCGGTGTGTAGGGGATTGCGGATTGGCACGATGATCGAGGCGGTACCCAGCGCAATCGAGCGCGTGTGTGCCGCCATATAACCCAGGTAGACCCAAGGATCGAAAACCTGGCCCGAATCACCGAAACTGGGGTCGCGTAACGGCACGTCGCGAAACCAGAGAGCAGAGAAACCCAGCTTGTCGGCACGTTGGGCCAGGCTCGCCTGGTCGAGCATGCTCGGCGTATCACCGGCAAAGGCTTCGAGAGGGAAGAAAAGCCCCAGGGTCAGGCGGCCTTGGCGGTATGTGCGCTGAAAGCCAGGTTGTTGCTGATAGGGAATGGAATTCGGAGTGAACATGCGCCCTCCTACTTATTCAAAAGATGTTGAGGAGCTGAGAGAAATCCTTGCGAGCGGATATCAAATCAGCGTTTCAAGGCCACTTGGAACTTCGCGCAGGGCGTTTGTGATGGTCCAGGGACGATGCGTTGCGAGGTCACCCGTTGCCCCTGCTGCAAGGCAGCGATACAGGGCGAGACGGTCGAGGGCGACAGACCCATACGATCCCGAATGAATGCTCACTGGGCGTCCCGCGCTTCTTGGTTCGGCGGTTCGATACGCTCGATGTTTCCCAGTACCAATGCTCGCCCGGCAAACAGACCACCCGCTGTTTCCAGGGCAAAACGCTCGGCATCGCGCATGCGCACTTCATCGGTCACCGCGTCGGCTTCGTGCTCAGACGCCCCCAGCGTCAGCACGGCCTGACGTCCAAGCAGCAGGGCCGACTCAAAGGTTTCCCGCACTATGTAATCGGCGTCATGCTTGACCAGCTCGAGCGCATGCTCGCGGTCAAAGGCACGTACCAGCAACTTCACCTGCGGGCAGTAGTGCCGCGTACTTTCGACGATGCGTGTCGCGGCTTTTTTGTCATTTACACAAACGATGATGGTGCGGGCGTTATGGGCGCCGGCAGCATGCAATACTTCATGGCGGGCACCATCACCGTAATAGGCCTTGAAACCATAGGGCTCCACGGCACGGATCACCTCCGGATCTATTTCGATAATGGAAAGTTTCGCTCCCTGAGCGAGCGGTGCCTGGCAGGCAATCTGACCCACGCGGCCAAAACCGATGATGAGTACATTGCCTTGCAGATTATGTGCGGGCTCCACGCCGTCCATCGAAACGGTTTGCGCGCGCGCAAACCGTTTGTACAGCAATAAGGTCACCGGCGTAATGGCCATGGAGAGCACCACGATAGCCGTCATATTGGCGTTGACTTCGGGGCTTATGACCCTGAGCTTGAGCGCCTCGGCAAACAACACAAAAGCAAATTCGCCACCCTGCGCCATAAGCACGGCGCGGTCCAGCGCATCGCCATGGGAGCTCTTCGCGAGGCGCGCGAACCCATAAATACACAGCGCCTTGACCAGCATCAGCGCCAGCAGACCAGAGGTGATGAGCATCCAGTTCGTGGCCACCACTTGCAGATCCAACGCCATGCCGACGCCAAGAAAAAACAGCCCCAGCAGCAGACCGCGAAACGGCTCTATGTCGGCCTCCAACTGGTGGCGGAAGGTGGATTCCGACAGCAGCACGCCGGCAACGAACGCCCCCATCGCCATTGAAAGCCCGCCGATTTCCATCAGCAGCGCTGCGCCCAGCACCACCAGTAGCGCGGCGGCGGTCATCACCTCGCGCGCTTTGGCTTGAGCCAATACCCGAAACAAGGGATTGAGCAGCCACAATCCGATGGCAGCCAGCGCGCCCAAGGACAGGGCGGCGATACCTATGCGCTGCCAAAGGGGTGAAGTGGGTTCATGCACCACTTCAGTGGGCGCGAGAAAAGCCACCACCGCCAGTAACGGCACGATCAACAAGTCTTCAAACAGCAAGATGGACACGATGCGCTGCCCCCTCGGCTCGGTTATGTCACCGCGCTCCGAGAGGACTTGCATAACCAAGGCCGTGGATGTGAGTACGAAACCGGCCGCGCACACAAACGACACCTGCCAGGGGAAACCAAAGGCCATGCCGACGAAGGTGAGCAGAAAAGCACAGACCACCACCTGCAGGCTACCCAGCCCAAAGATCTGCCCGCGCAATTCCCATAGATGTGAGGGTTTCAGCTCCAGTCCGATCACAAAAAGAAACATCACCACACCCAACTCGCCCACCTGAATGATGGTGTGGGGGTCATGGATCAGTTGCAGTCCGAAGGGACCAATCATCATCCCCGCCGCCAGGTAACCCAGCACCGAGCCGAACCCGATGCGTTTGAGCAGCGGTACTGCCACCACGGCGGCGGCAAGCAACGTAATGACACTCAATAATTGTCCTGCGTTGCCTTCAGCGGCCATAGCCTTGACCCTCAGCCATGTCAGGAGCGGTTACAGGTAAATGTTCGTACACCCTCGATTTCGGGTGCTTCACCCGACCGGATGGCACGTGCGCCATACAACTTCAGCGTCGGCGCTGCAGCTGCCGCCGGTTCGAATAACAAGGCAAGTAGGCTTGCTCCTGGGCGATCCACAGCCCCCTTTCGCCGAGTAAAAGGCCGCCTGCGAGTGATACCGATCAAAGTGCAAGCCGGCTGCACTGTCTGTAGGCGGTCGCTCAAGCGATGCCGTAGCCAGACTCGACGTTTGTGGCCTGGGCCACCCGCTGGCAGCCGTGGCGTCCTAGACGATTCGGTCATCGCGCTCACGCAACAACCAGTAGGTCAGCCCGAGAGCCAGGGTGGCGCCAGCAAGCGCCGCGACTTTGGCCGGATCGACATCGGGATCGAGAATCACGAACTTGCGGGACAGGGCAATCAACCCGATCAGGATGACAGTCTTGACCTGAATGATGCTGTCACGGCGCAAGGCCACGCGCACGATGGAGTGCTTGAATTCCATCGCGATCAGAAGCGTCATGATCATGCCGAACACACTCTGGAAGATCTTGTGGTCGAGCGGATTGAATGCATCGATGATCAGCAGGCTGAAGACAATCTGAATCAGCTGCACCAGGGACACCAGGATAATCACCGCGATCACCGCTGAAAGGATGATGGCGACGGCCTGCTCGAAGCGTTCGTAAAACGTCATCACCGCCCAGTCACGGCGGAGTCGTTCAAGTGTCGTCCCGGTCTGATTGCTGTTCATGCGCCACTCCTTCAGAAACAGGCCACTCCTAAAAAATCGCGGTCGCTACGCCTCTTGCGCCAGTCCAGGCCTTCGTCCATGCCGAAGCACGTGGTCATTTGGCGGGCGATATCGGCAGACCAACAGGTCGTCACGACAGGATGTCGCGCGTACTCCACCACGCGCGCGCAGGGACGCCGCACCTGGATGGGCGGGCTGCCGTCTCCCATTTTCAGGATTAGGGCAGCCCCGCGCTTCATGCCTTGCCGCTTTCGGACTTCTTCGCGCGCGCCCCCTTGCTCGACTCGTTGGACGAGCCCGGCGGTTGCACAGATTCAGTGAGACCTTCGTCGCTGGCCGGAACGGGTTGCTTGCGGTCGAACGCGACCCGCTCCGCCTTGTCTTCCCAACGTGCATGGGCGTGATCGCCCTTGCCGATGCCACCGCCGAGCATCTCGCGCGCCAGTGCCGTTTCCAACTCGCTGCGAATCAGTCGCTTGAGCTCGCGAGCACCGAATTCGGGCTTGTAGCCTTCTTCCGCGAAGTGATCGACCAGCGTCCCATCGAACGTCAGCGTCACCCCCTGGCTCGCGGCATTACGGGCTACGCGATCGAGTTGCAGGCCGACGATGTGGCGGATCTCCTCCCTGCCCAGCGCGTGGAAGACGATGAGCTCGTCGATGCGGTTGAGGAACTCGGGGCGGAAGTGCCCGCGCAGCACGTCCATCACCTCTGCCTTGGTCTTCTCGTACTCCTCGCCGGCCGCTCCTCGCGCCTTCAGCCGGCGCTGAATGATGTCGGATCCCAGGTTGGAGGTGGCAATGATGATGGTGTTGGTGAAGTCCACTACGCGACCCTTGCCGTCGGTGAGCCGCCCGTCGTCGAACACCTGCAGCAGGATGTTGTAGACGTCGGGGTGGGCCTTCTCGATCTCGTCGAGCAGCAGCACGCTGTAGGGCTTGCGACGGACCTTCTCCGTGAGCTGGCCGCCTTCGTCATAGCCGACGTAGCCCGGCGGAGCGCCCACCAGCCGCGCCACGGTATGACGCTCGCCGTACTCCGACATGTCGATGCGCAACAGGGCGCCCTCGTTGCCGTAGACGGATTCGGCCAGCGCCTTGGCGAGCTCGGTCTTGCCGACGCCGGTGGGGCCCAGGAACAGGAACGTGGCCACGGGCTTGCTGCCTTCGCGCAGACCCGCGCGCGACAGCCGCACCGCATCCGCCACCGCGCGTACCGCCTCGTCCTGCCCCACCAGGCGCTCGTGCAGACGCTCCTCCAGGTGCAGCAGCTTCTCGCGCTCCTCCACCGTCAGCTCATTGAGCGGGATGCCGGTCAGACGCGAGACGATCTGGGCCACGTGTTCCGCCTTGACTTCGGCGCTGCCCGAGCCCCGCTCGCGCTCCCAGTCCTCGATCTGCGTCTTGAGTTCGGCATCCTTGGTTTCGATGCGTTTACCGACCTCCGCCGCATTGTCGTATTGCTTGCGGGAGGCCAGGTAGTCCTGCTCCCGGCGCAACTGGTGCAGCTCGGCCTCCAACTCCTGCACCGCCACGGGGCGGGCCGTCGCCGACAGCTTCACGCGGGCGGCAGCCTGATCGAGCAGATCGATGGCCTTGTCCGGCAAAAAGCGCGCAGTGACGTAGCGATCGGACAGCTCGGCGGCCGCGATGATCGCGTCCTCGGTGATGCTGACCTTGTGGTGCGCTTCGAAGGTATCGCGCAGGCCGCGCAGGATCATGATGGTCTGCGCCACCGTTGGCTCGGGCACCATGACCGGCTGGAAGCGCCGCTCCAGCGCGGCGTCCTTCTCGATGTACTTCTGGTACTCGTTGAGCGTCGTCGCGCCGATCAGGTTCAGCTCACCGCGCGCCATCATCGGCTTGAAGACGTTGGCCACATCCAACCTGCCTTCGCCGCCGCCCTGGCCGGCACCTACGATGGTGTGCACCTCGTCGATGAAGAGGATCATCTCGCCCTGGTGCTCGGAGATCTCCTTCAGCACCTTCTGCACCCGCTCCTCGAACTCGCCACGGTACTTCGCGCCGGCCACCATGGAATTGATGTTCAGCTCCACCAGGCGCTTGTCGCGCAGCGTCTCGGGCACCTCGCCGGCCACCATGCGCTGCGCCAACCCCTCGACGATGGCGGTCTTGCCCACGCCAGGCTCGCCGATCAATACGGGGTTGTTCTTCTTGCGCCGCGCCAGCACCTCGATGGTGGTTTCGATTTCCTGCGCGCGGCCGATGACCGGATCCAGCTTGCCCGCATGGGCCATCTTGGTGAGATCGCGCGAATACTTGTCGAGCTCCGGCGTATTGGTCGGCGTCTCGGCGCGGCCATCCTCCGCACCTTTGCCGACCACCTTGTTTACCTGCTGGCGCAGGGCCTGCGGCGTGAGGCCATAGCGGCGCAGCAAGTTGGCGGCCAGCCCCTCGCCCTCTTCGGCCAGACCGATCAGGAAGTGTTCGGGCCCGACGTAGGAATGTCATAATTCATTGGAAGCGACGAAAGCGCGACTGAGCGCATCCTTCACCCGCGGCGACACGCCGATCTCGCCTTCGAACGGCTTATCGCCGCGCTTGGCTTCGGCTTCGATCTGGCGTTTGAGGTCATCGACCTTGATCTTGAACTGGCTCAGGATGGTCTTGATCACATCGCTGTCGGCCAGCGCCAGCAGCAGGTGTTCCGTATCGACTTCGGAGCGACCGAAGTCCGCGGCATGCTTGGCGGCTTCCTGCAACAGCGCCTCGGAGTGCTCGCTGATGCGGCTGGCCAACCCGCTACCGCGACGGCGCGGCATGCCAGATGCTGTGGAGGCTGGTTCGCCAAACGGCGCATCGTCCACTTCATCGGCAGCGGCTGCAGCCGGTGCCGACTCTTCTCCGATGCGGAAGAAATCGCTGCCGAGAAAATCTTCGAACAGGCCGCTGCGTGAGCCGAAAAGGGCTTCCAGCGGGGAAATGGCGCGCTTTTGCTGGCGCACCAGTTGGCGGTAGTGATCGTCACACAACAGCATGGTGGTGAGGCGACCATTGAGATTGGCTTCCACCCGCGCCGTGGCGGGTTGGCCGCAGATTTGACATTGCTTCCTGGCCATGCGGACGCTCCTTGGTCATTGAGATGACGAGGGCCGCAGGCCGCGGCGCCTCGTTTCCTGGTGGGACCTCGTGGCGACCGCAATGGAAATATCCGACTCAGCTTCAATCGGAATCGAACGGCCGTGCTTCGGTGCACTTGCTTAGCGCTTCGAATCCTGGTTGGCATCGTCGGGCAGGTTCAGTGCACACTGGAAACTGCCGTAGGGAAGTTCGACACGAGAAAAGCCGCTTCGCTCTTCTCTTGCTCCTGGCGCTTTCACCTCGCACCATCGGCACGTCGTTGTCGGGCGTGATCTGGATGTCCTTTTCCTCGACATCGAGACCGTCGAGGGAAATCCTGCTGCTTACCGGTTTCCTGAATATCCAACGCCAGCTTCAGCATGCCTAGCCAATCGAACGGCAAGCGCGGCATGACAAGCGCCGGAAAACCAAATTCAGCCAAGCCCAAGGGGTTTTTTACAGTACTTTACAAACTCTGCGCCGGAACTGCTAAAAGTCAAGAAATATCTGGGCTTCGTACGGCGAATGCCGAGTGCGATCAGGCACAGGGGTAGCAGTCGAAGAGGCATTCGATGAGTGTGATTCTGATTCTCAGCTGCATAATTGCGAGAGCGTTAGGTGGCAGGGTACGTGGCAAACATCTAGAACCGAGATCGTAAACGCGATGCGTGAATCGGCAATAGCACGCCTATACCGCCCCCATCGACCTCTCCGCCGTACTCAAGACGGTAACAATGCCCGCCTATTCTGATGCGGGCCAATTTGGCGCTGCAAAACCCCGCTACGGTTAGGAGTTAGATCCTTATCCACAGAAGCTGTGGATAAGACTGTGAGCAAATTTTGGATGGCTGGCGCAAACGCCCGTTTGGCGCGGATCGCAAACAGATCGGCGAGATTTTGTTCAGCTCGCCTTACCCCTTATAAATCAGTCACTTATCGAGCTGCGCCAACGCGTCGCATCAGCCGGTTAGGCAGTCGCGCCGAAGTGGTAGCCATATGTGCATAATTGTTCTTGTCAACAGCTTTTTAAGACGGATTTTGGTCGTTCTGCCGTTTCGCGACCTACGGCAGCCTGGCGAATCGAGCGATAGGGGCGAAAAGATAGCTTGGCCCCTAGTCGTGTCCCACTACTCGCAACAGCTCCATTATCTCGGCATCCTCGACACCCTACGACATGCAGTTTCAGCGAGCGAGCCATATCCACGATGGTGCACGTGAAGAGATACCGGTCAACGTCTCCCGCAATTCCCGTCACGAAAGACCGGTCCAGCTTGACGACGTCGATGGGGGATCGGCGAGATAGGACCGGCGCCGCGTAGCCGGTACCGAAGTCGTCGCCCGCACGCCGGACGCCTTGCGCCTGCGCCTTCCGTTACCGGGCGGGATGCCTTGGCGTCGTCTATCAGGGCGCCCTCGGTCACTTCGAGTTCCAACCAGCTTGCGTGGAAACCGGTGCGCGCCTGCGCAGGCTGGGGTCAGCTCTACCAACGCTGAAGGATTCGATCTATGCGAAGCTGCCCAGCGAATTACCGCCGTGCCGCCCGCGGGAACTTGGTCGCGCGTTTCGGCGGCGACGAGTCCGTGATCTTGGCCCGCAGCACCGCCTTGGAACTAGAATGGGCCTGATCGCCCTGCATCGAGGCCCCCGCTGGTCGACGGTTCCAATACCTCTCACTCGGGCGCCTCGATCGGAATCCGCCTTTTCCCTGAGAGGGGCATACAGCCGCGGACCTTATGCTTAGCGCGGACATCGGCTCGCAACCCCAAGCAGGGAAGGGCTCTGGCGCGGTCGGTAAACTGTTGCCGCTGCAATTGCGTACCCCAGCAAAACCCGAGAAAAGAGGGTTCCCATGTCGAGCCCATTGCCTAAATCACCGACTCATTAACGTCAGCGGCAGACGGTACAAACCCTGTGTTACATTGCCCGCTTTATTTCATAGTCAGGTTTAACGTTACGCCTGGTTACTCTCAGCGACCTGACGTGTCCGCTATCGCAACGGGAAACGGAAAATGTGCCGGTTCGAAGCATTCCTGCGTCGGCCAAATCGTACATCCGGCGCACTTGTAGCCAGGCCCCGAGACAAATTCCCCAACGCCCTCATTCACCAGGCAGATTGACGTGAAAGCACTTGAGCGCTTGGAAAGCGGTATAGATGGTCTAGACGCCATTACCCACGGCGGTTTCGTCGCCGGGGCCGCTTATTTAATTCAAGGACGACCGGGTTCGGGCAAGACCATCTTCGCTAACCAGGTCGCCTTCCATCACACGGCCCAAGGCGGAAAAGTCATTTTCGCCTCTCTCCTTTCAGAGCCGCACGACCGCCTCTTCCAGTACCTGTCGACGCTCAGTTTCTTCAACTCAGCCGAGATAGGCGCAGGCATGCTGTACGTCAGCGCCTTCGACACACTCGAGAACGAGGGGCTCGACGAGGTCCTGAAGCTGCTTCGCCGCGAGATCATCCGGCACAAGGCTACCCTTCTGGTCCTCGACGGGCTGATGAACGTCCGTAGCCGCTCGGACACCCCACTGAACACGAAGAAGTTTGTCGCCGAGCTTCAGGTACACGCCAGTTTTGCCGGTTGCACCACGCTGCTTTTGACCAGTGCAGAGATTGATCATGGCAGCCCGGAGCTGACGATGGTTGATGGCGTGTTCTCCCTCAAGGAAGAACGGGTCGGCATGCGCTCCTATCGCCGGCTCGGCGTGCACAAGTACCGGGGCTCGGACTATGTTTCCGGGGAGCACGAGTACGAGATCACTAGCAATGGAATTGCCATTTATCCTCGAATCGAAGCACTGTTGAGCCAGCCAACTGCCCCACTCTCACTCGGCGAGCGAATGCTACCAACCGGCATTGGGGGCCTGGATGAAGCCTTGGGTGGCGGGTTCATCGAGCGCAGCGCAACGCTAGTCATTGGTCCCTCCGGTGCAGGCAAGACGACTTTTGCGCTCAATTTCCTTGCCGGCGCGGCACCGGACGAACATGGGGCTTTCTTCGGTTTCGTCGAGTCGCCCGAACAACTGCTCAGGAAATCAGGTCAGCTTGAGCTCGGGCTTGAAAAGCCGGTTGAGCAAGGGCGTCTCGACTTTCATTGGCAACCAACGACACAGTTCATTCCTGATCGGATGGCGTTGGATATGCTCGCCCGGATCAGACACAAGCAGCTTTCTCGCATCGTAATTGACACATTGGCCGCGCTGACGCGCCCCAGCTTGCAGCAAGGCCGACAATTGGAATTCGTCAGCGCACTGGTGAACGAGGCGCGCGCACTGGGTACCACGATGGTGGCAACGTGGGAGCTCAATTTCTTCGCTGCAAATGCCCCCGTGGCGCCTCCGGCAGAGCTTTGCAGCCTGTTCGATAACGTCATTCTGGCCGGCTTCACCGAGGGGCCAGGCACCAGCGAGCCAACTCTGAGGATCATAAAACGCCGTAACGGCCCCTATGAGCGCACCACGCTGTCCGCCCAGATCGGACCGGGTGGTTACTCATTGACGTCGAACGGCACACTCACACCGCAAGATCGCTAGCGGTCGATAAGGTTTTTATCCATGACAACGGTCTTGGTAGTCGATGATGAATACTTGATTGTCGAGGTCCTGACCCTTGCGCTTGAAGACGTAGGCTTCATGGTCACGCAAGCAAGCAATGGACGCTATGAGCTCGAACTCGATCTGCCAAGACCTGCGGTTCTTCGGCGCGATTGACCAGCAGAGTCACGGCGAACTATGAGACGCACGCGGCTGAACCTTTTCATCGAGCCCGAACACGCCGGTCGTCTCGACGAGCTCGCACCCAAGAAAGGTGTATCGAACGCCTCCCTCGTCGCCGCGGCACTGGCCCGCTGTCTGAGCAGCGCTTCAACCGAGCAGCACCAACGGGTTTGCGTCGATCCGCGTGCATGACCTGAAGCACACGTTCGGTCGCAGGCTTCGCGCCGCAGGCGTGACGGAGGAAGACAGGAAGGTCCTGTTGGGCCACAAGAACGGGAGCATCACCAGCCACTACTCGGCGGCCGAACTGGGCAAACTGATCGATGAGGCCAACAAGATATCGGCGACGGATTCGAGGGGACCGGCGCTGACGATACTGAGGAGGAAGGCAGGCTGAAAAAAGTCCCCCCAAAAGTCCCCACACCGCCACGCGCGGACCGGACAAAAAAAAATCCAGTCACCGCTAAGTAACTGGATTTTCTAGGGAATTTTGGTCGGGACGGAGTGATTCGAACACTCGACCCCTTGCACCCCATAAAGGTAAATTAGAGTCCAGCGCATTTCCAGAAAATCCAAAGTCATCGCCTAACAACAGCAAATACAGGGGTTTCAAAGGTTCTGCTGTCCAATCGCATGTAATAGAATGCTAACAAAGCCTACGAGAAACGGTGACCCAACGGTGACCTGGATTGGCGAGGATGCGATGGCTACGATTACCGACAAGCAAATGAATGCAAAGCCAGATAAGCCGACCTGGCTAATCGAAGATGCGCCGCGTGGTTGCGGTCGCTTCATGGCAAGGCTCCGACCGAGTGGGGAACGCCATTTTTACTTTCGCTACACGAGCTCAAGCAGTGAACGCATTTTTCTTCCGCTCGGGGTGTATGACCCAGCTGGAGTCGATGGATTAACACTAAAGGAAGCCCGGGCGAAGGCAGGCGAGCTTTCGCGCCTCTATCAGGGTGGAAATCGCGATCTGCGGGAATACATTCAGGCCGAAGAAGATGATCGAAAAGCGGCCCGTGAAGCAGAGCAAGCCCGCGTTGCGGCCGAGAAAGCGGCTTCCGAAGAAGCACGGGCTCGACAAGCCGCTAGAAAGACCGTCCAAGACCTATTTGATCACTGGGCCAAGGTTGACTTGATCAATCGTAAAGACGGCGGAGACGAGGTGCGCCGCATGTTCAATAAGGACGTCTTGCCACTCTTAGGCTGCATACCTATCGATGAGGTAAAGAAAGGCCATATCACCGAAGTGACAGACGCTTTGCTTGCCCGTGGCGTCAACCGGATGGCCAAGATGATCTTCAGCCTTATGCGGCAAATGTTCCGATTCGCCGTGGACAGAGACTTAATCGATCACGATCCAACCGCTAGCATCCGCAAAGCGAAGATCGGTGGCAAGGACGTTGAACGAGACAGGGTGCTGAGCGACGAAGAAATTCGTGCTTTAGCGAAGCAAGCACCAGCAGCCGGTTTGCTCCCCTCGACAGAGGCAGCAATCTGGATTGCGCTCTCCACATGTTGCCGTATTGGGGAGCTAACAAATGCTCGCTGGGAGAACATCGACCTCAATACGGGTGTTTGGCTTATTCCTGCACAAGACAGCAAGAACGGCAAGGCTCACAGTGTCACCCTCTCTGAATTTGCGATTCAGCAGTTCGAGAAAGTCAAAGTATTTAGCGGCAAAAGTCAATGGTGCTACCCCAACACAAAAAACACTGGCCCTGTTTGCTCGAAGACCGTGACCAAACAGCTTGGCGACAGGCAACGCCAACCAGATCAGCAAGTTATGAGCAACCGAAGTGCCAGCGCTCAAGCGTTAATTCTAAAAGGGGGCAAATGGACTCCACACGATCTAAGGCGAACAGGTGCAACCTTGATGACTGCGCTAGGCGTTATTCCTGAGGTAGCAGAGCGCTGTCTAAACCATACTGAAGAAAATAAGGTGAAGCGTACTTACCAACGTCACAGCTATACAAAAGAAATGGCTAGCGCCTGGGACGTCCTTGGCAAGCACTTATCGGAACTCTGCAGAAAACGATGATCCAATATCAAATAGCTGGCGCATAATCTGGAATAAAATAATGGAAAATAACGATAGCAAACTATTGCCAGTCACCGACATCCGTAAGAAATATAAGCTTTCAGGGCTTGACCTCAAAGAAAAGCTTATAGAACTAAAATTAGACCTTCTAGTTCGCCGCCCTGCAAATGTTGATATTTACGCATCAGGCTCAGTAATCGCTCCTAGCGAAAATAAACCCAAAACATTTAAAGACTATCACAAGAAGCACCAAGGGACTCCATTTAGCGACGAACATGATTTTTACACCAAGCTGAGAGAGAACGTTAGCTTTATAACCATCTCACCAGCAGAATGGTTTGAGATGATCAATCTTGGCAAAGCATTGGTGAATAGAGTCCAGTCAATCTACTTTCAATCCACCGATGGACTGCTTACAAAGAAAACAGCCCAACAGATAATTAAAAATACTCCATCACCGCCTGCTTCGTTCGTGATCGACTCAGGCATATTCTTCTCATCACGGTCAGGCCCGTTATCAGCAATGGATATTCTCCTAGCCGAAAACGACATTTATATCAAATCGCTTGACGCAGACAAGTTACTAAAAGACCACCTAGAAGGTAACTCCAGAAGCAACTCAAACTCAACCCCAAAAGATTATTGGATGTCGGAAAAACTTGCGGATCTAAACTTAGCATCAGAATTATTTATTTCAACAATAGCCCCGGAAACCACCACAGATAACATACTCAAAAGCGTAGAAGACTGGCTAAGAGCAAGATGGGACACTACTAGCGAACGCCTAATAGAACAAGCCGCGCTAGCTATAATTCCAGATGGGCCTTATGAATCAGCCTCAAAAAAGCCAAACAACGCAACTGGTGGCGTTTATCGATCAAGGAAATTAACTATTATTAACGAGGTTGCGAAAGCCATCGAAGATAAATTTTTGGAAACCGGCGGAAAGCGGGAAAAAGCAACAACAATACAACTTGAACTTATAAATAAACACCACTTTACAACAAATCTTGCCATCGCAGCCTCCACCATAATCAATTTAAAAAAACGAAAAAACAAAAAAATTAACACTCGTTAAACCTCAGAAGCAACTAATTTACAGAGCTTTCTAGGCCGCCCTCTCTTCACCGCAGTTTTTTTGGGCATATTACCTCTAAAGAAAGCTCTTCCCTTTCGCGGAGATAAGCGAACCCAGTAATCAACCTTAGTAAGATATGATGCCACCCGCCTTTTTAAAGCATCAATGTATTCTACTTGATCGAAGTTAATCATACCTATTCCCAAATGCCGATACTTTGCTTTTACGGCATTACAGTTGAAATACGCCCCTGCCCCATTAGTAATTGAGTCTCTCCAGTGCTCCCCCACCATCCTAGCCAGCACTCCATCTTGACGACGAACTGAGCCGTTATAAAAGAGTAAAAGATGGAGATGAAATCCTTTCAACTGTCCATACTCAAGCTTACAAGCGAACCCAAGCAGACCATCAACCGGCTTTCCCTTATGTAGATCCCTTTGCATACCAGCCCAATGAGACCTAACCAATTTTAATTTATCATCAAACCCGTCCCCCTTATTAAAGAAGCCAGAGCGATAAGAAAGGTCGATTCTTACCACAAGCATCCTAGAGTGCTCAACAAAAAGAGCATCTATATATTCCTCAAGGCTCTTAGATCTCTTCTTAGAAGCCTTCACAAACCTTTTGCTTATTTTTTTGAAAGCCTTGCTAGACAATTCACAACGAGCAAAACAAACAATACCATTCATCTGAACTATAAAACTCAAAGCATCTTCATTTATTAAATCAGCCCAACCATTCAGCATGTTCGAGCCTTCCAACTTATTAATACACTTGTAAAAAACCTCAACGTAAGGATTCATCTCATGAACTGGAAAATGATAATCAAATTTTGACACTCCCTGAAGTAGGTTCGATATAAAATCCCTCCCTAGCCTTGTAGCTTTTACTCTCACATCATTCCGAACATTGGAGCATGAGAAAAGCTCAACCTCTTCACTCATCTCCAAGCATCTCATCATCCTTTCAATCCTGCGAAGATCTAGCAACAAGGTCTCCTCCACTCTCAGTAGAGGAACATCTCCGATCTCCTCTACTATCAAGCTTGACACCCCATTACAATCAATCCAGTCTTTAGTATCACCCATTGAAATCACCATAATTTTCTAATGACATGATGTAGGCATCATGTCATTCATCATTAACTTCCAACACACATCTAATTCCAACATCACTAGCAATATAGTAATAATTTAGTAATTAATTAGAATATAAACCATAATTGAAAAAAATAGATATCACGTAAAAATAAGGATTACCCCACCAAATCAAAAGTAGAGCCTCGATAATAGGCTAACCAAATCAAGCCTAGATCGAAGATAAGTTAGTGGAATTTGCGTAGAGCGGAATAAGCGGCATCGCGCTCTGCCCTGGACAAATATCTAGATAAATTGTTTTATCACCAACGTAGGAGCAGTATTGGACAACTCCAATTGTCGAGAGATATAAAAGCAGCCTGTCAAGAACATCTTTCCTCCTAAATTTGCCCGGGCCATACTGCCTGATGTAATTCTTTTTAACTAACCGCCTCCCGGTCATTCGAAGCGCGTCTAGCCACTCATTCAACTCTCGCGCCTCCTCCTCCTCTTTGGATGCACGGCCGAATAATTTAATAAAATTATCTGAATACCACTTAGCAACCCCCTCAGCTGCTCGCAGCGTAGTTATCGATATATCTCCCGCAAACCCTTCGAAACAGTGAAACAGCGCTGCCAATCGACAAATCACATCCGCAAGCTTTGATCCGTGATCCCCCAATCCATCTAAGATTCCTTTTGGGCAAATCTTTGATTCAATTTCATTTGCAATATTTATCCAATATCGAGAAGCCTCACAATCAAAATGAATCAGCTCCTTCTCCATGCTCTTATCTGAAAATTTTTTAAGATTTCTATCCAGTAAATATTCAATACGGGCATTAAATCTATCTAAACACTCCCATGACTGTGTTGCGCCATCAATAAACCTATTTCCTTGCCTAGATTTAGGATGGCAAATTAAGAAGCGCGCCAACAAACCTGACCCTCTAGACTGCTCGCCTTTATTATTCATGTATTCTGAAAAAGCACTTTTCTGCACCATCATTGAAACGGTTAGCCTACCTCCTACAAGCTCAAAACTTTCAGATGTTTTCCGATCGACCGTAATTGCATCTCCACTCCAAATTGAATTTTGCTTAGAAAGATCATTAAAAGCTCGACCTCCTAATACGCCTCCTCCCTCGCTCGAAACCAACCCTGCCGTTGGTAAATTCTTGTACATGCCATAAAACAAAGCTTCAGACGTTGAATCCTCATAAAGAATTTTAAATTCTTTAGGCTTCACTGGACACTCACGATCTACTTGTAACAACACCATTTCATCTTCTTTTGTCGATAATCCTTTCGACATTTTTTTCTCAATGTTTTTTAGAACTGCCTTACGCCTAACCACCCAAGAGTCATGCTTCGCATTCCAAACCAGTAGCTTCTCAGAAAAAACTCTCGCCTGCCTTGACTGAAACTCCCTAATAGGCTTCAGAAAAACACTTTCAGCAGTCGATTTTCTTTCTCCAGAATTTGCTATAGCGAGCAGCATGAGAGATACAGGCACCCTCTGAGCGTTAGGTTTACTAGCATCAATAAGCCCCTGCAAAGCTATTGAGATGGCCGTTAATGCAGAGTTTATAACTAACCCTCTCGGCGCCTGTATATTTATCTCAGCTTCATTTATCGCAGCACTCAGCAATGGAAGAGAGGCAAGCGCAGTTCGCCCGTTATCAGCGACCTCAACGCACTCTTGATTCCATATTTCTTTTTTAGAAAACACTAATTTCTCCAGTAACTTTTACGCTATAAAACAAGCACCGTACCTTCACCTGCTATGTTTTAGGTTCTCTCGATAAGGCTATACACTTCTCGATCCAGGCAGTTATTTCAGACTCAATCCATCGCACAGATCCTCTGCCTACACGTACTTGCTTTGGAAACATTTCATCGTAATGCGGCGAGTCGACATCAAGCTTGTTGTAGATAGTTGACCTTGAAAGCCCTGTGCGATTTAAAACATCTCTAAGCCGAATCATTACTAATGGCTTTGATCTTTGGCTGAACATACTTGTGCTCCTTTGGATTGGTTGCGCAGATCCTATAAGCCATGCGTCAAGATCCAAAGGAAAATGAGTTAACGTTTTCTAACGTTAAAATTTTCGGCAGAGGTGGATAGCTATTCTGCTATTAATAGCTGGAATAGCTATAGCCTCCAGAGCCCACAGCCTCGGGCTTCCTAGACTTGAGGCCAGACCCGATTCAAAAAGATTTTAGAAATGTATTACCCACAGGAAGACGAGCACGAAAGGCTCGTTTCTACCTCTGGGTATCCTCTTTTGAACAGGAGTCTGAATGATGAGTATTTGCTGTCCTTCCTGCGGTTCTCTTCGAGTTGTAGCGCGCAATCATGGTCGCAAAGTCGGTGGCGCTATTGGCGCCGTTGGCGGCACGGCGAGCGGAGCAGCAGGCGCTATGGCTGGCGCAAAAAGCGGCGCGCTTATAGGTGCTTTCGCTGGCCCCGTGGGTATTACGCTGGGTAGCCTGGCTGGCGCGATTCTGGGCGGCCTGGCAGGTGGAACTGCCGGGGGGCTGGCCGGCGCCAAGATGGGTGAAGAGTTCGATTCTCACGTACTCGACAACTATGAGTGCCATCACTGCGGCACTGCCTTTACACAAAATGAGCGCTGAACTCATCGTACCGATATACGAAACGTTATTACGTATACATACGTAGAAGGAGTATTGTAATGGCTCATCTCATCGAAACCATGGCCTACGCTGGCGCTACCCCGTGGCACGGTCTGGGCAACAACCTGCCGCAGAAACAACCCATCGAAGTCTGGCAACGCGAAGCCGGCATGGACTGGCAGATCCTGGAAAGCCCTGTGCATTTCAAGTCGGATGCCATCGGCCATCTGGGCGCGATCCACTCATTCCCGGAACAGAAAGTGCTCTACCGCTCGGACACCAAGGCACCGCTGTCGGTGGTCTCGCAGCGCTATCACACCGTGCAGCCAAAGGATGTCTTGGAGTTTTATCGCGACCTGACCGAGGTCTCCGGCTACGAGCTGGAAACTGCTGGCGTGCTCAAGGGGGGTCGCAAGTTCTGGGCGCTGGCACGCACCGGCCAGGGCGCTGCACTCAAGGGTAACGACCAGGTAAATGGCTACCTACTGTTGGCCACTTCCTGCGACGGCACTCTGGCCACCACGGCAACGCCCACCACCATTCGCGTGGTCTGCAACAACACCCTCACCATCGCCCTGGACGGCACCAGCCGTGCGATCAAGGTGCCGCACAGCACCCGCTTCGATGGTGAGCTGGTGAAGAAGCAGCTTGGTGTCGCCGTCTCGCAATGGGACGACTTCATGTACCGCATGCGCTACCTGGCTGAACGCAAGGTGCAGTGGCATGAGGCACTGGGCTTCTTCATGAACGTGATGTGTGAAACCAGCCCGACCGGTCCGCTTCCTGAACAGCTGCCGAACGAGCGCGCTCTGCGCAAAGTTCAGGAGCTGTACGAAGGTCGTGGCCGTGGCAGTCAGCTCGACTCGGCACGTGGCACCGCCTGGGGCCTCCTCAATGCCGTCACCGAGTACGTCGATCACGAGCGCCGGGCGCGCAGCACTGAGTATCGCCTCGACTCAGCCTGGTTCGGCCAGGGCGCGCAGATCAAGCAACGCGCCTTGGACGCAGCGCTGCAGCTCGCCGCTTAAGCTGATGCGGCATAAACACAGCCCCTGATCGCCACAAGGGTGATCAGGGGTTCAGCTGCTCTGCGTTAAATGATCGCCCTTACTCAGGCGCTCACCCAATCCTCGACGCGCAAACCCGGTACTCGCTCGAATTCACGAAGATTATTCGTGACCAGAATCAGTCCCTGGGCACGTGCGTGTCCTGCAATCATCTGATCATACGGGCCAATAGGCTTGCCGATACGAGCCAACTCAGCTCGCAATTGCCCGGAATGAGCCGCTGCCTGAGCGTCGTAAGGCAGTACTTCCAGGCGCGCAGCGAAACCTTCAACGTCCGCCAGATTACGCTCGGGATTAGCGGACTTCTCGGCGCCGTAAATAAGCTCCATCAGGGTGACAGTGCTGATGCTCAGCTGCCCTGAATGGCGCTTGAAGGCTTCCCGCACCTGCTCAGGACGATTCTTGATCGTGAAAATGCACATGTTGGTATCAAGCATGTACTTCAGCATCAGAACGCATCCCGCTCTTGATCTGCAGGCTGCTCGCGATCCGCCATGTAGTCAGCGGTCACACCTTCGCCATCGAACCAGACGTCCCAGGCCTCGCCTGCCGGCGTGATGATTCGGGCTCGACCAACTACCACTACATCCACCCGCTTCACATCCTCAGGCAGCGCAACCGCCTTGGGCAAACGCACCGCCTGACTGCGGTTGCTCTGAAAAACTGCACCTTGTTCCATGGAAACCTCCCCGGGATATGCCTTGCGTATAGCCCATTGTGTCAATCAAGCGGGATATGTCAACGGCATATCCCCAACTAGCCATCCACCTACCACCATAACCGCCCGGTCAGCCTTGTGCTGGCTGGGCGTTTTTATGCCTGCAGGAGAAACATGATGAAAGCCACTTCATTGAACCGCAGCCCCAGCAAACCCCGCCCAGCCCTACGCCTGATCAGCACCAAGGAATTGCCCCGTGAGGACTGGCTGCAGATCCGCAAGCAAGGCATCGGCAGCTCGGATGCCGGCGCAGCCGTCGGCCTCAATCCGTATAAATCGCAGCTGGAGTTGTGGATGGAAAAAACCGGCCGCGACACCACATTGCCCAAGGCCGACCCGCACGATGAGGAAAGCCCGATGTACTGGGGCAACGTGCTGGAGCCCATCGTGGCCTGGCATTACAGCAAGCGCACGAAGAACAAGGTACGGCGCATCAACGCCGTACTGCAGCATCCGGATCCGGAGCTGCCCTGGATGCTGGCCAACATCGACCGCGAGGTGATCGGGGCCGATGGCGTGCAAATCCTCGAATGCAAGACAGCCGGCATAAACGGCGCACGCCTCTGGAAAGAGGGCGTACCCGAGTATGTGCAACTGCAGGTGATGCACCAGCTCGCCGTCACCGGCAAGCAGGCGGCGGATGTGGCGGTACTGCTGGGTGGTCAGACGCTGGAGATCCACCGCATCGAGCGGGATGAGCAGATGATCGCTCGCCTGATCGAGCTGGAGCGCCAGTTCTGGCACTACGTGGAGACTGATACGCCGCCACCGGCTGATGGCACCGCTTCGGCAGAGTCAGCACTGCGCTGCCTCTACCCGGAGGACAACGGCCAAGTCGTCGACTTCACCCAGCATGCCGGGCTCAGCGCGGCTTACGTCGAGCTGAGGGCTGTTCGTCAGTCGATTGCCGACAAGGAAAAACGCGAGGCTGAGCTAAAGCAGATGCTGCAGCAGGCCATGGGCGATGCCAGCAGAGCGGAGTTTTCCAGCGGCTATGTCAGCTGGCGCAAAGCCAAGGACAGCATCGGCCTCGATGTCGCTCAACTGCTCAAGGACAAGCCCTACCTGCAGACCAAATACCCACTGCTGAAACCGGGTGCACGGCGCTTCCTGGTCGGCTGAAACCAACCTCATTCATCCCTTCCCTCCCCTTGGCCAGTCCATGCAGTTCGCACTGCGTGGCTGGCCTTTTTTCATTTCCAGGAGAATTACCATGCTCAAAGGTCTGGCTATCACTCCACCGGTACTCGGGCGGATTTCCATCGGTAAGGTCATCGAGAAGAACGGCAAACGGCTGCCGGAGAAGGATGACCAATTCACCATCACATCCCAGGTGCAGGGTAAGGACGGCTGGCTGCTGCACCCGCTCAATGACGAGCTACGTCAGGGCAAGGACGACAAGCTGCGCAGCATTCCGGTACGCCTGCTGTTCAACGAACCGGAGCTGAATTTCCGGGCTGACTACACGCTGTTCGACCGGCAATCGGGTCGACCGGTTTGCGTCGGTAATGGCGAGACCTGTAAGCGGGTCACACAGGACGGCATGCAGTCGCTGCCCTGCCCTTCACCGGATGCCTGCCCACTGGCCAAAGGCAGTGCCTGCAAGCCCTACGGCCGACTGAACGTAGTCATTGGCGATGAGGATCCGCTGGGCAGCTTCGTGTTCCGTACCACCGGTTTTAACAGCATCCGCACCCTGGCCGCGCGCCTGCATTACTTCCAGGCCATCTCGGGCAACCGCCTGGCCTGCCTGCCACTGGAACTACGTCTGCGTGGCAAGTCGACACGCCAGAGTCATGGCACGCCGATCTTCTACGCCGACCTGACGGTACGCGGTGGCATGGAAATGGCCGAAGCATTGGTGACAGCCAATGAACTCGATTCACGACGTCAGGCTGCAGGCTTCAATCAGGCCGCTTTGGATGAGGCGGCACGACGCGGCTTCGGCAACGGTGCGTTCGAGGACAGCGAGGAGGATGTCGGCGCCATCGTCGATGAGTTCTACCCCGAGGGTGAAGCCACTGCTGTAGCAACAATGTCTCAACTCAACCCCACCAAACCCAGCCTGGCTGAAAAGCTCGATGCACAGGCTGCACGTCAAACCCCACCCACAGACCAAAACCAAGGAGGCCGCCATGCGCCTGCACAAGCTGAAAGCCAGTGACACGACAGGCACCTACCTGGTCGAGTCGCCGGTGACGGAAAACGACATCCTGCTGATGGCCAAGCAACTGGCCAGTCTGCGCCTGCGCAAGGGCCGAGCACTGACTTCCCCCAAGGACGTGTTCTGCCACCTGCAAACATTGCTGGCCAACTATGAGCATGAAGTATTTGCCCTGCTCATGCTCGACAGCCGGCACCGAGTGATCGCATTTGAGGAAGTGTTTCGCGGCACGCTGGATAGCGCCAGCGTCTACCCACGGGAGGTCGTGAAGCTCGCCCTGGAGCACAACGCCGCTGCCCTGATCCTGGTGCACAACCACCCTTCGGGAGACCCTGAGCCCAGCATGGCGGATCGCAATCTCACCACAAAACTGCAGGACGCGCTGAATCTGGTCGGAGTTAGAACGCTCGATCACGTTGTGGTGGGGAACGAAGGCTGCGTGTCACTGGCCGAACGGGGATACCTCTAAGGAGGCGATATGAAGCAATTGCTACGCACGTTCGCAGCTGCGTTCATGTTTGCCGGGATCTTGGCAGGCTGCTTAGCGGTACTGCTGCTGGTGATTCTGATGGTGCGCTTTCCACCATTGCTGATTGCCGTGGTGTTGGCGTGCTGGATCTACCGGAAGCTAAACGCCGAATCGTAACAATGAACTAAATCCAAAATGGGCAGCCGAGAGGCTGCCCATGGCTAAGGACATATTTCTTTTTTCAGTATGGCGAGGTGAAACTTCTTGGCCCGCTCCCGGTGCTCGCGCTCGACTGCAAGATGATCCCCACAGGCAAAGTTTTAACCCAGCCCCATCAATTGGCAGGCCTCGTAGCCTCAAGCAAATTTGCTCCCACATCCTGGCTTTCGGCAGAGAATTGTCATAACGCTCAGATACTGACCAAATTGCTACTCCCCCTCAAACTCCGCCTCGCCAAACCGCAGCACATTGCAGTTTTCCTTGATCGTGCGCTGCAATGACTCGTCAAAGCCGGTGGTGCTGTTCGCCTCAATCTCGATGGAGATGCGCACATCCACGCCCAGGCGTGAGCTGAACTGCTCCACAATCTCGTCATAGATCTGGGCAAAATCCATTTTGGCTTTGACCGGGTCGATATTGATACTGCCGTAAAAACGCTTCTTGATCGCTGCGGTGGGCGCCACAGTTGAGCCAGGCGCAGCGGGAGCTGTTGGTGCAGCGGTTGTGGGTGTTGTGCCGGCATAGTCTCCCTTGTCGCCTTCGCTGGCCGTTGGGACCTGGGGCTGGGGTACCGGCTTGGTCGCTTCACGGTAGGCAATAGCCGCATCCTGCTGGATCAACAGGGCGTCGGTATCGAGGGTGACCATGGTGTCGCGCTCGAAGATGAAGCCCAGGTATTTATCGCCATCACGCCCCGCAGCAAAGCCGAAGTAGTCTGCCGTGGCCAGACCCTTGGTCAAAGTAGCCTTGAACACGTTGTCGTTGAGCAGGCGCGGCATGTAGAGATAATGGCAGCAGTCCTGATACACCTTGAGGGCACTGACATCTTTACCGCCATCGCGGAAGTACCATTTTTCCAACAGGTTCTTCAGGTGTACTGGGCTCCAGTCAGTGACCAGCCACTCCTCTTCCTTGAGCTTGTTTTCAATCTCGGCAATCAGGCTGGTGGCCGCGCTGGAGACGATTACGCCTTCCCAACGCAGTTGCGGCTTACCACCGACAAAGTCCTCGGATGGGCATAGCAGCCACTTATAGCAATCGCGCACAACCTGTTTGAGCGTCTGCTCGGCACCGTCGCGGTTTTTCTTTGCCTGCTTGGCCTGGAACAGGTCGAGGTTGAGCTTACCCTCGTCAATGTCCGCGACTATTTCTTGCCAGGCGATAAAGATCCGCCCGGCCTCTTTCAGGCGGCTGACCACGTCGTAGTCTGGCGCCAGGAAGATCAGACGGTTGCGTTTTTGCCGTGGCTGATCGCCACGTTTGGTCAGGATTTCCTCAGCGGCGGTCTGTGCGGCCTTGCCATCGACGCGGCTGTAACCAGCATCTGGCGGCAACACTACCAAGCGAGGGCCATTACCGTACTCATCGGGCACATCCGTTGACGGGGTGAAAACGTGAATGCCGGCAAAGCTGTGGTTGGTGGCAAAGACATTGCGTACCTTGTCGCGCAGCAGCGGAATCAGCTGCTCACGGGTGCTGATGTTCTGGATACGGCTTTCCATCTCGCGGCGCAGGTTCGGCTTGGTATCCAACCAGAAGCGGTCCTGCTCGGCATACAGGTAATGCAGTCGATCACGCAGACGCTTCAGCACATCCTCAAACACGCCGATGGTCTGCTCCGGCTGAACCGAGCCCAGCAGAATACGCTCAACCTGAATACCCTTGACCATCTGGCCAGTCCCCGAGGGAGCGCTACCCAGAAAGATGGTGCGCATGGAGCGGCGTGCCGCCTGTACGCTACCAAAACGGGTATCCCGGCTATCAATCTCGTAGGGCTCCGAGCGCGGGCCATCCACTTCACGCTCGATCACCGGCTCCCAGCCCTGGGGCAGGTAATGAATGCTCTTGTCACGCACGTTGCTGTCATCCAGGGCAATCGAACCCGGCATGATCAGGGCGTCACGGTTGTCCGAGTTCCACAGCCGGTGAATGACGATAGCCATGTACTGCAAGACGCCACGCGTGCGCTGAAACTTGTCCAGGGTCGACCAGTCCTCATAGAGGCGGTCAAAGATTTCCGGATGGATCGGATAGGATTTACACAGCCGCTCGAAATAAACATTGGACTGGGTTTCCAGCGGGAACTTGCTGCTGTTGTTGCGATAAAAATCGGCAAACTGGCGGCAGATACCTTCAACGTGAGCCTGCTCGCCAGCGGTCTCGAACAGCCGACGCCGCACGATTTCAAAGGCTTCTTCCGAGGCCACTGGTTTCCAGACTGACTCGACCCGGGCAAAGTACTTCTCCAGTGAGTTCAGCGCCCGCTGGCCTGTGGTGCCACCCACCTCTACTTCCGACTCCGGCAACGACGCCAGCAATATCGCGTTAGGCACTGCTTTCATCGCTTCAGTCAGCGCCTGGATAAAGGTCAGGTTGGAGTCAAAGGTACCGGCACGGTAGCTCTTACCCGGTTCAAACTGACGCAGGAAGGCCACCAGCTCGTCGATCAGCACCACGCAGGGCGCCGCCTTTTGTAGCAGCTCAACCAGCAAACGCTTGCCCGGCGAAGTACCTTGCTCGTCCGACTCGCGCACCATGGCAAGGCCTTCTTCACCCAGCAGTTGCCAGGCTAGCTCGCCCCACAGTGTTGTGACCTTCTGGCCGTTCTTTTTTACCAGCTCCTGGCTGGGTGCCAGGGCGATGCCGTCAATCACCGCCACCTTGGCTTGGGGCAAATCCGTGATACCCGCATCATCCAGAATAGGCGGTATGCCTTCCAGAGCGCTGGTGGCGACCTTGCGCGAGGCCAGGTGATACACCGCCAGCATGGTGTGGGTCTTACCGCCACCAAAGGCGGTTTGCAGCTGAATGACCGGATCACCGCCCTGCCCAACCAAACGCTGGGCTACCGACAACAGCAGCAGGCGCATACCTTCGGTAATAAATGTACGGGCGAAAAACTTCTCCGCATCCTGGTATTCAGCTGGTGCAGTACCGGCAGCAACCTGAGAAATATCCGCGGCGAACTCGGATTGTTTGAAGGTGCCTTCGAGGACATCTTTGTGCGGTTGCGCAATCTCACGCCAGGGCTTCAAGCTCATTGTCAGTATCCTTTCAGAGTTCCAGTCCGATCTGTTCGTCACGGTGACCGGTGTCGTGCGAGGCAGCGACGATGGCGTGCCAGGAGCCGATCAGTTCGTTGTAGGCGCGGGCTTCTTCAGCCCATTTCTTGCGCTCGCAGAGGGTGTACAGGTGGTAGGCCAGTTGGCGGATGGGTTCGCCCTGCTCTGGCATACGCGCCAGCAAGGCGCCAGCGGCGGCTTCGCCCTGCTGATTGAGAGCGCGGATCATCTGGTGGCAGGCCTCCCAGACCGGGGTGCGCGTATCATTTCGTGGGTCCCAGTCACTGGGGTACTCGCTCCACTTGAGCAGACGCACCTTGCCGCTACCGGATTCGATCACTCCGGCAGAATGCACGCCATCCACTGAGGTGCCTTTCGCCTGAGCCAATGTGTTTGCATCACCGAAGGCACCTGCACTCCAGCCGTACTGGGCAAACCAGTCATCGCAGAACAGGGTATCGGCATCAAAGCTGCCGCTGTCTGGGTTCAGATAATCGCTGATGGCGCGATTGATCATGATCAGTGCGTCATGCACGCTCATGCGTGAACCATCCTGATTGAGCACGGCGGCATATTTGGAATAGATAGCCATACCGGGGCCAATTGCAGACTGAGCCAGATCCACCGGAGCAATGGGCGTCTGGCCGGTTTCACCACCAATCATCGCCTCCAGGGCCTCCGGCATCCCCTCCCGAAGCTGGCGCTGGAAGTCGCGACGAGAAATTGATTCAGCATCGAGTTTACGCGTTCGACAGACCAAAACAATTGATGAAGCTAACGCATTTGATCCCTGACCTCGCATCCGGGCAGCACGCTCTGTTCTCAGAGGCCAGGTACCTGTTATCTTAAATCCGCCCTGAATAACTGACTCAAGAAAAGTTTCCCAGCCTGTTGATTTAGTAGAGTCGTCTTTGGTTTCTGACTGCTTGAAAGCATAATAAATTGTTACAGGGAAAGCAGGGTGAGTGTTTTCGGCCAATTTCTGTATTGCTAGAAGCATACCACTTGTGAAGAAATTTTGAGCCTGATCTTTCCCACCCCAGCGTTTAAAATCTGCTACAAGCTCTTGCTCCTTCGGCGTAGTGATAGTGCTAAACAAATCTCGGTCTACTTCCTTGAGAATACGTCTCTCCCAAATATAAAAGAAATCTGAAAGATCAGAATATGGAACGTTGTCATAATAAGGGGGATCACAAGAAATAATTGCGTTAGCAACATTATTTTCAACCGCATTCATTTGCCTCACATGCGCAGGCGAACCATCAGTAGCCGTTTGCCCAATGCTAATAATGCCCCGCTGCACCCCCTTGCTCACGGTTAACCAAGAACCTGATGAAGTTCCTATTGGATTTGCTTCTGCAAAGTCCCATGCCATTGGTATAGCTTGCCGAGTAAATAAGTGCAAGGGACATTCTTGAATATGCCCCCATGCGGCAAGAGAATTGTTTATATCCGCTAACTTTCCTAGCGAAAAAGCCAAGTAATGAACTATGGCATCTGCATAAACTGAAGAAAAGCTTTCCCCATAAGAGGCGATAAATTTTGAGCAGTGTAGAGCATCTTTTTCAACCTCACTCCGAACCTCTTTGATCAGCTCACAGAAAGTTTCCAATGCCAACAACTGTCGTTTTGTATACAGGTCCGAATGCTTTGTTAGCCCATAAGAAATCGTTCCCATATATTGGGAATGTTTCGACAACTCAACATCCGGAGGAGTTTCTGGCTTAGCACTTCTAGCTATCTCTTCATCATATTCAGAAGGATCAATGTAAACACGACCCTTTCTCCCCAAAGCGACTATTGCTATCAGCTTCGCACCAAGCTCACCCATTAATCCTTGCTCGCGGACATAATTAGAAGTTATTGGTGCGCCAGAAAGTATGCATTCAAAATTAGCCCCCCTTGATTGTTTTGTGCCTTTCTTTAATGTAGCAGGGTCTGAAGGGACGCCATGAATTACTTTAAATCTGTACCCTGAACCATTCTTTTCTATCTCAGCCCATACCTGCCTCCCCTTCTTGGAACAAAGAAAGAAATTTGTCATCAAAGGAACATGAATATTACTGAAAGCTGGACTAGGGCTTCTAACCGTTCTAGCCCAGACGTAAGAAACCACTGGGAGCCCATCGTGATCGGAGCCACCCAAACTTTCAGAAAGCTTTATTTCTGGGTAATATCTTTGCAATTTATCTTTTGCTCGACGATAAACAACGTGAGCATATCTTTTTACATCTTCAGACAGTCCATGAGCACCACTGTATTCCCGATCAAAAACAGCTTGTTTTTCATTTTTTGGTATCGGACCAACAGGCGAAACTTCCGAAAAAAGTGCTGGATAATAGGTAAGGCCTTTGTTAATTGAAACTGAAATAGGGTTGATATCTGTTGCATGCACAGCCAACCCCAATCTCTGCGCCTCGAGAGGGATAGAACCACCACCTGAAAAAGGATCATGAAACTCAGGGAGCAAGGCTTCGTTCCAATTCAAAGCAGGGTTTAATGCACAACTCTCTTTCCATGACTCAAGTATTTTAGTTCGAGCACGCTTAAAAAGGCTTTTTTTGTTTGAGTTATTGAAATCAGACAACTCTCGTAGAATATCGAACAACTCCTCCCGCTCTGACTCAGCTTGAGCCTTAGTTTTCCCTTTACTCCACCCTCTTTCCCCCCCAGGATCATTGACTAACTGAGCGAAAAGTATAGCCCGTGCAGTTACAAACGGGCGCCTAGCCCACCAAAGATGGAGATTTGAAGGGTGCCCTAGGCGAATTGATTTTTCAGATGATGAAAATCCATTGATGTCGTCCAATGGCAGCGCAACTTCGATAAGTTTTTTGGGAGATTTGATCGGATGCATTAGCAGTACTCGGGCCAAAGGCTGGCGCAAAATAAAACGAAAGGGTTTGAAAGTCTGTTGACTGAATGGGGCATCATGGCAATGCCTCGGGCATAACGGCCTTAGATAGCAACTCATCAAGGCTGTAGTTGATGCTGGCCACGCCAAAATCCGGCTCGCTGCTGAACGGGTTGCGAATGTAGTAAGGCCCTTCAAAGGCATCGCCATCGACAACCACAATGGCCAGTATGAATTTATCCGCCTGGTTCAGCCCATAGATAATCTCGTTACGGGTGACGGTGATGGTGCTCTGCCCCTTGGCGCGGCCTTTGACTTCGATGTGCCGATCCGTCGGTAGTGAGCCGTCAGGTCTGACGGGCGGACGAGCAGTCACATCCCAGCCGCATTTCTCGGCGCTGACATCCTTGATCTCATGCCCTAGTGCCTGTTCGGCACTGATCACCGCTTGCATGGCTACACGTTCAACGCGGGCACGCGCCGCGGCATCCACACTGAACTGGGTTTCACCCTTGCGCGCAGACAGCAAGCCCTGGGGGATGACCAAGGCGCCACCCATCACCACCGGGGTACTGGACACCACGTTTTTCATCGCGCTTAGCTCGGCAGTACGCTGTTGCAGCCGGGCCGTCAGCTCATCAACGGTACGTTTGGCATTATGCGGCTGAAGCCGTGGCTGCTTGCCAGCGGCAACATCATCGGTCAGCTTCATGTAGCGGTCTGACCAGTAGCTGATCTCCTTGACCAGTCGCTCATGCACGGCGGCGAGGATCTTGTCGGCCTGGCGCTCACGGCGGGCTTTCACTTCGCTGTAATGCTCCGGCACCAGGTGCCGGGATGCCTGTTGCAGGGCCAGGACCTCAAGATTCTGATTCAGCCAGGGCGCTTGCAGGATGTCACTGACCAGTTTGCGGTCGTAGTCATCGATGGGCTGCAAATCCAGATGCGGTGCCCAGCCCGCATTGACAGCATTGCCTTGCTGGTCGATCTGCACAAATTGCAGGCGACGCGATACCACAGGCTGGTTGCCGCGACTGTCTGTGGTGCTCTCGCGCACGTTGTGCTCGATCATAAACAGCACCTTGGGCTCCAGGCTGTCATCCGCCGGATCAATCAGCACTGCGCCCTGCTTCAACCGTGGTCGGTTGCTCTGCAATATCAGGTCGGTGGTGGCGTGCATCAGCGGGTGCGCTGGGTGGATCAGGTCAGCCATAGGCTTGCCCGGCAGGCGGGTGTGGCCTTTTTCAAAGCAGACGCGTTCGTACTTGCGCAGCACCGGGGTGCGGGTTTCGCTGATCACCCGATCGCGCTCACGAATGACCGCCGGTACATGCTTGACCTCATAGCGACCCGTTTCCCGGGGGCGCAGCTCGCCGCCCAGCCGGGCAAAGGCTTCAGTGAAGAAAGCACGAATGAAATAGGGTTGCAGCTTGCGCGCCTCGGCCTTTTCCATTTCGTCTTTGACGGCATAGAGGTCTTCCAGCCCCATGTGCTGCTCGGCCAGGGCGTTGCGCTTGAGGATGTCGCGCAGGTGTTCGGTGTCCAGGGCGCCTTCGATCACCTGATTCATCTTGGCGCGTGTTTCCGGGGCGTCGCCGTAACGAATGGCCTCGATCAACAGATCCTTGAGGGAGACTTCCTCAAAGGCTTCACCGAGCACGTCAAATACCTTGCCACCGAGTGCGGCGCGCTCGATTTCGATCTTCTCGAACAACTTCTGGAAAACCTCACCTTCACGGGTGCCCGCGGCAATGATGTTCCACAAGTGGCAAACCTCGGTCTGACCAATCCGGTGAATACGGCCAAAGCGCTGTTCAAGGCGGTTGGGATTCCAGGGCAGGTCATAGTTGACCATCAGGTTGGCGTTTTGCAGGTTGACGCCCTCGCCCGCTGCATCGGTCGCGATGAGTACGGTGACTTCAGGATCGTTGCGGAACTCTTCCTGTACCTTGCGGCGCTCGTCGCGGTTGGTGCCGCCATAGATGACGCGCACGGCATTGGGGTTGCCGAGCATATTCTGGATGCGCGCTACCAGGTAATTCAACGTGTCCTTGTGCTCAGTGAAGATGATCAGCTTGCGCCGGGAACCCGAGGCGAGGAACATTTCCGGCTTGTCTTGCAGCAGGCTGGACAGCTGTTCCCACTTTTTGTCGTTACCCGACTCCACCAGCTGGTGGGCCTGATGCTCCAGGTCCTTGAGGATCAGGATTTCGGCTTCCAGTTCGGGAATGGTTTCAGCCGCAGAGGCCTGATCCACTACCTGCTCGGTGTAGAGCTCATATTCCTCGGCGCTGAGTTCATCGTCGATGTCATCCAGGCTGTCGGGCAGGTCGAGCTTCTTCTTGACCACATACTCGCCGAGGGTTTCAGCGCTGTGCAATCCCTTGTTGATGGACTCGCCCCGGGCCAGTAGTTTGGTTTCATCCAGGCGCAGCTCAAGGCGCTTGCGACGGCGCTTGAGGGACTGGTAAATGGCTTCAGGGCTGGACGCCAAGCGGCGCTGTAGCTGGGTCAAGGCAAAGCCGATGGTGCTGCGCTTGCTGCCATCGAGCTTGTCGGCGCGGTTCATTTCCTCGCGCACGTAGGTGGTTACCTGCTCGTAGAGCGAGGCTTCCAGCGACGACAATTCATAGCTGGCGGTATAGGCCTTGCGCTCGGGGAACAGGGGCGTGCCGTCAAACTTCAACAGCTCTTCCTTGACCATGCGGCGCATCATGTCGGAGACATCCACCTTGTGCGCGCCTTCACGGAACTTGCCATAGAAGCGATCACCATCAAGCAATGACAGCCAGATCTGGAAGTCCTCTTCCTTGCCGTTGTGCGGCGTGGCGGTCATCAGCAGGAAGTGCCGAGTAATAGAACTGAGTAGCTCACCTAATACAAAGCGCTTGGTTTTGTTGACCTTGTTGCCGAAGTAGTTGGCCGAGAGTTTGTGCGCCTCGTCAACGATGATCAGATCCCAATGGGTGTTCTTGAGTTTTTCCTGGTAGTCCTCGTTGCGCGATAACTGGTCGAGCCGGCAAATGAGTTGATCCTGGTCCTCGAAGAAATTGCCCGAGGCGCTCTGCTCCTGCTTCTCGCGACTGAATATCTCGAACTGGACGCCGAATTTCTCCAACAGCTCGTCCTGCCACTGCTCAGTCAAGGAGCCAGGTGAGACGATCAGAATACGCCGGGCATCGGCGCGCATCAGTAGCTCGCGGATCAACAAGCCCGCCATGATGGTCTTGCCAGCACCGGGGTCATCGGCCAGGACATATCGCAGGGGCTGGCGCGGCAACATGCTTTCATACACCGCTGAAATCTGATGCGGCAACGGATCAACGTTGGAGGTATGCACCGCCATCATCGGATCAAACAGAGCTGCTTGACTGATGCGGTAGGCCTCAAGACCCAGCTTGAAGTCTTCACCATTGGCGTCAAAGGCCCATGGGCGGCCAGCCTGCGCCAGCTCCAGGCGCGCTTCATCGGTACGAAACAGCATTTGCTCGCCCAACTTGCCCTGGCTGTCGCGGTAGATGATGGTGACGGCGTGGTCGCCCACCTTTTCTACCTGTGCGATACGCACGATCTGATCGGGTACTACGCCGCTGAGCTGGGCGTCTTTGGTGATCTCTTCAAGCTTCAGCATCCATTGCCTCCGTGTGTCTATGCTGGCTTACTTCCATGAAGCCAGGCGCTATGGTCAAAGCAGATTGGGATTGCAGCTGGGCAGCATTGCTCAGCCACAGCAGATACTCAGGCCCTTGCAAGCAGTGGTCGGGAGTGCAATCGACGTTCCAGCGGCGAAGCAGGTAGCCGGCCAGGGCGGCACGGACCTCAAGGGATAAACTGCCATCGCGCATGGCGTATTCATGGGCCACCGTGTCTGGATGTCTCAACTGCGGGTGCGGCTTGATCTCCAGGTGCAACATTTGCTGCCAGGTTTGATCCGCTTGGCGCAGCTCGGACTGATCTGTTCTGCCGGCCAGCACTTGTACCTGGTCCATCCGGTTGAGGACAAAATCAGCATAACGCTGCTGCTCGGGCTCGTAAGCGCGCAGGTGCCAACGCAGGCCGTTGTCGACCAGCACCAGGGGAACGATGGTTTTATGCGTTAAACCACTGGCAAGGGAACGGTAATCCATTTGCAGAGGGTTGCCGTTGAACAGCGCCCTGGCCACGGGGATCAGTACATCAATTGCAGGCGCATTGAGCCGACTCGGTAGCTCGCATGGCAACCAGGATCTGGGCGTAGCGACGAAATCATCACCAAAGCCCTCTGCCAGCGCAGTGAGTACCTGGGAAGCAGAATAATGAAAGAGTGGTGCAAGGTCAGGCGCAGGGATGTACAAGGCGCTTGAGCGGTCGTAATGCAGGTTGCTGGGCGCCAACTGACGGTAGAGAGCAAAGTCACGCGAGGCTGCCGACTCGCTCACCCCAAAGCGACGCGCCAGATCCGGGCGATTGGCAGAACCGAGAAACATCAGACGAAACTCGATGAATGCCAGGCGTTCCTGCTGGGGTTGCGATATGTCGGCGAGTACGGCGTGTTGCATCAATCGTCCTTGCGGCCTGATCCTTGATGGCCTGATGCTAGTTCAAACCGCCCCACTCGTCAATTTGACAAGTGGATTGGCAAAGAGAATTGCTCTCCCCCGTATGGCCCATTCGTCGGTCTGAGTTAATGGCTGCAAAGGTCAAGTAGCATTGCCATTCACTTATCCGCGACGAGCACGGTTCAGAGCCCCCTTACGCAGGCAACGCGCCCCTGCAGGCTTCAAGCGCAGGTGCTGATCGTCCTTGACCAGGTACTTCATCGCGAAGTGCGTATGGGGCCGTCTCGACTGATCCTCCCTCTGGATCAGGCCGATGCCGCACTCGTCACCATACCCTTCCTTGTCATGGTTGCAGCTGTGGGCATAGCCCTGACCACGCGTGACCCCCTCCCATAGCTCACTGATCTCAATCGCCTTCCAGACATCCCGGCATACCTGGTTGCCATTGAAGTAGTAGGCTGCATGGATGTGGTAGCCGCTGCCATCATTGCGATCGCCCTGCTCCACTGAGTACGTGTAGCCGATGAGGTTGCGGATTCCACACCATCCGGCCACCCAGTCCACGCTCATCTGGCCAGGCATTCCACGGCCATCTGGCCACCTGTTCCACGGCCATCCGGCCGGGCAGTCGGAGCGCAGCGACGCAGGGGTTGCATTGTTAGTCTGAGGTGCCCGGTGTCGTCAATTTCTTCGTCTGTTTGCGCATCGATTCGCCCTTGAGGTTGATCCGATAAGCGTTGTGCACCAGGCGGTCGAGGATGGCATCGGCCAGGGTCGGATCGCCGATCAGTTCGTGCCAGTTGTCCACGGGCATTTGGCTGGTCACGAGGGTCGAGCGCTGGCCGTAGCGGTCGTCCAGTAGCTCCAGCATGTCACGGCGCTGTTCAACGGTGAACGGGGCCAGACCCCAGTCATCAAGGATCAGCAGGTCGGTCTTGGCATAGCCGCTCATCAGCTTGGCGAAGCGCCCGTCGCCGTGGGCTAGGCCCAACTCTTCCAGCAGGCGTGGCAAGCGCAGGTAACGCACGCTGTAACCCTCTCGGCAGGCCTGGTGGGCCAGGGCGCAGGCCAGCCAGGTTTTACCCACGCCGGTGGGGCCGCCGATGATCAGGTTGAGGCCGTCGCGTAGCCACTGGCCGCCGCTCAGTTGCAGGATCAGCGCCTTATCCAGCCCGCGCGGGCTGCGGTAGTCGATGTCTTCGAGGCAGGCGTTGTGCTTGAGCCGGGCCTGGCGCAGGCGGCTGCTGAGGCGCTTGTCGTCGCGTTCGGTCAGTTCGCGGTCGACCAACAGGCCGAGGCGTTCCTCGAAGCTCAGGCTGTTGATGTCGGGGGTTTTCAGTTGCTCGGCGAGTGCCTTGAGCATGCCGGTCAGGCGCAGGGTCTGGAGCTTGTCCAGGGTCGGATGGGGCAGCATGGTGGGATTCCTTGGGGTCAGTGGTAGTAGGCGGGGCCGCGCAGGTTGGCGTGGTCGTCCGGCAGCAGGGGCAGGTTGGCTTGAGCCAACGGCAGGTTTTCCAGCCCCTGGCGCAGGATCGATTCGAGGCTCTTGTAGCTGCACGCGCCGAGGCTGAGGGCGCGACGGCAGGCCAACTCCAAGCGCACTTCGCCATGGGTCTTGCCCAGGCGCAGGATGCCCAGGCAGGCCCGGTAGCCCTGCTGCGGATGGATGCGCCGTTCGAGGATGTGCCGGATCACGCCGGCCGTGTTCGGCCCGGTCTGCTCGGCCCAGCGGATCAGCCGCTGCGGCGTCCACTCGGCATGCTCGCGATGGCTCTTGGGCATGTGCTCGGCCTGCGTGCTGTGCCTGCCCTTGTGCATTGAGCGAAGGTGACTGGCCACCCGCTGATTGGCGTGGAAGCACTCCACCGTGCGCGCTGTCAGGCGTACTTCCAGTTGTTTCTTCACCAGTTGGTACGGCACCGAGTAGTAGTGCCCATCGACCTCGACGTGGTAGTCGATGTGCACCCGCGCCTTCTTCCACTCGGCGTAGACGTAGGGTTGCTCCGGCAGGGGGCGCAGCGCCGGACGATCCAGAGCTTCGAAGGCCGACTGCCGGGAGCCCGGCAGCTTGCGAAACGGTCGTCGGTTGAGCCGCTCCAGCAATAAGGCGATGGCGCTGTTGAGTTCATCCAGGGAGAAGAACTGCCGATTCCTCAGCGCGGCGAGGATCCAGCGCTCGACCACCTGCACGCCGACCTCGGCCTTGGCCTTGTCGCGCGGTTTACGCGCCCGCGCCGGCACCACCGCCACGCCATAGTGCTCGGCCAGATCGCGGTAGCTCGGGTTGATGTCCGGCTCGTAGCGATGGCTCTTACTCACCGCGCTGCGCAGGTTGTCCGGCACCACGATCTCCGGCACGCCGCCGAGGAAGGCAAAGCAGCGGGTATGCGAGCCCAGCCAGTCCGGCAGCTGCTGCGACCAGGTGGCTTCGGCGAAGGTGTAGCTGGACGCACCGAGCACCGCGACGAACACCTGCGCCTGGCGGATCTCGCCGCTGTGGCGGTCGATCACCGGCACCGTCTGCCCGGCGTAGTCGACGAACAACTTCTCGCCGACGCGGTGCTCCTGGCGCATCACCACGTCCAGCTTGCCCTGCCAGGCCCGGTAGTGCTCGCAGAACCAGCTGTACTGAAAGCCTTTCGGCTGGCTCAGGCGATACTCCTGCCAGAGCAGCGCCAAGGTCACGCCCGGCCGGCGTAGCTCGGCATGCACCCAAGACCAATCAGGCAGTGGCCGCTGCTCGCTGGGCACTGCCGGCGCCGGTGGGAACAGCTGCTGTTCCAGCTCGGAATCGGACAACGAACAGGGCCAACTGAGGCCGCTGGCGGCAAAGCGGTTGAGGTAATCGCCGACGGTGACACGACCGATCTGCACGCTGACCGCAATCTGGCGAGCCGATAGCCCGACCTCGAACTTGAGACGAAGTACTTCGCGAATCTTACGCATGGATAAACGCTCCACGACGACCTCTCTGCTTCGAAAAAGAGGTCGATGGTAGTGAAGAAATCCTGCGTAGCTGCCTACCCGGTTGGGTGGCCGGATGGCCGTGGAATCAGTGGTCGGATACGCGTGGAATGGGTGGCCGGATCACCGTGGAATCGGTGGTCAGATGCTCATGGAATGGGTGGCCAGATGACCGTGGAATCCGCAATGAGGTGCTCGAATATCGGTTGACGGCTGTGTTTATCGATCAAATCATCCAGGTGCTCGAATACCTGCTCGACTCGCAGCCTGGCCTGAGCCTCAGGGCGGTAATACAAGTCCAGTCTGATGACCGTAGTGCGGGAGTAAAGGCTCATCACTGCATCCGTGTACGCGATGATCTCCGTCGCTTGCTTGCGTGCCTCATAGGCTCGATCTCCAGCTTTGCGCTGATACCGACGCTGACGGGTCAACTCACGGATCCGTTCGGTCAGGACGTTCATGCTCTGTTGATGACTGAGCCAGTACGTACCCGTCTCGCTCATGCAGACAGGGCCATTGGGTGAACGCTGGAGGCCGATGTATTCCCATGCCTCCCTGAACGCTAACAGGTGCTCGCTGTAGTCGTATGGCACCCGATCATCGAACAGGTTGTACATCTGCTGCACGTTGGTGAAGTACCGGGAGAGTCTGGTCTGCTCGACCTGCTCATAGCCTGACCGTTTGTGCGTGATCCGATATGCGGGTGTATCGCTGCGCTCGATAGCCTGGACGAGTGATTCGATCTGCAGGGCTATGTCGGACTGTGAGAGGTGGGTGTTGTGCTTGCGGTTGTTCATGGCTGAGTACCTGGTTGGTTATGTCGCATACCAGGTACGTGGTCTGTTTCTTTTTACTGGTCGTCTTACCCTCTTGTAGTAGTCAGTGGTGATGGGGAGTGATGGTTACTATTGATTAGGTAGAGTAGATAGTTAATAGCTATATCAATAGATGCATCCCTGCCCATAACCGACCGTCCCGATCAGGCCGGGCAATGGGGAGCAACATTGCCAAGCCTGTCGAGAGAAATTCCGCATTGAGCTTTGGGAGAGTTAACTGAGTGGCGCTCCGGCTTAGCAGAGCCTCAAGATGGCCTAAACGGTGACGAGGCCGACGTGGAAAAATCAGATTAGGGCTAACGGTGACCCAACGGTGACCAAAACGCAGAACTCTGGGCGGGGGGAGAAAACCATCAGGCATAAAAAAATCCAGTCACCGCTAAGTGACTGGATTTTCTAGGGTTTTTTGGTCGGGACGGAGTGATTCGAACACTCGACCCCTTGCACCCCATGCAAGTGCGCTACCAGGCTGCGCTACGCCCCGACGAATGCTGTCAGCACTGCTGAAAGCGGATCGAACTATACATTAAGCATCTGAAAATGTGAAAGTTTTTTAGAGCCAAGGAAGCTATTTCCTCAGAACCTGCAGCACTTCCTCAAGCTCCGAAATCATCTGCCGAATCAGCTGCTTGTATTGGGTGGTGTCGTCGCGCGCTTCATCACCGGACATGCGCTGCCTGGCGCCTCCGATGGTGAAACCCTGATCGTAGAGAAGCGCGCGAATCTGACGGATCATCAACACATCTTGCCGCTGATAGTAGCGCCTGTTACCACGACGCTTCACCGGGTTCAGCTGAGGAAACTCCTGCTCCCAGTAACGCAGCACATGGGGTTTCACCGCGCAGAGTTCGCTGACCTCACCAATGGTGAAATAGCGCTTGCCCGGAATGGCAGGAAGCTCGTCGTTATGGCTTGGTTCCAGCATAGGCCTCGACTCTCGCTTTGAGTTTCTGCCCAGGACGGAACGTCACCACACGACGCGCCGTGATAGGAATTTCCTCACCCGTCTTCGGATTACGACCTGGGCGCTGACGTTTATCGCGCAAGTCGAAGTTGCCGAAGCCGGACAACTTGACCTGTTCGTTGTGCTCGAGCGCCTGTCGGATTTCCTCGAAAAACAGCTCGACCAGTTCCTTGGCCTCGCGCTTATTCAAGCCCAGCTCTTCATAAAGACGTTCCGCCATTTCAGCTTTCGTCAGAGCCCCCATACGCTATTTCCTTAACGTGGCATTGAACCTTTCTTCCAGGGAGGTGAGGATTTTCTGCATTACGTCGTTCACCTCATCGTCGTTTAGAGTGCGCGATGGGTGCTGCCAGGTCAAGCCGACTGCCACACTTTTGCTAAGAGGATCAATACCTTTCCCCTGATAGACATCAAATAGCTTGAGGTCCGTCAGATTCTCGCCCGCGCCACCGCGAATGCAGTCAAGGATTGCCTGCGCGGCGACGTCACGATTGACGAGGACCGCAAGGTCACGCCGCACCTCAGGAAAGCGCGACAGCTCGGAGAACTGCGGCATGCGGCCGTCTGCGATCTCGGAAAGCTTCAGCTCGAACAGGTATACCGACTGATCGATCCCCAGCGTACCTGCCAGTTCGGGATGCAGACTTCCAACAAAGCCGACCAGCCGGCCATCGCGCTCGATCCGAGCAGTTTGACCGGGATGCAAGGCGGGATGTTCACCAGGAACGAATCGATAGGCGCCGCCGTTCCCAGCGAATGCGAGCAGCGCTTCGACATCAGCCTTGACGTCGAAGAAATCCACCGCTTCGCGGGCGTTCGCCCAGCCTTCAGGCTCGCGGCTACCTGTCACCACACCTGCCAGCATGGCTTCCTGCTCGAGCGCTGGCAGCTGACCGACAAAGCGCAGCCCTGCTTCGAACAGGCGCACACGCGATTGCTGGCGATTGAGGTTGTATTGCAGCGCCTTCACCAATCCCGGCCAAAGCGAGGCGCGCATTGCCGCCATATCTGCGGAAATCGGGTTGGCCAGTTCCAGTGGTTTCATGCCCGGGCTGAACAGCTCAAAGAGCTTGGGGTCGATGAAGCTGTAAGTGATCGCTTCCTGATAACCACGAGCCACCAGCAAACGACGCAACAACGGCAACTCTGCGCGCGCTTCCGGCTTCGCCTCAGGCGCGAGACGAGCCTGCGGGTACCGCACCGGCAAGCGATCATAGCCGTATAGGCGGCCCAACTCTTCGATCAGGTCGATTTCAAGACTGATGTCGAAACGATGACTTGGAACGGAGACTTGCCAGCGCCCTTCACCCTCGCCCACCACAACAAGACCCAGCGATGTCAGCAGGCGGACCACTTCGGTATCGTCCAGCTCCAACCCAAGCATCTGGGTAATACGCTCGGCGCGGAGGGTTACAGGTGCAATATTTGGAAGATCGCGTTCGCTGACGACCTCGACGATGGGACCCGCCTTCCCGCCGACGATATCGAGCAGCAAGCTGGTCGCCCGCTCCATCGCCTGCCGCGGAAGTTGCGAGTCGACACCCCGCTCGTAGCGATGCGAAGCGTCCGTATGTAGACCGTAGGAGCGTGCTTTGCCGGCCAGCGCAATCGTGTCGAAGAACGCACTCTCGAGAAAGATGCTGCGGGTGGAAGCGCTGACACCGCTATGCTCGCCTCCCATCACGCCGGCGATGGCGAGTGGCCGCTCATGATCCGCAATGATCAGCGTATCGCTGCGCAAGGAGACTTCCTGGCCATCCAGCAGAACCAGCTTTTCGCCTTCTTCAGCCATACGAACCCGGATGCCGCCCTTGACTTCATCCAGATCAAACGCGTGCAGCGGCTGGCCCAGCTCGAGCATCACATAGTTAGTGACATCAACAACCGCGTCGATACTGCGAATATCGGAACGGCGCAGGCGCTCCACTATCCAGAGTGGCGTCGGGCGTGTCAGATCGACATTGTGGATCACTCTCCCGAGGTAGCGCGGACAAGCCTTCGGCGCCAACACCTCGACCGGGCGTACATCTTCATGGGCGACACTGGCCACGCCGACTTCCACCGGACGCACTTCGGCACCATAGATGGCACCGACTTCCCGAGCCAAACCAGCTAGAGAGAGGCAATCGCCACGATTGGGTGTCAGACCGATCTCGATAGACACATCATCGAGCCCGAGATACTCGCGCAGATCTGTACCAACCGGCGCATCGGCGGCGAGTTCCATCAGGCCGCTGTCGTCGCCTCCGACCTGCAACTCGGTTTCCGAGCAAAGCATGCCGTTGGACTCGACGCCCCGCAGCTTGGCCTTCTTGATCTTGAAATCGCCGGGCAGTTGGGCGCCGAGCATGGCGAACGGAATCTTCAGGCCCGGGCGCACATTGGGCGCGCCGCAGACCACCTGGAAGGCCTCGCTACCGTTGCTGACCTGGCAGACACGCAGCTTGTCGGCGTCGGGATGCTGCTCGGTCGCCAGCACTTCGCCCACGACCACGCCACTGAACGCGCCGGCAACCGGCGTGACCGCATCGACCTCGAGGCCGACCATCGACAGACGAGCGACCAGCTCCTCACGGGAAACCTGCGGATTGACCCAGCTCCGCAGCCATTGTTCACTGAATTTCATGCTGTTCTCCTGGAAAGTACTGGGTCATGCCTTAGCGAAACTGCTCAAGAAAGCGCAGGTCGTTATCGAAAAAGATACGCAGATCCCCGACTCCATAGCGCAGCATGGCTAGGCGCTCGACGCCCATTCCGAAAGCGAATCCCTGATACTTTTCCGGATCGATCCCCGACATCCGCAGTACGTTCGGATGCACCATTCCACAACCCAGAACTTCCAGCCAATCGGACTTACTTTCACCATTCCTGGTGATCATGCGGCGAATATCAACTTCGGCAGAAGGCTCGGTGAAAGGAAAGAACGAAGGACGGAAACGAATCTCCAGATCTGCCTCGAAGAACTCCCGAAGAAACGCCTGAATAGTGCCCTTGAGGTCGGCAAAACTGACACCCTCATCAATCAGCAAGCCTTCGACTTGATGAAACATCGGAGAATGCGTCTGGTCTGAATCGCAACGATATACGCGACCCGGGCAGATAATGCGTATCGGTGGCTGCTGCGACTCCATCGTCCGCACCTGAACCGATGATGTATGGGTACGCAGGACCATGTTGGCGTTGAAATAGAAGGTGTCGTGCATCGCCCGGGCCGGATGGTGGCCGGGGATGTTGAGCGCCTCGAAGTTGTGATAGTCGTCTTCAACCTCAGGCCCCTCGGCAACGCTGTAGCCGATATGGCCGAAAATCTGCTCCATCCGCTCCAGCGTTCGGGTGATCGGATGTAACCCGCCGCTCGCCTGCCCGCGCCCCGGCAGGGACACATCGATGCGTTCCGCAGCCAGCTTGGCGCTCAGCGCAGCCTGCTCGAGTTCCGCCTTGCGCGCATTCAGTACGTCCTGGACCTGCGTCTTGGCGGCATTGATCAGCGCACCGGCCTTCGGCCGCTCCTCGGGGGACAGCTTGCCCAGGGCCTGCATCACCTGGGTCAATTCGCCTTTCTTGCCGAGATACTGGACGCGGATCTGCTCCAGGGCACCGATGTCTTCACTTCGTTGCACGGCCTCGAGCGCTTGCGAGACCAGTGCATCCAGATTTTCCATGTACAACCTCCAGAGGTTCTTGCAGAACCGCACTGACTGAGCGACCCATGCCAGGCCGCCGCCAAGCGCACTTTTGCAAAAGCCCCTTCCAGATACGAAATAGGGGAAGAGCACAAGGCTCTTCCCCTATCGATGACTTGCAACGAATCCGAGGATCCGTGATTGCCGGGGCTTAAGCCAGAGAAGCTTTGGCTTTCTCGACAATCGCAGCAAAGGCTGCTTTTTCGTTCACTGCCAGATCGGCCAGAACCTTGCGATCGATCTCGATGGCCGCCTTCTTCAGACCGGCGATCAGACGGCTGTAGGACAGACCGTTGACACGAGCACCAGCATTGATACGGGCGATCCACAGAGCGCGGAACTGACGCTTGCGCTGACGGCGGTCACGGTAGGCGTATTGGCCAGCCTTGATTACCGCCTGCTTGGCAACGCGGAATACGCGCGAACGCGCACCGTAGTAGCCTTTGGCGAGTTTCAGAATTTTCTTGTGACGGCGACGGGCAACGACGCCACGCTTAACACGAGCCATGAGTTATTCCTCTGAGTCTTGACCGGATCAACGAACGCGCAGCATGCGCTCCACTTTTGCAACGTCGGACGGATGCACTTGCGAGCAACCGCGCAGCTGACGCTTACGCTTGGTGGTCATCTTGGTCAGGATGTGGCTCTTGAAAGCGTGCTTGTGCTTGAAGCCGTTAGCAGTCTTTTTGAAGCGCTTCGCAGCACCACTTTTGGTTTTCATCTTTGGCATGTTCGTACTCCGCATTCAATAACAACAGTTAACCATCAGGCCTGCCAGTGCCCGGGAGGTTACTTACGCTTCTTGGGAGCGATGACCATCATCAGCTGGCGTCCTTCCAGCTTCGGATGCTGTTCGACGGTACCAATCTCAATGAGGTCAGCTTCGACCCGCTTGAGCAGTTCCATCCCCAGCTCCTGGTGAGCCATCTCACGGCCGCGGAATCGCAATGAAACCTTGGCCTTGTCCCCATCTTCAAGGAAACGTACCAGGTTGCGTAGCTTTACCTGGTAATCCCCCTCTTCCGTCCCTGGACGAAACTTGATTTCTTTGATTTGTTGCTGGTGCTGATTCTTCTTTGCAGCCGCAGCCTGCTTCTTCTTTTCGAAGAGATGCTTGCCGTAATCCATGATCCGGCAGACCGGGGGATTCGCATCAGCGGAAATCTCCACCAGATCCAGCTTTGCCTCTTCGGCGACCCGCAACGCTTCATCAATAGAGACGATGCCAATCTGCTCGCCATCGACACCGATCAGGCGCACTTCGCGCGCGGTGATGTTTTCGTTGATCGGTGCCTTGGGCTGAGCTCTTCTATCCTGTCTCATTTCACGCTTAATAATGATTACTCCGATTCTTGGCGACCACGCCGGGAAACCGCCTGTGCAAGCAGCTGGGCGAATTGTTCGAGCGGCATGGAGTCCATATCGACGCCTTCGCGGGTGCGCACAGCAACGGATCGTGTTTCGACTTCCCGATCCCCAATAACCAAGAGATAGGGAGTCTTGAGCAAAGTATGCTCGCGGATTTTAAAGCCGATCTTCTCGTTTCTCAAGTCACACTTGGCACGGAACCCGCTTTGGACCAGCGTTTTTTCCACCTCTACGGCAAATGCGGCCTGCTTGTCGGTGATATTCATGATCACCGCCTGGGTCGGCGCCAACCATGCAGGGAAAGCGCCGGCGTAGTGCTCGATGAGCATGCCGATGAACCGCTCGAACGACCCGAGGATCGCACGGTGCAGCATCACCGGACGCTGACGGCTGTTGTCCTCCGCCACATAGCTGGCATCGAGACGCTCGGGCAGATTCGGATCGTACTGCAGCGTACCGCACTGCCAGTTGCGACCCAGGCAATCACGCAAAGTGAACTCGATCTTCGGCCCATAGAAGGCTCCCTCGCCCGGCTGATACTCCCAGGCCAGACCTGACTCATTGAGCGCTTCGGCCAGCGCACCTTCGGCGCGATCCCACAACTCGTCGGAACCGACACGCTTCGCCGGACGGGTCGAAAGCTTCATCGCGATATCGCTGAAACCGAAATCGGCATAGACCTTGAGCGTCAGCTTGATGAAGTCGGCAGCTTCCTTCTTCACCTGCTCCTCGGTGCAGAAGATGTGCGCGTCATCCTGAGTGAAGCCACGCACACGCATGATGCCATGCAGCGCACCAGACGGCTCGTTGCGGTGGCAGGCGCCGAACTCGGCCATGCGCAGCGGCAGATCGCGGTAGGATTTCAGGCCCTGGTTGAAGATCTGCACATGACACGGGCAGTTCATCGGCTTGACTGCGTAATCGCGGTTTTCCGACGAGGTGGTAAACATGTTCTCGGCGTAGTTCGACCAATGTCCGGACTTCTCCCAGAGGATGCGGTCGACTACCTGCGGCGTGCGCACCTCCTGATAGCCGTTCTCGCGCTGCACCTGACGCATGTACTGCTCGAGGTTCTGGTAGAGCGTCCAGCCAGCCGGGTGCCAGAAGACCATGCCAGGGGCTTCTTCCTGAGTATGGAACAGGTCGAGTTGCTTGCCGATCCGGCGATGGTCACGCTTCTCGGCCTCCTCGATGCGCTGGATATAGGCGGCCAACTGCTTCTTGTCGGCCCAGGCAGTGCCGTAGATGCGCTGCAGCTGTTCGTTCTTCGAGTCGCCACGCCAGTACGCACCGGAAATGCGGGTCAGTTTGAATGCTTTCAGGAAGCGGGTATTCGGCACGTGCGGGCCGCGGCACATGTCCACATATTCTTCGTGGTAATATAGACCCATCGCCTGCTCGTCGGGCATATCTTCGACCAGGCGCAGCTTGTAATCCTCACCTCGCGACGTGAAGACCTCGATGACTTCAGCTCGCGGCGTCATCTTCTTGATGACGTCGTAGTCCTTGTCGATCAACTCGGCCATACGCTTCTCGATGGCCGCCATGTCTTCCGGGGTAAAGGGACGATCGATGGCGATGTCGTAATAGAAACCCTCATCGATGACCGGACCGATTACCATCTTGGCGTTCGGATACAACTGCTTTACAGCATGACCGACCAGATGCGCGCAGGAGTGGCGAATGATCTCCAACCCCTCCTCATCCTTCGGCGTGATGATCTGCAGCGAAGCATCGCGCTCGATCAAATCACAGGCGTCGACCAGCTTGCCGTCGACCTTGCCAGCCAGGGTTGCCTTCGCAAGGCCGGCGCCGATGGACTGAGCAACCTCAGCCACGGTAACGGGATGATCGAACGAACGCTGACTGCCATCGGGAAGAGTAATGGTGGGCATGGCGCCTCCTCTCCTAGTGGTGACCCGTACCAAAGGCCACATGGGTTGGGATGAGCCAGGAAAGCGACCCGGCGAGCAGGCCTGCCGCACAATGGCAGGCGCCTGATAGGCTCACTCTCGACCGGACCGAAGTCACTGGGAAATACGACTGGCGATGCTTCCAGAACACCGATGCGCTGGCAAGCAAGCCAAAAAAAAGGGTCGCTTGCGCGACCCTTTTTCGAATTGGTAGGCACAATTGGATTCGAACCAACGACCCCCACCATGTCAAGGTGGTGCTCTAACCAACTGAGCTATGTGCCTTCGATGGGGGCGCATTCTAAATGGATGAAAAAAAGAGTCAAGCAGTTTTTTCTGCTAACTCACTGATATTTGGAAAATTTGGAAATCCACACGTATCGCTGGGCCTACCTGGCAAGGCGGCCGGTTAAGCGCTAGCATGCGTAAAATATTTAGAACAGAGATTGCAATATGCCGCACAAGGACTATCCAACTTCCTACTATGCTGCGACCGCCAATCAAACCGTATCTCGCCCCGCGCTAGCTGATCATCATCAGGTCGACGTGTGCGTCATTGGCGCCGGTTACACCGGTCTGTCCACTGCCCTGTTCCTGCTCGAGAAGGGCTTCAGCGTCACCGTTCTGGAAGCCGTGAAGGTTGGCTTCGGCGCATCCGGTCGCAACGGCGGGCAAATCGTCAACAGCTACAGCCGAGACCTCGACAGCATTGAGCGCAGCGTCAGCGAGCCTGCCGCCAAGCTGATCGGCGAAATGGCATTTGAAGGCGGAAGGATCATCCGCGATCGGGTCGCCCGCTACCACATCAGGAGCGACCTGAAAGACGGCGGCGTGTTTGCTGCTTTCAACAAGAAGCAGATGCACCATCTCGAAGCGCAGAAGGCGCTATGGGAGCGATACGGCTACCAGCATCTCGAATTGCTGGACCAGCATGATATCCAGCAGGTTGTAGCGTCTGATCGCTACGCCGGCGGCATGCTCGATAAACAAGGCGGCCATATCCACCCGCTCAATCTGGCCCTGGGAGAAGCCACGGCGATCGAGTCTCTCGGCGGCATCATCTATGAGAACTCGCCAGCGATCCGCGTCGAGCGCGGCGAGCAGCCGGTAGTGCACACGCCTGATGGGAGTATTCGCGCTAGGTTCGTGGTGGTGGCAGGCAATGCGTACCTAGGCGGCCTGATCCCTGAACTGGCGGCAAAATCGATGCCTTGCGGAACCCAGGTGATAGCTACCGAGCCTCTTGACGAGGAACTCGCTCGCAGCCTTCTGCCCCAGGATTACTGCGTCGAGGACTGCAACTATCTGCTCGACTACTATCGGCTCTCGGCAGACAAGCGTCTCATCTACGGAGGTGGGGTCGTTTATGGTGCGCGAGATCCAGCTGATGTCACCTCGATCATCCGACCGAAGATGCTAAAAACATTCCCACAGCTGGCGAATGTGAAAGTCGACTACGCCTGGACGGGCAACTTCCTGCTCACGCTGTCGCGCCTACCGCAAGTCGGGCGGCTGGGAAGCAACATCTATTACTCTCAAGGCTGCAGCGGTCACGGCGTCACCTACACCCACGTCGCAGGCAAAGTGATCGCCGAAGCACTGAGCGGCCAGGCCGAGCGTTTCGATGCTTTCGCCAGCCTGCCGCACTACCCGTTCCCAGGCGGTCAGCGCTTCCAGGCGCCGCTCAGCGCTCTCGGCGCCATGTACTACAGTCTGCGCGACCGAATCGGGTTCTAGTGAACAGGCAGCGGGCACGACGGTGGCGGAGCGCATTGCCGAGCCGCCTGCTCTGCGGCAGCCGGCAAAGGCGCCTTTAGACGGTCATCACCCGGTGCAAGTCGGGCCGAACAGGCTCGAGCCTGCCGGGCCTCCGAGATGCAGCCCTGCTCGGCCATTACCTGCGACAGATTGAACCAACCGATCGCGAACCTCTGGTCCACGCGCACGCTGGCACGCAACGATGCCTCCGCAGCGTGTATCTCACCCGAACCGTACTGGCTGTTAGCCAAGGCGAAGTACGCCAGCGCTGACCCCCAGCGCGCCGTAGCGGCATCGTATGCCTGCCGGGCACCCCGCCGTTGCCCGACCTCCTCCATATCACTGGCACTGCGAAGCCAAACGGCCTCCTGCGCAGTCTCTGGAATCTGAGCTGGTGTCAGGGTGAGCACAGCCCAACGGCCGCCTTTGGCCCAGGATCGTTCGAACTCCCGAAATCCACCAACCCATCGTTCCGTGGTACCGGAACGCAAGATGATCTCCTGCCGCTCAAGATCGAATCCCACCACCACAGCAAAATGCCACTGCGGCCATCGATCGAATGCTAGGTTTTGCAACACAAGCACCGGATTACCCGACGCGATCTCGGTCAGAACATCCTCCAGACGGGGGCGCAGCGGGTAGACCAGCAGCCCGGCGGAGCGAGCAGCAGCCACCATTTCCACCTGTAGACTGCCCTTGCGCTGAGGGATGTAAACCTGCTCGACCAATGCATCGGGCGTCGCGTCAATTCCCCGTTGCGACAGCATCGTGGCCAGCGCAGCGGGCCCGCATTGGAAGTCTTCCTGCGGATAGAACGGTACATCAGCCAACTCGGCCCGAACGGGGAGGTGCGAGGCGTCGACAAGCGTCACTGTCGTACGAGCACAGGCCCCGAGCAGGCCGAACAATACAAGCAGGGCTAACCGCAGGCTCAACGGTTGATGCAGTTGACGAAGTTGAAGATGTTGGTCGCGCAGAGCATGTCGGTGATGATGAAGATCACCAGAAACAGCACGATCACACCAACCACACCAGCGCCTGCCGGCGCTTGGTCAAGCTGCTGGTTGAATTGCGCCAGCTCTGCGGCGGTCAGACTGTTGATACGCTTTTCCACTTGGTCACGCTCAACGCCCATAGACTCGAGCTTTTTTTGCACGTCCTGATCTTCCAGCATGGTCAGCAACTGCTGTCTGTCGACTTGCTGCTGATGCTCGGCGACCACTTCCGGCGTTCCGATCATGGCAGCCTGCGCCATGGGAATCTGTGCCACCAACAGGATATGCAAAGCAGCCAGTACGGTAGCGATACGCTTGAGTAACGGGGAGGTAAACATAGCGGAAACTCCTTGTTTTTCTTCAGCCAGGATTGCAAAGCGCCATCAAGCAATAAGACGAAATGACGCCGCTTCGGTTCCCGCCCATAGCCTCTTTTTTCCCCGGACGACAAGGCCCAGCAAGCCAATACCCAGCAACACGGCAAATGCAATTCAGAGGCGGTGAGCAGCCTTGTCGGCAAGGTCGCAACCCCCGAATTACTGGAACAGGCGAGGGACAAGGCAGGTGCCGATGTAGCCCGAATACTTCGGCCCGATGACGTCGTTACACTGGAGTACAACTCCCAGAGACTGAACCTTAATACTGACGCAAATCTGACCATAGAACGCGTCAGCTGCGGCTGAACCCGCACCTGAGCCCGACTGACCGCCAGTATCTTCTGGCGGCTGTCGGGAGGACCTAGCGGATGCGCATCACGCCACGGCCTTGCGCATACGCAGATGCGAAGCGGAGATTCGCTTTGGCGGAGTAAGCAGAAAGTGCAGGTTGAAACGATTGATCACGATCTGAGCCAGCAGCGGAGCAACGAGCCCAATCAGTGTGCCGACCACGAGATGTGCAGCAATCGAGTCGATGCCTAGGAACTTGCTGAGAATCACCCGCACGCCGCTCCCGGCCAGGATATGCATGAGGTAGATCGTCATCGAGGACGCGCCGATAAACAGAAACCAGTCGACACGGAATTGTCCAAGCCACATCGAAAGCGCGACCATAAAAAAGATGGATATCGTTGCCAGAGCCAGCACCGGCAGGCCGCCGTCGGTGTAGTTCATGCCAAATGTGATATGAAACAGATACTGGCCGATAATGAACAAAGCACCGAAAAACACGGTTAATTGCGTGCAGCGTGCCAGGAAAAAAGCCTTCACTTCGTTGAACCAGACCCCCAGCGCGAAGAACACCGTATTCCCCAGGATGAAGCGCGTCATGTTGTTGATCGTCAGTTCCTGCTGGAAGACGAACAGGACTCCGAACAGCACCACGAACGGTAGAAAGTATCGGCGATCGGCTTTCGCATACAGGAACGTGCAGACCAGAAACACCAGGAACAGGGCATAAAGGAACCAGAACTGGGCACGCGGCAGCCATAGCAACGAGAACACCTCAGTCAAGGTGACCTGGCCATTGGTGTAATTCGACAGGACGACTTCTAACAGCCCTTGCAGCAAGGACCAGACAATGAATGGATAAACGATCGTATCCACCTTGTTGATGATCAGGCCGCCCCTACCCCGCTTTTGCAGCGAATCGAAAAAAAACAAGCCGGAAAGGAAGAAGAACAACGGCATGTGGAAGCTATAGATGATGCTGTCCACAAGCACGAATTCACCTTCATCCATGGGCAGCCCTGCATTGAAGACGCCCCGCGCGACATGCCCGTAGACAACGAGAATGATTCCGATCGCCTTGGCATAATCAACCCAAACGTTTCTCTCCTGCATTGTCTGTTCTCCTTGTATTTCGGCCAATAAGCAGGCGGCACACCGCCCTCTGCAGAAAGCGGATGGAGGAGATAGACAACAGGATTTCTCGATGGTTTAGCGACACAACGGCTGCATGTCCGTATCTGCCGGACGGACAGCGACGCCACAGCCGCGTAGGATTGCCGGCACGGTCCGATTGCACGCTTCAGGAGCCACCTAATGACCGACTCAACTTTCCAGTCCTGCTCCATTCTGCTTCTGGCCGGAGGCCGCGGGCAGCGTATGGGCGGTCAGGATAAGGGGCTGCTGGAGTGGCGAGGTCGCCCACTGATCGCCTGGCTGCATGACGTTGCCCGCCCACTGACCGATGAGCTCTTGCTGTCCTGCAATCGGAACCATGCGCGTTACGCCGGCTATGCCGACCGCCTGGTCAGCGATGACGAAGACGGATTTCCTGGCCCGCTCGCAGGGATACGCGCCGGGCTTGCCGCCGCGAGCCACCGCTGGCTGCTCCTGCTGCCATGCGATACACCCCTTGTAGATCGTCCGCTGCTGCATTCGCTGTACTCGGCAGCAATCAGCACGCCCGACCAACCCGTGATGCTCCGCTGCGGCGAACAATGGGAGCCGCTGTTCTGTGTCATACCTACCAGCATGCGAGCAGAAATAGACGCTTTCTGGCGTGCCGGGGAGCGCAGCCCGCAACGCATTCTGCTGAAGCTCGGCGCGCGTGAACTGCAAGTCAGAAAAGACGATCCTCGCCTGGCCAACCTCAACACACCGGAGCTTCTCAAAGCCAGCCGTTCAGAGCTGGGAACTTCATCGTAGCGCGCTTCGTCCGATGGTTATCGTTACTCGCAGAAGGAACAGCGTCATGCAAACACGCACCCTACCCACCCTCATTCTTGCGCTGAGCTTCGGCATATTGGCCGGTTGCGCCAATCCGAGCGTTATCACCCTGAACGACGGTCGCGAGATCCAGACCCTGGACCGTCCGGATTACGACGACGAGTCGGGGTTCTATGAATACGAGCAGCTCGACGGCAAGCCGGGCAAAGTGAACAAGGATCAGGTCCGCACCGTACGCGAACTCTGATCAGTCTGAACGTCGTGCTGTCGGCTTCGGATCAGACAGCACGACAAGCCTCAGCATGTCTCACCGGGCCAGCACGGCGTGTGAAAAAAATCCGGCGTAACGTCTTGTGCGACAAAACTTTTTCTGTAGAATGCGCGCCATCTTCGGAGCGTAGCGCAGCTTGGTAGCGCGTCTCGTTCGGGACGAGAAGGTCGCTGGTTCGAATCCAGTCGCTCCGACCATATCCCGCGGATCTGCTATTGAATGGCAGACCATAAAAAACCGGCCAACGAGCCGGTTTTTTTATGCATGTCATTTGACCTACTTTGCGGCAGCCTGCAGAAAGCTCACTACTTGTTCGGCCTCGAACGGCCAATCCAATTCTGCACCATTGTCAACGCGGCGAAGCACCGGTATCCGTAGCCCGTAGAGTTCGACCCAGTCGGAGCGCTCGGCAATATCCATCAATTCCACTAACAGACCATGCTCTACAAGCGGCATGAGCACCTCTTCTGCCTGCTCGCAGAGATGGCAACCCAGAGTTCCGAAAAGCTGGCATTCAGGCAACATTGGCGATCTCGCAATCATTCGTGTCGAAATTCTAGCAAGGCCGAGGTGGTTAGCCATCTTAGTTACGAAGCGTGAATGCGCCTTCACGCAGTCAAAAATGTGAAATCGGCCCCACTCACTAGGCGATTATGCTCAGGCCATTCGACTCTGCCCGAGCAAAACGCTAGGATGCTGCCACCCGCGGCGACGCAGATTGCCCGGTTGACCCTTTAGTGTTTAATCGCCAGATCATGCGACGTGAATATTTGATGCGTGACCGACCGACAGCCTTAAACGGCCGTCAGGGCTGCGACCGTCTAGCACGTTGACTTGCAGGGCTTGGCGACTAAAGTCTAAGGGTTGAAAAACCTCTGTAATGTTTTATTGCATGGCGCCGTAAAGAGCGACTTCAGAGCATCATCCAACGAGGAGAAATAAGAAATGCTCAAGACCCCCATCGCCCGGGGCGTGGCCCTCGCCACTCTGGGAGCAACACTGGCTATCCCAACCATGGCTCAAGCCGCCTTCATCGAAGACACCAAGGCTGGCCTGGAACTGCGTAACTTCTATTTCAACCGCGACTATCGCAACGAGGGTGGAAACACCGCATCTACCGCTAGCGGCCAGTCGAAGTCCGAAGCTTGGGCTCAAGGTTTCCTGCTGCGCGTTGAGTCGGGCTATACCGAGGGCACCGTTGGTTTTGGTGTTGACGCGCTCGGTCTTCTGGGGGTGAAGCTCGATGGCGGCGCCGGCCGCACTGGCAGCGGTCTGATGCCCGACAACTACGACCACAAAACTCCAGACGATTGGTCAGAGATCGGGTTTGCGGGCAAGGCAAAAGTATCCGAGACCGTTCTGAAAGTAGGTACTTTGCAGTTCAAAAATCCTGCCATCGGCACTAGCGACAGCCGCCTGCTGCCTCAGACTATGCAGGGCGCGCAAATCGTCTCCAAAGAAATCAAAGGTCTGACACTTGATGCTGGCTATGCAAACCGCATCAACCATCGCGATTCCACCAACAACCAAGTGATGTCTTTGAATACCGGTGGTCGCCGTGGTATTAGCGTTGATGGTGGCACGCCGAATAATCAATCTGACGACTTCCGCTTCTTGGGCGGTAGCTACCAAGTCACCAAAGATCTGACAGCTACTTATTACTACAGCAACCTTGAAGAACTTTATAAGCAGCACACGTACAACCTTGTGCATGTACTGCCGATCGCTGACGGCCAGTCGCTGAAGACTGATCTGCGGTACTCGCGCTCCAAAGACGACGGCAGCACCAACGTTGACAACAAAGCGTTCGGCGCCATGGTTACTTACTCGCTGAGCGGCCATAGCTTCGGCGTCGGCTATCAGAAGATGAGCGGCGACACCGGCTTTGCTTATGTTGGCGGCGCGACCGATCCGTTCCTGGTCAACTACGTCCAGATCAATGATTTCGCCAACGCTGATGAGAAATCCTGGCAGGCTCGCTACGATTTCAACTTCGCGTCCATCGGTATTCCGGGCTTGACCTTCATGACCCGCTACATCACTGGTGACAACTTCGAGCGCGCCAACGGCACCGAAGGAAAGGAGTGGGAACGCGACATGGACATCGGTTACACCTTCCAGGAAGGTGCGCTGAAGAACCTGAACGTCAAATGGCGTAACGCGACTGCTCGTAACAACTACGGCAACGACATCGACGAAAACCGTCTGATCGTCAGCTACACCATTCCGCTGATGTAATTAGCGGCTATAGCACGATCGTGCTGTAGAACAAGAAAACCCGCTTCGGCGGGTTTTCTTTTGGTTATTTTCCAGATTTGCCATAGCGACGAGCCAATCTTTCTTCCGCCAACCTCATATCAATCGGATATCCCCAACGAAACGGGAACCTTTGCAGCGGCAGCATGCTCGAAACTTGAGGCAGCGGGACCTTTCGTCGCCGCTAGATTCAGAAAAGGAGCTGCGAATGTCTACCGAATCCACCTTCGGCACCAGCGACAACACCCCGATCCCCGAGGGCCCCGCTGGGAGCACCCGCCCCCTTATCGACACGTCGGCCCATCGCCGCAACCTGCAGGCTGCGCAGAACGCCCTGATCGAGGAATTCCATACCCTGATCGGCGACACCGAACGCCTGCTCAAGCACACGCAGGAAACTGCAGGTGGCCAGACCGAAGAGCTACGCAGCAAGATCAACGCGAACATCGCCAAGGCGCGTGAGATGTTGAAAGACCGCGAAAGCTCGATGCGCGATCAGGGTCAGGCAGCCATCCAGTGCACCGAGGAATATGTACATAGCCACCCGTGGCAGTCGATTGGCATCGCCGCCGGTGTCGGTTTCCTGCTCGGCTTGATCACACGTCGCTGATGGGAGAACCGCAGATGGAAGCGAAGCCCGGCTCAGAAGCTCCCAGACCGTCGCTGAAGAAGCTGGGCGGCGCGTTCGTCGGCCTGCTCCAAGGGCATTTGGAGCTGGTGGGCATCGAGGTTCAGGAAGAAAAAGCCCGGACGTTTCGGCTTTTTCTCCTGGCTGGCGTCAGCCTGATTCTTGGCCTACTGGTTCTGGTCGGCCTCTCGGCCGCGATCGTGATCGCGTTCTGGGAAACCCACCGAATGGCAGCAATCCTGACGTTGTGCGCCATCTATGCAGTGATCATGATCATCTGTATCAGCCGAGCCATTTCACTGGCCAAGAAATGTGCAGCGCCGTTCCAGGCCACTCTTGAAGAGCTGGAGCGTAACCGGGAGCGTCTATTGCCATGAGTCGACCCCTGAGCACCTCGAACGAGTTAAGCATGCGTAAGGATCTGGTGCGCCTTCGCATGGAAATGCATCGCCAGCAGATGCTCTACCACGCACAACCACTTTCCCATCCGCTTCAGCAGATCAAGGGATTCGTAACCTCCCGGCGCTCATCTGCCGACGCCTCTTCAGGCAAGGGCCCGCTGGTGATTGCCGCCACGGTTGTACTGGCTCTGTTCGGTCGCCGGATGGGCAGGCTGGGCAAGCTGGCTCGTGTCGCCTTGACGGTTTACCCCCTGATCAAAGGTCAGCAGAAGTTGCGCGAAAAGTTGCATTAATCGCTGGAGCAACACCTGTTGTACTGGCAGCTCGATCCAGCTTCAACTGGGTCAAGCTGCGTGTGCGCGCGGGTCGCATAGTGCGATAGTAGCGATTCGCGGCTGGACGGTTATGGTAGCTTTGCACCAGCCCGCTAATGGCAATATGGAGATGGTCTTGGACTGGCACACACTGCTTACCCGTGAACGACTCGGCAAGTCCGCTCATAGCAGCGACGAGCTGGGGCGCAGCCCGTTCCACAAGGATCATGACCGCATCATTTTCTCCGGCGCGTTTCGCCGCCTCGGCCGCAAGACCCAGGTCCATCCGGTTTCCAGTAACGACCATATCCATACCCGGCTTACCCATTCGCTCGAAGTGAGCTGCGTGGGGCGCTCGCTCGGCATGCGCGTCGGCGAAGTCCTTCGCGATGACTTGCCCGAGTGGTGCAGCCCCGCCGATCTCGGCATGATCGTCCAGTCGGCCTGCCTCGCCCATGACATCGGCAACCCGCCATTCGGCCACTCCGGGGAGGATGCCATTCGCTGCTGGTTTCAGCAGGCTGCGGGACGCGGTTGGCTGGACGACATGACGGATGCGCAGCGGGCGGACTTCCTCAACTTCGAGGGCAATGCCCAAGGCTTCCGTGTGCTCACGCAGCTGGAGTATCACCAGTTCGACGGAGGCACCCGGCTTACCTACGCCACGCTGGGCACCTATCTCAAATACCCATGGACGTCTCGCCATGCCGAGGCGCTGGGGTACAAGAAACACAAGTTCGGTTGCTACCAGAACGAGTTGCCGTTGCTGGAGCAGATCGCACACAAGCTGAACCTGCCGAAGGTTGCCGATCAGCGCTGGGGGCGCCACCCCCTCGTGTATCTGATGGAGGCCGCGGACGACATCTGCTACGGGCTGATCGACCTCGAAGATGGCCTCGAAATGGAGTTGCTCGAGTACGCGGAGGTCGAGGAGTTGCTGCTGGCGCTGGTTGGCGACGACATTCCGGAAACCTATCGCCAACTCGGCCCAGGCGACTCCAGGCGCCGCAAGCTGGCGATCCTGCGCGGCAAGGCCATCGAGCACCTGACCAATGCCGCTGCCGCTGCGTTCGTCGAACAGCAGAATAACCTCTTGCGCGGCGAACTGCCGGGCGACCTGGTCGAGCATATGCACGGTCCTGCCAAGGCCTGCGTGGTGCAGGCGAAAGCGATGGCCCGCCAGAAGATTTTCCAGGACAAACGCAAGACCCTGCACGAGATCGGCGCCTACACGACGCTGGAGATCCTGCTCAACGCTTTCTGCGGGGCGGCGCTGGAACAGCATCGCGGCGGTACACCTTCATTCAAGAACCAGCGGATCCTCGATCTGCTCGGACGCAGCGCACCCTCTCCCGAGCTACCGCTCTACCAGTCGTTTCTGCGAATGATCGATTTCATCGCCGGCATGACCGACAGTTACGCCACGGAAATGGCCGGAGAAATGACCGGTCGCTCCAGCCCGGTCTGACCCCATGAAGCGTCTGTTGCGGCAAAGCATTCACTGGCATCCCGGGCGCCCCGCCTGGGGCGCGGCGATGGTCGCAGGCTTCGGCTGTGCGCTGCCGCTATTGCTGGGCCTGTTCAGTGGTCACCCGGGTTTTCTCTGGGCGACGGTAGGTGCATTCCAGGCCGCCAAGGCCAATCCGCTTCATCGCTTCGGCATGCTACGGATGCTGCTCCTTATCGCACTGGGCGCCGGCAGTGCCGGCCTGGGTTTCTGGTCAGCCACCCACCCGTTGATCAGCCTCGGCCTGTTCGCCTTCTACGGTTTGCTTCTGGCCTGGTTGCAACGATATGGCAGCGAAGCCGGCAAACTCGGCATCGGCCTGGCGATCTGCCTGTGCCTCGGCCAGGGCCAGCATGGCGTCGCCGATTTCAACAACCCCTATGCGATTGCCGTGCTGTTCGCGCTTGGCGGTCTGTGGGTGACGCTGCTGGCGTTCGGTCTGCGCGGCATGCATGGCTTGCGTATGTGGCCGTACATGCCACGATTGCTGAGCATCCTGCGGGTGCTGCGGCGGCACGCTCGACGGACGCCGATCCGGCAATGGCGAGTACACGCGCTGACCTACATGCTGGCCGGCGCGCTGGGTGGTGTGATCGTGAACATGGCGCAGTTGCCGAGAGGCTACTGGCTGACGCTGGCGGTGTTCACCACATTGCAGATGGACCTCGAGCGCAGCCTGGTTCGCGCGCTGCAGGCCAGCCTCGGAATCCTGGCTGCCGCCGCCATCCTCATCTACATCGGACATGGCCTGGCCGACCCGCCGCTGATGGTTATGATCCTGCTGCCGCTGGTTGTGCTCGGCAGGGCCTTCCAGGCGAATCACTACGGGCTGTTCGTGCTGCAGACCACCCTGCTCTTCCTGCTGCTGGCAGAAACCCTGGCGCAGGATTGGAACCTGCCGCAGATACGCCTCATCAATGCCAGCCTTGGCGTGGGCGTTGCGTTGCTCATCGCAACGCTGATGCACCTGCTGCATCTGCTGCTGGCCAGGCGCTCACGAAGGAAAGCCCAGCTGGCAGCAGCGCAACGAACCGACGAGCAGACTACTTCTCGGTCCTGATCGGGTTTTCCGGATACCACACATCCATCAGAGGGCTGACGTTGTACTCAGCAAGCTCGCTACGGCCTTTCAGCCAGGCATCCACCTTGGCGCGCTGCTCTTCGGTGACCGAACCACGGCGCGCCAGGCAGACGAAACCGTAGTCTTCACCGCCGATATAACCAAGCTCGTTGGCTTCCATCGCCTCGCTGATGAATGCTTCGAGGAAGTCATCCACGGCCTTGCTTTCGATACCTTCGCGATAGGTGAGATTGATCTCGAAGCCCAGCTCCTGGAACTCATCGACACAGAGTTTCTTGCGCAGGCGACGCGAACGATTGGTAGCCATTGGATCGATCCCTTTTTCAACGTGATGACGGCGCGCACTCTAACAGCAACCCGATGCCAAGGCGATGACCGAGAACCGCCACCGCAACGGCTCGCCACCTTTTTTTGCAGTAACCCCTGCGACGCAGCTACGCTTATCGGATAGAGGCACAGCGCCTCTACGGGCCGGGCATAATGGCCCGCAATCGTTCCCTTAGTGCAGTGGGAAATCGCATGCCGAATCGAATCGCCAGCAGCCCCCTGTGTGCGCTCAGAGGCGCTCGCAAATGAACAGAATCCTTCGTGGTATCTCCCTGGCCGTTCTGGCCTTGCCCATTGCGCTGCCGATTCATGCGGCCGGCGTGAACCAGACGCTGCCAGCCCGTGTGGAACAGGCGCTCAAGGCCAACAAGATCAACAACGATGCGCTGTCGGTCGTCATGCTGCCGCTTACCGGCAACGCGGCACCAACAATCGTCAATGCAGACGTATCGGTCAATCCCGCCTCGACCATGAAACTGGTCACCACCTACGCCGCACTTGAACTGCTCGGGCCCAATCATCAGTGGAAAACCGAGTTCTATGCCGACGGTCCGCTGGTGGATGGCGTGCTCAATGGCAATCTTTATCTGAAAGGTGGCGGCGATCCCAAGCTGAACATGGAGAAGCTCTGGTTGCTGCTGCGTGATCTGCGCGCCAACGGTGTGAGCAAGGTCACCGGCGATCTGGTGCTGGATCGCAGCCACTTCGTCCAGCCCGACCTGCCGGTATTCGACGATGACGGCGGCGACCAGAACAAGCCGTTCCTGGTCGGCCCCGATTCGCTACTGGTCAACCTCAAGGCGCTGCGCTTCATCGTCCGCAACGATGGGGGCAAGGTGAACGTGGCGGTGGAGCCGCCCATTGCCAGCGTCCGCATCGACAACCGCGTTCAGGCCTTGCCGGCAGCCAAATGCCCAGGCTGGCCAGAGGTGCTGTACAACCCCGTTGCCGACGGCGACGGGGTCACCGTGGTGGTCACGGGCAAGCTCGCCGCTGGTTGCAGCGCGCAGACCTATCTTTCCCTGCTGGACCACGAACGCTATGCCGCAGGCGCGGTGCGGGCGATCTGGGGCGAACTCGGCGGCAGCATCCTGGGCACTGATCGTGTCGCCCAGGTACCGAGCAGCGCCCGCCTGCTGGCCAGGGCCTACTCCCCGGACCTCACCGAGATCATTCGCGACGTCAACAAGTACAGTAACAACACCATGGCCAAGCAGCTGTTCCTGAGCCTGGGTGCTGCGTTCCGCAACGAAGCGGATGCCGATGACGCCAAGGCGGCACAGCGAGTGATCCGTCAGTGGCTGGCCAAGAAAGGGCTGATTTCCCCGCACCTGGTGATCGAAAACGGCTCCGGCCTTTCCCGTGCCGAGCGGGTCAGCGCGCGTGAACTGGCGAGTTTGCTGCAGGCCGCCTGGCGCAGCCCCTACTCGGCCGAGTTCATCTCCTCGATGCCCTTGGCGGCCGTGGACGGCACCATGCGCAAGCGTCTGCGCAACACGCCGGTCGCCGGCAAGGCACACGTGAAGACGGGCACGCTGAATACCGTGCGCGCGATCGCGGGCTACAGTCGAGACGGCGACGGCAATGTCTGGGCGGTGGTCGCGATCCTCAACCACCCGCGTCCATGGGGCGCCTCGTCGATCCTGGATCAGGTGCTGGTCAGCCTGTACAACCAGCGCAGCGAAAGCACCGCTCAGCGCTGATTGCTACAGAAAGAGCGGGCCTGCCTGAGGCCCGCGCAGAACCGTCATCACCGTGCCTGGAGTTTCCAGGCACGGTGGATTCGCGGATTGCGGCGGAAGTCCTCATCCAGCGTTGAAGCCGTGATTTCCTCTACTGCGTAACGATCCATCAGGCTCGCGTCCAGCACGAACTTGCGGAAGTTGTTGGAGAAATACAGCGTCCCGCCGGTAGCCAGCCGCGCCATCGCCAGGTCGAGCAGGGCAACGTGGTCACGCTGCACGTCGAACACGCCTTCCATGCGCTTGGAGTTGGAGAAGGTCGGCGGGTCGATGAAGATCAGGTCGTATTCGCCGCGATCCGCTTCCAGCCAGGCCATCACGTCTCCCTGTTCCAGCCGCTGGCGGTCCGAGAAGCCGTTGAGCGAAAGGTTGCGCCGCGCCCAGTCCAGATAGGTCCTGGACAGGTCGACACTGGTAGTGCTGCGGGCGCCGCCCTTGGCCGCGTGCACGGTTGCCGTTGCGGTATAGCAGAACAGATTGAGAAAGCGCTTGCCGGCCGCTTCGCGCTGTATGCGCAGGCGCAGCGGGCGATGGTCGAGGAACAGGCCGGTATCCAGGTAGTCGGTCAGGTTGACCAGCAGCTTGACGCCACCCTCGCTGACTTCGAGAAATTCACCCTGGGAGGCCTGGCGCTCGTACTGGCGAGTGCCGCTCTGGCGCTCGCGACGTTTGACCACCACCTTCTCGCGCGCAATGCCCAGCGCCTGCGGAATAGCCGCCAGGGCATCGAGCAGGCGAGCCTGGGCCTTGTCCGGATCGATGGAGCGTGGCGGAGCATATTCCTGCACATGCACCCAATCGCGATACAGATCGACCGCCAATGCGTACTCCGGCATATCGGCATCGTACAGTCGATAACACTCGATGCCTTCGCGACGCGCCCATTTGCCGAGCTGCCGCAGGTTCTTCTGCAAGCGGTTGGCGAACATCTGCCCACCTTCGCTCAGACGTGCCTGCTCCACCGGAGCCTGCTGAGGCTGTGGCTCGGTGGAGGCGGCGCGCTGGCCGGTAACGAACTGGTCCAACTCGACCTTGATCAGTAGCAGTTTGCACGGCAGTGCACCGTTCCAGAAGGCGTACTGCTTGTGGCTGCGGATACCCATGCGTTTGCCGAGGTCCGGAGCGGCAGTGAACACTGCAGCCTCCCAGCCTAGGCAGGCCTGGCGCAGGCGCTCGCCCAGGTTCTGGTAGAGATAAAGAAGGCTGGCCTCGTCACCCAGGCGTTCGCCGTAAGGTGGGTTGCAGATGACCAGCCCTTTCTGGTTCTGGTCTGGGCGCGGCTCGAAACTCCCGACGTCACCCTGGTAGATACGAATCCAGCTCGACAGTCCGGCGCGCTCGATGTTGTTGCGACCAGGCTGGATCAGACGCGGATCGGCTTCGTAGCCACGAATCCACAGCGGTGGTCTGGCCAAACCGGCCTCCGCGCGCGCCTGGGCGTCGGCGTGCAGGCGATTCCACAGCGCCGGCACATGCCCCAGCCAGGCGCTGAAGCCCCAGCGTTCGCGCTTGAGATTGGGTGCGATATCTGCCGCCATCATCGCGCCTTCCACCAGGAAGGTACCCACACCGCACATGGGGTCGGTCAGCGCACCACCAGCGGCGGCGATGCGCGGCCAGCCGGCGCGGATCAGGATGGCGGCGGCAAGGTTTTCCTTCAGTGGTGCAGCACCTTGCTGCAGACGATAGCCGCGTTGATGCAGGCTATGACCGGACAAGTCCAGCGAGAGCACGGCCTGCCCCTTGTCCAGGCGCAGGTGCACCCGCAGGTCGGGGTCGAGCTTATCAATGCTTGGCCGCTCGCCCGATGCGCTGCGCAGCCGGTCGACGATGGCATCCTTGACCTTGAGCGCACCGAAATGCGTGTTGTCGATCCCCGAACCACGCCCGCTGAACTCCACGGCCAGGCTGCCGGATGGCAGCAGGTGCTCGGCCCAATCGACGGCGTGCACGCCCTGGTAGAGCGTCTCGGCATCGACCGTCGGGAAGCGACTGATCACCAGCAGTACGCGGTTGGCCAGGCGTGACCACAGGCAAAGCCGATAGCCCACCTCCAATGCGCCATACCCGCGAACGGCAGAAGTCTGTTCGCGCCCCTCCTCCAGACCAAGCGCGGTGGCCTCCTCAAGCAAAAGGCCTTCGAGCCCCTTGGGGCAGGTCAGGATCAGTTCATGGCGATCGGTCATGGCGTTTCCAGAAAAAGTGCTGCGGGCCGCTACGACCCTTTCGTCGGAACAAACGCAGCAACGAACAAAAAATGAATGGCAAGAAAAAGATGGCTGGCAATTAGGCGGGGCGGCCGGGCGTGCACTTCAGATGCCTCGCCGACTCCGGCTTATGGGCAGAACCATAGATTCGTTACCTACTTATGACAAAACGATCATTCCAGCCTCAGGGGCATTGGGTTAGAACTCACCTCAGGCCGTCATCGCAAGGATGTCGGCGAGGCGCGCCACGCCGGCAGCGCGCTTCAATCGGCAGTCTATCTGCCCGGTCTCGCCATGAGGCCACAGGAACACCAGTCAACCACTGAGGGCAATACCCAATGAGAAGACTCAAGCGTGATCCGATGGAACGAGCATTTCTGCGCGGTTATCAACATGGCATACATGGCAAATCTCGCGACCTCTGTCCCTTCTCCCATCCCCAAGTTCGCCAAGCCTGGATCAACGGCTGGCGGGAGGGTCGCGGCGACAACTGGGATGGTCTGACCGGCACGGCCGGTCTGCATAGACTCAACGAACTTCACGCGGTCGGCTGATTTACCGATCCACCCGACTTGATACGGCACGCCCTACCCGGGCGGCGGGCTAGAAGCCCAGGGGCTCCAAACAGGAGCCCCTTCCCACCACCTACTTCGCCTGCGAACGCAGCGCCGCGATGGCATCCACCGCCTCGCGGATCAGTGCCGGTCCCTTGTAGATGAAGCCTGAGTACAACTGGACCAGGCTGGCACCCGCCTCGATCTTCTCGGCCGCGTGACGACCCTCGGTGATACCGCCTACGGCGATGATCGGCAGTCGCCCACCCAGCGTCTGCGCCAGCACTTTCACCGTATGGGTGCTCTTGTCCCGTACCGGCGCGCCGGACAGGCCACCTGCCTCATCGGCATGCGCCAGGCCGGCGACGCCTTCGCGGCCAAGAGTGGTATTGGTGGCGATGATCGCGTCCATTCCCGCCTGGAACACGGCCTCCCCCACCAGCGCGGTTTCATCATCGGTCATGTCCGGCGCGATCTTGATGGCCAGCGGTACACGCTTGCCATGCATGATCTCCAGATCTTCACGACGCAGCCGCAACGCGTCGAGCAACTGCTTGAGCGAGTCGCCGAACTGCAGGCTGCGCAGGCCCGGAGTATTGGGCGAACTGACGTTCACGGTGACATAGCTGGCGTGGTGGTAGACCTTGTCGAGGCAGAGCAGATAATCCTCATCGGCGCGCTCGACGGGGGTGTCGAAATTCTTGCCGATGTTGATCCCCAGCACGCCTTTGAACCTGGCCGCTTCGACACGAGCCAGCAAGGCATCGACACCGTGGTTGTTGAAGCCCATGCGATTGATGATCGCCTCGGCTTCCGGCAGGCGGAAGATTCGCGGCTTCGGGTTGCCGGGCTGCGGGCGCGGCGTCACGGTGCCGACCTCGATAAAGCCGAAACCCAGCTGCGACAGCCCGCGAATGGCCTCACCGTTCTTGTCCAGCCCCGCGGCCAGACCTACCGGGTTGGGAAAGTCCAGCCCCATCACCCGCACTGGCAGGCTGGCCGGCGGCTTGCTAAGCATCGCATTCAGCCCGAGACGGCCGCCCGCGCCAATCAGCTCGAGGGAAAGTTCGTGGGAAGTTTCCGGAGATAACTTGAACAACAGCTGGCGGGCCAGGTTATACATACGCAGCCTAAAGTCTCGGTAAAGGTGGACGCGGAGTATAGCAGCCCGAGGTCCGTACAGCCGCAGCGGCGGGTGATGAAATACGGGCGTCGCCAGCAGTCGGCGAGGCGCGTCATTTCAGCCGCCGCAAGCCCAGCAACTGACCCTGTTCGGCAAACTCGAGCTCGAAGGAACCATATACGCCTTCGTGGGTCAGAAACGGGCGCAGATGATGCGCAGGCAGGCTGACCCGCGTGCCATCGCGACTTCGGATCAGGATGCGATTCGCATGGCCTTGGTATACCGCTTTCATTCGTTCGGCGGATAGCGCGATATCCAGCACCAGATTTGGCATGGAGGCTCCTCAGTGATCTACCCAGCGATATTGCCACATCGACACGCCATGATTGGCCGCCCCTGGTGCGTGTGGCATCGGCACGCGCGGTGCAAAGCCCGTGCGCAAATGCCACAGGTCTGCCACACTTCGGCCGTAGCCCTGAGAGCTCAAGCATCATGATGAGCCTGCCCGAGCCCATGCCTTCATTGACATCTCAAATCGCCAGACTTGCGCAACGCCTCGGGCTGCGCTCGAAGTCCGCGCTTCCCGTACAGGAACGCGCCAGCGGTCTGCAGTTGCCATTCGCGCGCCTGCCCGAGCCCGAACCGAGCATCTTCTGGAACGATGGTCCGTGCCTGCAACGCCTCCTGGAGCTGCCGCGCGGTGCGCTGTCCGGTCCGGTTCAGGAGGACAAGGCCCGCGCCCACGCAGCCCTGACTCGGCTGGTAAGCAAGCTCAGCGTGCAGACGCTGGTCGACCTGCGCCAGGTCGACGGCTTCGGCGCGCAGCGCAAGAACGAGCCCAGCTACCCGACCTTCGAGGCCTTCGCCAGCACAGCGGCATGTCGGCAGGTTCGCATCATCAGCTACAAGGACTTCGCCCGCGCCCTTGGCACTGCCCTCCCCGGCTTCGACACAGGCGCAACGATCGAGCTGCGTCAGGCCAGCTGGCTCGGCGAACGCCTCTACTGGGCCGGCGATCATCACCTCGAAGCGTTCGCCTCCGCCGTGGCCTATGCTCGCCTGCGCGGGCTGGAAGTATCACTGCCCGCCAACGTCACCGAATATCGACTCGACCGTCCCGGCCTGCATGCGCTGGATGCGGACTACCATGCCGTTACTATGCCTGCGCAGGCCTGGAGCGATCGCGAATTCATGGCGCTGCTGCTGGACAGCCATGTCCCCTACGCCCGCCTGACGCTGTTGCGCGACACCAGCAACTCGGAGCTGCTCCTGCTGGAGAGACGCGACCCGACTGCAAACGCCATCGGCGAAGGGCTCAAGCTGGCCGGCGCGCCGGATCTGATCCGTTATCTGCGTGACCTGCCGCAGATTACCCGCTTCAAGGTCGGCCAGCCGTCGCAGGACTGAACCGCACCACGGTGCGATTTCGAACGCAGCTCAAATAGAAAAGCGCACCGCTGCCGCGGTGCGCTTTTTTTGTGTTTGACCAAATGTACGCCCCCTGCGACCTGTGCGCAGGGGGCGCAGCGGTTCAGCCATGCCCTACCGATTGCGCCAGCCCCTGCAGCTCCCGACTGGCAACGGCATAGATCGCATAGTCATTGCCGCTGGCGCTGCGCAACTCGGCAAGCATCGATCGCCACCGCTCCAGCGGAGCCGGCCGCAGGGCCAGCCAGCTATCGACTCGCTCGCCGATCGACTCCGGTCCGTTGTCCATCTGCAGCACAGACACCGTGATGCTGCGCTGCTGCGAATCGAGGTCGTCGCGGAAGCCTTCGCGGGCCATCGCCTGCCAGTTGTTGGACACCGGCATGTTGGTCAGCTGGTGCAGATACCACGGCAGCTCCAACGCCCCGCCGACGGCGAAATACGCCGCGGCCACGTGCGCCGGAACCTGCCCGGTTTCGTCGGCGGCCTCGAGGATCGGCAGCAGCGTGTACAGATGGTTCGTGCCGGCAACCATGCGCGCCAGCAGCTCGGGCACGCCAGCTTCGGTGTAACGCCGATAGCGCTCCTGCCAATGGTCGCGGGTCGAGCCTTGCAACAGCTCGTCCAGCTTCAATCCCAGGGCTGCAACCCGCGGACCGAAATGCGCTACATCCCGCGCGGCATCCAGTTCGCTGCGCCGGTTACGCAGGAACCAGCGCGTCGCACGCCGACCGAGACGCATCAGCTCATCCATCAGACTGAGCTGCAGCTCGGCAGGCACCTTGTGGTCCAGCGCCTCGATCTGGCGGAACCAGTGCGGCAGATGGAAGATATCGCGCACGATGACATAGGCTCCGGCCACATTGGCGGCGCTCATGCCCGTCGCCTCGTGCAGCCGCTGAACGAAGGTGATGCCCATGTTGTTGACCAGATCGTTGGCGATCTGGGTACTGACGATCTCGCGCTTGAGGCGGTGCTGCAACATGGCACCACGGAAGCGTTCGACCAGCTGCTGCGGGAATGCGGTTTCCATCTCGCGCGCGAGGTAGTCATCGTCCGGCACACGGGAATCCAGCAGCGCCTTCTTGAGCTCGATCTTGCTGTACGAGATCAGCACCGACAGCTCCGGACGGGTCAGCCCCTTGCCGATATTGGCGCGCTCGGCGAGCGCCTCGTCAGAAGGCAGGAACTCCAGCGCGCGATCGAGCTGTCCGGAAGCCTCCAGCGCATTGATCAGCCGCACGTACTCGGAGGCCCGCTCACGGGAGCGATGCTGCGCCTGGGACAGTGCCTGGGTCTGCTTGTAGTTGTTCTGCAGCACCAGATCCGCCACCGCATCGGTCATATCGAACAGCAACTGGTTGCGCTGCTTGGCGGTCATGTCTCCCGCGCTGACAACCTCGTTGAGCAGAATTTTGATATTCACCTCATGGTCGGAGCAGTCGACCCCACCGGCATTGTCGATGAAGTCGGTGTTGCTCGAGCCACCATGCAGCGCGTACTCGACGCGTCCCAGCTGGGTCATGCCGAGGTTGCCGCCCTCGCCCACCACCTTGGCGCGCAGATCGGCGCCGTTGACCCGCACCGCATCGTTGGCCTTGTCGCCGACCTCGGCGTGGCTTTCGCCGCTGCTCTTCACATAGGTGCCGATGCCTCCGTTCCAGAGCAGATCCACCGGCGCCTTGAGCAGGGCGTGAATCAGTTCGGCCGGCGTCAGCTGATCCGCCTCGATGGCGAAACGCTCCTTCATCTGTGCGGTGATCTGCACCCGCTTGGCCGAACGCGGGAAAATGCCGCCGCCCTCGGAGATCAGCGAAGCGTCGTAGTCGGTCCAGGATGACCGCGGCAAGTCGAACAGGCGTTTGCGCTCGGCAAAGCTGCGTGCGGGGTCGGGATTCGGGTCGATGAAGATATGCAGATGGTTGAAGGCTGCCACCAGTTGCAGGGTTTCGGACATCAACAGGCCATTGCCGAATACGTCGCCGGCCATGTCACCAATGCCGATCACGCTGATCACATCGGTCTGCACGTTGATGCCGCGTTCACGGAAATGACGCTGCACCGATACCCAGGCACCACGGGCCGTGATGCCCATCTTCTTGTGGTCGTAACCCGCCGAGCCGCCCGAGGCGAAGGCATCGCCAAGCCAGAAGTCGTACTCGGCGGCAATGCCGTTGGCAATATCGGAAAAACTCGCCGTACCCTTGTCCGCGGCAACCACCAGATAGGGATCATCGCCGTCGTAACGCAGCACGTTGGCGGGTGGAACCACCTGGCCCTCGCGCAGGTTGTCGGTGATATCCAGCAGCCCGCTGATGAAGATGCGATAGCAGGCGATGGCTTCGGCCTGAATATCGTCACGCGAGCCGGTGGTCGGCAGCCGCCGCGGCACGAAGCCGCCCTTGGCCCCACCCGGGACGATGACCGCGTTCTTCACCTGCTGCGCCTTGACCAGGCCGAGTACCTCGGTGCGGTAGTCCTCCTCGCGATCCGACCAGCGCAACCCGCCACGGGCCACCTTGCCACCGCGCAGATGTACGCCCTCCACCCGCGGCGAATAGACGAAGATCTCGTACATCGGTGCCGGCCGCGGCATTTCCGGAATGGCCCGGGGATCGAGCTTGAAGCTGAAATACGGCTTGGGTTTGCCGCTGGCGTCCGGCTGATAGAAGTTGGTACGCAGCGTTGCCTGAATCAGGGCCAGGTAGCGCCGCAGAATCCGGTCCTCGTTGAGTACCGCCACGTCATCCAGGGCGCTGAGGATCGCCTGCTCCAGGCGTTGCTGCTTGTCGGCCAGGTCTTCGTCACCCAGCTTGCGCGCCAGGTAGAAGCGCATCTTGAACAGTCGAACCAGCTCACGCGCGATGTCGGTGTGGTTGAGCAGCGCGCTGGCGATATAGCCCAGATCGAAGCCCATGCGGATCTGCTTGAGATAGCGCGCATAGGCCCGCAGCAGCGCGACCTCCCGCCAGGCGAGGCCCGCCGTCAGGACCAAGCGGTTGAAGGCATCGTTCTCGGCGAAACCGCCATAGATGTGGATGAAGGCGTCCTGCAGCGCCTCGTTGATCTCCAGCAGATCGATTTCCAGGCCTTCGGAATAGGTGAAGGCGAAATCATGGATCCAGTAGTCGCGGCCGCTGCTGTCGCGCAGCTGGAACGGAAACTCACCGAGCACGCGCAAGCCCAGGTTCTCCATGATCGGCAGGATGTCCGACAGCGGCAGCGGCGTATCCAGGTGGTAAAGCTTGCAATGCAGGCGGTTCTCTTCCGCGGTGATCGGCTGGTAGAAACTCATCACCAGCGGACGCTCTTCGCTCAGATCGAGCACATGCTGCATGTCGACGGTGGCCGATTGCGGCGAGAAGCGCTCGCGGTAGCCGGCCGGGAAGCCCTTGGGAAACTGGCTGAGCAGGTGCGTGCCCTTCGCTTCGCCGAAGCGCTCGACCACCAGGCCCTGGTAATCGTCCTGCCAGGTACGGCAGGCCTGCAGCACTTCCTGCTCGAGACGCGCCGGATCGACCTGCAGCGCTCGGCTGGGGTCCAGGCGCAGAATGAACTGCACCCGCGTCAGTACGGATTCGGAGAAATAGGTGGAGAACTCGCAGTCGCTCGCCTCGAGCCGCTCCTGCAGAACCTGCTGGATCTTCAGCCGCGTCTCGGTGGAATAGCTGTCGCGCGGCACGTAGACCAGGCAGTAGCAGAAGCGACGGTACGGATCGAAGCGCAGGAACAGCCGCAGGCGATTGCGCTCCTGGATCTGCACGATGGCGATGGCATTTTCGAACAGCTCGTCGATGGGCGCCTGGAACAGCTCGTCGCGCGGCAGCACTTCCAGAACCTGCACCAGCTCCTTGGCCAGGTGCGCCGAGTTGCCGAAGTTGGCGCGCTGTACCACCGTCTCGACCTTGCGCCGGATGAAGGGGATGCGCCGCACGCTCTGGGTGTAGACCGACGAGGTGAACAAACCGAGGAAGCGGCACTCGCGCACCACTCGGCCCTGCTCGTCGAATTCGCGCACCGAGACGAAGTCCGGATAAGCCGGGCGGTGCACACGGCTGGGCATCGCCGCCTTGGCGAACGACAGCAGAAGCGGCTCGCGCAGATAGCTGACCGACTGGCCGGTAAGCGATTGCTCCTCCTGCGACAGCCCGGTGCGCATGCTGCGCGAGAGCCCCAGCAGCGAATTCTCGTCATAGACGATCTGACCGCCGTCGCCCTGCTCCAGCACGGAGAACTCCTCGTAACCGAGGAAGGTGAAGTGGTCATCGGCCAACCAGCGCAAGAAGTCACGGATCTCGTCCAGCTCATCGGCATCAATGCGCAGGTTGACCTGCTCCAGCCGCGCCTGCAGGTCGCCTACCTTGCCTTTCATGGCCGCGAAGTCACCTACCACCTGACGCACGTCGGCCAGCACACCGAGCAGCGACTGCTCCAGCTCGCGCAGGGCCGAAGCGCTGGCGCAACGGTCGATCTCGACGAAGATGAGCGATTCGGCGTGGCTGTCCGGGGCGCGCTCGTCCTTGGGCAGCAGCTCCAGCAATGTTCCGTCGGCTGCGCGGCGCACCTGCAGGACACTGGTTTGCAGGGTGTGGATGCTGTAACCACGGCGGGTCAGCTCCATGCGCACCGAGTCGACCAGGAACGGCATGTCCGGATGCAGCACCTCGACCACGCTGTGGGTGGATTGCCAGCCATGCTTTTCATAATCGGGATTGAAGACCTGCACTTCCGGCACGGCAGGGTCGAAGCGCTCGAGCAGCCGCCAGCTGGCCAGCGTCGAGCCAACCAGGTCGCTCATGCGCCGCTCGGTCAGCTCGGGCAAGGCGACGATGCCGAAGAACTGTTCGGCGAACAGATTAAGTTGGGGCAGGATTTTCGGGTCTACGTGTTGGGCCAACGCTGTCTGCAATTGCTGCTGAAAGTCGGCCTTGCTGGCCGCTGAAAAGAACGCCATGTATGGCTCCGCTTGGCTTGCTGGGGAAAGGCTCGTCGGTAGTGACTGACGGCACAGGACGAAGGTTCAAGGTTAGTCTAGACGAGGGTTAATGCAGTAAAGTGGCGCATCCCTTGCGGCCCTCTGCGACCGTCTGTAGCAGCCGATGACGGCCACGCTGGCATCGGCGTCAACAGCCGGGGCCAGCCGCCCACCAGGAAGAACCGAAACGATGGACCACCGTGAATCGATAGTCGCGCTGCGGCAGTTCCTGTCCACACAGATCCTGGGCCAGGAACGGCTCATCGAACGCCTGCTGATCGCCCTGCTCGCCGACGGCCACATGCTTGTCGAAGGGGCGCCGGGGCTGGCCAAGACGCGGGCGATCAAGGAGCTCGCCGAAGGACTGGAAGCGGAGTTTCACCGCATCCAGTTCACCCCCGACCTGCTCCCCGCCGACATCACCGGCACCGAGATCTATCGTCCGGAAACCGGCAGCTTCGTTTTCCAGCAAGGGCCGATCTTCCACAACCTGGTGCTGGCCGACGAGATCAACCGTGCGCCGGCCAAGGTGCAATCGGCACTGCTCGAGGCCATGGCAGAGCGCCAGGTCAGCGTGGGCCGCAGCACTTACGATCTGCCGCCGCTGTTCCTAGTGATGGCGACGCAGAACCCCATCGAGCAGGAAGGCACCTACCCGTTGCCCGAGGCGCAGCTGGATCGCTTCCTGCTGCATGTGAAAATCGGCTTTCCCGATGCCTCGGTGGAACGCCGCATCCTGCAACAGGCCCGCGGCGAAGCCATCAATGGCGAGGCGGCGCCGGAGCATCGGGTCAGCCAGCAGGCGATCTTCGCCGCACGCAAGGACATCCTCGGTCTGTACATGGCCGATGCGGTAGAGGAATACCTGGTGCAGCTGGTGATGGCGACCCGCACGCCGGCCAAGTTCGATGCCGAGCTGGCCGAGTGGATCGCTTACGGCGCCAGCCCCCGCGGCTCGATCGCGCTGGACCGCTGCGCCCGCGCCCATGCCTGGCTAGCCGGTCGCGACTTCGTCAGCCCCGAGGACATTCAGGCGATGCTCTTCGATGTGCTGCGCCATCGCCTCATCCTGTCCTTCGAGGCGGAGGCGGCCGGCATCGATCAGGATCGGGTCATCCAGCGCATCCTGGACGTGGTCGCGGTGGCCTGATGCAACCGCAGGCGTCGGGCACCGGGCAGCCGCCCGAACAGGACATCGGTGTCCGGGTGAGCCTGTCCGAACTCATCGACATTCGTCACCGTGTGCGCGAGGTCCCGCTGTTCTCCACGCCACACAGGCGCAGCCCGCTGGTGGGGCTGCATCATTCCAAGCTGCGCGGCCGCGGCGTGGATTTCGATCAGGTGCGCGTCTACCAGGCCGGCGATGACGTGCGCACCATCGACTGGCGGGTGACCGCCCGCACCCAGGAGCCGCACACCAAGCTGTTCCACGAAGAACGCGAACGGCCCATCTACATCGTCGTCGAACAGAGCCCGCGCCTGTTCTTCGGTAGCGGCCGGCAATTCAAATCGGTACTGGCGGCCCAGGCAGCCGGATTGATCGGCTGGGCCGCGCTCAGCCACAACGATCGCGTCGGCGGACTGGTGTTCGGCAGCGAGCAGCAGGAGATCAAGCCGCGCCGCAGCAAGCAGAGCCTGCTGCAGCTGCTCGATCGCATCACCCGCGCCAACCGGCAGCTGCGGCCGGACAGCCCACTCGACCCGGAGGCCTTCAGCCTGGCGCTACGCCGCGTACGCGAAGTGCTGCGGCCCGGTAGCCTGTCGGTGATCCTCTGCGACGAACGCACCCTGAGCGACGCCGCCGAACAGCAGCTCAGTCTGCTGGCGCGCCATGTCGATCTGTTGCTGCTGCCAGTGTTCGACCCCCTCGATCGTGCATTGCCCGCAGCCGGGCTGCTGCGCTTCAGCCAGGGCAACGCACGGCTGGAGCTCGACACCCACGACGCTACCCTGCGCCAACGCTACCGCGAGCTGGGCGAGGCGCGCAGCGCGCGTTGGCAGCGCCTGGCCGATCGCCTGCGGGTGCCGCTGATGCCGCTCGATACCCAGCATGACCTGGTCGAGCAGCTGCGCGAACACCTGAGCGTTCGTCACCCGAGCGCGCGGCCATGAACCCGCTCGACCAGCTCGCTCCCCTGATCGATCCGGAGCCCATCTCCTGGTGGCCGCCGGCACCCGGCTGGTGGCTGCTTGGGCTGGCGTTGCTGCTCGGACTCGCTGCGCTCTGGCGGTTTCGCCATCGACTCATCAAACGCAAGCCGCGCGTGCCCCCCGAGCCGGTACTGGACCCGCAACGCCAGGAGGCGCTGGCGGAACTGGCCCGCCTGCACAAACCCTATGGCGGCCAGCCCGCCAGCCAGTGGCTGCAGCAGCTGAACGCCCTGCTCAAGCGCCTCTGCCGCATTCGCTACCCTGCTGACCATCCGCACACGCTCAGCGGGCGGGCCTGGCTGGCATTTCTCGACAGTCGCTGCCCGGCGGCCGGTCTGACGCGCTGGATGGTCCTCGTCGAAGGCGCCTATCGGGCCGAATGCCGCCTCGACGACAAGGCGATCGACGGCCTCGAGCAATCCGTCGACATCTGGATTCGCAAACATGTTTGAGTTGGCCTGGCCCTGGGTCTTCCTGCTGTTGCCGCTGCCCTGGCTGCTGCGCGCACTGCTGCCGCCAGCCGATAGCGGCGAGGCCGCCCTCAAGGTCAGTTTCCTCGATGAACTGCAGCAGCTGGCCGGCCGTCGTGCGCGGGTCGCGTTGCCTGCCTGGCGCCAGCAACTGCCCTATCTCACTGTCTGGCTGTTGCTGCTGTTCGCCGCAGCGCGCCCACAATGGCTGGGCGAGCCGCTGCCATTGCCCACCAGTGGCCGCGACCTGCTGCTCGCAGTGGATGTCTCCGGCTCGATGGATTACCCGGACATGCAGTGGCAAGGCGAGGAGCTCACCCGACTGGAGCTGGTCAAGGTGCTGCTCGGCGACTTCATCGAGCAGCGCCACGGCGATCGGGTCGGTCTGATCCTCTTCGGCAGCAAGGCCTACCTGCAGGCGCCGCTGACCTTCGACCGACGTACCGTGCGTGTCTGGCTGGACGAGGCGCGGGTCGGCATCGCGGGCAGCAATACCGCCATCGGCGATGCCATCGGCCTTGCCGTCAAGCGCCTGCGCGAGCGCCCGACCAACAGCCGCGTGCTGGTCTTGATTACCGATGGCGCGAACAACGGCGGCGAACTCGATCCACTGTTGGCCGCGACACTGGCCGCAGAAGAGAGCGTGCGCATCCACACCATCGGCATTGGCGCGGTCCCGGAAGAAGGGGGCGTGCTCAGCCGTTTCGGCTTCAACCCGGGGCTGGATCTGGACGAACCGACGCTGCGCGCCATTGCCGAGCAGACCGGCGGCGAATACTTCCGCGCCGCGTCCAGCGCCGAGCTCAAGGCCATCGGCGCAGCGCTGGACCGCCTCGAACCTGCCGCGCAGCAGCCGACCCAGGCACGCCTGGCCGAAGCGCTTTACATCTGGCCCCTCAGCGCTGCGCTACTGATCAGCCTGCTGATGGTCGCGGCCAATCTCTGGAGCGCGCAGCTGCAACGCCTGGCATGGCGACGGGAGCAGCGGCGATGAGCGAGCTGCTGCCCCACCTGCTTCGCCCCTGGTGGCTGGCCATCGTGCCGCTGCTGGCCTGGCTGCTCTGGCGCCTCTGGCATAGACAACTGCAGGTCGGCCGGTGGCAGCGGCTGCTGCCGGAAGCCTTTCACGCGGCCTTGCTGACCCGCGGCCGGCTGCGCCACAGTCGCCTGCCCTGGCTGGTGCTGGGGCTCGCCTGGCTGCTGGCGGTCATCGCGCTGCTCGGCCCGAGTTGGCAGCGCTTCGAGCAGCCCAGCATCAAGCGCAGCGACCCACTAGTGGTCCTGCTGGAAGTCACGCCTTCGATGCTGGCGGCCGACGTCGCCCCCACCCGCCTCGAGCAGGCCAAACGCAAGCTGCTGGACCTGCTGGAGCGGCGCCAGGACGTGCAGACCGCCGTAGTGGTATTCGCCGGCAGCGCACATACCCTGGTGCCGCTGTCCGACGATCTGGCGACCACCCGCAACCTGCTGGCGGCCGTACACCCGGCACTGATGCCCGAGCCCGGCCAACGTGCAGACCTGGCCGTTGCCAGGGGGCTCGAACTGTTGCGTCAGGCAGGCCTCGGCCGCGGACGCCTGCTGCTGATCGGCAGCAGTCTGGACCAGCACGAGCGCAGCGCCATTGCCACGCTGCTGCAAGGGCAAGGCGAGCGGCTGCTGATGCTTGGCGTGGGGACCGAACAGGGTGCCCCGATTGCCGGCGAGAACGGCAGCTTCCTCAAGGATACGAACGGCGCGATCCTGATTCCGCGGCTGGACAACGCCGGGCTGCAGCGCTTCGCAACCGAGCTCGGCGGGCGCTACCGTCAGGCACGTCTCGGCGATGAAGACCTCGCGGCGCTGGGGCTGCTGGACCAAGCCGGCACACTGCAGCGCGACGACGGAGTGACCCGCCTGGAGGCCTGGCTCGACCAGGGCTATTGGCTGCTGCTGCCCTTGCTCCTGCTGGCCGCGCTGGCTGGCCGTCGCGGCTGGCTGTTCTGTCTGCCATTGCTGCTGTTGCAGCCGCAACCGGCCAGCGCATTCGAGTTCGAAGATCTCTGGCTGCGCCGCGACCAGCAAGGCCAACGCCTGCTGGAGGCGGAACAACCGGCGAAGGCCGCCGAGCGCTTTGCCGACCGGCGCTGGCAGGCGATGGCGCTGTATGAGGCCGGTGACTACGCCGGTGCCGCCGAACGCTTCGCCGAAGGCAATACGGCCGCCGACCACTACAATCGCGGCAACGCCCTGGCACGCGACGAGGCTCTGGAGGCCGCCATCGAAGCCTATGAACAGGCGCTTGAGCTGCAGCCCGACCTGCAAGCGGCGCAGCGCAACAAGGCATTGGTGGAGGAGCTGCTGCGCCGCCGTCAGGAGCAGGCCGAGCCAGAGCCTGAGCAGCAGGAACAGGAACAGACGGAGCCGGACGAGCCGCAGCCACAGTCGCAACCACCGGAGTCCGGCTCGGCCAGCAGTCCGTCGACGGAGGACGCACAGGGCGAGCCGGCCAGCGAAGCCAGTGGCGCCCCGCAGGCATCCACAAGCGAAGCGACGGACGAAACCGGCGAATCGTCCGCTCAGGCACAGCACGAGGGCCTGCCCGATCTGGAACGGCAACAGGCCACCGAACAATGGCTGCGGCAGATTCCGGACGATCCCGGCGAGCTGTTGCGGCGAAAATTTCTCTACGAACAACGCAAGCGCCAGGGAACCAATCGATGAAGCGCCTGATGGCTTTTCTCCTGCTCTGCATCCTGGCCGGACAGGCGACCGCCGCCGGCCTGTTCGCCCGTGTGGATCGCACCCAGCTGAGCATCGACGAAACCCTCGAACTCAGCCTGGAAAGCCAGGGCGGCGCCGTCTTCGGCAAACCCGATCTGGAGCCGCTGGAGGAACTGTTCGAGGTCTTCGACACCCGCCAGGTCAACCAGCTGTCCAGCAGCAACGGCGAAGCCCGGGCGATCACCCGCTGGCTGATCACCCTGCGCCCACGCCAGACCGGCTACGTCGTCATTCCGCCGCTGCAGCTGGGCGACTGGCGCAGCGAGCCGATTACCCTGCTGGTCCAGGAGTCGCTCAAAAGCAGCGAAGGCGATCAGCTGGCGCCCATCTTCATCGACTCCAGCGTCGATCAGGAAAGCGTCTACGTGCAGGCCCAGGTGATTCTCACGCTGCGCATCTACCATTCGGTCTCGCTGTACGACGACAGCACGCTTTCTCCGCTGCAGATGCCCGAAGCGCTTGTGGAGCGCCTCGGCGAGCCGCGCACCTACGAGAAGACCATCAACGGCATCCGCCACGGCGTCATAGAGGTGCGCTATGCGCTGTTCCCGCAGAAATCCGGTGAACTGACCATCCCCGCTCAGCTGTTCAGCGCCACCACCGTCACCAACGGCAGCAACTCGGTATTCGGCTCGCGCGGCGGCCGGTCCACCCAGGTCCGCTCGCCGAGCATCCCGCTGACGGTCAAGGCCAAACCGGCCGACTATCCAGCCGGCGCGCCCTGGCTGCCGGCGCGCAGCCTGACGCTGGTCGAAGCCTGGAGCCCGGAGCCGCAGCAGGCCCAGGCCGGCGAATCGCTCACCCGCAGCCTGCTGCTCAAGGCCGAGGGGCTGACTAGCACGCAGCTGCCGGCGATCGGCTCCACACCGAGCGCCGAACTGCGCCGTTACCCCGACCAGCCCAGCCTGGCCAACGAGGTCAGCTCAGCCGGCCTGGTCGGCAGTCGCGAACAGCGCGAAGCCTTGATCCCCACCCGCAGCGGGCCATTGCAGCTGCCTGCTCTCGAAGTCGTCTGGTGGAACACGGTCGAAGATCGCCTGGAGCGCACCACGCTTGAGGCGCGAACGCTGGATGTCGCGGACAATCCGAATCTCGCCCCGCCAGCGGCCGAACCACCGGTGCTGTCTGCAGTACCCGCCGAACAGGCCGTGCTCTGGCCGTGGCAGCTGAGCACAGCGCTGCTGGCACTCAGCACGCTGATCGGCTTCGGTCTGTGGCTGCATGCGCGGCGCCAGCCTGCGGTGCAGCGCGCACTGCAACCCGGCCCTACTCCGCGCAGCCTGCTCGACGATCTGCGCCGCGCCTGCCAGGCCAACGATACACAGGCCACCCGCCAGGCACTGGACGCCTGGGCGCGGCAGCAACCGGAAACACTGGCGGACATGGCCGCGCGTTTCGTGCCGCTTTCCGACGCCCTGGACGGCCTGAATGGCGCGCTGTATAGCGAAGCCGGCCAACGCTGGCAGGGCGATGCGCTGTGGCAGGCGATCCAGGCGCTGCCACCGGCCAGCAGCCCGGATCTCGACCAGGAACAGGGTGCATTGCCGCCGCTCTATCCACGCTGATGGCCGTCTTTGGGCGGCACTGGCGAACCCCAGTGACCGCTCGCGGCATGCACCATTTTCTCGCTGGCATATGGCTTGCTTCAGGGTTGGCATAACCAATCTTGCGCACCGCGCCACCGGAAAAAGGCCATCAAGCATGACCGACCCTCTCTCGCCGCCCCGACACGATGCACTCACCTGGGTCGCCGGCAGCGATGCACCGGAAAAGAGCTCGATCAACCTCGGCTTTCTGCCGCTCACCGATGCCGCCTCGCTGATCGTCGCCGCCACCCAGGGTTTCGCCCAGCCGTTCGGACTGACGCTCAACCTGCAGCGGCAGAACTCCTGGTCGGCCCTGCGCGACAAGCTGATCGGCGGCGAGCTGGACGCGGCCCACGGGCTGTACGGCCTGATCTATGCGGTGCATCTGGGCATCGGCGGCAGCCCGGCAGTGGACATGGCCGTGCTCATGGGCCTGGCGCAGAACGGCCAGAGCATCAACCTGTCCGCCCCGTTGAAGGCGGCAGGCGTGACCGATGCCGAGGCACTGCGCGCCAGCGTGCGCCATAGCGGTGCACGCCTGACCCTGGCACATACCTTCCCCACCGGCACCCACGCGCTCTGGCTCTATTACTGGCTCGCCGCCCATGGCATCGATCCGCTGCGGGACGTGAAGACGCTCGTGCTGCCGCCTTCGCAGATGGTGGCGCACCTGCGCGCCGGTCGCATCGATGGCTTCTGCGCCGGCGAACCCTGGGGAGCACAGGCCATTACCGAAGGCGTCGGCTTCACCCTGGCGACCAGCCAGTCGATCTGGCCTGACCACCCGGAAAAGGTGCTCGGCTGCACCCACGCGTTCGTCGAGGAATACCCCAACACCGCCCGAGCACTGGTCATGGCCGTGCTGGAGGCGAGCCGCTTCATCGACCAGAGCCAGGAGAATCGCCGCAGCACCGCACAGCTGATCGCCGGGCGTGACTACGTCGATGCACCGCTGGCGGCCATCGAGTCACGCTTTCTCGGCCTCTACCAGGATGGTCTCGGCAATGCCTGGCAGGACGAGCATCCGCTGCGCTTCTTCGGTGAGGGGGCGGCGAACCTGCCCTATCTCTCCGACGGCCTCTGGTTCATGACCCAGCTGCGCCGCTGGGGCCTGCTGCGCGAAGACCCGGACTACCTGCAGGTGGCCAACCAGGTGCAGCAGATCGAACTGTATCGCCAGGCCGCCGGCGCGCTGGGCATCGCCCTGCCTGACACAGCCATGCGCAGCGCCACGCTGATGGATGGCAAACACTGGGACGGCAGCGACCCGGCCACCTATGCCCGCAGTTTCGCGCTGCATTCCATGGCGAGCCCTGCCATGGCTGCGCTTTGAGAAGGACTCCGGCATGCTGCGTATCCTCCTGATCGACGACACCCCGCGGAAGATCGGCCGCCTGAAGAGTGCGCTGATCGAAGCCGGCTTCGAGGTCATCGACGAATCCGGCCTGACCATCGACCTGCCCGAGCGGGTCGAGGCGATCCGTCCCGACGTGGTGCTGATCGACACCGACTCACCCGGCCGCGATGTGCTCGAGCAGGTGGTGCTGGTCAGCCGCGATCAGCCACGCCCCATCGTCATGTTCACCGATGACAGCGACCCGGACGCCATGCGTCAGGCCATTCGCGCCGGGGTCAGTGCCTATATCGTCGAAGGCATCCAGGCCCAGCGCCTCAAGCCGATCCTCGACGTGGCAATGGCCCGCTTCGAAAGCGACCAGGCAATACGTGCGCAACTGCAGGCCCGGGAGCAGCAGCTGGCCGAACGCAAGCGCATCGAGCTGGCCAAGGGCATGCTGATGAAGATGCGAAACTGCAAGGAAGAAGAGGCCTACACCCTGATGCGCCGCCAGGCGATGAGCCGGCAGCAGAAGCTGATCCAGGTCGCCGAGCAGATCATCGCGATGAACGAGTTGCTCGGCGAATGACCGCGCCCGGTCACGGTGCGCCAGGCAAGCTACTGCACCAGCGGCGGGCAGGCGCTACAGCGAATCATCGTGCGCCACCGCTGCCGAGAAACGCCGCTGCGCCCCGACCTAGTGGCATCGCACTGGCCGGCGAGCGTCAAGCGCGGAACTGGCAAGCCGCTTGCTTGGCTGGATAGGCCGAACCAACGAAGGTGTCGGCACAGACAAAGGCGTCCTCGACAGCATGTACGCATGCGGTTCGGACGCCTTTTTTGTTGCGCGCTTCGCGCCCAAGGCTGGGGAGCTTCAAGATGACCATAACCGCGACCGTGGCGATCACCTGCGCCCTGCTGCTGCTCGGCCATTACCTGAACCACATGGCCACTGCCAGCCACGCCCAGCGCGTGCGCGATCTGCGCGTACGGTCACTGCTGGAAGACCTGGAAATTCTGCGCCTGCTGCAACAACACCGCGGCCTCGGCGCGCAGCACGAGGCCGCCGCCGTTGCACTGCGCGATGCCGTGGCCGCCAGTCTGACCCAGCGGCTGCAACAGCGCAGCGCTATGCCCGATCCACACGCGGTCGCCGCTGACTGGGCGCAACTGCGCGGCACGCCGGCCGATTTCGATGGCCATAGCCGCCTGATCGATAGCCTGATCGCCGCCATCGACGAGCGCGAGCCACTGGGTCAGGCCTGCCGTACGCTGGAGGATGTGGCGCGCCTGCGAGGTTTGTGTGTGCTTGCCTCGAACCAGGGCGGTTGCACACCGGGCCTGCAAGCCCGCCTCATGTCTCTGTGCCGACGCCTCGGCAGTGACCCGGACGTGGAGCTGAAACGCCTGATCGGCAAACTGGAGCGCGGCGTGATCCACGCACAACAGCCGAGGCTCAGCCCGCCGCAGTGCTTCGCACTGATCACGCCGTTGATCGACGCGCGCCTGCGCTCGATCCAGCAACGTCTGCAGCATGACAGCCTGAAGGGGCTGCCAGCCGCGCATAAGCCGGGATGATGGAATCATGGCCACGCTGTTCGGCAACCGTGGCGGTGGCCGTGGAACCGGCCCAGGCCATGAGCGGTGGTCTTCTGTAAAACGGCCTTGTCCATGAAGTACCGCCTTTAGCTGGTCCATTCGCAGTCAATACCGCTCCCGCGCCTGCCCCGGGCAAGTGACGCAGCGCTAGAATGCCCTCCTTCATTCGACGACCGAGCACCTCATGGCGCGCCTCAACCTTCAGTTTCCGGAAGACCAGTACTGCTTTTCCACCCAACTCACCGTGCGGATCACCGATATCAACGCAGCCAACCATCTGGCCAACGACTCGATGATTTCGATGATCTCCGAAGCGCGGGCGCGCTTTCTGTTCGCCTACGGGGTGCCGGAGACGCGCCAGGACGGCAGCGGCATCATCGTCACCGACCTTGCCACCACCTACAAGGCCGAAGCCCACGCCCGCGATGCGCTGCTGTTCGAGGTCGGCGTGATGGATTTCAACAAGTACGGCGGGGACATCATCTTCCGCATCACCCGGCCGGCCGACGGCGTGCTGATCGCCATGGCCAAGTCCGGCTTCGTGTTCTACGACTATGGGCAGGCGCGGGTGGTAGCGATGCCCGAGGCATTCGCCGCCAAGTTTCCACGGGTCAACCGGATCGACTAGGCGCGCTCCAGCGCCTCGAGCAAGCGCTGCACATCCTCGCGATGGCACAGCTCGGTGCCCGGCCGCATCACCGTCGCGGCACCGGCCGCGATGCCCTGGCGCACCGCCGCGTCTACCGAACGCCCATCCGCCAGTGCCTGCACGATGGCACCCAACATGCTGTCGCCCGCTCCCACTGCGCTGACCACCGGCACCTGCGGCGAGCGCAGGCGCTCCAGCCGTTCGCCATAGGCATACAGCGCACCCTCGGCCCCCAGAGACAGTACGACGATCTCGGCGCGGCCCCGGGCGATCAGGCTGCGCAAGGCCTCTTGCTGCTCGGCCTCGCTGGTCACGGCGCCGCCCATCAGGGTGGAAAGCTCCTCGAGACTGGGCTTCATCAGGTACACACCGCCATGCCGGGCCGCATGGCATAGCGGCTCACCGGAGAGGTCGACCACCAGCCGGGCACCGAGCCGCAGGGTCAGGGCGCGCAGGTCATCGAAGAAGGCCAGGTCCGTGCCGGGCGGAAAGCTGCCGCTCAGCACGACATATTCTGGCGCCGGACGCAGCGCCGCCAGCGTCTGCAGGCAGCGCTCCAGCTCCTGCGCCGACAGCACCGGACCAGGTAGCACGAAGCGGTACTGCAGGCCCGATTGCAGCTCATCGACGGTGAAACTCTCCCGCGTATCGCCGACGATGGGCACGGGGCGATGCACCAGTCCGAGTTCGTCGAGCGAACGCCGCAGCAGATCGCCGAACGGACCACCCGCTGGGTACACGGCGACTGCCTTGCCACCGAGGGTCTTTACCACCCGGGCCACGTTGATGCCGCCACCGCCAGGATCGTGGCGAGGCGCCGAACAGCGCAGCTTCTGGGTATCGGTGACCCGGGCGGTACTGACGGAAAGGTCCATCGCCGGGTTGAGGGTCAGGGTCGCAATCAGGGGCATCGCTCGCTCCTTGGCAAGTGCTGCCCAAGCCTACCAGCAACCGCGGCGACTGCACCGCCCTGCCCCGATTTGGCCCACCGCTGCGCACTCGTTGTGCAGCTGCCGCACCGCCACGTGCAACTGGACCGCCGGGAGCCACGCGCGACGGGCCTTCGCGATGGCTGGCACGCTAGATGCTTTGTTCTGGCACGCAGGCCAACGGCGGTCTGCCCATACGACAAAGGCGTCGCAACATTCCTGCTCCGGCAGGCGTGCTGCGGCGCCTTTTTGTTTTCCGCCTCGCCGATGGGGCGGATCGAGCAGCCCTGGCGGCCAACGCCGCGCCACGTAACGCCCTGGAGTCGATCCAATGAGCACAAGTTTCTGGAAAGCCGGCCACGCGCCTACCCTGTTTGCCTCCTTTCTCTATTTCGACCTGAGCTTCATGGTCTGGTACGTGCTCGGCCCGCTCGGCGTGCAGATCGCCGCCGACCTGGGTCTGACCACCCAGCAACGCGCGTTCATGGTGGCGACGCCGATCCTCGCCGGCGCCGTGCTACGACTGGCGCTTGGCATCCTCGCCGACCGCACCTCACCGAAGACCGCCGGGCTGTTCGGCCAGAGCGTGGTCATCGTTGCCCTGCTGGTGGCCTGGTTGCACGGCATCAACATCTATGAGCAGGCGCTGCTGCTCGGCCTGTTCCTCGGCATGGCTGGCGCCTCCTTCGCCGTGGCGCTACCGCTGGCCTCGCAGTGGTATCCGGCGGAACATCAGGGCAAGGCCATGGGCATCGCCGGCGCGGGCAACTCCGGCACCGTGCTGGCGGCGCTGTTCGCCCCGGTACTGGCGGCGATCTTCGGCTGGAACAATGTGTTCGGCCTGGCCCTGATCCCGCTGGTACTCACCCTCATCATCTTCGCCAGCGTGGCGAAGAACGCGCCCAACCGCCCGACACCCAAGTCGTTGGCCGACTACATGAAGGCACTGGGCGACCGCGACAGCTGGTGGTTCATGTTCTTCTACAGCGTGACCTTTGGCGGCTTCCTCGGCCTGGCCAGCACCCTGCCAGGCTATTTCCACGACCAGTACGCCTTCGACCCGGTCAAGGCCGGCTATTACACCGCCGCCTGCGTGTTCGCCGGCAGCCTGCTGCGCCCTCTCGGCGGTGCCCTGGCCGACCGCATCGGCGGCATTCGCGCGCTGCTGGTGATGTACACGGTCGCGGCCATCTGTATTGCCGCAGTCGGCTTCAACCTGCCCGGTTCCACGGCCGCGCTGGCGCTGTTCGTGGTCGCCATGCTTAGCCTGGGCGCCGGCAATGGTGCGGTGTTCCAGCTGGTGCCGCAGCGTTTCAACAAGGAAATCGGCGTGATGACCGGGCTGGTCGGCATGGCCGGCGGTATCGGTGGCTTCCTGCTCACCGCCGGGCTGGGCGCGGTCAAGCAGTCCACCGGCGATTACCAGCTCGGCCTCTGGCTGTTCGCCAGCCTCGGTGTGCTCGCCTGGTTCGGCCTGCATGGTGTCAAGCGTCGCTGGCGCACCACCTGGGGTTCGGCCGCCGTCACCGCCGCGCGGGTCTGATGCCGATGCCGCAGGGCGCGATTATTGCTGCGCCGCCGTACCGAGCCTTTCGAGAACGATCATGCCCCTGCGATTGAGTTACGGCGAGGCCAGCGCCGCCGGCCCGCGGCCGGAAAACCAGGATGCGCTGCGCGTCGTCACGCCGGCCTCGGCGCTGGCCACCGGCAAGGGCTATCTGTTCGCGCTGGCCGACGGCGTCAGCCAGTGCGCCGATGGCGGCCTCGCCGCGCGTGCGACGCTCCAGGCGCTGGCCTTCGACTACTACGCGACGCCGGAAACCTGGGCCGTCGCACAGTCGCTGGACCGTGTGCTGGTGGCGCACAACCGCTGGCTGCAGGCCAACGGCGGCAACCAGCCGCTGCTGACCACGCTCACAGCGCTGGTACTGCGCGGCCGACGCTTCACCCTGGCGCATGTCGGCGACTGCCGCGCCTATCGCTGGAACGGCACCGAGCTGGAGCGACTCAGCGAAGACCACGTCTGGGAACAGTCGGGCATGCAGCATGTCCTCAAGCGTGCCCTGGGGCTGGATCAACACCTGGTGATGGACTACCTCGACGGCGAGCTGCAGGAAGGCGAAAGCTACCTGCTGCTGAGCGACGGGGTCTGGTCGTACGTCCCCGAGCGCGACATCGCGCATATCCTGCACGATCAACCCGACCTCGGTGCCGCCGCCCGGGCGCTGGTCAACCTGGCGCACCAGAGCGGCAGCCAGGACAACGCCAGCGCCCTGCTGCTACGGGTGGACGCGCTGCCCGAGGCGGTGCTCGCCGATACCCTGGCGCAGCTCGATCACTGGCCGCTGCCACCGAAGCTGCGCGCCGGGCAGACCTTCGAGGGCTGGCAGGTAACCGCGCTGCTGCATGAGTCGCGGCAGTCGCTGATCTACCGCGTACTGGATGGTCAGGGCCAACCGTGGCTGTTGAAGACGCTGCCGCCCAGCCGGCAGGACGAGTTGGACGCCGGCCCCGCCCTGCTGCAGGAAGAGTGGTTCATGCGCCGCGTCGCCGGGCGGCACTTCGCCGAGCTGCATCCCCTGCCACAGCGCCAGCATCTCTATTACGTGCAGCGCGAGTACCCCGGTTGCACCCTGGCGCAACGCTTCGCAGAAGAAGGTCCGTTGCCACTTGCCGATCTATTGCAGATCGCCCCACGGCTGATCCGCGCGGTGGGCATGCTGCATCGGCGCAACATCCTGCACCGCGACATCAAGCCGGAAAACCTGCTGCTGGGCGAAGACGGCGAACTGCGTCTGCTGGATTTCGGCCTGGCGTTCTGTCCGGGATTGTCCCGCGACCTGCCCAACCACCTGCCGGGCACGCCCAGCTTCATAGCCCCGGAGGCCTTCGCCGGTGCCGAGCCAAGCCCCGCGCAAGACCTCTATGCAACTGGCGTGACGCTCTATTACCTGCTGACAGGGCACTACCCCTACGGCGAGATCGAGGCGTTTCAGCGTCCACGATTCGGCCAGCCGACGGCAGCCAGCCGCTATCGCCCCGACCTGCCGAGCTGGCTGGAGGAAAGCCTGAGCCGCGCGGTGGCGGTCGATCCACGCCAGCGCTTCGAAACCGCCGAGCAGTGGTTGCTGGAACTGGAACAGGGCGAACAGCGCAGCGCCAGTCTGCAACCCCGCCCGCTGCTCGAACGCGAGCCGCTGAAGGTCTGGCGCGGCATGGCGCTGCTGTCGCTGCTGCTCAACCTGTTGCTGGTCGTACTGCTGATGAAGAGCGCCTGATTCAGCGCCGGGTGATCAGGCCCTGCCGCGCGACGCGGGTCAGCTCACGCACGCATTCTTCCAGGCGCTCTGCTGTCGGCGCCTGGATCACGGCCAGGTCGAAGCTGTCGGTGGCAAAACGCGCCAGCGACTCGTCGGCCGAGGCGAACTGGATAAGCAGGGCGCGGGATTTGCGATGGCGTCGCGGCCAGCCTTCCAGGTAGCGCAACAAGGAGGGCTGGTGAGAACCGCCCAGGAGGATCTTGGGATTGCTGGGAGTGAGGCCGCTAGTGATGGGGGCCAGGCGCAGCTGAGCGTGCTTTGCATTCATTGATTCGACTTCCGCCTCGAGGATTCCGCTGGGCAGCGGTGGGAGGCGACACCGGAACCAGCGCTTTAGCGGTATTTCGAAGCCATCGGCTCCAGGCGCCCCGCAAGTAGCTGACTAAATCGGCGCATGGGCAAGACTTTAGAAAAGCCGGCCACCCCCTGTCAACGCTCCGTCCCCGGAACGAGCCAGGGCTACCCGCACCATGACAGCGCAAGCTGCCGCATATCGGTGCAGCATTCACCCGCTCAGGGCAGCCATAAGTTCGCGCAAAGCGTTGAAAGGCGGCGCATTTCAAAATTGGCACAGGCTCTGCAAAGCAAACGTCGAAGATGACATACGACCTGACCCTCAACGTGGAGCGGCAGGTTTCCCGACTGAGCGGGACACGGACAAAGGCGTCCTCACCGGAGAACCGGTGGGACGCCTTTTTTGTTGCTGAAAAGAATTCGAGCAGGCCAGACGGCGAACCGGATGGCACGGAGAACGGGCATGAAGAAACTCAAACTGGTGATGATCGGCAACGGCATGGCCGGCGTACGAACCCTCGAAGAGCTGCTCAAGCTGACCAACGAGCTCTACGACATCACGGTGTTCGGCGCCGAGCCGCATCCCAACTACAACCGCATCCTGCTCTCCCCCGTGCTGGCCGGCGAGCAGCAGTTCGAAGAGATCGTGCTCAACGACCTGGACTGGTACGCCGAGAACGGCATTCGCCTGATGCTCAAGCGCAAGGTGGTGAAGATCGATCGCGCCCGTCGCCGGGTCATCGCCGACGACGGCAGCGAGGCCGAATATGACCGCCTCCTTATCGCCACCGGCTCCAATCCGTTCATCCTGCCCATTCCCGGTAACGACCTTCAGGGAGTGATTGGTTACCGCGACATCGCCGATACCCAGGTGATGATGGAAACCGCCAAGACCCACAGGCACGCGCTGGTCATCGGCGGCGGCCTGCTCGGCCTGGAGGCGGCCAATGGCCTCAAGCTGCGCGGGATGGATGTGACCGTGGTGCACATCGGTGACTGGCTGATGGAGCGCCAGCTGGACAAGACCGCTGGCACCCTGCTGCAGAGCGCCCTGGAGAGCCGCGGCCTGAAGTTCCTGCTGCCAAAGCAGACAGCCGAGCTGATCGGCAACGACGAAGGCCGCGTCAAGGCCGTACGCTTCGCCGATGGCGAGGTGATTCCCGCTGACCTGGTGGTGATGGCCGCCGGCATCCGCCCCAACAGCGAGCTGGCCGAGCAGGCAGGCCTGCCGTGCAACCGCGGCATCCTGGTCAACGACACCCTGCAGACCTACGATCCGCGCATCTATGCCGTCGGCGAATGTGCCAATCATCGCGGCACCGCCTATGGCCTGGTCGCCCCGCTGTTCGAACAGGCCAAGGTCTGCGCCAACCACCTGGCCATGCTCGGCTTTTCCCGCTATCTCGGCTCGGTGACTTCGACCAAGCTCAAGGTTACCGGCATCGATCTGTTCTCGGCCGGCGATTTCATCGGCGGCGAAGGCACAGAGACCATCACCCTCTCCGACCCCATCGGCGGCGTATACAAGAAACTGGTGATCAAGGATGACGTGCTGGTCGGTGCCTGTCTCTACGGCGACACCGCCGACGGCGGCTGGTACTTCCGCCAGGTGCGCGAGGGCCAGAACGTCGCGCAGATCCGCGACCACCTGATGTTTGGCGAGGGCGCCATCGGCGATGCCGGCCATCAGGGCCAGAGCAAGGCCATGTCCATGCCGGACGACATGGAAGTCTGCGGCTGCAACGGGGTGTGCAAGGGCACCATCGTCAAGGCGATCCAGGAGCACGGGCTGTTCTCGGTGGACGAGGTGAAAAAGCACACCAAGGCCGCCAGTTCCTGTGGTTCCTGCACCGGGCTGGTCGAACAGATTCTGATCAACACCGTGGGCGGCGCGGCCGACGTCAAGCCGAAGAGCGAGAAGGCCATCTGCGGCTGCAGCGACCTCAACCATGGCCAGGTGCGCAAGGCCATTCGCGAGCACCACCTGATCAGCATCCCGGCGGCCATGGCCTTCATGGAATGGCGCACGCCGAACGGCTGCGCCACCTGCCGTCCGGCGCTGAACTACTACCTGATCTCCACCTGGCCGGGCGAGGCCAAGGACGACCCGCAGTCACGTTTCATCAACGAGCGCGCCCACGCCAACATCCAGAAGGATGGCACCTACTCCGTGGTGCCGCGGATGTGGGGTGGCGTCACCAATGCCGCCGAGCTGCGACGCATCGCCGATGTGGCGGACAAGTACCAGGTGCCGATGGTCAAGGTCACCGGCGGCCAGCGCATCGACCTGCTGGGTATCCGCAAGGAAGACCTGCCGGGCGTCTGGAAAGACCTGGACATGCCTTCCGGCCACGCCTACGGCAAATCCATCCGAACCGTGAAGACCTGCGTCGGCAGCGAGTTCTGCCGCTTCGGCACGCAGAACTCGACGCAGATGGGCATCGACCTGGAGCACGCGCTGTTCAACATGTGGTCGCCGCACAAGGTCAAGCTGGCCGTCTCCGGCTGCCCGCGCAATTGCGCCGAATCCGGTATCAAGGACGTCGGCATCATCGGTGTGGACTCCGGCTGGGAGCTGTACATCGGCGGCAACGGCGGCATCAAGACCGAGGCCGGCGAGTTCTTCGTCAAGGTGAAGAGCGCCGAGGAGGTCATGGAATACAGCCTGGCGTTCCTCCAGCTCTACCGCGAGGAAGCCTTCTACCTCGAACGCACCGTGCACTACCTGCAGCGCGTCGGCATGGATCACATCAAACAGGCCGTGCTGAACGATGCCGAGCGGCGCAAGGCGCTGCACCAGCGGCTGCTGTTCTCGCTTTCCTTCGAGCAGGACCCGTGGCAGGAGCAGCTTTCCAAGCCGCAGCTGAAGAAGGAATTCGACCGCATCGCCGTCAAGCAGCTGGAAAACGCCTGAGCACCGACCTGGAGGGACACCGCATGAACTGGCTCGATATCTGCGCACTGGATGAGATCAACCCGCTCGGCTCGCGCATCGTCGCCGGCCCCAAGGGTGACATTGCGATATTCCGCACCGCGGACGATCAGGTCTTCGCCCTCGACGATCGCTGCCCGCACAAGGGCGGGCCGCTGTCGCAGGGGATCGTCTACGGCAAGCAGGTCGCCTGCCCGCTGCACAACTGGCAGATCGATCTGGCCAGCGGCGAGGCCCTGGCCCCGGACGTCGGCTGCGCCCATCGTCACGCGGCGCGCGTCGAGAACGGGCGCGTGCAGCTTTCGCTGAACCCGCGCAAGGAATGCGCGGCCTGAACACGCGCAATTGACCAGCACCTTTTTCCAGGAGACGACGCCATGCGTATGACAACCGCCTCGACCTGCTGCTACTGCGGAGTCGGCTGTGGCGTGCTGATCGAGCACGACGGCGAGCGCATCCTCGATGTGGCCGGCGACCCCAGCCATCCGGCCAACCTCGGCAAGCTGTGCAGCAAGGGCTCGACCCTGCACCTGACCGGCGACCTGGGGGCCCGCGCGCTCTACCCTGAGCTGCGTCTGGGCAAGGGCCTGGCCCGCGGTCGCACCGACTGGGCCAGCGCGCTGGAGCATGCGGCCAGCGTATTCGCCGAGACCATCCGCGAACACGGGCCGGACAGCGTCGCCTTCTATGTCTCTGGCCAGCTGCTGACCGAGGACTACTACGCCTTCAACAAACTGGCCCGCGCCCTGGTCAGTACCAACAACCTGGATTCCAACTCGCGGCTGTGCATGTCCTCGGCGGTGGTCGGCTACAAGCGCAGCCTGGGCGCCGACGCCCCGCCCTGCTCCTACGAAGATATCGAGCAGGCCGACTGCCTGCTGATCGCCGGCAGCAACATGGCCTACGCGCATCCGGTGCTGTTCCGCCGTCTGGAAGAAGCCAAGGCGAAGCGACCGGAGATGACCATCATCGTCGTCGACCCGCGGCGCACCGACACCAGCGAGCTGGCCGATCTGCACCTGCCGATCCTGCCCGGCACCGATGTCGCGCTGTTCCACGGCCTGCTGCATATCCTCATGTGGGAAGGCTGGATCGACCGCCGCTTCATCGATGCGCATACCGAGGGCTTCGATGCGCTGAAAAGCCTGGTGCGCGACTACACCCCGGCGATGGTCGCCGACCTCTGCGGCATCTCGGTAGATGATCTGCAAACCTGCGCACGGCTGATCGGAAGCGCTCCGGCCTTCCTCTCCCTGTGGTGCATGGGTCTGAATCAGTCTACCGCCGGCAGCGCCAAAAACAGTGCGCTGATCAACCTGCACCTGGCCACCGGACAGATCGGCAAGCCGGGTGCCGGCCCTTTCTCGCTCACCGGCCAACCGAATGCCATGGGCGGCCGCGAAACCGGCAGTCTGTCCAATCTGCTGCCCGGCCACCGCGAAGCGGCCAACGCCGAACACCGTGCCGAAGTTGCGGACTACTGGGGTGTCGAGCAGCTGCCCAAGCAGCCTGGACTGTCCGCCATCGAGCTGTTCGAGGCGGTGCGCGCCGGCAAGATCAAGGCGCTGTGGATCGCCTGCACCAACCCGGCGCAGTCGCTGCCGGACCAGCAGAAAGTCCATGAGGCCCTGGCAGCCTGTCCCTTCGTCGTAGTGCAGGAAGCCTTCTTCACCACCGAAACCTGCCGCTACGCCGACCTTCTGCTGCCGGCCGCGAGCTGGGGCGAGAAGGAAGGCACCGTGACCAACTCCGAGCGCCGCATCAGCCATGTACGTCGCGCCGTGCCGGCCCCCGGCGAAGCCCGTGCGGACTGGGCGATCACCTGCGATTTCGCCCGTCGGCTGGAACGTCGCCTGCGCCCCGGCGCGCCGAGCCTGTTCGCGTTCGAGAATGCCGAGGCGCTGTTCGAGGAGTACAAGCCGCTCACCGCCGCCCGCGATCTGGACTACAGCGGCCTGAGCTACGCACTGATCGACACCCTCGGTCCGCAGCAATGGCCGTTTCCGCCAGGCAGCGAACTGGGCACCGCGCGGCTGTATGGCGACGGTGTGTTCCCCACTGCCACTGGCCGCGCGCGTTTCGTTGCCGAGCACTACCAGGCGCCGAAGGAAAAGCGCGACGCACGCTATCCGCTGACGCTCAACACCGGTCGGCTGCGCGACCAGTGGCACGGCATGAGCCGCACCGGCACCGCGGCGCGGCTGTTCGGCCATGTCGAGGAGGCGCTGCTTGGCATGAATGCCGAGGACATGCGTCGCCGACGTCTGCTGGACGGCCAGCTGGTAGAGGTGACGAGCCGGCGCGGCAGCCTGATCCTGCCGGTGCAGAAGGACGACAGCCTGCGCGCCGGCCAGGCATTCCTGCCGATGCACTGGGGCGATCGCTTCCTCAAGGGTTTGGGCAGCAACGTCCTGACCCTGGCCAGCGTCGACCCTTTGTCGAAGCAGCCTGAACTCAAGCACGCCGGCATCGAAGTGGAACAGGTCGAACTGCCCTGGCAATTCTTCGCGCTGGTTGAAGGCGATGTGCAGCGACGCTTCGAGGCGCTGCGGCCACTGTTCGAAACGTTCGACTACGCCAGCTTCAGCCTCGGCGGTCGCGAGCGTTCGGCGCTGCTGATCCGCGGCGCCCGAGATGCGGCGCCAACGGCCGTCGAGCTGGATGCCATCGACCACCTGCTCGGCCTCGATGAAGGTCCGGTGCTGGCCTATGACGATCCCCGCCGTGCTGTCGGCAAGCGCGTACGCATCGAGGACGGCCGCATCGTCGCCCTGCGCCTGGCCGGCGAAACCGCCGCCCGGCAGTGGCTGCGCGGGCTCTGGGAAAGCGGCAGTGCGGACGCCGAACTGCGCCGCTGGCTACTGGCGCCGCTCAGTGCGCCACCGGGCAATGCCAAGGCCGGAACCGATCGCACGCTGTGCAACTGCCTGAACGTCAGCCAGAGCGCGATCTGCGCTGGCATCGAGCGCGGTCTCGATCTGGCCGGCCTCAAGCAGGAACTCGGCTGTGGCACCAGCTGCGGCTCCTGCGTGCCCGAACTCAAGCGCCTGCTGGCCCATCAGCCGGAACGCGCACTTCTCTGATACCAACCAAGACGAGGATTACCCCATGAGCGCAAAAGTCTGGCTGGTAGGCGCCGGCCCTGGCGACCCGGAGCTGCTGACCCTCAAGGCCGTACGCGCACTGGGCGAGGCACAGGTGGTGATGATCGATGACCTGGTCAACCCCGCCGTGCTCGAACACTGCCCGAACGCTCGCATCATCCCGGTGGGCAAGCGTGGCGGCTGCCGTTCCACGCCGCAGGCCTTCATCCACCGGCTGATGCTGCGCTACGCCCGTCAGGGCAAGTGTGTGGTGCGCCTCAAGGGTGGCGATCCGTGCATCTTCGGCCGTGGCGGCGAGGAGGCCGAATGGCTGGCGGCGCGCGGCATCGAGGTCGAGCTGGTCAACGGCATCACCGCCGGCCTGGCCGGCGCCACGCAATGCGGCATCTCGCTGACCCAGCGCGGCGTAGCACGTGGCGTAACATTGGTCACCGCGCACACCCAGGATGACAGCAGCCTCGAATGGCAGGCGCTGGCCAAAAGCGGCACGACGCTGGTGGTGTACATGGGTGTAAGCAAGCTGGAGCAGGTTCAGGCCGGGCTGCTGGAAGGCGGGATGAGCGCCAGCACGCCGGTGGCCATGATCGAGAACGCCTCGCTGCCCCAGCAGCGCGAGTGCCGCTCCAGTCTCGCCGGCATGTGTCGCGACGCCCACGCCTTCGAGCTGAAGAGCCCGGCCATCCTGGTGATCGGTGACGTGGCCGCGCAGGCCGTTGCGCAAATGCTGAGCCAGACGGCCTGATCCTCCGGGGCCCGGAGCGTTGGCCCCCTTCCCTTTACTTCCACTCAAAAAAAACCGCGGCCCAAGGGCCGCGGTTCTTCGCTACATCCCGGCTCACCCCTGCTGACGCAGCTTCTCCGGTTTGATCAGGAAGCGCGCCAGGGCAGGCAGCAGCCAGATCGCCCCGACCATGTTCCAGAGGAACATGAAGGTCAGCATCAGACCCATGTCGGCCTGGAACTTGATCGCCGAGAACACCCAGGTCACCACACCGATCGCCAGGCAGACGCCGGTGAAGATCACCGCCTTGCCGGTGGACTTCAGCGTCTGGTAGTACGCCTCCTGCAGGGTCAGACCCTGACGCAGGAAGGACTCCAGGCGGCTGTAGATGTAGATGCCGTAGTCCACACCGATACCCACGCCCAGCGCGATCACCGGCAGCGTGGCGACCTTCACGCCGATGCCCATGAACGCCATCAGCGCGTTGCCGAGGATCGAGGTCAGCACCAGTGGCAGGATCACGCAGAGCGTCGCGGCCAGCGAGCGGAAGGTCAGCAGGCACATGATGCTCACGGCCAGGTAGACGGCGATCAGCATGGTGGTTTCCGATGCCGCGATCACCTCGTTAGTCGCCGCCTCGATCCCGGCGTTGCCGGCTGCCAGTACGAACTCCAGGCCCTCGCGGTTGTTCTCCTCGGCGAAATCCTTGGCCGCGGCGACCACGTGCTCCAGCGTCTCGGCCTTGTGATCGTTGAGGAATACCAGTACCGGCGCCAGCGAGCAGTCGCTGTTGTACATGCCTTCGGCGCGGGCGATGGAGTTGTTCAGCACGTGCTGGTTACGCGACAGCGTTTCCCATTTCAGGCTGCCCTCGTTCATGCCCTTGATGCCCTGACGCGCCACCGACACCATCGACACTGCAGACTGCACACCCTCGGTGTTCTGCATCTTCCACATCAGCTCGTCCATGGCGGCGAGCGTGTCGTAGTGCGAACAGCCTTCCGGTGCGGTCTTGACCATCACCACCAGCACGTCGGAACTGGTCGAGTAGTTGCGGATGACGAAATCGTTGTCCAGGTTGTAGCGCGAATCCGGGTGCAGCTCCGGCGCGCCCTGGTCGAGATCGCCGATCTTCAGGTTCTGGCCGTACCAGAGCCCGCCAGCCAGCGCCACCACGGCGATGGTGATGGAAATCGGTGCCACGGTCGGGCTGGCGAAGTTCGACAGCGCACGCCAGAACGGATGGTCGCGCGAGGCCTCTTCACGGGCCTGCTTAATCGCCTTCTGGCTGATGCCCATGTAGGAAATCGCCACGGGCAGCAGGATCAGGTTGGTCAGGATGATCACCGCCACGCCCAGCGACGCACCGATGGCCAGCTCGCGGATCACGCCGATGTCGATCAGCAGCAGGGTAACGAAGCCCACCGCATCCGACAGCAACGCCACCATGCCTGGGATGAACAGCTGGCGGAACGCCATGCGCGCTGCCGTCACCGGGTCTTCGGTGAAACCGGAGGCCATGGCGATGCCGTTGATCTTCTGCACGCCGTGGGAAATGCCGATGGCGAACACCAGGAACGGCACCAGCATCGAATACGGGTCAAGCCCGAAGCCGAGGGTGTGCAGCAGGCCGAGCTGCCAGACCACCGCGATCAGCGTGGTGATCAACACCGCGATGGTGCTCTTCACGCAACGGGTGAACCACAGCAGCAGGACGAAGGTGATACCGATGGCGACGATGAAGAACAGCGCCACGCCCACCAGACCGTCGATCAGGTCACCGACCTTCTTGGCGAAGCCGATGATGTGCACCTTCACGTTCGGGTTCTGCGCCTGGTACTTCTCGCGGATTTTCTCTTCCAGTTCGTGGGAGAACTTCTGGTAATCCAGCTTGATCTGCCGCCCCTGGTCTTCCGGATCCGGATAGGACTCGAGCAGCGGCACGTCGATGATGCTGGACTTGAAGTTGTTCGCCACCAGGCGGCCGATCTGCCCGGACTTGAGGATGTTGTCGCGCAGGTCCTCGAGGCTCTCGGGCGAGCCGTCGTAGGTCTGCGGGATCACCTCGCCACCGGCGAAGCCTTCCTCGGTGACCTCGGTCCAGCGCACGCTGGGGCTCCACAGCGACTTCATGTTGGAACGGTCGACGCCGTGGATGTAGAACACCTCGTCGTGGATCTGCCGCAACGTCTCCATGTATTCCTTGGAGAAAATGTCGCCCTCCACCGCTTCCACGGAAATCCGCACGGTGTTGCCGAGGTTGGCCAGGTCGTTCTGGTGCTCGAGCATCTTCTGGATATACGGATGCCCCAGCGGAATCATCTTTTCGAAGCTGGTCTGCGGCCGAACCTGGGCCGCCTGGTAGAACAGGAACGCGCTGATCAGCAGGCAGAGGACGACCACTGCCGGCCGGTTGTTGAAGATCAGGCGCTCGAGGAACGACGCCGGCTTCTGTTGGTGCTTGGTCATGCAGACTCTCCCGGCTTTATTGTTTTGGGGCCAGATCCGCGCCCGATGGCGAGGCGATGCGAACACCGCCCTGCCCTACCAGGATCAGGTTGCCTTGGGAATCGGAGGTGACGCCCGACAGCGAACGGCGATCGGGACGGTTGACGAGCTTGAAGCTGCGACCCTGGTCATCGCTGGTGAGCACGGCTCCGCCATGGCCGACCACCGCGATACGGCCATCGCGCAACAGGCTGCCATCGGCGAGCCCGGACTCCAGCGCATGGCCGTTGCCGTTGCGCAGTTCAATGCCCTCCCAGCTGTCGCCGAAATCGGCGGAGCGGAACAAGTGGCCACGCAGGCCGAAGGCGATCACCACACCGGGCTCCGAGCCGCCGACCACGCCGAAGAACGAGCCCTGATAAGGCGACTCGACCTTCTCCCAGGTTTCGCCCATGTCGGCGGAGCGGAACATGCCGCCCATTTCGCCAACCACGAACAGGCCGGAGCCTTCGATATGGGCAATGGCATTCAGGTGGAAGCCGTCTTCGTTCTCGAGCCGGTCGCTGATGTCGTCCCAGCTCTGGCCGCCGTCGATGGTTTCGATCAGCGCACCATAGGCACCGACCGCAATGCCGTGCTGGGTGTCTTCGAACCACACGTCGAGCAGGGGTGCTTCACGCTCGCGATCTTCGTACTGCACTTGCCAGCTTTGTCCGCCGTCGCTGGTCGACAGGACCAGGGCATCATGGCCAACCGCCCAGCCATGCTTGTCGTCGACGAAATCGATGGCCGTCAGCAGCTGACGGGTCGGCACCTTGGCCTGGGTCCAGCTGTTGCCGCCATCGTCGGAATAGAGGATATGGCCACGATCACCGGCCACGACCAGGCGATCACCGGCTTCGGTGATATCGAGCAGAAGGTTGGATGCGGCTTTCGCCGACTCGATGGAATAGCGGGTCTGGCCATCGGTAGCAGCCTGGACCGGCGCCGTTGCCGACAGCAACAGGAGCGAAACGGCGCCGCATAGCGAGAGCATGCCGGCAACCGATGAGTGAAAACGCGACGCCCTCGCCTGGCATGGAACCACGGCGCGGCCGAATAGTGTGCGCCGCTGAACGGGCTCACTCATACATACCCCCTTTATTCTTATTAGGTAAGGCCTGCACTACAGGCGCAGCCATCCTAGCCAGCTTCCGCGGACAGGCACAATTGGCCGGACGTTATGAATTGTTAACTCTCGCGCAATGATTGACGCGTGATCACTCAGGCTGATTGGGCCAGTGGCCAGTATGGCGACTGACTGGGTCGCCGTCGAAGTGACGATCGGACGCGGCGCGCCAGGGGATGGTCACGACAACGGGGGTGCGCTACGTCGATTGCGCTGCCGAGTCTTGAGCGGGCCATGGGGTGCGGGTGGGGGCTGAAGCCCCACCCTACCGGGCAAAGACGGCCGATCGCGGGCACGATCGGCCTTCGGACTCAGGCGAGGCTCTTGCTCACCACTTCATAGACATCGCTGGACAGTTCGCCGGAGGCCAGGATGCGCTCCAGCTCACCCTTCATCAGCGCCTGACGGGCGCCGTCGTACTTGCGCCAGCGGGTCAGCGGCGCCAGCAGACGCGAAGCGATCTGCGGGTTCAGGGCGTTGAGGGTGATCACCTGATCGGCCAGGAAGCGGTAACCGGCGCCATCGGCGCGGTGGAAGTTGATCAGGTTCTGATTGGCAAAGGCACCGATCAGCGCACGCACCTTGTTCGGGTTCTTCAGGGTGAACGCCGGATGCTGCATCAGCTGCTGCACGCGCTCCAGCCCGCCGGGCAGCGGGCTGCCCGCTTGCACGCTGAACCACTGGTCCATCACCAGCGGGTTGTCCTTGAAGTGCTCGGCGAAGGCCTGCAGCGCCTTGTCGCGCTCGGCCTCGAACGGCGAGTTGACCAGCACCGCCAGGGCCGTCAGACGCTCGGTCATGTTGTCGGCATGCTCGAACTGCTCCAGGCAGGCTCCGAGCACCTCGGTCTTCTCGCTCAGCATCAGGTAGGACAGCGCGATGTTCTGCAGGGCGCGGCGCGCGAAGTGCTCCGCGGAGGCGACATAGGCCGTGTTGCGGGAGGTCTCGCGATTGGCCTGATAGCGATGCCACAGCGGCTCGAACAACGCATCGGCGATACGCTTGCGGGCAAACTCTCGGGCGGCATGAATGGCATCCACGTCGGCCACTTCGCTGATCTCGGTGAGGTAGGCTTCGCCTGGCAGCGAGAGCATCTCGGCAACCATCGCCGCATCCAGCGTCTCGTTCTGCAGCAGACTGCGCATTGCCTCGATCAGACGCTCGTCCAGCGCCAGTGCCTCACCACGCTGATGCTGGCCGATCAGCTCCTGCAGCACCTGCACCGACAGCTGCTGACCCGCTTCCCAGCGATTGAAGCCGTCGGAATCGTGCTGCATGAAGAACATCAGCTGATCGCGGCTGTACGGATAGTCCAGCTTCACCGGTGCGGAGAAGCCGCGCAGCAGAGACGGCTGCGGACGCTCGGGCACGTCGACGAAGGTGAAGCTCTGCTCGGCCTCGGTGACCGCCAGTACGCGGCTGGTGCCCTGGGCCTGCGCCTCACCTTGCAGGCGCAGCGGCAAATCGCTGCCATCGGCAGCCAGCAGGCCCAGCTCCACGGGAATCACGAATGGCTCCTTGGTCGGCTGGCCGGGCGTCGGCGGGCAGCTCTGGCGGAACGTCAGGCGATAGGTCTGCGCCGCCTCGTCGTACTGCTCGCTGACCGACAGGCGCGGGGTGCCGGCCTGGCTGTACCAGCGCTTGAACTGCGACAGATCGGCGCCGTTGGCATCTTCCATCGCCTTGACGAAATCATCGACGGTCACGGCCTGGCCGTCGTGGCGCTCGAAGTACAGGTCGCTGCCCTTGCGGAAGCCTTCCTTGCCGAGCAGCGTCTGGATCATGCGCACCACTTCGGCACCCTTTTCGTAGACAGTCAGGGTGTAGAAGTTGGAGATCTCGATGAATGACTCCGGGCGCACCGAGTGAGCCATGGGGCCGGCATCCTCGGCGAACTGGTGGGTGCGCAGGTAGGCGACGTCCTCGATGCGCTTGACCGTCGGCGAATTCATGTCGGCGCTGAACTGCGCATCGCGGAAAACGGTGAAGCCTTCCTTGAGCGACAACTGGAACCAGTCGCGGCAGGTCACGCGGTTGCCGGACCAGTTATGGAAATACTCGTGGGCCACGATCGCCTCGACCCGTTGGTGCGCGGCATCGGTGGCGGTTTCGGCGCGGGCCAGCACGGCACTGGAGTTGAAGATGTTGAGGCCCTTGTTCTCCATGGCGCCCATATTGAAGTCGTTCACCGCGACGATCATGAAAATGTCCAGGTCGTACTCGCGACCGTAGGCCTCTTCGTCCCACTTCATCGACTTCTTCAGGCTGTCCATGGCGTGCTGGCACTTGTCGATGTTTTCCGGCTCGACGTAGATGCGCAGCGCCACCTCGCGTCCGCTCATGGTGGTGAAGCTGTCCTCGACACACCAGAGGTCACCGGCCACCAGGGCGAACAGGTAGGCCGGCTTCTTGAACGGATCTTCCCAGGTCGCCCAGTGGCGGCCGTTGTCCTCGCTGCCACTGGCGATCGGGTTGCCGTTGGAAAGCAGCACCGGATAGGCCTTCTGCTCGGCGCTGACGGTGGTGGTGAACTTGCTCATCACATCCGGGCGGTCGAGGTAGTAGGTGATCTTGCGGAAGCCCTCGGCCTCGCACTGGGTGCAGAACATGCTGCCGGACTTGTAGAGCCCCTCGAGCGCGGTGTTGCTTTCCGGATGGATGACCACCGAGCTGTCGATGACGAAGCTGTCGCTGTCCGGCTGCAGAGTCAGGCAGTCTTCGCTGAGCTGATAGTCGCCCAGGCTCAGGGCGCGGTCATTCAGCGCAATGGACAGCAGCTCGAGCTGCTGGCCATGCAGCTCCAGCGGCGGCAGCTTGCCTGCCGGGCGCTCGGGGTTGCGGCGCATCACCAACTGGGCGTGCACCAGCGTGCGATCCTCGTACAGCTCGAAGGTCAGGTGGGTTTCATCAATCAGGTACTCGGGGGCCTGGTAATCCTTCAGATGAATGACTTTCGGTTGTTCGGTGCGCATGGAAAACCTCGTCGACTGAGCTTCAAGCGGCAAGCTTCAAGCGGGATATGGCGATGGACTGCCAGCCCGGGGGCCGGCGTGCGAATGAGTTCGAGCTTAGCGTCTGTCGCGGCGGACTTGTAGGGTGGAGAACGGCGAAGCCTGCTCCACCCCTTGTTCCAGGCCGCTCGTCATTGAGCCTGGCGCCCCATGACCGCGGGCAAGCGAAACGTCATCCACCCTACGCGGCGGCGCTGGCGGCCACCTGATAGGCGGTGAACTTGCGGATATTGATCACGCCGGTATCCAGGATCAGGTATTGACCCTTGATGCCCAGGAGCGTGCCCTCAACCACCGGGGTCTTGTCCAGATCCAGGCTCACGACCTTCGTCGGATAGGCCTCCACCGGATAGCGGATCTCCACCACCTCGGCGTCGGCGACCGGCTGGATCGCCTGCAGACCATAGCGCAGCTGCAGATCCCGCACCCCGTCGGCACAGGCATCGAAGATCCGCTCGCGCATCTCGATCAGGTCAATGGGCTCGGCGTCACCCTTGAGCAATGCTCGCCAGTTGGTGCGATCGGCAACCTGGCTGCGCAGCAGGTCTTCGACCATGCCCGACTGCTGGCGGGTGGCGACCCGCATGATCGGCAACGCCTGGCTCGCGCCCTGGTCGAGCCAACGCGTCGGCAGCTGGGTGGCGCGGGTGATGCCCACCTTGATGCCAGACGAGTTGGCCAGATAGACCACATGATCGGTCATGCAGAAATCCAGGCCCCACTGCGGATCGCGACAGGTGCCGAAATCGTGGTGGCACTTCTCCGGGCTCATGATGCAGACATCGCACTGCGGCAGTTTCTTGAAGCAGGGATAGCAGTAACCCTGGCTGAAGCTCTTGTTGGTCTTGCGCCCGCAATGGGTGCAGTGGATGGCGCCCAGGTACTCCAGCCGCAGCGTCCTGCCGATCAGCGGATTGACCGGCACCAGTCCTTCACCGAAGCGAAAGGCATACTGCACCGGCACGCCCGATTCGAGCTGAACCGACATCTTCTCCAGCGCGCCGCGTCCGAGCTCCAGCATCAGTGGCGGGTTCCGGAAGCCGGTGCGAACAGGCTGGTGTCGATGGCGGCCTCGGCCTTCTTGCTCTTGGAGCCGCATTCCTGGCCACCCATGTAGCCGGTGCGCTCTTCTTCGGGAAGATTCTTCATCTCCCAGGCGATCACCGCCTGCATGCAGGTTTCCTTCTGCTCGGGGGTCAGCTTGCGGCCGTCAGCCCATTTGCCCAGTTCGAGGGCCTGCTTGAGGCTCGCGTAGATTTCGGGGGTGATGCTTTCGGCGGTTTGGATAAAGGTCGACATGGCCAGCTCCGAGGGAAACGAGCGGCCATTCTACCGGGCTGTCGCGCTTTAGGGAAAAGCGCGACAGCCCGCTAGCGCCGCCGCGCCAGGGTGCCGCCGATCACGCCGGTCACGCAGCCTGCGACCAGCCCGCCGACATGTGCCGCGTTGGCGATGGCCAGCGCGCCGAAGCTGAGCACCTCGATGACGCCGGTCAGACAGATCACCAGCCACACCAGCATCAGCACCACCACCCCAGGGGGCAGCCGGTAGGCCTCGTTGGGGGCGAGCTTCTGATACAGCCAGCAATGGCCCAGCAGGCCGTAGAGCACGCCGGACAAACCACCGAAGATGCCCGGCCCGCCGAACAGATACTGCGCGAAATTGGAGATCAGCCCGAACAGCAGCGTCAGCGCCAGCAGCATTGGCGCACGCTGACGAGCCTCGATGCGCCGACCCAACTCCCAGTACCACATGCTGTTCATGGCCAGGTGAAGGATGCCGAAGTGCACGAAGATAGGCGTGATCAGCCGCCACCACTGGCCGGCCGCGAGACTCTGCTCCAGCGTCGCGAAGTAGGCGTACTCGCCGTCGATGCGAAAGTCGACGAAGTTCAGCCAGCGGATCGTGGCGAAGTTCTCGCCGAGCAGGGTGATCCCCGCCACCGCCAGGGTGATCAGCAGCACCGCCGCGGTGAGCGGGCTGGCACGCAGGGCAGCGAAGAAGCCGCCGCGCCGCCGGGGCTGCTCGACCACCACGCTGTCGTCGCCCTGGGGGTAGCGCGCATACAGGTCGCGCACCTGCTCGACCACCTCGCTCGGCACTCGCAGCACCTGCTGGTCGCCCTCCTCCGAGACCCGGCACGGCACCCGCAGGCGCCGCAACAGGGCGATGAAGCCGCTGAGGTCCTCCGACAGCGGCAGGCGCAGGGCCTCGCTCACCGAACTCATCGGAACACCGCCTGCACGTCCACCCAGGCGAACTTGGTCGGGTCCAGGCGCGTTTCCTGGTCCAGCCGATAGGCCACCAGCTTGCCGTTCTTCACCGCGCTGTAATCCAGGCAGGCCAGGTTGTCGCGGATCGGCCCCGGGCGACCGCGGCGCCAGTAGTGGCCGACGAACAGGAGCGGCTCATCCGGCCCATAGAGAAACAGGCGGTTCTTCTGCTGCGGCGACAACGGCAGGCGCGCCGCATGCTCCGGCAGCCCATCGGGCTGGAACACCACGTCACCGTAGGTCTGCGGGTTCTCTTCCCAGAACTTGGTGCGGAAGAAGGTCCGCACGAAGCCTTCCTCGCTGGTCAGCGTCATGCCCTCCGGCAGCGGCATGTCGGTGCCGCGCAGCAGCCGATCCAGCGCCTGGCAGATGAAGGTGCCCGGCAGGCCGGCCTCGCGCAGGATCGCCGGGTTGATCCGGCCATCGTTCAGCAACGGACGCAGGCGCGCGATCACGCGGCTGTCCCAGCAAGCGTGTACCACGCGAAAACGCTCGGTTTCGAGAAACAGCGGCAAGTCGTAGAACCACTCGCGAAAGGCCTTCCACTCCTCGGGGTAGTGCTCGAACTGCTGGAAGGTTTCCTGCAGCAGCCGAGCGAAGCGTGGCGAGTGTTCGCGCACGAAATCGCGACCGCTGCCCGGCGGGGCCGGCATGTACCAGCCCAGCGCGTTGAACTCGTGGTTGCCCATGATGCAATGGGCCTGGCCGTGGTCGACCATCGCATGCACCAGGTGCAGTGCCTCGCGGATATGCGGCCCACGGTCGATGATGTCGCCGAGGAAGATCACCTGCCGGCGCGGATGACGCCAGACACCGCCCTGGAGGCGATAGCCCAGCTGATCCAGCAGCCGCGCCAGCGCATGGCCACAGCCGTGGATATCGCCGATCAGGTCGTAGCCACGCTCGGGATCCAGCTGCATCAATCGCCTCCGCCGAGGCGACTGCCCCAGCCCAGCTTGGTCCGGCAGACTTCGTAGTAGTTGTGATCCAGCGGGTGGATCAGGTGCAGCTTCTGCGGCTTCTTGCGCACGGTCACGGTGTCGCCAGGCGCGCAGGTGAAGTGGTTCTGGCCATCGCAGGACACCTGCGGGTAGATCTGCATGTTCGGCGACACCACGATCTTCAGCTCGCTGTTGCCGTCCACCACGATGGGCCGGCTCGACAACGTGTGCGGGTACATCGGCACGATGACGATGGCATCCAGGCGCGGATGCATGATCGGCCCGCCGGCGGACAGCGAGTAGGCGGTGGAGCCGGTGGGCGTCGCCACGATCAGGCCGTCGGCCTTCTGGCTGCAGACGAACTGACCGTCGATGTACAGCTCGAACTCGATCATGCGCGTCGACTTGCCCGGGTGCAGCACCACGTCGTTGAGGGCATCGCCCTCGCCGATCGGCTCGTCGAAGCGACGCGCCTGGGCCTCGAGCAGGAAGCGGTTCTCAAGGGTGTACTGGCCGTTGAGCACCTCGGCAACCTTCTCTTCCAACTCATCCGGGCGGATGTCGGTGAGAAAGCCAAGGCTGCCGCGGTTGATGCCCAGCACCGGCACGCGGTGCCGGGCCATTGCCCGGGCGGCGCCGAGCAGGCTGCCATCACCGCCGACCACGATCACCAGGTCGCAGGATTCGCCCAGTCGCTGCCGCGACGAAGTCTGCATGCCGTGCCCGGGGAGCACCTCGGCGATGTTCTCCTCGAGGATCACATGCAGATGGCGTTCGACGAGAAATCGCTTCAGCCGGCGGATGGTATCCAGCACCTGGGAGCTGCCCAGGCGGCCAATGATGCCGATATTGCGGAATTGCTCCATTGAAGTTCCCTGGTGTGGCTGGCAGAAGTTGCAGGCGTTCGCAGCGCTTGAACACCAACATGCACTTGCGAGGCCGCCGCAGCGGATCGACGCGGCCTGCACCGACTGTGGTTAGAGCCTCGGTCAGGCGCGGGTGTTCAGCGGCACCGGATTATCGGCGAAACGTCGAACCGGCGGCAAACCGACGGCTATGCTGCTGACATGAACCCTATCAGTCTTGCCGAGCTGTCCAGCGTCCTTCGCCATCCGCAGGTGCGTGATCTCGCCTGGACGCTGCTGTCGCCGCCCCTGCTGAGCGAAACACCTCCCCGCCAGCGTCACCCCCTGAGCGCAAGCCGCTGGCACAGCGAGCCGGGGCTGCTGGCCGACTGGCTGCTGTGCCAGGATGCCGAGCCTTCGGTCCTCGAGGCCTGGCTGTCGCAGCGCAGCAATCGGCGCCTGGGGTTGTACTACGAACGGCTCTGGCAGTACGCGCTGTGCCAGGCGCCCGACCTGCAGCTGATCGCGGCCAACCTGCCGATCCGGCAGAACGGCAGCACCCTCGGCGAGCTGGACCTGCTGTTCTGCGATGACCAGGGCGTGCACCATCTGGAGCTGGCGATAAAGCTCTATCTGGGCTTCGGGCCCGGAGACGGCAGCCAGCACGACCACTGGCTCGGCCCCGGCAACCACGATCGCCTGGACCTGAAGCTCGCCCACCTGCGCCAACACCAGCTGCCCTTGTGCAACCAGCCAGCCGCCCGCGCCGTGCTCGCCGAGCTTACCGGGCGGGAGGTGCAAAGCAGCTTCTGGCTCAGCGGCTACCTGTTTCAACCCTGGCCAGAGGGCTGCGCCCCGCCCCATGGTGCCAACCCGCACCACCTGAGCGGCCGCTGGCTGCGCCAGGCCGACTGGCCGGTGTATCAGGCCGCGGCGGCCGGCACCATCTGGCAGCCACTTCCGCGTGCCGCCTGGCTGGCTGCTGCCCGCGTGCCGCAACCGGACCTGTGGACCTCGGACCGCCTTGCCGAGTGGCTGGCCGGTGATCCGGCACGCGCGCGGGCGCAACTGCTGGTGCGTCTCGAACCCCACGCATCCGGCGACTGGCTGGAGCAGGAGCGGCTGTTCCTGGTGGCGGACGACTGGCCGCACAACGGTGAATCGGCACGCGCGTCATCGGCGTGACACAATTGCCGGCTAGGATTTCCGCTCGATTCACCCTTGCAGACCAGCACGAATTCGCATGCCCATCGACGCCCAACGCCCATCGTCCGGCGAGCCTCTGAGAGCCTGGAGCATCTTCCTGATATTCCTGCGCCTGGGGCTGACATCCTTTGGCGGCCCGGTGGCGCATCTGGGCTACTTTCGTGACGAATTCGTCCAGCGCCGCCGCTGGTTGGACGAGCGCGGCTACGCCGATCTGGTCGCGCTCTGCCAGTTCCTTCCGGGCCCGGCCAGCAGCCAGGTCGGCCTGGCAATCGGGCTGCTGCGCGGCGGCTACCGAGGTTCGCTGGCGGCCTGGGCCGGCTTCACGCTGCCCTCGGCCGTTGCGCTGACGCTGTTCGCTCTGGGCATTGCCCGCTGGGGCGACGCCCTGCCCGGCGGGTTCATCCAGGGTCTGAAAATCGTGGCAGTGGCGGTCGTCGCCCAGGCGGTTTGGGGCATGGCGCGAACGCTGTGCAGCGATGGCCCGCGGCTGGCCATCATGCTCGCCGCGGCGAGCGCCGTCTTGCTGCTGCCTTTCGTCTGGAGCCAGGTGGCGATCATCGTCGTGGCGGGCTTGATCGGATTGCTGGCGTTCCGCCCGGCGTCAGGCGAGGTGCACCCCGACCTGCCCGTACGCATCAAGATGCGCACCGCGCTGTCTGCCTTGGCTGCGTTCTTTGCCCTGCTGATCCTGCTTCCCGTGCTGGCCGGCGTCAGCGGCAGCCAAGCGCTGGCGCAGGTCGATGCGTTCTATCGCACCGGTGCGCTGGTGTTCGGTGGCGGACACGTGGTGTTGCCGCTACTGCAGGCCGAGGTCGTGCCGTCCGGCTGGGTCGACAACGACGCCTTCCTCGCCGGCTATGGCGCCGCCCAGGCCGTACCTGGACCGCTGTTCACCTTCGCGGCCTTTCTCGGGGTCTCGATGAACAGCGGCCCAAGCGGCTGGCTCGGCGCAACCATCTGCCTGCTCGCGGTGTTCGCGCCCTCCTTCCTGCTGGTATTCGGCGCATTGCCGTTCTGGGAGCGACTGCGCGGCAATCGCCGCAGCCAGGCGGCGCTGGCGGGCGTCAATGCCGCCGTGGTCGGGTTGCTGCTGGCGGCGCTGTACGACCCGGTCTGGACCAGTGCGATCAAGGCCGCGGAACACTTCATCCTGGCCGTGCTGGCCTTCGCCGCGCTGAGCTACTGGAAACTGCCACCGTGGTTGGTGGTGATCGCCGGTGCGCTCGGCGGCGGCCTGCTCGGCCTGACGAGCTGAAACCGCTCAGCTTTCCATCGCCAGCAGCACCGCACTGGCCACCAGAAAACCGCTGAACAGCAGGCGCAGCAGGCGCTCCGGTAACGCGTGGGCAAGGCGCACACCCAGGCTGATGCTGAGCAGGCCGCCGACCGCCAGCGGCAAGCCCAGCAGCCAGTTGACCTGCTGATGCAGCGCATAGGTCACCAGGGTAACGCCAGTGCTCGGCGCAGCCAGCGCCAGCGAAAGCCCCTGGGCGACCACCTGCGAGGTGCCGAATACGCTGGTCAGGATCGGCGTGGCAATCACCGCACCGCCCACGCCGAACAGCCCGCCCGCCGCCCCGGCCCCCGCACCGAGCACGCTGAGCCATGGCCAGGAATGACGCAGCTGACCATCTCCGGGCGCGGGGCGCAGAAACACGCGCAACAGCGTGTAGGCTGCCAGCGCCAGGAGAAAGCCGACGAAGGCCAGGCGCATGCGCCCGGCATCCAGCGACACCGCCACGGCGGCACCGACGATCGCGAAGACGAAGCTGGCGCCGGCCAGCGCCGCCGCGTGGCGCCAATCGATGCGATTGCGCTGGTGATAACGCCAGATGGCGAGCAGCACGTTGGGCACCACCATCACCAGTGCCGTGCCCTGCGCCAGTTGCTGATCCAGCCCGAACAGCACGCCCAGTACCGGGATCGCGATCAGCCCGCCGCCGATGCCGAACAGTCCGCCGAGCGTGCCCAGGGCCAGGCCCAGCAATACGTTCAACCCGATGTCCAACAGCATGTTCGCGCTCCAGCCTCATTGAGGCGCCCATGCTACGCCGCCGCCGCTGGCGTCGATACGCACAGCCGCGCACAATGGCTTTGCCTATTACGCACAAGCCGGTAACCCGATGCTGCCAGACGCCCTTTCCGCTCAGCTCGAACTCTTCATCGACGTGCTCGAATGCGGCAGCTTTTCCGCTGCCGCGCGCCGGCATGGCCTGACGCCCTCCGCCGTGGCGCGGCGAGTCGATGCGCTGGAAGCGGCGCTGGGCTGCCAGCTGTTCAGCCGCAGCACCCATGCCGTGCGGGCAATGCCTGCCGCCCTTGCCTTCGCCGAGCGCGCCCGGCGCATCGTTCAGGAACTGCACCTGGCCCGGGCCGAGGCGACATCCCTGGACAGTGCACCGGAAGGCCGCATCCGCATCGACGCACCGGCGCCGTTCGGGCGGCGACATCTGGCGCCGGCCCTCGCCGAGTTTCTGCAGGCCTATCCCGGTGTGGATATCCAGTTGCGGCTGATCGACAGCTTCGTCGATCTGCATGGCGAGCACCTCGGCGAGGTCGATCTGGTGCTGCGCATCGGCCCACTCGCCGATACGCGCCTGGTCGCCACGCCCCTGGCGCCGATGGTGCGCATCGTCTGCGCCAGCCCGGCCTACCTGGAGCGTCGCGGCGTGCCGCTGACCCCCGAGCAGTTGCCTGAACATGATGGCCTCGACTGGGATGCGCTGGCCCCGCCGCACGCCTGGCGCTTCGAACGAAACGGGCGATCGCAGCTGTTGCGCCCGGGGCGTCTGCGGATGGTGGCCAACAATGCTGAAGCGCTGCTGGCGGGAGCGCTGGCCGGGCTCGGCATCGCCCACCTGCCGACCTGGCTGATCAGCGAGTACCTGCTGCGCGGCGAGCTGTTGCCGTTGTTCTGCGAAGGCGGGTTGCCGCAGCCGGAAGCCAGCGGCATCTATGCCCTGCGCCTGACGCGCGAGGCCGACTCGCGGACCCGACTGCTGCTGGAATTTCTCAAGTCCCGCTTCGGCCCGGTCCCGCCGTGGGACCAGGCGCTCAACAGCGGTCTGAAAAGGGAGTGACGGTCACAGACTCTGGCTTTCGATTTCCTGGGTGACGCCCCAGCCATCGAGTACCCCACCCAGGGGTTCGACAAGATCCTCAAGATCCTGCTCGAAGTCGCCGATGCCGTCGAACGTCGCATACATCACTTTGCTGACCTGCAGATTCCAGCTTCCGTCCTCACGCGGAAAGACCTGGGTGTTGATGGTTTCACCGCGAAAATTCTCGGCGGCGGTCTGGGCGCGGTCCCGCTCGGGGAAGACCGCATAGAACTCGATGGGATGCACGCGGGCGAAATCGAAACCGCCCTCTTTCATCCGGCGCAGAACGGTGCTGCTGACATCCTCATGGAAGGTGGTGCTCATGATTCAACCTCCTCTCATACCTGGATGAAGTTGCCACGAGCTCAGCGGGAGATCGGCTCCGTCGTCGAGACATCGGGCAAACGGGAGTCGCAACAGCTAGTCGAAGAGACGCGGTGGACGGTGTCCACAGTGACAAGCTAGCAGGCCACGCGTCTGACTGCACGGGCTGGATGGCTCGACGCCACCGCGCGCCAGAGTCGCGGGCTCCATCAGTAGAACCCGCCGAACCTGCAGCAGTTCAACCGGGCCGGCAATGCAAAACGGCCCGCGCCGTTGCCAGGCGGGCCGTTCAGGGCGATGCCGCCGTGCTCGCTCAGTCGTTGCTGGGCTTGGCAATCGCGTGCAGCAGGTACTGCGGCAGCGCAAAGGCGCCAATGTGCACGTGCGGGTTGTAATAACGGGTCACAATCCCGCTGCCGCTGTAGCGCTGCATCAGGGTTTCCAGCGGCAACTTGCGACTCTCGGCGTTACAGGCGCCCCAGGCGAAGCTCATCGCGCCGCCGATGTAGGTCGGCACCGCGGCCAGGTAGAAGTGCCAATCGGCGAACAGCCCCTGCATGCGTTTGACGGTGGTCTGCAGCTCGCCCAGCTGCATGAATGGCGTGCCGTTCTGCGCGACCAGGATGCCGCCCTCGTTCAGGCAACGGCGGCAAGCCTGGTAGAAGTGCTCGGAGAACAGCGCCTCGCCCGAGCCGATGGGATCGGTGGAATCGCAGATGATGACATCGAACCGCTCTTCAGTGGTCGCCACGAAGTGCATGCCGTCATCGAACACCAGGTTCAATCGCGGATCATCGAAGGTGCCGGCCGAGTGATTCGGCAGGAATTCCTTGCACAGCTCCACCAGGGTGCGGTCGGTCTCGACCATGGTGATGCTCTCGATATCAAGATGGCGCGCCACCTCACGCAGGATGCCGCCGTCGCCGCCACCGATGATCAACACCCGGCGTGCCAGGCCATGGGCCAGGATCGGCACATGGGCAAGCATTTCGTGGTAGATGAACTCGTCGGCTTCGGTGGTCTGGATCACGCCGTCGAGGGCCATGACGCGGCCCATGCGGGCATTTTCGAAGATCACCAGATGCTGGCGTTCGGTGCGCACTTCATGCAGCAGCTTGTCGATCTGGAACCGCTGCCCGTATCCCTCGTAGAGAGTTTCCTGAAAGTCGCTCATGGGTGTCTCCCTTGGCAGCCATCGCGCGCAAGGCCGCGACGTCTGCAGGCTGGCTGAGGACGGGCGATCGAATCGCCCACCGAAAAGAGGCGCATTCTACGTTGGCCAAGATGACAGGGGGAACCGCGAGGGTTTGAAAGCACACTTCGGGGCGACAAAGCGGCGCCCAGGCGCTAGGGTCTGGAAATGACCGAAACCATCCACCTGCCCTACCTCGAACCCTGGGACTGGCAACAGTTCCACCGCCACTTCGCCCTGCGTCTGCTGCCGGGCGTGGAGCGCCTGGATCCGCGCGGTTATGCCCGTACGCTGCGCCTGGGTGATGCCCGCGGCTGGCTCAGTGTCAGCGCGGCGGACGACCGGCCGGCGCTCGAGCTGACCCTCAGCGACTCGCTGCGGCACGCCAGCCAACCGCTGGTGGCCCAGGTGCGCAAGATGTTCGACCTGGATGCCGACCCGCAGGCGATCGCGGCGCATTTCGCCGGCGACCCGGCACTCGGCCCGCTGGTCTCGGCACAACCCGGCCTGCGTCTGCCGGCGGCTTACGACCCGTTCGAGCAGGCCGTGCGCGCGGTGGTCGGCCAGCAGGTCACGGTGAAGGCGGCAGTGACCATCACCCGCCGCCTGGTGGAGCGTCTCGGCGAGCCGTTGGCACAGGCTCCGACCGGGTTGGAGGTGCTGTTTCCCACCGCGCGGGCGATCGCCGACGACCCGCTGGAGAACATCGGCATGCCGGCCAAGCGCGCTCAGGCGCTGCGCCGCCTGGCCGGCGCGGTGGCCGAGGGCGCGTTGCACCTGCATGTGGAGGATGGCGCCGATACGCTGGTCCGTCGGCTGTGCGAGCTGCCCGGCATCGGCCCCTGGACGGCCGAATACATCGCGCTGCGCGGTTTTGGCGTGGCGGACGCCTTTCCCAGTGCCGATCTGGGTTTGCTCAAGGCGCCGCTTTGGGGAGCGGATGGCCTGACCGCCAAGGCGCTGGCCGAACGTGCCGAAGCCTGGCGCCCATGGCGGGCCTACGCAGCCATCCACATCTGGGACAACTACGCCCGGGGCGGCTGAGGAAACGGTTACGGCGGCGCGACGCGCGCCAGGACCTTCGGCGCAACGGCCAGCGGCCGGGCCAGGATCAGCCCCTCGCCCGACTGCGGAAAGATGCCGGTCAGCGCGGTGATATTGACCTGATGGGTGACCAGCACCGCTACCTCGCCGGGTTCCAGCTCGGTGAGGGCTTCGCGCAGCGCGGCGGTCTGCAGTCGCTCGCTGGTCGGCGAGGCGAAGAAGGAATCCAGCGCCGGTAGTGGCTCGACCGGCGCGAGTGCCATCTGCTGCGCCGTGTCCAGTGCACGGCACCAGCGACTGCTCAACAGACGTACCCTGGTCAGGCCTTTCTCGCGCAGCAGCTCGCCCCAGCGTCGGGCTTGCGCCCTGCCGTGCTCATCAAGATTGCGTTGGGTGCTGCAGTCATCGAGCACGAAGCCAGGTGGGTCGCCCAGCCCCAGCGCATTCGCGTGGCGCAGGAGCAGTAGTGCCCGCCCTTCGCGTAACGCCTGCCAGGCGTCACCATCATCGGCCTGCAGCGGGCCTACGACGAAGAGCAGCGCGACGAGCGCCAGGCCGATGCCACGCATGCTTCACAGCCGCGCCTTGCCAAACGGCCCGACCGCGACCGCCCACATGATCAGGCCGACCACCGGCAGCAGTACGATCACCAGCGTCCAGATGATTGTGCGACCAGCCTCGATGGGGCTGCGCCAGACATGCGCGATGGCGAGCACATCCAGCACCAGCACCACCAGGGCCAGCGGAGCGCTGAGGCTTTCCATCGGTGTTTACCGCAAGGGCCCACGGTCGTCGGGGCGATTGCCGCGCGGTCCCATGATTCCCCAGATGATAAGACCGAGCACGGGCAGGATGACGATCAAAAGAACCCAGAGCACTTTCTTGCCGCTGGTACTGTCGCTGCGAACGATGCTGATGATTGCCCAGATATCCAGTATCAGGATGAGCAGGCCGAAAATTCCGCCGAATGCATCTCCCATGGGTACGCTCCTGTTTGGGTGGGTACCTAAATTAGGATGCCAGCGCGGCGGCAGGGTTCAATTCCCGTGCCAGAGCGGCTCAGCAGCGCATTGGTACTGGCTGCTGGTTCATGGTTAACGAGCACGCCGCTGGCGCGGGTCGGCAGGAGGTCAGCTCCTGCTTGTGCTCGCTGGCCGTATGTTCGGTGAGGGTCAGCTGGATCGGCCGCTCAGTCGTCCAGGCGCGGGAACTGATCGGCGATGCGTTCGCCGGTGAACTGCGCCGTCCAGCCGTCCGGATTGTTGAACAGGCGAATGGCGACAAAGCTCGGCTGCTCGCCCATGTCGAACCAGTGGCGGGTGCCGGCAGGCACGGAGATCAGGTCGTTCTTCTCGCACAACACGGCGTAGACCATGTCCTCGATATGCAGGGTGAACAGGCCGCGTCCAGCGACGAAGAAGCGCACCTCGTCCTCGGCGTGACGATGCTCGTCAAGAAATTTGGCGCGCAGCTCGTCCTTCTGCGGATGATCGCGGGACACACTGATGACATCGACGGTCACGTAGCCGCGCTCGGCCATCAGCCGATCGATCTGTGGCCGGTAGGCGGCGATCACGTCCTCCTGGCTGGCACCGGCGGCGACCGGCGCGCTGGCGTCCCAGCGCTCCAGCTGCACACCGACCTCGGCCAGGGTCGCGGCGATGTCCTCGAGGTGGGTCAGGACCTTGAGCGGCTGCTCGGGGCGGGATTCGTGATAGACACTGAGGACACTCATGTTCGGCTCTCCGAAGGATCGCCCGGCCGATCACTGCCGGCCAGGCAGGAATTCATCTGTTGTGCAGGGCGCCCATTTTCAGTTCGCATTCGAAAAAGAACTCGAACGCCTCGATCTGACGCAGCGCGTCGCTCGTCTTCTTGCCCCGGGTGTACAGACCCGTGGCCGCGGATCAGCCAGCCGACGCAATAGCGGTGCCGGTCAAGCCAGGGTTGCCGCCTGGAAGCCAGCGCTGCGTGGCGGTCACGCCCGATCCTCCTGCAAACGGAAGGCAATGATAACGGCTGCTGCCAGCGCCGCCAGGCTGGCGATGGCGAACGACCAGCCCGGGCCGAGCCCGGACCAGGCATATCCGGCATACAACGCCCCCAGCGCGCCGCCGATTCCGGACAGGCTGGCATACAGCGCCTGCCCCTGACCCTGCTGGCGATGGCCGAAGCTGCGCTGGACGAAATGGATGGCCGCCGCATGGAAGCTGCCGAAGGTCGCAGCGTGCATCAGCTGCGCGATCAGCAGTACGCCGAGATGATCGGCCAGTTGCCCGAGCAGTAGCCAGCGCAGCGCGGCGATCAGGAAGCTCGCCAGGAGCACCTGGCGCAGCGAGAAACGCTCCAGCAGACGCGCCATGACCAGAAACAGCAGAATCTCCGCGACGACGCCCAGCGCCCACATCAGACCGATAAAGCTGCGGCTGTAGCCGAGCGCTTCCAGGTGGATGCTGAAGAAGGTGTAGTACGGGCCGTGAGCCAGTTGCATCAGGGCCACGCAACCGTAGAAGGCCAGTACGCCGGGGCGCCGCAGCTGGGCGAGAAAGCCGCCCTGCCCGGCCGACTCGGCGCGCTGGCGCGGCTGCGCGTTCGGGACCCAGACACTGCTCAGCAAGATGCCCAGCATCACCGCAGCGACAGCGGTCGGATACAGGTCCAGACTCAACCGCTGGAACAGCAGCCCAAGCCCCACCACCGCCAGGATGAAGCCGATGCTGCCCCACAACCGTACCTGGCTGTAGCGCTCGGGCTGCTCGTGCAGATGCGCCAGGGTGATGACCTCGAATTGCGGCAGCACGGCATGCCAGAAGAACGCATGCAGGGCCATCACCAGCGCCAGCCAGGCGAAGCTCTTGTCGAAGAAGATCAGGCCGAAGGACAGCAGCGTACACAGGGCGCCGAGGCGGACGATCTCCAGCCGGCGGCCGCTGACGTCGCCCAGCCAGCCCCAGAGATTCGGCGCCAGACAGCGCATCAACATCGGAATGGCGATCAGCTCGCCGATGCGCTCCGGCGAGAACCCCAGATGGGCGAAGTACAGGCCGAGAAACGGCGCCGTCGAACCGAGCAGCGCGAAGTAGAAGAAATAGAACCCGGAGAGGCGCCAGTAAGGGAGCGAAGCGGTCATGGCAACAGGCGTTCAGGTTGCAGCGCGCGGCGTCAACGCCGGCGCGCCGCGCTCCGAATAGCCGCTCAAAGCTGACCCAGCACCGGCGTCGTCACCTGCACATCGGCATTCTGTGCGCGGTGGCGCAGCAGGTGATCCAGCAGCACGATGGCCATCATCGCTTCGGCGATCGGGGTGGCGCGGATGCCGACGCAGGGGTCGTGGCGACCCTTGGTGATCACGTCCACCGCCTCGCCATTCACGTCGATGGAGCGACCGGGCGTGGTGATGCTGGACGTCGGCTTGAGCGCCAGATGGGCGACGATCGGCTGGCCCGAGGAGATGCCACCGAGAATGCCGCCGGCATTGTTGGACAGAAAGCCCTGCGGGGTCAGCTCGTCGCGGTGCTCGGTACCGCGCTGGGCCACCGACGCGAAACCGGCACCGATCTCCACGCCCTTGACCGCGTTGATGCTCATCAGCGCATGGGCAAGCTCCGCGTCCAGGCGGTCGAAGATCGGCTCACCGAGGCCCGGCGGCACACCCTCGGCGACCACGGTGATCTTTGCGCCCACCGAATCCTGGTCACGGCGCAGCTGGTCCATGTAGGCCTCCAGCTCCGGCACCTTGTCCGGGTCTGGGCTGAAGAAGGCGTTCTGCTCGACGCTGTCCCAGGTCTTGAACGGAATCTCGATCGGCCCGAGCTGGCTCATGTAGCCGCGCACCTGAATGCCCAGCGTCGCCAGGTACTTCTTGGCGATAGCACCGGCGGCGACACGCATGGCGGTCTCGCGCGCCGAGGAGCGGCCACCGCCGCGGTAGTCACGCAGGCCGTACTTGTGGTGATAGGTGTAGTCGGCGTGGGCCGGGCGGAACAGGTCCTTGATCGCCGAGTAGTCCTTGGACTTCTGGTCGGTATTGCGGATCAGCAGGCCGATCGGACACCCGGTGGTTCTGCCTTCGAACACGCCGGAAAGGATTTCCACCTCGTCGGCTTCCTGGCGCTGCGTGGTGTGCCGGCTGGTGCCGGGCTTGCGACGGTCGAGATCGCGCTGCAGATCGTCCAGCGACAGCTCCAGCCCGGGTGGGCAGCCATCGACGATGGCCACCAGCGCAGGCCCGTGGCTTTCGCCGGCAGTGGTGACGGTGAACAGCTTGCCGTAGGTATTGCCGGACATGCAGGACGCTCCGCGATCGACCGAAAAAACAGGGGCCGGAAGTATACCTGAGGGCGCCGCGGTTTCACTGCCTGTCTTCGGCGCGCATACTGGCGCAGCGGCGAACCTCGCACCGATCCTCGCGTCAAACCCGCTCCGTAACCGGCGAAGCCTTCCATGCGTGCCCTGCTGATCCTACTGCTGCTGACCATGCCCCTCTCATTCGTACATGCGCAGACCCTGCTCACGCAGACGCTGAACCTCGACACCGGCCATGGCGTGCTGCAGGGCACATTGCTGCTGCCGAAAAGCGAGCGGCCGTTGCCGGTCGCCCTGCTCATCGCCGGCTCCGGGCCGACCGACCGCAACGGCAACAACCCGGCCGGCCACAACGACAGCCTCAAGCGGTTGGCCCAGGGCCTGGCCAAGCAGGGCGTGGCCAGCCTGCGCTACGACAAGCGCGGCGTCGGCGCGAGCCTGGCCGCCGCACCGGACGAGCGCGACCTCAGCGTCGAAGCCTACGTCAGCGATGCGTTGACCTGGAGCGAACGGCTCAAGGGTGACCCGCGCTTCGGCGAGCTGATCCTCGTCGGCCACAGCGAAGGTGCGCTGATCGCCAGCCTTGCGGCGCCTCGCTCAGGTGCCGCGGCGCTGATCAGCATCGCCGGCAGCGGCCGGCCGATCGATGCGGTGCTGCGCGAGCAGCTGCAGGGACGCCTGCCACCGGCATTGCTCGCCACCAGCCATTATCTGATCGACGAACTGAAGGCCGGTCGCACCCACGCGGACATTCCAGAGCCTCTGCAGGTGCTGTTCCGCCCCAGCGTGCAGCCATATCTGATTACTCTCTTCGCCTATGATCCGGCCGAGGCCTTCGCGGCGGTGAACGCTCCGGCGCTGATCGTTCAGGGCCGGCACGATATCCAGGTGGGCATCGATGACGCCGAGGCCTTGCACCGCGCCAAGCCCGACGCCGAACTCGCGCTGATCGACGGCATGAATCATGTGCTGCGCATCGTGCCGGCCAGCGCTGCGCAGCTCGCGTCTTACGACGATCCCGATCTGCCGTTGGCCCGGGGCCTGCTCGAACGCATCCAGCGCTTCCTGAACGATAATGGCATGCTGCCAGCCTCCAGTTAGGCGCCGCGCCGCCGATAGCCCCGTGACGATGGCCGAGACCAGTTCTGAACGAGCCGCCGCGCAGGCCCAGGAACGCGCAGATGACCGACACCGATATCACCCAGAGCACAGAGAAAGAGCCACCGGCGCCGCCGAAGCATCCGTGGGCCGAACTTCGCCCCGATCGTTTCCGTCTGCTGCGCCTGGCGCCGCTGCCCACCGAACGCGACGGCGGCGCGCGGCCACTGCGCTTCGTCGAGCTGGCGCAGCTGGAACGCCACACGCCCGAGCAGAGCCTGCTGCGGATGTTCGTCAACATCCCGGGGCAGGCGCGCTCGCGCAAGTACAACGTGCTGGAGGTATGGGCCGACCATCGCAGCAAGGAACTGCGCTTCGGCCCGGACAGCGGCTTGCATCTGGAACCCGCCAATCGCGGCCTCGGCCGTTTCCTGCTGGCACAAGGCGCGGCCTGGGCGCAGAAGCGTTGGGGACATTATCTGGTCGAGGGCGGATCGCTGCCCAAGGATGTGACGAGCGACGACCAGCGCCTGCGGCGTGACCACTGCCAGCGCACCCAGGGGTTCGATGTGGACTACCCAAAGGACCAGGCGGGCAAGGCGACCTACGGCGCGCCGCGCGCCAGCAGCCTGAGGCCGGACTGGAACAGCGAGAAGGTCCAGATTGTGGAGCTGCAGGATGCGGCGGCGATGCTGGAACAGGCCGACCGCAACCTGCAGGCGCAGGAAAACCAGATCCGCGACCTGCAGGAGCGTATCGCCCGCTTCCGCCGCGAGGACGGTGCGCTGCGATTCACCATTGTTTGCCTGATTGCGCTGGCGCTGTTCCAGGCCGGCCTGCTGATCTGGATGGCGACCCGCTAGCCGCTTACCACCAGTGCTCGACCTGCACGCCGAAGTTCGAACCGTGGCGAGCGTTGCCGAACGCACCGGTATCCGACAGCGCCGAGCCTTCGGCCATCACGTTGGCCGCCCGTTGCGCCGCGTCGTTCCAGCTGGCGTAGGTGTAGTACAGGCGGAACTCCGGCCGTGCCCAGAAGCCAGGACCGGCGGGTGACCAGGTCGGCGCGATGGTGAACTTGCTGAGCTTGCGCGTGCCGTCGGTGGCATCGATCTGGTCGTGACCCACCTCGGCGACGAGCTTGAACTGCTCGCTGAACGCATAGACCGGACGCGCGCCCACCGACCACCAGTCCTGGTCGCCGCCGTCGTCGCGCTTGTCTTTCTGGTAGACCACCTGGAACTGGCCGCCGAAGCGCGGCGTCAGCTGCCAGTCGAAATACTCCACCACTCGCCAGCTCTTGGCGCTGTTGTCCAGGGTGACGTCGCCGGTATAACCGAGGCCGGTGCCCGGACCCTCGCCATACTGCAGCGCCAGGGTGTTCTTGCCGCCGAGGAAGTCGGATTGCACATGCTGCACCGTCACGGCCCAACCGCTGTTGGCATCGTCACGGCTGGGCTTGTCGAGGTAGCTCAGGCCGAACTCCAGCTCACCTCCCGGGTTGCTGTCGAAGCCGCCAACGTTGAAGTCGTGGCGGGTGACGTAGTCCTTCTGGAACACGCTGTCCTTGCGCGAGAAGGCATAGCTGTACTTCAGCCCGCCAATCTCCATGTCCTCCACGCCGGCACCGGTGGCGCTCTGGTTCCAGTAGTAGAAGTCGGAGATATGGATGTCGTTGCGCTTGTAGAAGCGCCGCCCGGCCCACAACGAGCCGTTGTACAACGCCGGCACCTTGCTCCACTCGGCATAGGCCTGGACCATTCGCGCCCAGCCGTGATCGCCTGTGAACTCAGGGGTGTGGTTGTACTGGTTGTAGAGCGCCGCCATGCCTTCCAGGCTCAGTACCGAGCCGTCGGCGAAGGTGTAGAGGTCCTGACGCAGATCGAGCTCGGCGTACTGCTCGCACTCGTTACCCAGGCGGTACTTGCTCGGCGCGCCGGGCAACTGGAAGCAGGACTGCGAATCGCTGTTGACCGATTCGCCGACCCCGCTGCGCATGTAGCCGGTGAACTCCAGTGCATGGGCGCCCAAAGGCAGCGTCAGACCCGCAATGGCGCTGGCAACGCCCAGGGCTGTCAGTGTTTTTTTCATATCCACTCCGCTTTTGTTGTTATTGATCGCTGGATCGAGCCTGTTCGGCTCCGTTGGTTCCTGTCTCCGTTATCCCCAGCCTGCTGGCAAGGCAGGCCGGTACCTCACTGCACCGGCCCCGCTCCGTTGGAAACCAGCCGGGTGACCTTGCTTTCGCGCGTGGCTACAGGCTGCGCCAGGCCCAGCCGTTCGCCGCTCTGGGCGTCGAACAGCAGGACCTTGCGCGGATCGAACTGCAGGTTGAGCGTCTCCCCCACCCGCGGCGCCTGATCCGGCGCCAGCCGGCAGCAGGCCTTGACCTGATTGAGCGCGAAGACGACCAGCGTATCGGGGCCGGTCGGCTCCACCACTTCGATATCCACCAGCAGCGAAAGGTCCGCCGCAGAGCCATTCGACAGGCCGATCTGTTCGGGGCGAATGCCCAGAATGAGCTCCCGGTCACGCAGACCTTCGTCACTGGTGATCGGCAGCGGCAGCTCGCAACTGCCCTGCTCGCTGTTGAGCACGCCCACCCAGCGGCCGTCACGCTGACGAATGCGCAGCGGCACGAAGTTCATCGGCGGCGAGCCGATGAAGCTGGCGACGAACAGGTTGGCCGGGTTGTTGTAGATCTCGTGGGGGGTACCGAACTGCTGGATCACACCGTCCTTCATCACCGCGACCTTGTCGCCGAGGGTCATTGCCTCGATCTGGTCATGGGTGACATACACCGTGGTGGTTTTCAGCCGTTGGTGCATCAGCTTGATCTCTGTGCGCATCTCCACCCGCAGCTTGGCGTCGAGGTTCGACAACGGCTCGTCGAACAGATAGATCTTCGGCCGCCGCGCCAGCGCCCGGCCCATGGCCACGCGCTGCTGCTGGCCGCCGGACAGTTGCGACGGCTTGCGTTCCAGCAGCGGTTCGATCTGCAGCAGCTTGGCGACCCGTGCCACCTCCTCCTCGATCTTCGCCGCCGGCACCTTGCGCATCTTCAGGCCGAAGGCGATGTTGCCACGCACGCTCATGGTCGGATAGAGCGCATAGGACTGGAACACCATGGCAATGTCCCGATCCTTCGGACTGGCCTGACTGATGTCCTCGCCGTCGACGAGGATCTCGCCGCCGGTGATATTCTCCAGCCCGGCGATGCAGTTCATCAGGGTGGATTTACCGCAGCCGGAGGGGCCGACGAGAATCAGGAACTCACCGGCGTCGATCTTCAGCGCGATGTCCTTGAGCGTTGCGATCTGGCTGTTGCCATAACTCTTTTGAACGTTGCGCAGTTCCAGGGAAGCCATCGTTGTTCTCCTCAACCCTTGACGGCGCCGGCAGTGAGCCCGCGCAGGAAGTACTTGCCGGCGATCACGTAAACCACCAGCGTGGGCAGGCCGGCAATCATCGCGGCGGCCATGTCGACGTTGTATTGCTTGGCGCCGGTGCTGGTATTGACCAGGTTGTTCAGCGCCACGGTGACGGGCTGGGTATCGCCGCTGGCGAACACCACGCCAAAGAGGAAGTCGTTCCAGATCTGGGTGAACTGCCAGATCAGGCAAACCATGATGATCGGTACCGACATCGGCAGCAGGATGCGCCCGAAGATGGTGAAGAAACCGGCGCCATCCAGCCGTGCCGCCCGCACCAGCGCTTCCGGCACGCTGACGTAGAAGTTGCGGAAGAACAGTGTGGTGAACGCCAGGCCGTATACCACGTGCACCAGCACCAGACCGGTGGTGGTATTGGCCAGGCCCAGCTTGCCGAGGGTGAAGGACGCCGGCAGCAGGATCACCTGGAACGGCAGGAAGCAGCCGAACAGCAGCAGACCGAAAAACAGCTGCGAGCCGCGGAAGCGCCACATCGACAGCACGTAGCCATTGATGGCGCCCAGCGCGGTGGAAATCAGCACCGCCGGGATGACGATCTTCACCGAGTTCCAGAAGTAGCCACCGACGGCATCCCAGGCTGTCAGCCAGCCCATCGCGGTGAACGCCTCCGGCCAGCTCAGCAGGTTGCCGGTACGGATGTCTTCCGGGGTCTTGAAGCTGGTCAGCAACATCACGATCAGCGGCACCAGGTAGACGGCGCAAGCCAGCAGCAGCGTAGCGTGGATGGTCAGGCGCCCAAGCGTCAGGCGCGGTTGCGCGAAATCAGACATGGCGCTTGCTCCTCAGCTCGGAATACAGGTAGGGCACGATGATCGCCATCACCGCGCCGAGCATCAGCATGGCGCTCGCCGCACCCAGGCCCATCTGGCCGCGGGTGAAGGTGTGGGCGTACATGAACATCGCCGGCAGATCGCTGGAATAACCCGGCCCACCGGCGGTCATCGCCGCCACCAGGTCGAAGCTCTTGATGGCGATATGGGCCAGGATCATCAACGCACTGAAGAACACCGGTCGCAGGCTCGGCAGCACGATGCGCAGGTAGATGGTCGGCAGGCTCGCACCGTCCACCTGGGCAGCGCGGATGATCGATTGATCGACGCTGCGCAGACCGGCCAGGAACAGCGCCATGACGAAGCCCGAGGCCTGCCATACGGCAGCGATCACCAGGCAGTAGATGACCCGGTCCGGATCGACCAGCCAGTCGAAGCGAAAGCCTTCCCAGCCCCAGTCACGCAGCAGCTTGTCCAGACCCAGGCCGGGATTGAGCAGCCATTGCCAGGCGGTACCGGTGACGATCATCGACAGTGCCATGGGGTACAGGTAGATGGTGCGGATCAGCCCCTCGCGGCGGATGCGCTGGTCCAGCAGCACGGCGAGCACGACACCGATGATCAGGCTGATGGCGATGAACAGGCCGCCGAACACCAGCAGGTTCTGGCTGGCCACCCACCAGCGGTCGTTGTCCCACAGGCGCTGGTATTGCTGCAGACCGACCCACTTGTAGCTGGGCATGAAGCGCGAGTTGGTGAACGACAGCAGGAAGGTCCAGCCGATGTAGGCGTAGAAGCCGACCAGCACGATCAGCATGCTCGGCGCCAGGACCAGCTTGGGCAGCCAGCGCTGCAGGGCATCGAGCGGCGAGACCTTGGCGGGCCTGGCGGGAAGCGCGATGGAGCTCATGGATGTGATCCCTCGTCAGAATCCGGGATGTCGTCGCCCGCGGCACGGGCCTTGGCCTGTACCGGGACAACGGTTCGGGAAATCGGGCGGACGCGGTCCGCCCTTGGCGTCACTGCACGGCCTGGATCGCCGCCGCCAGCTGCCTGGCCGCCTTTTGCGGATCGGCCTTGGGGTCGTTGAAGAAGTTGGTCACGACATCGAACACCGCGCCCTGCACGTAGCTCGAAGCGGCCATGCCGTGGGTCAGGCTGGGTTGCAGGCCGCTGCCCTGGGCCGCCGCCTTGAAGTCCTTCATCGACTGCTGGGCACAGGCGTCGAACTCGCTCATGTCCTGGTCCTGGCGAACCGGGATGGAGCCCTTGTTCTGGTTGAAGAAGGTCTGGAACTCCGGCTGCAACACCGCGCGCGCCAGGTCTTCCTGGGCCTTGCGGTTCTCATCGCTGCTCAGCTTGAACATCGCCAGCGAATCGATGTTGAAGGTGAAGCTGCCCTGAGTGCCGGGAAATGGCAGGCACTGGTAGTCCTTGCCCGCGACCTTGTTGGCGGCCGTGAACTCGCTCTTGGCCCAGTCACCCATGATCTGCATGCCGGCCTTGCCGTCGATGACCACGCCAGTGGCACGGTTCCACTCACGGCCTGCGGCATCGGCGTCGAGGTAATCACGCAGCTTCTTCAGCGCGGTGAAGGCCTGAACCATCTTGTCGCCGGTCAGGGTGTCCTCGTCCAGCTCGACGAATGCCTTGTGGTAGTCGTCCGGCCCGAGAATGCTGAGCACGAAGCCCTCGAACACGGTGCCGTCCTGCCACGGCTGGCCACCGTGGGCGACGGGCACGAAACCGGCTGCCTTGAGTTTCTCGGCAGCGGCAAAGAACTCGTCGAGGGTCTTCGGCGGCGTGGCACCGGCCTTCTCGAATACCTCCGGGTTGATCCACAGCCAGTTGACCCGGTGCACGTTGACCGGCACGGCCACGTAGGAGCCGTCGTACTGCATGATCTTGCTGACCTGCTCGGGCAGCAGCTCGTCCCAGCGTTCGGCCTTGGCGGTGTCGTCGAGGTTGGCGAGCAGGCCGAGTTCGCCCCATTCCTGGATGTCCGGGCCCTTGATCTGTGCGGCGGACGGCGGGTTGCCGGAAACCGCGCGGGTCTTCAGCACGGTCATGGCGGCCTCGCCACCACCACCGGCGACGGCGAAATCCTTCCAGGTGTGGCCTTTCTGCTCGACCATCTTCTGCAGGGTGTCGGCGGCGCGCTTCTCGCCGCCGGAGGTCCACCAGTGCAGGACTTCGACCTCGCCGGCGTGGGCGAGCAATGGCAGGGCAAGGGAAACGGAAAGAGCGAGACGATGGATCGCATTCATGGAGGAGTACCTTCTTGTTTTTATCCGGCAAGTCGTGGGTCGCTTGCGATGGACCGAGTCTATGCCCGGAAAAATGGACACTGGGTAACGAAGGGATGGCCGATGGTCACCAACCGGTTACAAAGGCACGCCACAGGTAACAGGCACGCCCGGCGGGCGTCAGCGCGGTAGTGTGAGGGTCACCCTCAGCCCTCCCTGCTGCAGGTTGCGCATGCTCAGCTCGCCGCCGTGGGCGTGAGCGATGTTGCGCGCGATACCCAGCCCCAGGCCGTAGCCCTGCTGCTGGCCGGAGAGCCGTACATGGGGTTCGAAAACGTGCTCCAGGCGCTGCTCCGGAACACCTGGCCCCTCGTCGTCAACGTGCAGCACCAGCGCCTCCTTGCCATCCTCGACGTGCAGGTGGGCGCGCTCGCCATACTTCAGGGCGTTGTCCAGCAGGTTGCCGATGCAGCGCTTGAGTGCCAGCGGCTTGCCGGGGTAAGTCGCCAGCGCGCGTCCATCCAGGGTCACGCGGGTCTGGTCGCAGGCCTGGTAGGGCTCGACGATGTGTTCGAGCAACAGATTGAGGTCCACGGCCTCGATGTTTTCGTGGATATCGGTGTCCTTCACGCACTGCAGGGCGCCCTTGACCAGCAGCTCCAGTTCGTCGAGATCGCGGTTGAACTTGACTTGCTGGGCCTCGTCCTCCAGCAGTTCGACCCGCAGTCGCAGCCGCGTGATGGGCGTACGCAGGTCGTGGGAGATGGCGCTGAACAACTGGCCGCGCTCGGTCAGATAGCGGCTGATGCGCTCGCGCATGTTGTTGAAGGCGCGGCTGACCTCGACGATCTCGCTGGCACCGATCTCGGCCAGCGGCCGCACTTCCCCGCCCACCGACAGCTCCCGCGCCGCCTTGGCCAGGCGTTTCAATGGCCGGCTCTGCCAGCGCACCAGCAGGCCGATGAACAGCAGCAGGAAGGCGCTGGTCAGCACGATGAACCACAGCTGCTGCACCGGCAGCCCCTCGTCTTCCAGGCTGACGTAGGGTGCCGGCATCAGCGACGCGAGATAGAGCCATTCCTGCGGCGCGATCTGGATCTGCGTCACCAGCACCGGTGGCGCCAGCGGTTCGAATCCCAGCGCGTAGTGGGCCCAGGAGCGCGGCAGTTCCTCGAGCTTGATGCCGCTGTTGAAGATGCGCAGATCGTCCGGGCTGACGAACTCGATGGTCAGGTCCACCGCGCCACCCAGACGCTGGCGCAGCACCTGCTCCACCTCGTGCAGCACCGCACGCTTGCGTGGCGTCTCCGGCAGGATCTTCATCTCCAGCGGCTTGTCGTTGAGCGAGACGAAGAAGCGCGTGCCGCCCATGCTGCGCAGCTGGTCGAGCACCAGCGGTCGGTAGCCCAGCGGCAGCGATCGGAAGTAGCTGACGCTCGCCCCCATCGACTGCGCCAGGCTGCGGGCGCTGGCCAGCAGCCCTTCCATCTGACTGGCGCGCAGCTGTGACAACCAGATCAGGCTCGACAGGCCCTGCGCCAGCAGCACCGCGAGCAGGGTCAGCAACAGCATGCGTCCGAGCAGCGAGCGCGGCACCAGCCGCAGACGCCGCCGCTCAGTGCGCAGATTCATGGTGCGGCGTCACCTGGGTTGCCAGCAGGTAGCCGCAGCCGCGCACGGTGCGGATCAGCCGGGGCGACTTGCCGGTGTCGCGCAGGCGCTGACGCAGACGGCTCACCGCCATGTCGACGATGCGCTCCAGCGGCATCACCTCGCGCCCGCGGGTGGCGTTGGCGATGGTGTCGCGGTCGAGGATCTGCTGCGGATGATCGAGAAACAGCTTGAGCAACGCGAAATCGGCACCGGACAGAAAGACTTCCTCGCCATCGGCGTGAAACAGACGGTGGCTGATCATGTCCAGCCGCCATTCATCGAAGGCCAGCACGTCGCTGCCGCGCTCCTGGGCGAAGCTGACCCGCCGCAGCAAGGCCTTGATCCGCGCCAGCAGCTCGCGTGGGCTGAACGGCTTGCCGAGGTAATCGTCGGCGCCCAGCTCAAGACCGACCACCCGGTCGGCCTCGTCGGAACTGGCGGTGAGCATGATGATCGGCATCGAGGCCAGCCGCTCGTGCTGGCGAATCCAGCGGCAGAGGCTGAAGCCGTCCTCGTCGGGCAGCATCACGTCGAGTATCACCAGATCGGCCGGTTCGGCGCACAGCGCGCTGCGAAACTGCGCGCCGTCCGGCACGCCGCGGACCTGAAAGCCCGAGCGGCTGAGATAGGTCTGCAGCAGTTCGCGGATTTCCTGATCGTCGTCGACCAGAAGGATGTTCTTACCTGCTTGGCTCACGTCACGTCCCTTTTCTTGTTGTTATCCGATCGCCCGTCGCCTTTCCCTGCCAGCCGCCTAGACGCCCTCCAGCAGCGATTGCAACGCCACGCCGGCGCCTTCCAGGCCCGGATAAGGCGCGGTCACCAGCCATACCGGCAGGCGATCGAAATAGCCACTCATTTGGCCCTTCTCGCACAGGGCATCGCAAAAGCCGCTGTGCATGAAGAACTCGGCGAAGCGCGGTACCACGCCGCCGACGATATATACCCCGCCGCGTGCACCGAGCGTCAGCACGTTGTCACCGACGATGCGTCCCAGCCAGCGGCAGAACTGCTCCAGCACGGCCACGGCGTACGGCTCGCCAGCCAGCGCAGCCTTGGTGATCTCGGCCGGGGAGTCGTGTTCGGCCGCTCGGCCATCCAGCGCGCAACAGGCACGATAAAGCGTCAGCAAACCCGGCCCGCTGAGCACGGCTTCGGCATTCACGTGGCCCTGTGCGCGGTGCAGTTGCATCCAGATCGCCGCCTCGCGCTCGCTGCCGATCGGCAGACAGATATGCCCGCCCTCGCCCGGCAACGCGCGCCAGCCGCCGCCGACCAGCGGCAGCAGCCCGGCGACCCCCAACCCGGTGCCGGGGCCTATGACCAGACGCGGCCGGCCGGGTTCAGGCTCGCCCTCGCGGACCGTGACGCGCTCGTCATCGCGTAGCCGGGTCATACCCAGGGCCATGGCGGTGAAGTCGTTGATCAGCAGCAGATCCTTCAGGCCCAGTTCGCGGCAGAACGCCTGTCGGCTCAGCTGCCAGTGGTTGTTGGTGAAGCGGAAGTGATCGCCGCTCACCGGCCCGGCACAGGCCAGGCATACTGCTTCCAGCGCATCCAGCGGCTGGCCCACTTCGTCGAGGTAGGCGCGGATTGCCAGCTCCGGACGCGCATGGTCTGCCGTGGGCAGCACGCGAAGCTGCTCGATCCGCTGATCGCGCCACAGCGCGAAGCGTGCATTGGTACCACCGATGTCGCCAACCAGCGCTGTCTTCACTTGAGCGCCTCCAGACTCTCGGTGAACGCGCTGGCGCCCTGCTCTGCCGTGCTGAAGGACGCGCGCATGAAGGCGAACAGCTCGCGACCGCAACCGATACCCATGTCTTCCGGGCGGATGGCCGGCTGGCGCGTCGCCCATTCGGCCGGGTCGACCAGCGCCCGCAGCTCGCCGGTCTCGCCATCGACGCGGATGATGTCGCCATCACGGACCAGCGCCAGCGGCCCACCGTCCAGCGCCTCCGGGCAGACATGGATGGCCGCCGGCACCTTGCCGGAGGCGCCGGACATGCGCCCGTCGGTAACCAGCGCCACCTTGTAGCCGCGGTCCTGCAGCACGCCAAGGAAGGGCGTGAGCTTGTGCAACTCCGGCATGCCATTGGCCTTCGGCCCCTGGAAACGCACCACGGCGATGAAATCGCGCTCCAGCTCGCCGGCCTTGAAAGCGGCTGCCAGCTCGCTCTGGTCGATGAACACCCGTGCCGGCGCCTCGACCACACGATGCTCCGGCGCCACGGCCGAGATCTTGGTCACGCCGCGCCCCAGGTTGCCTTCCAGCACACGCAGGCCGCCCTCCGGCGAGAAGGGCCGCTTTGCCGGACGCAGGATGGTTTCGTCCAGGCTCTGAGCGGGCCCATCGCGCCAGACCAGCTTGTCACCGTCGAGGAACGGCTCCTGGATATAGCGGCGCAGGCCCTTGCCGACCACCGTGTGCACATCCTCATGCAGCAAGCCGGCGTCGAGCAGCGTGCGCACCATGAAGGGCACGCCGCCGCAGGCATGGAAATGGTTCACATCGGCCTGACCGTTGGGGTAGACCTTGGCCAGGGTCGGCACGACCTCGGAAAGGTCGGCCATGTCCTGCCAGGTCAGCTGGATGCCGGCGGCGCGGGCGAATGCCGGAATATGCAGGGTGTGGTTGGTCGAACCGCCGGTGGCGTTGAGCGCGACCACCGAATTGACGATGGACTTCTCGTCGACCACCTGGCACAGCGGCGTGTAATTGCCAGCCTGATGGGTCAGGCGGGTGACCTGCTGCGCGGCTTCGCGGGTCAGCGCATCGCGCAGCGGCGTGTAAGGATTTACGAACGAGGAGCCCGGCAGGTGCAGACCCATGATCTCCATCACCACCTGATTGGTGTTGGCGGTGCCGTAGAAGGTGCAGGTGCCCGGGCTGTGGTAGGACTTCATTTCCGATTCCAGCAGCTCCTCGCGGCTCGCCTTGCCTTCGGCGTAGCGCTGGCGCACCGCGGCCTTTTCCTTGTTGGGGATGCCCGATGGCATCGGCCCACCCGGTACGAAGATCGTCGGCAGATGGCCGAAGCGCAGCGCACCGATCATCAGCCCGGGGACGATCTTGTCACAGATGCCGAGCATCAGCGCGGCGTCGAACATGTTGTGCGACAGCGCCACCGCGGTGCTCATGGCGATCACTTCGCGACTGGCCAGGCTCATCTCCATGCCCGCCTCGCCCTGGGTCACGCCGTCGCACATTGCCGGCACGCCGCCGGCGAACTGGCCGACCGAACCAATCTCGCGCAGCGCCTGGCGGATCATCTCCGGAAAATGCTCGTAGGGCTGATGCGCCGAAAGCATGTCGTTGTATGCCGACACGATCGCGACGTTCGCCGCGTTCATCAGGCGCAGGCTCTGCTTGTCCTGAGTGGAATTGCAGCCGGCGACGCCATGGGCGAAGTTGGCGCATTGCAGCCCGCCTCGCTGAGGGCCCTCGCTGGCAGCGGCGGCCATCATCGCGAGGTAACGCTCACGCGTCTTGCGGCTGCGCTCGACCAGGCGCTCGGTGACTTCCAGAACTCGCGGGTGCATGCGTCTCTCCTGCTGCGGAATTTTGTTCTTCGACAACCATAAACCATCCGGAGTCGGTTGGCGTTCGGACAGGACGCAAGGCCAATGGTTGCGCACGACATGCAGCTGCAGAGCTATGCTCCCAGCGGCCGGCTGCAGCGAGGCCGCCGGCGCCCCGGCGACATGCCTGGGCTCAGGGGGTCGATTGCTCCTCGTCGGAGTCGATATCCGCGGCTTGCGCTTCGAGCAGGTCGTCGAAGTCGGTCTTGAGCCCCTGTTCCATGCCATCGAGTTCAGCCAGCAGGCTACGGAAGCTGGTCTGCTCGCGCGCGGGCGCCTGCGGCTCGTCCAACGTCTCGTCGGCGCGGGCCTGCAGGGCGACCGGCACGGCCGCATCGTCGTCGAGCAACGGGCGCAGCTCGGGCTCCATTTCCCGCAGCACGGCCAGCGGCGGCAGTTCGTCGAGGTTCTTCAGATTGAAATGGTCGAGGAATTGTCGGGTGGTGGCGAACATCGCCGGGCGCCCCGGCACGTCACGATGGCCAACCACGCGAATCCACTCGCGCTCCTGCAATGTCTTGACGATCTGGCTGTTGACCGCAACGCCGCGAATGTCCTCGATCTCGCCACGGGTGATGGGCTGGCGGTAGGCGATCAGCGCCAGGGTTTCCAGCAGCGCCCGGGAATAACGCTGCGGACGCTCCTCCCAGAGCCGCCCGACCCAGGGCGAGAAGCGCTGGCGCACCTGCAGACGATAACCGCTGGCCACCTCCTTGAGTTCGAAGGCGCGCCCCTTGCAGGACTTGTCCAGGACTTCGAGGGCCTTCTTCAGCTGCGCCGACGAGGGTCGTTCATGCTCCTCGAACAGCTCGCCGAGGCGCTCCAGGGAGAGCGGCTTGCCGGACGCGAGCAGAAAGGCTTCGAGCAGCGAAGCGAGATCCTTGGGATCGGACAGGTCCACGGTTGACTCCTGCAAATATCTATTCGGTTCGACTGCGCACATGGATAGGCGCGAAGGGCTCGTTCTGCACCAGCTCGACCAGCGATTCCTTGATCAGCTCGAGTACGGCCATGAAGGTCACCACCACGCCAAGGCGCCCTTCTTCCACATGGAACAGCGCCACGAAGGGGACGAAACCGCCCCCCTTCAGACGCTCAAGCACCTCGCTCATCCGCTCGCGGGTCGACAGCGCCTCGCGGGTCACCTGGTGGCTCTCGAACATGTCGGCACGGCGCAGCACCTCGGCCATGGATACCAGCAGTTCCTCCAGGCTGACATCCGGCAGCAGCTTGCGCGCCCTGGCATCCGGGGCATCGAGGCGTGGCACCTGCAGGTCGCGACCGACCCGCGGCAGCTCGTCCAGATCCTCGGCGGCGGCCTTGAAGCGCTCGTACTCCTGCAGCCGGCGGATCAGCTCGGCGCGCGGGTCGTCTTCCTCTTCGGCGGCTTCGGCCGAGCGCGGCAACAACATGCGCGACTTGATCTCGGCGAGCATGGCGGCCATCACCAGGTATTCGGCGGCCAGTTCCAGACGCACCGACTTCATCAGCTCGACGTAGCCCATGTACTGGCGGGTGATTTCCGCCACCGGGATGTCGAGGATGTCGATGTTCTGCTTGCGGATCAGATAGAGCAGCAGGTCCAGCGGGCCTTCGAACGCTTCGAGAAAGACTTCCAGCGCATCCGGCGGTATGTACAGGTCCAGCGGCAGCTCGGTAACCGCCTCGCCATAGACCAGCGCCAGGCGCAGCTGCTCGCCGGGCTGAGTCGATTCGTGGCTCTGGGGTTCGGTCTGCATGGTCTTCCTCGAAGCTGCGCGGGCGCGTCAGCGGTAATTCAGGCCCATCGCCTGACGCACGTCGATCAGCGTCTCACGGGCTTCGTCGCGGGCGCGCTCGGCTCCCTCGGCCAGGATGCTGCGTACCAGATCGGGGTTCTGCTCGTAATCCAGCGCGCGTTCCTGCAGCGGCGCAAGATCGGCCTTGATCGAATCGATCAGCGGTGCCTTGCATTCCAGGCAGCCGATGCCGGCGCTGCGACAACCCTGCTCGGCCCACTGACACACTGCCTCCTCGGAATGCGCCAGATGCATCTGCCACACCGGGCAGCGCGTCGGCTCGCCGGGGTCGCTGCGGTGCACGCGCGCCGGGTCGGTGGGCATGCGACGGATCTTCTCCTCGATCTCGGTCGGCGTATCCCGCAGATAGATGGCGTTGCTGTTGGACTTGGCCATCTTGCCGCCGTCGAGCCCGGACAGCTTAGGCGCCTCGCCGAGCAGCGCCTGCGGCTCGGGCAACAGCAGCTTGCCGCAGCCCTCCAGGTAGCCGTACAGCCGCTCCTGGTCGCCGATGGTGATGGTCTGCTGCTCCTTGATCACTGCGCGCGCGGTATTCAGCGCCTCGACGTCGCCCTGCTCCTGATAGCTCTTGCGCAGGCTGACATAGAGCTTGGAGGTTTTCTTGCCAAGCTTGCGGATCGCCGCCTCCGCCTTGCTCTCGAAGTCGTCCTCACGGCCGTAGAGGTGATTGAAGCGGCGCGCCACGTCGCGGGCGAATTCGATATGCGGCAGCTGGTCGGCCCCGACCGGCACCAGTCCGGCGCGGTACAGCAGAATGTCCGCCGCCTGCAGCAGCGGATAGCCAAGAAAGCCGTAGGTGTCGAGGTTCTTGTCCTGCAGGTTCTGCTGCAGTTCCTTGTACGACGGCACCCGCTCCAGCCAGCCCAACGGACAGATCATCGACAGCAAGAGGTGCAGCTCGGCGTGTTCGGGCACCTGCGACTGGATGAACAGCGTGGCCGAGCTCGGGCTGACCCCGGCGGCCAGCCAGTCCACCGCCATGCTCATGACGTTCTGCGAGATTTCGCCGGAACTCTCGTAGTCGGTGGTCAGCGCATGCCAGTCGACGATGCAGAAAAAGCATTCGTACTCGTGCTGCAGCCTGACCCAGTTCTTCAATACGCCGTGGTAGTGGCCAAGGTGCAGTCGGCCGCTGGGGCGCATACCGGAAACCACACGCCGCTGTGAATCCATGGAGCTCAAAAGAGTGTCCTTGCTTAATTGGCCTGTTTGGTAGGTTCAGTTGGTCAAGTCTGGCGCCCGTAGCCCATCGCGGCACCTTGCCATAGCCGGCCATGACTTGTCGCAGCGCCTGGTCTCGGAGACATGTTCATCGAGCCTGCCTCAATCCACTCACCGCCCAGGCCAGATAATGTTGTACCGGCATACATGCCATTCAGGCTCAGGCCATGAAGGGTTCGGGATCGCCGCAGCCGACCCGCACCACCTCCGGCTGATCATCGACCAGGCTGACCACGGTCGAGGCCTCGAGGCCACCGTACCCGCCATCGATGACCAGGTCCACCTGGTGCTCCAGAGCGTCGCGCATCTCGTACGGATCGCTCATCGGCAGGTCTTCGCCCGGCAGGATCAGGCTGACACTCATCAGCGGCTCGCCGAGCTCTTCCAGTAACGCCTGGGCGATCGGCAATGCCGGTACGCGCAGCCCGATGGTGCGACGTTTGGGATGCAGCAGCATGCGCGGCACTTCGCGCGTCGCCGTGAGAATGATCGTGTAGGGACCGGGCAGATGCGCCTTGAGCAGGCGGAAGGCGGCGGTGTCGACCTTGGCGAACAGGCCCAGCTGCGACAGGTCGCGGCAGGCCAGGGTGAAGTTGTGCTTGTCGTCGAGCTGACGCAGCCGGCGGATGCGCTCGATGCCGGCCTTGTTGCCCATCGAGCAGCCGATGGCATAACTGGAATCGGTGGGATACACCACCACCCCGCCCTTGCGGATGATCTCCACGGCCTGCTTGATCAGGCGCGGTTGTGGGTTGTCCGGATGGATCTGAAAGAACTGGCTCATGGGAACTCCCTGTTCAGCTGGCAGCAGGTAGGCGGCGCTCATGGTCGAAATGTCTCCAGAGTGGTGACAGATCCTCCGGCAGGTTGCGATACAGCCCCAGCTCCGACCAGTCGCCCGGTGCGTGGAAGTCGCTGCCCACGGTGGCCATCAGGCCGAACTCGCGCGCCAGGATCGACAGACCGCCAACCTGCTCCAGCGGCTGCATGCCGTTGACCACCTCAAGCGCATGGCCGCCCGCCGCGACGAAATCGACGACGAGGCGACGGCGCTTGCTGCGGGTGAAATCGTACTGCCATGGATGCGCCAGGCTGATCCAGGCACCCGCCTCGCGCAAGGTCCGAACCGTCTGCTCGAGGCTCGGCCAGTGCTGCTTCACGTCACCGAGCTTGCCGGAGCCGAGCCACTTGCGAAACGCCTCGGCACGATCGCGGACATGGCCGGCACGCACGAGAAACTCCGCAAAATGGGGACGGGCCGGCGCGTTGCCGCTGTCGCCCAGTTCCTGCTGGATCGCCCGTGCACCCTCCAGCGCGCCAGGCATGCCCTTGGCCTCGAGCCGCTGGGCGATTTGTTCGGCCCGCCGCCAGCGCCCTTCGTGCAGCTGCGCGATCGCCTGCTGCAACGCTGGCGCATCGGCGGAGAAGGCATAACCCAGTACATGAATGGTAGCCCCGTTCCACAGGCACGAGAGTTCGATGCCGTTTACCAGCTGCACCCCCAGCGCCAACGCAGCCGCCCGAGCCTCGGCGAGGCCATCGACGGTGTCGTGGTCGGTGAGCGCCAGCAGCTGGACCCCGCGCCCATGGGCACGTTCCACCAGCTTGGTTGGCGCCAGCACGCCATCGGAGGCAGTGCTGTGGCAATGCAGATCGACGATCATCAGGTAACGCACTCCAGTGAGGTGCCGGCACCTCGCGAAAAACTGTCCGACAAGCCCGGTTCAGCAAGACAGTGCGGGCGAACGGCCGGCTAGTCTAACGCCGCGCCGGGGCTTTGGCTTGCACCAGCGGCACCCGGCGCCGCGAAACCTTCTGCTTCGACCGCCGATCCCGCTTGCCGTGCGATGCATCCTTGATCCAGGCAGTTTCCCGCCAGGCGCCGTTTGCTATGATGCCGCGCTGCTGGCCTGTGGGCGTCGACGCCCTGGCTGGCACACGCCAGCCCCACCCGGCGTGGACGCAATACTTTTTTACGCCGCAACCCACGCGAACGAGGAACGACCATGCTGTACGCCGTTATCGCCACCGACGCACCGAATTCCCTGCAGGACCGCCTCGCCACCCGCCCGGCCCACCTGGCGCGCCTGGAGCAGCTCAAGAACGAAGGTCGCCTGGTGCTCGCCGGCCCGCATCCTGCCATCGACAGCAACGACCCGGGCGAAGCCGGTTTCAGCGGTAGCCTGGTGGTCGCCGAGTTCGATTCGCTGGAAGCTGCGCAACAGTGGGCCGATGCCGATCCGTACAAGGCCGCCGGCGTTTACGTGAATGTGGTGGTCAAGCCCTTCAAGAAAGTGCTGCCCTGAGCCGACACAGCGGGGATAGCGAATCCGCCCGGCTGCTGGTCTTCCACGGCCTCGTAAGGAAATAGGAGTTCCGATGCGTCAACGACCGCTTTCCCTGCTGCTTGCCCTGACCCTGCTGGCCCCTGCGCTGCAGGCTGAAGAAACATCAAGCGTTCCGACCCTGCCGGTTGACGAAGCCAGCGAAGCCGCACCGATCGAAGCGCAGCAGACCGCCACCGAGCCCCACGCGGCACGCCTGGCCAGCGATACCAGCGAAGCCCTGCTGCTGCGTCTGCGCGAGGAAAACCGCCGGCTGCGCATGCAGTTGCAAGCCGAGCAGTCGAAGGTCCTGCCGGCGCTGCTGAACGAGCAGCAGCAATGGTTCGCGGTGGGTGGAGCCGTTGGCGTCACCAGCTTCTTACTGGGCCTGCTGGTGACGCGCGGCCGGCGTCGGCGCCAGTGGCTCAATTGAGTAACAGGCAAACATGAGCGAATTGCTGCTTATCGATGATGATCAGGAGCTGTGCGAGCTGCTGATCAGCTGGCTCGCACAGGAAGGCTTCGTCGCCCATGCCTGCCATGACGGGCAGAGCGCGAAGCAGGCGTTGGCGCAGTATCAGCCCGCCGCGGTAGTACTGGATGTGATGCTTCCGGACGGCAGCGGTCTTGAACTGCTCAAGCAGCTGCGCAGCGAACATCCGGACCTGCCGGTGTTGATGCTGTCCGGCCGTGGCGAACCGCTGGACCGCATTCTCGGCCTCGAACTCGGTGCCGACGACTATCTGGCCAAGCCCTGCGACCCGCGCGAACTGACCGCGCGTCTGCGAGCTGTGCTGCGCCGCAGCCAACCGGCAGCCGCGCCCAGCCAGCTCGAACTCGGCGACCTCAGCTACAGCCCCGCCCGCGGCGTTGCCAGTGTCGGCGGGCATGACGTCAGCCTGACGCTGTCCGAAGGCCGCATCCTCGAGGCCCTGCTGGCCCAGGTCGGCGAGCCGATCGACAAGCAGGCCCTGGCCCAGCACGCCCTGGGTCGCAAGCTCACGCTCTACGACCGCAGCCTGGACATGCATGTCAGCAACCTGCGCCGCAAACTGGGCCCGCACGCCGACGGCAGCCCGCGGATCGTCGCCCTGCGCAGCCGTGGCTATCTCTATTCGGCCTGATCGCGCCCGGCTGATCGTCTTTACCGAGGCTTTACCCAGGGCTGACCGCCCTTGACCTTGCGCTGCTTAGACTGAACTCATCCGGTCACCGACCAGCCGCCAGCTTCTTCGATGCCGCGGCGGCACGACCGGTTTCCCTACATAGGAGAAGTTTCATCATGCGCAAATCACTTGTAGCCCTACTGTTCGCCGCCGCCCTGCCGACCCTCGCCTTTGCCATGCCCGGTGGCATGCACGACGGCCCCCATGGCGGCAAAAGAGCCCCCCACATGTTCCAGGACCTGGACCTGACAAAGGAACAGCAGCGCGAAATGCGCAAGCTCATGGGCGAGCAGATGAAGCAGCGCCAGGCGATCACCCAGCGCTACCTCGACAAGTTGCCCGAAGCCCAGCGCCAGGCCATGCAGAAGGATCTGGACGCCAGTCGGGAAAAGACTCACCAGAGCATGCGCGCCCTGCTCAAGCCGGAACAGCAGAAAGCCTTCGATGAAGGCCTGAAGAAAATGGAAGAAAAGCGCGCCGAACGCGCCGAATTCCTCAAGTGGAAGGCCGAGCGGGATCAGAAGAACTGATCCGGCGGTCCATCTGATACCCCGCCCGGCAGCGTCCGCCCGTCATGTGATGGGCGAAGCGTGCCGGGCTTTTTGCCGTGGAGAGACCCGGTGCGATCACTGTTCTGGCGCATACTCGCAACCTTCTGGCTGGCCATTGCCCTGGTCGCCGGCCTGGCGATGCTGCTCGGCCATGCACTGAACCAGGATGCCTGGATTCTCGGTCGGCATCCCGCCTTGCAGGGCCTGGCCGAGACCTGGACCGAAGTCTACGAGCGCCAGGGCCCGCTGGCCGCTCAGCGGCTGCTCGAACAGCACCGCCATCGTGCACGGGTCGATGTACAGGTACTGGCGGAAAACGGCCAGCCGATCATCCGCGGCACCTTCCCCGCCCGCGCAGCCGCCTTCGAGGCGCGCCATCAGGATCGCGAGCGCCCATTGCCCTGGCGGCGCCTGACCGCCGACTACACCAGCCCGACCACCGGCGAAACGTACCTGTTCATCTACCGTATTCCGCATCCCGAACTGCAGGCCTGGCACCGCGGCAGCCTCGCCTGGCCGCTGAGTGCGCTGGGCATCGCTCTGGTGGTGCTGACCGGCTTCAGCCTGCTGCTAACGCTCTCCATCACCCGACCGCTGGACCGCCTGCGCCGTGCCGTGCACGACCTCGGCCAAACGACTTATCAGCAGCAGTCGCTGGCGCGCCTGGCGACCCGCCGCGACGAGCTCGGCGTGCTGGCCAGCGATTTCAATCGCATGGGTGCGCGCTTGCAGGCACTGATCGGCAGCCAGCGACAGTTGCTGCGCGACGTGTCCCACGAATTGCGCTCGCCGCTGGCGCGACTGCGCATTGCCCTGGGCCTGGCCGAGCGCGCCACGCCCAGCGAACGCGAGGTGATCTGGCCACGGCTGGCCAAGGAATGCGACCGACTGGAGGCGTTGATCAGCGAGATTCTGGAACTCTCGCGGCTGGATGCCGAGCCCGGCGCGGCAATCGACGTCGATCTGCCCGATATGTTCGAACAGCTGAAGGACAACGCCCGTATCGTCGCCCCCACGCAACGTATCGACAGTCGCGTCGAACCCGGCATCCGCTACACGGGCTGGCCGGATATGCTCGAGCGTGCGCTGGACAATCTGCTGCGCAATGCCCTGCGCTTCAATCCAGAAGGGGTGCCGGTGGAGCTGCGCGCCCAGCGCGACGGCCAGGACCTGGTGATCAGCGTTCGCGACCATGGCCCCGGCGTGGCCGACGAGCACTTGCCCCAGCTCAGCGAGCCTTTCTTCCGAGCCCCGGGCCAGACCGCGGCCGGGCATGGCCTGGGGCTGGCCATCGCCCGACGCGCCGCCGAGCGCCACGGCGGCCAGCTGCAACTGGCCAATCACCCCGACGGCGGCTTCGTCGCCCGCCTGCGTCTGCCGCTGGCCGGCCCGGCGAGCAGAACCTCAGACGATCCGGCGTCTCACTGAGCGTTCCAACGCTGGACGAAGTCCTTGGGCTCCAGAACCGGCGCGCTGCGTACGCGGCCTTCCGGCGTACCCATATAGAGAAAGCCCAGCAGGCGCTCCTGCTCGGTCAACCCGAGGCCCTCGAGCACCCGCGGATCGTAGGAAAACTCCCCGGTGCGCCACACCGCTCCGATGCCCTGGGCATGCGCGGCGAGCAGCAGACCATGCGCCGCGCAGCCGGCAGCGAGTACCTGCTCGCCTTCAGGCACCTTTGGATGCGGCTTCACGCTGGCGATCACCAGCACCAGCATCGGTGCTCGCAACGGCATGTTGCGCGCTTTCTGCAGCGCCTCCTCGGCAGCATCGGCATTGCGCACACGCAGGGCCGCGGCGAGCAGCTCGCCAAGCTTGTGGCGGGCATTGCCTTCGATGATGAGGAAGCGCCACGGGTGTAGCTGACCATGATCCGGAGCGCGCAGCCCGGCGCGGAACATCAGGTCGAGTTGATCGGCAGTGGGGGCCGGCTCGCACAGGCGAGTGACCGAAACGCGATTGAGCAGCAGATCCAGAGCGTCCATCCATTACCTCCTAAGGCGGTCGGACATTCTAGAGGCTGTTGCCGCCTTATCGCGAGTGATGGCTGGCCGACAGCTCAGCCGATGCCCCGGCTCAGGCAACCCGATCCGGCGACAGATGGGGCTGCAGCGGCGGCACCAGCGGCGGCAGGCCATGGGCGGCACGGGCGGCATCGCAGTGCGGGTTGTGCTCGCCATTCTCCCAGGAGGCCTCGAACTCGCGACAGGTGCTCGAACGCTGCTCGTACATGCTGCAACGCACGCCGCAGCCCACGTCTCCCAGCAGACCGACGCAGCGTGCCGGCTTGCTGTCGGTGCCGAGCATGGCGACATGGAACGGCGACACCTGAACGGTCAGATGGTCCGGCACTGCACCACCCGCCGATACGCATTCGCCAAAATAGAAGGACACACGAAAGTACGCGCAGCAGGCGCCGCACGTGAGGCAGGGATTGTCGATGGACATGGCAGGTGAACACCCAGAGACCGGAATGGGCCGGCGCCCGGGCGGCTATTCTATTCATGCCGATAGGCTTGGGAAGGGGCCGGGGCCACGCCGCGAAAACATTTTTCAATGATCCGCCGAGCGGTTTACTGCCACCGCGACGCGAGTAGAATGTCGGCCCCTCTTTCACCCGTGCCGAGCACCTTCTACATGGCCCTGCCGACCCTGCGCATCATCGGTTTCATCCTCGGCATTTTCCTCATTACCCTTGCCGTCAGCATGATCATCCCGATGCTGACACTGTTGGCCTACGAGCGCACCGACGACCTGCAGGCCTTCATCTGGGGCAGCCTGATCACCTTCTCCTGCGGCTTCGCCCTGGTCGCCCCGGGCAAGCCGGCCAATACCCATCTGCGCCCGCGCGACATGTACTTCCTGACGACCATCAGCTGGGTGGTGGTCTGCTGCTTCGCCGCGCTGCCGCTGATGCTGATCCAGCACATCAGCTATTCGGATGCCTTCTTCGAGACCATGTCGGGCATCACCACCACCGGCGCGACGGTACTCTCGGGCCTGGACAGCGCCTCCCCCGGCCTGCTGATGTGGCGGTCACTGCTGCACTGGCTGGGCGGCATCGGCTTCATCGGCATGGCCATCGCGATCCTGCCGCTGCTGCGCGTCGGCGGCATGCGGCTGTTCCAGACCGAATCCTCGGACTGGTCGGAAAAGGTCATGCCGCGCTCGCACGTGGCCGGGCAGTATCTGCTGGTGATCTACGTGACCTTCACCATCGCGGCCTTCATCGCCTTCCTGCTGACCGGCATGGGCGCCTTCGACGCCATCAACCATGCCATGTCCACCGTCGCCACCGGCGGCTTCTCCACCTCGGACGCCTCGATGGGCAAGTTCGGCCCCTCCGCCCACTGGGTCGCGGTGTTCTTCATGATCGTCGGCAGCCTGCCGTTCACGCTGTACGTGATGACCCTGCGCGGCCACCGCACTGCGCTGTTCAGGGATCAGCAGGTGCGTGGCTTCGTGCTCATGCTGGCCATCACCAGCGTGCTGTTCAGCGGCTGGTACTGGCTGAACAACGATGTACCGGCGCTGGATGCACTGCGCATCGTCACTTTCAGCGTGGTATCGGTGGTCACCACAACCGGCTTCGCGGTGGACGACTACACCCAGTGGGGCGGCTTCGCGGTCATGGCGTTCTTCTACCTGACCTTTATCGGCGGCTGCTCGGGCTCGACCTCAGGCGGCCTGAAGATGTTCCGCTTCCAGGTGGCCTATTCGCTGCTGCGCGCCAACTTCAAGCAGCTGATCCATCCCCGCGCGGTGATCCGGCAGCAGTACAACGGCCACAACCTCGACGAGGAAATCGTCCGTTCGATCCTCACCTTCTCGTTCTTCATCACGATGACCATCGGTGTGCTGGCGCTGTGTCTGGCACTGCTGGGCCTGGACCCGATCACCGCACTGACCGGCGCGGCGACCGCCGTGTGCAACGTCGGCCCCGGGCTGGGCGAGATCATCGGGCCGGCCGGCAACTTCTCCACATTGCCGGACACCGCCAAGTGGCTGCTGTCGATCGGCATGCTGCTCGGCCGCCTGGAAATCATCACCGTGCTGGTGCTACTGACCCCGGCCTTCTGGCGTCACTGATCAGGCCGCGGCGCCGGAGCCGCGCTTGAACAAGCGGCCACCCAGCGTCACCAGCCCCAGCACGACAGCGCCGACGAGGATGCCGAATGCGGCATCCAGCAGGGTCGGCAGCAACCCGCCCAGTACCGCACCGACGTAAGGCAGCCCAAGTGCTTCGTGGGCGCTGGTCTCGATGAAATGATGCAGTGCGCGGATGCCATGAGTAAGGATGCCGCCGCCCACCATGAACATCGCCGCGGTACCGATGACCGATAGCGATTTCATCAGCCAGGGCGCTACCCGCAGGATGCCCCGCCCCGTTGAACTGGCCAGGCCACTGGCCCGCTTGCTCAAGGCGAGCCCCAGGTCATCGAGCTTCACGATCGCTGCCACCAGGCCATAGACGCCCACCGTCATCAGAATCGCGATGCCGACCAGAACCGCCACCTGCTGGTTGAACGAAGCCGCCGCTACCGTACCCAGGGTGATCGCGATGATCTCTGCGGAAAGGATGAAGTCGGTGCGCACCGCGCCGGCGATCTTGCGTTTCTCGAAAGCCACCATGTCCACCGCTGGGTCGGCCAGCGCTCTCGCCGTCTCGGCATGTTCGCCGTCTTCCTTGTGCAGGAAGCGATGCGCCAGCTTCTCGAATCCCTCGTAGCAGAGAAACGCCCCGCCGAGCATCAGCAGCGGCGTGATTGCCCAAGGGGCGAAGGCGCTGATCAACAATGCCGCCGGCACCAGGATCGCCTTGTTGCGCAGCGACCCTTTGGCCACAGCCCATACCACTGGCAGCTCGCGGTCAGCCTTCACGCCGGTTACCTGTTGGGCGTTGAGGGCGAGGTCGTCGCCCAGCACCCCCGCGGTTTTCTTTGCCGCGACCTTTGTCATGACCGACACATCGTCGAGCACGGTCGCAATATCATCGATCAGCGCAAGCAGGCTGCTGGCCAATTTCGTTCTCCATCGTGTTGATGTGCAGAGCGCCTTAGCTAAGGCTTCCGCTACGGATACAGGTTCCTAGCGCCGCGCGCGAGCGGCCAGGCGGTATTCTCCAGGCGTCACGCCGAACCAGCGCTTGAAGGCCCGATAGAAATTGCTCGGATCGGCGAAGCCGAGCAAGTAGGCAATTTCCAGCGGCGCCAGGTCAGGTTGCGCAAGATACTGCTCTGCCAGGTCGCGTCGCGTGTCGTCCAGCAACTGCTGGAAGCTGCCGCCCTCCTCCTGCAGACGCCGCTGCAGCGTTCTTTCCGACAGGCACAGGGCCTGGGCGACCGCCTCGCGCCGGGGTTCGCCTTGCGGCAACAGACGGCACAGGATCTGTCGCGCACGGTGCATCACCCGGCTGTCGGCGAAGCGCGACAGGTATTCCCCGGCGAAGCGGTCATGCAGTTGCGCCAGCGCCTCGTTGGCGGTCGGCAGCGGCATGTTCACATCGGCCTCGCGGAACAGCAGGGCATAGCGCGGCGCGCCGAAGCGCAGCGGCGCCTGGAACAGCTGACGATAGGGTTCGAGATCGGCCGGCTGCGGCCCCTGAAAGCAGACCTCCAGCGGCCGCAGCGCGTCTCCGGTCAACCAGCGGCAGAAGGTCAGGCAACCGGCAAGCGAGCCTTCCGCGCTCTGCGGAGCAGGTGGCAGACGGTCGCCCTGAATGGTGAGACTCAACCGATAGCCCTGGGCGCATGGCTGAAAGTCGAGATCGGCACCCTCGGCGATGATTCGCTGATAGCGCACCAGACGGGCGAAGCCCTCTTTCAGATTCCGGCTGGACATCAGCGCGTAGCCCACCACATTCAGCGCCGCAGGTCGTACCTGCCGCGCCATGTTCAGGCCGACAGCCGGGTCGCCGGAAACCGCCACGGCGCGATGCCAGAGCCGGGTCATGTCGTCCTGCGCGAAACGCGCGTCGGGGTCCTGCAGTGCCGCATAGTCCAACCCGAGCTCGGCGAACAGCGCACGGCAATCGAGCCCGGCCGACTCCAGCGCCTGGACGATTCCCTGTGCCCAGCTCGAGGATGTGGTGCGTTCAGTCATGTTGTTGTTCTTCGAATGGTCGGGCGGCTGCGCACAAGGCTACTAAACTGGCCGTGATTGTCACTGACTCGCAAGCTTCGCGCTCACTAAGCTGTCCGCGACAATAACAGGAGGTACGCCATGAGTACGCAAACCGCCGAACGCTTCACCCGCTTTGCCGATTTCTATCCGTTCTACCTGGCCGAGCACAGCAACCCGACCTGTCGCCGTCTGCATTTCGTTGGCAGCCTGCTGGTCCTGGCGATTCTCGGCTACGCCCTGATCAGCCAGCAGTGGCTGTGGCTGCTGGCGATGCCTGTGGCCGGTTACGGTTTCGCCTGGGTCGGCCATTTCGTCTTCGAGAAAAATCGTCCCGCGACCTTTCAGTATCCGCTGTACAGCCTTCTCGGCGACTGGGTCATGTTCAAGGACATGCTGACCGGCCGCGTCCGCTTCTGAGTGCGACGCCAGCAGCATATCCGACCAGCGTATGCGCACTTTCGACGCTCTGGTTTGGCGATGCGGCGCGGCTTGGTTATGATCTGTCGGCTGTCGCCCGGACCGGTCATCGCCGAGCTGGCTCCGCGACGGCGAGACTGAAACCCGCGCGATTCGGTCGGAGCCACCATCATCGATGCCTGGCGCCGATCCCGCCCGGTGGCAGTCTGCAAGGCGCATAGAAAAAGGCGTCGATAAATCTACCAGGGATCGTACGCATAATGACTTCCACCAGGGTTGAGCGCCGCAATGGCCTCGCCACTCGCCCGTTGCGCGAGTACTACTCCCGCGTGCTCGCCTATCTGATCTGCGCCGCGACCATTGCCGCTGGTACCTACATCCAGTACTTCTCGATGGACCTGCTGTGGATGGTGCCGTACGCCCTGCTCTATCCGCACCTGGCCTATCACCTGAGCTACCGCTTCAAGCGCGATCATCCGGAACGCACGGCACAGGTCCTGCTCTGCCTGGACGCCATGAACGCCGGTGCCGGCATCCTGTTGCTCGGCTTCTCCATCGTACCCAGCCTGATGTTCCTGCTGACCCTCAGCTTCAGCGCCCTGGTGAGCGGCAGCCTGCGCAACCTGGCCATGGCGCTGCTCTGCGTGGGCATCGGCATCGGCCTGGCATACCCCGTGGTGAGTCTGCATTACCAGGGCGTCACCCCGCCGCTGGTCTCGCTGGTCAGCATTCTGTTCACAACATTCTATGTCTGCGCCACCGCCTATTTCGTTCACCAGCAAGGCGTGCGCCTGGCGCTGGCGCGCAAGGAAATCGAACTGGAACAGGCCAAGGCCGCGCGCCTGGCCCGCAACCTGGCCAAGTATCTGTCGCCACAGGTCTGGGAATCGATCTTCACCGGCAAGCGTAGCGTTCGCCTGGAAACCCAGCGCAAGCGGCTGACGGTGTTCTTCTCCGACATCAAGGGCTTCACCGAGCTCTCCGAAGAGCTGGAAGCAGAAGCCCTGACCGACCTGCTCAACAACTACCTCAATGAAATGTCGAAGATCGCCCTCAAGTACGGCGGCACCATCGACAAGTTCGTCGGCGACTGCGTGATGGTGTTCTTCGGCGACCCGTCCAGCCAGGGCGCCAAGAAAGACGCGGTGGCGGCCGTTTCCATGGCCATCGCGATGCGCAAGCACATGAAGGTACTGCGCCAGCAATGGCGCGCGCGGGGCATCACCCGCCCGCTGGAAATCCGCATGGGCGTCAACACCGGCTACTGCACGGTGGGCAACTTCGGTGCCGACACCCGCATGGACTACACCATCATCGGCCGCGAAGTGAACCTGGCCAGCCGCCTGGAAAGCGCGGCCGAGGCCAGCGAGATCCTGGTCTCTCACGAAACCTATTCGCTGGTAAAGGACGTGATCATGTGCCGCGACAAGGGGCAGATCGCGGTCAAGGGTTTCTCCCGTCCGGTACAGATCTACCAGGTGGTGGACTTCCGCCGCGACCTGGGCGCGACCAACAGCTTCGTCGAGCACGAGCTACCAGGCTTCTCCATGTACCTGGACACCAACGGCGTGCAGAACTTCGACAAGGAGCGGGTAATCCAGGCGCTGCAACAGGCCGCCGAGAAACTCCGCGACAAGGTCATCCTCTGATTTACTGATTGGCGGGCTGGCAGCGTGCGGTTACCGTGTCCGGTCCGCAGAGCCCGCTTTCGAGATCGCCGATGCTATCGCTGCGCAACTACCAGCACGACCTCATTGCCCACAGCCACGACCACCCGCAACTGGTGTTCGGCCTGAGTGGCCAGCTGGAGTTCGAGATCGCCGGACGCGGCAGCCGGATCGGCGAACGCGGCCTGGCAATCGTCCCTGCAGCCGTGCATCACGCCTGTGCCAGTGTGACCGGCAGCCATTGCCTGGTGCTGGATGTGCCGTCCGAAGGCTGGCTGCGCCAGCGCCTGGGCCACCACTGCGAAAGCAGCCTGCGGTTGCTGGACCGCCCGGACACGCTGCGTCTCGGCCCAACCCAGCAGAGCCTGGTGAGCTGGCTGGCGAGCAGCCCGATCAACGATTCGGTGATCGCCGAGCAGGGTGCCGTCCTGCTGCTGGCCAGCCTGAACGGCGTACATGGCGCCGCGTCCGACTCTACCGCGTTGCCGCTGGCCGCCATCGACAGCTTCATTGACCAGCATCTCGCACACCCGCTGCAGGTCGCCGATCTGGCACGCATCGCCGGTCTGTCCGTGGCACGGCTGCACGCGCGCTTTCTAGGCGAGACCGGCTGCACGCCCATGGAGTACGTTCGCCGGCGCCGCCTGCAACAGGGCGAGGCGCTGCTGCACGATACCCGCCTGCCGGTTGGCGAGATCGCCGCGCGCGTCGGCTATGGCTCGCAAAGCGCCTTTACCGCCGCCCTGGTGCGCGCCCGAGGCTGCACGCCGCGCGCGCTGCGGCGAGAGTTGCGCGACAAAATCGATGGTTGACGCGACAGACACCCGCTCGCCCGCGGCCTAGCATGGCCACTGATTCGTCAAGGTTCAGCTCGCCATGATCAGCTCGCTTCATATGCGCTGCGTAACGCGCAGCTCACGCCGGTTCCTCACGCCATGACGCCGCGCAACGCCCTGCTGGCGATCCATCTCGGCGCGCTGATGTTTGGCCTGTCCGGCGTGCTCGGGAAACTGGCCGAGAGCTCGGCGCTGGTCATCACCTTTGGCCGTGCACTGTTCGCCGTGCTTGCCCTGCTGTTGGTGGCACAGCTGCTGCGCCCCAGCGGCGCGCTGCCCAGCTGGCGTCAGCGTGCCGGTCTGGCGCTGGGAGGGCTGTTGCTCGGCGCGCATTGGCTGACCTTCTTCATTGCGGTGAAGATCGCCGGTGTCGGCATCGCCACCCTGGGTTTCGCCAGCTTCCCCGCGTTCACCGTACTGCTCGAAGGCCTGCTGTTCCGCGAGCGCACCCGCGCCGTGGAGTTCGCCATGGTTGGCCTCGTCACCGCGGGCCTGCTGCTGGTCGCACCCACCTTCGATCTCGGCAACGGCCCGACCACCGGACTGCTCTATGGCGTGCTCTCGGGTTTGCTGTTCGCGCTGCTGTCGCTGCTCAATCGCGCAGTCACCCGTGGCCTCGATCCGGTGCGATCGGCGCTGTGGCAGAACCTGGCGATCTTCGCCGGCCTGCTGCCCTTCTGCGGAGCGGCGATCCCGACCATCCCGGCGCAGGACTGGCTCTGGCTCGCCCTGCTGGGAGTGCTCTGCACCGGGCTTGCGCACAGCCTGTTCGTTGCCAGCCTGCGGGTACTGAAAGCGCGAACCACCTCGGTGATCTTCGCTCTGGAGCCCGTCTACGGCATCGCCTTCGCCTGGTGGCTGTTCAACGAGCAGCCAACGCTGCGCATGCTGATCGGTGGCGCCTTGATCATCATCGCGAGCGTGATCACCAGCCGCCTGAAGAGCCCGGCGCCCACGCCCCAGCCAGTGAGCTGAACCTACGCGATCGCCCGGCCCGGTTCAGCGGTCGTTGTGCCCCAGCGACCGCTGCGGGTCGATCCGGTCGCGCACCCGCTGCTTGAGTTCCTTCGCCTCGGGGAAGCCGCCGTCGCGCTTGCGCTCCCAGATCTGCTCGCCGTCGCAGCTGATGTGGAAGGTCCCGCCGGTCGCGGGCACCAGGGACACCCGCCCCAGGTCGTCGGCAAAGGTCGAAAGCAGCTCCTGAGCCAGCCAGGCGGCGCGCAGCAGCCATTGGCACTGGGTGCAATAGGTGATGACGATTTCAGGCTTGGCAGGACTCATGCGCGGCGCCTCCGGCTGGTTGAGTGCCGCCTATAATAGCCGCCTCTCCCGTGCATACCTCTGGTTCGACCATGTTTCGCCTGCTCGCTTTCCTGCTCCTCGTTGTCTGCCTGCCAGCTGCCTTTGCCGAAACGGCCCAACCCAGGACCGGCCTGGTGCTGTCCGGCGGCGCCGCGCGCGGGCTGGCCCATGTCGGGGTGCTGAAAGCCCTGGAGGAACAGGGCGTGCGCATCGACGCCATCGCCGGCACCAGCATGGGCGCAGTGGTCGGCGGGCTCTACGCGGCGGGCTATAGCGTGGCCGAACTGGAGCGACTGGCGCTCACCCTCGACTGGCAGCAGGTGCTGTCCGACGACCCGCCGCGCCAGGACATTCCCTACCGGCGCAAGCAGGACGACCGCGACTTTCTCATCAAGCAAAAGCTCAGCTTTCGTGACGACGGCAGCCTCGGCCTGCCACTGGGCGTGATCCAGGGCCAGAACCTCGCACTGCTGCTCGAACGCCTGCTGGTGCATGCCAGCGACACCCGCGATTTCGACCAGCTGCCAATTCCGTTCCGCGCCGTGGCCACCGACATCGCCAATGACGAAAAGGTGGTCTTCCGCCGCGGCCACCTGCCCCAGGTGATCCGCGCGAGCATGTCGATCCCGGCGGTGTTCGCGCCGGTGGAGATCGATGACCGGTTGCTCGTCGACGGCGGCATGGTGGACAACATCCCCATGGATGTGGCGCGTGACATGGGCGTCGACCGTTTGATCGTGGTGGATATCGGTACTCCGCTCAAACCGCGCAAGGAGCTGGTGACCGTGGTCGATGTGCTCAACCAGACCACCACCATGATGACCCGGCGTAATTCCGAAGCGCAGCTGGCCACGCTGCAGCCGCAGGACGTGCTGATCCAGCCGCCGCTGGCCGCCTACGGCTCTACCGACTTCGCCCGCGCCGAGCAGCTGGTCGATGCCGGCTATCGTGCGACGCTCGCGCTGCAAGGACGACTGGCCGAAATGCGCACGACGACTGGCGGCAATCCGGCATTGAGCCTCGCGCGCTCCGGCGACCCGCGCACACCGGTCATTACAGCGATCCGGGTGGAAAACGACTCCAAGGTCGGCGATGCGGTGATCCGGCGGCACATCCGCCAGCCGCTGGGCGAGCCGCTGGACCTGGAGCGCCTGCAAAAAGACATGGGCACGCTCTACGGCCTGGACTACTTCGAGCGGGTCGAATATCGCGTCCAGCGCGGAAAACTAGACAACACCCTGGTCATCAACGCACGCGAGAAGCGCAGCGGAACCGACTACCTGCGCCTGGGGCTGAGCCTTTCCGACGATTTTCAGGGCGACAGCGTGTTCAACCTGGGCGCCAGCTACCGCAAGAATGGCATCAACCAGCTCGGCGCCGAATGGCTGACCCGTCTCCAGCTGGGGGATCGCCAGGAGCTCTATAGCGAGTTCTACCAGCCGCTGGACGCCGGTTCACGCTGGTTCGCCGCACCGAACCTGTTCATCGAGGCGCAGAACGTCGAGGCCATTCTCGACAACGACCCGATCGCCGAATACCGCCTGCAGCGGTACGGCTACGGTCTCAATCTCGGCCGGCAGATCGCCAATAACGGCGAGATCCGCTTCGGTATCGGCCAGGCCTGGGGGGAAGCGGACGTGCGGATCGGCGAGCGCGATCTGCCGGACTTCAGCTTCACCGAAGGCTATTACGAGATGCAGTACTCGTTCGATACGCTGAACAATATCGACTTTCCCCGCGAGGGCGAGGATATACGTCTGACCCTGCGTCAGTACGACCCGAGCCTCAGTTCCGACCAGCGCTATCGACAGTGGAACATCAAGCTGGACAAGGCGCTCAGCCATGGTGCCAACACCTGGGTACTGGGCGGTCTCTACGGTCGCACCCTGGACGACGCCGAGGTGGTCACCTCGAGCTTCCTGCTCGGCGGCGCGCGCCAGCTATCGGGCTTTCGTCAGGACGCGCTGTCGGGGCAGAACGTCAGCCTCGGGCGTGTGGTGTATTACCGCCGGGTGACGCCGCGCGCATTCCAGCCGCTGGACTTTCCGCTCTATCTCGGTGGATCGCTCGAGCGCGGCCGGGCCTGGAACAACGACAACGCCTTCGACAGCGGCTACATCAACGCCGCAAGCATCTTCCTCGGCTACGACACGCCGTTGGGCCCACTGAACTTCGGTTACGGCATCAACGACGAGGACGAGCAGGCGCTTTACATGAATCTGGGACGCAGCTTCTAGCGCTTGTCCAGATTGGCGAGGATGCGCGCGTGCACCTGCTGGCACTTGCGCAGGTCCTCTTCGTCGATCCCGGCAAAGGCCTCCTGGCGGACCTGCGTCGAAATCGCCTCGATTTTCTCGATCAGCGGCAGCGCCGGAGCCCCGAGGGAAATGCGCTTGGCACGGCGATCCTCGGCCGATGCCTTGCGATGTACCAGCCCCTGCGCCTCGAGGCTGTCGAGCAGGCGTGCCAGCGTGGGGCCTTCCACCGCGACGCTTTGCGCCAGCTCGCGCTGGGTGGGTTCGTGATCGAAACGGGCCAGGTGCAGAAGTACCAGCCAGCGTGCTTGAGACAGGCCCAGATCGGCCAGGCGCCGATCCAGTTCCGCGCGCCAGCCACGCGAGAGTTGCGCCAACTGCATGGCGAAGCGATGTTGCTCGGCGTACATGTACGACCATTCCTGCAAAAACTAATTATTAGTGAGCTAACCACAGCTCCGATAACCAGGCAAGACGACCTTCGGTTGCTGATAGGCGTGCCAAAGGCGCAATGATGGCAGAGGGACAGTCGGGCTGGGCTCGAAGGCCGCAGCGCCGGGCGCTGTAGGCCGGCGCTGCCGATGCACCCCGTTACAATTCGAACTCGGCCTGCAGCGCAGCGCGCACGCAATAGAGCACCTGCTCCGGGACCCGTCCGGCGAACAGCGGTGCCACATCCCCCACCGGAGGCAGCTCGCCCTCGCCGTCGAGAAAGGCTTCCTGAATCTCGCCAAGCAGGTCTTCCGGCAGGTCGAGCGCCTGCTCCAGGCTCAGCTGCTGCTTGCCGATGGCCTCGGCGAGCAGCGTGTAGACGTTCTTCTCGCTGCAATCGAGCTGGCGCGCAATCTGCGCCGGCGTCATGCCGGCGCGGGCCAGGGTCACGAGTTCATGACGCAGGTCAGCCGGCGACCTGACCACCTCGACTGTACCCTGCAAGACCTCGAGAAAGGCCTGGCCGTAGCGCTCCAGCTTGCGCGCGCCGACGCCGCTGATGCGCGCCATGTCCGCGAGCGACGCCGGCTGGCTGCGCAGCATTTCAAGCAGGGTGGCGTCCGGAAAGATCACATAGGGCGGCACGCTGTGCTCTTCGGCCAGCTTGCGCCGCAGCGTACGCAACGCCTCCCAGGTCTCGCGCTCCTCGCTGCGCACCAATTGGCTGGCGGCACTGGATGCCGGTTTCGGCGCTTTGCTGGATAGATCCCGGCGCAGCTCGAGGTTGACTTCACCACGCAGCAGCGGGCGGCAGCTATCGCTCAACCGCAAGCCGCCAAAGCCTTCGAGATCGACATCGGCCAAACCGCGGGCGACCAGCTGGCGGAACAGCGAGCGCCATTCACCCTCGGACAACGCCTTGCCGACGCCGAACACTGACAGATGCTGATGGCCGAGGCCGCGTACCTTGTCGTTGTCGCGTCCCAGCAAGACATCCACCAGATGCCCGACGCCATAGCGCTGACCACTGCGATAGATGGCTGAAAGCGCTTGGCGAGCGGGCTCGGTGGCGTCCCAGGTCTGCACCCCGTCGACGCAGTTGTCGCAATGGCCGCAAGGCCTGGGCAGCTCTTCGTCGAAGTACGCCAGCAACGCCTGGCGTCGGCAACGGGTTTCCTCGCAGAGCGCCAGCATTGCATCGAGCTTGTGCTGCTCGACCCGCTTGTGCCGCTCATCACCCTCGGAATTGTTGAGCATCTGCTTGAGGAAGATTACATCTTGCAGGCCATAGGCCATCCAGGCGTCGGCCGGTAGCCCGTCACGCCCTGCCCGACCGGTTTCCTGATAGTAGGCCTCCAGCGACTTGGGCAGGTCGAGGTGGGCGACGAAACGCACGTTGGGCTTGTCGATGCCCATGCCGAAGGCAATGGTCGCCACCATGATCAGCCCTTCCTCGTTGAGAAAGCGCTTCTGGTGATAGGCGCGCAGCTCATTGGGCAAGCCCGCGTGATAAGGCAGCGCCGGAAAGCCCTGTTCGGTGAGGAAGGCGGCCAGATCATCGACCTTTTTGCGCGACATGCAGTAGACGATGCCGGCGTCGCCGCGGCGCTCGGCGAGAAAGCCCAGCAGCTGCTTGCGTGGCTGTTCCTTGGGCACGATGCGATAGAAGATGTTCGGCCGGTCGAAGCTGGAGAGAAACCGCTCGGCATTTTCCAGATGCAGGCGCTGAACGATTTCCTCGCGGGTGCGCTTGTCCGCCGTGGCGGTCAGGGCGATCCGCGGAACGTTGGGAAACAGCTCGGCGAGCTGGCCCAGCTGCATGTACTCAGGACGGAAATCATGGCCCCACTGGGACACGCAATGCGCTTCGTCGATGGCGAACAGGGCGATCTCGAGCCGCTGCAGGAAGGCCAGCATGCGTGGCTGGACCAGGCGTTCGGGCGCCAGGTAGAGCATCTTGATCTCGCCGCGACGGATACGCTCGGCGATGTCGCGCTGCTCGTCCGTGCTCAACGTCGAGTTGAGGGCGACGGCCGAGACGCCTAGCTCATCGAGCGTGGCGACCTGGTCGTCCATCAGCGCGATGAGCGGCGAAACCACCACCGCCAGCCCCTCGCGCAAGAGCGCCGGAACCTGATAGCAGAGCGACTTGCCGCCGCCGGTCGGCATCAATACCAGCGCATCGCCGCCACTGCCCACACGCTCGATGATCGCGCCCTGGTTGCCGCGAAAGGCGTCGTAACCGAATACGTCTTTGAGGATGCGCTGTGCCTGGTCGAGCATGCCGGTCTCCGAAACAAGGCGCGCAGTATACGCGAGCGCATCACGGAGTTCAGGACCGCTGCGCCATTGCCGGATCGGCTGCACGCAGGCGGCGGACGAGGCGCGAGTAGCCTGGACACCGCGCCTCGTCTAGAATCCGGGTTGTCTTCCCACCCCAAGGTAGTTCCCGATGTCATTCGCCAAGCAACTCGCCCGCCTGCAAGTCTTCCTGGATGCAGATGATCTGCATGAGGAAGCACTGGATTACATCGCCGCCCATGGCTACCTGACAGCGCTGTGCATCTGTTCGGAACAGGTACCCGAGCGCGAGTGGATCGATGCATTGTTTTCCGAACCGCCGAAATACAAGGACGACACGGAACGCGAGGCCATCGAGGCCACGCTGGTCCAGCTCAAGGCCCATATCGCGCGCCAGCTGGCCAGCGACGAGGATATGGAACTGCCGTGCGAACTGGACCTCGGCGAAGACCCGGACGAGTCCGACCTGCGCGGCTGGTGCATCGGCTTCATGGAAGGCGTATTCATGCGCGAAGCAGTCTGGTTCGAAGACTCCGAGGAGGAGGTCAGCGAGCTGTTGCTGCCGATCATGGTCGGCTCGGGGCTGTTCGACGAACAGCCGGAATTTGCCGACATCGCCGACAATCCCGATCTGGTGGACGAAATGGTGGCGCAGATTCCGGAGCTGCTGACAGCGCTATACCTGATCTGCCATGCACCGGAAGAAAAACCCGCCCTGCTCAAGCCGCGCCGCCACTGATCGCGGCTCGATGCCGGACGCAGGCGACGGCGGCAGGCGAAGCCTAACCGCCGCTCTCTGCCAGGAGGAGCCGTCCATGTCCCAGCCCTCAGGCCTTCGGCTTCTGCACCGTCCGGGTCCGGATAGCACCCGGCTGTCGTTCCCCATTCGTGGCGGTCTGCAAGGCAGCAGCGAGTAGCGCCATGGCCCATCGCGACATTCGGCAGCACCGCAATCCGGTCATCCGCATGACGCTGCTCACGGTAGGCTGGCTCGCCGTGGCGCTGGGCGTGATCGGCATCTTCCTGCCCGTGCTGCCAACCACTCCCTTCCTGCTGCTGGCCGCTGCCTGCTTCGTGCGCAGCTCGCGGCGGTTCTACGGCTGGCTGGTCGATCACCCGCATCTCGGGCCATGGTTTCGCGATTACCTCGAAGGCAACGGCATCCCACTCAAGGGCAAGGTCTACGCCATTGCAACGATGTGGATCAGCATCAGCGTCTCCTGCTGGCTGGTCCCGTTTGTCTGGGCACGCGTCGGTATGCTGCTGAGCGCGACACTGGTGACGTTGTACATCCTCAGGCAGAAAACCCTGGCGGTCGCCAAGCAGCCCGAGCCGCGCTAAACGCCAAGCCTATCTGCAGGCTGAAACCTGTCCCGCCAGAACTCATAAACCACCGTGATTGCGCCGGTAGACATCCGCCCCCATCGCGTCGATCTGCCCTTCGATCAGTGCCTCGAACGGTCGCAGAAGGTCATCGTACCGCTCGGGCGCCTCGAGGGTGTTCAAGGCGGCGACGATGGCCTCGATGGTGGACAGCGCACCGGGCATAGGTGCCTTGCGCAACCGATAGCGCGAGGACAGCCCCTCCGGTAGCGCGACCCGCGGTAGCGCTGCGAGCCAGGGATTGAGGTGCAGGAGCTTGCGCGCCTTGCGCCAGGTGCCGTCCGGCACGATCAGGCGCACCGGCAAGTCATCGTGGGCGACGACTGACAGCGGCACGGCGTCCTCGCCCGGAAAGAGCAGATAGGTCGGCACTGCATCAGCGACCTCATCGAAACGCTCGCCGATCTGCAACTGCGCGCTGCGCAAGCCCAACGCCGCCAGGCGCGCAGTATTCAGCGCATGGCTCGCTTCGCTGAGGTGCTGCAGGATGACGATCTGCGTGCGGCTTCCCAGAGACGGAATCAATGCGCACAGGCAGTGCAGCGACGGGCGGTGGCAGCGGGAGCAGCGTGGTCGGGACATGGTTCACCTCGGCCGCGAAGTCTGCCAGATCGGGCAGTGCTCTGCCGAACGGCTATGCTTGCCCCGACCTGCTACCGAGGAGCCCGCATGATCACCGTCCACCACCTGAACCATTCCCGCTCGCACCGCGTGCTCTGGATGCTGGAGGAACTGGAGCTGCTGTACGAGTTGAAGCGCTACGGGCGCGATCCGAAAACCATGCTCGCTCCGCCGGAACTGAAAGCCGTTCACCCGTTGGGCAAATCCCCCGTTATCACTGACGGTGACCTGACCCTGGCAGAGTCGGCTGCGATTCTCGAATACCTGCTGGAGCGCTACGCCAACGGTCGGCTGATGCCGGCCCAGGGAAGCGCCGACTACCGACGGTTTCGCTACTGGATGCATTACGCGGAAGGGTCGGCCATGCCGCCGCTTCTGCTGAAGCTGGTGTTCGACCGGGTCGCCAGCGGGCCGATGCCGTTTTTCATCAAGCCGGTAGCCCGTGCCATCGCCAACGGCGCGCACAAGGCGTTCATCGGTCCTCAACTGAAGACGCATCTGGACTATATGGAAGCGGAGCTGGAGAAATCCCCCTGGTTCGCAGGAGACAGCTTCAGCGCGGCGGATATTCAGATGAGCTTTCCGCTCGAGGCGGCACGCTCGAGAGCGGGGCTGGACCAGAGCCGCCCGCGCCTGTTGGCCTTTCTCGAACGCATACAGCAACGGCCCGCCTATCAACGAGCCGTCGAACGCGGCGGACCGGCCCTGCCCACCGCGTGACGCGGCTCAGCGTTGGGCGCGACGCTCCTGCTCGCGGCGGGCGCGTACGGGGATGGGTTGCATACGAGGCGGTTCGATCAAGCCAAGAGCGACCGCCAGCTTCCAATACATTTCATTGAGCCATGCTTTCATGGTCATACCCTCCTGCTAGATAACGGGCTACATCGGAGCCATGCGGCCTATGTGGACAGCATAATCCAAGTTCCGGCCTGGTGCTCGCACGCAATGTGGCCATACGTTGCTGTACGGGCGCCGCTTTGTTACGGCGCTTTACATCTGCGACCGAGCGGGCGCCTGGGCGTTCCACCGACTTCGCGGACGGCACTGCGTCAGTTGCGGTCGGCCTTGCGCCGATAGGGAAAGACGTCGATCACCTTGCCCTGGCGGATGGCATCCTGCAGCCCCTTCCAGTAATCGGCGTCGTAGAGCTCCCCGTGCAGGCTGGCGAAGAGTCGACGCTGGCCGAGATCGGCAAACAGAAAGCGTGGAAACTCCTCGGGAAAGACGTCATTCGGCCCCACCGAATACCAGGGCTCGGACGCCATTTCGTCCTCCGGGTAGCGCGGCGGCGGTATGTGGCGGAAATTCACCTCGGTGAGAAAGCTGATCTCATCGTAATCGTAGAACACCACCCGACCATGGCGGGTGACGCCGAAGTTCTTCAGCAGCATGTCGCCGGGAAATATATTGGCTGCCGCCAGCTGCTTGATGGCCAGGCCGTAGTCTTCCAACGCCTCGCGTACCTGCTGTTCACTGGCGTTTTCCAGATAAAGGTTCAGCGGCGTCATGCGCCGCTCGGTCCAGCAATGCCGCACCAGCACGGTGTCGCCCTGCACCTCCACCGTCGATGGCGCGACTTCCAGCAGTTCGGCCAGGCATTCAGGCTCGAACTTGGCTTTGGGGAAACGGAAGTCCGCGAACTCCTGGGTATCGGCCATACGCCCTACCCGATCGACGCTTTTCACCAGCCGGTACTTCTCGATCACGTTGGCGCGGTTGACGCTCTTGATCGGCGAGAAACGATCCTTGATCAGCTTGAACACCGTGTTGAAGCCGGGCAGCGTGAACACCGTCATCACCATGCCGCGCACCCCAGGCGCCATGACGAAACGGTCATCGGTATTGGCCAGGTGGTCGATCAGTGCGCGGTAGAACTCGGACTTGCCATGCTTGTAAAAGCCGATCGAGCTGTACAGCTCGGCGATGTGCTTGCCGGGCAGGATGCGCTTGAGAAAGCCGACGAACTCGGCAGGGATCGGCACCTCGACCATGAAGTAGGAGCGAGTGAAGGAAAAGATAATCGACACCTCCGCCTCGTCCGTGATCAGCGCATCGGCCACGATGCCCTGACCATCGCGATGCAACAGCGGAATCGCCAATGGCCACTGCTCGTCGCAGGTAAAGATGCGCCCGATCAGATACGCGCCCTTGTTGCGATAGAGCACCGACACGAACACCTCGACGGTCAGCTCGGGGTCCTTGCAGACCCAGTCAGGCAGCGTCTCGCAGAGCTGCGTCTGCAACCGTTGAAGATCACCCGGCAGATCGCAGTACGGCACCGAGAACGCATAGTCGCGCAGGATCTGCTCCAGCATCCCGCGCAGATCACCGTTCGGGCGGTAGCGACGCGTCTGCGCCAGCCGCTCATGAGCACGCACCGCAGGCCGGGTGGTATGGATGAACATGGTGCCGTCGCTGATGCAGTCGTGGCTGAACAGCCCGCAGAAGATCGAGTTGTACCAGGTTTCCGACAGTTCATCGTCGAAGCGCGGGTTGATCAGCTCGATGTAGGCACTCTTGATCTGCGGCCAGGCCTCGACCTGGAGCAGGTCGGCATGATCGAAGCTGGCCAGCAAACGGCGCCGGGTTTCCCCCACCTTCTCCTCGTAGAGACTGATCCGCGCCGCGGAGGCGCGCTGGGCTTCCTGCCACTGCGCCTGCTCGAAGCGCGCCCGCGCGCCTTCGGTGATCAGACGGAAATGCTCTCGATAATCGTCGAAGCCGAGGAGAATCTGCCGCGCGATTTCCGCGGCCAGTTCGTGCTGCACCATGATGCACCCACTGCCGGACATGAAGGTTCGCCGAGCTTAGCAGCCCGCTGTTTGAAAGTCGGTTTCGGATTGCCAGTTGCGCAAAGGGCGACAACACTTGCTGCTTCGCGAGATGGAGCCAGTCCATGCGACCGCTTGACCTGCTTCGCCTGCTCGGCCTTGCCGCCATCTGGGGCGCGAGCTTTCTGTTCCTGCGCATCATCGCCCCCGTACTCGGGACCTTTCCCACCGCCTTCTTTCGCGTACTGCTGGCGACCGTCGGCCTGATGGCGATCCTGGCTCTGATGCGCACACGCTGGGACTTCCACGGCAAGCTCGGCCTGTGCCTGGTGCTCGGCGCGATCAACTCCGGCGTGCCGTTCGTGCTGTACTCGGTGGCCGCGCAGCTGCTGCCGGCTGGCTATTCGGCCATTTTCAACGCCACCACGCCGATGATGGGCGTGCTGATCGGCGCCCTGTTCTTTGCCGAGGAGCTGACGCTGGCCAAGATCGTTGGTGTGCTCAGCGGACTCGGCGGTGTTGCCCTGCTGATGCGCATCGGCCCGGTGCCCTTCGACACGGAGGTGCTGCTCGGTGCGCTGGCGTGCCTGGGCGCGACGGCCTGCTATGGCGTAGGCGGCTTCCTTACCCGCCGCTGGATCAACCAGCAGGGCGACAGTCTGAACAGCGAGGTGGTGGCATTCGGCAGCCAGGCAGGGGCAACGCTTTGCCTGCTGCCACTGTTCGTTCTTTCCGTGCTGAACGCACCGCCGGTGAGCTGGGGCGACCAGACCGTCTGGCTCAGCCTGCTGGGGCTCGGACTGGTCTGCACGGCGTTCGCCTACATCCTGTACTTTCGCCTGCTGGCGGACATCGGCCCGGTCAAGACGCTGACCGTGACCTTCCTGATCCCGCCATTCGGCGTGCTGTGGGGCGTGCTGTTGCTCGATGAACCGCTGTCCTGGGCCTATGTCCAGGGCGGTGCACTGATCGCACTGGCGTTGTGGCTGATCCTGCGACCAACGCCGCCAGCCCAGCCACAGGCGGACCTGCGACGCGGCTGACATCGCAGCCGCGCCGCGAGGCGTATTACTGCACCAGTTCCTGCTCGCTGAACATGTCGCTGAACAGCATGCTGGACAGGTAGCGCTCGCCGGAGTCCGGCAGGATCACGACGATATTCTTGCCCTGCATTTCCGGCCGTTCGGCCAGCCGTACCGCCGCCGCCATCGCCGCTCCGCAGGAGATGCCGCACAGAATGCCCTCTTCGCGCATCAGTCGCAGCGCCATCTGCTTGGCCTCGTCGTCATCGACCAGCTCGACGCGGTCGACCATCGACAGGTCGAGGTTCTTCGGTACGAAGCCGGCACCGATGCCCTGGATTTTGTGCGGGCTGGGCTTCACCTCTTCACCGGCCAGCGTCTGGCTGATCACCGGGGAGCTGGCGGGCTCCACGGCAACGCTCAGGATCTGCTTGCCCTTGGTGTTCTTGATATAGCGCGACACGCCGGTGATGGTGCCCCCTGTGCCGACGCCAGCCACCAGCACATCGATGCCGCCATCGGTGTCATTCCAGATTTCCGGCCCGGTGGTCTTTTCGTGAATCGCCGGATTGGACGGATTCTCGAACTGCTGGGGCATGTAGTACTGCTCCGGGTTCGAGGCGGCGATCTCCGCAGCCTTCTCGATAGCGCCCTTCATGCCCTTGGCCGGCTCGGTGAGTACCAGTTCGGCGCCGAGCGCCTTGAGCACCTTGCGTCGCTCCAGGCTCATCGAAGCCGGCATGGTCAGCATCAGTTTGTAACCGCGCGCGGCGGCGACGAATGCCAGGCCGATCCCGGTGTTGCCCGAGGTAGGCTCGACCAGCGTCATGCCGGGCTTGATCCGGCCGCTGTCTTCGGCGTCCCAGATCATCCCTGCGCCGATCCGACACTTCACCGAATAGGCCGGATTGCGCCCCTCGATCTTGGCCATGATGCTCACGCCCTTCGGCCCGAGACGATTGATCATGACCAGCGGGGTGTTGCCGATGGAGCGTGCGTTGTCTGCGTATATGCGACTCATGGGAAGGCCCTGTCCGAGGAGTATCAGACCGTTCAGCCTATGCGCAGTCCTGACGACAGTCCAGCCGAACTCATGCCTGCCGGCCGGGGTCCATCGTGCATAACCTCGCACATCCCGGAATGCCATGACTCGCCGCCTGCTTCCCCTGTGGATCCTGCTAGCGCTCGGCCTGCTGCTGATCCTGCTGCATCTCGCCCTGCCGCACCTGGTGCGCAACTTCCTGAACGAGAAGATGGCCGACATGGGGGACTATCAGGGCCATGTCGAGGATGTCGACCTGGTCTGGTGGCGTGGCGCCTACCGGGTCGAAGGCCTGCTGATCGAAAAGAAGGACAAGCGGGTGCAAGCCCCCCTGTTCAAGGCGCCGAGCATCGATATCGCCATCAGCTGGGACGCGATCCTGCGCCACCGCGAAATCGTCGGCGAGGTCGTCTTCAAACAGCCACACCTGAACTTCGTCGATGGCGGCGACAGTGGCGACTCGCAGAGCGGCGAAGGGGTCGACTGGCGCGACCAGCTCGATGCGCTGGTGCCCATCACGCTCAACGAGATTCGCGTAGTGGACGGTCAGCTGTCGTTCCGCAATTTTTCCTCCGACCCGCAGGTGCACGTGTATGCCAGCGACATCCAGGCGAGCCTGTACAACCTGACCAACACCGACGATGCCGACGGCACTCGCACGGCTACCTTCGAGGGCACCGGCAAGCTGTTCAATCAGGCGCCGATCGAGGCGACCGCGCGCTTCGACCCGTTCACCGACTGGGAAGACTTCGAGGTGAATCTGCGCGTGACAGGGGTGCCGCTCAAGCAGCTGAACGACCTCAGCCGGGCCTATGGCAAGTTCGATTTCGCCGGCGGCACCGGCGACCTGGTGGTCGAAGTCGAGGCCAGCAACAGCCAGCTCGACGGCTATATCAAACCGCTGCTGCGCAACGTCGACATCTTCGACTACGAGCAGGACGTGGCCAACGAGGACAAGGGTTTCTTCCGCGGCCTGTGGGAGGCGGTCGTCGGCGGCGGCCAGGAAGTGCTGAAAAACCAGCGCAAGGACCAGTTCGCCACCCGCGTCGAGCTGTCCGGCACGACCAAGGAAACGGACGTCAGCCCGTTCCAGGCGTTCGTCGCGATCCTGCGCAATGCCTTCGTCGAGGCCTTCACCGCCCGCTTCGAACGCGCGCTGGACGAGGAGGAATGATCCGCGGGCGTCACCAGAAACACGCACACGGCCATTCAGTGACTGAATGATGCGCTCGCGTTCACAGCCACACGGCCTTCCCTTATAGTCGTCCACCTGACTACAACGAGCGCCTGCGTGCCAGGCCCCGCCGAAGGAATCCGCAATGAAATTCGAAGGCACCCAGTCCTACGTCGCCACCGACGACCTGAAACTCGCGGTCAACGCCGCCATCACCCTGCAGCGCCCCCTGCTGGTAAAGGGCGAACCGGGCACCGGCAAGACCATGCTGGCCGAGCAGCTGGCCGAATCCTTCGGCGCCAAACTCATCACCTGGCACATCAAGTCCACCACCAAGGCCCACCAGGGCCTCTACGAATACGACGCGGTCAGCCGGCTGCGTGATTCGCAGCTGGGTGTGGACAAGGTCCACGACGTGAAGAACTACATCAAGAAGGGCAAGCTGTGGGAGGCTTTCGAAAGCGAGGAGCGGGTCATCCTGCTGATCGACGAGATCGACAAGGCCGACATCGAGTTTCCCAACGACCTGTTGCAGGAACTCGACAAGATGGAGTTCTACGTCTACGAGACCAACGAAACCATCAAGGCAACGCAGCGGCCGATCATCATCATCACCTCCAACAACGAGAAGGAACTGCCGGACGCCTTCCTGCGCCGCTGCTTCTTCCACTACATCGCCTTTCCGGACCGCGAGACGCTGCAGAAGATCGTCGACGTGCACTATCCGGGCATCAAACAGTCGCTGGTCAGCGAAGCCCTGGACGTGTTCTTCGACGTGCGCAAGGTGCCGGGCCTGAAGAAGAAACCCTCGACTTCCGAGCTGGTCGACTGGCTGAAGCTGCTGATGGCCGACAACATCGGCGAAGCCGTGCTGCGCGAGCGCGACCCGACCCGTGCGATCCCGCCGCTGGCCGGTGCGCTGGTCAAGAACGAGCAGGACGTGATGCTGCTCGAGCGTCTAGCCTTCATGAGCCGACGCGCCAACAGCCGCTGATCGACGCCGGTTTCCGGTGGAGCCGGCCGTGCACTCACTGGAGGAAGAAACCATGCAAACGCATACCGGTAGTTGCCTGTGTGGCGTCGTGCGCTATCGCATCGACGCCCCCATCGACGCACTGACCCACTGCCACTGCAAGATGTGCCGCAAGGCCCATGGCGCCGCCTTCGCCACCTATGCGAGCGTGCCGCTGGATGCCTTCCACTTCATGTCCGGCAAGGATCAGCTCGGCGTCTACCATTCCTCCGAGCACGTCACGCGCACCTTCTGCATTCGCTGCGGTGCCAATCTGCTGTTCGTCGACAACCGCGAACATGAGGTCGGCGTCGCCGCCGGCACCCTCGACTCACCGCTGCCAGAGCCGCCGCAATCGCATATCTACGTCGACTCGAAGGCCGACTGGTATGCGATTCGCGACGGGATGCCCCAACACAACGGCGACAGCCCACGCTGAGCGCCCGTATATCGCGCCGACCTCGGCGCCAGAGGTTTCTGCCATGCTGCTTGGCCTGTTCAACGAGATGCGCGCCGCCAAGGTGCCGGTATCGGTGCGCGAACTGCTGGATCTGATCGATGCGCTCAAGCACCGCGTCGTGTTCGCCGACATGGACGAGTTCTATTTCCTCGCGCGCACGGTGATGGTCAAGGACGAGCGCCACTTCGACAAGTTCGACCGGGCCTTCGGTGCCTACTTCAAGGGCCTGGAGAATCTCGACCAGCACCTCGAAGCGCTGATCCCCGAAGACTGGCTGCGCAAGGAGTTCGAGCGCAGCCTGACGGACGAGGAGCGTGCGCAGATCCAGTCCCTCGGCGGGCTGGACAAGCTGATCGAGGAGTTCAAGAAGCGTCTCGAAGAGCAGAAGGAACGCCATGCCGGCGGCAACAAGTGGATCGGTACCGGCGGTACCAGCCCGTTCGGCTCCGGCGGCTACAACCCCGAAGGCATCCGCATCGGCGATGCCGGCAAGCGCCAGGGCAAGGCTGTGAAGGTCTGGGACCAACGCGAATACAAGAACCTCGACGACCAGGTCGAACTCGGTACGCGCAACATCAAGATCGCCCTGCGCCGCCTGCGCAAGTTCGCCCGTCAGGGCGCGGCGGACGAACTGGACATCGACGGCACCATCGACCACACCGCGCGCGATGCTGGCCTGCTCAACATTCAGATGCGACCGGAGCGGCGCAACGCGGTGAAGCTGCTGATCCTGTTCGATATCGGCGGCTCGATGGACGCCCACGTTAAGGTCTGCGAGGAGCTGTTCTCTGCCTGCAAGACCGAGTTCAAGCACCTGGAATACTTCTACTTCCACAATTTCATCTACGAATCGGTGTGGAAGAACAACTTCCGCCGCACCTCGGAGCGCACCTCGACGCTGGATGTGCTGCACAAGTACGGCGCGGACTACAAGGTGGTGTTTGTCGGTGACGCGGCGATGGCGCCCTATGAGATCACCCAGCCGGGCGGCAGCGTCGAGCACTGGAACGAGGAAGCGGGCTACGTGTGGATGCAGCGCTTCATGGAGAAGTACAAGAAGCTCATCTGGATCAACCCCTATCCCAAGGATACCTGGGGCTACACCACCTCCACCGGGATCGTTCGCGAGCTGGTGGAAGACCGGATGTACCCGCTGACCCTCAGTGGGCTCGAGGAAGGGATGAAGTTCCTGGCCAAGTGAGCGGTCAGCACCTGGGCGGCGACCGCTGAGCGCACGGCGATGGTGCTCAGCGATACGGCCGGTAGCGTCGCGCCCGCGAGCGAAGCGGGAAACTGGCGGCCAGCAACAGGCTCTCCACCAGCCAGGCCAGGAGCAACGCACAGCTCAGGCCCCAAGCGATGGCCTCGGGCGCCAACAGGACCTGGAAGCGGTAGCTGCTCCAGACCTGCTCGCGCAGACTGCGCTGTGCACCAAGCAAGACGTGCGCGGCCCGTGCGTACCACGGCCCCTGCATCGCCTGCCATTCGCGCTCCAGCATCCGCGCCCGGCTTACCAGCTGCTCCACGCTCTGCGCATCGCTCTGGAACACCGGGTCGTCGCTGTCCTGATAATGCTGCACCAGGGCATCCAGATCGCCGCCGAAGAAGCGCTGCGCCGTCTGCTGAAAGCCCTGCAGGCCCTGCTGAGCCTCCAGCCGTCGCGCCTCGACATGCTGCGCATAGGCCTCGATGAATCCCGGCACCTGGATGCCGACCAGCAGGCCGAAGGCGAACAGGGTCAGACGCAGATAACTCCTCAACACTCGGCCACCCTCCCCCGAGCGATACACTCGCCGAGGCGCCATAGACTCCACTGGCCGGGCTCGTGCAGCGTCCATTGTTCGTTGTTCGTCAGCGGCTCGGTGGCCAGGACGGTGACCACGTCGTCCGGTGTGGTTTCGGCATGGAAGTTCACCGTCAGCTCGGCGTCCCTCAGCTGCGCCGGCCCGAACGGCGCGCGCCGGGTGATCTCGGCGAGCTTGGTGCTGCAGAAGCTGAACAGCCATTCGCCATTGCTCAGCAGGCAGTTGAAGACTCCCTTGCGGCGGTATTCGACGCAGGCGCCAAGCAGAACCGGCAGCAGGTTGTCCGGTGGGCAGCGGTCCGGGAAATCCAGGCGGATGCGGTTCAGCAGGTCGCAGAAGGCGCGCTCGCTGTCGGTGTCGCCAACCGGGCGGTAGATGCCCTTAGGCGGCTCGAAGTCGGCGAGCTGGCCGTTGTGCGCGAAGCACCAGTGCTGCCCCCACAGCTCGCGAACGAAAGGATGGGTATTGACCAGCGAAACCTTGCCCACATTGGCGTGGCGGATGTGGCCGATCACCACTTCGCTCTTGATGAGGTAGCGTTGCACCATCTTCGCCACTTCGGACTCGCAACTGGCGACCGGGTCCTGGAACAGGCGCAGGCCGCGACCTTCATAGAAGGCGATGCCCCAGCCGTCCTTGTGCGGCCCGGTCTTGCCGCCTCTCTGCATGAGGCCGGTGAAGCTGAACACGATATCGGTGGGCACGTTGGCGCTCATGCCAAGCAGCTCGCACATGCGTCATCTCCCGATGGGGGTTCGTAACCTATGTTTGGCTGCGCTCAGATCCGCGGCTCGGTGCGCATCCGGCCACGCGATGGGGTGTAGTCCGGCTCATCATCGTGCTCATCTTCCATGCGCTCGCGCAGCGTGCGTGGGTCCTCGTCCGCAACGGCTTCTTCGCGCCGGCCGTATCTGCGCTCCAGCGGCCAGCGAATGGCGACCAGCAGCAGATACAGCGCGAAGGCGATCAAGCCGTACATCGCAAGATCCGCCACCGCTCGCCAGGCGTTGTTGCCGACCTTGAACGCCAGGTCCATGGCAGTAATGGCCACGGCGGGCGCGAACAGTTCCTTCGCCGGGTCGACGATGGTCGGCGTGAACAGCAGCACGGCCGCGATCAATCGCAGCGGCTCGCGCAACCAGCGCCACATCCAGCGCGTCACCCGGAACCAGAACAACAGGCAGCCCAGCGCGGCTAGCCCGTACAGGGCCCAGGCAAGCGAATAATCGGATTCGAACATCGGCATTGGCGTTTCTCGTACCTGCGGCGACGCGGCGAGCATGACAGCGACGCAAAAAAGAAGGCGGCCATGATAGCAGCCCCTGCCCGGTCACCGTCATCGATGGTGACAACAAGCCACTGGCGGGGGCCGACGCAAGGTCGTATAAACCTGTTAAACGAAAGGGTAATCACCCAGATACCGCCGGGACGACCACCGCCTCTGGCGACCGGCACGCAAGGAGAAACGCGCCATGCCCTACCAACACATACTGGTCGCCATCGACCTGACCGAAGAATGCCATCCGGTTGTCGCCCGCGCGCAGTCGCTCGCCAGCACCTCCAATGCCAAACTGAGCCTGGTGCATATCATCGAACCGATGGCCATGGCGTTCGGCGGTGACGTGCCGATGGACCTTTCGATGCTGCAGCAACAGCAGTTCGATCAGGCCCGCGAGCGCATGAACGGCTTTGCCGACAGCTATCCTGGCCTCGCTCCGGAAAATCGCCACCTGGCTTATGGGCAGCCTCGCCAGGAAGTGCATCGGCTGGCCAAGGAGCAGCGCTGCGACCTGATCGTGGTCGGCAGCCACGGCCGCCACGGCCTTGCGCTGCTGCTCGGCTCCACCGCCAACGACATCCTGCATGGCGCGCCGTGCGACGTGTTGGCCGTGCGCCTGAAAAAAACGGAATGACAGCCCCGACCGCGCAGCGTGATGGCGCTGCGCGGTAGCGGTGATCAGAAGAGCTCCACGCCCTCGCCCGCGCTCATCACCAAGGGGCGGATCTTCTGCAGCTGCGTCTCCAGCGAATAGGTCAGGCTGGACGCCATCGAGAAGAAGGTCAGAAAGGCCTTGAGGTTGGAGTCGGCGTGACAGGTATCGTGAATGCGCTGCCAGAACGCCTGGTTGACCAGCTGCAGTTGCTGGAATGAGCGCACCAGCCCCCGCAGCTCCCAATCGGCATGGCGCCCTTCGCGCAGATTGAAATACTGTCGCGCCAGGTAGAGCGACACGGCCCGCAGCACGAACTCATGGTTGCTGGCGAACGGCAGATGCTGCTTGGCCATGGGTTTGAGCCGGCCGAGCACCGGGCAGGCACTGGTCGCCATGATCACTCCGAGCAGCGCCCGCAAGCCCTCGTCCAGTCCGACCTGCTTGGTGTATTCGCGCTCGGGGGTACGCACCCAGACCAGAGCCTTCTGCACGGCGGGCAGCCCCTGGAAGTCCTCGATTACCCGATGCAGGTCCACGGCGGCGGGACAATGGCTGAAATCGTCCTTGCTGAGCGGGCAGTTGGAGCAACGCTGATGATCGAGGCGGGTCCATTTCGGCGCCTGGGCGGCGGCCTCCTGGTCGTAATCACGATCCAGCTCGATCCGGTAACTGAAATCGTGTTCGTCATCCAGGGTGATGCGGTATTCGATTGCCATTAACGCTCCATCATGACTGCTGATCCTTTTCCGGATACTTAACTACGCGCCAGCGCGCATGGCATTGATCCATCTCATAAGCCGTGACCGGGACCCGCTCCGCCGTGCAGCGGCTCCCGTCTTCCGGGCGCCGCCGGGGCCCACAGCGTGCGATCACTCCTCGAGTTCGGCCCAACGCTCCAGCAGCCCGTCGAGCTCGAGCTGTAGCGCCTCGAGGCGGGCCAGCGCCGCGGCGGTCGCCTCGGGCGCCTGCTGATAGAACGCCGGATCGGAAATGTCCGCCTGCAGCGCCTCGATGGCCTTCTCGGCCTCATCGATCTTGCCCGGCAGCGCCTCCAGTTCGCGCTGCAGCTTGTAGCTGAGCTTCTTCTTCACCGGTGCCGCTTCGGCCGGCGTCGGAGCGGGAGCAGGCGCTGCCCCCTGCGCCTTGCCGGCCTCCTTCGCCTGCGCAGCGGAGTCGGCAACGCCCAGCAGACGCGGCGAACCGCCCTGGCGCAGCCAGTCTTGATAGCCACCGACGTACTCGCGCACCTCGCCACCGCCCTGGAACACCAGCGTGCTGGTGACCACGTTGTCGAGGAAGGCCCGATCGTGGCTGACCATCAGCACCGTGCCCTGGAAGCCGAGCAGCACCTCTTCGAGCAGTTCGAGGGTTTCCACATCGAGATCATTGGTCGGCTCGTCGAGCACCAGCAGGTTGGCCGGCTTGCTGAACAGCTTCGCCAGCAAGAGCCGTGCCCGCTCACCGCCGGACAGCGCCTTGACCGGCGTGCGCGCCCGCTGCGGGCTGAACAGGAAGTCGCCCAGGTAGCTCAGCACGTGGCGATTCTGCCCATCGATGGTGATGAATTCGCGGCCTTCGGCGAGGTTGTCCACCACGGTCTTCTCCAGCTCCAGCTTGTGACGCAATTGGTCGAAATACGCCACTTCCAGCTTGGTGCCGAACTCGATCGAGCCGCTGCTGGGCTGCAGTTCACCCAGCAGCAGCTTGAGCAGCGTGGTCTTGCCGGTACCGTTGGCGCCGAGCAGGCCGATGCGGTCGCCGCGCTGAATGACGAGGGAAAAGTCGCGGATCAGCGGTTCGCCGCCCGGATGAGCGAAGCTGATGTGCTCGGCAACGACAACCTGTTTGCCGGACTTTTCCGCGGTTTCCACCTGGAAAGTCGCCTTGCCTTGCACATTACGGCGCTCGCTGCGCTCGGCACGCAGCGCCTTGAGGGCACGCACCCGGCCTTCGTTGCGGGTGCGCCGCGCCTTGATGCCCTGACGAATCCACACTTCCTCCTGGGCGAGCTTCTTGTCGAACAGGGCGTTGGCGGTTTCCTCCGCGGCCAGCTGCTGTTCCTTGTGCACCAGGAAGCTGGCGTAATCGCCGTTCCAGTCGATCAGGTGGCCACGGTCCAGCTCCAGAATGCGGGTCGCCAGGTTCTGCAGGAAGGCGCGGTCGTGGGTGATGAACAGCACGGCACCGTTGAAGCCGGTCAGCGCTTCCTCCAGCCAGGCGATGGCGCCGATGTCCAGGTGGTTCGTGGGTTCGTCGAGCAGCAGCAGGTCGGGTTCGGACACCAGCGCCTGAGCCAGCAGCACTCGCCGCCGCCAGCCTCCGGACAACTCGGCAAGGGTGCGATCGGCGGGCAGCTGCAGGCGGCTGAGCGTGCTTTCCACCAGCTGCTGCAAGCGCCAGCCATCCTTGGCTTCCAGGGCCTGCTGAACATGCATGAGCTTGTCGAGGTCGTCCTGATCCTGAATGTTCATGCTCAGGTGATGGTACTCGGCGAGCAGCTCGCCTACCCCGGACAGGCCTTCGGCGACCACATCGAAGACCGTGCGGTCGTCGGCCCGCGGCAGCTCCTGTGGCAGCTCGCCGATCTTCAGTCCCGGCGCGCGCCAGATTTCGCCGTCGTCTGCGCTGCGATCGCCCTTGACCAGGCGCAGCATGCTGGATTTGCCCGTCCCGTTGCGGCCGATGATGCAGACCCGCTCGCCCCGCGCGATCTGCCAGGACACGCCATCCAGCAACGGCGTGGTGCCGTAGGCGAGAGATACATCGGTGAAATTGAGCAGGGTCATGGCTACCTCCGAAAACAGGGCGCGCATTCTAGCAGGATGGCGACCATGAACCCGGTCGGATCCGATGATTTATCGCTGCCGAGCGGGCGCGCCGGCCTCCCGTCTGTCGGCGACTTGCGCCCCTGTCGCCGTACGCTCGTCGGAAGAGTGGTTTTGTTTGTTACCGGAGCTTAATGCTCGTTTAACTGGCCGGTGCGGCAAGCTAAGCTAGCTCCTGCAGCAGGCCGTCTCCTGTGCCGCCCGGTACAGCACGTCGCCTGTCATCTCAACGCCCCCCGTTTTACGGATGTACCATGCGCGGCCGACTCTCCAGTTTGTGTTTCTGCCTGTTCGTTTCTGCCATTGGCCTGGATGCGTCCGCCGCCAGTCTCAGCCAGCAACGCCAGTATTACGATGAGGCCAAGCAGGCCCTGGCCAAGGGCGATGCAGGCCCCTATCGCCGTTACCAGAGCGCCTTGCGCGACTATCCGCTCGAGCCCTACCTCGCCTATGACGAGCTGACCCACCGGCTGAAGTCGGCCAGCAATCAGGAAGTCGAGAAGTTTCTAGCCGAACACGGCGACCTGCCTCAGATCAACTGGATGAAGCTGCGCTGGCTGCGCCTGCTGGCCGCCCGCGGCGACTGGCAGACCTTTACCCGCTATTACGATCCGAAGATGAACTTCACCGAGCTGGACTGCCTGTTCGCGCAGTATCAGCTGCGCAACGGTCTCCCGGGCGCCGACGCCGCGACCGAGCGGCTGTGGCTGGTTGGCAAGTCGCAGCACAACTCCTGCGACCCGCTGTTCGAGCTCTGGGAATCCAAGGGTCTCCTGACCGAAGACCGGCGCTGGAAGCGCACCAAGCTGGCCGTGGAGAGCGGCAATTACGGGGTCGCCAGCTTCCTGGTGAAACGTCTGCCTACGCTGCAGAGCCAGGGTCAGCTGATGATCGACGTGGCGCAGAAACCTCAGATGCTTCGCCAGTCTGAACGCTTCTCGCCGACCAGCCCAGCGATGGCCGACGTCGTTTCGATCGGCCTGCGGCGCCTCGCGCGCCAGGACCCGGAGCAGGCGCTCAATCTGCTCGACGGCTACGCACGCCGCTTTGCGTTTTCGCCCGAGGAAAAGGTCGCCATTGCCCGGCAGATCGGGCTGACCCTGGCCAAGCGCTTCGACAGCCGCGCGCTCAAGGTGATGGCCGAGTACGATCCCGAGCTGCGCGACAACACCGTAACCGAGTGGCGCACCCGTCTGCTGCTGCGCCAGGGCCAGTGGGATGAAGCGTACCGGCTGACACAGCGTTTTCCCGATGAACTGGCCAATACCAATCGCTGGCGCTACTGGCAGGCGCGCAGCCTGCAGCTGGCCAAACCGGAGAGCAAGCAGGCGGCCCTGCTCTATAAGCCGGTGGCCGAAGAGCGGGATTTCTACGGCTTCCTGTCGGCCGACCGCATCCAGGCGCCGTACAAGCTGAACCATCAGCCACTGGCGCTCGATCCGAAGGTCGTGCAGAAGGTCCGCAATACCGCCGGTATTCGCCGCGCACTGGAATTCTACGACCGCGGGCAGATCGTCGATGGCCGCCGCGAGTGGTATCACGTCAGTCGGCTGTTCAGCCGCGACGAGATGGTCGCGCAGGCACGCATCGCCTATGAAAAGGAGTGGTACTTCCCGGCCATCCGCACCATCAGCCAGGCGCAGTACTGGGACGATCTGGATATCCGCTTCCCCATGGCCCACCGCAACACCCTGGTACAGGCCGCGCGGGCGCGGGAGATCCATCCCAGCTGGGCGTTCGCCGTAACCCGCCAGGAAAGCGCCTTCATGGCCGATGCCCGCTCCCATGTCGGGGCCACCGGTCTGATGCAGCTGATGCCGGCGACCGCCAAGGAAACCGCCAAGCGCTTCAACATCCCGCTGGCTTCGCCGCAGCAGGTCCTGAACCCCACCACCAACATCCAGCTGGGCACTGCCTATCTCAGCCAGATCTACGGGCAGTTCAACGGCAACCGTGTACTGGCCTCGGCTGCCTACAACGCCGGCCCCGGTCGTGTGCGCCAGTGGCTGCGCAACGCCGAGCACCTGTCGTTCGATGTGTGGGTAGAGAACATTCCGTTCGACGAGACCCGCCAGTACGTGCAGAACGTGCTGACCTACTCGGTGATCTACGGGCAGAAGCTGAATTCACCCCAACCGCTGGTGGAGTGGCACGAGCGTTATTTCGAATCGCAGTGACGCGCAGCCGGCCCGGACGGCACACCGTCCGGGCCGGCCGTTTCTCACTCCAGCGGCTCGACCGGCATTCCGACTTCCAGCTCGCCGCGCCCTTCGGCGATCAGATTCTGGCCGAAGAACACCCCGCCCGGCCCTTTGCGATACGACAGCAGCGTATTCAGTGGCTCCCGATCGGGCGCGCGCTCGCCAGTGGCCGGGTCGAGCGTGGGGATGACGCAGCGCGAACAGGGCTTGACCACACGGAAGGTCAGCTGGCCGATACGGATGCGCTTCCAGCCATCCTCGGCATAGGGCTCGGCCCCGCTGACGACAAGGTTCGGTCGAAAGCGCAGCATCTCCAGTGGACGCCCTACACGTCGGGCCAGATCGTCCAGCGACGCCTGACCGATCAGCAGAAAGGGAAACCCGTCACTGAAGGCCGTACGCTCGCCGAGCCGCGCATAATCCAGATCGACCTGAATGCCGTCGTCCTCCGGCAGGTACACGAGCCGGCAGGCCTGCCCGAGAAAGTCCGAGAGCCAGGCCGCTGCGGTCTCACCAGCATCCGGTACCACCGGATTGGCGCTCCAGACCTGCACACAACGCATCGTCTTGTCATCCGGTACTCGCACCAGCAGCTCCGGCATGCCGGGCGCCGCCAGCTTCAACGCTGTATCGCCTTGCCAATGCGCCTGCAGCAAAGCCATACGCGGCAGTATGCGCTGGGTGAGAAAGCGCCCGGTGCCGGCGGCAACCACCATCCAGCGCCGATCGCCGAGCAGACCAAGCGAATCGCTGGCGCAGCGCTGCAGCGATTCGCCAGCCGCCGACTTGAGAGGGAAGCGATAGAGCGAGGAGAGATGCATGCTGCGCCTCCTTGGGGGAAAGCGCAGCAGCATAGCAGGGGCGGCTGCGTGGTTCAGCAGCCGGCTGCAGGCGGGCTGTCAGGCCTGCTCGTCCAGCTTCAGGCGGTCCTGGATCACGTCCACCAGTTTTTCCGGCTGGAACTTGGAGAGGAAGTTGTCACAACCGACCTTCTGCACCATGGCCAGGTTGAAGCTACCCGACAGAGACGTGTGCAGCACCACATAGAGGTCCCGCAGACGCGGATCGTGGCGAATTTCGGTGGTCAGGCGATAGCCGTCCATCTCCGGCATCTCGGCATCGGTGAACACCATGAGCAGCTTGTCGGTGAGCACTTCGCCGGCGTCGGCCCACGCCTTGAGCATGTTCAGGCCCTTCAAGCCGTCGCTTGCGGTGTGGATCTTCAGGCCGAGCTGGCTGAGGGTTTCGCGCAGCTGAGCCAAGGCCACCGAGGAATCGTCCACACAGAGCACTTCCCGGCCACGAGCACGCTCGAGGATCGGATCGGCCAGCCGCTCGGCGGAGATGTTGGTGTCATAGGGGACGATCTCGGCGAGCACCTTCTCCACGTCGATCACTTCCACCAGCTCATCGTCGACCTTGGTGATCGAAGTCAGGTAGTGCTGCCGGCCGGCGGTAGTCGGCGGCGGCATCACCGCTTCCCAGTTCAGGTTGACGATGCGGTCCACGCCACCGACCAGAAAGGCCTGCACGGTGCGGTTGTACTCGGTGACGATGATGGTGCTGCGCTCGTCCGGCACCAGCGGCCGCAGGCCGATGGCTCGCGACAGATCGACCACCGGCAGGGTCTGCCCGCGCAGGTTGACCACGCCGCACACCGAACTGTGTCGGTGCGGCATCAGCGTCATCTTCGGCAGCTGGACAACTTCCTGCACCTTGAAGACGTTGATGGCGAACTTCTGCCGCCCGCCGAGCCGGAACATGAGAATTTCCAGGCGATTCTGCCCCACGAGGCGGGTGCGTTGATCGACTGAATCGAGAATGCCGGCCATTTCCAGGCTCCTTGGGAAAACATGGTAAGAGGCATATCGGCCGCATCCCCTTCGGCTTTATGTACCGTTCACCACTTTTTTCCCAGCTTACCGGCTGCCGGCTTCGCCCATATCACTGCGCCCGGAGATTTCGTTGCAGCAGCGGCGACTCCGGGGGCACGTGCAGGCGCAAAGCCCGCGGGCGGACATCGAAGCGCAGACTGGCGCCTGTGAAGGGTTCGCCGTCCAGATTGATGTTGATCGCCGTCGGCGCCTCGACCTCGAGCCAGGGCACCCGGGCACTGACCGACACCGCATCGACCCCAAGCAGACCACCGCTGAGCAGCGTGCCCAGGGTCCCGACGGCATCCGCCGGTGCCGGCACGATGCAGACGTCCAGCAGCCCATCGTCGATCATCGCCTGCGGGCAGAGCAGCTGGCCACCACCGGCCTGTCGCCCGTTGCCGATGCCCAGCGCCAGGAACTCTCCTTCCCAATCGAAGCCCGGCCCGCTGAAACGCCCCTTCGCGGAATGAATCTCGGCAAAGCGCGTCAGGCCGGTGAGCAGATAGGCGCCGCCACCCAGCACCCGCTTGAGCTCCTCGGAGGTGCTCGCGGTGACCTTGGAGCCGAAGCCGCCGGTGGCCATGTTGACGAAGGGATGGCCGTTCATTTCGCCGATATCGATCACTTGCACCGGCTGCTCCAGCAGACCCAGTGCCTCGACCGGGACGAGCGGTATGCCGGCAGCCTTGGCGAAGTCGTTTGCACTCCCCAGCGGCAGTAGCGCGAGGCGGGCGTCCGCTTGTATCTCCAGCATGGCCGCGGCCACCTCGTGCAAGGTGCCGTCGCCGCCACCGGCAATCAGGGTCGGATAGCCCGCATCCAGCGCCTCGCGCACCAGCCGCTGCGCATCGCCTGGCTCCCAGGTGACACGAACCGCCAGATCCCACCCCGCCTCGCGACGCTGTCTAACCGCCTCGCGTACCTCATCGTTGAGCGCCTGTTTTCCATGCAGTATCAGCAGCGCCTTGGCATCGCCCATGGCAGTTCATTCCTCGCAATTGGCACCGCTGCATAAGACCGGGGCCGGGGTCGGAAGTTGTGCGCAACAAGCGCAGCGGTATTAATCCAAAACTTCGATGTATCGCACCGCCCGTCATTATCCGCGTCCTGCTTAGCCCGCCACGCTCATCTCGGGCACCGCTCAAAGCGCTTTCAAAACAGCTATTTGCGCGCATTTTGCGGGCCCGCTCATTTTTTTGGCGGCCCACTGACTCCTACTGAACTCATCCGGAGAGGCACGGTCGGAGCAGGAGTCCCGATCACGGTTGCGATGGCGGCCTGCTATCAATCCCCCGCGTTCCGCGGCGATTAATTCGAGATTTGAGCCAGCTTTGAGCTGAGGATGGAGCCTTGTATGCGCGTACAGTCTGTTGGAACCCTTGAATATGCTCACCCGAGTTTCGTCGATTACTTCCTTGCCAGCATTCGCCTGATCCACGGCCTCACGTCGATCCTGCCCGGGCTACTCCTGCTGGCGTTCATGGAACTTCCCGCCAGCGGCCCGTTCAGCGCATTCCTCGGTTTCTTCGCGGTACTCAGCGTCATCATCTTCCAGACCGTCGGCATCTATAGCGAAGAGGTGTTCAGCACCCTGTTGCGCTTCCGCGTCATGCTCGTGGCCTGGGCCGCAGCGTTCAGCTTCCTGATCTTCATGCATCAGGGCATGGGCCTGTTCAGTTACCTGGAAACCAAACACCTGGTGTTCTGGTTCTTCACCAGCGCCGTCCTGTTCGGCGCCGAGCGCCTGGCCATGCTCGCGCTGTTCCGCCGCCTGATGGCGCGGGGCATGTTCCTGCAGAACGCAGTAATCCTCGGCGGTACCGAGAACGGCCTGCGCGTGGCCGAACACCTGCAGAACCATCGCGACATCCGCACCGGTGTGCTGGGCTTCATCGATGACCGCCTCGAGCGGTTGCCGAAGGAACTGGCCAACCTGCCCCTGCTCGGCAACACCCGCGATCTGGAACGCATGATCCGCGAGGAAAAGGTCACCCAGGTGCTGGTCGCCCTGCCCTGGTTCGCCGACAGCCGCATCGGCCAGCTGATCAACGAACTGCGCAAGCTGCCGGTCAACGTCCTGCTGGTACCGGACATGGTCGCCTTCCGCCACGCCGACAAGCGCATCACCGAAGTCGGCGGCCTGCCCACCCTGATCGCCTCGGACCTGCCGCTGCGCGGCTGGTCCCCCTTCTTCAAGCGGCTGGAAGACATCGTCATCTCCAGCATCGCCCTGCTCGCTGCCGCGCCGGTGATGCTGCTCATCGCGCTGGCGATCAAGCTCGACTCGCCGGGTCCGGTGCTCTTCAAGCAAAAGCGCTACGGCTACAACAACCGGCTGATCGAGGTCTTCAAGTTCCGCTCGATGTACCACGAGAAGTCCGACGCCAACGCCGATCGGCAGACCACCCGTGGCGACGATCGCATCACCCGTGTCGGCCGCTTCATCCGCAAGACCAGCCTCGATGAGTTGCCACAGCTGCTGAACGTCTTCCTCGGCAGCATGTCCATGGTCGGTCCGCGCCCACATGCCACCGCCACCAAGGCTGCCGGCGTGCTGTTCGAGGACGCCGTGGCCGAGTACTCGGCACGTCATCGCGTCAAACCCGGCATCACCGGCTGGGCGCAGATCAACGGCTACCGCGGCGAGACCGACACGCTGGAGAAGATCGAGAAACGCGTCGAGTTCGACCTCGACTATATCGAGCGTTGGTCGGTCTGGTTCGACCTCTACATCCTCGTACGCACCCCGCCGGCGCTGCTGCTGAACAAGGACGTGTACTGATCGACGCACGCTCCGCGCGCCGCCGAAAAGACTGGAAAAAGTCACGCCGCACAAAGGCGTGACAGGAAGGAACTAATGACACTGCCCAAAATCTCACATTCGTTCATCACGGGCCGAATCCCGGCGGCTGCGACCTTGCAGCCACGAGGTTGAACCCATGTTCAAGAACATTTTGATCGTCTGTGTCGGGAACATCTGCCGGAGCCCAACCGCCGAAGCGTTGTTCGCGCACAGACTCAGCGGCCAGGGCCTGACGATCAGTTCGGCGGGCATTGGCGCACTAGTAGGTAACCCCATGGACAAAACCGCCCATGAAGTACTGCAGGACCACGGGCTGGAACTCCCCGCCCACTGTGCGCGCCAGGTCGACAGACACATGCTGCACCAGGCCGACCTGATCCTGGCGATGGAGAACAGCCACATTCAACACATTCGCCAGATTGCACCCGAGGTCCACGGCAAGACGTTTCTCATCGGCAAATGGCAGGACAACCTGGAAATTCCGGACCCCTACCGCCAATCCAAACCCGCTTTTGAACATGTCCACAATCTCCTGACGAAATCCGTCGAGAGCTGGCTTCCTTACCTGAAATGAAGAAGGAACTTCGATGACAACCATGCCCCGCCCAATCTATGAAACCAAAGAGGACAAGGACATCGACCTGGCCCACCTCTTTGACACCTTCATCAACAACCGCATGCTCATTCTGGGCATCACCGGCTTCTTCGCGGCTTTGGGCATCGCCTATGCGCTGCTCGCAACACCGGTCTATCTCGCCAGCGCGATGATCCAGATCGAACCCAAGAGCGGCTTGCCGAGCCTGACCGACGTGGTCAACAACAACCCGCCGGTATCGCCGGCACAGACCGAGATCGCGCTGCTCAAGTCGCGCTCGGTGGTGGGTGGCGCGGTCAGCAACCTGAACCTCGACATCATCATCAAGCCCCACCACTTCCCGATCATCGGCGGCTTCATGGCCCGGCGCTTCGAGCCGACCGAAGAAGGCGAGCTGGGCTGGTACCCGACCGGCCTCGGCGCTTACGCCTGGGGTGGCGAAGTGCTGAAGGTCACCCAGATGGAAGTACCGGACAAGGTGCATGGCAAGGAGCTGACGCTGGAAGCCGCCGAGAACAACGGCTTCATCCTGCGCGATGAAGACGGTGAAGTCGTGGTACAGGGCGTCACCGGCGAGCCGGTAGAGAATGAAGGCTACCGCGTCACCGTGGCCGAGCTGAACGCTCGCCCCGGCACCACCTTCACCGTGATCAAGAATCGCACCTACAACACCACGGAGAGCTATCAGCAGCGCCTGTCCGCCGCCGAGAGCGGCAAGCAGTCGGGCATCGTCAACGTGACCCTGGAAGACCCGGATCCGCAACACGCCATCCGCGTGCTGGAGGAAGTGGCCAACCGCTACGTCGATCAGAACGTTGCCCGTAACGCTGCAGAAGCGACCCAGAGCCTGGAATTCCTCAACGAGCAGGTTCCGGCCGTACGCCGCAACCTCGAGGCTGCCCAGACCGCGCTGAACAAGTACCAGACCGGCTCCCGCTCGGTGGATATCACCGCAGAAACCCAGTCGGTGCTCGATCGCATCGTCGACCTGGAAAAGCAGATCTCCGAGCAGAACCTCAAGCGCACCGAGATGGAACGTCGCTTCACTCGTCAGCACCCGAACTTCCAGGCACTGATGAACCAGATCAACCAGCTGCAGATGCAGAAGGACCAGCTGGAGAAGCAGATCGAGACCCTGCCGTCGACCCAGCAGGAACTGCTGCGCCTGACCCGCGACGTGGAAGTTTCCTCGGAAACCTACTCCATGCTGCTGAACAAGACCCAGGAGCTGGACATCATCCGCGCCGGCACCGTGGGTAATGTGCGCATCATCGACCACGCCGCGGCAGACCTGGAAAACCCGGTCAAGCCGAACAAGCCGCTGGTCGTCATCGTCGCCACCCTGCTCGGCGCCCTGCTCGCCACCGCCTTCGTCTATGTGCGTGAAGCACTCAAGCGCGGCGTGGAGAACCCGGAGGACATCGAACGCACCGGCACTCCGGTCTACGCCTCGATTCCCTTCACCGAGAAGCAGGCCACGCTGGAGAAGCGCCTGGCCAACTTCAAGCGCGACAAGAGCACTGCATCCTACCTGCTGACCATCAACGACCCGGCCGACCTCGCCACCGAGGCCATGCGCAGCCTGCGCACCAGCCTGCACTTCGCGATGATCGAGGCCAAGAACAACGTCCTGATGATCACCGGTCCGAGCCCGGCAGTCGGCAAGTCCTTCGTCACCACCAACCTGGCCGCCGTTGTCGCTCAGTCCGGCAAGCGTGTACTGCTGATCGACGCCGACATGCGCAAGGGTTACCTGCACAAGGTCATGCGTTGCGATGGCGACAAGGGTCTGTCCGATATCCTCTCCGGTCGCATCACCCTGTTCGATGCCATCCAGAAGACCCAGCTGAACAACCTGCACGTGATCACCCATGGCCAGTTGCCGCCGAACCCGTCGGAACTGCTGATGCACGAGAACTTCTCGCGCTTCGTCAAGGAGATCAGCCACATGTACGACCTGGTGATCTTCGATACGCCGCCGATCCTGGCGGTCACCGACGCCGCGCTGGTCGGCAGCCAGGCAGGTACCACGCTGATGGTCACCCGCTACGGCCTGAACGGCCTGAAGGAAATCGAAGCGGCCAAGCGGCGTCTCGAGCAGAACGGCCTGCTGGTCAAGGGCGTGATCTTCAACGCCGTGGTCCGCAAGGCATCCACCTATGGCGAGTACGGCTACTACCAGTACGAATACGCCAGCGCCAATAAGTAAGTGATTCGCACGGCGGCGGGGTCAACCCCCGTCGCCATGCCGAACGCCGCCCCATTTTTTTTTTCGTATCTGCCCGACACTGACTTGCGAGCGTCAGCGGACATTTTTTTTGCTTGAAGATAGGTGTTTAGCGATGACCAGACACTCCAACCGGCCTGCAATGCGCTCGACCCGACTGGCAGTGGCCCTGGCGGCCGCGCTGTCGGCTGTCGGCGTGTGCGCCGCCGACTGGCCTGTCAATGACGAAGGAGGCCTGGCCCTGCACGGGGTCAACATCTCCGGTGCCGGCTTCGCCCCGCACATCACGCCGGGCAAGAACGGCACTCACTACTTCTACCCCGAGAACAAACACTTCAAGTACTACGCCGATCAGGGCATCCGCCTGATCCGCTTTCCGTTCATCTGGGAGCGCGTGCAGCACTCGCTCGATTCCGGATTGAACTTCGACCAGATCCGGTTGTTGAAGAAGACCCTGGATCTGGCCGCACAGAACGGCCAGAAGGTCGTTCTGGACATGCACAACTATGGTCGTTATCACGGCGAACTCATCGGCTCGAGCAAGGTGCCCTACGAAGCCTATGCCTCGGTGTGGCGCAAGCTGGCCGAGCGCTTCAAAGGTCACCCGGGCCTGCTCGGCTACGACATCATGAACGAGCCGCACAGCACCGTGGGCCTCTGGCCGGGCGCAGCCCAGGCGGCGGTCGATGCGATCCGCGAAGTCGACGACCAGACGCTGATCTTCATCGAGGGCGAGCGCTGGTCGAGCGCCTATCACTGGCCGCTGGTGAACGCCAATTTCCTGATCAACGACCCGGCCGACCGCCTCATCTACGAGGCGCACCTGTACTTCGACGACGATTTCTCCGGCAAGTACATGGCCCAGACCAGCCGCAACATCGATCCGATGATCGGCGTCGAACGCGCGCGGCCATTCATCGAGTGGCTGCAGAAGCATGGCCAGAAAGGGTTCCTTGGCGAGTACGGCATACCCGACGACCTGCCCGAAGCGGCGCAAGCGATGGACAACCTGCTCGCCTACCTGAACGACAACTGCGTGCCCAGCGCGTACTGGGCCGGCGGCCCCGGCTGGGGCACCTACAAGCTTGCGATCGAGCCGCGCAACGGCAAAGACCGTCCGCAGATGGAGCTCATGCGCAAGCACCTGGCCAACGACTGCACGGCCATCGGCCCTACACCTGCGCAAATTGCTGATTGATTCTGGAGTGACTCGAACATGAAATTCGGACTGCTGTGGCATTCGTTCTCATCCGGCAACCTCGGGGTTGGCGCGCTGAGCATTTCCAACATGCTGCTGATCGACGAAGCCGCCCGCAAATGTGGCATCACCCCGGAGTTCCTGATCATCGGCTCCTCCGGCCCCTGTGATTACCCGCCGTCCACCGAACGCTTCAACTACGAATTCATCGAGTTCAACGAGAAGGCCCTGCTTAAGAACCCGCACGGCCTGTATCGGGCGATCGCTTCCTGCGACGCGATCTTCGACATCGGCGAGGGCGACAGCTTTTCCGACATCTATGGCGCCAAGCGCCTGATCAAGCTGCTGGTCAGCAAGGGCATGGCACTGGGTGGCCGCGTGCCGCTGATCCTGTCGCCGCAGACCATCGGCCCGTTCAAGTCCGATTGGGGCACCAAGGCCTCGGCCTGGGCGATGAAGAAGAGCACCATGGTCTTCGCCCGCGATCACCAGTCCTTCGATGTGCTCAAGCAGCTGAACATCCCCAATCGCGACGAGGTGATCGACGTCGCCTTCGCCCTGCCCTTCGAGCGCCAGAGCGAACAGCGCGACCCAAGCAAGCTCGCCGTGGGCCTGAGTGTCTCCGCGCTGCTGCATCATGGCGGCTACGAAGGCACGGCCAACCAGTTCGGCCTGCGCGCCGACTACAAGGCGCTGACCGACCGGCTGATCCGTACCCTGCTCGAGCGCGGCCACGAGGTGCACCTGGTGCCCCACGTGATCCCGATCGGGTTCCCCGCCGAAGACGACTACACCGTCTCCCAGCAGCTCCAGCAGCAGTATCCGGAGCTCAAGCTGGCGCCGCGCTTCAAGGGGCCGATCGAAGCCAAGTCCTATATCAGCGGCATGGACTTCTTCGTCGGCGCGCGCATGCACGCCACCATTGGTGCCTTTTCCGCGGGCGTACCGGTCGTGCCGCTGGCCTACAGCCGCAAGTTCGCCGGGCTCTACCAGTCGCTGGACTACCACCGCGTGGTCGACCTCAAGACCGAGGACACCGACAGCGCGCTGGAGCTGGTACTGGCGCACCTGGACAACCGTGAACAGCTCAAGGCCGAGGTCGCCGCCAGCGGCGCGATCATCCGTCGCAAGCTGGACGCCTACAGCGCCGCACTGGAACAGATTCTGGCGACGCTGCATCAGCCTCAGGCCGCGTATCAGAGATAACCATGCGCGACCACGCCCTGATGGGGGTCACCACGGCGGCTCGGACCGCCGTGCAGCTGGGCACCCTGCTGATCCTCGCGCGCACGCTGGGGCCGAGCGACTTCGGCTTCATTTCCATCGTCATCACCTGGTCGACCATCGTCGCCCTGGTGACCGACTATGGCTTCGGCATGCGCGCCCTGCGCGACATCGGTGCCGAACGCGAGCGGGCCGGCGAGATCATGTCGGCCAGCCTGGCGGCGAAGTCGGTGCTGGTGCTGCCGGCCTGCATCGTGCTGCTGCCGGTTATTCTGTTCGTGCTCGATCTGCACCTCATCGAGCGTTTCGCCGCGGTGCTGTTCCTGCTCGGCACGCTCGCTTCGTCCTACGGCGACCTGGGTCTGACGGTTTTTCGCAGCATCGGCCAGTTTCACCGCGAAACCCGAATCGTGGTGGCGACGGCGCTGGTGCATTTCGTCCTGATCGGTGCCGCGATCCTGCTGCGCAACGACGTGCTGGCCATCGGCATGGCGTTTCTCCTGTCGCGGCTGATCTACGCCACCTTCGCCCTTCGCGCCCTGTCGAGGATCCTCGAACTGGGCGGCATCCTGCGCAATTCCTGGAAGGTGCTGGGCGAACGCTTCAAGTCTTCCACGAGCTTCGCGGTGGACAGTGGCGCAACCAACATCTTCGCCCAACTGGACGTCATCCTGGTCAACCACCTCGCCGGCCGCGAGGCCGCTGGCATCTACTTCGCCGGCTCGCGGCTGATCCAGGGCGCGGTGCCGTTCAGCGTGCTGCTGGCCAGCGTGCATATCCCGCGCTTCGCCTATCAGCTGCACAACAAGACCGCCGGGCTAGCCCGCTACGGCCTGCGCATCCTCGGCGAATACACGGGGATGGGGCTGATCTTCGCGCTGGCGTTCTTCTTTATCGGCCCGCTGTTCACCGATTACTTCCTCGGCGCCGAGTACGCGGAGCTGAACACCCTCTGGCTGGCGTTCGCCTGCTTCACCGCCGCGCGCTTCATCGCCGCCGGGCTTGGCGTACAGCTGATGGCCATGGGAACGGGCTTCTTGCGCACCTTCGGAATCATCGCCTCGGGCGTGATCACCGTGCTCTGTTACTGGATTTTCATTCCGTCCCACGGAATACAGGCGGCCCCCTGGGTGTCCACTCTCGGCATGGTCGTCCTGACAGGCATTTACGGTTATGCGGTGCTCGCCATCTACCGCAAGCGGCGCCAGCACGCATGACCGAACTCGTTAAATACTGCCGGTCGCGCATCGCGCCCGACCGGCCGCTCAAGGGAAGGCAGGTATGAAAGCTTTACTCAATCGCGTGCTCAACAACGACCTGTGCAGTGGCTGCGGCATGTGCAGCTCGGTGGCCGATGACGACGCCATCAAGATCCGTCTGACCGGCGATGGCTATCACCGCCCGGTGCTCAATGCGCAGTACCAGAACAAGCCGGTTGCCAACGAGCAGACCAGCGCCGCCTTCGCCAAGTCCTGCCCGGCGCTGAACCTGGACATCCGGCCGTACAAGTCGGCCAACTACCACCCCATCTGGGGCGAGATCCTCGATACGCTCAAGGGCTATGCCACCGATAACGAGATCCGCCAGGCCGGCTCTTCCGGCGGTGTGATCTCCGCGCTGGCGCAGTATTGCCTGGAGAAGAACCTGGTCGACGGTGTCATCCAGATCCAGGCCTCGCACACCGATCCGCTGGAGAACGTCGCCACCATCAGCCGCTCGCGGCAGAACATCATCGCCTCCTCCGGCTCGCGCTACGCGCCGGCCAGCCCCGGTGAGGCCCTGAAATGGGTGGCCATGTCCACCGAGAAGTATCTGTTCATCGGCAAACCCTGCGACGTCGCCGCGGTGCGCCAGATGCAGCAGCACGATCCCCGCCTGAAGGAAAACATTCCCTACATCGTCTCCTTCATGTGCGCCGGCACCCCGAGCCTGCAGGGTACCGAGCAGGTGCTGGACAAGCTGGAGGTCGAGCGCAAGGACGTCACCGCCTTCCGCTACCGCGGCGACGGCTGGCCGGGTCTGACCAAGGCGACGCTGAAGAACGGCGACGAACGCACCATGACCTACAACGATTCCTGGGGAAAGGTGCTCAACCGTCACCTGCAGACCCGCTGCAAGATCTGCCCGGACGGCATCGGTGAGTTCGCCGATATCGTCTGTGCCGACGGCTGGGAAGGCGACGAAAAAGGCTACCCCTCGTTCGAAGAGCGCGAGGGCAACTCGCTGATTCTGGTACGCACCGCAAAAGGCCGCGAACTTTTTCGCAACGCGGAGGCCGATGGTGTTGTCAAAGCGGAGGCGTTCGATACGGGCAGCATCTTCGCCATCCAGCCGTTCCAGTACTACCGCCGCACGACGATTCTTCCGCGGCTGCTGGCCATGAAGCTGCTGTTGCTCAAAACCCCTTCGTACAAAGGCTTTGAGCTTGGCAAAGGGGCCAAGGAGATCGGGTTCTACCAGAGCTTCAAGGCGTTCACCGGTCTGCTGGTGCGGCGCAAGAAGATCAAGAAGCGGGCGCTGGAAACAGCCTGATGGGCTGTGGCGCTCAAGGAACCAATACCTAAGGACTCAGGTTGATGACGAATTTCAGTTCACGCTTCTTCTTTTTTCCGTTGCTGATCATGGCGATCGTGCTGCACTTCGCCGTGTTCGGGGACAGCCCGCACAACCCTTACGGCATCAAGGGTCTGAACGAGCTGTACCTCGCCATCTGCATCATCTTCACCATTCTGCTGCTGGCTTCGGCGGAAAACGCTCCGCGTGAGTTTCGCATCATCATGTACTACTGCGCCTACACCACCGTGGTGTTTCTGGTGCTGCCGGCGATCTTCGCCTACTACACGTACGGACAGCCGATCGTCTTCGGGCTGATCGAGGAACGCCGGGTACTGGCGGCTCTGGGCTTCGCGCCGCTGCTGTTCCTCGGCAAGCGCGTCAGCACCCTGCAGTTCGAGCGGGCATTCCTCTATGCCGCGCTGATTGCCGCGTTCTTCTCCTGGTGCTTCAAGTTCGGCGTGATTCCGGACATGCGCCCGGAAGTGCGCTCCGATGACCGCCCGGACCGATCCTCCATTGGCCCCTTCCTGATCTGCCTGGCGTACTTCTACTGCATCCAGATCTGGTCGAAGGGGGCGTCGCCGATCAGCGGTGCGGCGCGCAGCAAGACCTTCTATCTGGTGATCGCCGCGGTGCTGCTGCTGACCCTGGTGTTCGCTACCCAGACGCGCCAGCTGATCGTGCTGTGCCTGGCCTTCACCCTGTTCTGCCTGCGCGCCAAGGCCATCATCTGGGCCGCCTCGCTGTCGATTCTGCTGTCGCCGTTCTACTTCTATCCGAGCCTGCTGGAAATTCTCGGACTCAACGTCGAGTTCTACGACAGCACCCTGGAAGGCGTGGAAGACGGCGCCCGTTCGGTCACCATCGCCCTGATCTTCGACCACTTGAAGCAGGTCAACTGGTTACCCAGCGGTTCGCTCTCGCTGATGTGGCAGGACGGCTTCATCCCCTATTTCGGCGAACACTTCTTCCTCTCCGACGTCGGCATCATCGGCACGCTGTTCCGCTTCGGCTTCCTGACCTTCCTGATCGTGCCTATGACGCTGTTCGTCTATCACCGCATCGCCAAGAACATAGCCAGCGACATGAGCTTCATCTACGCGACCATGCTGGCCCTCTTCGTCATCTGGCCGCTCAACGGCCTGTTCGAATACGGCCAGCCGGTCATCGCAATGTTGTTCGTCATTCATGCCCTACGGGCCCGTTACCTCCGCAGCCAGGAACCTATCCATGAACGTCGCGCTTATCCTCAACTACAAGGCAGCTACTGAAACCATCAGTTGCGTTGAGAGCCTGCTCGCTCATTGCCCGGCTCTCAACCATGTAGTGGTCATCGACAACGATTCCCAGGACGGCTCCGTCGTGGCTTTCAACCAGTGGCTGGAAGCCCAGCCGCGGCACAACGTCACCGTGCTCGCCAACCCGGAGAACAACGGCTACGCCGGTGGCAACAACTACGGGCTGCGCTGGGCGCTGGACAACCTGCCGGTGACCAACTTCTGGATCGTCAACAACGACACCTACGTCGACAGCGACGCCCTCACCCCGCTGCTCGATGCTCTCGCGCAGAACGATCGCCAATTCGTCGGCTCGGTGATCCTCAGCGCCGATACCGGCCGCCTTGAGTGCTATGGCGGCGGCAAGCTGTACCCGCTGCTGGGCAAGGCGAAGCTGCTGGGCAAGGACCAGACCCTCGAAGCCATGGCCCAGACCAGCGAGCAACCGGACTACCTGATGGGCTGCAGCCTGGCGTTCTCGGCCAAGCTGATCGACCGCATCGGCATGATGGACGAGGCGTACTTCATGTATTCCGAAGAAGTCGACTGGCAGTTCCAGGCGAAGAAGAAAGGCGTGTCGATCCGCGTCGTGCCCGAAAGCCGCCTGTTCCACTACGGCTCGCTCAGCTCGGGCGGCCGCTCGGCCTTCTACCACTACTACCGCAACCGTGCGGCCACCCGTTTCAACAAGCGCTTCTACGGCCAGGGGTTTGCGCTGGCTTCGGCCTGTTTCCTGTCGGCGATCACCGTCATCAAGGAGTTCAACCACCCCAGCCTTGCCTGGTCCGGCATCAAGGGCGCCTTCAAGGGAGTAACGATGAGTGTCTAACGAGACTAACCACGCGTTCGGTGTGCATTTCTACACCGGCAGCAAGGCGTCGCTGCTGAACTGCATTCGCGAGGGGGTCAAGCAGCCCTACTCGTTCGTCGTGACACCCAACGTCGATCACCTCGCGCAGCTGCAGGACAACCCTGCCCTGCGCGAGGCATACGCCAAGGCCCGGCTGCGCCTGTGCGACAGCCGGATCCTGCAGCCGCTGCTGCAGCGTCTCGGCGTGCAGATCGAGGAAGTCATTCCCGGCAGCGACCTGACCATGGACCTGCTCGACTGGGCCAATCGCGAGCATCTGCGCATCGTGCTGATCGGCGCTACCGAACAGGAATGCAGCAAGTTGCGCGCGCTTTATCCGGGCATCACGGTCTACCACCACAATCCGCCGATGGGCTTCATCAATCGACCGGATGAAGTGCAAAAGGCATTGCAGTTCGTTCGTGAACACCCCTCGGAACTGGTGTTCTACGCGGTGGGTGCACCGCGCCAGGAAATATTGGCCAGTTCGATCGAAAGCCACGAACGGACCGGAATGGGCTTTTGTATCGGCGCGTCGATTTCATTCGCCACCGGCAGTATTAAGCGTGCTCCGGTATGGATGCAGAACTGCAAACTGGAATGGCTGCATCGCATGCTCTCCGAGCCAAAACGCCTGGTCAAACGTTATGTCCATGATGCGCTGTTCATTGTTCCTGCATTTTGGCGGGAGAAGAACTACCGCATGGACAAAGCCAAGCCAGCAAAACAGGACAGCTGACGCATTCATCGAAAAAATGGCTGGAATTGCACGGAACCGCGGTGAACCCAGCCAGATCGAGACGGTCTATCCCTTCTGTGTGAGCGTGACAGGATGGCATTTCAACATCGAACTAAACATTGAGCGCCGTCCCGCCTCGGCCGTAATGCTGCAGCCACGCGTAAACAAGTAAGGGATTAAATCTGCCAAGCCGACCGCTGCCGTTTTACAACCAGGAGGGAATTAAACGCTTCCGCGTAGCTGAATATAAAAGCCGCTGGAGATGAACATTCAGGAAGGAGAGAAACTTTGGCTACCGATCCGATTTGGTCGCTGAGGAGTGTGGAGTGATGACTCCGGTCCTCTTGAAAAGGCGAAAGAACAATTCAAACGCCTCAGGCAAAAAAGTGAATCAAGCCGTCTCACTCTTTGAACAACAACCACTCCGTCAAGGATGAACAAACCATGAAACCATTCATTGCACTCGCTTTTACTTCCGCTCTGACACTGCAGGGCTGTGCTTTCGCCCCCGGCCAGTATCTTGACCCCGACGAGTTCAAAGAAGGCGCCGAAGCCGAACACGGCACGGTGCAGCTGGTCCGTATCACGCCGGAAATGCTCCGGGGTGAGATCGCGTCCGACAAAGGCACCTCGAGCAAGCAGGAACTGCTCGGCTACAAGCCGAGCGCCTACCGCATCGGTGCCAACGACCTGCTCTACATCACCGTCTGGGATCACCCTGAACTGACCGCGCCGTCCGGCCCGCAGCAGCAGCTGGATGCCAACGGACGCCTGGTTCGCCCTGACGGCACGCTGTTCTACCCGTACATCGGCAACGTCGAAGCGGCCGGCAAGACCATCGAAGAGCTGCGTGCCACCATCGCCCGCCGTCTGACCAACTACATCGACAGTCCGCAGGTGGACGTTTCCATCCTGCGCTTCGGTAGCCAGCGCGTGGTCGTCTCCGGTGCGTTCAATACTGCCGGCGAAGTACCGATCACCACCGCCCCGATGACCATCACCCAGGCCATCGGCCAGGCTGGCGTCGATACCGATACCGCCGACCTCACCGGTCTGACCCTCAAGCGTGATGGCCGCGAGTACATGCTGGACGTCGACTCCCTCAACCGCCCGGATTCCTGGCTGCACCAGGTCTACCTGAAGGACGGCGACCAACTGCACCTTCCGTACAACGACCAGCGCAAGGTCTACGTGCTGGGTGAGGTAATGTCGCCGCAAGCCATGACCTTCAAGGCTACCAGCATGAACCTGATGGACGCGGTCGGTACCGCCGGCGGTATTCGCCAGGAAACTGCCGATGGCGAGGCGCTGTACGTGATCCGCGGTGCGGAAAACATGGCCGAAGGTCAGGCCAAGGTGTTCCAGCTGAACGCCAAGTCACCGACCGCCTTCGCTCTGGCCAAGCACTTCCCGCTGCAGCCGCAGGATGTGGTGTTCGTGGGGCCGGCCAACATTACCCGCTGGAACCGCTTCATCAGCCAGCTGCTGCCGTCCGCCAGCATCGTGGGCACTGGTGCCGCTGCCGAGTACAACCTGTCTCGCTAAGCGCGCCATGGCCTGATCGCAGGATCGGGTAGAAAAGCCGCAGAGTCATCACCGATGCTCTGCGGCTTTTTCGTACGTTGGCACCCGCCATTGCGCCGTGCGTGCAACACCTACAGCGGAACCGAACCGCCGTCGGCGACGGCGCTCCACGCAGCGTCAGTCAGAAGTGGCCCGGCTAGTACCCCGCACAACGCAGCCAGGCAAAAAAAAAGGTTCATCGCGGACTCTGGGGGAAGAGCGAGTTGACAGTCAGGGAAGCAGGTAAATTGGCAGTCGCCAAACACACCCTTCACCTGTCCCTGCTGTCGCCGTGCATCCTATTGATCTTGCCTCGTTCTGGCCAGGCTATGACACCGTTGCCTGCCGTTCATCTGCCAACAACTCCCTTCTGATTGAGCTCGAGCCTCAAGCCGGTTCAGTGCCCAAGTGCGGGCGTTGTGGTCAGCTCAGTCCGTTGATTCACGAGCGCCGGATTCGTCTGGTGCGTGATCGTGATCTGTTCGATCAGCGCGTCCTGCTTCAACTGCCAGTGCGCCGAGTCGATTGCCTGAACTGTGGTCGGGTGACCGAGCGAATCGACTGGCTGGAGCCTGCATCTCGCCTGACCCAACGGTTACGGATCTGGCTCGAAAGCTTGCTGCGGCTGCTGCCGATCAGCCACGTCAGCCAGCTCACCGGGCTGCACTGGCACACCCTCAAGACGCTCGATAAACGACGCCTGGAAGCCGAGGTAGGCGCCTTCGATTCCAGCGACGTCCGCCGTCTGGTGATGGACGAATTCGCCCTGCACAAGGGGCATCGCTACGCCACGGTCATCATGGATGCCGAGCGAACACGGGTGCTGTGGGTCGGTCACGGCAACAGCCGCGAGGCGATCCGCCCGTTCTTTGAATTGCTCGGCGAGCACTGCCAACAGATCGAGGCGGTGGCCATGGACATGAATACGGCTTTCGACCTGGAGGTGAAGCAACATTGCCCTCAAGCCGAAGTGGTGTACGACTTGTTTCATGTGGTAGCGCGCTACGGGCGAGATGTGATTGACCGAATCCGGGTCGACCAGGCCAACCTCCTGCGCGAAGACAAGCCGGCACGAAAGGCGGTCAAACAAAGTCGTTGGCTGCTGCTGCGCAATCGCGACAACCTGAAGGACGGACAGGCCGTGCAGTTACAGGAACTGCTCGCGGCCAACCAGCCGCTGGCTACGGTCTATGTACTCAAGGATGCCCTGAAGGATGTCTGGTACGCCCCCAGCGTAAGAGAGGGCTGGCGGCGCTGGCGAACCTGGCTGCGGCACGCCCGGGACAGCGGCCTCGCGCCGCTACAGCGCTTCGCCCGCAACCTGCGCAAATATGCCCGGGGCATCCTCGCCAGTGCTCACTTCCCCATGCACACCAGTGTTTTGGAGGGCGTGAACAACCGCATCAAGGTCATCAAGCGCATGGCCTACGGTTTCCGGGACTCGGAATACTTCTTCCTGAAAATCAAGGTCGCCTTCCCCGGGAAAGCGCGATGAACCAAAAAAAAGGGCCTGCTACAGCTTGATAGCAGGCCCGTTTCTGTGAGCAGCTTCGAGGGCGTCAGCGCACCGCTTCGAACAACCCGGCCGCGCCCATGCCGCCGCCCACGCACATGGTCACCACGCCGTAACGCAGATTGCGGCGCTGCAGTTCGCGCACGATATGACCGGCAGTACGCGAGCCGGTCATGCCGAACGGGTGGCCGATGGAGATCGAGCCGCCGTTGACATTGTACTTCTCGTTATCGATACCCAGGGTGTCGCGGCAGTACAGGCACTGCGAGGCGAAGGCCTCGTTGAGCTCCCACAGGTCGATATCGGCGATCTGCAGCCCTTTTGCCTTGAGCAGGCGCGGTACGGCGTAGACGGGACCGATGCCCATCTCTTCCGGCTCACAACCTGCCACGGTGAAGCCACGGAAGAACGCACGCGGCTTGAGGCCGAGCTCGATGGCCTTGTCCAGGCTCATCACCAGCGTCATCGAGGCGCCGTCGGACAGCTGCGACGCGTTGCCGGCGGTCACCGAACCGTCCTCGGCGAAAGCCGGCTTGAGTCCGGCGAGGCTTTCCAGGGTAGTGTCCGGACGGTTGCAGTCGTCACGGTCGACCACACCCTGATGCAGGGTGCGCTCGCCGGTGTTCTTGTCCTCGGTGAAATACTGCACGTTCATCGGCACGATTTCGTCGCTGAACAGCCCTTCGGCCTGGGCACGCGCGGTGCGCTGCTGGCTCTGCAGTGAGTAGAGGTCCTGCTGCTCGCGGGTGACGTTGTAGCGCCGCGCCACGAGCTCGGCGGTCTGGCCCATGGTGTGGTAGATGCCTGGCACGCGTTCCTGGATGATCGGGTTGAACAGGTGATCGGTGTTGCGGCTCTTGAGCGTCAGGGTGATGGACTCCACCCCGCCGGCGACGATGACGTCACTGCAGCCTGAGGCGATCTGGTTGGCCGCGACGGCGATGGCCTGCAGGCCGGACGAACAGTAGCGGTTCAGCGTCATGCCGGAACAGGCGATGCCCAGGCGCGACAACACGGCGACGTTGCGGCCGATGTTGTAGCCCTGCGCGCCCTCGTTGGAACCGGCCCCGACGATGCAATCCTCGACCAGCGCCGGATCGACATCGTTGCGCGACAGCAGCGCATCGACGCAATGCGCCGCCATGTCGTCGGGACGGGTCATGTTGAACTTGCCGCGGAAGGACTTGGCCAGGCCAGTCCGCACGCTATCGACGATCACTACTTCACGCATGACATACCTCGGAGACTAGGCGCGGTCGCGGAAATGTTATGGCGGCGCAGCGCGCACGGATTGTTCCACGACCGCAGGGTGGACGGTGATCCGAGCATAGTTCCGGCGTCGCGAGCATGGCGACGACCATTCAGCAAGCATATGCACGGCCATCGCCTCACGGATCAGGCATGCCCGCGGCAGGCGTTTGAGCAATCTCGCAGGTGGGTGCAGCGTCTAGCTGGCGCCTCACTGCAGTTACAAGGCCGCTCCCTCAGGCACTTGGCGAGCCGATCCTGGTCAACGCCCCTTCTCGATCGCGGCCTCCAGCGCCTCGTTCAACGTCCGCAACACCTTCACCCTGGCGAAACGCTTGTCGTTCGCCTCCACCAGCGTCCAAGGCGCGATCTCCGTACTGGTGCGGTCGACCATATCAGCCACCGCGTGGCCATAATCGTCCCAGCGCTCGCGGTTGCGCCAATCCTCGTCGGTGATCTTGAAGCGCTTGAAGGCGGTATCCTCGCGCTCCTTGAAGCGCTTGAGCTGGGTCTTCTTGTCGATGCTCAGCCAGAACTTCACCAGCACGATGTCCGCATCGACGAGCTGCTCCTCGAAGTCGTTGATCTCCGTATAGGCCCGCAGCCACTCCTCCGGCGTGCAGAGACCTTCTACCCGCTCAACCAGCACGCGCCCGTACCAGGAGCGGTCGAAGATGGTGAACTTGCCGCGCTCCGGCACATTGCGCCAGAAGCGCCAGAGCCAGGGCTGCGCCCGCTCTTCGTCGGTCGGTGCGGCGATCTGCACCGTGCGATACATTCGCGGGTCCAGCGCGCCCGTGACCCGCCGGATCGCGCTGCCCTTGCCGGCCGCATCATGTCCTTCGAACAAGGCCAGCACGCCGCGCTTGCGCAGCCTGCGGTCGCGCAGCAGCCGTGATAGCCGCGCCTGCTCCTCGGCCAGTTGCTGCTGGTAGTTGTCCTTGTCGAGCTTCTGGCTCAGGTCCAGGCTGTCCAGCAGGCTCAGGTGATCGAGGTCCACCTGCAGCGGCGCCGAATGGGGCTGGGCCACGCTCTGTCCGGGCTGTTTCGCGGCCGCCAGCGCAGCCTGCAAACCTTCCAGCAGGATGCGCCCCACGGTCAGGCTGCGATAACGCTCGTCGGCGCCTTCGATCACGTACCAGGGCGCGAAATCGCGGCTGCTCAGCCGCAGGATCTGCTCGCCGTAGCGCACGAATTTGTCGTAGGTCTTGGACTGCTGCCAGTCCAGCGGGCTGATGCGCCAGCTGTGCAGCGGGTCGTTCTTCAACGAGTCGAGGCGTGCATTCATCTGGTCTTTCGAGAGATGGAACCAGAACTTGAAGATCAGCATGCCTTCGTCGCAGAGCATGCGCTCCAGACGCTGCGCCCGGGCCGTGGCCAGCTTCAGCTCGGCACCCTTGATGCGGCCATGCACGCGATCCTCGAGCATCTTGCTGTACCAGTTGCCGAAGAAGATGCCGGTATGCCCCTTCGGCGGCAGCCGCCGCCAGAAGCGCCAGGCCGGGGGGTGCGACAGCTCTTCGTCGCTGGGCACATCGAAGCTGTCGACCCGAATCAGCCGGGGGTCCATCCACTCGTTGAGCAGCTTGATGGTCTCGCCCTTGCCCGCCCCTTCGATACCGTTGATCAGGATCAGTACCGGGAACTTCGCCTGCGCCTTGAGCCGATACTGCGCCTGCAGCAACGCCTCACGCAGCTCTGGCACCGCGGCGTCGTAGGTTTCCTTGTCGATGGCGTGACCGATTTCGGCTGATTCGAACATTACTGGCTCCGTCCCGGGTGATGCACTCAACCCTAGCAGGCAGACCGCGAAAATAGCGAGCCAGAAGCAGAGCTAGATCGAACTACATTGATTCAGGTCGACGCTCGTCGCCTCATGCCACGAGCGTTTTCACAAGGGATTACGGCACAATGGCGACCATGAACGACCGCCCCCCGATCCCGCGCTGCTGCACGCCACCACTCGACCACTGGCCGCTGCCCCGGCCGCTGCCCGGCGTACAGCTGCTGAGTACGCGTTTCGACCCGACGTTGCTCGAACGCGACGATTTCCTGCGCTGGAACATTCCCGAACCCAAAGGCGTGAGCAAACGGCAGACCGAGTTTCTCGCCGGCCGCCTGTGCGCCCGCGAAGCACTGCATCGCCTGACTGGCTCGGCGTACGTGCCCACGGTCGGAGAGGACCGGGCGCCGCAATGGCCGGCCGGTACCGTCGGCTCCATCACCCACGGTGCAGGCTGGGCCGGCGTAGTGGTGGCGCGCCAGGAACATTGGTGCGGCTTGGGCCTGGACGTCGAGCGCCTGCTCACATGCGAACGGGCCGACCGCCTGGCCGGTGGGATTCTCACCGGCGGCGAGCTGGAGCTCTACGCGTGCCTGAACGACAACGAGCGCGCACTATTGGTCACCCGCACCTTCTCGCTCAAGGAGAGCCTGTTTAAAGCGCTGTACCCGCTAATCAAACAGCGCTTCTATTTTCAGGATGCCGAAGTGCTGGACGTTAGCGCAGACGGTATCGCTCGCCTGCGCCTGTTAATTGATCTATCGGAAGGCTGGCGCAACGGCGCAGAACTCGACGGCCAGTTCGCGATCTTCGATGACTACCTGCTCAGCCTGATCGCCATCCCGGCAGAGCGCCCGGCCGGCTGATTGTCCTTGCCACATACCTGGCGAGCGCCGGCCGGCCCTGGTAGGGGCTCGTGCCAGCGCCTGCGACCGAACCCTCGGCGCCACAGCGGGTCAACCAGACAGCCCCAATTCACCGGCGCGCACGCCTATAATCGCGCCCTCAGAAATTGACACAGGTGCACCATGGCCAATCCATACCACGATCACAACCTGACTCTGCTGGCCCATCTGCGCGGCATCCTGCTTGCCATGGGCGAAGCCGAACAGGTCTCGGAAGAAAGCCACGCGCTGTTCCTCGAGCGCTTCGACGAGCTGATCATGAATCTGCAGAACGTACCGGAAGAGCGCCACATGGGTCAGGACCTGATCTGCCAGGTCTTCCACCGCTACCCACAGATCGCCCACCTGGTTCCGCGCGACCTGCTCTGGTTCTTCGGCGGCGACTGCCTGCACTTCATGCCCGACGAGGAAATCGCCGTCTTCCAGCAACTCGAAGAACGCCGCTATGAAGCCGAGCAGAACGACGAGCCCTTCGACTGGAATCTGGAAAAGCAGCTGCTGAGCATGCCGGACGAGGGCGCGCGGCATTGACGAGTCGGGCGTTGGCGGTAAATCTGTAAGCGCTCAGCAAACCGAGCGTCGACGTTTCCGGAGACAGTGAGCCCAAGCCCGCCTAAGGTCTCGATGGCGGGCCGGTCACCGCAAAAACAGCGCTCCGATCAGGCGTTGGCCCTCTACGGAGTTACCCGACTGGACGACCAGCAGAGCGCTATCCGGGGGCAAGCGCGTTATTCCAGCTCCACTCGCCGCTGCTGATAGATCCAGTCGACGATCTCCCCCTCCGGCACATAACCACTCACTACTTCGCGAAGCAGCTGCCGCACCTGCGGGTAATCATCGCTTTCCACCGCCTTGAGCAGCTTCGCCAGCCGGTCCTTGAGTACATCCCAATCGAGATGCTCCTCATTGGCGCGCATGATCATCGGGTGCTCGGTGGCACTGACGTTGTCACCAATCAGCAGCTCCTCGTAAAGCTTTTCACCGGGTCGCAGGCCGGTGTACTCGATGGCAATGTCCCCGTGCGGACACTTCTCGGAACGCACGCTGAGACCGGATAGATGAATCAACTTCTCGGCCAACTCAGCGATCTTCACCGGCTGGCCCATATCCAGCACGAACACGTCACCGCCCTGCCCCATCGAGCCCGCCTGAATCACCAGCTGAGCCGCTTCGGGAATGGTCATGAAATAACGGGTGATCTTCGGATGCGTCACCGTCACCGGCCCGCCCGCACGAATCTGCGCATAGAAGCGCGGTATCACCGAGCCTGACGAGCCGAGCACATTACCGAATCGCACCATGGTGAAGCGCGTCTTGTTGACGTGATGGACCCCGGAGGCGCCGAACAGACACGGTGCCGGCTCACGGCTCAACGCCTGCAGAATCAGCTCAGCCACACGCTTGGTGCTGCCCATCACATTGGTCGGGCGAACAGCCTTGTCGGTAGAAATTAGAACGAAGTTGCTGACACCAGCCTGCACCGCTGCCTGTGCCGTGTTCAAGGTGCCGATCACGTTGTTCAGTACGCCCTCCGCCACATTGTGTTCGACCATCGGCACATGCTTGTAAGCCGCGGCGTGGTAGATCGTCTCCACCTCCCAGGTGCGCATCACGTCCAACAAACGCTCCGGGTTGCGAATCGACCCCAGGATGGGCACCAGCCGGGTTGCCAGCGACGACCGTTCGATCAACCTCTCCAGTTCAAGGTGGATGCTGTACAGATTGAATTCGCAGTGCTCGAACAGCAGGAGCGCCTTGGGCTTGCTCGACAGGATCTGCCGGCACAACTCCGAACCGATGGAGCCACCCGCACCGGTCACCATCACCACCTTGCCGCGGATGCATTTCTCGAACAGTGCCTGCTGCGGCGGCACAGCATCGCGCCCTAACAGGTCGGCGATATCCACTTCCTGGATATCTTCGACCTGCACCTTGCCGCTCGCTAAATCCATAAAGCCAGGCACACTGCGCACATGCAGTGGAAAACGCTCGAGCATTTCCAGAATCTCGCGCCGACGGCCCCGCGAGGCAGAAGGAATGGCCAGCAGGATTTCGGCCGCGCCGGTCTCCTCCACCATCTGAGTGATGTGCTTGGCCGAATAGACGCGCAGCCCGGCAATGGAACGGTTCTGCAGGTTCGGATCGTCGTCGATGAAGGCCACCGGTCGCATCGCCCGGCCCATGCGCAAGGCCGCCACCAGCTGATTACCCGCCGCGCCGGCACCGTAAACTGCCACCTTCGGCAACCCGGCATCCTTGCCCTTGAACTTGAACTTGATGGTCGAGTCGGGGGAAAACCAGTCACCCATGAAGTACTGGCGCATCACCAGGCGCAGGCCACCAATCAGTACCAGGCTGAGCCACCAGTAGTTGAACACCATCGAACGCGGGATGACCTTGGGCACGTCGCTCCGCCAGTAGATCGCCAGCGACAGCGTCAGCGCCGACAGCGTGACGGCCTTGACGATGGCCATCAGCGCATCGCTGCCGAAATAGCGCATCACCGCACGGTACATGCCAAAGCGCACAAAGAAAGGGATGGAGAGAAGCGGCGCTATACCGAATATCCAAGCGTGACCACTCAATGGCTCGACAAACCCGGCCTCGCCAACCCGCACGAAAAACGCCAGCCAAAGAGCCGACCAGACCAGCACCACATCGGTCGCCACCTGAATCAGCCGCTTCTGCCGCCTCGGCAGCCGCACCAGACGGGCACGAAGTTTCTCAGCAAACCTCAACACAAACCTTCCCCTTCCTTAGCGCCGAACATGCTCGAGCGGCCAACCAGGCGAGCAGCATTCTGCAGGCAACACATACACCCACGTAGAGCGAATGAATCAGCCCTTGTGCACAATCCGATCGCCGGCACCCTTACCCGCCACGGTCATGAAGATGTACTTGAAATAGTCCGCGACAGTCAGGCTCTGGATCATTTTTTGATCCGTTTCGGCCAAGAGCGCGGGCGTGGACATATCGATCTCGCTCACCTGAGCCAAGCCGGTAATTCCGGGGCGTACTGCATACACACCCCGCCTGGCGCGCTCTGCAGTCAGCTCTTCCTGATTGAACAACCCGGGCCGAGGCCCCACCAGGCTCATCTCGCCCTTGAGCACATTCCAAAGCTGTGGCAGCTCGTCCAGCTTGGTCTTGCGCAGAAAACGGCCAAAGCGGGTAATCGACGCACTGCTCGCCAGGTGCGTGGCAACCGACGCCGTATCCACCCGCATGGTGCGGAATTTGACCAGCGTAAACGGCTGCTGATGGCGACCGACACGCACTTGCCGAAAAATCGGGGAGCCCGTATCGAAAAGCCCGATGATCACAAGCACCACGAGCACAGGGAAGCCAAAAACCAACCCCAGCAAAGAGAAAACAAAATCGAAAATACGGATCACGATGGTTACCTGCCGATGATCAGTCAACGGGCTCGAAGCAGCGACGCAGGCCCTCTTCGACAGTGTATGGCGGCTGCCAGTCCAATAGCTCGCACGTCTTGCTGATGTCCACTTGCAGAGAGCCTAGCAACCGCTGAGCCATTGCCTTCTTGCCAAGCAAGGTAGCACCAAACTGAAGTAGCCCTACGGGAACCGGGATCAAGCGTGCAGGCTTACCCATCGCCTTGCCCACAGAGCGCAGCAGCTCAGTGGTAGACAAGTCTTCGCCATCGCCGGCCAGGAAGACTTGATTGGCAGCGGCGGGATGGTCGATGCAGCGGATGATCAGGTCGACCAGATTGTCGATACCGACGAGAGAGCGCTTGTTGTGAATTGCCCCTAGCGGTAGAGGAACACCTTTTTCGACCCAACGCACCAAACTACCAAAGCTTCCAGGGGCGCCAGGGCCGTAGACCAAAGGAGGACGAATGATCACGACCTCCATACCTGACTCTTGCTGAATTTGCCATAATCCCTGCTCAGCTTCCCATTTAGACAAAGCATAGGGCTCAACAGGATTAGGCTGATCATCCGCGATAAATGGATGATCGTTAATATTACCATTTACGCCAATCGAGCTAATATAAACAAAGCGCTTGACACCAGCAGCCGCAGCCTGCCTTCCCAAGTTGAGTGTTCCTCCCACATTTACCTTGCAGTATTCATCTAGCACGTCAAGCGTTTTATCGGAAGGAATATGAGCACGACCAGCAACATGTACAATCGAATCTATGTTAACGAGAATAGATGACCAATCAGTAAATGGACTTATCTCGTCAATATATTCAGCACGGGGAAAATTACATATTAAAGACGACGAAAATCTAATACAGGGTATCACAATGAAATCATCACACCGCCCCAACTTAGTCATAAGACGGCTACCAACGAAGCCTGTTGCACCTGTAACAAGTAGTTTGTATCGCTGCTCTATCATATCAACAAAAAATACTCCATAATAACAACTTAACCAAATTTCCGTATAAATGACAAAAAAGCATAGCACAGAAAATAAAAAAACGAACGCGAGAAACCGAGCCCCAAATTTTCCCGATAATTAACCCACTGCCACTTTGCCGCCTTCAACTTATTACCAGACAAAGAGTGTTTTCTGACTAAATAATGAGCCATGGGCCCATCACTGGGCACGCATTCAGCGGACCCAACTTTCTGCAAAGCATGCATCCAAAATAGATAATCTTCGTGTCCAACCGCCATAAAGATCACACCGGGGACTTTTCTTCTGTCGTACATAGCAGTCAACAATCCGATATGATTCATAAACAGCATGTGCTTATAACCAATTTTCGGCTTGGGGTTGACAACACCTAAAAAAAGGCCATTCTCTGAAAATCTGGCGTAAGAGCAATATGTAATACTTAACGACCTACTTATCATAAAACGAACCTGCTTTTCTAGTTTGTCAGGTTCCCAACGGTCATCGCTATCAAGAAAAGCTATGAAATAACCTACTGCATTCTGCAAGGCTATATTGCGTGAAGCTGCGACCCCAAGATTAGCAGCATTGCGAAAATACTTAATTCTAGAATCACCGCTTGCATACTGCACGGCTTGTTGTCCGCATCCGTCGGTAGAACAATCGTCCACAATCAGCAGCTCCCAGCACTCATAAGACTGCGCGAGGACAGAAGCAACAGAGAATTCAAAGTAAGGCATCGCATTATATAGCGGCATTACAATACTTACTAAAGGCTTAGCATTCATAAATACCGAACCCATTGACAATGGCAAAACATTAATCCCGGACAGCAACAAAATAATAACTTCAAAAAATCCGCTTAACATGAACTATCGAATCTACTATTCGACTGAGAATAAAAGGAATATTGTATCCTTTGAAAAACATTTTAGAGTAAGCAATAATCAGATAGGACAACCTTCTAAGCTCATCTATTCGCGAAATTTTTGACCGGCTTGCCGAACCCTGTCGTTCGCATACGTAATAACAAGCACTTGATGCTGTCTTACGGACACCCGAGACCCTCTTACTCAACGCAGCCAAATATAAAGAATCCTCGCCAATTTTTAGCTTAGGATCAAACCTTACCCCCCCTATGATGTCTCTATGGATCAGCTTACAAACTGGCGACGAAAAAAATTTTCTAGACTTGAAAAGCGAAACCTCAACATCATTTAGCTTAGAGAAACTTATTCCGAGATAATTATTAGTCAAATGAGTTACCGAATCGGTAAAATTGAAAGAATTACTAACAGAAATAAAGGTCTCTGAAGACTTCATAAGCAACTGCTCAAGGTAGTCAGGGCTTACCACATCGTCATCGTCTATAAATGCAATATAATCTTCACAGGACCGCTCTAGCAAAACATTTCTCGCATTGGAGACTCCAGCCTGTTCCACATAAATATACTCCCAGTTAAAAGTATATTTTTTCAAGATCCTAATAACAAACTCGTCATAACCGTCACTAGGACCGTTTAAAGCCAGATAAACCTTATATGACTTTTTGGGTAAAGTCTGACATTCAATCGAATCCAGACACCTTTCTAAATACCAGCCAGGTTGGTAAGTAGGTATCAACACCGATACGGATTTCATCACAAGCCTTCCATAAAGAAAAATCTATAGTTTAGATATGGATTCCTTGCGGATTGAAAAGAAACATAAAGGGTAAGAAAAAAAATAACCAGTGAAAAAATCCATATAAAGCAAATTAACAGCATTCTATTTTTTGTTGAACCATATATTAGCTCACTCCAAGCCACAAATCCCCAGGGAAACAAAAAATAACTTACTCTTGTAACAAAATAACCAAAAGGCAAAAATACTGTATAAATCAAAAAACCCAAGAAGAACAAATTGAAGCCAACCCAAAACAACCTTGTCTGATCTTTGGTTTTCGCTAGCAACAGGAGAGCAAAAACCATGAAACCTAACATCAAGTAAATCTTGCCCCCCGAATCATTGCCGCCACTTTCAATATAGCTCGTATACAGTCCTGCCGCCTGCAAAATTTGAACAGCAAATTTCAAAGAAAATATAGAAAGAGCGAAGAAAAAAATATAAGAACAGAGCCCAAACCGCCTATCTCGGACAAGCACATAAAACATAAAAATAAAGATAAATATCACAGCGGATCTGTGAAGACCAAAAGCGGCGAACGCAAGCAAAAAACTTACGAAATAGTCCTTCGTGAGCAACCTTGTAGTAGCATAAAATACAATGGCTACCGCCGACATTTGACGGATAATATCAAACGAAGTTAAATAGGAACCAATGAAAAACAATAGCATGGCCACAGTCACCGAGTTTACACTCTTGACGTGGCGAAATCCCAGGATCATGAACACTAAATAAATAAAACTCGTGACTACAAAATAAAGCTGAGGAACATTAACGTATCTCGCCACACCAATCAAAAATTTATTTATGAACTCGAGCCTATCAAAAGAAGCCCCCTCAGCCTCACTTATTAGATTCATATAACTAAAAAAATCATATCCTGCATCATACCTAAGCGCGGAGAATAAAAAAGCAAAAATCAACAAAACGTACAAGAAAATTTTTGTCCGAAAGACCTCAGTCAAAACCAAACTGACAATAGAAAAAGCCGCAAATCCTAGATAGTAAATCATCCAATCGCCTTAACAAAGCGAACATTAATCGTGGAATAGACTTTACTAGACAAGCCTAACCTTCATACCGGTAACTATATAGACAAACATCTTGACAACGTACTTAATGCTTTTTGCTCTACGTATAATAAATACATAATCTTTAAGGCCAGACAAAAAAGAAACATTCAAAAGAATATTTAACTTTTTAGCATCGACTTCTAGCCTTTGAAATACAGGACCGTAGATGTAGCAACGATCCTTGAAAACTTCGGCTCGCTTGGAAATTAAACACAAACAAAACGTAGCCTGAGCAGCTTTGAATCGCAAGGCCTCAGTAGTTTGAACCTGGGTAACAGAATCCTGATTTCTATGGTAAACATAAAGATTTTCAGACACCACCGAAGCACTTTCCGACAAACTTAAAGCCTCTGAGAAAAGTAAAACGTCCTCAGAAAATATCAACCTCGTAGAAGGCGAGATGCTTAGATTAGAATAAGCACGCATTAAAATTTCGCGCCTGAATACTTTGCCTGGCGTTCCCAGATTAAACCCTCGCGCCATGAAAATTTTTCGAACATTATTACGGTCTAACGAATCGCCTGTTATCTGCGGCATAACGGCTTGAGTTTCATAAAATTTTTTTCTTGGTATGTTCTCCACCCCATACAATAAAATATCTTTTTTTATTTTAAGGCTTTGCTTGACAACCTCCACTGTATTTATCCTTAACTCGTCATCTGGATCAAGAAACAAAATGTATTCGCCTGTTGAGTTTTCCACACCTATACGCCGTGCGTGGTATGTACCTAAATTAGTTAGGTTCCGAACGATCTTTATCCTAGAATCTTTTTCCGCGACCCGCCGAGCCCTTTCGATAGAGTCGTCATGCCCGCAATCATCAACGACGACAACCTCAATATCGTGATACGTCTGATGTATGCAAGAGAGCAGGCAGCGTTCTATATATTCCCCAACATTATATGTTGGCAATACAATACTAAATCTCACGGTTCACCTAGACTTTGCAAAAAAATCGTAACTCTAAAAAAATTTATCCAAACTTTACCGGTAACATTTCAAAGAGCGCATCTTCTGATGTTTTGCGTAAAGCACCTAATCGCGATCTAACTTGTTCGAAGTCTACTGGCGTTTCTATCAGATTTTTTATGGATTCTTCGTCATGTTTTTCTAATATTCTGTCTTGAACGCCTAGCTCGTCAGCTAAGGAAAAAAATCGCGTCGCGCCTCTGCCAGCGTTTATCAAGCTAATAAAAGGCTTTTCAAAGATAACTGAGAAGACAGTGCCGTGAAAAGAATCTGTAACTATAAAGTCAGCGTCAAAAAAACCCTGCAACCATCCTTCAATACTGGGCATTTCATAATCGCTCAGATTGCTTGAAGACAAGTCAGATAAATTACATTTTGGCTGATTACTATAAGTCTTTTTCCCGAATGAGCGTGTTACCGTTTCTACAACCCTCGCTTTCCATTGCGCGTCGTCAAGAATATAAGTATAAACACCACTTCGGCGAGGTAACTTCTTATCTATAAATAAAGCTTCATATGCATCTTTTTGTAAGAGTAATGTAGGATCCAAGACGTGACTAGCCTTTACACCTAAGTGATTGCGGCATAGATCGATACCAGATTTTTCGCGAACGCTAATAACATCAAATTTCTTTGCTAGAGCGGCGCAGCGCTCTGTTTGCTCCTTCGTGAACTCCCAATTATCAACACCGAAAGAGGAAGCGTAGGCGTAGCGCTTTATGGAGTCACAGTCTATGAAGTCTAGAAAAAAGTTTTCAATATTAGGCGAATAGCAAGGCCGCCATGTTTGATCGCTACCAACTACAACTGCGTCGTATTTTTCCCTAGAAAAGTGATCTTTTAGTTTTGCTGTACTATTAAGCGGCGGAGAAGTTTTAATATTTTCGACGATAAAAGCGCTGGTGTTACTCAAAATTCTTGGAAAGTGCCGCTCGAAATTCAAAGGGGCAGGTCGGTTTCCGGTAGCCTTTTTAAACGCGCGGTAGCCGAAGCGAGCCAATTGATAAATTAGATTCGGAGCATCAGCCTGCCTGTCAATAGTTACTGGTTCGTGCCCCAGCCGTTGGAGCACTTGCTGCAGCGCCCAAGCCTGTAAGATACCTCCGTAGTTCTGACCAAGCGGCTGGGTCATGATTGCAACTTTCATGGATTTCTTTTCCGTTTAGTGTTTAGTTTTCGCATTACATGCGAAAGCCTAGTTATTAAGCTTAACCTTAATAGCGAGGCTTTCATTTTTTTATCGAACATGGCCGCATCAGCATATGACGCCCACGTTGCAAGGCTTTTAGCTCGCGTTTCCCTTCTTGCGCGCTGAACTAGTCTTAAGTAAAGTGGTTGTTTATTCCCTATTATACGTTTGGGAGGAACAACAGCGCCGTAGCGCTTTGCTTGCGCGATTCTCGTCCCCATAGAATCATGCCGATGGTTGAAGCTACCTTGTTGGGACAAAAGAAATAGCTCAAGTGGTAGGGTTTCCATTTGCAAAGCATTTGTGAACAGGCCGTCCTGCAAAATATCTTGTGCTAGAGCACTACGCGCCAAAATTACGCTGTGTCCGCCGCCATCTTGGTCGTAGGGGTCAAGCCAAGCATCTCCTAACGATACGTCCGCAAGCTCCGTTGTGACATCATCACAGAAATCACATGCATTGGCCTTGAACATTCCCGTGCCCCACATATCACCCACTTCGCGCATCTTAATTAGTTTAGTCGTGTCGCTAGGGTTATCGATGCAGCTAAAACCATAATCTACGGCCGTACTCCTTAAATCCTTAACGCGGTAGTCGGGTTTTGAAAAATTGCTACTTGCGCCCGCTCTGGCAGCAAGATACTCGGTAAAAAATTTGCTTTTTACACCACCGCAAATAATACCAACGAGAAAAGCAATTTTTTCTTTTAATATAGGATCCTTATCCTGAGCAAGTCTGATTGCCTTAATAAAGCAGCCAACCCCACTGATTGCCACTCGCCCATCCAACTGTTTAATTTTTTCTAATGTCGATGCCAGCGTAACCGGGTGATAGCGGGTCTTCGCTATACTCAAAAGTTCTTCTTTATTGCTAATTATATTATATTGGTAATAGCTATCAGAGGATTTAGATTCGCCGACGGTAACTACATGATTGATCAACCCTTTATCAAAGAGGGCCTCATACATAAATGATGCAATACCGCCAGAGGAGGAAGTCTCGCGGTATTTTTCAGAATACCCCGCGTAAATGGCGTGATAGCGGCCAATTTTTGGATGATGCATTGGGGCGTCAGCGAGAAAAACTGCAGCTAAGCCGTCCTCATTTTTGTATCCCGAGCCGGGCATAGGGTTAAATGGACAAACCTCAATACAGTTTCCATCCGCGTGACACTGATTATCGTTGCTGGTCGCAACTATAAACCCATAATTATTCCAATTTACATCCACTGCTTTGCTTGGACAGGCTTGTACACAGGCACCACAACCAATGCATAAATCGTTCTCCACTACCATAGAAAGAACAAGGGGCTTCATTGCACTCATATAGATTACCGTGCCTTTAGCGATCTCAAGAAACCTGCAAATTGTTTTTTCTCAGTTTTGCCCAGACCAAAAAACCATATTATTACAAGGGCAATTGCCATGGTAATCATTAGCCTACCAATTAATGCTAGGGATGAGTCGCTAGTAACTGAATTAATAAAATAAGCGAACCCGCTCGCAATGATCGAAACTAGGCCGATTTTGATTATCACATCTGATATGAATGAACCAATTGACAGACCGATCAGCGGAGCAATTATATATAGACGCACCGCCAGCGAGATTATGGCCAATGCTATGCTCACTGTCACAACCGTTTCTGGCGGCAACCCATATGAAAGTAACAAATAGCTAACGGGAACATTTAGCAGCAAAATACCACCCACAACCGTATGGTATAGGCGAATATAGCCTGTTGCTTGAGCAGCGGTCATTAATGGACCTGATATAGAGTTAATCAGCGAGGCCACGATAGTTAACTGAAGTAAAATTTCAGCATAAGGAGGGGCTTGCACCAACCAGAGATCTAACAATGTCGCGGTATTGAACAGCACAGGCAGCGCAAGCGTCAAAAGAATAAGGTAATTATACTTGGCCGCAAGTAATATTAGTTTGTTTAGCTCAGAAGCACTGCCCTTTGCATAGAGTTTTACTATCTGTGGATTGACTGCCGCCTGCACACTAGTCACGAAATTATTCAACGCACCATTTGCCTGGCTAGCTATGCTACGACCTGCATTAACTGCAGGACCAAAAAAAATATTAAGCAATATATTATTGCCGTGCTCCGACATCGCTCCCGCGAGATTTCCCCAGGTATTCCAAGCGGTAAAAGAAAGCATGCTTCGAAAGCTGCCGCCACTCCAATACAACTGCATCCGGACAGCGGGAAAGACCGTACGAGTTATCATAAAATAGCCACTAAAAGTAAGCAGCGCGACGAATAGCAGCAAAGCAGCGTACATACTTAATTTGTCATATGCCAGGCATGGCAAAATCAATACCACCAACAATTTTAGTAGTACATCCACCATGCTCATCGTCGCAAACAGCCCCATCCGCTCGTTCGCCATAAGCATCGCCGTGAGTGGTACCGTCATTATGTTAAGGGCGAAGGCTCCCACCGATAGATGATATGCTAGCAGCGCGGCGTCCAGCCTGGTCGGTTGAATGTTCAGCTGGGACCTGACGAACCAGAAGCCTACGCTTTCGGCAATCAATACAATACAAACGGCCAACGCTGCATGCACCTGCAGACTAGTATTGAAAAGGTCTCGCAGGTTAAGACCATCGTTCTGCCCAAGATCGAAGGCGAAGTAGCGTTGTGTAGCGGTGGTCATGGCTCCCTGCATAAAGCCCAGCAACGCTATGAAACCCGCCACGACATGGTAGATACCGAAATCTTCAACTCCCAATACATTTAATACAACTCGTGACGAATATAGGCCAATGGCCATGGCCAACAACATGCGGGCGTAGAGCATCCCGGTATTACGAAGGATACGCCTATAGTTTTTATCCATTGCAGCCTTATTAAGGTCATTAAAATTTAACAACTACCATGACACCTACTCCAAAGTCGTCCCGCGACGAGCTATCGGCATCGTCTAGATTAAAGCTTCAATATACCGCTACTTAGTAATTTTCACTTGCAGCCTATTCGTTTGCTCGTACCGTACGCGGTCGAGCGGCTAGTATTTCTTTAGCGCGTTGCTCACCAGGCAAGATCTATATCCGCCGGCATTGATGCATACTCGTTACAAATTCCACCAAACCTCTCTGTCCCGCATGCGCCGAGTAACCGCCAACGCTGGTCACCTTGGCCCGAATATCGAAACGGATACCGCGGATATCAACATAGCCACCTTTCGGACCAAATTGCCGAATGGCATAACCTGAAGTTCTCTTCGCTTGGTAACCGACAAACGAGCACATCGTGCCGGTGCCTCTAACGATGTGCCCACCAGAGCACATGCCGTTGCATGCAATGACGATAGCCGGGCGTGCGGTTTGGACAGGGTGGTTGAGCACGGCGATATGGTCGGCGTCGCTGTCGATCATGATCAGGTTTTCAGACGCGACAGGGTCGTTCCCGGCTTCGACGCGCTGGCGGGCGTCCTGATTCCAGGAAGGTTTCAGGCTGCGGTAAGCCGCTGTGAAGCGGGTAGCCAACGGGGAATCGAAGATAACGGGCCATTTGGGCCAGCTGGTTTCCAATTGGACGGCCATGTTGCGGCTAATGCCGCTTGCCCTAGCCCTCTTCTCCCCGGACGAGAGGGAGGACCGAGCGTGCGGTGTGCGAGGGTCTGTCCTGCCGTCCGCTCTACGCTCGTTCAAGACGTGAGACGGCGGGTTCGCTGAGACCTGTGTTTTGCTGTGAATGTTCTCTTCCTGCTCATCCAGAAGCTCTCGGGTACGGCCAATTCTAAAGGCTGGGATCAGTACCGTGCTGTCTTGCAGTGCATGTTCGATCACGGCCTCGAGCCGCTGTCGGCGGCTGGCGCGGTCTTCATGCAGGCGGTCGCCGTAGGTGCTTTCCAGCACCAGGATGTCTGCCCGTTCGGGCGACTTGGGCGGCATGAGCAGTGGCGCGTGTGGCGCGCCGAGGTCACCGGAGAAAACGATGCGTTTGTTCTCGCCGGTCGCTGGATATGTAAGGTCAATTTCTACGTAAGCGGACCCAAGTACATGGCCAGTGCGCTGTAACCTTATACGCGCCACGAGCTGGCTGGTCTCTTGCAATGTGAGCCATTGCTGGTAAGGCAAGGGCCGCAAGCGCTGTTCGACCAGCCTGAGGTAACGCTCAATATCGTTCTGGTCACGGCTGAAGCCTAGCCTGAAGGCATCTTCAAGGACGATAGGCAGCAATTTGGCCGAAGGCTCACTACAGTAGATCGGGCCTTTGTAGCCGGCAGCAAGCAGATAAGGAATTCGCCCCACGTGGTCGATATGCACATGGGTGACGACGAGCGCTTGGACGGTGGCCAAGGAGAACTCGATATCCAGCCGTCCTGTAGCAGTACGACCATCGCTCGAAGTCTCGTTACCCTGGAACAGGCCGCAATCGACCAGCAAGCTATGGCTCGCGTCCATGTGTAGCTGATGACAGGAACCAGTTACGCCATCCTTAGCGCCGTGGTGTTCGATATCTGGATAGCGCACGGTTATTCCTTTAACGATGTCAACCAACGCACTCGCGACATGCTAGTCACGAGCCACCTTAAAAAATAGGCGGGAATACTACCGTTTTTCGGGGCCGTTGAGCTCTCAACGGCACGCCGACGGATGGATGGTCAGATTGCGGCGACCGGACGGCGAAGGTTGCGCACCAGCGCGACGAACACTCCGAGCATGCCGCCCAATACCAACGCGAGAGCCACAATCAAAGTCTTCTTGGGCTTGATGGGCTGACGGGGCTCAACCGCTCGCTGATCGATAGAAACCAGCTTGAGCGAACCAGCATCGAACTGCAGGGAGCGCAGCTTCGCCGCTTCCTCGCGCCAGCCAGCCAGGTCTTTCAGGAACAGGTCCTCATTCTCTCGGCTTTTTAAGACCTCAATCTGGCGGTTGTGTTCAAGCAGCTTCAGCTCCCTGGCAATCTGTGCGATGCGCGGCTCGGTAAAGTCGTCGGAGCGACGGGCCAAGAGCGCCTTACGCTCGGCTTCCAGCGCTTCGCTACCCATAAAATACAAAGGTATCTGCTGGTTGTTGACCTCGGTACGGATCACGCTGCCTTGGCCCGTGATCTCAGGCGCCCCAAGGGAGGAAGGCGTGGTGGACTTGCTTATACCCAACGAAGTCGCGATTCGAATCGCTTCGTTAAGCTGATTGATGCGGTTATCGCGACGCGTCCGGAGCTGCTGGCGCAGGGCTGCCAATTCATCATTCAACTCTGCACGCTTGAGCGCATCCGCCTCGGTCAGCTTGGCGATCTTGATTTCCTTGCTGGCTTCATAGCTGGCACGAGCAGCGGCAATCTTTTTATCAAGCTGACTGAGCCGGTTGCCGATTAGGGTTTCCAGATCAGCCGCGATCTCCTTGCGGACATTAGCCAGGGAGAAATTCACAAAGCTGTTGACGATCTCAACCCCATTCAGCGCTTCGGGATAGGTCAGCTGGAGGCCGACATACGGAGACATCCCCTCGGGCTTCTTTGAATCGGGTTGCAGCAACTTGAAGGCCTCATCGTTGAAGGCTTCAAAAGTCTGCTCAAGTGTTCGCCCAGGCTGCACGAGATCAGCGAAAAGCTGCGGGTGTTCGCGGAAGAAGGCCAGCCGATTCTCGTACGAGTCAAGCGTTGCCCCGACCTGCGCCAGCGCTTGTTTCGGCGACAGCTTGTAGATACCAAGATGATTCAACTCATCGAGATCTTTGATAGCGGCCGGCCGTAGCACGCTTTGAACGGTGTAATAACGAGGCGCCAGCATGGCGTAGAGCAACCCGACGAGCGTGCACACCCCAGCTATGCCGCCAATCAGGACTTTTTGTTTCCACAACGAGCGGAAGAGTTGGATGAGGTCAATTTCATCAGACATTGCCGAAGCAAGGACTTGTGGAGGAGTTACTGCGTTCACTTGAGGTCCGTCTCGCTGAATGCGGCGACGCAGAGCGTGCGCCGAAGGCTATACCGCTAACGCACGGAAAAGTTCCGCCGCGCTAAGGGCCGCCATTCTGCCAGCCAGTTCACAAAAAACAAGTGACACGCCTCAACTTTAATTCGCGATTGTGAGCGCCTAAAGCGCCGCGCTAGATGCCCACCGACTTCAGTTGCGCGGCCAGGCTACGCCTTACCTGGCTCTTCGCAGAAGAAAGGAACTCGGCAATCTACGATGCCTATGGGGCTTGCAGCTCGCGGCCGCGATTTGCAAGGCTGCGTACCAAAGCGGCGAATACGCCAAGCATGCCGCCAAGCACAAAGCCCAGCGCGAGAATCAGCGCTTTCTTGGGCTTGATTGGCTTGGATGAATCCAGCGCAGGCTGATCCAGGCGAACAAGCCGCAACCGATCGGTTTCGAGCTTGATTCCCTTCAAGCGTGCGGCCTCTTCGCGCAGCTCAGCGAGATTGGTCAGGTATAGGTCTTCACCCTCTCGCTCTCTGAGAATTTCCACCTCGCGATTATTTTCTAGCATCGCGAGTTCGGAGTGGATCTCGGCGATTCGAGGCTCTATGAAGTCATCCGACTTGCGACTGGCGAGGGCATCACGCTCTGCGGACAGCGCTTCTGTTCCCATGAAATACAGCGGTGTTTCCCGACTGTTAACCTCCGTCCGAATGACTTGCGCGCCGCCTCTGGCTAAGTCGGACATGGCGGACGGGCTTGTTGGCTTACGAATACCCAGCGACTCGGCTATCGATATCGCCTCCGTCAATTGTTGGATCCGATTGGTACGTCGCGTCTTGAGTTCAGCGCGCAAAGCGGCGAGTTCGTCCTGAAGCTGGGCCTGCTTCAGCGCGCTTTCTTCGAGCAGGGACGCGATCTTCGCCTCCTTGGAGGCTTCATAGTTTGCACGCTGCGCCTCGATATTCATCTCCAGGCTGGCCAGACGATTATTGACCAGGCTTTCCACATCCTCCGCAATTTCGCGGCGCTCCAATTCCAACACATAAGCGACAAAACCATTAACTACCGAAGCGCCGGCGACACCCTCGGGGTAAGTAAGTCTCAGCCCCACGAACGCGCTGCGGTTCTCCGTACGCTTCGGGTCAGGGAACAGCATCTCAAACGCCTCTTCGTTGAACTCAGCGAATGCCTGCTCCAATTGCTCGCCCCGCTCGGTGAGATTCGGAAACAGCTCCTGATTGTTCATGAAGAACTCCAGACGGTTGTCATAAGACGACAGACCGCCTGCCACACGATTGATGGCCTCTTCTGGAGTGAGCTTGTAGATGCCCGTTTCATTGAGCTGGTCCAGATTGCTCTGCGGCACTGGACGAAGGTAGGTTCGAGCTTGAAAGTATGGCGTCGCCAGGAAGGCGTACAGGGCCGCCAGTAGCGTAACGAGAAGGGTGATGCTAGCGATCAGAATCTTCTGTCGCCAAAGCGCACGGAACAGTTCGATCAAGTCAATTTCATCGTTAGATGAAGTGGGTTGCTGCACGATCATCCGAGGTCCTTGTTATGTGTGCTCATCACTGCGGAGCAAGCGAACCGGATTTTGTACGTACGAACCGCAAAAAGTTCAGCCGAATGATGGCTTTTAACAACTATTTAGGCTGATGCCTCGTTGCCGCTGGGAGAGCAAACCTAGCCGCTTGTCAGTCCTCCTCGTTCACCCGATCCCGCAGCTCCTTTCCAGGCTTGAAATGCGGAACGAATTTGCCGTCGAGGCTGACGGATTGACCGGTCTTGGGATTGCGGCCGATGCGCGGGGCGCGGTAGTGCAGGGAGAAACTGCCGAAGCCGCGGATCTCGATCCTCTCGCCGGTGGCCAAGGCCTGAGCCATTTGCTCAAGCATGGTCTTGATGGCCAGCTCGACATCCTTGGATGAAAGCAGCCCCTGCTGGGTGACGATTCGCTCGATCAACTCCGACTTGGTCATGGTTTTCCCTTCGTTTTCAAGCGGCTAGATCATTCGGGTTGCGGTCGTTTGTAGCATGTTGCTCAGACTTTGAACAGCCCGAACGGGATTGACGACGAATGAGCGCTTGGTTTAGGAGACCACGGCACAGATCGGAATCATGATTCAGCCCTTCACCCTGGCGGGGCCGGTCTACGGAGGAATGCTGCCGATCTTTTCTTGCAGGCATAAAAAAGGCGGGCTCTAGAGCCCGCCTGCTTTTAGCTACGACAAATCAATCTTCGCGATAACGGCGCAGCTTGAGCTGCTTGCCGCCGACGCGGGTGTCCTTGAGCTTGCCGAGCAGGCGATCGAGGCCATCTTCCGGCAGTTCGACCAGGCTGAAGCTGTCACGCACCTGGATGCGGCCGATGGCTTCGCGCGCAAGGCCGCCTTCGTTGAGGATGGCGCCGAGCAGGTTGCGGGCAGCGATACCGTCGCGTGCGCCCAGCGGCGTACGGCAGCGGGCGCGGCCTTCGGCCAGGGGTACGGGTGCGCGACGCTCACGATCGCCACTGCGCTCCGGACGATCGGAACGCTCGCGCGGACCACTGGTGGGGACCAGCGGCTGCTCTTTCTCCACTTCCGCAAGAGTCAGCGCCTGACCATTGGTGGCCTTGCGCAGCAACGCAGCGGCCAGGGCACGCGGGCTGCAGCCGATGTCGGCAACCAGCTTGTCGAGCAACTCGCCATGAGTGGCTTCTGCATCGGCGACCAGCGGCGCGAGGCTGCTGGTCAGCTTCTTGATACGGGCATCCAGCACTTGCTGGGCATTGGGCAGGCGGGCTTCGGCGACCTTCTGGTTGGTCACCCGTTCGATGACCTGCAGCATGCGACGCTCACGCGGAGTGACCAGCAGCAGCGCGCGACCTTCGCGACCGGCACGGCCGGTACGGCCGATGCGGTGCACGTAGGACTCCGGATCGTACGGCATGTCCACGTTGAATACGTGGGTGATGCGCGGCACGTCGATACCACGGGCGGCGACGTCGGTGGCGACGACGATATCCAGGCGGCCATCCTTGAGCGATTCGATGACGCGTTCACGCTGGTTCTGCGCGATGTCGCCGTTCAGCGCAGCGGCCTTGTAGCCCTTGGCTTCCAGCGCGGCGGCCAGGTCAAGGGTGGCCTGCTTGGTGCGCACGAAGGCGATCAGCGCGTCGAAATCCTCGACTTCCAGCAGGCGCAGCACGGCCTGGATCTTCTGGTCGGCGTGGACCATCAGGTGCGCCTGTTCGATGCGCGCGACGGTCTGGGTCTTGGCAGCGATCTTGATGTGCTGCGGCTCGCGCAGGTGCTTCTCGGCGATGGCACGGATGGAGTGCGGCAGCGTGGCGGAGAACAGCACGCTCTGGCGGCTTTCCGGCATGGCTTCGAAGATCACTTCCAGATCGTCCATGAAGCCGAGCTTGAGCATCTCGTCGGCTTCGTCGAGGACCAGGAAGCGGATGGTCGACAGCAGCTCGCTGTTACGGCTCAGGTGGTCGACCAGGCGGCCCGGAGTGGCGACGATAACCTGCGCGCCCTGGCGGATGGCCTTGAGCTGCGGGCCCATCGGGGCACCACCGTAGATGGCGACGACGCTGACGCCCGGCATCTGCTTGGAATAGGTTTCGAACGCGGTGGCGACCTGCAGCGCGAGTTCGCGGGTCGGCGCGAGGATCAGCGCCTGCGGCTCGCGCTTGGCTGGATCGATCTTGGACAGGATCGGCAGCGCAAATGCGGCGGTCTTGCCGGTACCGGTCTGGGCCTGGCCGATCATGTCGTGGCCACCAAGGATCACCGGGATCGCCTGGGCCTGGATGGGGGATGGTTCTTCGTAGCCGACTGCGCTGATGGCAGCCAGAACAGCGGAGTGAATACCGAGTGCGGCAAAGCCGCCGATTTCCTGGGTCATGGGTCTTGTCTCTGATGCTCCGCAAGACCCATTGTTCCGAAGCTGCGCATGCCGTGCAAAACCCGAAGGTCACCCTGGCAGCCTGGTCGGCGGGGTTGCGAAAACGTATGGATGATGAATCGTCAAGATAGTCCGCTCGAAGCGGACAGCAGCCGAAGCGGCGCTTCGTGTGTTGCAGTACCTGAACGCAGGCTGGGTTTCAGCCGGCGCGTACTATACCGGATTAACGTGACGCTGTGCGGATATTTTAAGCCGCAGCGGATGACGCCATGGCCCGGGACTCCCCGCACAGGCGCCTCCCAGCGAAACCGCCGGGAGGCGCGACCGGAGATCAGGCCGCTTCGCTGTTGGCGGCGCTGACACGGAAACGACCGACCAGCTGATGCAGTTTGCCGGCGGTGTGGCGCACGCGCTCGGCGCTGTCCTGCAGCACGCCCAACGTCTGCCCCATTTCACTGGAGGCCTGGTCGACGCCACGGATGGTCTGACCGTAATGCAGGCTGCGCTCGTTCAGCCCCTTGATGATCTCGAACATGCGCTCCACGGTTTCGTGCAGATGGACGTTTTCCGATGTCGCCTCCTCGGTCAGTCGCAGGCTGCTGTCGACATCCTGCACGCCGCCCTGCATGAACGACACCGCCTGGCGCGTCTCGGACTGCAGGCTTTCCACCTTGCCGCGAATATCCTCCGCCGCCTTGGCCGTGCGCAGCGCGAGCGAACGTACCTCCCCTGCCACCACCGCAAAACCGCGTCCGTGATCACCGGCACGGGCCGCCTCGATCGCGGCATTCAGCGCCAGCAGGTTGGTCTGGGTGGTGACGTCGCTGATCAGCCCGACGATCTCGTCGATCTCGCCCATGCGGTTGTCGAGCAGCTGCACGCTCTGCGCCGAGCGCTGCACCACATCACGGATGGATTCGGTGCCCTTGCGCACCGTATCGAAGCGCTCCCGCGCGCGGCACATCACTTCGTCCATGGCGGCTTTCATTTCTTCGGCGGTCATCGAAGCCTGTTGAATTTCGCCCAGCTGCTCCTCCACCAGCAACAGCAGCTGGTGGATCGACTCGGCGACGTCACTGGTGGTCTGCCCGGCTTCGCTGCTGCGCACCAGCATCAGCTCGTTGTCCTGGCGCACGTGTTTCGACACCTGGATCACCTGACCGACCACGCCATCCAGGCTGTCGATGAAGCTGTTGATCCAGCGCGCCATGTCGCCGCTCTCGTCGCGCGGCATTGCGCTGCTGTCGACGCGCTGACGCAGATTGCCCTCGCCCTCGGCCAGGGTGCGGATTACCTCGGTCATCGCCTGCATGCGCGCCGCCAGCCGACGCGGCCCGAATGAGGCGAACGCCCAGGCGCCGAGCACGAGCAGCACGCCGTTGAGCAGGTAGAGCGCCGTCTCGGACAGCCCGCTGAAGGCCTGCAGCAGGCTGCCCGTGACGAACAGCGTGATCACGGTGAGCAGATACGTCTTCATAAGGCCAACGCTCAGCGAACGCCGGCGATAGACCTCTTCCAGATCGGCCTCGCACATCATGCCCCAGCGATCCGGGGAGCCCGGCAGCTGGAAGGTGACGCCCTTGCCGATCACCGGAATGTGGCGGTAATCGGAATAGCCGGGATAGGTGACGAACAGGTTCGAACCCCTGGTGATGGTTTCCCGCACACCCGGGTGCAGCTGGCCGGTGGCCGGATCGGTGAAGCGCAGTTCCAGCTCGGTATGCTGCTGTACACGGACCGTGCCCCAGCGAGTGTGCACGCCGCTTTTCAGGTTCTCACCGTGGCTGAAGGTGGCGTCCTCGAAGCGCGAGCGCGACAGGGCCGTACCGGGTTGGATGCGGCTGTCAAAGCGCGAGTCGACCATGAACAGATAGTTGTCGCCGGACTCGGGATAGACATGCCCGGCTTCGCGCTGGATCAGATCCCCCAGCACATCGTTCGGCACTCGCGCGCAGAGACAGCCGAGGCGTTTACCGGCGGCGTGCACGGGCTGATAGAACATCAGCGTCACCGCGTCGTGGAAGCGTGACGTGCTCGCCCCCAGGCGCTCGGTCAGCGGATCGCGATAAGGGCCATGCAAGAACGGCTCGTGCAGCCCCCGCGCAACGGCCTGCGCATCCAAATCCTGCTGACCGACATGCGCGGCGCACGTGGACGCCAGTACCCGCCCTTGCGGGTCGATGACGAACAGTTCGGACAGGTCGGGGAGCTGAGCACGCTTCTTTTCCAGCAGGTCGTTATCCATATGAGCCAGCCCTTCGCCCAGGCTCGCGGCCAGGTCCGCCAGATGGTCCCAGTGAGCGCTCACCCAGTTCTGCAGGATGCGCACGCGGGACTGCGCAACGCCTTCGAACACCTGCTCGATGGCGGGATACACACCACGGTTCAACCAGCAGGACCAGCCCATCGACAGCTTGCCGGTACGTCCCAGCCAGGGCAGCCAGTGACGTTCACTAGGGGAAAGTTGCATTTGGAGGCTTTGAAGCTGGGTCACCGGGCAGTCCTTGATGATCGGAAAGACATACTGGCCAATTGCAATTAGCAGACCAGCAAGCGATCAGGCCACGGCTGCGAGCACAGGCTCCCCTGTGCGCCAGGACCGCTCATGTTCGCCTCATAAGCTGCTAGACCGGTGAATGGCGCCCCGCATCGGAAAGCGCTCTGCGTAGCGGGTGCGTCGAAACGCCGCGGGCAGGTCCTCGGCGTTATGCCGACATAAGCGCACCAAATTAGAGACCTGGTGAATTGGCCGGTGCATCACTGTGCACCAGCATGGCGCACGCTTACCCTCAACTGGCTGGGCGCAGCACGCCGATCAGTGAATCCAGCGAATAGCCCAGACGAGGTGCCAACGCTTCGGCACGCGATCGCAGGCCCGCCAAATCCAGCTGCTGTTCCAGATCGGCCGGCACCAGCACCACCACGTTGCCCTCCTTCACCGGGCATTCCCAGTAGTGCCGGTGATACAGGCCACGCAACAGGGCAGCTCCCAGCGGCCTGTCGTCGTCGGTGCCCCATTGGTTGATGACGAGCCACCCGCCCGGGTTGAGCTTTTCCTGGCAGCGTTTGAGAAATGACCAGGCCAGATGCGCCGCGTCCGGCCCCGAGTCGTTGTAGAGGTCGACGAATATCAAATCAGCCGTTTCCGCGGTTTCCAGCAGCTCGGTCGCATCTCCGATGCGGATGTACAGTCGCGGATCGTTCTGCAACCCCAGGTATTGCATGGCCAGCTCCGGCACCGCCGGGCGCAGCTCGATGACCTCGACGTCCTCCAGCGGCAGGAAATTGAGGCAGGCCTGGGTCAGATTGCCCGCTCCCAGACCGAGAAACAGCGCGGTTTCCGGCTGTGGATGGCAGAGCCCGCCGAGCAGCATGGCACGGGTGTAGTCATATTCGAGCCAGGCGGGATCGGCGATGAACACGCAGCTCTGCTCGACTGCTGCGCCGAATTCGAGAAAGCGGTAGTCACCGACCTCGAGCACACGGATGAGCCCGAACGCATCGCGCACTTCAGCGAGCAACCGTTCCTCTTTTTTCATCTGCTAGCTCCCGCAAAGTCTATGGCCGCTATGTGCCAGCGAAGGCGCATCTTACGCAGGCCCATAGGCCATCGCTATCTCCGGGCGCCGGATGCATCAGGTAAACTCGCGCCATTCATCTTTCGATCTGGAATGACCATGAGCCACGCCTGGAGCCCCGACAGCTGGAGAAACAAGCCGATTCAGCAGCAACCCGAATATCCGGATGCCGAGCACCTCAAGCGCGTCGAGCGCACGCTCGCCGGGTTGCCGCCGTTGGTCTTCGCCGGCGAGGCGCGGGAGCTCAGGCGGCAGTTCGCCGAGGTCACGCGCGGGCGAGCGTTCCTGCTGCAGGGCGGCGACTGCGCCGAGAGCTTCGCCGAATTCTCGGCGACCAAGATTCGCGACACCTTCAAAGTGCTGCTGCAGATGGCAATCGTCATGACCTTCGCCGCCGGCTGTCCGGTGGTGAAGGTCGGACGCATGGCCGGTCAGTTCGCCAAGCCACGCTCGGCAGGTGATGAAACCATCGACGGCGTTACGCTGCCGGCGTACCGCGGCGACATCGTCAACGGCATCGACTTCAACGCCAAAAGCCGTGTACCCGATCCGGAGCGCCTGCTGCAGGCCTACCACCAGTCCACTGCCAGCCTGAACCTGCTGCGCGCCTTCGCCCAGGGCGGTTTCGCCGACTTGCATCAGGTGCACCAGTGGAACCTCGATTTCATCGCCAACTCGCTGCTGGCCGAGAAGTATCACCAGCTCGGCGCGCGCATCGACGAAACACTGAAGTTCATGCGTGCCTGCGGCCTGGACGGCGCGCCGCAGCTGCGCGAAACCAGCTTCTTCACCGCCCATGAAGCACTGCTGCTCAATTACGAGCAGGCCTTCGTGCGCCAGGACAGCCTCAGCGGCGGCTGGTACGACTGTTCCGCGCACATGCTGTGGATCGGTGATCGCACCCGTCAGCTGGACGGCGCTCACGTGGAGTTCCTGCGCGGCGTCGGCAACCCCATCGGGGTGAAGGTCGGCCCCAGCATGGATACGGATGAGCTGATTCGCCTGATCGACATCCTCAATCCGCAGAACGACCCCGGCCGCCTGAACCTGATCGTGCGCATGGGTGCCGACAAGGTGGAAGCTGGCCTGCCACGCCTGGTGCGCGCGGTGCAGAACGAGGGACGCCAGGTGTTGTGGAGTTCCGACCCGATGCATGGCAACACCATGAAGGCATCCAGCGGCTACAAGACGCGAGACTTCGAGCGCGTACTTGCCGAAGTCCGCCAGTTCTTCGACGTGCACCGCGCCGAAGGCAGTTATCCGGGGGGCATCCATATCGAGATGACCGGGCAGAACGTCACCGAGTGCATCGGTGGCTCGCGCCCGATCACCGAGGCCGGCCTCTGCGATCGCTACCACACCCATTGCGACCCGCGCCTGAACGCCGACCAGTCGCTGGAAATGGCCTTCATGATCGCCGAAACCCTGAAGCAGGTCCGACCGGACTGAGCCTCTCGGCCCCTCTGCGCGGGCAGCACCGCCCGCGCGCACGAAACGAAACCCCGCCGGCCCTGTCCGCCTAAGTAGGGGCCGCGCGGGTTCAGTCCGCACGGCCCCGCTTTCGATAGCGCAGTTTCGAAGAGGACGAAAATGGCGGAATCATCTCAAGGCCGGGGCGCCGTACTGGCCGCGTGGATCGGCCTGATCCTGGGCCCACTGCTGTTGCTGGCCTGCATCCTAACCGACCCACCCGGCGGCCTTTCGGAAAAGGCCTGGCTGACCGTGGGCCTGGCCGCGCTGATGGCCGTCTGGTGGTCGACCGAGGCGATACCGATCCCGGCGACCTCGCTGTTGCCGATTCTGCTGATACCCCTGCTCGACATCGATACCCTGGCCAAGGCCACCGCGCCCTACGCCAACCCGACCATCTTTCTCTTCCTCGGCGGTTTTCTGCTCGGCCTGGCGATGCAGCGCTGGAACCTGCACAAACGCATCGCCCTGGCGACGCTGCTGGCGGTGGGTAACCAGCCGAGCCGGCAGATCGCCGGCTTCATGATCGCCACGGCGTTCATCAGTATGTGGGTGAGCAATACGGCGACCAGCATCATGATGCTGCCCATCGGCCTGTCGGTCATCGGCCTGCTGATCGCCGGCAGCGAGGAAAAGGAAGGCGCGCGGTTCGCCGTGGCGCTGCTGCTGGGCATCGCCTATTCGGCCAGCGTCGGCGGCATCGCTACGCTCATCGGCACCCCGCCCAATGCCCTGCTGGCGGCGTTCATGCGGGAGAACTACGACGTCCAGATCGGCTTCGGCCAGTGGATGCTGCTGGGCCTGCCGCTGAGCATCGGCATGCTGGTCTTCATCTGGTGGTCGCTCACCCGCGGCGGTTTTCGCCTCGCGGGGGGCGACAGCCGTGGTCTGCTCGAAAAGGAAATGGCCGCACTCGGGCCGATGTCGCGTGCCGAAAAAATGGTCGCCGTGGTGTTCGTGCTGGCAGCGGCGGCCTGGATCTTCCAGCCACTGCTGGCCGACTATATCGACGGCGTGAACGACACCAGCATTGCCATGGCCGCAGCGATCGCACTGTTCCTGATTCCAGTTGACCTGCACAAACGGGTGTTTCTGATGGATTGGGAACAGGCCAACAAGGCGCCGTGGGGCGTGCTGCTGCTGTTCGGCGGCGGCCTCTCGCTGGCCGGCGTCATCGGTGTGTCCGGGCTGGCCGAATGGATCGCCAGCAGCCTCGGCGCCTTCGATGCCCTGCCCCTGCTGGCGATGATCGCGCTGGTGGTGACGGTGATCATCTTCCTCACCGAAATCACCTCCAATACCGCGACTGCAGCGGCCTTCCTGCCATTGCTCGGTGCGCTTGCCGTGGCCCAGGGGCGGTCCCCGGAAATGCTGGCGATTCCGGCCGCGGTCGCTGCCAGCTGCGCCTTCATGATGCCAGTCGCGACACCACCCAACGCCATCGTATTCGGCACGGGACAGTTGCCGATCCAGGCGATGATCAAGGCCGGCTTCGTGCTCAACCTGTTCGGTGTGCTGCTGGTTTCCCTGCTCTGCTACGGCCTGGTCGGCTGGATCTGGGCGAGCTGACACGCGCACAGAAACGAAAAAGCCCAGCATCGAGCTGGGCTTTTTTTCTGTCCACCGCAGGCCGAGGATCAGGCCTTGACGCGGGACTTGTACTCGCCGGTACGGGTATCGATCTCGATCGAGTCGCCGATTTCACAGAAAGCGGAAACCTGCAGCTCGGCACCGTTCTTCAGGCGGGCGGTCTTCATGACCTTGCCGGAAGTGTCGCCACGTACGGACGGCTCGGTGTAGGCGATTTCGCGAACGATGGTGGTCGGCAGTTCGACGGAGATCACCTTGTCGTTGTAGAAGACCGCTTCGCAGACGTCGGTCATGCCGTCTTCGATGAAGGTCATCACGCCTTCCAGGTCGTCTTTTTCGATTTCGTACTGGTTGAACTCGTTGTCCATGAAGACGTACAGCGGGTCGGCGAAGTAGGAGTAGGTCACTTCCTTGCGCTCGAGAATGACCGGCTCCAGCTTGTCGTCAGCCTTGTAAACGGTCTCGGTAGCCGAACCGTTGAGCAGGTTCTTCAGCTTCATCTTGACCACGGCACTGTTGCGGCCGGACTTGTTGAACTCGGCTTTCTGGATGACCCAGGGTGCGCCGTTGATGATGGCCACCTGGCCGGCACGGAACTCTTGTGCGGTTTTCATACGAAATATCCGAAGGGAATTAGAGACAAAAAAACAGGCCGCGTATCATAGCCAATCCGTGTAAAAAAACACCAGCTTTCCGGCCAGATCGCCATTGGCGACCTGCGCGTGGGTCCAGGTTTCGGCGTGCTCCAGTAGCGTCGGGTATTGGCCCAGCAATCCGGTCCACGCCTGCTCGGCGCCCTTTCCCGCGTTCCACGCATGCCAGAACTCTCGCAGCGCCGAAGCGGCAGCAGGCGATAGCCCCTGCGAGTAGAGCTCGAGAAATGCATTGAGCTTGTCCCAGTGCGCGTCGTCCTCCTGCGGATAGATGTGCCACACCAGCGGACGCCCCGCCCACTGGGCACGGATGAACGACTCCTCGCCGCGCACCGCGTTGAAGTCGCAGCTCCACAGCAGCAGGTCGTACTCGTCCTGCGTCATGAACGGCACGATGGAGATCTGCAGGCTACCGCGCTGGTGGCAGGCCCCCGGCTCGAGCGTCGCAACACCCAGCCAGGCCGCGACATCGCCCAGCACCCGCCCCTCTGGCACCAGCAGCTGATTGACGCGTGAGTCGGCGGCAAGCACGTCCAGCCAGCCAGCAACGGCTGTGTTCTCGTAGGCGAACAGCGACAGCAAACGCGCCTCCGGCTGGCGCACCACGCCCAGCGTCGCGAGAAAACCGGCCTGCCGCTCAGGATCGCCCTGAAAGCTGGCGCGGCGCAGCATCAGGTCCGCCTCGCGGATGAGGCCACCGGTCTCGGCCTCGAAGCCGGGAAAGAAGAAGTACTTCTGTACACCGTTGGGCTGCAAGGACGGCAACGCATGGCATCCGACGATCCAGTCCTCGGCGCTGAGGTATTCGAGATTCAGCCAGAGGATACGCCGCCCGCTCGCGGCCATGGCGTTGATATAGGCCTGCGGCAGGTTGCAGGCGAACGCCTCGATGACGACATCGGCCGGCTCGGCACCCAGCCACTGGCTGGACCAGCGGCGGACATCGACGCCCTCGTGCATCTGTTGATCAGCCTGCGCGCTGGCCGCCGGGCACAGCCGGGCGAAGGTATCCAGATCGTCCACCCACAGCCGCACCTGCTGGCCGTGCTCGGCAGCCAGCTGACGGGCCAGGCGCCAAGTGACGCCGATGTCACCGAAGTTATCCACGACCGCGCAGAAAATGTCCCAACTCGCCCTGACCGACAAAGCATGCTCCTTGAACCGTTAACGGCGACGGCGCCTTTGAAAATGCCGCGCAGGATACATGAGCCGATCCGGGGTGAAGAACCGCGTGACTAACAACCGAAGGGACAGGACAGGCGCGCACACTCAGGCCACGGACAACCGGCCGTCGTGAATCAAGAAGGGGGACGCGAGAAGGTCGTTATGGAGGTGAACCCTGCCAGCCACACCCCGGCACACAATGTCACCGCTGCGGCTGCTCCCTTCCGGGCCTGACCGGGTTCACGGCTGATCGTTGCGAGGGGACCGGCAGCCCTCGTAAATCCTGGCTTCCAGCGATTATTGCTCATCACACTGCTTTCAAGTTGGACGCCATTCTATAGAGCTGACGTATGCCGTTGCGAGCACTTTGGATCACCGTTTCGGATCACTTCTGGATCCCTTTTGGATCACCTGGCCACACCCCACCGGCCATTTTTTGCAAAAAATGCGAGCCCCTATCCATCGAGCCGTCCCACTCGATTCCCCCCGGTACCCACCCCTCCTCGCCTGAAAAAACAGGGCACCCCCTCCCCGATCAAACACGATGCTCAGGCTTCCCTGTCGACAGCGAGGGTGAGCCGGGGCACGACGACCACCCCACGGGCCTCGATCTCACTTCCATGTGAACGAGTACCGCGCTCTGGCCAGAGGTCTCGATGGAAGGACAGATCAGCCCGCAAGACCGCGAGATGGGTTCCCGTGCGCACTCAGGGGGTGGATCAGAAGGTGTACCTTCCGAGCCAACCTGAGCACAGCTTGAGCCAGACGAAACGACGTGGCCTCTAGATGGATCAGAACTGTTGATTTCTACCGATCCACTCAATAGCATCTTGAGCCAGCTTTAAGATCCACCATAGCGCTCAAGGAGCTATCAGCCATGACCGCCACCATCGCCTACGTACGAGTCAGTACCGACGACCAGACCACCGAGGCCCAGCGCCACGCCATCAGCCAACGCTTCAATGTGAACGAGTGGTTCTCCGATGAGGCCACTAGCGGGGCCACTAAGGCACTGCAGCGGGAAGGCTTCAAGGCACTCCATGCCTACGCCAGGAAGGGAGACACGGTTGTCGTGGCCGCCATCGACCGCCTAGGCAGAGACACCATCGACGTGCTGGAGACAGTGGAAGCCCTTAAGGCCAAGGGCGTGACCGTGGTCTCGATGCGCGAAGGATTCGACCTATCCAGCCCGGTAGGCAAAGCCATGCTCACCATGCTGGCTGCCGTAGCGGAGCTGGAGCGAGCCAACATCAAAGCCCGCCAGATGGCCGGGATCGAGCGAGCCAGGGCACAGGGCAAGAAGCTGGGGGCACCCAAGGTAATCGATGATCAGGCCGTGGCTATCTGGAGGAAAGAGAACGAGGCCAGCATTACGGATACCGCGAAGCACTGGGGGATCTCAACGGCTGCCGTGAAGCGGGCTTGCAGAGCCCCGTAGCCAGCCATTTGCAAGCCTGAAAATTACGACGAAGCTGGCTTGGTACGTCTTATTTTTTGCTTTAAGTCTACTAGGCTGTGTACGAAAAGCACTGTTGTAAGCACTGCAGCGTGCAAGACAGAGTGACCATAGCGGCCAAACTTCTTGCCAGCTTGTCGTAGCGACTGCCAATTCTGCGATTCTCCTTCAGCCAGCCGAACATTCGCTCGCTGATGTTCAGGTGCCGGTATTCCGGGCGGTCGAACAGTCGAGGCAGCCCCGGCTTGAGCTTACGCTCTATGGTTCGCTGCGGAATCACAGGCTGCGTCCGGTAACGATCACAGTACTGCCGCAAACGCTCGGCATCGTAGCCTTTGTCTGCAAGCAACCAGCGACAGCGCTTGCAAGACGACCTTGTTTGCCAAGGATAGGAATCTGATCCATGAGTGCTTGTGCATCGAGATGTTGCTGGCCTGACCCGACGACAGCAAAAAACGTAGGGAGATGCCGTGGCATCGCAAACCATATGAATCTTGGCAGTCAGGCCTCCCCTGCTGCGCTCCTGCGCATGGTCTACCGGCTCTTGTGCCACCCCTTTTCCCCAGCGCCAGAAGAGATTCGGGTTGCTCGCACCACCGTGGAGTCGATCATCTAGGTATCCAGATCGATCAGCCCGTCCTGATTCAGGCGGATGTGTAAACGTTCAAACGCCTGGTCGAACGTGCCGTAGTCTCCCCAATCACGAAAGCGTTGATATGCAGTCGACCATGGGCCAAATCGCTCCGGAAGATCGCGCCAGGCAGCACCGGAGCAAAAGATCCAGAAGATGCCGTTGAGCATCAGTCGATCTTCACTGCGAGGTCGCCCCATTTTCTGTCTGAGGGGTAACCAAATCGGCGATCAGCTCCAAAGCCGCATCTGGGCGTTCGTAGCGTTTTGCCATGCGGGCCTCCAGCCTGTCATGGCGCCGATTTTGACCGTTCAGACTTTTCGTACAGAACCTAGTAGACCTTTAACATCGGCTCATCCACAGACACGCGCAGCTAAGCTAGATCGAATGGCAATATGCCACTAAAAAATACTTGTGAAAAAGCAATAACCTAGTGTAGATAATCAAGTTCAAAAGGTCTGTTTACGCAAGGATGCTGGTGATGCTCAAGCTAACCCCTAGCTCCAATCTCAATAAAGTAGAAATCAAAGATGAGTCTATCTGAATAGCAGTAATAGCTGGCAGATACTATTCGATTATCTCTAAAGCTAAATTACCTATATCGGGAATGCCTCCTGATGTTTCACATTAATTCAAAGGCAAGAAAGAGAGAGCTTCATAATGAGTAAAATAGAAAGCCTAGTTGTTTACAAAGACCGCGTGGTAGGGGAGGATCGCGGCGTTGTAAAGCCAGTGTTACTAATAGATGAAAATGGCAACTATCGCACTTTAGAAAAATCTAGATTTCCATCCGGCGTCTACATTTCAAAAGGTTATTCTATAATCGATACCTCGTATGAGGAAAATCAGCTATTTATAATCGAAGAACACCATAAAGACGAGCAAAAAACAGAAGAACATGGCATTGATCGCTACTGGGCAATGGGCAAGGACGCAACACCTCTCCCTCCTAATAGCTTGCTTCCGGTAGTAAATTGCAAACTTCCGCCAATAGAGACAGGAATTCTAAGTGAGTCAGTAAAAGCCCCTTCAGGGTTATTCTTTATTTTAGACAATGATGAGTACAAACTTTACGGGCCAGTTCAAGCCTCAACCGCGCCTGGCGAATCAACACAAGTTGTAGAGGCTGCGGCAACACCGAAGCTTTCCTTCGGAACAGATTATTTAGGAGTATTCGATACCCGCGAGATATATGATTGCCTAGTTAATATAACAATTAATGGACAGAACTGTACCTTTCTAACCTCGGCGAATGACCTGGCCAACCATCGGCATACGACGCAGGATTTCTTAGCCGACCGCAAACTTATTAAGCACTTCAACAAGCTTCAAGTTGGAAAAAACACCAAAAATATTTCTAAGAAAGAAGCTGAGAGACTATCAACCTCTATCGCTGAGTTCGAGCGTCTTCGACGCGCGTCGAATACAAAGGATGAGCGTCTAGAACGTCTAAAAGGTATGCTAAATAGATACCTTAGTGAATCTGATGTCGGATACCAAATAGTCAAGGATTACTTTGAATCAACAGCTGGAGCCAGATTTTTAACCCAGTATGTTGAAGCCAATCAAGAGACGCTACTTGGCGCTCATATTCAAAAAATCAAGAATGACGTTGATCGTCGCGAAACCGAACTAAAACAAAAACTCTATACCATTGAAGCACAAATCAACACAAAACAAGATGAGTTAACAAGCGTTCACGGAAAAGTGGAGAAAGCAAAAGCAGAAGCGGAACAAAAGATTGCTGATGTAAAAGCTGAAGCAGACGAGCAAATTCAGGAGCTCATGCGGGCGCGCGAACAACAGCTTCAAGAAGAAATAAATAATAAAGAAAAAGCATTAGAGCAAAAAACAATAGAGCTGGAAGAAATTTGCTCGCGCCTAAATATTGCAAATAATATTGAAGCAATGGAGCGCGCAGATATTTTCTATCAAGAAAACAATAAGCGACTCGAAGTTGCCGCCAAAGCCTATCAAGACCAGCTTCAAAACACCGATGAGCTTTCAAAAAGAATCAGTGAGTACCATGTAATTGGCAGAGTTTTAAAAGGCGGAAATGTCACGCAGGAATCTCAGATCGAATATGCACCTGTAGACTTTGCATCTATTAATCCAGCCCATGCCTCTGACCTCGTGGATCGCGTAAGAAGTTATCTTGACTGGGATAACGGTAAGACATTTTCCAGTGCAGAACTGAGCAATCTACTAATTAGCACTACGCAGTCGTTCCTAACTGTGCTCGCTGGGCCTCCTGGGGTAGGGAAGACATCTACCGTAGTTCGTATGGCTCAAGCTTTAAAATTAGGATCTCCTGACACTCATAAAAACTTTCTCTATATGCCAGTTTCACGCGGCTGGGTTTCGGGGCGAGATATCTTGGGATTCTACAATAGCTTGAATAGTACGTACCAACGTGCCCGTACTGGTCTTTATGATTTCCTTGATAGGAAGGACTCTGGAACACGCACTCTACAAATGGTGTTGCTGGATGAGGCAAATCTTTCTCCAATGGAACACTACTGGTCTGATTTTTTGGGCATGTGTGATGAAGAAGGCCGTAATCGCCCGATAGATACTGGAATGCCCGACCCGGCTAAGCGCTACCTCAAAGTGGGAAAAAACGTCCGCTTTATCGCAACAATAAACCATGATTCAACTACAGAGCGCTTATCTTCTAGATTGATAGACCGAGTTCCAGTTATTTCGATTGATCATGAAGATGATATAGACTATGGCTTTGAAACAAAAGACTTGATGCTTGATGGCGCAATCGACTACGCGCTATTTGAGAAATTCTTTAAAAGTACAAGCGATGACGCAGAGCTATCTACGTCCCACAAAGTTCTCTTGGAGGAGTTAATTACAACCCTAGGTCAGCGTGACGCAGAGCTTGGGCAGCCGGTGAGAATATCTCATCGAAAGCGCGCAGCCATTACGAATTACTATACGGCTGCAGTGGCTAACGAACTTATGGATCCGGATGTTGCATTTGATTTTGCCGTATCTCAACATATATTGCCTCACATTGAGGGTTACGGCTCTAAATTCAGGAATAGAATTCTAAAAGTACAAGATGCACTTGGAAAGGCTTTCCCGCGCTCTAACAAACATCTTGAGAGAATCCTGACAAGCGGCAATGACTTTACTGGAACTTACTCGTTCTTTTAAGGGGCCTCCATGGAACTTCATTTTGAAATTAAAAATGGCAGTCGTCGAGGCCACAGATTCAGCCTAAAGGACTTGTCTTCAGCGCCCGAGGCGGAAATACCTTGGGTGCTAGAGGATGAGATAATTCAATTCGAGTTATTAGTCCCGAAGAAATATCGCTCAGCGGTGCTGCAGCTCTACCAACATAGCATTACATGCTCCAGAACTGTGGACTGCGAGGAGGATCTCGATCTAGTAAAATTCATTTGGTCGCCAGATGCCAGGGAATATGCAACAAATAGCAAGTTGTTCTGGAATTACTTCGGAATTGCAGAGCTTAATGTGCTTCTCTTTAATGAAAATCTAGAGCTCATCGACCTGGTTAACTTTCAGCCACTACAAGTTGCTGCCACCAAGAGCTCAGCTGACAAAGTTGAGAAAATGTTTGAGTACCTGGCCAGTATTTCCAGCGAGGCGCTCCATTCAGTATTTAGCGCAACTCGGCATACAGTAGGATTCGAAGATGGCTTGGTATCTCCAAACTATGCTTTTGAACGCCTAGAGCACGCTATTTTAGCTCTCAAAGACTTACTGCCCCATGTTCTGCATAACCCGCTTACACGACTGGTTCCAGAGCATAAGCTCATCCCCCTGAGTGGGCGAGAAGAGTTAGATGACTCCTCTATTGGATGGCTGATGGAGAATTTATCTGTACTTCAATCAACAGATCACTCAGAAGATGCTCATATTTATTACGATGGGGATCATTTCAAAGCATCCGCCCTGCTCCTTCCAGTACTCGCCGAGCAGACTGATATTTACGAGAATCGAGTGATTCATGGATTCATTGACCAATTAATCAGAACTGCGCAGACATTAGGCACCCGTATGGACTCGGAGATAGCCAAACGAGCAAATGCTACAAATCTACCTACTGGATACATATCTTTCTTTGAAAAGGCGACTCGATTTAAAGCTCAATTAATAGGCACTCAAATAAACAAGATTGACGCGCTAATCTCAATTCTAAATCAATTTAAAACCTTACTTGAGCGAAAGGTTCCTGTAAAGATATCTATCTTAGAACGCCCGATTATTACACCTAAGGCTCATGGAAAACATGCTTACAGAGACTTGTTTCTTGAAATAATCAAGTGGCATGAAAAGGGGCAGGTAGACTGGAGCGCTTACGAAAACCTATTTGCAATCGAGAGCATTCCAATGCTCTTTGAAGCATATAGCTATTTCAGGGTTTTGGAAGCTGCAAATCAGTTCCTAGACAAAAGTGATAGCCCAAGCAGCAAGATTAAAGATCGCCCGTTGTGCACGTCATTTATCGATCAAAATGGGCACTCCATCGAAATACTTCGGGAGCCAGAATTCTGGGCAGCCGGTCATAAGCTGCAGCAAGTAGACGGCATAATCAATAGCGAGGGGTACACCATAAACAAAGAATCTAAAAAAGTAAGGCCTCGCAGCCAGACAGGTATAAATAGCAAGAGAGTTCCTGACATTGCGATAAAGGTAACGCGCCCCAATAATTCGATTCGCCTAATCATACTTGACGCCAAGTATAGTTATGCCGACAAGTCTTTCGTGGATTATCTCCCCGATCTCACCATGAAATATGTTCATGGGATTCACAGGATCGGACAGTCGGAGCCCTTAGTTGCGTCGATGTCAATATTGCACCCTGATGACCAAGGGGTTTTTAGGAGTTTCCATTATGGCTCACTAAGTGTTTTTGGAGAATCACCTGCTAGCCCCACGCTTCAGTCTTGCGGCATTATTCTTGGGGAAGATCGATCTTCAGATAAGCTATCATCATTAGTTCATCGACTTTTACAAATTGAAGGGATAAAGCCGCTAATCAACCATCATGGTGATACAGAAATAATACAGCCTAACTTTGCCAATCAAGGCCTCCTGCCCGCGGCCTAGCCAACCAAGGTGATCGATGATCAGGCTTTGGCTAACTGGAGGAAGGATAGTAGCGCCAGCATCGCGGATACGAGCAGCCACTGGGGGATCTCGACGGCTGGCGTGAAACGGGCTTGCAAGACATCAAAAACATGTGAAGCCATCTGTAGGCGTAGATTATTTCTTTGCAATTAACGGATTCTTGGGGCTACACAATGGATACCGATACCCGCCTATTTCGATACAAATACCGAGACTGCAATCCATCCAACCTAAAAATAATAACGGAAGGTACCCTTTATTTTAGCAGTCCGACTAACTTCAACGATCCTTTCGATAGCTCACCTGCATACGATTTAAAATCCATCGATGAGATATTCAGAAGAAGACCTGATTTAATAAAGCGTGTCGGAGACTCCATGGGGCTAAGCCCTGCAAGGAGACTCATGAAGAAGACTCAGTTCATTGCCAATGCACGAAAATGCGTGGAGTCAGGCGAGTGGGCCAAGAGCCTAATGTCTACAGTCGGAGTTTTTTGCGTGAGCCGGAATCCTTGCAATCCACTAATGTGGGCGCACTACGCAAAGGATCATAGCGGCTTCGTGGTTGAATTCAAAATAGACATGAATTCTCCACGCGAGCTTTTAGAAAGCATCATCCCCATGCCAGTTAATTATTGCAAAGAAACGCCTATTTTAGATTGGGGGGCATCGGGCCGCAACATCGAAGACTACCTTCTTACCAAGAGTCCTGACTGGGAGTACGAGGAAGAAGAGAGGATTTTAGATGTCACCGGAGGGCCGGGAGTTTATCCATACTCTAGAGAGCACTTTCTCTCTTCAGTAATTGTAGGAGTCCGAACAAGTGCAGACGACCTTCATTTGATCAGAGCAGCAGTAGAAAAAGCCAGCACGGATATAGGCCGATCTATTCCTATCTATCAAGCCAGATTATCTAACACTGATTACAAGGTATATATTCCTGATCATCCAGACTCCCGGCTTAGCTCAGCAAGATAACTTGATGCGATAGCAGCACGTTCGACGGAGATCGATTATCACACAGTTATGGAGAGGAGAACGCGCAATCTCGCACGTTCGATCCTCAACCATGATGCTCGGTCATACCTGCCGCAAACAGCCGGAGAGATGCACCGAGCCTGGGAAAGGCAACAGCCCAGCGAGGCGACCGCCGAGTACCTACTGCTACTTTGAGCTTCAGGCGTACAGCCCCTCTCACTGCCCCGACAGATCGGCCAGCAGTCACGGGTGATGACGAACCTGACATAGCTGGCTGAGAGGTGATGGCACTCAGTCGAGGCTGGCTACCTGCGATGACTCGCGGGGTGTAGCGGTGGATGGCGAAGCCACTCTATGAGTGTCTTTGAGCTGTCCTTCATCCATGGTTATTACCATCAATCCATCAATGAAGAACGAAGCAATGAGACAGCATCAAGTCTGTCTTGCGGGGGACACTGCCAGATGCTCTTCAAGCTGCACCGCAAGTTGCTCTTGATGCCTCCCCAACCCTGCTGACACAGGATCGATGAACCGCCCCGGGAATTCCGGAGGCTCTTTGGTGTGAGTCATGCCGCTTGGGCCGACTCGGTAAGTTGCTGATAGTAGATCGCTTCGGCCTCTGCCGGCGGCATGTTCCCGATGGGCTCCAGTAGCCGTCGGTGGTTGAACCAGTCCACCCACTCCAGCGTCGCCAGCTCCACTGCCTCCCGATTCTGCCAGGAACGACGATGGATCACCTCGGCCTTGTACAGGCCATTGATGGTCTCGGCCAAGGCATTGTCATAGGAGTCGCCCACGCTGCCCACCGAGGGCTCGACCCCAGCTTCAGCTAGGCGCTCGGTATAGCGGATCGAGACGTACTGCACGCCACGGTCGCTGTGATGGATCAGGCTGCCCTGGCCGACCGGTCGGCGGGCATACAACGCCTGTTCCAACGCATCGAGAACAAAGTCTGTGCGGGCTGAGCTGGACACGCGCCAGCCGACGATACGCCGGGCGAATACGTCGATGACAAAGGCCACGTAGACGAAGCCCTGCCACGTGCTGACGTAGGTGAAGTCCGACACCCAGAGCGCGTTTGGCCGCTCGGCGCGGAACTGGCGATTGACCTTGTCCAGCGAGCACGGGGTGGCCTTGTCGCTGATCGTAGTCTTGACCGGTTTGCCGCGTACGACACCTTGTAGACCCAGTCGCCGCATCAGTCGCTCCACCGTGCAGCGGGCCACCACTACGCCTTCGCGCTTGAGTTGCCGCCAGACCTTGCGCACGCCGTAGACCTGGAAGTTCTCCTCCCAGACCCGCTGGATATGCCCGCTCAGTACCTCGTCACGCCGTGTTCGCGGAGAACGCCGCTCGGGAGCGGCCTGGCAATGTGCATGGGCGTAGTAGGTCGATGGAGCGATCGGCAGTACCCGGCAGATCGGCTCGACTCCATAAACCGCACGATGCTCGTCGACGAACGCCTTCATGGCTTGAAGCGGCGGTCGAGCTCCGCCTGGGCAAAATACGCGGACGCCTTGCGCAGGATCTCGTTGGCCTGGCGCAACTCACGCACCTCACGTTCCAGCGCCTTGATCCGCTCGCGTTCGCTGCTGGTCTGGCCTTCACGTTTGCCAGTATCGCGCTCGGCCTGGCGTACCCAACGGCGCAGTGTTTCGGCGGTACAACCGATCTTGGCAGAAATCGAGCAAATCGCTGCCCATTCCGACTCGTGGTTGCCTTGATGTTCCAATACCAGTCGAACCGCTCGCTCGCGGACTTCCGGGGAGTACTTCGTCGTCGTCTTCATGGCTCCATCCTCTCAAGAGTTGGAGCCTCCGGGAAAGCCGGGGCGGTTCACGATGATCACCGATGACGATGTTGTCAGCGATCATCCCCGTCAGTGGCTGTCAGGAAGCCCAAGCCCCACTGCCAGACCACCTCCTGCTCATCTTCATGTACCTCCAGATGACTCCGCCCAGGAGTTTCCCCATTCGCCTCTGTCATCCATCAGCCCTAGCCTCAGCACAGTAGCGACCTAGGCAACCACTGCTGCCCAGGCTTTGGCCCATGGATGGCATCCAGGCACCGGGGATCTCCTGGGCAGGTCACCAGCATCAACCCTGCATCCCTTGCAGATTCCCCCTCAAACCCAGCCCGTTTTGTCCAGCCGTCCGAGCCGTCCGTGTTTCCCTTGTAGATGGGAGCTGGTGGCATGGATGGAAGGGACTCTGACGGCTGAACCAAAAGGAACATCTACGCCATGAAAAGCAAACGAACTGGAAAGACCTTCAACTACACCCCCTCCACCTGCCCGAAGCACGTCATGCAGACTCTTGGCTTCAGCGAGGAGCAGACCGAGAGGATGATCCGGGTTCGCCGGATACTTCCCTTTGTTGAGAGCAGAACAGAACCATGCATTGACGCCCGGAAGCTGTGGGAGAACATTGGCAAACCCTGGGGGAAGTTCCCCAGTTGGACAGATCATGAGGCAGTGACTTTTTCCGTGTTCATGGAAAAAGGTGAAGTGACCCCACACACCACTGCGACCAAGGGCCGCCCAAGAACAGACTACTCGCTCAGTCGCAACTGCTCAGCCCATCTGGCAATGATGGCAAGGACTGCTGAGGGAGACGCTGTCCGCTCGTACTTACTCGACTTGGAAGAGCTGGCCTTCAAGCTCATCCGCTACACCCCGATCCGGGGCTCCATGCTCACGGAGATCGACAATCAGGTCGCTCATCGGGCGTTTGTCATCGCTGGCGAGAAGGCTAAGTCTGGAGAGCTACCAAAGAGCATCGTCAGGCAGGAGGCTATGTCGATGAAAGCGTGCCTGATGTCGCTCGTATGCCGAGTGATGACCGGACTGTCCGCCAGCGAATGGCGAGCCAAGATAGGCCGCCCCATTCGGGACTCCCTCACTGCCGATGACCTCAATCAATACAGCCGGGCCTACGACTCCGCCCTGACCATGCTGGCTGGCGGCATGACACTGTCGCAGATCGAAGCCGTACTGAACCAGCCCTACGGAAACAGCGTCGACCCGAGCGACTACATCAAGACCCAAGCGGAGGTAGCCTGATGCGTCTGCCTGAACTGATCTTCCTGGGCGCCCTGCTGCTCTGGCCTTTGGTTCCCCTGGTGTACCTGCTCTGCATCGTCTGGCAGACCGACTTCAAGCTGGTAGCTCGATCCAAGCAGAGAACCTCAGAAGGGTCTCGCTGATGAAGAGCATCGCCAGCGAAGTGAGGAAGGCAAGGAGCCGGAGAGCTTCGGGCTTGGCTACGACTGCTGGAGGCACCGTCCAACATCCGTTGCTGAGCGAGATCCTGGCCGCAGACAAACGCAGATGGAAAGCAGCCCAGCAGATGAACCTTCCGGTGCTCCGGCTGGCGCCTACAAACAGTAACTAACAGAACCCCCATCACCCTTCGCCTGGACAGCCAGGAGGCCGACTTATCGGCTTGGTGCTGGGGGTTATTTTTTACCGTGCCGCCTTCGAGAACGACGACAGTCGAACCGGGTTCATCACCGCCTCGGTCAGGGAGACGGCCAGTTGCTGCCCCTTCTCGGTCAATTGCACGATCTTCCTGCGGCGTTCCATCGGATCTGGCGATGCCACTATCAATCCGAGTCCTGGTTTTTCGAGACGATGCCATTCCGACAAGGCCGAGACGTTCCTTGAGCAGGACGATTGGGTCATCCCGAGGTTCTTCTGCAGATCCGCCATCGTGCAGCCAGGGTAGATCGCCGAGTAGAGGAACAATGCCACGCCTTGTGCTGGCATCTCTGGGTCAACGCCACGGAACTCCTCAATCGCTTTGAAAAGCTGGACAAGTGCATACCGATCATAAGCCAGGGCGTGTTTGCTGAATGTGGTTTCCATGTGCGTCAGACTCCGTCCTTACCGAAATAGAAACCAGAGCTATTCCAGGCCAACTCAAAGCACCTCGGCACTCGGACGTACACGTCACCGATGAATAAGCAAAAACGTGCCTTGCCAATAGAGACGCTGAAGCCAAATTGATTGCCGATCATTGGCTGAATCCTCCGATCCATTTGTCAGATTCGCTACAGATAGCAAACCGCGCCTGGGCGCTTCAACGTTTCCACTTTCGCCTCTTTTGCAGTACAGAATTGAATGCGTTACTCAATAGTTGGCAGCGCCAGTCTTTATCGAGGCTGTAGCGGCATCGCGCCCCAATCGGCCAGTCCAGCTAACCGCACACGCATAGTTCAACTCTCGGTCCTGCCTCCCGACGAGAGGCCCGCATGATCCAGCTCAACAAGATTCTCAAGTCCTTCAAGAAGACCATCGACCAGCTCGAACAACTGACCGCCACCAACAACATCGAGGTCAGCCGCAACACCGAGCAGATCGACCGACTGCAAGAGAAGAACCTGCTGCTGATCGCAGAAGCCCAGGCTGCCAAGGAGACCGCCGAGAACCTGAAAGCCCTGATCGGCCACTGACCTGACCCGACGATTCACCGGGTCAGCTACAAGCGAACACCCATAGCCCGCCTCTGAGCGGGCTTCGTCTTTTCTGGAGGACAGAACATGAGCAAGCAACTGATCACCCGCGAGTACAACGGCAACGTCTTCACCTTCCGCGAGGACGGCTACTTCAACATGACCGACGCTGCGAAGAAGTTCGGAAAAGACCTGAGCAACTTCATGCGGTCGCCCGAGACTGTTGAGTACGTTGAAGCCCTGACTCAAACCGTGAAATCCACGGACTGCCCTATCGTCCAGGCTTTCCGAGGCGGGCGCACTCCCGGCACCTGGGGTCACCCGAAGCTGGCCGTCTTCTTCGCCCGCTGGCTGGACGTGAAGTTCGCAGTCTTCTGCGACATGGTCATCGACGACATCCTCAACAAGAAGGCCGAGCTGACAATCACCCAGCCCGCCGAGTCGATGGCAATGAAGGTTCCCCAGTCGTTCCCCGAAGCCCTGCGTCTGGCTGCCGAGCTGGCAGAGAAGAACGAGCAGCTCGCCCTGGAGAACAAGGAGATGGCACCGAAGGCTGTCGTCTTCGACAACTGCGTGGCGCTGCGTCAGGAATCCCTGGCTACCTTCGTGCGTACCTTGAAAGCGATTACCACACAGTATTGGAGCCCCAGATGCTGCTGAAACCATCGTCGGGCAAACACGCAACTCAGAAGGAGATCAAAATGGAAACAACTCGCCCATTCAACATTGGCCAGAAAGTCGTCGTCACTCGCAAGTCAACCGCCGATAAGGATCTGTACAACTTTGCCCCGACAGAAGAAATGTATGGCGAGATCGGCTATCTAGCGGATCTTAAGGGCCATCACTACATGGTCGCGGAGGTACTGTTGGAGACCACTGGCACTATCGAAACGGTTGACGCTTACTTTTTGGACGCCGCGCCTGAAGAACAGCACGCTGCCGCCTAAGAAAATGCAATATTGACCGAGCCAAAGGAGCAGAGCTTCTCTACTTCAAGGCGAATCCCTGCTCCTTCCTCGATTCTGCTTCTGGCAGCAGGAAGGCACACATGCCTCGGTTATCGAAGCCACTCCACAACATCAAAGTCCACCGCTTCCACCACCGGAGCCAGCACTTCCGGCCTAAAGTCCTTCCCGTACCGACTGAACGTGATCCCGCCGCTCTGGTGGCCAAGAATGCCGCCGACCAGCGACTCGACTATTCCCTTCTGCTTCAGGTGATCAGCAAGCGTGTGGCGGAAGCTGTGGAAGTCCTTGCGCTCTGCCCCATCACGGAAGCCCAACTGATCACGAACCCGAGTGAACCACTTGGATGGAGCCGCAGCGTAACCATGTGCCTTGTGCAAGGTCAGCTCCGCGAAAAGACGCTGGCGGCCAGCCTCCCGCTGCGACTGGACGAACTCGAGGAACCCCAGCGCTTTCAACTTCGAGTGGATAGGCACGAGTCTTTCCGAGGTGACGGTTTTCAGCTTCTGATCGGGCCTAGTCGCCCGAATGTGGAGGCAGTCGATGCCGTTGATGCAGACCACATCATCCAGATAGAGCTGGCATAACTCGTTAAGTCTCGCCCCGGTGTAAAGACCGAGCAGTGGCAGCCAGTACTTGTGCGGCTGAGTCGAGTTGGCTGATGCGTAAACCTGCTTCGAGAACAGACGGCGCAGATCGTCCTCAGTGAAGACGCTTCGCTCCTCGCTGACCTTGCCTCGCTGCCTGACCCGAAGCCCATCGAACGGGTTGCGCTCGCAGTAGCCCTCACGGATGGCGTAGGAGAAGAAGGTTGTCAGGTTCTTCACGTAATTGTTGAACGTGGTGAGGCTGATCGTAGTAGTTGCGACCTCGATGATCTGCTCCAGCGATTGCCCCTCGGGAAGCTGGTTCATCCTTGGCGGCAGCTTGAGTGCCACCTCTCGGAACTTGCGGGCATCCTGGCGAGTGATGAGATCGACAGGCAGATCACCCAAGATCCGAGTCATCAGCTCAGCCACGGAACGCTTGTCGGATAGCGTCTTCGCAGCCACGCCTTCTTGTGACTGCTGCTCCAGGCACTCCTGAACCACCTTGGAGAAGCGTGGAGCGTTGCTAGGTGCGGATTCCACACCATCCGGCCACCCAGTCCACGCTCATCTGGCCAGGCATTCCACGGCCATCTGGCCACCTGTTCCACGGCCATCCGGCCGGGCAGTCGGAGCGCAGCGACGCAGGGGTTGCATTGTTAGTCTGAGGTGCCCGGTGTCGTCAATTTCTTCGTCTGTTTGCGCATCGATTCGCCCTTGAGGTTGATCCGATAAGCGTTGTGCACCAGGCGGTCGAGGATGGCATCGGCCAGGGTCGGATCGCCGATCAGTTCGTGCCAGTTGTCCACGGGCATTTGGCTGGTCACGAGGGTCGAGCGCTGGCCGTAGCGGTCGTCCAGTAGCTCCAGCATGTCACGGCGCTGTTCAACGGTGAACGGGGCCAGACCCCAGTCATCAAGGATCAGCAGGTCGGTCTTGGCATAGCCGCTCATCAGCTTGGCGAAGCGCCCGTCGCCGTGGGCTAGGCCCAACTCTTCCAGCAGGCGTGGCAAGCGCAGGTAACGCACGCTGTAACCCTCTCGGCAGGCCTGGTGGGCCAGGGCGCAGGCCAGCCAGGTTTTACCCACGCCGGTGGGGCCGCCGATGATCAGGTTGAGGCCGTCGCGTAGCCACTGGCCGCCGCTCAGTTGCAGGATCAGCGCCTTATCCAGCCCGCGCGGGCTGCGGTAGTCGATGTCTTCGAGGCAGGCGTTGTGCTTGAGCCGGGCCTGGCGCAGGCGGCTGCTGAGGCGCTTGTCGTCGCGTTCGGTCAGTTCGCGGTCGACCAACAGGCCGAGGCGTTCCTCGAAGCTCAGGCTGTTGATGTCGGGGGTTTTCAGTTGCTCGGCGAGTGCCTTGAGCATGCCGGTCAGGCGCAGGGTCTGGAGCTTGTCCAGGGTCGGATGGGGCAGCATGGTGGGATTCCTTGGGGTCAGTGGTAGTAGGCGGGGCCGCGCAGGTTGGCGTGGTCGTCCGGCAGCAGGGGCAGGTTGGCTTGAGCCAACGGCAGGTTTTCCAGCCCCTGGCGCAGGATCGATTCGAGGCTCTTGTAGCTGCACGCGCCGAGGCTGAGGGCGCGACGGCAGGCCAACTCCAAGCGCACTTCGCCATGGGTCTTGCCCAGGCGCAGGATGCCCAGGCAGGCCCGGTAGCCCTGCTGCGGATGGATGCGCCGTTCGAGGATGTGCCGGATCACGCCGGCCGTGTTCGGCCCGGTCTGCTCGGCCCAGCGGATCAGCCGCTGCGGCGTCCACTCGGCATGCTCGCGATGGCTCTTGGGCATGTGCTCGGCCTGCGTGCTGTGCCTGCCCTTGTGCATTGAGCGAAGGTGACTGGCCACCCGCTGATTGGCGTGGAAGCACTCCACCGTGCGCGCTGTCAGGCGTACTTCCAGTTGTTTCTTCACCAGTTGGTACGGCACCGAGTAGTAGTGCCCATCGACCTCGACGTGGTAGTCGATGTGCACCCGCGCCTTCTTCCACTCGGCGTAGACGTAGGGTTGCTCCGGCAGGGGGCGCAGCGCCGGACGATCCAGAGCTTCGAAGGCCGACTGCCGGGAGCCCGGCAGCTTGCGAAACGGTCGTCGGTTGAGCCGCTCCAGCAATAAGGCGATGGCGCTGTTGAGTTCATCCAGGGAGAAGAACTGCCGATTCCTCAGCGCGGCGAGGATCCAGCGCTCGACCACCTGCACGCCGACCTCGGCCTTGGCCTTGTCGCGCGGTTTACGCGCCCGCGCCGGCACCACCGCCACGCCATAGTGCTCGGCCAGATCGCGGTAGCTCGGGTTGATGTCCGGCTCGTAGCGATGGCTCTTACTCACCGCGCTGCGCAGGTTGTCCGGCACCACGATCTCCGGCACGCCGCCGAGGAAGGCAAAGCAGCGGGTATGCGAGCCCAGCCAGTCCGGCAGCTGCTGCGACCAGGTGGCTTCGGCGAAGGTGTAGCTGGACGCACCGAGCACCGCGACGAACACCTGCGCCTGGCGGATCTCGCCGCTGTGGCGGTCGATCACCGGCACCGTCTGCCCGGCGTAGTCGACGAACAACTTCTCGCCGACGCGGTGCTCCTGGCGCATCACCACGTCCAGCTTGCCCTGCCAGGCCCGGTAGTGCTCGCAGAACCAGCTGTACTGAAAGCCTTTCGGCTGGCTCAGGCGATACTCCTGCCAGAGCAGCGCCAAGGTCACGCCCGGCCGGCGTAGCTCGGCATGCACCCAAGACCAATCAGGCAGTGGCCGCTGCTCGCTGGGCACTGCCGGCGCCGGTGGGAACAGCTGCTGTTCCAGCTCGGAATCGGACAACGAACAGGGCCAACTGAGGCCGCTGGCGGCAAAGCGGTTGAGGTAATCGCCGACGGTGACACGACCGATCTGCACGCTGACCGCAATCTGGCGAGCCGATAGCCCGACCTCGAACTTGAGACGAAGTACTTCGCGAATCTTACGCATGGATAAACGCTCCACGACGACCTCTCTGCTTCGAAAAAGAGGTCGATGGTAGTGAAGAAATCCTGCGTAGCTGCCTACCCGGTTGGGTGGCCGGATGGCCGTGGAATCAGTGGTCGGATACGCGTGGAATGGGTGGCCGGATCACCGTGGAATCGGTGGTCAGATGCTCATGGAATGGGTGGCCAGATGACCGTGGAATCCGCATGCTAGGTGCATCCGCTACCAGCCTATCCGACTGCTCTCGTTTGGCTCTTGAAACGGCACTCCGGGGCTTCTGCGGCCCTCTCACCCTGCCTCCCTCCCCTTGATCCGACGGCTTCTCCGCAAGCGCAACCAATTGCTGCTGACGGAGCCATGCAGCCCAACTAGCAACTCGCTTACCGCCCGCCTCCCAGGCACCACGCAGGGAGTCGAGGGATGGCCGAATGCCTTGGAATGCCTGGGTGTAGAGCTTCTGAACCTGCAGGAGCAATTCGCGCCCACGGATCAAGGCTTCACGCTTGCAGCGTGTCTGCAGCGAACGGCGGATCTCGGAACAAGGGAAAAGCGGACGCAGAACTCCAGGCACCACAATCCTGAAATAGAAGATCGAGTGTCGGGATAACCAGAGGTAGGAAGGGACGGAAGACACGGTGGATCACCCTATGGATCACTGGCGTGATCAGAGCGAAAAACCGTTAGAAATCAAGGAGATATGTTATGGAGGTGAACCCTACCAGCCACACCCCGGCACACGATGTCACCGCTGCGGCTGCTCCCTTCCGGGCCTGACCGGGTTCACGGCTGATCGTTGCGAGGGGACCGGCAGGGCCCACCATAACGAAACCCGCCTGGCGGCGAGCGGCGCCATTGTACCGGCTTATCAGCAACTTACAACCACAGACTGAGCCTGGGCGGAATTGCGCTGAACAGCCCGAGGCACCGACCGCTGGTCAGCAACTGCCGAAACCGGCGACCGGGATGTCGCATTGCGTCGAAAGCCTCTAGCCAAAGGACGATGTCTGTTCGAGGATGAGCAGGCTCAAGCGATCGAACGCTTGTCATGAAAACGTGCTGCGCGGCGCTTCGCCTGTGCGGCTGATGGCAACAGCACACGAGGTAATCATGAGCAAGGCTCCAATCGCCATCATCGGAACCGGAATCGCAGGACTTTCCGCCGCCCGCACGCTTCACGATGCCGGGCAGGCCGTACACCTTTTTGACAAGAGCCGCGGCAGCGGCGGTCGCATGGCCAGCAAGCGCAGCGACGCCGGCTCACTCGACCTCGGCGCGCAGTACTTCACGGCACGTGACCGCCGTTTCGCCGAAACCGTGCGCCAGTGGCAGGCCGGGGGCTGGGTGGATCAGTGGACGCCCACCCTGTTCCAGTCCCGCGACGGGCAGCTGAGCCCCTCTGCCGACGAGCAGCTGCGCTGGGTCGGCACCCCGACCATGAGCGCGATCACCCGCGGGTTGCTCGGCGAAATGCCGGTCACCTTCAGCTGTCGCATCACCGAAGTGTTCCGTGGCGAACAGTACTGGACGCTGGTGGACGCCACCGGCGCCAGCCATGGGCCCTTCAGCCATGTCGTCATCGCCCTGCCGGCGCCGCAGGCCGCCGCGCTGCTCTCTGGCGCGCCGAAACTCGCGGCGGTCGCCGCCAGCGTTGCCATGGAGCCGACCTGGGCCGTCGCCCTGGGCTTCGCCACACCGCTGGGCACGGCGCTGGAAGGCTGCTTCGTCCAGGATGACGCCCTGGACTGGATCGCGCGTAATCGCAGCAAGCCGGGGCGCGATGGCGCGCTGGACACCTGGGTACTGCACGCCACCAGCAGCTGGAGCCGTCAGCACCTGGATCTGTCGAAGGAGGCGGTGATCGAGCGCCTGCACGGCGCCTTCGCGGAGTTGATCGACTGCGTTGTACCAGCCCCCGAGTTCACCCTGGCGCACCGCTGGCTGTATGCCCGCCCGGCACAGGCCCACGAATGGACTGCCCTGGCCGACGCCGGCCTGGGCTTGTACGCCTGTGGCGACTGGTGCCTGTCCGGCCGGGTGGAAGGCGCCTGGCTCAGCGGCCAGGAAGCCGCCCGGCGGCTGCTGGAAAACCTCTGACGATGGATGGCTGACCCGGTCCTGATCCAGGTCAGCCCTGCCCCCGGGCCCGCTGTTATCATCCCGCGTTTTCTGCAACAACCCTCTCAGCGGAGCCCCGATGAACCCCTCCACCCTGATCGGCATCGTCGCGAGCATCGGCCTGCTGGCGGTCGTCCTGCTTTTCGCGGCCAAGGAACCGGCGCTCTTCATCGACCTGCCCAGCCTCGGCATCGTGCTGGTCGGCACTCTGGCTGCCACCTTCATCAGTTATCCGTTGCGCGAAGTCACTCGGGTATTCGGTTTGCTCTGGACCGTGCTGCGCAACGAGCGACTGTACACCCGTCAGGATCTCGACGAGCTGGTGCAGATTTCGCGGCTGTGGATCAGCGGCGATCTGCCCGCGGTGGAAAAGGCTGTCGAGCAGGTCAGCAATCCTTTCCTGCGTACCGGCGTGCAGCTGGTGATCGACAACACCCCGGAGGAGGACATTCTGGAGGTGCTGCAATGGCGGATCGCCCGGCTACGCGCACGGGAGAACGCCGAGGCGCAGCTGTTCCGCGCGATGGCCAGCTACGCGCCAGCGTTCGGCATGATCGGCACGCTGGTGGGCCTGATCAACCTGATGTTCATGCTCGGCAGCGGTGACATGGACCTGATCGGTCGCAGCCTGGCCGTTGCGCTGATGACCACCTTCTACGGTGTGCTGCTGGCCAATCTCATTCTCAAGCCGGTGGCGGTGAAGCTGGAGCGGCGTACCGAGCAGCGGGTCGCCCTGATGAACCTGGTGATGCAAGGCATCTCGATGATGTGCAACCGCCGTAGCCCGGCGTACATGCGCGAGACGCTGAAATCGTTCATCGCCCACCACGACGATGAAATCCGCGACGGTACGCCTGCGGCGCCGCGCGTCAGACCGCAGGAAGACTGACGGTGAACGGGCAAGCATCCCAGGGCAGCCGCTTCTCCCGCTGGCATATCGAGCCGCAGCGGGAAGAAGAGCAGGAAGCCTGGCTGATCACCTATCTGGATATGCTGACGCTGCTGCTGGTGATGCTGGTGATCATGCTCGCGCTGGCCGGCAAGGGCGACGGCGAGCAGAACGACCCCGCCGCCTCGGCCATGCTCGCGGCCGGGGAACTGGGCGTGGCGCTGCCGGCTCCCGCCGCACCGATTCCATCGATCGCACCAGTGCCGACGCCCGCCGCCGATGCGCAACCGGATGACCCGCAAGAGAGCATGCCGACGACGCCAGGCATGGCGCTGGGCGATGACATCCAGGTCATCGTCAACGAAGGCAGCATCAGCTTCCGCATCAGCAGCGAGATACTCTTCGGCTCCGGACGAGCCGAACTGGAGGACGCCGGGCTGGAAGTGATCGACCGATTGGTGCCGACGCTGGCGGCGAACGCCTTTCGCATCGTCGTTGAAGGGCATACCGACAACCTGCCGATCCAGACCGAGCGCTTTCCTTCCAACTGGGAGCTTTCCGCCAGCCGCGCCAGCAGCGTGGTGCGCTACCTGCAGCTGGCAGGCATCGAAGCGACGCGCCTGAGTGCCACCGGCTACGCCGACACCCGACCGCTCGCCGACAATGCTGACGAGCGCGGACGCGCCAGCAACCGCCGCGTCGAGCTGGTGATGCAGACCGAGCCGGACAAACCCTGAGGCATCAGCCCAACGCGGTATCCAGGAACATCATGACCGCGAAGCCAACCATCAGGCCGAGCGTCGCCGGGGTCTGATGGCCGTTGCGGTGAGTCTCGGGAATCACCTCGTGGGATACCACGAAGATCATTGCGCCGGCGGCCAGGCCCAGGCTGACGGGATAGGCGATGGCGAAACCGCTGGACATGCCGATGCCCACCAGTGCCCCGATCGGTTCCATCAACCCGGACGCCGCAGCGACCAGCACCGACGCCAGCGCCGACAGCCCGGTGGTGCGCAGTGCCAAAGCCACCGCGAGGCCTTCGGGAATGTCCTGGATGGATATGGCGGTGGTCAGCGGCAGACCAACGCTCATGTCGCCGTTGGCGAAACTGACGCCGATGGCCATGCCTTCGGGAATGTTGTGCAGCGCAATGGCGAGCACGAATAGCCAGACCCGGTTCAGACGTTCGCATTCAGGCCCACACGGCCCGGTGCTCTCGTGTTCGTGGGGCGTGAAGTAGTCCAGCCCCAGCATCAGCAGCACGCCCAGACCGAGACCGGCCACAACGGTCGCGGCAGCGGCCGGACCGTTGCCGAACAGCTCACGGCCCGCTGCGAGCCCCGGCAGAATCAGCGAAAAGGCACTCGCCGCAAGCATCATGCCTGCGGCGAAGCCGAGCATGCTGTCCTGGGTGCGGGTGGAAATGTCGCGCAGCCCGATCGCCAGAAAGGCGCCGACCGCCGTCGCAACAAACCCGGCGCTGCCTCCCAGCAACGCGTAGCGAACGTTGCTCGCCGCGCTGCTCTGGAATGCGTTGACCGCTCCGGCCAGCAACAGCAGCAGGACGGCGACTGCCGTTGCGGCCAGGCCGATGGTGATCCAGGGATTGGCCTGGGCTTGCGCAAGCCAGGCGGAACGCAGGGTGGCAGCAGGGCTCTGGACGGTGGACGCCATGATATTCGGGATCCTCGATGCGGGAGCCCCAGTGTACTCCGCCCTGCCCCATGCCAGAGGCTATGGTTACGATAGGCGCAGGGCATCGTGTCGCTTGCAGCGCGCGTTGTAAGCACGCCGAGGATGTCCGTAAGCTTGCACCGTTTCGATGGCCGTCACGGGCCGTATCAGGGAGTGGTCCGTCGTGCCTGCCGTAAGATCCATCCGCCGTGTAGTTATCCTGGCCATTGCGCTACTGGCGATTGGCGGCTGGCTGATCTGGCGCCAGCTGCAGGGCCCGGAACTGCCGGCCTACCGCCTGGAAGCTCGCCCACTGGTGCAGCGCGTGGTGGCCAGTGGTGAAGTGGACAGCCAGTCGCTGGCGCAGGTCGGCAGCGAAATCACCGGCGTGGTTGCTGCACGCCATGTGCGGGAAGGCGACGCGGTGAACGCCGGCGATCTGCTGCTGGAACTGCGCGACGACGAACAGCGCGCGCGCCTGCGCGAGGCCGAAGCGGCGCTGCAGCAGCTCATCGATTCCACTCGACCGCAGGCGCAGGCCACCCTGCGCGAGGCACAACACAATCTGGAACAGGCCAGCCGCGAACTGCAGCGCCGCGAAACGCTGTTCGAGCGCAAGCTGCTGGCTTCCGAGCCGCTGGAGCAGGCGCGCCGCGCGGAGCTGACCGCACGCGTGGTGCGTGATCGCGCCCGCTTCGCCGCCACAGCGCTGGCCGAAGGTGGCAGCGAGGAACAGGTCCTGCGGCAGCGTCTGGAGGTCGCCCGTGCGAACCTGGCCCGAACCCGTATTCACGCCCAGGTCGACGGCATCGTTCAGTCGCGCGACGTTGAGCCGGGCGACCTGGTTCAGCCGGGCCGCACACTGCTGACCATCGCCCGCTCCGGCAGCAGCGAAATCCTCTTGCCCCTCGACGAGAAGAGCCTGGCACCGATCGAGCACGGACAGAGCGCCCGGATCATCGCCGACGCCTATCCGGACCGCGTGCTGACGGCGAAGGTGAGCTTCATCGCACCGAGCGTGGACACGGCGCGCGGTACCATTGATGTCCATCTGGACCTGCAGGAGCCAGCAGCCTTTCTCCGCCAGGGCATGACGGTGTCGGTGAACATCGAGACAGGCCGGCGCGAGCAGGCACTGGTGCTGCCCAATGATGCGCTGCGCGCCCGCGACGGGTCGCGCGCCCAGGTGCTACGGGTGCGCGATGGCGTGGTCGAGCGCGTCGGTGTGCGACTGGGAATGCTGGGCACGGCGCTCAGCGAGATCAGCGAGGGGCTGGAGGCCGGCGATCTGGTGCTGATCGGCGACGCCGAAGAAGGTCAGCGCGTGCGGCCGCGCGTACAACCCATCCCCAGCGGCAGCCAGGACTGAGCGCATGCGCCTGGCCGACTCGCTGTGGATCGAATGGAAGATCGCCCTGCGCTTCCTGCTGGACAACCGCATGCAGACACTGCTGATCACCTTCGGCATCGCCGTCGGTTCGGCGGTGATCGTCTTCATTACCGCCCTGATCACCGGCTTGCAGGCCAACGTCATCCAACGAACCCTCGGCACCCAGGCCCACATCCGCATCCTGCCCCCGGACGAGGTCAACCGCACGCTTCCAGCCGCCGCCGACAGTTGGTCGCTGGTATTGGAAAGCCCGCGCGCCCAGCGTCTGCGTTCGATCATCAACTGGCGGGACGTGCGTGACGTCCTCGACCAGGACGTGCAGATTCTCGCGGTGTCGCCGGTGATCAGCGGCCCGGCCATTGCCCGGCGCGGCGTCGCCCGGGCCTCCGTGGCGCTGCTGGGCATCGATCCACCGCGTTATCAGCGCATCATCCCGCTGGCCGACGACCTGATCGCCGGCCGCTTCCTGGTGGGTGCGGGCAACGCAGTGATCGGCAAGGAGCTGGCCCGCGACCTCGGCCTGGGCATCGGCGACAAGCTGCGCCTGGATGCCGGCGAAGGCCGCGAAGCGGTCGTCGACATCGCCGGCATCTTCGAGCTGGGCGTGCGCGAGCTGGACGCGCGCTACGTCTATCTCGACCTCAAGCAGGCGCAGACGCTGCTCGACCTGCCCGGCGGCGTGACAGTGATCGATACCACGGTCGCCGAAATCTTCCAGGCCGACGAAGTTGCCAGGCGCCTGGCGCGCCTGACCGGGTTACGCGCCGAAAGCTGGATGGAAACCAACGGCCAGCTGCTCAACGCGCTCAGCTCGCAAAGCATGACCACCGAGATGATCCGTGCGTTCGTCGGCATCTCGGTGGCCTTCGGCATCGCCAGCGTACTGGCCGTGAGTGTGGTCCAGCGTACCCGCGAGATCGGCATCCTGCGCGCCATGGGCAGCCCGCGCGGGCAGATCCTGCGCGTATTCCTGCTGCAGGGCGGGCTACTCGGGCTGCTCGGCTCGGCCTGCGGCGGGCTGGTCGGCTGGGGACTGGTGCAGGTGTTCAACCTGTTCGGCCCGCGGCTGTTCATCATTCCGGTCGACCCCACGCTGGTGCCGCTGGCCATGCTGGTGGCGACGGTCACCGGCGTGCTGGCGGCGGCGATGCCCGCGCGACGTGCGGCGCGTTACGACCCGGCGGTGGCGATCCGCTATGTGTGAACGCGCACCAATGGCCCCTGCCGAGGAAGTCCTGCGCCTGGAACAGGTGCGCAAGGCCTTCAACATCGGCACACCCCTGGAGACCGAAGTGCTGCACGGCATCGACCTGCAGCTTCGGCGCGGCGAGCTGGCCGCGCTGGTCGGCCCGTCCGGCTCCGGCAAGAGCACTCTGCTGAACCTGATCGGCCTGCTGGATACGCCCAGCTCCGGCGAGCTGTATGTACTCGGCCAGGCGACACGCGACAGCGACGACGAAGCGCGCACGCAGCTGCGCAATCAGGCGATCGGCTTCGTGTTTCAGTTCCATCACCTGATCTCGGCGTTCAGCGTGCTGGAGAACGTGCTGATGCCGCTGATGATCCGCCACGGCAAACCCTCCCGGGCGGAGACCGACCTGGCGCGCGCCCTGCTCGAGGAGGTCGGCCTCGGCCCGTTCGCCGACAAGAAACCCACGCAGATCTCTGGTGGCCAGCAGCAGCGGGTCGCCATTGCCCGTGCGCTGGTGACCCGTCCACCGCTGCTGCTGGCAGACGAGCCGACCGGCAATCTCGATACGCGCACCGCGCAAAGCGTGTTCGAGCTGTTCCACCGCCTGAACGCCCAGTTCGGCTGCGCCATCCTGGTTGTCACTCACGATCCGCGACTCGCCGCAGACTGCGAGCGCACCATCCAGCTGGTCGACGGCCGCATCGTCAGCGATGCCGCCAACCCGCTTGCAAGCTGAACTCAGCGGCAGCCCCAGCGAGCCGTTGTGCCGGGTCGTCCGGACGAATTTCGCGGCTTTCACTAATAACCAATAAATCTAAGCATATAACCTAATTCAGGGCTAAGATCTCTCCGGACAGATACCCCCACCGGTATTAATCTGAAGAGGAGCCCCGCGCCATGAATGCCCACGTCGAAGCCTTCTTCGATCCCGCGACCTTTACCTACAGCTACGTGGTCAGCGACCCGGAAACGCGCCAGTGTGCGGTGATCGACTCGGTGCTGGACTACGACCCGGCATCCGGCCGCACCTCCCATGCAAGCGCGCAGCACCTGGTCGACTACGTGCGCAACCAGGACCTGCGGGTGCAGTGGCTGCTGGAAACCCATGTGCATGCCGACCATCTGAGCGCGGCGCCCTATCTCAAGCAGCACCTGGGCGGCAAACTGGCGATCGGTGATCGCATCACCGTGGTGCAGGACACCTTCGGCAAGCTGTTCAACGCAGGCAGCGGGTTCGCCACCGATGGCCGTCAGTTCGATCACCTGTTCCACGACGGCGACCGCTTCCAGGTTGGCAACGTGCAGGCCCGCGCCCTCCACACCCCGGGCCACACCCCGGCCTGCATGACCTACGTCATCGGTGACGCCGCCTTCGTCGGTGACACCCTGTTCATGCCCGACTACGGCACCGCCCGCTGCGATTTTCCCGGCGGCGACGCGCGCACCCTGTACCAGTCGATCCAGAAGCTGTTCACCCTGCCAGACGAGACCCGGGTGTTCATGTGCCATGACTACAAGGCGCCCGGGCGTGAGGAGTTTCTCTACGAGACCACCATCGCCGCCGAGCGCGAGCACAACGTGCATATCCACAGCGGTATCAGCGAGGAGCAGTTCGTCGCCATGCGCACCGCACGCGATGCCACGCTGGGCATGCCCACCCTGATCCTGCCTTCGGTGCAGATCAACATGCGCGGCGGCGAACTGCCCGAGCCCGAAAGCAACGGGACGGGCTACCTGAAGATCCCCCTGGACGTGCTGTAACCCCCGAATGCGGAGGACGTCGACATGCAAACAATAAAACGACTGACCCCTTTTCTCTCCGTCGCGGCCCAGCTGCAACCGGCCGACATGGCACTGCTGGCCAGCAATGGCTTCCGCTGCGTCATCAACAACCGTCCGGACAATGAGGGCGAGGGCCAGCCGTCGAGCGAGGCCATGCGCGCCGCTGCCGAGGCGTCCGGCCTGGAGTATCACCATCTCCCCGTGGAATCCGGACAGATCACCGAAGCTGACGTTGCGGCCTTCCGAGCACTGCTGGAACGGATCAAGGGCCCGGCCTTGGCCTTCTGTCGCACCGGTACCCGTTCTGCCTCACTCTGGGCGCTGGCCGAGGCACACCATCTCGACCCACAGGTGCTGCTGCAAACTGCCCAGCAGGCAAGCTACGACCTCAGCGGCCTGCTGCCGCGCATGCAGCAGTACTGGCAGTCGATCATCGACCAGCCGCTTCCGGCCGCCTCGACCTTTGCCGCCACACCGCGTTACGACGTTCTGGTGATCGGCGCTGGCGCGGCCGGCTGCGCAGTGACTGCCAGCCTGCTCAAGCGCGACCCCGAACTGCGCATCGCCCTCATCGAACCGCGTGACCAGCACTACTACCAGCCCGGCTGGACGCTGGTGGGGGCCGGCGTGTTCGACCGTGCCAATACCGAGCGCGCGATGAGCCGCTGCATTCCGTCCAGGGCACAGTGGATTCGCGCAGCCGCAGAGGCCTTCGAACCCGAGCACCAGCAGGTGGTCCTCGAGGACGGCAGCCGCATCGGCTATCGTGCCCTGGTGGTCTGCCCGGGCCTAAGCCTCGACTGGGACGCCATCGAAGGCGCCCGCGACAGCCTCGGCAAGTTCGGCGTGACCTCCAACTACGCCTTCGAGCTCGCACCCTACACCTGGCAGCTGGTGCAGAACCTGCGCGGCGGCAAGGCGCTGTTCACCCAGCCACCCATGCCGATCAAGTGTGCCGGCGCACCGCAGAAGGCCATGTACCTGTCCTGCGATCACTGGCGCCAGCACGGCGTACTGAAGGATATCGAGGTCGACTTCTGCTCGGCCGGTGCAGTGCTGTTCGGCGTTGCCGACTTCGTACCCGCGCTGATGCAGTACGTCGAACGTTACGGTGCCCGACTGAACTTCAACCACTCCCTGGTGGCGGTGGACGGGCCCGCGCACAAGGCCTGGTTCAAGGTCACCGACGGCGCCGGACAGCACAGCACGGTGGAGCGGGACTTCGATCTGCTGCACCTGGTGCCGCCGCAGCACGCACCGGACTTCATCCGCCACAGCGCCCTGGCCAACGCCGACGGCTGGTTCGAGGCCGAGCACGAGACGCTGCGGCATCCGCGCTTCGGCAATATCTTCAGCCTTGGCGACGTCTGCTCCGCGCCCAACGCGAAGACCGCCGCGGCGGTCCGCAAGCAGGCACCGGTGGTCGCCGAGAACGTGTTGAGCGTACTCAAGGGCAGCGGCCCGCGGGCGCTCTACGACGGCTACGGTTCCTGCCCGCTGACCGTCGAGTACGGCAAGGTGATCCTCGCCGAGTTCGGCTACGGCGGAAAGCTGCTGCCGACCTTCCCCCTCGACCCGAAGGTGCCGCGGCGGCTGGCCTGGAAGCTGAAGACGCAATGGATGCCCTCGATCTACTTCGACATGATGCTCAAGGGGCATGAATGGCTGGCCGAACCGAAGCATCTGGACTTCGAACCGCGCTCGACCGAGGCACGCAACGCCTGCGACTTCACCCAGGAGAAGAAGGGATGAAGCAGCGCCTGGCCCGCTATCTACCCATGCTGGCGTGGGCCAGGCACTACGATCGCGCGGCCGCGACGAAGGACGGTCTGGCCGCACTGATCGTGACATTGATGCTGATCCCGCAGAGCCTGGCCTACGCCATGCTCGCCGGCCTGCCGCCGGTGACCGGCCTGTACGCCAGCATGCTGCCACTGATCGCCTATACGCTGTTCGGCACCAGCCGCACCCTGGCGGTCGGCCCGGTAGCGGTGGTTTCGCTGATGACCGCCGCCGCTCTCGGGCCGCTGTTCGCCCCGGGCAGCGCGGAATACGCCGCAGCGGCCATGTTGCTGGCGCTGCTTTCCGGCGCGGTGCTGCTGCTCATGGCGGCGCTGCGCCTGGGCTTCCTGGCGAACTTCCTCAGCCATCCGGTGATTTCCGGCTTCATCAGCGCGTCGGGGATTCTCATCGCCCTCGGCCAGCTCAAGCACATCCTCGGCATCTCGATCGACGGCGAGAACGCCGTGCAGCTGCTTGCCGCGCTGCTCACGGCGCTGCCTGGGGCGCATCTGCCGACGCTCGCCATCGGTGGCAACACCCTGCTATTCCTCTATCTGGTCCGCAGCCGGCTCTCCGTCTGCCTGCAGCATCTGGGCATGAACGCGCATATTGCCGGCACGCTGACCAAGATCGGCCCGGTCGCCGCCCTGCTACTGGCAATCGCGGCGGTCAGCGCCTTCGGGCTTGCCGATGTCGGCGTGCGGGTCGTCGGCGAAGTACCGCGCGGCCTGCCCTCGCTGAGTCTGCCAATGCTGGACCCGGCTCTGATTCTGCAGCTGTTGCCTGCGGCGGTGCTGATCAGCCTGGTCGGCTTCGTCGAGTCGGTGTCGGTGGCGCAAACCCTGGCAGCCAAGCGTCGCGAACGCATCGAGCCCAATCAGGAACTGGTTGCGCTCGGCGGTGCCAATGTCGCCGCGGCCCTCAGTGGCGGCTTTCCGGTGACCGGCGGTTTCGCCCGCTCGGTGGTCAATTTCGACGCCGGCGCGCAGACGCCGCTGGCCGGCGCCCTCACCGCCCTGGGCATCGGCATTACCGTGCTGCTGTTCACTCCGCTATTCCACAACCTGCCTCACGCAGTGCTGGCCGCGACGATCATCGTCGCCGTGCTCAGCCTGGTGGACCTCTCCGCACTCAGGCGCACATGGCGCTACTCCCGACAGGACGCCGCCGCTATGGCGGCAACCATGCTCGGCGTGCTGCTGATTGGTGTGGAGAGCGGCATTCTTCTGGGTGTCGGCCTGTCGCTGTTGCTCTTTCTCTGGCGCACCAGCCAGCCACATATCGCCGTGGTCGGGCAGCTGCCGGGCAGCGAACATTTCCGCAACGTCGAGCGTTTCGCCGTGGTGCAGAGCCCCCGCGTCCTCTCGGTACGGGTCGACGAAAGCCTCTATTTTCCCAACGCGCGCTTTCTCGAAGACCGCATCGCCGAGCTGATCGGCCGTCATCCGCAGGCCGAACACCTGGTGCTGATGTGTCCCGGCGTCAACCTCATCGACGCCAGTGCGCTGGAGAGCCTAGAGGCCATCACGGCACGACTGCACGCCGCCGGCATCCAGCTGCATCTGTCCGAAGTCAAAGGACCGGTCATGGATCGACTGCGCCACAGCAATTTCCTCTCTGACTTCGGCGGCCAGGTTTTCATCAGCCAGTACGAGGCGCTGCTTGCACTGGACCCGGATACCACCTTTCACGCACTCGAACGGCCGCGTGAACGCTTTGCCAGCATCAAGGAGAACGCAGGATGAAGAACGCACACGAACTCGTCGAACAGGCCCGGCGCCACATCCAGGAAATACCGCTCGCTGACGCCGAGGCAGCGATTCAGGCAGCGGATGTGCTGATCGATGTCCGCGAGGCGGACGAGTACCGCGAAGGCCATATAAACGGTGCGCTGAACATTCCCCGGGGCGTTCTGGAATTCAAGCTGAGCGCCACCCCGGAACTCGCCGCGCGGGACATGAACATCGTCCTCTACTGCAAGACCAGCGGACGTGCTGCCCTGGCGGCAGTAGCGCTGCAGGACATGGGTTATTTGCAGGTGAAATCGATCGCCGGTGGTTTCGATGCCTGGACCGCCGCGCACAAGCCCGTCGTCAAGCCGAGCCTGCCGAGCTTCGACTAGCTCGGCACCCTCGATAAACAAGAAGAGGCCGACATCATCGTCGGCCTCTTTTTCAAACACACGTCAGGATTTGGCGCTGCAGCTCTTGCACGTCTTGATGCCGAGCAGCGTGTAAGCCGGACAGAAACGGAAAATACCCGTGGCCAGCGGCAGCACGCCGATCCAGCCCCAGACGCCGATCACGCCGGCCAGGCTCAAGGCGATCAGCGCCAGGCCGACGATGATGCGCAGTGTCCGATCAATGGTTCCAACATTGGCTTTCATAATGACCTCCCGGTCAGCAAGCGCGCCGGCGTTCCAGCGCAGAGAACAACAGCATTCCAGCGAGCATGGCGAACACGAACACAACGACCTGCCAGTGCCCGCCCAACAGCATGGCGATCGACGGCCCGGGGCAGATCCCGGCGACGCCCCACCCCACCCCGAACAACAGACTGCCCCCAATCAGGCGACCATCCAGCTTCCGCTTGGCCGGCAACTGCATCGGCGCGTCGAGCAGCGAACGGGTGCGCGCCTTCGCCCAGGTAAAAGGCAGCACTGCCGTTGCGATGGCACCGACCATCACCAGCGCCAGCGAGGGATCCCAGGCACCGGCGAGATCGAGAAAACCGATGACCTTGGCCGGATTGGTCATGCCGGAGAGGAGCAGCCCCATCCCGAACAGCAGCCCGGCGGCGAATGACGTCAACTTGCGCATGTTCAACCTCCCAGCAGATGACGCAGCACAAAGACCGTGGCGAAGCCAGCAGCCATGAACGCCAAGGTGGCGACGATGGAGCGCGGCGACAGGCGCGAGATCCCGCAGACCCCATGACCGCTGGTGCAGCCGGAACCGTAGCGGGTGCCGATACCCACCAGCAGCCCGGCAGCCAGCAGCCCCAGCCAATTGGTCTGGAATTCCGCAGCGGGCAACTCTGCCATCAGCAACCAGCACAGTGGTGCCAACAGGATGCCGAGAAGAAACAGCGCTTTCTCTCCGCGCCCTTCGGCACCTCGTTCGAGCAGGCTCGCAAGCAAACCGCTTATTCCGGCGATACGCCCGTTGAGCACAACGAACAGGCCAGCAGCCGCGCCGATCAGGACGCCACCGGCCAGCGCCGTCCAGGGCGTGAAATTGATCCAATCGATCGTCATGCCTGACCTCTCTCGCAGAACAGCTGATACAGGGTCGTGATTACCGCCAGCGCCTCAGGGCTGCTGATTCGATAGTGGATCTGCTTGCCTTCACGGCGAGTCGCAACGAGCCCCTCGCGCCGCAGCACAGCCAGTTGCTGCGACAATGTGGGCTGCTGAATACCCAGCAGCTGTTCCAGCTCGGAGACGTTGCGCTCGCCTTGCGACAGCTGACAGAGCAGCAGCAGGCGATCCGGGTTGGCCAGGGCCTTGAGCAAGGCGCCGGCGGAGGCTGCATTGGCTCGCAGCTGTTCGATGTCCAGCTCGGGCGTCATGAGACGGTCACCAGTACGGTTAAGATGAATACAATATATTTTTTTATATAATGTAAGGCAAGCCGTCAGCGAAAGAAGTTGGCCGTGCTCGCGGTCATCGTTAGCATGCCCCTACCCGTATACAGGCCACTCGGCCAAGCGACCGGAACACCCGCCAGTTCTTCTTTCGTGATCTCGAGGTAAACGCATGAATGACCAGACCACTGCCGCTGAATCCGCGGAACTGCAGACTCAGCAGCAGGCCATGCTGAAACGGCTCGCGCGAGTCGAGGGGCAGGTGCGCGGCATTCAGGCGATGATCAGACGCGGGGAGGATTGTGAAGCGATCGCTCAGCAGTTCTCCGCTGCGCGCAGTGCGTTGGACAAGGCCTACCGGCTGATGCTGACGTGCCTGATCGAGGAAGCGCTGCAGGATCAGACCCAGGATACCGGCGAGACCCTGGAACGCGTGCGCAGCATTTTCACCAAGTACACCTGAAGCAAGCCGCTGTCGACCGATCGATACCGCAAGCCTCGGCGAGCACGCCGGCCTGGGCCGTAGCGAACCGTTGACGCTATCCAGGTGAATGTCGAGAACGCAAAACGAAAAAAGCGACCCTTAGGTCGCTTTTTTGATTCCTCGCAGGCCTGAAGAAGCCGCGAAGAGAATTTGGAGCGGGAAACGAGACTAGAGCCTAGCCTTCAACCTTTTGATTTAAAAGGGGTTTCCGATTCCGCTGTTTGATTAGCGGACACAAGTATGGACTTATCTGGGCAGGCAGGCAACCCCCACGCCAATTTTATTCCAAGATAGTTCACAGACAGCTACTGGCTTCCTGCAGCCTGGCGCCTTCGCCCGGACATGATGGACTGCAGGTACAGGTCCAATTCTCTATCCCCTCCAACCCCATCGCCACCACCCCAACTGGGACGTAGTGCTCAATCCTGACAATGCTACTCCCATCGACAGGGACCCGTGCGAATTGTCTACGCCCGTTCCTGTCTGGTTCACTATCTGACTTGTAAGAACAAAAACTGACCAATGGTCCGATTTGCGAAGGATGCGCTCTGTACCTTTGGACAAACTCACGACACGGTAAGGCAGCTACGGTATGAGAATACGTCACCTGCGCTACTTCCTGGTTGTGGCCGAAGAACTGAGCTTTTCGCGGGCTGCAACCAGAGTCCATATTGAGCCTTCCCCCCTCTCGCGGGCGATCAAAGAACTGGAGTCAGAGCTAGGAACCCGCCTGTTCCATCGTATCCAAGGGCGTATTCGCCTGACCTGGGCTGGAGAGGTATTTCAGGAGGAAGCACGCCATGTGCTTATGCGCATGGATGGAGCACGAGCACGAGTACATGCTGCAGCAAGAGGATTTCGTGGTCGGTTGCGTATCGGCTTAGCCGATAACCTTGCACAGCCAAGACTGACCAGGTTATTGGCGTGTTGTCGTGAGGAAGAGCCCCTCACAGAGATAAAGATCGTAGAGATGACTGTCAGCGAAATGGTCAAAGCCCTAGACCACGACCAGATTGATGCTGGTTTCACTGTGCATACTGAGCCCGGTAGTAGGCTCATCAAGGAAGTGGTCTGGACAGATCGTCCTGCTATCGCGATCCCTCGGAACCACCCACTTCTTTCTCTCGATAAAATACCGCTTCGCGAGGTTGCCCGACATCCGTTGATTCTCTGCCATCCTGAACGGTGCTCGGGCGGGCACGATGTCATTCGCAATTGGTTCTGCGCCCCCACATTGCCATCACTTAACGTCGCCGAATACGTTTCAGGTCACGAACCCATGATGATGCTTGTGGCAGCAGGCTACGGTATTGGCGTAGGGCTGTCGTCGCAGGCCACCCTGTACAAGCACTCTGACGTCATCATACGCCCTGTCACCGACGACGTACCCAGCACAGCGACCGTCATTGCCATGCTAGACAAGCCTCCATCGGATGAGCTGGCTAGGTTCATCACGCGAGCCCTGCAAGTTGGTGCAGCACCAACTATTTGCTAAACCTTTCTCAAAATGAGACGTATGGCTCCGTGCCAGCAACCAGAGCCCTACTGTTTTCGTCAGATCCCTGACTGTAAAAGTCAGCTGAGTCCAGACTTAACACCAGCCACAACGCACTACGAGTGCGGCACCGCACCACTCAGCTCTAACCACAACAAAGCTTATTATGCACATGACATTTTCTGTCACCGGCATGACAAAAAAATACTGGGGCTTCCGCTCGTCGGTCTTCCAGAGGTTAAGTGTGCCTTTTGCTCTTGATCGCTCCAAATACTTTACCAATATGGAACGCGTACGGGTCAGCTTGACGTGGTATGTCCTCAGATTAGTAGAAATCGGATCAGCGAACGCAGTCGCTCTCCGATGAATCCGGTGGTCAGCAAGATCCGATTCTTTGGTGCACACATGCAGTGTGGCTCATCTACTCGAGTCACGCCTACGAGTGCTACCAAGCATAAAGGAGTGACCACCATGTCCACCGAGCACACCTTCTCTATCGCGGATCGACGCATTCTGCGTCGCGCAGAAGTTGAAGCCAAAACTGGATTCAAACGCGCACATATTTACAATCTGATGAAGGACGGAAAATTTCCCAAGGCCTTACGTCTAGGTATCCGCGCTGTCGGCTGGGATTCAGCTGAAATCGACCAATGGATTACCGAACGCCTCCAAGAGCGCGCTTGACATCGCTCCACTGCCCAAGAGGAGCGAGTCATGCAAGTGATCGCCATCATTTCGACCAAGGGCGGCGTTGGCAAGACGACCGTCTCCGCCAACCTGGGAGGCTTCCTCGCTGACGCAGGCAAGCGCGTGCTCCTGCTCGATCTGGATGGTCAGCCCACGCTGTCGTCCTACTACGAGCTAGCAAGCCGTGCCCCGAACGGCATCTACGAGCTGCTGGCATTCAACGAAAGAACACTGCCGCACCTGGTTTCGCACACCATCATCGAGGGACTTGATGTGGTGCTATCCAATGACGAGCACCAGCAACTGGGAACATTGCTGCTGCACGCAGCGGATGGACGCTTGCGGCTACGCAACCTGCTGTCATTGTTCCAGCCACATTACGACGTGATGCTGATCGACACACAAGGTGCCCGCAGCGTTTTACTTGAGATGGCCATGCTCGCCGCTGACTTCGCCGTGTCACCGATCACTCCGGAAATTCTGGCAGCCCGCGAACTTCGGCGCGGCACGCTCCAACTTGTCGACGCAATCGCCGCTTACCGCTACCTGGGCATCCAACCGCCACCGCTGCATTTGCTGATCAACCGCGTTCCGGCCGTTTCGTCGAGCGCCAGGTTGGTCCAGCAAACGCTGCGCCTCATCTTCCGTGAACATAACGAGATCCAGATTCTGCGTACTGAAGTACCGGCCATCGAGGCATTTTCTCGTGCTGCAACAGCAGGCCAGCCGGTACATCGCATCGAACACCGGCGCCCGTCCGGGCGTCAGGCACCCGCGGCGCTGGAGACCATGCGTACCCTGGCAACCGAACTCTGCCCGCATTGGCAGGAGCAGTTTGCCCAGGTGACCGGCCGGATCGACAGGAGGCGAAGCCATGTCGAGCGTCCATGACCTGTGCCGTGGCCACAATCGGCTGTTACCGCTGATCGAGTTCGCCTTGGATGATGGCTGGAGCGTCTGTCGCACATCCGGAGGCCACCTGAAATTCGTGAAGACGGGCCTGCCACCGATATTCACCAGCTCGACGGCAAGCGATCGCCGTGCAAGCCAGAATGCCTGGGCACAACTGCGCCGGGCAGAGCGGGGCCTATCGGGAGGTCAAGATGGCTGACGTCACGCCTCAGGAAATGGCCGGCAAGCTGATGGCCGATGCGTTCTCTCGCAGCGGTCCCACTGCACAGGCACTGAGCGATCCCGCCGTGGAAACGCCGATGGTTGTCACGCTAGACGATCTGCGCTGTTGGCGCTGATGGAAAATTGACCCACCCTGCCGATTGAAATTTGACCCAGGGCGGATTGCTGATTTTGTTACCAGCAACTGTGGATAAGTCTACCAGCGCAGCTGCTGTTGCCCCCACTCCTTCGCTAGCCCAGTTCAGTTGTTTAAGACCTGCCACACGCAGCCATGTAGCAGGCCGTCGTCGCCATGAAATCAGAACGACTCATCGTCCTCCGGTTCCTGGCCGCCCTTACGCTTTCGCTCCCGTGATTTGATCTTGGCCTGGGCCGCCAAGCTACTGTGTTGCAGGCGATAGGACTCGTTACCGGTTTCGACGATGTGGCAGTGGTGGGTCAGCCGATCCAGCAGGGCGGTGGTCATCTTGGCGTCGCCGAACACGCTCGACCATTCGGCGAAGCTCAGGTTGGTGGTGATCACCACGCTGGTGTGTTCGTACAGCTTGGACAGCAGGTGAAACAGCAACGCACCGCCAGCCTGGCTGAACGGCAGATAACCCAGTTCGTCGAGGATGACCAGATCCATGCGCAGCAGTGCCTGGGCGATCCGCCCGGCTTTGCCGTCGTGTTTTTCGCGCTCCAGCAGATTGACCAGATCGACCGTGGAGTAGAAGCGCACGCGCTTACCGTGCCGGGTGATGCCGGACACGGCCAGCGCGGTGGCTAGGTGGGTTTTGCCGGTGCCTGGGCCACCGATCAGCACCACGTTCTGCGCGGTGTCGGTAAAGCTCAGGTTGGCCAGCTCGCTGATCAAGCGAGCGTCGGCGCTGGAGGCGCTGAAGTCGAAGCCGGCCAGATCGCGGTGCATCGGCAGCTTGGCCATGTTCATCTGGTGGCTCACCGAGCGCATGGCGCGATCTGTGTGCTCTTGTTCCAGCAGGTGTTCGAGCAGCCACTTGGACGAGGCTGTGTTCGACTCACCCTGAGCAGTTAACTCCGCCCAGGCCGTGGCCATGCCGTGCAGGCGCAGCTCCTTGAGTTCCGCCATCAAATCACGCATGACCGACCTCCTCGGCCTGGCCACGCAGGCGGTCGTAGCGCGCCGTGTTAGCGACGGGGGCTTCCTTGAGCGACAAGTGGGTTTCGACGCTGGGTGGTGGTTCGGTCGCGGCCAGGCGCGCCACGACATTGAGGATGTGTTCGGCGCTCAGGCTGCCGCTTTCCAGTACCAGCTCAACAGCCACCAGCACCGCATCGAGCCCGGCGACTGGTACGGCAGCCAGAACTTGCGCCATGATCCGGTCACCGCCGGCATGACGCCCCAGACCGTGCTTAAGCTGACGCAGCGGCGCCGGCAGATCAGCAAAGGGCGCGCCGTTGCGCAGCGCACCGGGCTTGCGTTCGATCAGCGGGAGGTAGTGCTGCCAGTCATAGCTGACCTGGTCGCGATCCAGCAAGCGGACATGGCTGGCGATCAGCGCGTCGTCAGCCACCACCTCGATTCGCGTCGGATACAAACGGCTGCTGACCCACTTACCCGCGTACTCACACGGCACCGAGTAGCGGTTGCGCCCGACGCTGACCAGGCAGGTGCTGGAGACCCGCGCAGGCCGCTCGACGTAACCGTCGAATGGCGCTGGCACAGGCATCAGTTCAGCGTGCTCCAACTCCAGCACTTCGGCCACACTCAGACCGCTGTATTGAGGGTGCGTCAGCTCGTTCCAAAGCGCGCGGCAGCGCTGGCCCAGCCAGGCATTGAGTTCCTCGAAGGAGTGAAACTGGCAGTCCTGGGCGTCTAGCCAGATACGCCTGCGGCTGTCTTGCACGTTCTTTTCAACGATGCCCTTTTCCCAACCAGCGGCGACGTTGCAGAAGTCCGGATCAAGCAGGTAATGCGCGCACATCACCGCAAAGCGTGCATTCACCGCCCGGCCTTTGCCCTTATTGACCTTGTCGACGGCGGTCTTCATGTTGTCGTAGATGCCCCGGCGCGGCACGCCGCCCAAGGCGCCGAACGAGCGTGTATGGGCGTCAAATAACATCTCATGGCCCTGGCTCGGATACGCCACAAGCCAGAACGCACGGCTGGCACACAGCTTCAGATGTGCCACCTGCATACGCCGGTAAATGCCGCCGACCAGCAAGCCTTCCTCGCTCCAGTCAAACTGAAACGCCTCGCCAAGAGCAAAGGTCAGTGGCACAAAGGCCTGCGACGCCTTGTCCTGTCCCCCTCGCCAGGCACGGATAAACGCGGTGAGCTGGCTGTAGCCACCGTCATAACCATCGGCTTTGATTTGCGCCAACAGCGCCTTGGCACTGCGCCGCTGTTGCTTGGGGCGCAGCGAATCGGCTTTTAGCGCCTGCTCCAGCGTGGCGTGAAAAGGGCTGAGTTTGTTGAAGATCGCGCGGCGTTGGTAGACCGGCGGCTTGGCCTCAGGTGCTCTGACCCACTTGCGAATCGTGTTGCGCGCCAACCCGGTGCGCTTGGCTATCTCATGCAGCGACAGCTTGTCGCGGAAATACATCCGGCGAATTTTGCCCATCATTTCCATACTGATCACCCTGTGTTCTCCTGCTCAAAAATTGAGCAGAAGCAGTTGAACACCTGGGTCAGTTTTCAGTCGGCAGAACAGCCTCTACTGGGTCAGTTTTCGGTCAGCGGCAACAGCCCACTATCAGTGGAGTCATGGAATCAGCTTCAAAGGCCCGCGTGAACCGTCGACGCGTGGTCGTTCACTGGCGTTCTATGCCTTCGCCGTGCTGGCCGCATCCAGGCTCGGTGCCGCGCGCCCGACAATTCACGTCCCAGAAAACGGATTCATTTGCGTGAACCCTCCACTGGTTCCTGGGCGAGTATCGAGTCTGAGTACTCGCACGACTCACCCTCTGTTCATCAACAAACTGCAGCAGGTTCTCGACGGTATTGGCGTCTCGGTGCAGCTGGACTTGCCCTACCGGTTCAAGACCAAAGGGCAGATGATGAATGAGTGCCTTGATCAGCCGCGCCTACAAGCGCTAGCGTCCGACACGACCAGCTGCGGGCGATTTCGTACGTACAATCGAACTCACTGCGGTCGCTGCGTGCCTTGTATGATTCGCAGGGCTGCTTTCGGTGCCTGGACATCAGGAGTCGATGCAACCCGCTACGTCTTCCCAAGGTTGGTAGGCAGCGGCAAATCCAGCGGGCCAGATGATCCAATGGCTGTAGCATTGGCGGTACTTACGGCGCGAGATAGGGGTATCGACAGGTTCCTGGGAGCATCACTAGCGTTTGCCCCTATTCCTGAACGATCTCAGTATCGATCTGTGCTTACCAATGGAATCCATGAGCTGGAGGCACTTTTGACCGGAGACGGATTGCTTTGATGGATTTTCACTGCCATCTCGACCTCTATCCCAATGCACGGGAGGTATTCGCGCAAGCGGTGGAAAGGAACATGTTCACCTGGCTGGTAACCACCAGCCCCCGTGCATTTTCCGCCACCAGCAAAGTGCTTGGCGGTCATGAAAATGTGCTCATTACGCCGGGACTGCATCCGGAAATCGTCCATGAGCGTTACGCTGAACTCGACACTTTGATTGAGCAGATCAAGTACATATCTGCTGTCGGGGAGGTCGGATTGGACGGTTCCAAACGGTTCAAGCACAGCTTCGACGCTCAGCGTGAAGTGTTCACTGCTGTGGTCGCGCAATGCGCCAGCGTCGGTGGGCGCGTGCTTAGCATTCACTCGCGCCAGGCCGTGACAGACGTGCTGGCGACTCTCGATGACCACCCGGGTTTTGGTACAGCAGTTCTCCATTGGTTTACGGGTACAGCTGCTGAGCTTAAGTCCTCCTCAGATATGGGATGCTGGTTCAGCGTCGGGCCGGCAGCGTTCAACTCGGCATCTGGTAAGGCGCTTGCCAAGAAGCTGCCTCGTGATCGCGTGGTTCCTGAAAGCGACGGGCCGTTCGCCCAGGTCAATGGTGCCACAGTCATGCCGTGGAGCTCAGGCCAAACGGCTGAGCTGCTGGCTCAGGCATGGGACGTGCCAGCGGGTGAGGTAGCAAGGACTCTCGAACTCAATGCTCGACAACTGATCGGACTGATACACGGTGAATCACCCTTAGTTTCGTAGACATCCGACGGCTGCTCTTGGCCCAGAGTGTGTAAAAACTCTTTCTTATCGTGCGTGCTTCAGCCCATTGCTCCTGGGCGTGGCGACTTCCCGATTATTTACCAGGATCAGCGCCGGTAACGCTTCAGAGCGCGTATGAAGCGCTTTGGCACCTCTTTGGGGCAGTAAAAGCCGGGCTTTTACGCCGCCATCGCCTTCAACAAGCCTTCGGTGCCGATGATTTTCATCACCCGCTTCAAGTTATAGGCGAGCACATTCAAGCTCATTTCTGCGCTCACCCCGTTCAGTTTTCGAGTCAGGAAGTGCGTTGCCCCCATCCATTGTTTGAGCGTCCCGAATGGATGCTCAACAGTCCGCTTTCGAACCCGCATCATCTCCGGTGCTTGGTTCAGCCGGCGTTGCATTTCCTCCAGCACAGCTTCATGTTCCCAGCGCCTTACTCGACGATTTGTGCTTGGCGTGCACTGGGTTTTCAGCGTGCAACTCTGGCACTTTGAACTCCAGTAGCAGTGCATATTCATGCCTTTCTCAACGCTGGAGAATCGCCAGATCAGTGCCTCTCCCGCCGGGCAGGTGTATTCGTTTTTCGTCGAGTCATACACGAAGGCATCTTTGTTGAATCGGCCATCAGCCTTGGCGCTTGAAGTCATTGGCTTAGGCACGTAGGCCGTGATGTTTGCGTCGTGACAGGCAAGGATTTCTTCACCCTTGAAGTAGCCTCGGTCAGCCACCACGGACAGCGTTTCTGCGCCGACAGCTTCACGAGCCTGCTTCGCCATTGAGCTGAGTTGGTCACGGTCGGAACCGCTGTTGGTGACCTCATGAGCAACTATTAAATGGTGCTGCGTATCGACAGCCGTCTGCACGTTGTAGCCGACGATACCGCTGCGGATTCCACGGTCATCTGGCCACCCATTCCATGAGCATCTGACCACCGATTCCACGGTGATCCGGCCACCCATTCCACGCGTATCCGACCACTGATTCCACGGCCATCCGGCCACCCAACCGGGTAGGCAGCTACGCAGGATTTCTTCACTACCATCGACCTCTTTTTCGAAGCAGAGAGGTCGTCGTGGAGCGTTTATCCATGCGTAAGATTCGCGAAGTACTTCGTCTCAAGTTCGAGGTCGGGCTATCGGCTCGCCAGATTGCGGTCAGCGTGCAGATCGGTCGTGTCACCGTCGGCGATTACCTCAACCGCTTTGCCGCCAGCGGCCTCAGTTGGCCCTGTTCGTTGTCCGATTCCGAGCTGGAACAGCAGCTGTTCCCACCGGCGCCGGCAGTGCCCAGCGAGCAGCGGCCACTGCCTGATTGGTCTTGGGTGCATGCCGAGCTACGCCGGCCGGGCGTGACCTTGGCGCTGCTCTGGCAGGAGTATCGCCTGAGCCAGCCGAAAGGCTTTCAGTACAGCTGGTTCTGCGAGCACTACCGGGCCTGGCAGGGCAAGCTGGACGTGGTGATGCGCCAGGAGCACCGCGTCGGCGAGAAGTTGTTCGTCGACTACGCCGGGCAGACGGTGCCGGTGATCGACCGCCACAGCGGCGAGATCCGCCAGGCGCAGGTGTTCGTCGCGGTGCTCGGTGCGTCCAGCTACACCTTCGCCGAAGCCACCTGGTCGCAGCAGCTGCCGGACTGGCTGGGCTCGCATACCCGCTGCTTTGCCTTCCTCGGCGGCGTGCCGGAGATCGTGGTGCCGGACAACCTGCGCAGCGCGGTGAGTAAGAGCCATCGCTACGAGCCGGACATCAACCCGAGCTACCGCGATCTGGCCGAGCACTATGGCGTGGCGGTGGTGCCGGCGCGGGCGCGTAAACCGCGCGACAAGGCCAAGGCCGAGGTCGGCGTGCAGGTGGTCGAGCGCTGGATCCTCGCCGCGCTGAGGAATCGGCAGTTCTTCTCCCTGGATGAACTCAACAGCGCCATCGCCTTATTGCTGGAGCGGCTCAACCGACGACCGTTTCGCAAGCTGCCGGGCTCCCGGCAGTCGGCCTTCGAAGCTCTGGATCGTCCGGCGCTGCGCCCCCTGCCGGAGCAACCCTACGTCTACGCCGAGTGGAAGAAGGCGCGGGTGCACATCGACTACCACGTCGAGGTCGATGGGCACTACTACTCGGTGCCGTACCAACTGGTGAAGAAACAACTGGAAGTACGCCTGACAGCGCGCACGGTGGAGTGCTTCCACGCCAATCAGCGGGTGGCCAGTCACCTTCGCTCAATGCACAAGGGCAGGCACAGCACGCAGGCCGAGCACATGCCCAAGAGCCATCGCGAGCATGCCGAGTGGACGCCGCAGCGGCTGATCCGCTGGGCCGAGCAGACCGGGCCGAACACGGCCGGCGTGATCCGGCACATCCTCGAACGGCGCATCCATCCGCAGCAGGGCTACCGGGCCTGCCTGGGCATCCTGCGCCTGGGCAAGACCCATGGCGAAGTGCGCTTGGAGTTGGCCTGCCGTCGCGCCCTCAGCCTCGGCGCGTGCAGCTACAAGAGCCTCGAATCGATCCTGCGCCAGGGGCTGGAAAACCTGCCGTTGGCTCAAGCCAACCTGCCCCTGCTGCCGGACGACCACGCCAACCTGCGCGGCCCCGCCTACTACCACTGACCCCAAGGAATCCCACCATGCTGCCCCATCCGACCCTGGACAAGCTCCAGACCCTGCGCCTGACCGGCATGCTCAAGGCACTCGCCGAGCAACTGAAAACCCCCGACATCAACAGCCTGAGCTTCGAGGAACGCCTCGGCCTGTTGGTCGACCGCGAACTGACCGAACGCGACGACAAGCGCCTCAGCAGCCGCCTGCGCCAGGCCCGGCTCAAGCACAACGCCTGCCTCGAAGACATCGACTACCGCAGCCCGCGCGGGCTGGATAAGGCGCTGATCCTGCAACTGAGCGGCGGCCAGTGGCTACGCGACGGCCTCAACCTGATCATCGGCGGCCCCACCGGCGTGGGTAAAACCTGGCTGGCCTGCGCCCTGGCCCACCAGGCCTGCCGAGAGGGTTACAGCGTGCGTTACCTGCGCTTGCCACGCCTGCTGGAAGAGTTGGGCCTAGCCCACGGCGACGGGCGCTTCGCCAAGCTGATGAGCGGCTATGCCAAGACCGACCTGCTGATCCTTGATGACTGGGGTCTGGCCCCGTTCACCGTTGAACAGCGCCGTGACATGCTGGAGCTACTGGACGACCGCTACGGCCAGCGCTCGACCCTCGTGACCAGCCAAATGCCCGTGGACAACTGGCACGAACTGATCGGCGATCCGACCCTGGCCGATGCCATCCTCGACCGCCTGGTGCACAACGCTTATCGGATCAACCTCAAGGGCGAATCGATGCGCAAACAGACGAAGAAATTGACGACACCGGGCACCTCAGACTAACAATGCAACCCCTGCGTCGCTGCGCTCCGACTGCCCGGCCGGATGGCCGTGGAACAGGTGGCCAGATGGCCGTGGAATGCCTGGCCAGATGAGCGTGGACTGGGTGGCCGGATGGTGTGGAATCCGCAGATACCGCTGCCGCGCGTCATCATCGAACGGGCATCCGGGTCGGTCAGCGAAACCTGTTTGTCAGGGGAATCGTTGAGCTGAGTTTCGATCCCCTCAAGCTCTTTCATCTGCGATTTAAGCTTGGCGATTTTATCTTCCAGGCTGGCAATGTCTGGCGCGGAGGCGCTAGGAATCTGTCGATCAGCCGCATCGAGCGCAGCCAAATAACGGCTGATGCTCGCCTCGATTTCTTCCATGCGCCGCTTCAGTTTGGCGCTGGTGAAATTGCGGTCACGGTTGTTCACTGCCTTGAATTTGCTGCCGTCGATGGCAACCAGGTTTTCGTCAAACAACCCCAACTGCTGGCAGAGCAAAACGAACTGGCGGCAGACGCCGCGAATGGCCTTGCTGTTGTCTTTTCGGAAGTTGGCGATGGTCTTGAAATCGGGCGTCAAGCGCCCGGTCAGCCACATCAGTTCAACGTTGCGCTGAGCTTCTCGCTCAAGACGGCGACTCGATTGGATGCGGTTCAGGTAGCCGTAGATATAGATCTTTAGCAGGACAGCGGGATGGTAAGCAGGTCTGCCGGTTTCGGCTGGAATGACGCCATCAAAACCTAGCTTGGCCAAGTCGAGTTCATCGACGAAAACGTCAACCACCCGAACCGGATTGGTATCGCTGACGTAGTCGTCGAGGCTTTCGGGAAGTAAGGTGCTTTGACCTCGGTGTTCACCCTGGATAAACCGTTTCATGGGCATCCCTTGCGATGAGACTCTTGGAAATTATAGCAAGGGTTTACCGGGGGCGTTTTTACACACTCTGGGCCGGTTAGCGCCCCTTGCCCTGGCTAACCATCCTTGTCTTCCCGTACGCGGAGGACAACCCCATGAACACAATTACTACCTACAGCCATCAGCCTTGGAACAAAGGAAAATTGGTCGGGCAGAAAGCCCCGCCCCGCCTTAGAGATATCTGGGCGATCCGGGTGCGGCTGCAAATCGCCGACAAGACCCGAGATCTAGCGCTCTTCGACTTAGCCATCGACAGTAAGCTGCGAGCCTGTGACTTAACCAGGCTCCGTGTTCGTGATGTTGCCCATGGTAAGCACGTTGCATCGCGAGCCATCGTGATGCAAAAGAAAACCCAGAGACCAGTTCAGTTTGAGATCACAGAGCAAACAAGGACGGCTCTCGAAACTTGGATCCACCGGGCACTGCTCCGCAGCGAGGACTACCTGTTCCCGAGCCGGCTGCACGCCTCTGAACACCTATCCACTCGACAATACGCTCGTATCGTTGAAGCCTGGGTGAAGGTCATTGGTCTTGATCCTGCCATGTATGGCACTCACACAATGAGACGTACCAAGGCTTCCCTGATCTATCGCAGGAGGAAACTTGAGAGCTGTTCAACTGCTGCTCGGTCATACGAATCTGGAAAGCACTGTCCGATATCCCGGGATCGAGATAGACGACGCCTTGGAGATGGCGGAGCAGACCGAAGTTTGACTGTGCGAGGCATAGCGACGGCCTCGGCCAAGCCGTCGCTAACCGGCCAAAAGGGGCCGGCTTTACTGAATAGATCAGACGACCCTTGAGGCTTGAGGGAATCGATGAAACTAAGGGCGATTCACATGACAATTACGCTACATCAGGCTTTTGACTCATCCGATACGCCCTCCTCCGGAGTCGCTACCAATTCCTATTAGTTGGACGTTTCGGATGAAGTCGTTGACGGCTGGGTGATGGTCTTGCGAGACGATCTCAATAGGAGGCATTTCAAGGCGCTCACTGAATCGCTCATGGGCGCTACTCTTGAATCCAGCATTGGCTACCTACCGCATGAGCCGGTAGCCAGATACCGTCAGAAGCCCTCCAGAACGATCTTGCCCTTTGCCTTGCCGCTCTCCAGCAAGGCATGGGCGCGACGTAGGTTTTCGGCGCTGATACGCCCGTAGTTTTCGCCAACGGTGGTGCGCAACACACCCGCATCGATCTGGCGGGCCACTTCATTGAGGATGTTGTGCTGCTCCTGCATGTCCTCGGTCTCGTACAGCGAGCGCGTGTACATCAGCTCCCAGTGCAGCGACAGGCTCTTGCGTTTGAGCGGTACGACGTCCAGCGTGGCCGGGTCATCGATCAGGCCCAACCTGCCCTGTGGCTTCAGTGACTCGATGATCTGCTCGTAATGCCGATCGGTCTGCGTCAGGCTTGCGACGTAGCTGACCTGCGGAAGGCCGATGCGCTTGAGCTCTTCGCTCAGTGGCTTGGTGTGATCGATCACGTAATGGGCGCCGAGTTCGGTGACCCAGGCCTGGGTTTCAGGGCGCGAAGCCGTACCAATGACGGTCAGGCCGGTCAACTGACGCGCCAGCTGAGTCATGATTGAACCCACCCCGCCTGCAGCGCCAATGATCAGCAGCGTTTCGCCACGGTCGGTGGTGTCGCGCGCTACGCCGAGGCGATCAAATAGCAATTCCCAAGCGGTCAGAGACGTCAGGGGAAGCGCCGCGGCCTGGGCGAACTCCAGCGACTGTGGCATCGATCCGACAATGCGCTCGTCTACCAGCTGCAACTCACTGTTGCTGCCCGGGCGGATCAGCGACCCGGCGTACCACACCTTGTCACCGGGCTTGAACAGCGTTACGTCGGAACCGACCGACTTGACCACGCCGGCAGCGTCCCAACCGAGGATGCGCGGCTGTGTTTCGTCTGTATGCGGCACGTAGCCCTGGCGGACTTTGGTATCGACCGGGTTGACCGATACGGCCTTGACTTCTACCAGCAGGTCGCGCGGCCCCGGCACTGGCTCGGGTAGATCGATCTCCACGAGGGCGTCAGGGTTCTCAACAGGCAGACATTTGAAGTGTGCAATGGCTTTCATTCGGAGCTCCTCAGGAGACGCGGTACATTTTCATGACGGAGAATTTTTCGGCGGCGCGTTCGATGACGGGCAGCGCTGCCTGGAAATGCGGGGTGGCCTCGTGCGCAGTCAGCGCCGCTTCGTCTCGCCACTGCTCAACCATATGGAAGGTGCGAGGCTGTTCTGCATCTTTATGAAAGTCGTATTGGATGCAGTCTGCTTCGGCGCGACTTGCGCCTTGCAGATCCTGCAGCGTCTGCTGGAGCTCATCTTCGGAGCCGGCCTTGGCGACCAATGTGGCAACCAGTGTGAGTGGGGTGGTCATCGAACCTCCTGTCTGTGCATGTGTGAGAGACGCATCGAGCTGGCATGGGCTTATCGACAGTGACCCTACCGGCCATGCCGCGAAGACCTGCACGTGGTTTAAAGCGTTACAACAATCTTGCCCACCTGGGCATTCGATTCCATGTACCGGTGAGCCTCGGCCATCTCGTCGAAGCTGAATGTACGGTCGATTACCGGCTGCAGCTGCCCAGAGGCGAGCCCTTCGTTGATGAAGTGCTTGGCCCGTTCGAGTTTTTCTCGATCCTGGGTGATCTCGAACAGCTGATAACCACGCAGCGTCAGATGCTTGCCGAGCAGGTCCATGACCGACACAGGGATATCCCGAGTGTCCAAAGCGCCGTACTGGAAGAAGATGCCGTGGTTCGCCAGTGCCTTGAGCACCAAGGCCACTTCGGGCCCGCCAACGGGATCGAAGGCCATGCGAGCGCCTTTGCCATGAGTCATCGTCATGACCTCGGCCACCATGTCCTGCTCCTGCGTCGCAATGACTGCCGCCGCCCCGGCCTGAAGTAAGGCCTCGCGCTTGTCGCTGGTGCGGGTCAGCGCGACAGGAACGGCGCCCACCATGTTCGCAATCTGGATAGCGGCAAGCCCCACGCTGCTGGACGCCGCACGGATTAGCACCGTCTCGCCGGCCTGCAGCCCACCAAGCTCGATCAGTGCGCCATAGGCAGTGACAAACTTCATCCAGGTCGCCGCTGCTTCCGTGAAAGAAAGCGCTTCCGGGTGTTTGACCACCGCGTGAGCCGGCGCGTTGACCAATTCACCGTACAAGCCGTATTCGTCAAAGGAGAACGCGGGCACTACGCTGACCGCATCGCCAACAGCGAAGCCGACCACACCGGGACCCACTGCAGATACGGTCCCAGCCGCTTCATAGCCCAGCATGGCGGGAAACGTCGGTTCGATGACGTACTGGCCTGTGCGGTACATCACTTCAGCCCGGTTGATGCCGAGCGCCCTGACGTTGATTTGAACCTCGTTCGCGCCGGGAGCCGGCACGTCGATCTCGTCGATCTGGAGAACCTCCGGTCCACCGGTGCGATGAAAGCGTATGACGCGAGACATAGCGTAATCCTCAGCTATCTATCGGAAGGGCCGAGCCATGAGCGGCCCAGCCAGGTAGCCACCAGCGCACATCGGCGCTGAGGCAGCGGGCGATTAGGCCATGACGGCCGTCTTCGCCCCGACGGATCACTTGTAGCGTTCAAGCCAGTGGGCATAGGGAGCCGGCAAGGTCCAGGACGCACGCTCTACGCCCAGCTCTTGGGCGGCAAGATAGGACCAATTTGGATTGGCCAGATGTGCTCGCCCAATCATCGCCAAGTCCAGCTGACCGCTCTTGACCGCTTCTTCGGCAACGCTTGGCGTGCCGAAGCCCCATGCCGAAGCCACTGGTATCCCCGCCTCACGCTTCACGCGCTGGGCAACTTCGCCCATGAAGCCAGGCGCCCAGGGAATGTTGGTTTCAGCGATGGTGAAACCAATGCTGACGCTCAGCAGATCCAGGCCACCATCTTTGAAGCGACGTGTCAGTTCGATAGCCTCGGTCAGCGTCTGTTCGTCCCGGCCGTCGTATTCGATAACCCCTAGACGAGCGGTTAGCGGCAGGTGCTCCGGCCAAACCTCACGAACAGCCGCCAGCGTTTCAAGCAGGAAGCGGCTACGGTTGTCGAAACTGCCGCCGTAGGCGTCATCGCGATGGTTGGAGTGTTCGGAAAGGAACGACTGGGCCAGATAACCATGGGCGAAATGCAGCTCCAGCCACTCGAAGCCAGCGTCACGCGCACGGCGAGCGGCTGCGACGAAATCCTCACGCACACGGGCAATGTCTTCCAGCGTCATGGCTTGCGGCTGCTTGGCCAGGTGACCGCCAAAAGCTATGGCCGATGGAGCGATGGTCTGCCAGCCACGGGCGTCATCTTCAGCGATGTGGTCATCGCCTTCCCATGGACGGTTTGCGCTTGCCTTGCGACCGGCGTGGGCGATCTGCAGGCCGGGGACCGAGCCGGCTGCCTTGATCGACTGCACCACCGGTACGAAGGCCTGGGCCAGCTCATCGTTCCAAATACCCGCACAGCCAGGAGTGATCCGCCCTTCTGGCGCTACAGCGGTTGCTTCGACAATCACCAACCCCGCCCCGCCACGCGCAAGGGATGCGTAGTGAACACTGTGCCACTCGTTGATCAGGCCATCGTTTGACGAGTACATGCACATAGGGGGAATCGCAATACGGTTGCGAAGCGTGACGTCTTTAAGCGTGAAGGGTTGGAACAGCGCAGACATTGGTTTCTCCGAGGGTTGTCTATTACGTTCATTCGATAGTATTCGAACTATGGAGATAGAGCAAACCCGTGTATGCTTCGTTCATGCGCCCCTACAAACACCCTCCCGTCACTGAATTCGTCCTCGAGCGTCTGCTATACGCCTTGAGCGATCCTGTGCGCCTGGAGATCGTCCGACGCCTTGCCGAACTGGGCGAAGCCAGCTGTGGCGAATTGGACGGTGGCCGACCAAAGTCCACCATGTCCCATCACTTCAGGGTGCTGCGAGATGCCGGGTTGGTCCAAACCCAAACCATCGGCACGACCCATATGAACTCGTTGCGCAGGGATGATTTGAACTATCGATTTCCTGGTTTGCTCGAGACGATCTTATCTCAGCGCGGCTAAGGCTGGCTTGAGAGTCAATTCATCGAGGAAGACGCTGAAGACGGCCTGCTTCGAAACCCTGGGCTCCAGTGAGCTCAGGGACTACCTCGCCGCTGACTGCGGAAGCATGACTAGTCCCGACGTAAACGCCTTACCCAGATGGCCTCAATCGAGCAGCTGGAGCGTTTCGCTTGTGCGCAGTATCGGTGGCTCGTCTACAGATTATGCCGCTTACGACAGGCCGCTAGTGGCCGATTTCTGCCGGTTGCTGCCCCACTGCCAGTACTGTCCTAGATCGTCAGCCTGCTTGATAAGCCAAGCTGTATCGAACCTCTGTGGTCGAGGCCCAGCGATGCCTGCTTCGTGTTATCCACAAAACCTGTGAATAACCCTTTCGATAACTCCTGAAATGCTCACAACCGTGGGCGCCTCATTCACCTGACGTTTTTTTGACCACTCCTGAGATTGGCTCAGCGTAGGGCCTCATGAAAACCGGCAACACAGCAGTTCCCTTTGTTTGCTGATCTCGCTCTGCGAAATGTCGATGGTCACGCCTGGACCTTCGAGAGCCGAGCCATGCATGCCATCAATTCCTACCGCAGCTGCCTGCTGCTGGCCGCACTGGCGGCCGGCTGTACAACGCCTCCAGCGCCCTCTCCCGTTCCTGATGAAGTAGCAACTCCGTCACAGGACGTCCCTTTCACCCGCTACGGTCGCTACAACCTTGTCGAGCTGACCCCGACGGTCGCCCAGCAGGATCTGCTGTTGCAGGTCGTCGACGTATCCATTCCCGACACCCTTAACGCCAATGTCGCCGACGCGCTGCGCCATGTGTTGCAGCGTTCCGGCTACCAACTCTGCAACGGACGTGAAACCGACACGCTGGGCAGCCTCCCGTTGCCGGCTGCGCACTATCACCTTGGCCCGCTGCAGCTGCGCAATGCCCTACTGGCCTTGGCCGGGCCGGCGCGGACGCTGCACGTCGACCACAGCGCCCGTCGCGTCTGCTTCATCCAGCCCTTCAACAAGCCAGCCGACGCGCCGCCCGCCACTGCGGATACAGAGCCCGATGTCGTCGGGGGAGTCGCAGCCATGACAACGATGCCAGGCAGAGGGCAACACCGGCTCGGCACGCTGCTGCGCGCAGCTACTATCACCTGGCTGCTGCTCATCAGCGCTGCCGTTGTGATCGATCATGTCGCGCTGTCGGGGCTAGCGGCACAGGTCGAAACCAGCACACCCAGCCTGCAAGTCGACGTGCTGGAAGAACGCCTGGCAGAACGGGTCCAGCAGATCGAACAAGCCCAGCAGCAACCGGACGCACTACCTCAAGCGCGCTACGAAGCAGAGCGCCAAGCGCTGGAGCAGCGACTGGACGCCATCGAACAGGCGCTCGGCAGCCGCCCGACAGCGGACAACCTGCTGCCGCTGCAAGCCCGCATCGAGCAGCTGGAAATGCGGCTCACCGCACCTCGCCCGACACCACCAGCCACAACCCGCCCGCGAGTTTCCGCACCCGCCAAACCGAAGATCATCGAGCCGCCATTCCGAGTGATCGGGGTCGAGCTGCGCGCCGGTGAGCAGTTCCTCTCGATTCTGCCATCCATCTCGGACGCGCTCTCGCAGGTTCGCCTGCTGCGCCCCGGCGAGGCCGAAGCCGGCTGGCATCTCGAAACCATCGAAGCGAACACCGCCGTGTTCCGCTACGGCGAAGACACCCGTCGCCTGCCTGTTCCCGTGCAGTAGGAGCAGCAGATGAAGCCGCGCCATATCGTCCCCGCACTTATCGTCCTACTGACCGGCGGGCTCGCCCAGGGCGCGGAAAACCTCGTCGCCGACAACCTTCCCAGCCGCGAGCAGCCGACGGCCACCGAACGCGCCGACGAGCAGTACGCACGGGACTGGAACCTGGGTGCCGAGGAATGGGCGCGCTACCGGGCGCTCATGCAAGGGCCGCTGGGTATCTATTCGCCCAACCTTGATCCGCTTACCGCACTGGGCATCGAAGCACGCTCCAACCAGGAACGGCAGCGTTACGCGGAGTTGCAGGTCGAGACCGAAGCCCTCCGCGTCGAAAAGCTGCTCGCTTACCAACGGGCTTACGACGACGCCTGGCAGCGGCTCCACGCCGATATACCGCGCGTTATCCTGCCCGATGCCGGCCCGGAATTCTCGCCGATCACGCCCGCAACGAGTGGACGAATCGCCGTGTTCGTCAAGGACGCCTGCCCAGTCTGCGATCAATCCACGCTGCGGCTGCAGGCAGCCGGTATGGCGTTCGACATTTACGTCGTCGACAGCCGCGCCGACGACGCACGCATCCGCGCCTGGGCACAGCGCATCGGCATCGACCCGGCCAAGACGCGCAGCGGCCAGATCACGCTCAACCACGATTCGGGACGCTGGCAATCGCTGAACTTGCAGGGCGACCTGCCGGCAGTTGTACGCCAGGTCGGAAACCAGTGGCAGCGGCAGCCGTAATGTCACGCCGCTACGCACTCGTGCTGTTGGCCTGCGCACTGGCAGGCCCCATCCAGGCGCGGGAAATCCCGCCGCCGGCCTATCAAGTCGCTGCGCAGCGCGCCGGTATTCCCTCGACCGTGCTGTACGCCATCACGTTGCAAGAGAGCGGCATCCGTTTGCGTGGCCGTCTGGTGCCATGGCCGTGGACGCTCAACGTAGCTGGCAAGGCGCAGCGCTACGCCACCCGTGCTGAGGCTTGCGGCGGGCTGCGCCAGGCACTCAGGCGCACACCCGCCAAGCGCATTGACGCCGGTCTCGGCCAGGTCAATCTCGGCTACCACGCGGAGCGTTATGCGCAGCCCTGCGACCTGCTCGACCCCTACCGCAACCTCGCCATCGCCGCCGAAATTCTGCGTGAACAGCACACCCCAAGCGACGACTGGCTGCTCACCATCGGCCGCTACCACCGCCCCGCTGGCGGCGAACCAGCCGCGCGCTACCGCCGCAGCGTCGGCCAGCACCTAGCCCGCATACTGGGTGCCTCCAAGCTGGAAATCACCGCCCGAAGGAATCTGCCATGAAATCCCTGCCCATTCTCGCCGCCTGCCTCTCTCTGCCGTGGCTGTCGGTGATCGTCCAGGCCGACACGTTGATTGTCATCGAGGACCGAGGCGGCGCGTCGGCCTTGCCGTACTACGAAGCCTTCAACCTGCAACCACGCGCCGATGCGACATCACCACGCATCGAGATTCCGCATCCGCCAGCCAAAGCGTTCAACGAAGCCGACATGCTGCCGGTGCGCTCAATGCGGCTGTCGCCGGGCGATGTGGCGCGTCGCGTGATCGAAGCGCCGGGGCTACCGCCATTCTTTCTCGTCGGCGACGACAAACGCTCGCGCGCCTGGCTGCGCCAGCGCTCACCGCGCCTGCACGAACTTGATGCCGTGGGCTTGGTAGTCAACGTCACGTCGGTCGAGTCCCTGGCCGCGCTGCGTGCACTGCTGCCAGGGCTGTCGCTGTCACCAGTTGCGGGTGACGACCTCGCCGAGCGCCTTGGCTTGTTTCACTATCCGGTGCTGATCACGGCAACCGGCATCGAGCAGTGAAGCGCCGACCATGGCCCAGGACCACGCGATCGAAGTACTGTTGCGGCCAGCCGTGGAGCTGCACACCGTGGTGGTCTGCGCCGCCGCCGCGTTTCTGTCCCTGGTGGCACCGTGGTCATTGGCGCTAAGTCCCGCTATTGGCCTGGGCAGTGCCGTGGCCTTCCTTGCCTTCGGCACGATCCGCCTGCGTGATGCACTGGTCATCCTGCGCTACCGGCGCAATATCCGTCGGCTGCCACGAGCTGGCCGCGAGCACGAGTTTTATGTATTTCACCTTGGGTGGCCTGATTTCAGCGCGCGCTACAACGCCGTGGGCCGGTTCGGGCGGATCAGCGAGGTGGCCACGCGCATCGCCGGACAGCTCTCAGGTGAGGGCAATAGCGTCGCCTTCCGTGAGTTTGCCTGGCGGTTCGTCAACATCATCGCCCGTGCCCTCGTCGAGCTGGGCCAGCGACCGGACTACCTGCTGATTCAGAGGCATGTCGTCAACATCGACGCCCTCTTTATCGAGTACGCGCAGCACTATTTCGCCAAGCACGAACCGAAGGCCTGGGAAATCATCGTCCAGCTCGAAAGCCGGCTGAACGACAAAAATATCCCGCGCAATATGATCGGGCGTGAGAAGCGGGTCGTGGCCTTGGAGCAATACCTCTCGCAGGTACGCACCTACGACCCGGTACTCGACGGTCTGCGCAGTGCCGTGCGCTACGACCGGACGTACTTCGACAAAATCGTCGCCAGCCTTTTGCCATTGCTGGAAAAACTCACCACCGGCAAAACCGCGCAACTACTCGCACCAAACTACTCCGATCTTAACGATCCCAGGCCCATTTTCGACTGGATGCAAATCGTCCGCAAAAGAGCGGTGGTCTATATCGGCCTTGATGCCCTGTCGGATGCGGAAGTTGCCGCTGCAGTCGGCAACTCGATGTTCGCTGACCTGGTATCGGTCGCCGGCCATATCTACAAATTTGGCATCGACGACGGGCTGCCCGGCGCAACAGCAGGAGCACGAGTCCCTATCAACGTCCATGCGGACGAGTTCAATGAGCTGATGGGTGATGAGTTCGTGCCACTCGTCAACAAGGGTGGCGGCGCGGGATTACAGATTACCGCCTATACGCAGACGCTCTCTGACATCGAAGCCCGTCTCGGCAACCGCGCAAAAGCTGGCCAAGTTATCGGCAACTTCAACAATCTGTTCATGCTGAGAGTGCGTGAAACCGCGACCGCCGAGCTACTCACCCGGCAACTTCCAAAAGTGGACGTCTACACCACGACGCTGGTCAGCGGAGCTACTGACAGCTCCGATGTTCAAGGGCAGACGGACTTCACCTCCAATGCGCAGGATCGCATCAGCACTGCGAGCGTGCCGATGATCGAACCCGCCCACGTGGTGGGCTTGCCAAAAGGTCAGGCCTTTGCCTTGTTGCAAGGCGGCCAGCTCTGGAAAATTCGCATGCCGCTGCCGGTACCCGACCCTGACGAAATCATGCCCAAGGACCTCCAGCAGCTTGCAGGTTACATGCGCCAGCACTATGCCGAGGCCAGCGACTGGTGGGAGAACCAGGGCATTCCCGGTCTACAGGATCAACCACTCCCCGACGACCTGCTAGATGGCTTCCGCCACCCCGCCACCACCGAGACACGCACCGCCGAGCCACGTCCATGAAGGACCCAGCCAGCACCACGCAACGCGAACAAAGCCGCCAGCGAGGCTTGCTCTCAAGCATCGCCACCCTGCCGTTGCGTATGCTCGGCGTGTTGATCGGCTCGCTTCTGATGTCGATCATTATCGAGTGCGTCGGCATGCACTTGTTCTGGTCTGAACAGGGCTGGCGTCACTCCCAAAGCATGCTTGACTACGAACTGAACCACCTTTCCAGCCACTTCACCCGAAGCGCGGTGGTACAGGAGCCAGGCCGTACCGCGCGCCTGTTGGTCGATGGAGCCTACGAATGGATTTTCGTGAAGACCGGACTGCTCGACTGGATGGGCCAAGCATCGGCACTCGCCCGTGCGCCCAGCCATAGTGGCGCACGGGACATCCGCCACTGCATCAGCCAGATCTACGTTTGGAGCGAGAACTATCTGATCGCCGCGGCATTCACGACGCTGACATTCGTCGTCCGCCTGCTGGTCCTGATGCTGACGCTGCCCCTGTTCCTCATGGCTGCCTTCGTCGGCCTCATCGACGGACTGGTGCGGCGTGACATCCGCAAATTCGGTGCGGGCCGCGAATCGGGCTTCGTCTACCACCGTGCCAAGGCGAGTCTGATGCCGCTGGCGATCCTGCCGTGGATCATCTACCTCACCCTGCCCGTCAGCGTACATCCGCTGCTGATATTGCTGCCGAGCGCGGCGCTGCTCGCCCTGGCTGTGAACATCACCGCAGCCAGTTTCAAGAAATATTTGTGAGTCGCTAATCAGTGGATAGTGGCACTTGAGCCCACCAGTAATAGGGGTACGCACAGATTCCCATTGTTTAGGGTATTGCCACGGGTTTACCGAGAGCATTCCGCCATTCCTCGCAAATCGTGGACTGGCCAATGTCGATGCAACCTCTCCCACCAGCCGATAGGCATCACGCGCCCGGCCTGACCTTCGCACTGCTGCTCGGCCTGTGTTTTTCTGCACATGCCAGCGCCGACGATGCCACGTTCGAGCACGCACGGCTCGCAGCCGCGCTGCGCCAGCTCGACAGCATCGAACGGCTTGTCGCACAACAAACCGCGCAGCAGCGGGACGAACGCGCCCGCTACCACTTCGACTACGCCCGTCTGACCGCTGACCTTGAGCGCGTGCGCGCCGGCATCCACGACTACCTCACCCCAACGCGTGCGCAACCGCGCGACCCCGCCCTGCTGCTTGGCGACTACCGCCAGTCTACCGCCGCCCTCGAACCGCTGGTCACGCCATGAACGCCGCTCAAACCGCCGCGTTCCAGGCCAACAGCGGCATCACCCCATCCGTCATGTCGACCATGCTGCTCGGTGCGGTATTCGCCGTGCTGCTCGTGTGGGGTGTCTGGGCGATGCGCAGCGCCTACGTCGGTTGGGCAGAAGCGCAACTTTCCCAACGTCAGTTCCTGGTGGTCGTGGTGCGTTTTGCCGTGCTGTACCTGGTCCTGACCTTTTTCCTGCTCTCGTAAGAGGTAGCCATGATGAAGCCGCTCACCCGCACTTTCCGCCCCCTCCATGTCGCTAGCCTGGCTGCACTGCCGATGTTCAGCGTGCTGACACCTCTCGCCCACGCCGACCTGCCCACCCTGGAAAACCCTTCACGTGGCACGGGCGGCGGCATCATGGAAACGTTGCAGAATTACGGTTACGACATCGTGATGCTCATCGCACTGCTCGTGGTCGCCTCGATGTTCGTCGGCGTCTGCTACCACGCCTACACCCGTTATGCGGAAATCCACATAGGCCGCTCAACCTGGGGCCAGTTCGGTCTGACCGTGGCGGTCGGTGCGATCCTGCTCGTGGTTGGCATCTGGCTGCTGACCGAAGCCATCGGCGTTCTCTGAACCAAGGAATGTCGATATGGCTGAAGACATCCGCCCGGACGGGACGGTGGCGTTCTTGCCCCACCGCCTCAACCGTCACCCCGTGGTGGTGCGAGGGCTGACGGCAAATGAACTGTGGGTCTGCGCGGGATTATCAGGCGTGATCGGTCTCGCGAGCGGCATCCCGCTGGCCTTCATGTTTACAACGATTGCCATCGTCCCCACAGCCATCCTGCTGGCGGTCACCGCTGGGATTTTCATCGGTGGCGGCGCGCTGCGCCGATTCAAACGCGGCCGCCCCAAAACCTGGCTGTATCGGCAGTTGCAGTGGTGGATCGCAGTTAATCTGCCGCAGCTCGCGCCGCTCACCGACAGTCACGCCCTGGTAACTCGCTCCGGTTACTGGAGCACACGCCGGAGCAAGGCGCGGTGAGCCGGTTCAAGAACGAAGTGCTGCGGCTCGAAGCCCACATCAGGACCCTACGAATCGGGGCCTCGGTGCTGGTCGTACTGGCTCTGGTCATGGGCGTCGGCTGGTGGAGCGCACCACGCGATCTGACCATCCATGTACCGCCTGACCTGCGCTCAGGCAGTATGCGTAAATGGTGGGACGTGCCGCCTGAGAGCGTTTACGCCTTCACCTTCTACGTATGGCAGCAGCTCCAGCGCTGGCCCACCAATGGCGACGAGGACTACCCGCGCAACCTGCACGCGCTGTCGCCCTACCTCACGCCCGCCTGCCAGGCGTTCCTGCAGCAGGACTACGAGTACCGCCGCAATGCTGGAGAGCTGCGGCGGCGCGTGCGCGGCATCTACGAGATTCCTGGCCGCGGCTACGGTGACAACCCGACGCTGCGCGTGCGCACCATCTCCACCCGTGAGTGGGTCGTGAGCCTCGACGTTACGGCAGACGAATACTACGCCTCGGAGCAAGTCAAGCGTGCCCTGGTGCGCTACCCGCTCAAGGTCCTGCGGATCGACGTCGACCCTCAGCGCAACCCGTTCGGGCTTGCCATCGACTGCTACGACGGCGCGCCGCAGCGTATTGCCACCCCTGTCGATCCGGCAGCAGCTCCCGCCCCCTCCCTGGAAAACATGCCATGAACCGCCTTTTGCAACCGGCTTTTGCAGCGCTCGCGCTGGTTCTATTCAGCGCCGCCCACGCCACCGAACTCCTGCGTTGGGAAAGGTTGCCGCTGGCCGTACCGCTCGTGGTCGGCCAGGAGCGCATAGTCTTCGTCGAGCGCAATGTACGCGTCGGGGTACCCGCATCGGTCGACAACCTCCTGCGGGTGCAGAGCGCCGCCGGGGCCATCTACCTGCTGGCGAGCGAGCCAATCGAACCGACCCGGCTGCAACTGCAGGACGCCGATACCGGTACCGTGATTTTGCTCGACATCGCCGCCGAACCCGAGCAGGCGGGCCAGCCTCCCTTGGAGCCGGTGCGCATCATCGAGACCGCATCATCCGCTGCTCAAACGGATGCAGATGACAGTGCCGCAGCCGCCCCGCCCGTGCGGGCAACACCGCAGCCCGTCATCCTGACCCGTTACGCGGCACAGAACCTCTACGCACCACTGCGAACCGTCGAACCCGTGCCCGGCGTTACACCCGCAACCCTGCGCCGCGACCTGCCGCTGGACAGCCTGTTGCCGATACTGCCGATACAGGCCCAGGCGCTAGCGGCATGGCGTTTGGACAACCTATGGGTGAGTGCTGTGCGCCTGCGCAACAGCGCCTCGCACTGGCTTGACCTGGACCCGCGTGCGCTGCAGGGCCACTTCCTCAGCGCGACTTTCCAGCATTCGACGCTGGGGCCGAGCGGCACGCCGGACGACACCACCGTCGTCTACCTCGTCACCCGTGGAAATGGGCTGGCGCAGGCTCTGCTGCCCACCATTGCGCCTGTCGATGCCTCCCTCAACCTGCCGGGGCCGCAACACAACGGAGACCGCGATGCACAGTAATGGCCTGCTCAAATGGTTGATGATCCCCCTGGCGCTACTACTGGTGTTCGTCGGCATCAAGCTGTTCTCCGGCGGCAACGACGTTACCAGCACACCGGAAGAAGCTTCCCGGCTCACGCCCGATGAAGCCAAAGCGCTCGGTATCGAGGGCGACACCCCACGCGACACCGTGGCGACGTTGGTAGCGCAAGTCCGTCAGCTACGCACCGAGCTGCAGACCGCACTCGGCGACAACAAGGTCCAACGCGAAGAAAACCAACGGCTGCGGCAACGCGAAGGCACCATCGACCGGCGCATCCAGAGCGCGCTCGACAGCGAACGCAGCCAGTTGCATCAGGATCGGCAGGAGGTCAGCAGCGAACGGCAGAAAACCCAGAGCCTGCTTCAACAACTGCAGCAGCGGCTCGATGGCATCGGCAAAGATAACCCCGCCGATCTACCGGTCGGTCTAGGCCTTGAGCTGGGCGACGGCCTGGCTGGCGATACCCTGCGCTGGGTAGAGCCGGAGGATCGGCGCGATGACGGCAAGCAGCGTTCCGGCAATGCCGCCAGCTTCAGCTTTCCCAGCAGCTTCGCGCCGGCGCAGAAGACACTCGAAACCACCGCAAGCTCCGCCGTCGATGCCGGCCGCCGCGCGACTGGTGTGCCGGAGACGACAGCCGTCTACACCGTGCCGACCAACGCGACCCTGATTGGCTCGATCTCCATGACGGCACTGATCGGCCGCGTACCGATCGACGGAACCGTCAACGACCCGTACCCCTTCAAAGTCCTGATCGGGCGCGACAATCTCACCGCGAACGGCATCGACATTCCCGACGTGGCCGGTGCGGTGGTCAGCGGCACGGCTTCGGGCGACTGGACCCTCTCCTGCGTGCGCGGGCAGATCCGTTCGGTCACCTTCGTGTTCGACGACGGCACCATCCGAACCATCCCCAAAGACGACGAACGCGGCGGCAACCGCCAACAGGACAGCAGCAACACGCAGGACAGCATAGGTTGGATCAGCGACCCATACGGCATCCCCTGCGTCAGTGGCCAACGGCGCAGCAATGCCCAGCAGTACCTGGGTACCCAGGCCCTGATCACCGCGGCCGGCGCGGGCGTCGCCTCGCTGATCGACTCCGACAACGGCCAGGCCGCCTACATGAGCAGCGACGGCTCCATCGGCACGGTCGGCATCGGCTCGAATGAGGCCATGGGCCGCATACTCGCTGGTGGCATGCAGGACATGTCCGCCTGGGTCAACAAGCTCTACGGCCAAGCGTTCGCAGCCGTCTACGTCAAGCCCGGCGCCAAGGTGGCCGTGCATCTCGAAGAACCCCTGACCATCGACTACGACCCGCAAGGTCGCCGCGTCGATCACCGCCTTGGAGGGCTGCCCCATGCGCAGGAATTGGACTGACTGCTTGGCCCCGCTAGCCATAGCCCTGGTGCTCGGTGGCTGCGCCACCAGCAAGGAGACGCTACTGTCTCACGACGACACCACCATGCTCGATATCTGGAACGTCGAGACCGGCGGCGGCACCGCCCGGCAACTGCTCGATGCCCGCCAGGCGTTGCGCCGACCGCTGACCGAGGCCTATGTACACGCCGCACCCGCCGTACAGGCTCGCTACACCCGCACGGCGCAAAACGAAATACACCGGCAGTTCCACCGGCTGCCCAATCCCGATCTGCTGATGTATGTATTCCCGCATCTGGCCGGCAGCGACCCGGTGCCAGTGCCCGGCTACACCACACTGTTCCCCCTGTACCAGCGTGTGCAGTACGCACTGCCTGGCGAACGTGTCGAGGATTACTGATGGCCTGGTCCCTGTTCAAGCACCGGCGCCAGGCCGAGGAACCCGCGCCACCTGCGGACACCTGGGCACGCCATGTCGCCGATCTGCGCGCTCACGGCATTGCCGAACCCGGCACCGCGCACACTTCGCGGCGGCCAGCCACCCAGGCCGACGAGCAAGCGCTCTACGATGCCGCCCCCTCGTTCACCGACCTGCTGCCGTGGGCCGAGTACCTGCCCCAGTCACAATGCATGCTGCTTGATGACGGCACCTCGGTAGCGGCCTTCTACGAGCTGCTCCCGGTCGGCACGGAAGGACGCGAGCCTGCCTGGCTGTTGCAGGTCCGCGACACCCTGGAAAACGTGCTGCAGGATGCCTTCGACGAGCTGGAGGACAACCCCTGGGTCGTGCAGCTCTACGCGCAGGACGACACCAACTGGGATCGCTACCTTGATGAGCTGCGCCACTACGTCCAGCCCCGCGCCCAAGGCACCGCCTTCACCGAGTTCTACCTGCGGTTCTTTGGCCACCATCTGCAGGCCATCGCCAAGCCCGGCGGTCTGTTCGAGGACAATACCGTCACCCAATTGCCCTGGCGCGGGCAAACTCGGCGCACGCGGCTGGTCGTCTATCGCCGTGTCGGCCAGGCACCGCAGCGCCGTGGACAATCGCCCGAGCAGGCGCTCAATCGGGTCTGCGACCGCCTCGTCGGCGGCCTGGCCCATGCTGGCGTGCGCGCCCGGCGTCTCGGCGCGGCGGATATCCACGCCTGGTTGTTGCGCTGGTTCAATCCCCATCCAACCCAGCTCGGTAACAGCGCCAAAAACCGGGAGCGCTTCTATGCCCTGACCCGCTACCCGGACGAACAGGAGCCTGGCGAGATCGAGCTGGCCAGCGGCACCGATTTCGCACAACGGCTGTTCTTCGGCCAGCCGCGCTCGGATGCCGCCCTGGGCCAGTGGTACTTCGATGGCATGCCACACCGCGCCATCGCCGTCGACCGCCTGCGCAGCCCACCCACCACAGGGCATATCACCGGCGAAACCCGCAAGGGTGACGCAATCAATGCGCTGTTCGACCAACTGCCGGAAGACACGATTCAGTGCCTGACGCTGGTCATCACCCCGCAGGATGTGCTCGAAGCGCACCTCAACCACCTTGGCCGCAAATCCGTGGGCGACACCTTGGCATCGGAACAGACCCGTGCCGATGTGCAACAGGCCCGCAGCCTGATCGGCAGCGCCCATAAGCTGTACCGAAGCGCACTCACCTTTTACCTGCGCGGCCGCGACGAGGCGGAACTGGACGCACGCGGCCTGCAACTTGGCAACGTGCTGCTCGGTGCCGGGCTGCAACCGGTACGCGAAGAAGATGAGGTCGCACCGCTCAACACCTATCTGCGCTGGCTGCCCTGCGTCTACGACCCTGCGCTGGACAAGCGCCAGTGGTACACCCAGCTGATGTTCGCCCAACACGCCGCCAACCTGGCACCGCTGTGGGGGCGCAGCCAGGGCACCGGCCACCCCGGTCTCACATTGTTCAACCGCGGCGGCGGCACCATCACCTTCGATCCGCTCAATCGCCTCGATCGGCAAATGAATGCGCACCTGTTCCTCGCCGGCCCGACCGGCTCCGGCAAGTCGGCCACGCTCAACAATCTGCTCAACCAAGTCACCGCGATCTACCGACCAAGACTGTTCATCGTCGAAGCCGGCAACTCCTTTGGCCTGTACGGCGATTTCGCCGCGCGGCTGGGTCTCACCGTGCATCGTGTGAAACTCGCGCCCGGCTCGGGCGTCAGCCTCGCCCCGTTCGCCGATGCGCACCGGCTGGTGGAAACGCCCTGCCAGGTGCAAACGCTCGACGCCGATGCCTTGGATGAAGACGACGCAGCTAACGATGGCGATGAGCAGCGCGACGTCCTGGGTGAGCTGGAGATCACCGCCCGCCTAATGATCACAGGAGGAGAAGAACGCGAGGAAGCGCGCATGACGCGTGCTGATCGCAGCCTGGTTCGCCAATGCATCCTCGACGCGGCAGAGCGCTGTGTCGCCGAGCAACGCGCGGTGCTCACGCGGGACGTTCGCGATGCCCTGCGCGAGCGCAGCCGCGACACGACTTTACCCGAGGTTCGCCTTGCACGGCTGATGGAAATGGCCGATGCCATGGACATGTTCACCCAGGGCAGCGATGGCGATATGTTCGACCGCCCCGGCACGCCCTGGCCGGAAGCCGACATCACCATCGTCGACCTGGCTACCTATGCCAGGGAGGGCTACAACGCTCAGCTTTCCATCGCCTATATCTCGCTGATCAACACCGTCAACAACATCGCCGAGCGCGACCAGTTCCTGGGCCGTCCGATCATCAACGTCACCGACGAGGGGCATATCATCACCAAGAACCCATTACTCGCGCCCTATATCGTCAAAATCACCAAGATGTGGCGCAAACTTGGGGCCTGGTTCTGGCTGGCAACGCAGAACCTGGACGACCTGCCCAAAGCCGCCGAGCCAATGTTGAACATGATGGAGTGGTGGTTGTGTATGGGCATGCCACCAGACGAGGTAGAGAAAATCGCCAAGTTCCGCGAACTCACTCCGGCGCAGAAAGCCCTGATGCTCTCTGCCAGAAAGGAGACCGGCAAGTTCTCGGAAGGCGTAATCCTGTCGCGCAGTATGGAGCTGTTGTTCCGCGCGGTGCCCCCTAGCCTCTATCTCGCGCTCGCCCAAACCGAGCCGGAGGAAAAAGCCGAGCGCTACCAACTCATGCAACAGCATGGCATCAGCGAACTCGACGCCGCGCTCAAGATTGCCGAGAACATTGACCGGGCGCGCGGTATCGCCCCGCTGTCGATGGACTGGAGCATCCTGAGCAAGGTCCGTTGAAGAACTCTTAAATTAGACTAAATGTACAGGTGTAATCGGTGTTTCGCCGACTATTGAGCGATGGGAACCAAATCCTCCTGCACACCCGAACTCACGGCCAGGCGCTATCCTGGGAGCGGAACCGCCTTGGCCCAAACGCCGAATCCCGCCATTCCTACGTGCTCTGCGACGCATCAGTTAAAGCGACACTTAAACCGGACGAATCAGTTTCCGATTCTTTGTCGTGCTCAGAGCCATGCTGCGCTCAACTGACGTTGCAAGTCGGTAGCCACGGTCCTCAAGGCTACGGCGCCGCATTGCCGCGCTGACCACTCCCGTTCGCCTTGCATCCCTGTGCGAACAGCCACCGCCAAGGCGTTGGCGGATGCCATGCTCATCCAGACACCACAACCATCGTCCCCGGAGGGAAAACCCTCCATGGGCGCACCTCCGAACTCTCCCGCGGAGGTCATCCCATGCTCACATCCTTAGTCCGCCTCGACTCTATGGCAAAATCCTGTCCGCCAACGGCTCTCGACTACGAAAACCGCATCATCGCGCAGGCTATTGAGCTACTGGAGCGCCGCTTATTCAACGATGGCCCCCTACTGCTCAACCCGGAGGCTGTCAGCGACTATCTGCGTTTGAAGCTGATGCCAGAACCCAGCGAAGTGTTCGTCGCAGTATTCCTGTCCTCAAAACATCAGGTCATCGCCTGTGAAACGCTGTTTAGGGGCACAATAGACGCAGCTCAAATTCATCCCCGCGTGCTTGTTCAGCGAGCGCTTGCCCACAATGCCGCCGCCCTGATCGTCGCGCACCAGCACCCGTCCGGCTGCTCAGACCCCTCATCCTCGGACGAACGACTGACCCAGCGCGTGAAAAATGCGCTGGACTGCGTGGAAGTACGGTTGCTGGATCATTTCATCGTCGGCAAGGGCGAACCGTTCTCGTTCGCCTCGAATGGCCTGCTGTAGTCCTCGTCGCTGCGCGGCGCAATCTTTTCCCTACCTGCACGGAGTCGGCCGCCCACTCGGGCGGGCCGCCCCGCGCCTGCTTATCCCCGCACAGAAACCTTTTGGCTCCCCGTTGTTCTCCGGCTCGCGATTAAATCGGAAGGCCGTGATTCCCGTTTGTTTGTCGCCGTGTCCCTTTCCGTCGAGTCAACTGCCGACACAATCCACTTCACGGTAGCTTGACATGCCAGCCCCGCTTCCTTGCCCATCCAAACTGCGCATGTACGTACTTGCCACAGCGCTTTGCGCAGCGCTGCTCGGCCCACTGGCGCAGGCCAAGAACATTCTCGTCGTTACCGATAGCCAGCACCCGGTACTAGCTACCAGCGGCGTTCGGGTTATCGAGCTGGATCAGCCGGCCCGAATCAAGGGCGAGCTGGGTGCCCATCTGCCTGCCGACCCCACTCGCAGTACAGCAGTCGTGCAACAGCGGCTGAAGGACGGCGGTAACGCTCTCCTGGCACGCCTTGGTGCGGCTTACCAAGACGTGGTGGATGCCTGGAGCCTGGGCATTACCACGATCCCCGCTGTAGTGGTTGATCAACGCTATGTGGTTTATGGCGAGCCGGACGTCGCCAAGGCGGTTGCGCTCATCGAAGCACATCAGAGAACGCAGCCATGATGTGTTCTCGCCGCCTGCGCGCCGGCATCGCCGCCATTCTGCTGACGATGGGAGTCCCGTCTTTCGCGCTCGACACCTCGACCATCGCTTCCTCGACGCTCTCACCGGACTGTCTGGAATATCGCGTTGCCGGGATCTGTTTCTGGCTGCTCTGCACGTATTTCAGCTACTCCGTGGAGACCTCGGTGAAGGTCAGGCATTACGTGCCCGACGCGGTTGTGTCCAGCTACTCGAACACTGGCGAGAATCCATGGGTGGATGTGCAATCGATAAGCCAACCCAACGCCATGGCACAAGCCGGCGGCGACGGTACGACCAACGAGAACCACGAAAACAACCTGGCGAAGTTCAAGAACGCTGACGTGATCGGCCACCCCGGCGGCTATGTGCTGAGCCAGTTCGCCTCCGGCTTCGGCTATATCTGCAAAGGTGCCGGCACCGCCTTCATGCCTTACCTTTTGAGTACTCTCGACACCATCGCGTGGCGCTACAACATCCCCGAAATGGTGTACCCGGAAGCGCTGACTCCGGGCGAACGCGAGATCGGCACCCGCACTGACCGCAATCTCTGGGGCAACGTCTATCCACGCGGCGGCTTCCTGCACCAAAGCGATGACTATATGGCCGGTGCGGTAGTAGCCCAACGTGCCGGGGATGTCGTCACACGCCGCGGCCAGATCCACGTCTACCAACCTCTGCTCGCCGATGCCGAAGACGGCTACTGGCCAGCCGGTGAACTGGTTGAGAGCGACGCCACGACAGGCAAATGGCAGGAACTGACACCGACCCTCTCTCCCACATGCGCGGTCTTCCCTCACTCCGAAAACCGCGTGCAGGCGCAGCAGGGTGATTACGCCTGGGCGCTGTGGCGACCCTATAGCTGCTGCGAACGCGAAGGTCAGGTCTTTCTTGGCAGCGTCGATTTCAATTGAGGCAGGCCATGATGACCCGTTGCACGTCCTTTCCTGCTGTAATGCCGGGCCCTCTCCTTCTAACCGCCTTTTTGATGATGGCGAGCACAAACACATTCGCTCAGACCAGCGTCAACCAGCATGGTGTGCAACACCAGGGCTCCGTGATCGGTGACGATGTGCTGTATTCGATCGGCGGCGGCCAGGCCGTGTCGATGACACCCGCGCCCAATATGCGCTCCATTGGCGTCGGCGTCGGCTGGAACAGCAATCTGATCTGCGGCGACATGTCTATCTCGACCACGATCCAGAACCAGCTGAACGGCGTGACCAACGGGTTCCAGACCATCATGTCGTCAGTTATTCAGAACGCTACGGCCGCCGTAGCGTCGTTGCCAGCACTGATCATCCAGAGGGCAGACCCAGGGCTCTATAACCTGCTCACCAACGGCGTGTTGCAGGCTCGGCTGGACTTCGACCGCTCCAAACTGACCTGTCGCGCAATGGCGGAGAAAATGGGCGACATGGCTGGCGGCCAGATCGGATGGAGCCAGCTCGCCGATGGGATGGTACTTAAGCAAGCCGTATCCAGCACCGACGCTGTATCTGCCATTGAGCAGACCGAAGCGAGCCGCGGCAATGAAGGGGTGGCCTGGGTCGGTGGCGAGAATGCGGGAGGCACAGGGCAGCGCCCGATTCGCGTCGTCAGTGATGTCACCCGCGCCGGTTACAACCTGGTTAACGGGCGCGATGTCGACGACACCAGCTCGATCGATCCGAGCAGTTGCGGTGGCAACCTGACCTGCCAGACCTGGAACTCGCCCGCCGCAGCCTCAGCCTGGGCCGTACGGGTGTTGGGCGAGCAAGAGCAGCGCACATGCGAAGCATGCACCAAGACCATGGCGACGCCCGGCGTCGGCCTGACCCCGCTGATCCAGGAGGAATACGAGGAGAGGCTCGAAGTACTACAGGGGCTGATCGCCGGCAGCCAGCCCCTGAGCTTCGACAATTTACAAACGGCCGGCAGCGCCTCGCTGCCGATTACGCGCGGCGTGGTCGAAGCACTGCGCGATGAACCCGACCAAGACATCCTGGCGCGACGCCTCGCTTCGGAAATCGCCTTGTCCAGCGTGCTCGAAAAAGCACTGCTGCTGCAACGTACCCTGCTGACTGGACGCAAAGAACCGAACGTTGCAGCCAACGAACTGGCGCAAAAAGCAGTTTCACACGAAAGCGACCTACTCGACCGCGAAATCCATAACCTGAAAACCGAGCTGGAGCTGCGCCGCGAGCTGGCGAGCAATTCGCCCACTGCCATCATCCAGCGTCACAGCGCACGCTCTGCGGGCTCGCGAGGCATCTATCAAGGTGATCCGGCCCGCGACCGGCTCGATCAGTTGCAGCGCCCACCAAGCAGCGGGAGCACTCCATGAGCATGGCGTGGCGGCGCCACTGGCTACGTCGCGCAGGTTTGACGCTGCTGTGGGTCCTTCTGCTACTGGTCGCGACAATCACTGCCAATGTCGTCGGCATCCACTTAGCCGGCGGCATCGAGGGTTGGCAGCAATGGCTGGATGATCATAGCGGCCATTTCCTGGCCTGGCGGCTACTGCTCTATGCCGGCACTACTTGGGGCTGGTGCTGGATGCGGCGCCGTGTACTGGCACGCGAGGCGGAAGCCGGCACTCACCGGCGCCTGCGGACGGCCGAAATCGCTGCCGTCATCGCAGTAGCGGCACTGGAGATCAGCCAGTTCGTACAAGGCGGATAACCGGAGGCTGCAATGACCCTCTACACCACCGATTACCTTGAGTATTACTTGACGCTTGTCTCCTGGATCGTCCACAACGGCATTTGGGCAGTTCTCGTCGCCAGCGGCGTATTCGCCATACCCTTTTTGGCCATCATCATTCAGGAATGGCTCAAGGCCCGCGCGGAAGGTGCCGACGAAGGAAACAAAGGCGCGTTGTCGGCCGTGCGTATCGAGAACCGCATCTATGTGTCCATCGTGGTTATCCTGTTCGCGGGCATGCCGTTTATCGACGTGGATTTCAACACGCTCCAGTTCGATCGCACCCGCTCAGCTCAATGCCAGGTGAGTGTCCCAGCCCCTGCTGAGACAGGCTGGTCACAGTCCTTCAGTACCCTCAACAACCAATCAGCCAAAGTGCCGGTGTGGTGGGCCTTCATGCACACCGTCTCGCGGGCGCTCACCGGCGCTGCGGTGGCGGCGATCCCCTGCGGCACCGATCTGCGGCAGATGCGCATGGAGGTCGACGCCACCCGCATCGATGATCCAGTCCTCGCCCAAGAGGTGAGCGATTTCACTCACGACTGCTATGGACCTGCACGCGCCAAGCTCTTCATGAATCGCCCGACCCTGGACGAGGAGCAGATGTACGACGTGACCTGGATCGGTTCGCGCTTCTTCCTCAACACTGCGGGTTACTACGACATCTACCGGGCAATGACGCCACGCGAGGGCTGGGCCTACGACAGTGCCCGCGATGCTGGGTTGACTGAGGTGCCCAGCGGCGCGGGTTATCCAACCTGCAGTCAATGGTGGTCCAGCAGCGCGAACGGACTGCGTGCGCGCCTGCTCGGCCAGGTCGACCCCAGCTTGCTGACGCGGATCGGCGGCTGGGCCGGTTTCCTGTCACAGGATCAAGTCAACGATTCGGTGATTCGCGCCATCGCGTCGCCCCGGCAGCAGAAGCTCAACCAGGGGGCGGTCTACAGCGACTACGGCGGCCAGATCGAAATGACCATCCCCAATGTCGCCACCCGTGCCGTCGGTGACGCCGGGCTGACTATCGGCTCCATTGGATTCTTCCCCGCGATAGATGCGATGCGGCAGGCGCTGCCGATGGTTCTGGCACTGCTAAAGATGGCACTGGTGATCTGCATCCCGTTGGTGCTGGTTATCGGCACCTACGATCTCAAAACCGTAGTCACGATCAGCATCGTGCAGTTCGCGTTGTTTTTCGTCGATTTCTGGTTCCAGCTCGCGCGCTGGGTCGACTCGACGATCCTCGACGCGCTCTATGGCTGGGGCTGGGGCTGGAACCGACCGCACGCAAACTTCGATCCGCTGATCGGCTTGAATAATACCTTCGGCGATATGGTCGTCAGCTTCGTGATGGCGACGATGTTTATTACGCTGCCTGCATTTTGGGTTGCTGCCTTATCCTGGGTCGGCGTTCGCATCGGCGGCCTGCTCCAAGGGCTCTCGGATGGCACACGACCGGTAAGTCAAGCAGGAGGCAAAGCGCCCGGAATGCTCTCAGGTAAACTCAGGTAGGCGGTGATCCCGACAGCTAAGGATGATGTTAGTCATCGTCATGCTGCGCGTCTGCATAACGCGAATCGGGAGCGTCGTTGTAAAGAGCCGGGTGGTAGCCAGGATTGATCTTATGTTCAGCTTGCTCACCGACCGCCCACTCTTCTGACGCATCATCATCGGAGTCGCGGACCATCCATGCCGCAACCACTGCAAACAGAAGCACCAGAACCATCCAGAATGCGACGTATAGCAGCACACCGAGCACCGCCAACTTGGTAATCCAGAGCAAGGCGATAGCTCCACCTGCAGTTAAACCATGCGCTACAAGCCAACCATTCATCTTCCGCTCCTGACGCAGGCATCCACGCCACATCCGGCCGAGTATTTGGCCAAGGCGCTCCGCGAATGAATGCTGTGCAGAAGGTTTCATGGTGGGTTACCTCTTGGTCGTTCTGTTGTGTCCCTCTCAACATCGGTTCAGCCGTGCTCGTGGCTCGCGTGGTTATTCAGGCGCAACGGGCATCGCTGCCCGCGATGCCCGTCAGACACCGTGGCGCGACCAAAACTCCGCAGGCGTTACGATGGGATACCGATTTGCCAGCGCAAGCAAGTCCTTGTCGCCGGTAATCAGATAATCGGCCTGCGCCGCCATCAGCGTGAGCAATACGAGCTGGTCAGCCGGGTCACGCAGGTCTGCCGCATGTTCGCCCTCCGGCTCGACGATATCGACCAGGAACATGAGGCTGTCGACCAGATCGCGGATCTCCACGGGGGTCATGCCGATTCGGGGCAAGCGCGGCAACACACGGGCCAGCTCGTCCAGGATGTAGTGCGAAAGCGCGACATCCAGACCGCCTTGGCGCCAGGCCGCCACAATGCGCCCCGGCACGCTGCCCGGATACGCCAAGCCCGACACCAGCACGTTGGTATCGAGCACGACGCGCAGCCCTGCCATCAGCCCCGCTTCCGCTCAGCCGCAACCGCAGCCTCGATCTCGGCCAGACCGTCCTCGACCGATACGCTGGCGTAGGCCTCGCCGATCCGGCCGCTCAACGCATCGAAGCGCTCCTGCATGCGTCGAATGCGGGCGAACAGCTCGGCGTCTACAAGGGCCGCAACCGGTTTGCCGTCCTTCTTGATGACGATGCTGTCGTTGCGGTATTGCACCTGGTTGAGCATCTCGCCCAGGTTCTGCCGGAAGCTCACGGCGCTGACTTCGGTAATCATCATCCACCTCGGACCATATCGGTCAATATGATTGATATGATCATTATGGTATAGGTTCGGCATGGTGTCCATCCGGCTGGCCTGTGTGGGTCACCACGGTAGAGGGGGAACAGCCTGCCTTCTCTAAACAATCCGGTTTGGATCATCACCGCATTGTCTGGTGCCAGCAAAGGAGCAACTGCCCGCACCAAAAGTCTGGAAAAGGGCAAGAGACTAGAAGTCACGAGGAAAGGCCCTGCCTGAACTGAGCAAAGCGCACGGCCAAACGTGCTCCTTCTAGGGGCGCCCTCAAAGAGCAATCACCCACACCGCATAGACGCTCGCGGATGGCCGTTCGCGCCTGCTATATCAAAGGATTCCAGCAAGGGCGCAAGGGAATGGGACTCAAGGGAAACGGGCTTACCCGGAAAGGGAAAAGGCCCTCGCCTGCCTCAACTCCAGGTGCCATCGATGCTCTCGCTATTCCAACGAAAACGCCCAACAGCAGCCTCTCTCCCCTCCACCGGAGGCAAGGAAAAAGGACTGATGCGGCCCGAGTCGGTCGCCTCCCTGCTGTCCACAACGCGCCGGCAGAAACTGCTGGAACACATCTGGCAACGCACCTCGCTCTCGCGCAAGCATTTCGCCTCACTCTACTTGGCTCCGCTGCAACGCTATGCCGAGCTGGTCCAGCAGTTTCCTGCGTCGGAAGCGCATCATCATGCGTATCCAGGGGGGATGCTGGACCACGGCCTGGAAATCGTCGCGTATGCGCTCAAACTGCGGCAGTCGTACCTGCTACCCAGTGGCACCACACCCGAGGACCAGGTCGTGCAGGCAGAAGCCTGGACCGCCGCCATAGCCTACGCCGCGCTGCTGCATGACATCGGCAAGATCGCTGTCGATCTGCACGTCGAACATGCCGACGGCAGCATTTGGCACCCCTGGTACGGCCCGCTGGCACGCCCCTACCGATTCCGCTACCGGCAGGATCGCGAATACCGCTTACACAACGCGGCCACGGGCTTGCTGTATCGCCAGGTGCTCGATGGCGAGATTCTCGACTGGCTCAGCACCTTCCCGCCACTCTGGTCCGCACTGCTGTACGTTCTGGCCGGCCAGTACGAACACGCCGGCGTCCTCGGTGAGCTGGTCATTCAGGCCGACCGTGCTTCGGTTGCCCAGGCCCTGGGCGGCGATCCTGCACGGGCTATGGCGGCCCCGAAGCAAGCGCTGCAGCGCAAGCTGCTCAATGGCCTGCGCTACCTGCTGAAGGAGGAGCTGAAACTCAACCAACCCCAGGCGTCGGACGGCTGGCTGACGCAGGATTCTCTGTGGTTGGTCAGCAAGACTGTTTCGGACAAGTTGCGCGCGCACTTGCTGGCACAGGGCATCGAAGGTATCCCTGCGAACAACACTGCCGTGTTCAACGTGCTGCAGGATCACGGCATGCTCCAGCCCACCACTGACGGCAAGGCAATCTGGCGAGCAACGGTCACGAGCGACGCAGGCTGGTCGCACACGTTCACACTGCTGCGATTGGCGCCGGCTCTGATCTGGGAGGGAGATGGTCGGCCGGAGCCGTTCACTGGCACTGTCGTGATTGAGGTAGAGCGCAACGATGCGACCACAGAATCATTCATCGATAGCGGTGAAACCTCACCCGTGGCGACCGCCGCACGTGCGGCCTCTGCTGCACCCGCTGCCGATAGCGTCGACGCCCTGCTGGCATTGCTCGGCACCTCAGATACCGAACCGCACCCACAGAGGCCGGAGGTTGAACCACCCCCAGCAACGGGCATCAATGACCCGGCCGCACCTTCCCAGGCGAACGATTCAATGCTGCCCCCTGCCGCTGTACTTCCGCCCATCGAAAACGGTGGAAACTCACCGGAGTCACCTTCCGGCGAACATTTCCTGGCTTGGCTGCGGCAGCGTGTACAGAGCCGCAAACTCATCATCAATGACGCCAGGGCCCTGGTGCACACCGTGGCCGACACGGCATTTCTGGTTAGCCCCGGTGTGTTTCAGCGCTACGCACAAGAGCACCCGAACACGGCCACGCTCGCCAAGCAGGATCAGGTTGCAGATTGGCAGTGGGTGCAAAAGCGCTTCGAAAAGCTGCAACTGCACCGCAAGCAGGTCAATGGTCTGAACATCTGGACCTGCGAGGTGAAGGACCACGCAAGTCACGACGACTGCATGGTTACCTGCTGGCAGATCCGAGGCATCTGTTCGAGGAAGTGCCGCTCAACAACCCGTTCTTACAACTTGGCGTTGATCGCAGCTGACCCGACTTGAGCAAGAGAATGTCGCTAGTGTGGACTACGAAAGTGCCGAAGCCTCGCTCGTTGCAACATACAACCATCTCTGGACTCAGCAGCTACTCGGGCTTTTGTTGTCTGCTTATTTGCTCCCGGAGGCCTGGGTGGCGCCTCCAAACCTCCGGGTAAGCTGCGAATGAACACGCTACCGAGCGATCACCGCAGACTGCGCTGCTTGACCAGCATGTAGATCGCCGGAATGACCACAAGCGTCAGTACGGTGGAAGAAATCATCCCACCCACCATCGGCGCGGCAATGCGTCGCATCACCTCCGAGCCGGTACCGGTGCCCCACATGATCGGCAGCAGGCCGGCCATGATGGCCACTACCGTCATCATCTTCGGCCGTACTCGCTCGACTGCACCAGTTATGACTGCCTGGTAGAGATCAGCCACCGTTAACTGCTCGCCGGCTGCTTCCCGTTCGGCTCGGCGCTCGGCGAGCGCATGGTCAAGGTAGATGAGCATGATCACACCGGTCTCGGCAGCCACGCCAGCCAGGGCGATGAAGCCCACCACCACGGCCACCGAGAAGTTGTAGCCCAGCGCCCACATGAGCCAGATACCACCCACCAGCGAGAACGGCACCGAGAGCATGACGATCAGCGTCTCGGTAAGCCGGCGGAAATTCAGGTACAGCAGCAGGAAGATCAACACCAGGGTCAGCGGCACGACGATTTTTAGCCTCTCCGCCGCCCGCTCCATGTATTCGAACTGGCCGCTCCAGGTCACGTAGTAACCGGGTGGAAAGGTCACCTGATCATTGACCGCCTGCTGTGCCTCTCGCACATAGCTGCCGATGTCGCGGCCGCGAATATCGACATAGATATATGCTGAGAGCAGCGCGTTTTCGGTACGAATGCTGGGCGCGCCCTTGGAAACGCTGATATCGGTGAGCTGCCCGAGCGGAATTTGTGCGCCGCCCGGCGTTGGCACCAGCACCTCGGTGGCAATACGCTGCGGGTCGGAGCGCAGCTCCCGTGGGTAGCGAACGCTGACGCCGAATCGCTCGCGCCCTTCCACGGTCGTGGTCACAAGCTCGCCGCCCAACGCAGTGGCTATGACCATCTGCACCTCACCCACCGTCAGGCCGTAGCGGGCCAGGGCATCGTAGTCGGGGGCAATATCAAGATAGAAGCCACCCGTGATGCGCTCGGCAAACGCGCTGGTTGTCCCGGGCACCGCCTGCACAACCGTCTCGATCTGGGTGGCCAGCCGCTCGATCCCGGCGAGGTCCATGCCAAACACCTTGATGCCAATGGGCGTTCGTATGCCGGTAGATAGCATGTCCAGGCGCCCCTGAATGGGCATGGTCCAGCTGTTGGCCACACCCGGAAACCGGAGCGCTTCATCCATCTCGGCGATGAGCTTATCCATCGTCATTCCCGGCCGCCAGTGCTCTTCCGGCTTGAGGTTGACCACCGTCTCGAACATTTCGATCGGGGCCGGGTCGGTGGCCGTGGCCGCGCGGCCCGCCTTGCCGAATACCGAGGCTACCTCGGGAAAGCTCTTGATGATCCGGTCCTGCACCTGCATGAGTTCCGCAGCCTTGGTGATGGACATGCCCGGGAGCGAGGCCGGCATGTACAGCAGCGTGCCTTCGTTGAGGCGCGGCATGAATTCGCTGCCAAGCTGGCGCGCCGGCAGGATGCTCACGCCCAAAACCACGAGCGCCACCACGATGGTTGTCACCTTCCATCGCAGCACGATATGGATGATCGGGCGATAAATCCAGATCAGGAAACGGTTCACCGGGTTCTTGTGCTCGGGGATGATCCGCCCGCGCACGAACAACAGCATCAGCACCGGCACCAGCGTCACCGAGAGTAACGCCGCACCCGCCATGGCGAAGGTCTTGGTGAAGGCGAGCGGCGAGAACATCCGTCCTTCCTGGGACTCCAGCGTGAACACCGGTAGGAAGGAAACGGTAATGATCAGCAGCGAGAAGAACAGCGCCGGCCCCACCTCGCGGCAGGCTTCAATGATGACCTCTGCCCTCGGCTTGTCCGGCGACGCTCGCTCCAGGTGCTTGTGCGCGTTCTCAATCATCACGATGGCCGCGTCCACCATTGCGCCGATAGCGATGGCGATGCCGCCCAGGCTCATGATGTTGGAATTGAGCCCCAGCCAGCGCATGAGGATGAAGGCGATCAGGATGCCCACCGGCAGCATGAGGATGGCCACCAGCGCACTGCGTACATGTAGAAGAAACACAATGCACACCAGCGCGACGATGATCGACTCTTCCAGCAGCGTGACCTTGAGATTGTCCACGGCGCGCTGGATAAGATCCGAACGGTCGTATACCGGCTCGATCTCGACACCTTCCGGCAGGCCGGGACGAATCTCCTCTATCTTGGCCTTCAGGTTGTCGATCACGTTCATGGCATTTTCGCCGTAGCGGGCGACGGCGATGCCGCCGACCACCTCGCCCTCCCCGTTGAGCTCGACCACGCCGCGACGCTCATCAGGGCCGAGCTCGACGCGCGCCACATCGCGCAGCAGAACCGGCACCCCGCCCGCGGCCTTGAGCACCAGTTTCTCGATGTCCGCTGCACCACGCAAATAGCCGCGACCGCGCACCATGTACTCGGTCTCGCTCATTTCCACGATGCGACCGCCCACGTCGGCATTGCTGGTGCGAATGACGTCGGAAATGCGGCTCAACGGGATGTCGTAGGCCTGCAGCTTCTGCGGATCGACGGTGACCTGGTACTGCTGGACGAAGCCGCCGATGCTGGCGATTTCGGACACACCCTCGGCCTTGGTGAGTTGATAGCGCACGAACCAGTCCTGCAGCGTGCGCAGCTCCGCAAGGGTATGCCGCGCACTGGTCAGCGCGTACTGGTAGACCCAGCCAACGCCGGTGGCGTCCGGCCCCAGCGCCGGTGTCACTCCAGCTGGAAGGCTCTTGGAGGCGAAGTTCAAGTACTCAAGCACCCGCGAGCGCGCCCAGTAGATATCGGTGCCGTCCTCGAAAATCACATAAACGAAGGAGGCGCCAAAGAACGAGAAGCCCCGTACCACCTTGGAATTGGGTACCGAGAGCAGTGCGGTGGTGAGCGGGTAGGTAACCTGATCCTCTACCACCTGCGGCGCTTGCCCTGGAAACTCGGTGTAGACGATCACCTGCACGTCGGACAGATCCGGCAACGCGTCCAGCGGGGTTTTCACCACGGCGTAGACGCCGGCGCCGATAATGATCAACGTGGCGAGCAACACCAGGAAGACGTTGCGAACCGACCATTCAATGATTCTGGAGAGCATGTTCAATGCCCTCCATGGGAATTGCTGTGGCTATCCGGCATGACGTGGCCGGAATGCGCGTCTGGCGTGGCGTGGTTTTCATGGTCATGCCCATCACTTGGCGACGCATCAGCCTCGCTGCTTCCGTGACTGCCGACATGAGCGTCAGTGCTGCTCTCAATTGGGACGGTGTGGCCGGCGTGACTGGCATGAGCGGCATGAGCGCTGTGTGCGTCGGCATCGGTCGGGGTGGCGGCATGGCCAGGACTTTCGTGGCTCCCATGATCATGGGCATCGGCTGCCGCCGACTTCGGGCTCATGCCGCTCAGCGCTGCCTTGAGGTTGCTCTCGGCATCGATCAGGAAGTTGGCCCGCGTGACCACGGACTCTCCCTCGCCCAGCCCTTCAAGCACTTCAAGAAAGCCGTCTGCCAGTCTGCCGGTGAGCAGTTCGCGCGGCTCAAAGCGACCCTCACCCAGGGCGACCAGTGCGACCTGCCGAGTGCCGCTGTCGATCACCGCCGAGTCGGGAACCGCGAGCACGGGTGTGCGCTCCCCAGCAGCCAGCTGGGCAGTGCCAAACATGGCCGGCTTGAGCAGGCCGTCGGGATTGGACAGCTCGATACGAACCTTTACAGTGCGGGTCTGCGGCGAGAGATCGGGGTAGATGAAGGTCACCTCGCCAGTGAAATGGCGGCCTGGATAGGCGCTGACCGTGAGCTGTACCGCTTGCCCCGGTTTTACCAACGCCAGGTCCTGCTCGAATACCTCAGCGATAAGCCAGACGGTATCGAGGTCCGCAATTCGGTAGAGAGCGTCCCCGGCCTGGAAGCGCATGCCTTCCAACGCCGGTTTGTCCAGTACGACCCCATCCACCGGAGCGGTGATCGTCAAGGTACGGCTGGTTTTGCCGGTACGGCGCAAGCGCTCAAGCTGTGCTTCGCCAATATCCCAGTTGCGTAGCCGCTGCATGGCAGATTCTGAGAGTGAGGCGACCCCCTGCCTGGCATTCGCACTGCCAGCCGCTAGGCGCTGTCGTCCAGCATTGGCGATCAAGAACTCCTGCTGCGCCGAGACCAACTCGGGGCTATACACGTCTATCAGCGGCTGACCCTTGCGGACCGGCTCACCGGTGGTGTTTACGTGGAGCTTCTCAATCCATCCGTCGAACTTCGGCGCCAGGGTGTACTGGCCGCGCTCGTCCACCTGCACCGTACCGACGGCACGCACCGTGCGCGTGAGCACTCGGCGCTCGACCGGCGAGGTCAACACGCCCAGTAGCTGGATCTTCTCGGGGCTGATGGTGACGGTGCTTCCGGATTCCTCACCCTCGTAGACGGCGATGTAGTCCATGCCCATAGAGTCCTTCTTCGGCACTGGCGAGGTGTCCGGCAGCCCCATGGGATTGCGGTAGTAGAGAACCTTGCGCTCGCCCTGCGCGACAGTGGGCGCCTCGTCGGCATACACCGGGATGTAGTCCATCCCCATCGGGTCCTTCTTCGGCACCGGCGAGGTGTCGGCCAGGCCCATGGGATTACGGTAGTAGAGGACCTTGCGCTCCTGTGGCGCGCTGCTATCGACGGTCTCTGAGGAAATTGGCTTTTGCGCCATCAGGTAACCGCCGGCAAACCCGGCGATTGCGGTGGCGAGGGCGAACGTGCCGGCGCCCAGAATCATGCTGCGTTTCATAGTTCTGCTCCGACAAGACGCTCCAGTTCCACTACCCGTACGCGCTGCTCCAGTTCGTACGAAAGGAGCGACAGCCGCAGTTGGCGGATCTGTCGCTGGGCATCGAGCAAGGTGGCGAAATCGACGTTGCCGGTCTGATAGCTGGCAAGCGCTGACTGATAGGTGAGTTCTGCCTGCGGCAAGAGTGTTCTTGCGGTCAGCGCGTGCTGTCGAAAGGCGGTTTCCAACGCCGACCAGGCTTCACCGACGCTACCGGCGAGGCGGCTGTTGACCGCTTCACGCCGGGCTTCTGCGGCGTAGCGCATGGAGACGGCCTCGCGCTGTTCGGCGCTGCGGCGCTTGCCCCACAGGGGAATGTTCATCTCCAGCATCAATTCGAATTCTTCGGCGCGGTTACCCATCTGCACGACGGCGGTGCCGACGGTGACATCCGGAATCCAGTTCCGGCTCGCGAGCTCCTCGGCGCGTCGGGCTTCCTGAATCCGTGCATTGAGCTCGGCCACTTGAGGGTTGCCGCCAAGGATTCGCGCCTGCAGCTCCGCCAGGGTAGGCACCGCTGCAGGCAGCGCGGACCAGCCGGCAGGCGTCGCCAGCGGCGCGTTCGCCGGGCGCGCCAGAATACCGTTGAGCCGCGCCGCAGTACTGCGCCGGTCACGCTCCAGGGTTAGCAACTCGCTCTGCAGGCTGCTGTGCTCGGTCTGCGCCTTGATCACGTCTTGCTGCGGTGCAAGCCCGACCCGGTAGCGCGCCTGGGCGATGCTCTCAAGCTCATCCACCAGGCTGCGCAACTCCTCGGTCACCTGGGTGGCGGCATGGGCGTACTGGTATTCGTTGAAGGCCAGTTTGACCAGACTCCTGAGCTCGACCCGGCTCAGGCGCTCGCGCGCCACCGCCTGCTCTGCGCCCGCCTCGGCGATCTCGCGGGCAAGCCCTCGCTTGCCGCCCAGCGGAAAGGTCTGACGGAACGCGTAGCGTGTGCTGCCGACGCCGCTCGGCGAGAGGCTCGGGTCGTCACGGGCGATACCCATTTCTTCGAACGTGAGCATCGGATCAGGAAGCGAGCCGGCCACGTCGGGCCGCTCCCAGGCGGCCTGTCTCTCATACCCTGCAGCCCGCAGCTCAGGGCTCTGGCGTTCGAGCAGGTCGAGCAGCGGAGGCAAGGTGGCGCCAAATTCGGCTGACTCTGGTGCGGCTTGAACACTGCCGCTCAGAACAAGGCCCAGGGTGACAGCAGCCAGCAGCACTCGTTGGCTGCCAGGCAACGGTTGAACGATCCAGTTCATAGCTTCCCCTTTCTGCTATGCCGGCCCCTTTGATCGCAGCGCCGAAAGCCAAAACCTTTCCCAGCTTCGGCTAGGTCCACCAGGCTCTCTCTCATCGCGCAGAGCGAAAGGTGCACCAATGAGCCACTTCCTTTTCTCAAAATATTCATCAGATCTAGCTCCGTAGCACGCGGAGTCGGCACAAGGAAAAGCATGGGCTCGTTAGTGATCCGAGCCTCGAATTAAGAAGCGTTTTTTATTGCCTGGCTTTATTGCAGATCAGGCCTGTCATGCAGATGACCTGGACATTACATCGATGTCAGCTTTTTCAAAGCAATACTGATATGCCGAAAATCCAACACGGAGATCTGGCGCAACGAGACTTGCGTTCTTAAATATTAACTTTTTAAAAAACATTAGCCGGACAAACCAATCAATTACAACAATGTAATCCTGAAGTCATCCACCTGAAATCCCGCCAAGCTTATAGTGCCAGCGACATTTTAATCAGGAGTTGAACATGAACACTGGCAGAATCATGGCCGCATTATCATTGATGACGGTAACTTCGCTGACCATGGCTGGAGGTAGTTCGGATAGCACTTATGGAGAAATGATTCGCGCAAACGAAAAGGCGATGCAGGAATACGCCATCTCCACCGGAAAGAATCCACCAAAAGTAGTGCACTATCGTTATGGAATGGAGCTAGACATTGCCAAAGTCATCCAAACCACACGAACTGACATAACTTGCAATGAGGTGATACCAGCACAGATGACTTACGAGGACTCCAAGGGCAACTTAAATATTCTTGAATATCATGTAGCTGGAACTAACTGCCCGGGATAACACAAGGAGCGTTCAACTGTCGAGCGGCATGAAGGCCGCTCGCATATGATTACGCTATATACCAGAGAGATAACCCACCTATCGCTGAGCTTTCAGCCGACTTTATGTATCGCGTCCAACAATGCGGGTCAGGGGCATTGAAAGCTGTGATACCACTACCGGCTAGTGGTAACACGGCAGCTACCTGACCAGCGTCACGCTGTATACATGCCAATCACCTTGCAGACATGCAAAACTCCGCCTACATCCATATCTAGCGTGCCAGACAGCGGCGATCCCGATGAAGTCAGTGCGCTTGGTGAGCCAATGACCGATAACGGTAGAGCCTGATCTTGCTCAGCGCCCCATTTCGGCAGCTTGCAGGAAAGCAACCATGCCTCAATTTACTCGTCACTCATGCCCCAAACAGACATACCGGTGGCTTTGATATTGGTCAAGGCTGCTGGGTATAGCGTTTGGCTCAGTTCAATATCGACGAGTCTTGGTGCTAAGCGGCATCTAACGCATCTGAAGATGCGTTTACCAATGCGAACACGGATAAGCGATTTACTACTCAACTCCGACACGTGGATGTTCCATGGGGGGCATCAATGGAACGTTCGTGCGCCTTCGCGGGCGAAGCATGCACTACGGGGAATGGGCATCAAGAGCACCGACGTCGCCTCCGGCTAAAACTTCAGCGTTACCGACAGTGCCCTCTGCCTCCTAGCTTATAACTGTCTTCGTCCTCTCTGACTCAAAACCATACCCGGATGCCAGCGACAAAGCGCGCCTCTGAAACATCCCCGTCCTCCTCACGCACCAGGTCTGCAGTGTTGCCATAGGAGCGGCTCCAGGAAACACCGATATAGGGCGCAAACTGCCGGACGATCTCATAGCGCAGACGCAAACCAAGTTCGGTATTGGCCAGCCCCGACCCTACGCCTCGTTCTGGATCGTTCTTGCCATAGAAGTTCACCTCGGCTGTCGGCTGGAGAATCAGCCGGTTGGTAAGCAAAATGTCGTACTCACCCTCGAAGCGGGCTGCGGTCTGGCCATTCTCACCAATAAATGCGGTAGCCTCTGCTTCGAAGTCATAGAGCGCCAGCCCCTGAATGCCAAACGCCGCCCACGTTTGAGGTGACTCCGGCTTAAAATCCTGGCGGACGCCGGCAACCACATCCCACCAGGGTCCGATTGAGCGCCCATAAAGCAGCTGCAGTTCAGCATCCTCGGTAACGCCGTTGGTGCGCTCCCCCTCCGAGCGAAACCAGACCCGATTGATATCACCGCCCAGCCAGCCGGAGGCGTCCCAAGCCAAGGTGCTGCCTTCATCGGCATCCTGATATTCGAATCGATCAAGCAGAAAGAAGCTGTTGATGGCGCTGTCATGCACCTGATGGCCGGGCAGCGGCGGAAACGCCGCCTTCCGGTCGGCGTCCGTAAGAACCGGAATGGGCGTACGACTGGTCGCTCTCGCAACGTCAGCGGAGCCATGGTTCATCTTGGAATGATCCATGGCGCTATGATCCATCTCACCCATTTGCCCTTGCATGGCGCCGTGATCCATCTTGCTGTGATCAGCCGCAGGAGTCTGGTTCTGCGACGTTCGCACCCTGGTTGGCTGGCTATGATCCATGCCTCCCATTGCGCTCGGTGCAGAGCCATGATTCATCTGGCTATGGTCCATGGGCATAGAGCCATGGACCATCGCGGAATGGTCCATTTCAGCAGCTGCGGTGAAACCACCGCTGAGGGCGCTCAGCGATACAGCCAGCGCTATGAACGAAGGACGCGTGATCCTAGTGGTCATGGTTCGAACCTGCCTCGGCTTTGCCGCCATGCCCACCCATCATTTTTTTATGATCCATCCCATCATGATTCATGGAACCGTGATCCATAGCGCCATGGTCCATTTGCTTCATCTGGGATGTCTTTTCTTGCGACGCAGGAGCCGCTTTGCCACCAGCACCCTTGTGCGTTTCAGCCGAGTGCTGGGCATGCTCGTTGTGATCTTGATTTGCCATCGAGGTAGGGACGTACAAGGTGGCTATCAGGCTCAGCACGGCGACACCACCAAACAGCGCTTTTCGTTTCAGCAAATTGCTCATTGAATCTCTCCTCTACTCGTCCACACGAACTTCACGGAACATGCCCATTTCCATGTGAAGCAACAGGTGGCAGTGGTAAGCCCAACGCCCCAATGCATCGGCCGTCACGCGATAACTACGTTTCGAGCCCGGCGGGATGTCGATGGTGTGTTTGCGCACCAGAAAGTTGCCGTTCTCGTCTTCAAGATCACTCCACATGCCATGCAGGTGAATTGGGTGGGTCATCATCGTGTCGTTGACCAAAGTGATACGAACACGCTCGCCATACTTGAGTCGCAGCGGTTCAGCATCAGAGAACTTGATACCGTCGAACGACCAAGAAAACTTCTCCATGTGCCCGGTGAGGTGCAGTTCAATGGTGCGGCTCGGATCGCGGCCGTCCGGATCGAGGAAGGTGCTGCGAAGATCAGAGTAAGTGAGGACTTGACGCCCGTTGTCACGCAGGCCGATTCCCGGGTCGCTCAGATTTGGCGCCGGCGTCATGGTCTGCATGTCAACTAAAGGGTTATTGGTTTCGGAAGCCGGGTGCGACTGCATCGTGCCATGGTCCATCCCCGCCATTTGGCTGTGATCCATACCGGACATGCTGCCATGGCTCATGCCTGCCATTTGGCTGTGGTCCATGCCTGCCATCTTGCTGTGATCCATACCGGCCATAGAGGCCATCCCGCTCTGCATAGAGCCATGCTCCATGCCATCCATGCTGCCGTGATCCATGCCCATGTCGGCCATTGAGATAAGCGGACGAGGGTCGACCTCTGGGACAGGCGCGCTCAGCCCTTCGCGAACCGCCAAGGTGCCCCTGGAATAGCCGGTACGATCCATGGATTGCGCGAAGATGGTGTAAGCCTGCTCGTTTTCGGGTTCGACGATGACGTCGTAGGTTTCGGCCACGGCGATGCGGAACTCATCGACACTGACCGGTTTGACGTACTGCCCATCAGCCGCAACCACCGTCATCTTCAGACCAGGAATACGGACATCGAAGTAGGTCATGGCTGCAGCATTAATGAAACGCAGTCGAATTTTTTCGCCCGGCTTGAAGATGCCCGTCCAGTTGCCGTCCGGCGCCTGGCCGTTCATGAGGTAGGTGTATGTGTAGCCACTGACGTCGGCAAGATCCGTAGGGCTCATCTTCATCTCGGCCCACATCTTGCGGTCGGCAATAGCAGCGGACCATCCCATCTCGCTCACGTCATCAATGAAGTCACCGACGGTGCGTTTGTGATAGTTGTAATAGTCCGATTGCTTCTTCAACTTTGCCAGGACCCGATCCGGATTCTCGTCGGTCCAGTCGCTCAACAGCACCACGTAGTCACGATCGTAGCTGAAAGGTTCGGGATCTTTCGCATCGATCACCAAGGCACCATAAACTCCGGCCTGTTCTTGGAGGCCCGAATGGCTGTGGTACCAATAGGTACCATTCTGGTTGACATCAAATTTGTACTCGTACATGCCGTCCGGAGCGATGCCATGGAAGCTCAAGCCAGGCACACCGTCCATGTTGGCCGGCAGGATAATGCCGTGCCAGTGAATGGACGTATCCTCCTGCAAACGATTGCGAACCCGAAGAGTGACTGTATCTCCTTCCCGCCAGCGCAGGATCGGCCCTGGAAGTGAACCATTGATAGTCATTGCGGTGCGGGCCGCACCCGTTATGTTTACTGGAACCTCACCAATGAACAGATCAAAGTCGTTACCGGTCAGCACGTTAGCTTGTCCTGGGCTAGTGACCGCCCAAACCGGCACGCGCCACATGCCCAAGCCACCAAGTATTCCAGTTGCGGCTAACCCTTTGATGAAGGTCCGCCTTGTGGGTTTTCTATGCATATTTCTTCATCCAATTATTAGATGAGCTGGTAGTTTTAATCCAGCTTCGGGCTTGTGGCGCCCTGATGAATATTTAAAGCACGCAGTAACTCAAAAAACTTGCTGATCAGTCCTGATAAGCGAACTTACAAGATAACAACCATGCCCCACTCATTAAGCGGGGCAGTACTTTTACGTTAGGCGCTTAACGTATCTCTACCTTGCCGACCATTCCCGCTTGATAGTGTCCCGGAATATTGCAAGCAAACTCCAGATTCTTTGTTTTCGAGAACGTCCAGATCAACTCTTCGCGGGCGCCGGGTTCGATCAGAACACTGTTCGGATCGTCGTGTGTCATCCCGCCATCCATTTCACCCGCCATATGACTCATGTCATGAGCACCTGTCGGGGTAAGCATGCCGCTGCGAAACATCGCAATCATTTCCTGCTCGTGCGCGGCATGGGTGTCCGAGTAGCCGAGGTTGAATTCATGCAGCAGGGCTCCGTCGTTATGCAACACGAAACGGACCGTCTCACCCGCCTTGACTTCAATCGTCTCAAGCGCAAAGACGTTATCGCTCATTCGTACCTCAATGGTGCGATCCACCGCCTGCGCGTCGCCCGGCTGTCCAAAGTCGAGCGCATGACTATGGCCAGGGGCGGCCATTGCAGCAGTCGTGCTGAAAACCAAACCCAGTGCGGAAAAAAGGGAAAGAGAATAAATTTTCATTGGCTGGAGCTCATTCAAGTGATTGAGGAGTACCCAAGAGTAGGACGGCTGACCTGCCGGCTGGCTTACCCTGAAATTACATTTGTGTAACGTTCGGCCCGCCTCTTTAGCAAAAGGCGCAAGCAGAAAAAAAGGCGCCCGAAGGCGCCGTGAAGGCCAAGGAGCAATGAGGAGGGCCTAAAAAATCTACTCGCCATAACGCCGTGCGGAGCCACACCGGATCGTGAGCACAACCGATACCCTGCAAACTCTAAACGCCCTGTTCTGTCGGCAACCTGAAGCGGGCGTTACATTTTTGTAAGCTTCTGGTTGAGGGCACTAATTGCCTGCACACTCAGGCTGTCGAGTTTCGGAGTCTGTACGCATGAAATTACTGGTAGCTGAAGACGAACCCAAAACCGGGGCGTATCTGCAACAAGGCCTGACTGAAGCCGGATTCACTGTTGACCGGGTCATGACCGGGACAGATGCGCTTCAGTACGCGTTGAGTGAAACCTATGACCTGCTGATTCTGGACGTGATGATGCCCGGGCTGGATGGGTGGGAGGTGCTGCGCATGGTCAGGGCAGCCGGGAAAGACATGCCGGTGTTGTTCCTGACCGCCCGTGATGGCGTGGAAGACCGCGTCAAAGGCCTTGAGCTGGGCGCGGACGACTACCTGATCAAGCCGTTCGCTTTCTCCGAGCTTCTGGCAAGGGTCAGGACCTTGCTTCGCAGGGGCAATGGCTCCCCTACCCAGACCACCCTGAAAATTGCTGATCTCGAAGTGGACCTGCTGAAACGCCGCGCCATCCGTGCCGGCAAGCGGATCGACCTGACCGCCAAGGAATTTGCACTGCTGGAATTGCTGATGCGCCGGCGCGGCGAGGTGCTGCCGAAATCCCTGATTGCCTCTCAGGTATGGGATATGAACTTCGACAGCGACACCAATGTCATCGAGGTCGCGGTGCGCCGTGTGCGCGCAAAAATAGACGACGACTTCGAGCCCAAGCTGATTCAGACCGTGCGCGGCATGGGCTATATGATGGATGCGCCGGAATGAGCGTGCGCCACCTTTCGCTGACCGCCCGCATGAGCCTGATGTTCATGTCAGTAGTGGTGGTGGTTCTGACGATGGCCGGCCTGAGTTTCAACGTGCTCAGCCAGCACCACTTCGAAGTGCTGGATCGACAGGCCCTGGTCGAGAAGCTCGAATCGACCCGACACATCCTTAATAACGCACGCAGCGACGCAAGCCTCACCGAGGAACTGCCGCAGTTACGAGCGCTGCTCGGTGCCCATCATGATCTGGCGGCGACCATCCTGAGCGGTGATGGCAGGGTGCTTTTTTCCGATCCCAAGGCAGCCGATGTCCCGGAAAGCTTCAGGCATGCGGAAGAGCAAAGCATGTGGGAATGGCAGAATGCAGGACACCTGTATCGAGGGATGACTGCGCAAATTTCCGTGGCAGACAAGTCCGAACCCCTCACAGCTCTGTTGATTCTCGATGTCACGAGCCATGCGCACTTCTTCGAGACCTTGCAGCGATGGTTCATTGCCGGGCTAGTAATCAGCGCCCTGATCAGTGCCGCTCTAGGCTGGGTCGTTGTTCGAAGCGGGTTAAGACCTCTTCGGCAAGTGACCCACCTCGCAACATCAATGTCAGCCCGGTCGTTACAGGAGCGAATTCCGCTAGAGCCAGTACCACTAGAGCTGCAGCAGCTCGTTCTGTCCTTCAATGCGATGCTGGGCCGCCTGGAAGATGCCTTCGTACGGCTGTCCAATTTCTCGGCTGACATCGCCCATGAACTGCGAACCCCTGTCAGCAATCTGATGACCCACACCGAGGTAGTGCTCACCCGAAAGCGGGACCTTGATGCTTACGAGGATAACCTCTACTCCAATCTGGAAGAATTTAAGCGAATGTCACGCATGATTGATGACATGCTTTTTCTAGCAAAATCTGACAACGGATTGATAATTCCAGAACAAAGCACTATCGAACTTTCGAGATTAGTTTCCAAGCTGCTTGAGTATTACCACCTATTGGCCGAAGAGCGCGGTATACACCTCTCAGCTTCAGGCAGAGGCGAGGTGCTGGGAGATAAGTTGATGCTCAATAGAGCGCTCTCCAACTTGTTATCCAATGCGCTGCGCTATACCCCGACCGGGGAAAACATCTCTGTAACGATTCGTGAGACGGAAGAGACGGTCGTCCTTAGCGTCGAGAATCCCGGCGGGACGATCAAACCAGAACATCTGGAAAAACTTTTCCATCGTTTCTATCGGGTCGATCCAGCACGGCGTGAGGGCAACCCAAGCAACGCTGGCCTCGGTTTGGCAATCACTAGATCCATCGTTGAAGCCCATAACGGGAGAATCTGGTGTACCTCTGCAGGTGGCGTAACGGCCTTTTATATGGAGTTCCCCGGCAAGCCGCATAGCAGCAAAGGCAATCACCTTTGATATCAAGCAGCTACAGCGAACCAATAGCCTTACAATATTGTAATGTAAGTCATCGAAACAGAAGGACTCTAAGCCTGTCGTATTGAATGGACCTAGCTGATGATTGCCGCGACCGGCGTAAGGTTCAAAGCTAACCATGAACTTCAGGAGGACATATGGACAACAAAATATTCGATAACTGTATTCAAGCTTGCTCTAACTGCGCCCTCGTGTGCGAAAAATGCGCATCTGCCTGTCTACGTGAAGAAAACGTCCAGGCGATGGCTCGTTGCATTGAACTCGACAGGGATTGTGCTGACGTGTGCGCTCTGGCAGCCAGACTTATGAGTCGCCAGAGCCAGCTATCCAAAGAATTATGCGCACTGTGTGCAAAGATCTGCCGGGCCTGCGGCGAAGAGTGTGCCAAGCATCAGATGGATCACTGCCAAGAGTGCGCGAAGGCTTGTATGGAATGTGCTGAGGAATGTGAACGCATGGCTGCGTAGTCGAACTCGCTGCCTTTGCCAAGGCAATATCAGGCCTTGGCAGAGCAGCAATTATCCTTTAAAAAATCAGCCGTTATTGATGCCAACCGGCACGCCTCGGTATTCTACAGTATGAATGACGCCATCGGGGGTGCGGATCTTTATTTCATATGGCCGTACGCGACCATCAGAGCGGCCCATAACTCTCTTGCCCTTATAATTTACGCTTAAAACCTTACCGTCCTTAAGAAGTTGCTTTAGAACCTGCTTGCCATCAGCCGCCGAATAATCATGTCGCATCTGCGATTCTTGGCCAGTTTCAGTCGCCACCGCCAAAGAGGCGGCCATTGTTAGAGCGAGAACAGTGAGTGCTTTCCGCAGGATCTTCATGATTAACACCTCTGGGTAATTGATGCCTAAATCTTAAAGGCACCACCCTTACGGCATGCTGTTTCGCTTGTTACAAATTCGTAAGTTAACTAATTATCTATATAGGAACCATTTCTTGGCGGAATGCCCAGGTGTCTGCCGCAAGCTTACAATAATGTAATTCTTGGGTCAGGCGGCTGTCAGCCCGTCAGGGATACCCTATATAAAATACCCCCGCGTGTGCGTAGACAGGTTTAAAAGGAGCGGTAATGTCTCAGGCCAATCAGCTACATCCCACACTTCAGACCCCATCGGATCGTGACCCTGTTTGTGGCATGACGGTCAAATCCGACAGTCCGCACCAGACCAGCCACGCCGGCCAACAACTGCTCTTCTGCAGCCAGCATTGTCTGGAAAAATTCAATGCCGAGCCAAGCAGATATTTGGATGCTGGGGATGCTCACGGCGAGACGCCGACCGTCGATCACGGCGCCAAATACACCTGCCCGATGCACCCGGAAATACTGCAGATCGGCCCAGGCACATGCCCCAAATGCGGCATGGCCCTGGAGCCGGTCATGCCCGAACTGGAAGAAGAGGACAACCCGGAGCTCAGAGACTTTTCTCGACGCTTCTGGTGGACGTTGCCGTTGACCGTGATTGTCACTGTATTGGCAATGGGTGAGCACGCTATCTCGCTGTTTCACGGCGCCACGCAGAACTGGGTCGAACTGGCGCTAGCCACCCCGGTGGCGCTCTGGGCCGGCTGGCCCTTCTACGTGCGCTGCGTGCAATCGTTCATCAACCGCAGCCCGAACATGTGGACGCTGATCGGCCTCGGAACCTCCGCCGCCTACCTGTATAGCCTGATCGCCACCCTGGCGCCCGGCGTATTCCCCGACCACTTCATGCAGGGTGAACGCATCGGCGTGTACTTCGAGGCGGCAGCGGTAATCATCTCGCTGACTCTGCTCGGCCAAATCCTGGAACTCAAGGCGCGCTCGCAGACCTCGGCGGCGATCAGATCGCTGCTCGGTCTGGCGCCCAAGACCGCCCGGCGCATCAAGGCCGATGGCAGCGAAGAGGACATTCCCCTCACCCACGTGCACAGCGGCGACAAGCTGCGGGTGCGCCCAGGCGAAAAAGTGCCGGTTGATGGCATGGTGGTGGAAGGCGAAAGCGCGGTGGACGAGTCGATGCTGACCGGCGAGCCGGTGCCGATCATGAAACGCGCCGGTGATAGCCTGATCGGCGCTACCCTCAACAGCCACGGCAGCTTGGTGATGCAGGCACAAAAGGTCGGCAGCTCGACCGTGCTTGCGCAGATCGTGCAGATGGTAGCCCAAGCGCAGCGCTCCAAGGCGCCAATGCAGCGGCTGGCCGACGTCATTGCCGGGCGTTTCGTGCTGGCGGTCATCGCCATCGCTGCTCTGACCTTTGTCGTATGGGGCCTGTGGGGGCCGGAACCGAGCTGGGTGTTCGGTCTGATCAACGCAGTCGCGGTACTGATCATTGCCTGCCCCTGCGCCCTGGGCCTGGCCACGCCGATGTCGGTGATGGTCGCCACCGGCAAAGCGGCCGGCAGCGGCGTGCTGTTCCGCGATGCTGCCGCGATAGAAAACCTGCGCAAGATCGACACTCTGATCGTCGATAAGACCGGCACCCTCACCGAAGGCCGCCCTGCTTTCCACAGCGTCGAGGCGGCGCCCGGCTTCACGCGGGACGAGGTGCTGCGACTGGCCGCCAGCCTGGATCAGGGCAGCGAACATCCCCTGGCACACGCCATCGTCGATCATGCCCGTGCCCAGGGCCTTGCGCTGAGCACGCCTGAAACCTTCGAATCGGCCTCCGGCATCGGCGTGCGTGGCAAGGTTGACGGCCGCGACTTGCAGTTGGGCAACACCGCGCTGATGAATGATGCCGGCGTGGATGCCAGCCCGCTCAAGGGGCATGCCGAACAGCTGCGCGGCGAAGGCGTGAGCATCATGTTCCTGGCCGTGGACAACGTACTGGCCGGTCTGCTGGCGGTTTCCGACCCGATCAAACCGACCTCAAAACTGGCGATCCAGCGCCTGCAGGCAGACGGCATACGGGTGATCATGGCCACCGGCGATGGCCTGACGACTGCCCGTGCCGTAGCCCGCGAACTGGGTATCGAGGAGGTGCACGGCGAGGTCAAGCCGCAGGACAAGGAACGCCTGACCGCCTCGCTGCAACAGCAAGGGCACCGCGTGGCCATGGCCGGCGACGGCATCAACGACGCCCCGGCCCTGGCGCGCGCCGATATCGGCATTGCCATGGGCACCGGCACCGATGTGGCGATGAACAGCGCCCAGGTCACGCTGGTCAAGGGCGACCTGCTCGGCATCCTGCGCGCGCGCAGCCTGTCGGTGGCCACCGTGCGCAACATGCACCAGAACCTGACCTTCGCCTTTCTTTACAACGCTCTGGGCATTCCTTTGGCAGCCGGCCTGCTCTACCCGCTGACCGGCCTCCTGCTGTCACCAATAATCGCAGCGCTGGCGATGAGCATGAGCTCCGCTTCGGTGGTGTTCAACGCCTTGAGACTGCGCAAGGTATCAATCGACTGAAACTCTTGACCTTGCCACCTTGGCAAGGTTGAGAATTGCCTCAACCCCAGCAGCAACCTCGCAAGGAGATTGTCATGAGCACCGTTGAATTGAGTGTCAAAGGCATGAGCTGCGGCTCATGCGTCCTGCATGTCACCGAGGCGCTCAACGCAGTTGAAGGCGTCACCGAGGTCGACGTCGATCTGCAAGCGGCCAGTGTGCGGGTCAGCGCTGAGTGCGACAGCGATGTGCTTGTCGCCGCCCTGGGTGATGCTGGATACCCCGCCCAACTGAGCAGTCCGGCGGCCTCATCGAGCCCCGCCAGGAAAACCGGATGCGGTGGAAGCGGTGGCTGCTGTTGCAAGTGAGCAAACCATTGGAAACAGGTTTTTTATGTCCAGAACACTGACTACCGCGGCGCTCGCAGCCCTGCTGCTAAGTGGCGCCGCCCAGGCCGCGCAACCCCTGATCATTGATGTGCACCGCGACGCCAACTGTGGGTGCTGCAAGGACTGGATTACCTACCTGGAGAACAACGGCTTCGAAGTCCGCGATCACGTCGAACGCAACATGAACACGGTCAAGCAAGACCTCGGCGTGAAACCGCGTCTGGCTTCCTGCCATACAGGCGTGATCGATGGAAAGTTCGTTGAAGGCCACGTGCCCGTTGCGCAGATTTTGGAGCTTCGCAAGCGCCCTGACCTGCTGGGCATCGCCGTGCCAGGCATGCCGGCTGGCTCACCAGGCATGGAGTATGGCGACGTCAAACATCCCTACCAGGTGATCGGGATAACTCGCACTGGCCGAGAAAAGGTCATTGCCAATTATCCGCTGGAACAAGCCCCGAATTAATAGCAGCTCGCCGGGCGGGCTGGTACTGGCTGGCATCCTGCGATGCACTGAATCGCAGCGGAGACCATCCCCAGCCCGCACTTCAAAAAGCCCGGCTCCGTTAACAAGCTGAAATTCACCTCCTTTTCGTTATTAGCCCGCGAGATGGTCATGTCCCGCCTCCTGCTGTGTCTGCTGCTGCTACTGCTTACCTTGCCAGCCAACGCCGAGATATTTGATTCTTCGCGTCCTCAGTCGGCTCTGTTCGGCACTCCGCTGAATAACAGCCAGGATTTCCTTCCGGTAGACAGGGCCTTCCGCCTCGACCTGTTGGAAGCCGGTAAGGACAGCGTCCGCCTGCGCTTCATAAATGCCGAGGGTTATTACCTCTATAAACATCGCTTCGCATTCACCAGCGACCACCCGCAAGTGTCAATCGGCACCCCGCAATGGCCCGCGGCCGAACCGAAAACCGATGAATTTTTTGGCGATGTCGAGGTGTTCTACGGCGTTACCGACTTGCTGCTACCCGTTAATAACCCTCAGAACACACCGTTCACCTTACAGGTGAGCTATCAGGGCTGCGCTGATCTGGGGCTGTGCTATCCGCCAGAGATTCGCAGCTTCGAGGTAGGTGATCCCCCCCTCATTGCAGCCCTGCAACAAGGGGTCGCCATTGACTGGCGTAGTCTGGCGCTGTTCTTCCTGGCGGGCTTGGGCCTGACTTTCACACCCTGCGTGCTACCGATGCTGCCAATTCTGTCTGGCGTGGTATTACGCGGACAACTCGGCGGAACGCGTGGATTACGCCTATCGCTTGCCTACGTACTCCCCATGGCTGCCAGCTTCGCCCTGCTTGGTGCGCTAATGGGCATGTTCGGCGCTGGCCTCAACCTACAAGCGCGCCTGCAGTCACCGTGGCTGTTGGTGCCCTTTGCGATGTTCTTCACTGTTTTCGCTCTGGCCATGTTCGGCGTATTCGAGCTGCGCATGCCGCGCTTTATCACCGAACGACTAGATCTCCTAGCCGGCCAGGCCCGCGGGGGTTCAATGTTGGGCGCCGCCACGCTCGGCGTACTGTCGAGCCTGCTGGTTTCGCCCTGTGTGACTGCCCCTCTGGTCGGCGCACTGCTCTACATAAGCACCACCGGCGACGCACTGGGTGGCGGCCTTAAGCTGTTTGCCCTCGGGTTGGGCATGGGCGCGCCGTTGGTATTGTTCGCCATCGGCGGCGGAGCATTGCTACCCAAGTCTGGCACCTGGATGGTCGGTGTGCGCAAAGCTTTCGGCGTGATGCTGCTGGCTGTCTCTGTATGGCTGCTAGAACGCGTGCTACCCGCTCCAGTGACTTTGGCCTTGTGGGGCCTTTTGGCAGTTGGCAGCGCGATTTGGCTCGGTGCCTTGGAGTTCACCCTCAAGTCCGGCCGGCAAAGGCTCGCCCAACTACTCGGTGTGGCACTACTGGTCTACGGTGTCAGCGCCTGGCTCGGCGCTTTGCAAGGTCAATCCGATCCGCTGCGACCGCTGGGTCAGCTGGACGCCAAAGCCGTACTTCCGAGCGGCGCTAACGCCGGCTGGCAGACCGTGGATACACCAGCTGCTCTGGATGCCGCTCTGCTGTCAGCAAAAAATGCCGACCAACCACTGCTATTGGATTGGTACGCCGACTGGTGCATCAGTTGCAAAGTAATTGAACGAGAAGTGCTGGCAGCACCCGCCGTGCGTGAGCAACTGACCGGTTACCGACTGGTGCGCTTCGACATAACGCGTAGCGATGCCGAGCAACGCGCCCTGCTCGACCGCTACCAGCTGTTCGGCCCACCGGCACTGCAGTTATTCGCTCCCAATGGCGAAGAATGGCAAGATCTCCGCACTGTTGGCGAAACCGACGCTGAGAGTTTCGTCAAACGCCTGCGCCAAGCCAACGGCCGAATCTAGATTAGCCCCTCCACTTCTGGAGGGGAGTGTTCTACCCCTGGCAGGCCAACAGGCTAACGGAAATGCAATCGCCACTACAGCCTACTGTCATCAGAGCAGCCGGCGATGCCGGCTGTCATTCCTTTCAGGCCAAGCACACCGCAACAACTGAAATCTAAGCTCTAGCCACCATCGACAGGCGCTCAATAGGCCCACCAACTGACGACCCCAGAATTAGCGACTTACCATCATCCACAGGGTCGAAGGACATTTCCGCACCTTGGTCTAGCAGCGGCATACCATCGAAGCGGATAGTAAGGTGCGTACTGGCCGCTTTGACCTTGTTCTGCTCTAACAAATCGAGCCGATCGGCCCAGTCTTGCATCATTTTCCGGCGGGGCTCCACATACAGAGCGTGGTTGTACGTGGCGCTGACCTTGTTGGGGTCCGCGTGCGAGAGCTGGGCGTCCACCCAGTTCTTGGGGTAACCAAACTCGTTGAGCGCCGTGGAGAGCGTGCCACGGATGCCGTGACCAGTGAGCAAATCTTTATAGCCCATGCGCTTGATCGCGCCGTTCAGCGTGTTCTCGCTAATGCGCATTCTCAGCTCGCTTCGGTGTGCAAGTAGATAGCGCTGGGCTGGCTTGGTCTGCTCCAGCAGATAGCGAACGATCTCGATGGCCTGGACCGATAACGGCACGATATAGGGCGGAATATCCTGCGGCCTCTGTCCACGCTTGCGCATACCATCCTGCAGCTGCTTGACCACCTCAGGGGGAATGATCCATAAGCCGCGCTCAAGATCGAACTGATCAGGGGTCGCCAGGCGCAGCTCACCAGTACGCACACCCGTCAACAACAACAGACGAATACCAAGTTGCGTGGTGAACCTGCCTCTATAGCGGCGTAGCTTGTTCAGCAGATTGGGCAGTTCAGGTAGCCGCAGGAAGGGATTATTGACCACAGGTGGCTTGGGGATAGCAACAACATCCAAGTCCGATGCTGGATTGCTTTCCAGCCCTGCGACTTTCACCATCGCAAAGCGGAACAACTGCCTGAGCCAGGTGCGCACTTTCTCGGCAGTGGTAAATGCCCTGCGCTGCTCGATACTCACGAGCACGTCCAACAGGTCGGGACGGCAAATATCAAAGATGGATACGGAGCCTAACGCGGGCAACACGTCTTTATCGAAGATACGCTGGATCTGCGAGAGGGTACTTTGCCTGCCTTCCTTGAGTTCCAGCTTTCGGTGCGCAAGCCACTGCAGATACACCACCTTGAAGCTGTTCTCCGTCGCGAAACAGACAGCTCGAAGTTTTTGCTTACGATCAATCTTGGGATTGATGCCTTTCGCCACCAGGGCGCGGGCCTCATCGCGTAATGCACGTGCTTCCCGAAGGCTAACCTTCGGATAGGTGCCCAGCGACATTCGTTTCTGTTTGGTAGCCCAGTAATATCTGAAGTGCCAAGACTTTCCGCCAGCGGCAGATACCGCCAGAGAAAGGCCATCGAAGTCGGTGAGGGTATAGTCTTTGCCAGTCGCCCGAGCCTGCCGGACAGTGACGTCTGTGAGCGCCATGGTATAGCTCCTGAACATAGGTCAGGGCTAGATGCTTGTCTCGCAGGCCACGCTCCTCCAGCAACAATCCGGAAACCACGCGCCCCGTAAGATGGACTTAAAACTGGACTCAAACGTCCTGGCTGGGGGTGGTTTACAGTGGATTTCACTGGAACGAAAAAAGGGCCTTACGGCCCTTACTTCAATGACTTATAGGCTTCAGTGGACGTCTATAGATCATAATTTGGAGCGGGAAACGAGACTCGAACTCGCGACCCCGACCTTGGCAAGGTCGTGCTCTACCAACTGAGCTATTCCCGCTTATCTACAACAAAAAGTGGCGTCCCCTAGGGGACTCGAACCCCTGTTACCGCCGTGAAAGGGCGGTGTCCTAGGCCACTAGACGAAGGGGACGCTGCCCGGAAACTACAGCTTACTTCCGGCTTGCAGCGCTCTGTTTGGCGCTTCACGCTGCAAGTGGCGCGCATTCTATGGAGGCCTCCGAAGGTCGTCAAGCATAGTTTTAAAAAAAATTTTCGCAGCATCACCGTGCGGCAGCTGGAGCTATCGGCCACATCATCAAGCCACTACACTCAGACGAAAAGCCAGCGGCTCGAGAGGTAGTCAAGTGTCCCCACTAATGATCACGGGATTGATCCTGGCCGGTTTGCTCGTTCTGGTCATCATCGTCTACTCCATACAGATCGTCGAAAAAGGCAATCTGGAAAAGGCCCGCAAGCGCGCCGAGCTGACCGACCGCTGCCGCCGCTGCGCCGATCTTTCTGACGGCCTGCCCGGGCAGATGATGACCCCGGCCCTGAAGCTGTTGCTCACCCGCCTCGAGCTGGCGCTCAGCGAGCGCCTGCAGCCGCTGGACAAGGGTAACGACAAACTGGCAGCCCGCCTTCAGACATTGCGCGCAGACGTGGCGAAGGGTGAGGCGATCGAAGTGCGCAATCCGCCCCGGCAGATCCTCACCGAGGCCCAGGCCAAGGAGAGCCGCTTCATGCTCGAGGATCTCCACGCCCAGATCGTGCGCGCCACCAAGGAAGGCCTCCTGGAACAAGCCGAGGCCAAGCGCTGGGTACAGGATATCCAGCGGATGCTGGCCATCCTGCACATCGAGTTTTTCACTAACCTGGGCAAGCAGGCGTTGCAGCAGAACCAGCCGCAGCGTGCACGCCTGGCCTTCGAACGAGGCGTCCAGCACATTCGACGGCAGCCGGCACCGGCGCCTTACCAGGCTCAACTGAAACAGCTGGAGGCCCTGCTGGAGCATGCCAACGCACTGGTGCTGAAGAACGAGGTGCCCAAGGCCGACGAGTCGAGCGAGCTGGCCGAAGGCATGAAGGCATTCGACGACGAAGACCTCTGGAAGAAGAACAACGTCTACTGATCGCATCACCGGCGACAGCTCATAACAAGAACGAATCCACCGCGGAGGACGATGATGTCTGTGACCCTGTACGGCGTGCCCCTCTCCCCCTTCGTCCGCAAGGTACGGCTGTGCCTGCAGGAAAAGGGACTCGACTATCAGCTTGAAACGGTGATGCCCTTCACCCCGCCAGACTGGTACTACGCCATCAACCCGCTGGGACGTATTCCCGCGCTCAAGGATGGTGACTGCACCCTCGCCGACTCCAGCGTGATCTGCCAGTACCTCGAAGAAGCCTATCCCGCCACGCCAACCCTGTACGGCGACAGCGCCCAAGCGCGCGGCCAGGTGCGCTGGCTCGAGAAATACGCGGATTACGAGCTGGCGCCGTTGACCACCTTCACCGTGTTTCGCAACCGAATTCTCAAGCCGACCTCCGGCCAGCCGTGCAACGAAGAGGCGGTGCAGACAGCGATGCAGCAGAAGCTGCCGCCTCATTTCGACTACCTCGAGCAGCAGCTCGGCGACAACGATTTCTTCGTCTGCGCCCGGTTATCCATGGCGGACATCGCCGTGACCTGTCAGCTGATCAACATGAGCCACGGCGGCGAACAGCTCGATGCCCAGCGCTGGCCGGGGCTGGCTGCACACCATGCGCGCATGCTGGCGCGTCCCGCCATCGAAAGCCTGCTGCCGGGCGAGCAACGCATGAATGCCAAGCTGCAGGAGATGGGCAAGGCCGCTACCGTCTAGGGTCGGCCGGCATCGGGCCCGCCGCAACAGCTGCGGCGGGCTCGACAAGCTACCAACGTCAGTTAGCGCCGCGCGTCGAGCAAACGCGCGCCCACCCACTGACGGGCGTACTGATACGCGCAGCGTCCATTGCGATTGCCGCGTCCGGTGGCCCAGCGAATCGCGTCCTTTTCCAGCGCTTCGTCCCAATCCCATTGCAGGCGCGCCTTGCCTGCCAGCGAATCGATCCAGTGGCGCACCACACTGAGGTAGTGCTGCTGGCTGAAGGGATAGAACGACAGCCAGAGGCCGAAACGATCGGACAAGGCAATCTTGTCCTCCACCGCCTCGTTCGGATGCAGCTCGCCGTCCACCATCTGCCAGTTCTCGTTGTCGCTCTGGCGCTCCGGCACCAGGTGACGGCGGTTCGACGTGGCATACAGCAGCACGTTCTCCGGCGCACGCTCCAGGGAACCGTCGAGCACGCTCTTGAGGACCCGGTAGTCACCCTCGCCGGCCTCGAAGGACAGGTCGTCGCAGAACAGCACGAAGGCCTGACGCTGCCCTGAAAGCAGCTCCACCACGCGCGGCAGATCCGCCAGATGGTCGCGCTCGATCTCGATCAGGCGCAGCCCACGGCCGGCATATTCGGCCAACAGAGCGCGAATCAGCGACGATTTTCCAGTACCACGGGCGCCCCAGAGCAAGACGTGATTGGCGGGTAGACCATCGACGAACTGCTGAGTATTGGCAGCCAGCAGATCACGCTGTCGGTCGATGCCGATCAGGTCGTCCAGACGCAGATCGAGATTGACCTCGAGCGGCGCCAGATAGCCGCTTCGGCCGTCACGGTGCCAGCGCGCCGCCAGCGTATGCTCCCAATCGATATTGGGCGGCTGCGCGGGCAGCAACGGCTCGATACGCGCCAACAGGCCTTCGGCACGCTGCAGGAAGGCTTTCAACTCGACATCCATGATTGACTCCAAACAGAAAAAGTCCGGCCGATGCCGGACCAGACATCAACGCCTGCAAAAGCTATCGATCCCGCGCCGCTCTTGTTTCAGAGCAGCGCCTCGATATCCGCCGCCAGCGCCTGCGGCGCGGTACGCGAGGAATAGCGCCGCACCGTGCGGCCCTGACCGGCGATGAGGAACTTGGTGAAATTCCACTTGATCGCCTTGCTGCCCAGCAGGCCGGGCGCGCGCTTCTTCAGCTCGATGAACAGCGGATGGGCGTCGCCGCCATTGACCTCGACCTTGGCGAACAACGGGAAGGACACGCCGAACCGACGCTCGCAGAAGGTGGCGATCTGCGCCTCGCTATCCGGCTCCTGTCCGCCGAACTGGTTGCACGGAAAACCGAGCACGACCAGGCCACGCTCGCCGTAGCGCTGCCAGAGCTCCTCCAATCCCTTGTACTGGGGCGTGAAACCACATTGGCTGGCGGTGTTCACCACCAGCAGCACCTTGGCATCGAAATCGGCGAGCGTCTTGTGCTCGCCGTCGATGGTGACGCAGGGAATATCTAACAGAGGATCGCGCATGCTGGTTCCTTGCGGCTCAGGCTTCGCGGGGCTTCAAGTCGAGCGAGGCCGAATTGATGCAATAGCGCAGACCGGTCGGTTTAGGGCCATCGGGGAACACATGCCCCAGGTGGGCATCGCAGCGAGCGCACCTGACCTCGATCCGGTGCATGCCATGACTGAAGTCATCCAGGCTGGCGATGGCCGTATCGCTTACAGGCTGGAAATAGCTGGGCCAGCCACAGCCGGAGTCGAACTTGGCATCGGCATCGAACAGCGGCGCATCACAGCAGACGCAATGGTAGACGCCCGGCGTCCGGGTGTCGTTGTACTTGCCGGTGAAGGGGCGCTCGGTGGCGCCGAGCCGGCAGATCTGGAACTGCTCATCGGACAGCTCCTCACGCCAGGCGTCGAGCGGTTTTTCCAGCTTGTCCATTGGTAGCCTCCTCGGGGTCTGTTCGCGTTTCGTCCCATGGCCACGACATGGCGCACCGGTTGTTTGGAACGCACACGAAGCGCAACAGCACGCTATATAAAAAAGGCCGATCTGTACCTTTTCCGGTGGTCGGGCCGCACGTATCATGCCTCCCTCTTCGACGCCTAGTCTGGCAGCGGGGTTTCCGACTGCCAAGGCGCCCGGGTTCATGCCAAACGTGACCAGCCATTTCCGGAACTGGCACGTTTTCACTTCGGGACACTCAGGATCATGCAGGTCAGCAAATCGAACAAGCTCGCCAATGTCTGTTACGACATCCGTGGGCCAGTGCTCAAGCACGCCAAACGCCTGGAAGAGGAAGGCCATCGCATCCTCAAGCTGAACATCGGCAACCCGGCGCCGTTCGGTTTCGAAGCACCGGAGGAAATTCTCCAGGACGTGATCCGCAACCTGCCGACTGCCCAGGGCTACAGCGACTCGAAAGGCCTGTTCAGCGCCCGCAAGGCGATCATGCAGTACTACCAGCAAAAGCAGGTGGAAGGCATCGGCATCGAGGACATCTATCTCGGCAACGGTGTGTCAGAGCTGATCGTGATGTCCATGCAGGCGTTGCTCAACAACGGCGACGAAGTGCTGATCCCCGCTCCGGACTATCCGCTCTGGACGGCCGCCGTGAGCCTGGCCGGCGGCAAGCCGGTGCATTACCTCTGCGACGAACAGGCCAACTGGTGGCCCGACCTGGCCGACATCAAAGCCAAGATCACGCCAAACACCAAGGCGCTGGTCCTGATCAACCCGAACAACCCCACCGGCGCGGTCTATCCGAAGGAAGTCCTGGAAGGCATGGTGGAGCTGGCTCGCCAGCACAAGCTGGTGCTGTTCTCCGACGAGATCTACGACAAGATTCTCTATGACGGCGCGGTGCATATCTCCACCGCCTCGCTGGCGCCGGACGTGCTCTGCCTGACCTTCAACGGCTTGTCCAAGTCCTATCGTGTCGCCGGCTTCCGCTCCGGCTGGGTGGCCATCTCCGGCCCCAAACACAAGGCCCAGAGTTATATCGAAGGTCTGGATATCCTTGCCAACATGCGCCTGTGCGCCAACGTACCGTCGCAGCATGCGATTCAGACGGCACTGGGCGGCTATCAGAGCATCAATGACCTGGTCCTGCCGCCGGGTCGGCTGCTCGAGCAGCGCAACCGCACCTGGGAGCTGCTCAACGACATTCCCGGCATCAGCTGCGTCAAGCCCATGGGCGCGCTGTATGCGTTCCCGCGCATCGATCCGAAGATCTGCCCGATTCACAACGACGAGAAGTTCGTGCTCGACCTGCTGCTTTCCGAGAAACTGCTGATTGTCCAGGGCACGGCATTCAACTGGCCGTGGCCGGATCACTTCCGGGTGGTTACCCTGCCGCGCGTGGATGACCTGGAGCAGGCGATCGGACGCATCGGCAACTTCCTCAAGACCTACCAGCAGTAACCGAATGGATCTGCAGATAGACGACTTCTACAAGGACGCCGCGGGCGGTCTGCTCGCGTTGTATCAGGCGTTTCCACGGAAGATCGCGCTGTATGTGGAAGACCTGATAGGCCGGGAAGAGCCGGACGAGTTCGGCCTGCCCTCCAAACGCCACCAGAGCTGCCTGGGCGCCCTGCTCTGGCTGGCCGACGAAGGCTATCTGCGCTTCGAGAGCACCATCCAGTTCCTCGCACTGGACCAGGCCGTGCTGACCGAGAAGGGTTTCATTCGCCTGACCCGCGCCGTCCCCGGATACCTGGCGGGCGACCGCAGCCTGCCTCCCAGCGTACTGCGCATCCAGGCCAGTCTCGCCCATCAGCTTCGCGACGCACTGAAAAGCGGTCACAGCGAGCGCATCGCCCATCTTGCCCGCTTGCTGTTCGAAAACGACACCGGCTCGCCGCTGCACTCCAGCCTTGGCGCACAAGCGACATAGCTTGAAATAGTCGCTCGGTTGAATAGCTCAAGGGCGCGCCTTATATAGCCTATCGTTCTTCAAATCCTACCCTGGAGTCTGCCGCAACATGATGCGCATTTTCTTGTTCCTGGCCACCAACCTTGCGGTCCTGGTCATCGCCAGCATCACCCTGAAGCTGCTCGGGGTCGATCGCTACACCGGCCAGAACTATGGCAGCCTGCTGGTCTTCTGTGCGGTGTTCGGCTTTGCGGGATCGCTGATTTCGCTGTTCATCTCCAAGTGGATGGCGAAGATGAGCACACGCACGGAGATCATCAGCCAGCCGCGCACCCGGCATGAGCAGTGGCTGCTGCAGACCGTCGAGCAACTGTCGCGCGAAGCCGGCATCAAGATGCCCGAGGTCGGTATCTTCCCGGCCTACGAGGCCAACGCCTTCGCCACCGGATGGAATCGCAACGACGCGCTGGTAGCCGTCAGCCAGGGCCTGCTCGAACGTTTCTCCCCGGATGAAGTGCGCGCGGTGCTGGCGCATGAAATCGGCCACGTGGCCAATGGCGACATGGTCACCCTGGCGCTGATCCAGGGCGTTGTGAACACCTTCGTCATGTTCTTCGCACGAATCTTCGGCAACTTCGTCGACAAGGCGATCCTCAAGAACGAGGATGGCCATGGCATCGGCTACTTCGTCGCGACGATCTTCGCCGAACTGGTACTGGGCATCCTGGCCAGCATCATCGTCATGTGGTTCTCGCGCAAGCGTGAATACCGCGCCGACGAAGCCGGCGCGCAACTGGCCGGCACCAGCGCCATGATCGGCGCCCTGCAGCGCCTGCGGGCCGAACAGGGCCTGCCGGTGCACATGCCCGATTCGCTCAAGGCGTTCGGCATCAACGGCTCGCTCAAGCACGGCATGGCCGGCCTGTTCATGACCCATCCCTCTCTGGAGGATCGCATCGAAGCCCTGCGTCAGCGTGGCTGAGATCGACCGAGTGGTACCGGGGCGACGCAAGTCGCCCTTTTCGTTTGTCTATGCAGATTCAACTCCGCATAGAAGGAATCGCCATGCGCCGCCTCATCTTCGTCTGCTGCGCCCTGCTCGCCCTCGCTGGCTGCCAGAGTGCCTATTACTCCGCAATGGAAAAAGCCGGCATCCACAAGCGTGACATCCTGGTCGACCGGGTGAAGGACGCACGCGACTCGCAGCAAGCCGCCAAGGAGCAGTTCAAGGATGCGTTGGAGCGCTATCGCAGCGTGGTCGAGGTCAAAGGCGGCGACCTGGAGAAGCGCTATGACGCACTGAACCGACAGTACGAGGCGAGCGTCGCCAGCGCCCGGGATGTGCGGGCCCGCATCGACGCGGTGGAAGACGTCGCCAATGCGCTGTTCAAGGAATGGGAGAGCGAACTGAAGCAGTACAGCAATGCCAGCCTGAAGGCTGCCAGTGCGAAGGAGCTGAGCCGTACCCGCGCCGAATACCGGACGCTGCTGCAACGCATGAAGGCAGCCGAGCAACGCATCGAGCCGGTGCTCAGCGTACTGCGCGATCAGGTGCTGTTTCTCAAGCACAACCTCAATGCTCGCGCGATCAGCGCCCTGCATGGCGAGTACCGCACGCTGCAAGGCAATGTCGACCAGTTGATGGCGGACATGCAGCGCGCCATCGACGAGGCCGACACCTTTATCCGCAGACTCCAGGCGGACAGCTGAGCGCAGCGAGCGGCAACGGCGGTCAATCCCGCCGTTGCAGCCGGTAAAACTGTTCTTGCAGGCGCTGCAGCCCACGCTCACGCATCTTCGGATTGCGCTCCAGCACTTCCTTGGCCTCCAGCTGCTGCACGTCCCACGCGCCGTCATACAACGTGCTCACTTCCGCCCGGCTGACAGCGAATGGTGGGCCATCCATTTCCGCCTGGTCGTAATCGAGCGTAACCAGCAATTGCTGGCAGCCGGCCGGCAGAATGTTCGTCAGCAACGCGGCGTAGCGCTGGCGCATCGCCGGCGGCAGCGCAATCAGCGCGGCGCGATCGTAGACGCCCCGGCAGTCGGCAACGTCTTGCGCCGCCAGCGCAAAGAAATCGCCACAACGGATCTCAAGCCTGCCGGATCGATAAACTTTGAATGCGCCGACCTGCGAAATTTCCGCCTCCAGTCCTTGCTCGGCGAAAAACGCCTCGACGGCTTTCTGGCTCAGCTCCACCCCCAGTACGCGATGGCCCTGCCCTGCGAGCCAGGCCAGGTCCAGGCTCTTGCCACACAGCGGCACCAGCACAGCTGCATCCTCGGGCAAAGCCAGCCGCGGCCAGTGACGGCGCAAGCCAGGATGCACGTCTTCGAGGTGAAAACCGATTTCGTTGCGAGCCCAACGTTCTTGCCAGAAGTTCTGGTGCACCTGCGCGCCTCCGCTGCATGAAAGCCGCAGCTTAGCAGAGCCATTGCGCCCCCGGCTCAGCTGGCGTAGAGCAACGCTTCCACATCGACCCCGGCGTCGCGCATCTGTGCCAGCTTGTAGCGCAAGGTTCGCGCACTGATGCCCAGCCGGTCAGCGGTCTCCTTGCGACGCCCGCGTTCGGCGCGCAGCGTGTCGATGATCAACTGGAATTCGCGCCGCCGCAGATCATCACCCAAAGCGGAACCGACTTCGCCATCAGCGGCAGAGGCCTCGCTCGGCAGTGGCGCTGGATTACTGGTAAGCGGCGCACCGACAGCACCAGCAGAGCCGAGCAGGCAGAGATCTTCGGGCTGAATGACACCACCCTGCTGAAGGATCAGCGCACGCTGAATGGCATTGTCCAGTTCACGCACGTTACCCGGCCAGCCGTGTCCGAGCAGGCAGCATTGCGCCGCCGACGACAACCGAGCCGGTACCTGTCGCATCTGTCGGGCATGGCCCGCCAGCAGGCGCTCGGCCAGCGGCAGGATATCGGCCGGACGCTCGCGCAGCGGCGGCCAGGCCAGGGGAAAAACGGACAATCGATAGAACAGGTCTTCGCGGAAGCGCCCGGCGGCCACCTCAGCGGCCAGATCGCGGTTAGTGGTCGCAAGCACCCGGATATCCAGGGCAATCGACCTTCGCCCGCCAACCCGCTCCACCTCGCGCTCCTGCAGCACCCGCAACAGCTTGGCCTGCAGCGCGAGCGGCATCTCGGAAATCTCGTCGAGCAGCAGCGTACCGCCATCGGCCTGCTCGAACTTGCCAGGCTGACTGGCGATGGCCCCGGTGAAGGCGCCCTTTTCGTGGCCGAACAGCGTCGCCTCCAGCATATTGTCCGGAATAGCGGCGCAGTTGATGGCGATGAACGGCTTTGCACCACGCGGCGAGCGCTGGTGGATGTAACGTGCCAGCACTTCCTTGCCGGTACCCGACTCGCCGGAAATGAGCACCGTCAAGTCGCTTTGCGCCACGCGCGCAGCAAGATCCAGCAGCCGCTGGCTGGACGGCTCGCAGGCGATCGGACCCTGTGCCTCCACCGGACCGAGGGCGCCGTTGACGTGCCGACCCAGCAGTTCGAGCAGTGTGCCGGGCTCGAAGGGCTTGACGAGGTAATCGACCGCCCCCTGACGCATCGCCTCCACCGCCTTCGCCACGGCGCCAAAGGCCGTCATCAGCAGCACCGGAATCTGCGGATAACGTTTGCGAATCGAGGCGAGCAGCTCATGGCCATCCATACCCGGCATGTTCACGTCGCTGATGACCAGACCAAAGGGCTCCTGCTCCAGGGCGATGAGTGCGGCTTCGCCGCAGTCGACGGCTCGATGTGCATAGCCGCCCAGTTCGAGCGTGATACCCAGTGCTTCTCGCAGGGATGGGTCATCTTCGACCAGCAGTACTTTCGCAGCCATCAGCTCACACGACCTTCTGAACGATAGGAATCAACGGCAACGCAACGATGACGCAAGTGCCGCGACCTGGCCGGGAAAGCAGGCGCAGCTCGCCTTGATGGGCACGGGCGACAGCCTTCGCGACCGCAAGCCCGAGGCCGGTTCCGTTGTCCCGGGTAGTGAAGAACGGCTCGCCCAACCGCCCCAGGACGCCAGCCTCTATGCCGCGGCCGTTATCGCTGATGCACAGGTACAGCGTGGCATCACGCCGATACAGATGAATCTTCAAACGACATGCGCCACTGCAGGCCTGCAAGGCGTTCTCGACAAGGTTGAGCAGCGCGCCGACCAGTGTGTCGCGGTTGCAAAGAAGCTCGCCGCCTTGCGCATCGTTCTGCCAGCGCACGGCGACATCCCTCAGTTTCGGCTCCGCCGCCGCGCGAAGAGCGGACAGCAGCTCGGCCGGGGTCACGCGGTCGTTCAGCGGCAGATCGCCCCGGGCGAACACCAGCATGTCGCGAACCTGGTGCTCCAGCTCGTGCAGGCGCGCTTTCAGACTGCCGGCGAAACGTTGCTGCTGTTGCTCGCTCAAACCACCTTGCTCGAGGTGGCTGGCATACAGCAGCGCGGTGGAAAGCGGTGTGCGAATCTGATGGGCTAGCGATGCCACCATTCGCCCCAGGGACGACAAGCGCTCATGGCGCGCCAACTGATCCTGCAGACGCCGGGTTTCGGTAAGGTCGGTCAACAGCACCAACTGGCCGGGCTCGCCGCTGAGGGAACGAGTGGCGATCGACAGACGGCGTCCGTTGCGCAGGGAAATCTCATGGCCATCATCCTTGCGCGGGGCGAAACTGCGGACGATGACGTCGCGCCAGTTGACACCCACCAGGGGCTCACCCAGAAGCTCCAAGGCCACAGGATTGGCGTCGCGCACCACCCCTTGGCCATCGATGACGATCACGCCGCCCGGAAGCAGGTCCAGCACGTTCCGCAGCCGTTGAGCGAGCCGCTCCTTCTCCTCGAGCTCGTGGCGACGCTGCGCCCCCGCCTCGGCAAGCTGGTCCCGGAGCTCAGCGACGTGTGCCTGCAAAAGCCCCTCGGACTCGCCCAGCTGCCCGGCAAGCTCTCGGAAACGCTCGAGCGAGCCTGTGAGGTCCACGGCATCGGTGGGCTCAAAGGACGCTATGGACGGCCTGGTGACGAAATTCACTGATTCACTTGCGCCTGTCAAAAGATGGTCGGTGAAGTGAAACTAGCAAGGTTCATGCCCGGCGGCATTATCCGCTGATGCGTCCCAGAAACGCAAAAGGCCACCCGAAGGTGGCCTTTGTCATGCACGAATACTACTCGCCCAGTTCGTCGTCGCGGCGGTTCATTCCGTATTTGCGCATTTTCTCCACCAGTGTGGTCCGCCGGATGCGCAGCCGCTCCGCGGCACGGGCAACCACACCACCGGCGTCTTCGAGCGCCTGATGGATCAGCCCCTGCTCAAGGTTGCCGAGGTATTCCTTCAGGTCCAGCCCCTCGACAGGGAGCATGGCCTGCGCCTCAGGCACCACCATCGGCGCGCTGATGGCGGCACGCTCTTCCATCTCGTCATGCAGACTGGTTGCGTACTGCTCATCGTCATCATCAACGTGCCGGAACTTCTTCGGCAGCTCCATTACACCGATCACACCATAAGGATGCATGATCGCCATGCGTTCGACGAGGTTGGCCAATTCGCGAACGTTACCTGGCCAGTCGTGCCGGCAGAGCGACATGATGGCAGCCGAGTTGAACCTGATGGAGCCGCGCTTCTCGTGTTCCATGCGCGAGATCAGCTCGTTCATCAGCAGTGGAATGTCTTCCACACGCTCGCGCAGCGGCGCCATTTCGATCGGGAAGACGTTCAGGCGATAGTAGAGGTCCTCACGGAAGGTCCCCTCTTCGATCATCTTTTCCAGATCCTTGTGGGTCGCGGCAATGATCCGAACATCGGCATTCTGCGTGCGGTTGCTGCCGACGCGCTCGAATGTGCGCTCCTGCAGTACACGAAGAAGCTTGACCTGCATGGGTAACGGCATGTCGCCGATTTCGTCGAGGAACAGCGTACCGCCCTCGGCCAGCTCGAAGCGCCCTGCCCGCGCGGTGATCGCGCCGGTAAAGGCGCCTTTTTCGTGTCCGAACAGTTCGCTTTCCAGCAATTCCGCCGGGATAGCACCGCAATTGACTGGAACGAACGGTCCCTGGCGCCGCTTGGAATGGTAGTGCAGGTTACGCGCGACCACCTCCTTGCCGGTACCGGATTCGCCGAGGATCAGCACGCTGGCCTCCGCATCGGCGACCTGCTCCATCATCTGACGGACATGCTGCACCGCTCGGCTGGTGCCAACCAGGCTGCGGAAAAGATTGGGTTCGCGCTGCCGGCCGCGCGTCTTGGACTCGTACATTTCACGGTAGATTTGCGCGCGGTGCAGCGAGTCGAGCAGCTTGTTGTAGCTGGGCGGCATTTCCAGGCTGGTAAGGACCCGGCGTCGAATCTCCTCGGGCCAGTCGGTCGGTGCCGGCTCGCCAATCAGCATCAACGGGACGTTCTCATCCCATTTGCTCATCTGCTTGATGAGTTCAATGGCGCCACCCCTGGTGGTCACATCCCCCAGCATGACGCCATTCACGACTCGACTGGACTCGAGGCCGGCGACAGCGTCCTGCCATTCACTGCTGGAGCAAGCCAGATGATCCTCACTGAGAAAATTCAGAATGACCGTCAAATCCCGCCGACGGTCACGATCATCATCTATCAACAAAATCTTGGTTTCACGCCACATCTTGTTTATAGGGCTCTTTAGAGGCTGAAAGAAAGCCTGCGCTCGCATCCATGGAAATAAAGGCGATCACACTTCATGGCAGATGAAACGTAGATTAATGAAAAAATGAACTGAGTCAAATTTATGGCGTGAATTAACGACCAAAGAACGAGCCGAAAATCAGAGTGTTGAGAAACGCCCAGCAGCTCAACCGGTCAGTTGCGCGCAAGATCGTGGACAAGATAGGGATTTACCAAGCAGTACGCGTCAAACAGATGACCGCCAGTGCGGCACTGGCGACATAATGCCACATACTTTGTAATGATAAAAAGCGAGAGGTCGTGACTGGCCCATGGTGAGCCGAGGACGGTCGGGAACGGTGCGCACAAGCATGTTGCGTTCGGCATTCAACCGAACAGCTGGTAGACCTTGGCGCCCTGCTGCGACTGATTGAGCTGACGCAGTTCGCCTGCCACCCTGGCCTGTTCGATCTGGCAGGTCATGACCAGTTCGCGATAGAGATCGAGCAGCTCCTGCAAACGTTGCCGGACAGCTCCATCATCACGCTGATGTTCGCGCATCGCCTCATCGACAGCGCTGCGGCACTCGCGGTCGAGCATGCCGATGGCCGACCAATCCTGCCGCGTCAGCGCGTCGCGCAGTGAGGTGCCGGTTTCTTCTAGGCGCTTGACGGAAGCATTCATGTTCGACTCCGGGGCCTGAGCCCGATGCGGCGGTCTTGCCGAGCCAGCGGATACGTTGCAAAGCAACGGTGCTGAATCCTTATCGGCAATCGACGCTCAGCCTTTAGACCGAACGGCAAAAAGACTGCCTCTGCGTGCAGCTCAGTAGCGTTCGCGCAACCCCGGCGGCACGCTGGGTGGTGCAACCGGTTCCCAAGGGCCATCCGGGCGCGCCGCGCAGAACCAGTCGCCATCCCAGCGATAGTAAAGGCGCTCGCGATAGTACAGCTCGCGCCCCTCCACCACATAGACACCCAGGCGATTGTCCCAATGAGCCGCCACGTGCGGCGGCGGCGCGTAACGCGGATGGCTTCTCTGCGTGGCTGGAGCCCTGGGTGCCGGTGGCGCCTTGATAGGCGGTGGCGCGATGACCGGACCGGAGGGCTCCGGTGCCCGCGGAACAGGTGCAGGTGCCGGTGCCTGCGGTGCGGAATCGTACGGATTCCCAGCACAGGCGCCGAGCAACAGCGTCAGACCAATCAGCGCGGCCCGCAGAACAATGCGCGCGGGAGCAAACGGGTTCGCTGTTGGCTTCAGGTTCATCTCCACCTCTACTGGGATCAGGGCGCCTCGGCGCGATCGATCGTCAACCGCACGGCGTTTTTATCACCGCGAGTCTCGAGCGCCTCGCTTTGACCCATCCACTCACCCGTTGTTGCGTCACCCGTACGAGAAACCCGCGCCATCACCGTCACCTGCTCGACGCTGGAGATCTTGAGGGACGGCACCATCGCATCGGCGTCGCTCAGCGTGACGGTCGCCGGAAGATCACCGACGGTCAGGCGCTTGGCCGCCAGCGGAACCGGCGGTCCGTTCACTGCCCGGGCAAAAACGAAAACACTGTCCTCGGGCGATACCGTTTCCGCCACCTTCGGATCCAGCTGCACCTGGATTTGCAGCGCAGCGGCCTGCGTGCTCGCCGCAGCCGGAGCCTCGCCTGCTTCAGCGTTGCCGGAACCGCCGTCGACCTGCTGCCTGGCGCGTTCGATGCCGCCGCGGATGGCTTCGCGAGAAGGATCGTTCTCGGGCAACGCAGCCACCAGCTGCTCCCAGAAGCGCACGGCATCCTGATAGCGACCTTCCTCGTATGCCGCGATACCGAGCAGGCCGAGACTGGTCAGTTCCTGCGGATCGGCCTGCAGCGCCTCATCGGTAAGCGCCTGCAGCTGTTCCGACCACTGCCGATCGCCGGCGAAGTATTGCGCCTGAGCCCACTGGCCAAGCAGTTCGGGCTGGCGTCCGGCAAGCTCTACCACGCGCGCGAATGCCTTGGCCGCATCGGCCGGGCGCTCTTGATTCATGTAGGTGCGCCCGAGGAAGTACCAGGCTTCGGCCGAGTCGGGCTGCTCCTTCACGGCCTGCTCAAGATGAGCCGTCATTTCTTCGACGGTGCGTGGCTGCTCCGAGAACTGACGAGCCATCTGCACCTTGTCGCTGGCACCCCAGTGCATGTACAGCCCATAGCCCACCAGGGGCACCAGCACGGCTGCGATAAGCGGCACGCTACGACCCAACTTGGCGATTTTGGGGCTGTCGCTGTTTTCGGTGTCTTCCAACAACTCGCGCGCCGCGTCCGCACGCCCCGCTTCGAGCTGGGCATCGCTCAGTGTTCCCGCCGCATGCTGGGCGGTGAGTTCAGCCAGGCGCTCCTCGTAGAGCGCAACGTTGAGCGCCGTACGGTCTTCTTCGGCCTGGGCACGACGACCACGCAGGATGGGGAGCAGCAGGAAGGCCAGCGCCACCAGCAGCAAAGCGCTGGCGGCTATCCAGAAATCGGTCATGAGTCTTTTTTATCCAGCAGCTTGGCGAGACGCTCGCGCTCGGTCTCGGAAAGGGTGTTCGATGCAGGCGCCTTCTCGACGCGGCGGCGACGTACCAGGATCACGGCCAGCACACCAAAGCCCAGCACCAGCAGGCCCGCCGGGCCGTACCAGAGCAGCAGGGTCTTCGCATTCACCGGCGGGTTGTAACGAACGAAGTCGCCATAACGGTCCACCAGGTAATCGACGATCTGGTCGTTGCTCTGCCCCTCCTCCAGCATGCGGAAGATTTCCTGGCGCAGATCCATCGCGATGGGCGCGTTGGAATCGGCGATGTTCTGATTCTGGCACTTCGGACAACGCAGCTCTTCGGTCAACGTCCGGTAGCGCTCGCGTTCGGCCTCATCGCGAAACTCGTAGGTGTCGATCGCTGCCTGGGCCGTGGAAACCAGGAACAGCCCCAGCAGCGCAGCGTGGATCAATCGTTTCATTCGTCCACCAACTCCTGATAGAGCGCTGCGAGCTGCTCGCGCCAGACACGATCATCGATCACGCCGACGAACTTGTGACGGATGACGCCCTGCTTGTCGACCAGGAAGGTCTCGGGCGCGCCATATACGCCCAGGTCCAGGCCCAGGCTGCCGCGCTCGTCACGAATGTTCAGCTGGTAGGGATCGTGAAATTCCTTCAGCCATTTCCGCGCCGCTGCGTTGTCATCCTTGTAGTTGACGCCATGGATGACCACGCCCTGCGCGGCCAGGCGATTGAGTACCGGGTGTTCGACCTTGCAGGCGACACACCAGGTTGCCCACACGTTGACCAGTGCGGGTTTGCCCTTGAGATCTGCGTCGGTGATCAGGCGCTGCTCATCTTCCACCGAGGGCAGCGAGAACGCGGGCAGCGGCTTGCCGATCAGCGCCGAAGGCAGCTCGGACGGATCGAGAAAAAGCCCCCGGTAGAGGAACACTGCCACCACCAGAAAGATCGCCAGTGGCAGCAACATCAGCAGTCTTTTCACATCAGGCTCCTTGCGCCGCCATACCCAATGCTTCGCGCACGCGGGTCTTTACCTTGACACGATAACGACGATCACTGGCGGCCAGGGCACCGCCCAGGCCCATCATCAGCGCACCCAACCAGATCCAGCGCACGAACGGCTTGATATGCACGCGCACTGCCCAGGCACCGTCGCCCAGCGGCTCGCCGAGGGCCACATAGAGGTCGCGAGTGAAGCCGGCGTCGATGCCCGCCTCGGTCATCGGCATCTGCTGCACGGTGTACAGGCGCTTCTCCGGATGCAGGGTGGCGATCTGCTTGTCACCGTCGAAAACCCGGATGGTGGCCTTGTCCGAGGTGAAGTTCGGCCCCTCGTGGTGCACCGCCCCCTCGAAGACGAACTCGTAGCCACCCAGCGACAGCGACTCGCCCGGCGCCAGGCGCAGGTCACGCTCGGAGCTCTGATGGCTGGTCAACACCACACCGATCGCACAGACAGCGAGGCCCAGGTGCGCCAGGTGCATGCCCCAATAACTCGGTGCAAGGCTCCGTGCCCCCTTCAACAGGCCCTTGTGACGGGTCTTGTCGAGCAGATCGCGGACGCTGGCGATAACCACCCATGCCGCCAGCAGGGATACCGCCAGCACGGCCCAGTTGAAGTCACCGAACAGCAGCGAGCCGAGCCCGCCGAGTACCACGCTGGTGATCAGCACCGGCGTGAGCATGCCGAGCAACCACTTCACCGGCGTGTCCTTCCAGCGCACCATGATCCCGACACCCAGCGTAAGCATCAGCGCGGCCATCAACGGCACGAACATGGCATTGAAGTACGGCGGCCCCACCGACAGCTTGGCACCAGACAGGGCATCCAGCAGCAGCGGATACAGCGTACCCAGCAGGATCATCGCGGTCGCCACGACGAGCAGCAGGTTATTGACCAGCAGCAGGGTTTCGCGCGACCAGAGGCCGAAGCCGACCTGACTCTTGACCACCGGCGCGCGCAGGGCGAACAGGGTCAGCGAGCCACCGACCACCATCAGCAGGAACACCAGGATGAACACGCCGCGCTCGGGATCGGTAGCGAAGGCGTGAACGGAAGTGAGTACACCGGAGCGGACGAGGAAGGTGCCGAGCAGGCTCAACGAGAAGGCCGCGATCGCCAGCAGCACCGTCCAGCTCTTGAAGACGCCGCGCTTCTCCGTAACGGCCAGCGAGTGGATCAACGCGGTACCGACCAGCCAGGGCATGAACGAGGCATTTTCCACCGGGTCCCAGAACCACCAGCCACCCCAGCCGAGCTCGTAATAGGCCCACCAGGAACCCAGCGCGATGCCCAGACCGAGGAACGCCCAGGCCACCAGCGTCCATGGACGGGACCAGCGCGCCCAGGCGGCATCAAGACGCCCGCCGAGCAGCGCGGCGATAGCGAAGGCGAAGGCAACCGAGAAACCGACGTACCCCATGTAGAGCATCGGGGGATGCACGATCAGACCGAAGTCCTGCAGAAGCGGGTTGAGGTCCCGGCCATCCATCGGCACCTGCGGCAGCAACCGCTCGAACGGATTGGAGGTGACGATCAGGAACAGCAGGAAACCGATACTGATCAGGCCCATCACACCGAGCACGCGCGCCAACATGTCTTCCGGCAGCTGACGGGAGAAGATCGCCACCGCGAAGGTCCAGCCGGCGAGAATGAAGGCCCACAGCAGCAGCGAACCTTCGTGGGCACCCCACACGGCACTGAACTTGTAGTACCAGGGCAAGGCGCTGTTGGAGTTGTGCGCCACATAGGCGACGGAGAAATCGTCGACCATGAAGGCGTAGGTCAGGCAGGCAAAGGAGAAACCGAGAAACGCGAACTGCCCCCAGGCCGCCGGCTGCGCCAGGCCCATCCATTGCCGGTCACCGCGCCAGGCACCGATCAGCGGCAGCGTGGCCTGGACCACGGCCAGGCACAGGGCCAGAATCATTGCCAGATGGCCGAGCTCCGGAATCATTTCGCGTACTCCTGCTTGCCGCCCTCGTAATGCTTCATCATGCCGCTCTTCTCCAGCGCCTGGGTCACTTCCGGCGGCATGTAGTTCTCATCGTGCTTGGCCAGGACCTCGTCGGCGACCAGCACGCCGTCGGCGTTGACCCGGCCCAGTGCGACGATACCCTGCCCTTCACGGAACAGATCCGGGAGGATGCCTTGATAGGTGATGGTGATCGCCTGAGCGCCATCGGTGACACGGAAGGCGACGCTGAGCGAATCGTTGGTGCGCTTGACCGAACCCTCTTCCACCAGCCCTCCTGCGCGGATTCGGGTGCCCTCCGGCGCTTCGCCGGCAGCGATCTGGGACGGCGTGTAGAACAGGTTGATGTTCTGCTGTAGGGCGGACAACGCCAGCGCCACGGCGATACCGACACCGGCGAGAATCGCCAGGACGATGAAAAGACGCTTCTTGCGCACCGGATTCACTTCGACTCCTCCCGGCGCAAACGACGCGCCTCATCTTGCAGGTAACGCCGACGCGCCAGTACGGGCAGCGCAACGTTGAGAATCAGCACCGCCAGGCTGATGCCGTATGCGGTCCAGACGTACACGCCATGATTGCCCATGGCGATGAAATCGGCGAAGGATGAAAAGTTCACGAGTTATTTCCCACCAGAGCCTTGACCTCGTTCTTCACCCAGCTTGCACGCGACTCGCGGCGCAGCACTTCCAGGCGCATGCGCATCAGCAGCACCGCGGTGAAGAAGCAATAGAAGCCGATCACCATCACCAGCAGCGGCAGCCACATCTCCATCGGCATGGCCGGTTTCTCGGTCACCTTGAAGGTCGCTGGCTGGTGCAGCGTGTTCCACCACTCCACCGAGTACTTGATGATCGGGATATTCACTACGCCGACGATCGCCAGCACCGCACAGGCCTTGGCCGCGCTGTCACGGTTACTGATTGCCTGGCCCAGCGCAATGATGCCGAAGTACAGGAACAGTAGGATCAGCATCGAGGTCAGCCGCGCGTCCCATACCCACCAGGCGCCCCAGGTCGGTTTGCCCCAGACCGCGCCGGTGAGCAGTGCGATGAAAGTCATCCACGCGCCGATCGGCGCCGCCTGCTGCAGCGCAACGTCAGCCAGCTTCATCTTCCAGACCAGCCCCACCACGCCGGCGACGGCGAGCATCACGTAGATGGACTGGGCCAGGAATGCGGCGGGGACATGAATGTAGATGATCCGGAAGCTGTTGCCCTGCTGGTAGTCCTCGGGAGCGAACGCCAGGCCCCAGACCACGCCGGCGCTGACCAGCAACACGGCTGCCCAGGCCAGCCAGGGCAACCAGCGCCCGCTGATCTCGTAGAACCACTTCGGTGAGCCCAGCTTGTGAAACCATGTCCAGTTCATCGGATGACTCGTCGTCCAGCGAGGCCCAGATGGATCAGGCCTCGAAATTCGTTACATCGACCGGCACATGCCGGCCATCTGGGTATCGCTATTCGCCGACGCTGATCTTCAGCCCGGCGGCTATCGCAAAGGGTGCAAGAGTAACGGCCAGCGCGGTCAGGCTGGCCAGCCAGAGCAGGTGTCCGACCGCAGGCAGGCCTTGCAGCGCCGCCTGCAGTGCACCACTGCCAAGGATCAGTACCGGGATGTAGAGCGGCAGGATCAGCAGCGCCAGCAGCAAACCGCCGCGCTTGAGCCCAACCGTAAGCGCCGCACCGACCGCACCGAGCAGGCTGAGGATCGGCGTTCCCAGCAGCAGCGATACCAGCAACACCGGGATGGTCCCAAGCGGGAGGCCGAGCATCAACCCCAGCAGGGGCGCCAGCAAGACCAACGCCAAGCCGGAAAATGCCCAGTGTGCCAGCACCTTGGCGAGCACCAGAAGCGCGAGCGGGTGCGGCGAAACGACCCACTGCTCCAGGGAACCATCCTCGAAATCGCTGCGGAACAGGCCATCCAGTGAAAGCAGAACCGCAAGCAGCGCGGCAACCCAGACCAGTCCCGGCGAAATCGTCTGCAGCAATTGCGTTTCCGGCCCGACCGCCAGAGGAAACAGCGCGATGACGATGGCGAAGAAGACCAGCGGGTTGGCCAGTTCGGCTGGGCGGCGGAACAACAGGCGAGTCTCGCGCGCCAGCAGGAGAGTGAAGACGCTGCTCATGCGGCCCGCTGCCCCAGATCCAGCTCACGATAGCCGATAGGCTTCTCCGTCAGGCTGTGGTGGGTGGTCAGCACGACCAGCCCGCCCTGCTCGCAATGGGCTGCCAGATGCCGTTCCAACTGCGCCACGCCATGCTTGTCGAGCGCGGTGAAGGGTTCATCGAGGATCCACAAAGGCGGCGGCGAGAGATACAACCGTGCCAGGCCGACGCGACGCTGCTGACCGGCGGACAGGGTGTGACAGGGCACGTCTTCGAAGCCCCGCAGTCCTACCTCGGCAAGGGCTTGCCAGATCGCGTCGCGGCCCGCGGGTTGATGCAGAGCGCAGAGCCAGGTGAGATTTTCTTCCGCAGTCAGCAGCCCCTTGATTCCGGCTGCATGACCGATCCACAACAGGTTGCGCGCCAATTCGCCACGCTGGGCATCCAGCGGCTGCCCCTGGAGCCGCACCTCGCCGGAGGTCGGCTGCATCAAACCGGAAAGCAGGCGTAGCAGGCTGGTCTTGCCGCTGCCGTTGGGGCCCGATATCTGCAGCATCTCGCCGCGCTCGAGACGGAGATCGAGCTTGTCGAACAACAGCCGCCAATCCCGCTCGCAGGCGAGCGCTACAGCTTCGAGAAAGGGAGTTGACACGGCTGGCGACACCTCAAGATGAAAAAGGCCCGGCCGCTATACTCAGGCATCAGGGCCAGGCGGGCGGAATTATACATGGCAACCCCAGGTGCCGAGGGCCGCAAACGCGAAAGGTTGTAAGAGCATTTGAGGAAAGATGACCGAGATCAAGAGTACCACTGCCCTGCCCCCGACCAGCGCGACACGTCCGGCTGTAGCGGCACAGGATCTCGCCCTCAAGGTGCTGCAACCGATGCAGAACCTGCTGGCAGCTGGCGAGCAGATCGAAGCCGAAGTGGTCAGCATCAGGGAGGCCGCCGAAGCGTTCCGCCTGGTGTTGCGCCTGACCATGGGCAGCGGACGCCAGGCCACGGTAGAAGTCAGCAGCAACAAACCCGCCGCGCCCGGCACGGCGCTGGTCGTCACCGCATTGTCCGATACCCGTCTGCTGGCCACGCCGCAAGCGGCCGGACGTCAGCCGGCCTCGATGATCGATCTGCAGCAGCTTTCGGTAGGCAGCGTGATCCAGGGCCGCGTCGTGGCGACCAGCCAGCAGCGCACGGAGGACGGGCAAACGTCTTTCAAGATCGTTGTCAGCCTGCTCAACTCACCCGTTGCCGGGCAGAAACTCAGCATCGAATCGGCCAACCCGCTGGCGCTCGGCAGTCTTTTGACGGCGCAGGTCAAGGACAGCCAGTCCCTGGCGTTTCTGCCACTGAGCGGTCGGCTCGATCAACTGCATGTCGGTGAGCAACTGGGCGCGCAGCAGAACCGACAGGCTTCGCTGGAAGGATTGTTCAGGGCGCTGCAGGGCGCGCCGGGCGCGCTCCCGGAAGGGCTGCGCGGCGCGGCGGAGAAGCTGCTCGGGCTGATCCCGGAGATGCAGCAGCTGGGCGACGCCAAGGCGCTGGCAGCAGCGCTGGCTCGGAGCGGCGTGTTCCTGGAGGCCCGCCTGCTTGCCGGCCATACCGATGGACTGCAAGGTGACCTCAAGGCCGGACTGCTGCGCCTGCTGGCGCAGATGCCCAATCTGCCGGGCAGTACGCCATTGGGGGGAGCGCAGGCCGGCGCCATCGGCCAGGCACTGCCTGCCTTCGCGCGGCATGCGCTGGGCTCGCTGGCGCAGAACAGTCCGCGTCAGCTCGCGCTCGGCTTTCCGCTGCCGGCCAGGTTACCGCCCGGTCTCGAGGAAGAAGCCGATCTGGAAATGCTGCTCAAGCTCGCTGCCGCTGCCGTATCGAGGCTCCAGACCCACCAGCTTTCCAGCCTGGCGCAGACACAGGTCGGGCCCGACGGCACTATGGTCACCACCTGGCAGCTGGAATTGCCGATGCGGGACCACCGCGACATCGTGCCACTGCAGATCAAGCTGCAGCGCGAAGATCAGCCGAAACGACAGGAAAAGGAGCGCGGCGATCCGCTGTGGAAGATCGAACTGGCGTTCGACGTCGCTCCGCTCGGGCCGTTGCAGGTTCAGGCCCAATTGACGCGCGGAACGCTGTCCAGCCAGCTCTGGGCCGAGCGCAGCGCCACCGCCCAGCTGGTCGCCAAGGAACTAGCTCATCTGCGCGAGCGCTTGCAAGCGGCCGGGCTGAGCGTAGGCGAACTGAGCTGCCGCCAGGGCACACCGCCGCAGGGTCCCAGCACCACGCTGGAACAACGTTTCGTGGACGAAAAAGCATGACCGACAAGCAGCCGCGCCAAGCCATCGCCCTGAGCTACGACGGCGTCAACGCGCCGAGCCTCAGCGCTAAGGGTGACGATGAGTTGGCCGAGGCGATTCTTGCGATCGCTCGGGAACATGAAGTGCCGATCTACGAGAACGCCGACCTGGTAAAACTGCTGGCGAGACTGGAGCTGGGCGACGAGATTCCCGAGGCCCTGTACCGGACCATCGCCGAGATCATCGCGTTCGCCTGGTACCTCAAGGGCAAGTGCCCACCCGGTTTTCAGGCAGCGTCCGACTCCGGTTCTGCGGCGAATCTGCCGCTGCTCAGTGGGCCTGGGCATTGAGCGTGGCGGCCGCCCGGTCTTCTCCGGTGACCTGCGGGAAATCGTGCAGCTGCCAGGCAAAATAGCCCGAGCGGAAGTAGAACACCCGCGTGTAGCCCCAGCTGACAGCCATGCGCGCCGCTTCCGCGCTGCGCGGGCAGACTTCGCTGTCGCAGTAGATCACCAGCGGCAGCTCGCGGGGCCATTCCGGCCCGGCCAGGCTCACGAAGTCACTGGCGAGATCGAAATGTACGGCGCCTTCCACATGTCCCCACAGCCATTCCCGATCAGCACGGACGTCAATGAACACTGCGCCCAGCTCGTGCAGTCGCTTGGCCTGAAAGACGTTGACGGTCATCGCCCCGTCGACATTGTCCGGGGCCTCGGCAGCATGCGCGCCAAACGAAACCACGACCAACAGCACAACCAGTATGCGCCGCATCTTTGCCCTCCTCGTCCCAGGCCGGGACATGGATGCGCTCAGCTAAGCCAAGCCGATACGGTGTTGGAATATGGGGGATTCAGGAGGTTCCGATCAGGCCGACGAGGGGCTCGATCAGCCGGGATCAGGGCTTCTGACGGGCCTTGTGCAGCTTGCTCATCAGCTCGGCTTCGGACTGCGACAGCCCACAGGACTGGGTCAGGTCGTCGATGCTGGCGCCCATGCCGACCAGCTTGGCGGCCTGGGACAGCGCGAAGTTGTTGGGATCGCGCTGCTCCAGCTGAGTGAGCTTGTCCGGCAACGGGGCAACGGTACGGCTCAGTTCGCGTAGCTCGTCGCCCATGCGCAGGCTGCCCTCCAGATAGGCATCCAGACGGCTGCTCAGCTCCTTGATTCGCTTGTCCCTGCTGGCGTCACGCTGCTGCTGTTGCTCGGCCAGCAGGCGCTGCCGTCTGAGCAGCCACAGGCAGAACCCCAGCAGTCCCAGACAGCAGAAGGCCAGCGCAACCAGCGATGCGACCAGCGACGCGATCAGCATGTATCAGATGCTCTCAAGCTCGGCCCATTCTTCTTCGCTCATCATCTTGTCGAGTTCGACCAGAATCAGCAGCTCGCCGTTCTTGTTGCAAACGCCCTGAATGAACTTGGCGGATTCGTCGTTGCCCACGTTCGGCGCGGTTTCGATCTCGGACTGGCGGAGGTAGACCACCTCGGCAACGCTATCGACCATGATGCCGATGACCTGGCGGTCGGCTTCGATGATCACGATGCGGGTGTTGTCCGACACCGGCGCCGGCTCCAGACCGAAGCGCTGGCGGGTATCGATGACCGTGACCACGTTTCCGCGCAGGTTGATGATGCCCAGCACATAGCTAGGTGCACCCGGCACCGGAGCGATCTCGGTATAGCGCAACACTTCCTGAACCTGCATCACGTTAATGCCATACGTCTCGTTGTCCAGACGGAAGGTCACCCATTGCAGAACAGGATCTTCGGAACCCTGCGCAGACGTCATCTTCATAGTCCCACCTTCTCTAGTTACCGCTTTGGCGGTCGATTCTATCGTGGGGCCGCGCAAAGCACGGCCCCCTCGTTGGTTGTGTCAATGTGTTTTCGGCTTCGCCGCGTCGTGCATATGCTTGACCGCACCGCTGGCAATCAGCTCGGCCAGCGCAGTCACGTCGACCAGTGCGCACATGTGTTCGATCACCGTGCCGGCCAGCCAGGGGCGCTGATGACGCTGGGTGCGCCACTTCACCTCGCTAGGGTCCAGACGAATCGAGCGGCTCACCTGGTGCACCGCCAGCCCCCACTCGTAGCCCTGGACAGAGATCACGTACTGCAGGCCCTCACGAAAATCGTCGCGATAACGGTCCGGCATCACCCAACGCGCGGTATCCAGTACTTTGAGATTGCCCGCCTGGCTCGGCAGTATGCCAAGAAACCAGCTGGGCTGACCGAACAGTGGGGTCAGTTCCTGCCCTGCCAGCGGATAGATGGAACCCAGACACACCAGCGGTACCGCCAGCGTCAGGCCGGCGACATCGAACAGCAGGCACTCGAAGGGCTCATCACCCCAACCCGGATGTGCTTGTGCCGGAACCTCCAGCGGTTCGCTGGCAGGCGGCGGTGCCACCAGCACTTCTACGACCGGTTCGGGGGCCGCTGGCGCCGCTACTGCTTCGGCAACGACCAGGGTCGGAGCGACAGGAGCCGTCTCGGGGACGGCAACCGGCGGCGCGGACGGCACGATTTCCAGCCGCGGAGGTTGGCTTTGCCGGATATCGCGCAGCTGCTCCTCGAGCACCGCGGCCTTGAATTCATCCTGACTGACCGAATCCGCCAGCTCGATGGCAGCATCCTGCAGCAGCCCATCGAGATAGGACTGCAGCGCCTGCTGGGATCGGGTTTCGGTGAGAACGGTGCGGTTCATGGAGCGAACTCGTGATGAGAATCTGAACAGGCTATCGGCCATGTGCGCGACAAACTTGAGCCATCAGCCGCCGAGCGGCATGCCATTCATGCCACCTGCGGTGAGGCTTGCGACGCCAGCAGATGCTTGAGCAGCGCACGATAGGCAATCACCGCCCGGCTGGCCGGGTCGAACTGCGACGGCGTCAGGCCGGCGCGGCTGGCATCGCGCAGGCGAGTATCGACCGGGATGAAGGCCGGCCACAGGTGATCGGCATAACCGGCACGCAGCACCTTGAGCGTGTTCATCGACGCCTGGGTCCGGCGATCGAACAGCGTCGGCACGATGGTGTACGGCAGCGCCTGCTTGCGCGACCGGTTGATCATCGCCAGCGTACTGACCATCCGCTCCAGCCCCTTCATCGCCAGGAACTCGGTCTGTACCGGAATCACCAGCTGCTGGCTCGCCGCCAGGGCATTGACCATCAGCACGCCAAGCAGTGGCGGACTGTCGATGATCGCGTAATCGAAATCCTGCCAGAGCTGAGAAAGACTCTTGGCGATCACCAGCCCGAGACCGTTCTGCCCCGGGGACTGGCGCTCCAGTGTCGCCAGCACGGTGCTCGACGGCATCAGCGAGATGCGCTCGTGGCTCGTGGCCAGCAGTAACTGCCAGGGCAGCCCCTCCGGAACGGTCCCCTGATGCTGGAACAGGTCGAATACGCTGTGCTCCAGATTGTCGGGATCGTGACCGAAATAGCTGGTCATCGAACCATGCGGGTCCAGATCCAGCACCACGACCCGTTTACCGGAGTCCGCCAGCAGACCTGCCAGCGCGACCGACGTGGTGGTCTTGCCCACTCCACCCTTTTGATTGGCTACAGCCCAGACTCTCATTGCTTATCCACCCGGCGAATGGACCGGAACGGCTCCGCCTGAAAATGGCAGAGCGACGGTGTTTTGACGACTGCGCCCGGAAGCGCTTACATGGACCCGGCTGGTGCAGATTGTGTGCCAGCACGACGCAAGGCTTCGTTCGGCCGGGCGTTGCCGCTGCCTACGCCGGTCACACTGCGCCGCACATCGAGATTGCGCGACACTACCAGCACCACACGGCGATTCCGTGCCCGTCCCTCGGCAGTCGCATTGTCCGCCACAGGCTGAAACTCACCATACCCCACCGCGGCCAACCTGGACGGATTGACGCCCTGTGCCGCCAGCATTCGAACCACGCTGCCGGCACGCGCGGCAGACAGCTCCCAGTTGGTCGGAAACTTGTCGGTACTGATGGGCAGATTGTCGGTGAAGCCTTCGACGTGGACCGGGTTGTCGAACGGAGCCAGAATTCCGGCAACCTTGTCGATCAGCTGGAACGCCTGATCGTTGGGCAACGCATCGCCGCTGGGAAACAGCAGGCTGGAGCTGAGCTCTATCTCGATCCACAGCTCGTTGCCCCGAATCGTCAGCTGGTCATTGGCGATCAGCTCGCCGAATGTCTCACGCATGCTCTGTGCGATGCGCTCCAGCGGATCGAGCGTCGGCTCCCCGGAGCCGGGACCGGTGAGATCCTCGACCTGCGAAACGTCGGGCTCGGTGGTGCGCGGTCGCTCTTCACCGATGGGAATGGGCTTGACCGAACGGTCGACCTGGTTGAACACGCCGACCAGCGAATCGGAGAGGATCTTGTACTTGCCTTCGTTGATCGAGGAAATGGAATACATCACCACGAAAAAGGCGAACAGCAAGGTGATGAAGTCAGCATACGAGACCAGCCAACGTTCGTGGTTCTCGTGCTCTTCCGGCGCTCTGCGTCTGGCCATGGCGCTCAGTCCATGAAGCCTTGCAGCTTCATCTCGATGGAGCGCGGGTTCTCACCCTCGGCGATCGACAGGACCCCCTCCAGCAGCATCTCGCGGTAGGCCGTCTGCCGCTGGACGATGCTCTTGAGCTTATTGCCGACCGGCAACACCAGCAGGTTGGCAAAGGCGACGCCATAGATGGTGGCAACGAACGCCACGGCGATACCGCTGCCCAGCTGACTGGGATCGGCAAGGTTGCCCATCACATGGATCAGCCCCATCACCGCACCGATGATTCCGATGGTCGGCGAGTAGCCGCCCATGCTCTCGTAGACCTTGGCGGCGCGCAGGTCGCGGCCCTCCTGGGTATAGAGATCAACCTCGAGAATGCTGCGGATCACCTCCGGCTCGGCGCCGTCGACCAGCAGTTGCAGGCCTTTGCGCGCGTACGGATCGGGCTCGGTCTCGGCGACGGGCTCGAGGCCGAGCAGCCCCTCCTTGCGTGCCGTGTTGCTCCAGGTGGTCACCATGAGAATGCCGCGCGCCAGATCGATGCGCGGCGGAAAGAAGATCCAGCGACCGATGCTCATCGCCCGCATGAACACCGCGATCGGCGTCTGCAGCAACACCGCGCCCAGCGTACCGCCCAACACGATCAATGCTGCCGGTCCGTTGAGCAACGCCGAGATATGGCCGCCCTCGAGAAAGTTGCCCCCGACGATGGCGACGAACGCAAGCAACAGCCCGATAAGGCTGAGGACGTCCATCAGATGCAGGCCTCGGCCAGATTGCGGCCGATGTCATCCAGACCGTACACGGCGTCGCTGAGGTTGGCCTTCACCACCGCCATCGGCATGCCGTAGATCACGCAGCTGGCTTCATCCTGCGCCCACACCTGGCTGCCGCTCTGCTTGAGCAGACGCGCGCCTTCACGGCCATCGGAGCCCATGCCGGTCAGCACCACCGCCAGCACCTTGTCGTGGAACGACTTGGCCGCCGAGCCGAAGGTCACGTCGACACAGGGCTTGTAGTTCAGGCGATCATCGCCGGGCAGGATGCGCACGGCGCCGCGCCCGTCGATCATCATCTGTTTGCCGCCGGGTGCCAGCAATGCGAGCCCTGGGCGCAGCACATCGCCGTCCTCGGCCTCCTTGACGCGAATACGGCAGAGCTTGTCCAGGCGATCGGCGAAGGCCTTGGTGAAAGCCGCCGGCATGTGCTGGATCAGCACGATCGGCGCGGGAAAGTTGGCCGGCAGCTGGGTCAGCACACGCTGCAGCGCCACCGGGCCACCGGTGGAAGTACCGATCGCCACCAGCTTGTAGGCCTTGCGCTTGGGCGCGGGAGAGCGGCTGGCCGCAGGCGCAGGCGTTGCCGCTGCGCTGCCCGCACGAGGCGCAGTCGAAGCGGGCAGCGCCGAAGCCGTGCCACGCGGTGAAGTCGAAGGCGTAGCAACGCTCGAAGAGCAGAAGGTGCTGTAGCGACGGTTACTGCGCGAGACGGTATGCACCTTTTCGCACAGCAGCTGCTTGACCTTGTCCGGGTTGCGCGAGATGTCCTCGAAGTTCTTCGGCAGATAGTCCACCGCGCCGGCATCCAGCGCATCGAGGGTGACCCGCGCGCCTTCGTGCGTCAGCGAGGAAAACATCAGCACCGGCGTGGGACAGCGCTGCATGATCTGCCGGACCGCGGTGATGCCGTCCATCATCGGCATCTCGTAATCCATGGTGATGACGTCCGGCTTCAGCGCCAGCACCTGATCGATCGCCTCACGCCCGTTGGTGGCGGTGCCGACGACCTGGATATTGGGATCAGAGGAAAGGATTTCCGAGACACGCCGGCGAAAGAAACCGGAATCGTCGACGACCAGGACCTTGACTGCCATACATCACTCCTAGCGACAGCGCCGCACACAGGCGGCGCTGCCTGACCGAATCAAACCCTGCGCGCGTACCGCTTGAGCATGCTGGGCACATCGAGAATCAGAGCGATGCGGCCATCGCCGGTGATGGTCGCGCCGGACATGCCGGGCGTACCCTGCAGCATCTTGCCCAGTGGCTTGATAACCACCTCTTCCTGGCCAACCAGCTGATCGACGACGAAGCCGATGCTCTGGTTGCCGACGCTGAGAATCACCACGTGACCTTCGCGCTGCTCTTCCTGAGCGGCGTCATGGACCAGCCAGCGCTTGAGGTAGAACAACGGCAGCGCCTTGTCGCGCACGATCACCACTTCCTGACCGTCGACGACGTTGGTACGCGACAGGTCCAGGTGGAAGATCTCGTTGACGTTGACCAGCGGGAAGGCGAACGCCTGGTTGCCAAGCATCACCATCAGCGTCGGCATGATTGCCAGGGTCAGCGGCACCTTGATCACCACCTTCGAGCCCTGGCCCTTGGTGGAGAACACGTTGACCGTACCGTTGAGCTGGGAAATCTTGGTCTTGACCACGTCCATGCCGACGCCGCGGCCGGACACGTCGGAAATCTCGGTCTTGGTCGAAAAGCCCGGCGCGAAGATCAGGTTGTAGCACTCCAGATCGCTCAGGCGGTCTGCGGCATCCTTCTCCAGCATGCCCTTTTCCACAGCCTTGGCACGCAGGATGTTGGCATCCATACCCTTGCCGTCATCACTGATGACCAGCAGGATATGGTCGCCTTCCTGCTCGGCAGACAGCACCACTCGACCGGTACGCGGCTTGCCGGCGGCCTCGCGCTCCTCCGGCATCTCGATACCGTGGTCGACGGCGTTGCGCACCAGGTGCACCAGCGGATCGGCCAGGGCCTCGACCAGGTTCTTGTCGAGGTCGGTTTCCTCGCCCACCAGCTCCAGGTTGATCTCTTTCTTCAGGCTGCGCGCCAGATCGCGAACCAGTCGCGGGAAGCGACCGAACACTTTCTTGATCGGCTGCATGCGGGTCTTCATCACCGCGCTCTGCAGGTCGGCGGTGACCACGTCGAGGTTGGAAACGGCCTTGGCCATCGCCTCGTCGCCGCTATTGGAACCCAGGCGCACCAGGCGGTTACGGACCAGCACCAGTTCGCCGACCATGTTCATGATCTCGTCGAGGCGCGCGGTATCGACACGCACGGTCGTCTCGACTTCGGCCGGAGCCTTGTCCGCCGCGGCCGGTGCCGGAGCGGCCGCCTTGCTTGCTGCCGCGGCCGGCTTGGCTGGCGCAGCGGCACGTGCGGGCTCCGCCTTGGGTGCCGCCTTTGCCGGGGCTGCCGCAACGGGCTCGGCCGGGGACGCATCGGCGACCGCCGGCTCGAACTTGCCCTTGCCGTGCAGCTGATCGAGCAGCGCTTCGAACTCGTCGTCGGTTATTTCGTCGCTGGACGCCGCGGGCGCACTGTCCTTGGCGGACTCGGCGCCGGCCGCTTCGGCCGACGAGCCGGCGACCGAGCCGACTGGCTCGAACTTGCCCTTGCCGTGCAGCTGGTCGAGAAGTGCTTCGAATTCCTCATCGGTGATTTCATCACCGGTCTTTGCAGCGGCTGCATCTGGCGCAACAGGTACCGCAGGCGCTGCGGCGCTAGCCGGTGCCGAGAACTGGCCCTTGCCATGCAACTGATCGAGCAGCGACTCGAATTCGTCGTCGGTGATCTCGTCGGTGACGGGGCCGTGTTCGGCCTCGCTCGCAGCCGTCTCGCTCGCAGCCGGCTGGATCGCGTCGAGCAACTGCTCGAACTCGCTATCGGCGCCAGCGGGCTCGGCCTCAGGCTCGGCGACCACCTGCGGGGCAGCCGGAACGACTGGCGCCGCATCGGCGGAAGCGGGCTCGGCGAGGCGCGCAAGCGCAGCCAGCAGCTCGGGTGAGGCTGGCGTCGGCTCGACGCGTTCGCGGACCTGACTGAACATTTCGTTCACGGCGTCCAGCGCCTGCAGAACGACATCCATCAGTTCGGAATCGACGCGACGCTCACCCTTGCGCAGGATGTCGAAGACGTTTTCGGCGATATGGCAGCACTCCACCAGCTCATGAAGCTGAAGGAAGCCTGCACCGCCCTTGACCGTGTGGAACCCGCGAAAAATCGCATTGAGCAACGCCATGTCATCGGGGCTGCTTTCCAGCTCCACGAGTTGCTCGGACAATAGTTCGAGAATCTCGCCGGCCTCTACCAGGAAGTCCTGGAGGATTTCTTCATCGGCGTCGAAGCTCATATTAACCTGGCAAATAAATAGGGCATATTAGATAATCTGTCTCCATGAAAATAGATGCCCGTAAACTCAGCCCCCAAGAACAACGTGAAAAGCGCTCCACGGCCCTACGCATGCGTGAGCAGGGTTACACCTACAAGGCTATTGGCGAAGCGGTTGGTGTTCACCCCCGCACTATTGCTCACTGGGCGCAGGTCGCAGAACATAAAGGCGAAAAGGCTGCCATTGCCGGCGGCCAGCGTGGTGTGCGCCAGGGTGATCGCCGCAGTTTGAGCTCCAGCCAGGAAGTGCTGATTCGCACCTTGATGACCGATAAGATGCCCGACCAACTCAAGCTCGGCTTTGCGCTCTGGACGCGTGATGCGGTGCGAGAACTGATCCGCCAGCGCTGTGGTTTTCTCATGCCGGTTCGAACGGTTGGTGAATACCTCAAGCGTTGGGGCTACACCCCGCAGCGCCCACTGCATCGGGCTTATCAGCAGAAACCTGAAGTGGTTCAGCACTGGCTGGATAATGAATATCCACGCATCGCACAGCGGGCCAAGGCTGAGAATGGTGAGATTCAGTGGGGCGACGAAACCGGTATGCGCAGTGACAGCCATGCTGGCCGCAGCTACGCCCCTATTGGCGAAACGCCGGTGCGCCTGGTCAGCGGCAGTCGTTTTTCCACCAACATGATTTCCACCGTGACCAATCGGGGCAAACTGCGCTTCATGCTGTATCGGGAAACGCTGACAGCCCCAGTGCTGATTCGCTTCCTGAGTCGCCTGATTCGCGATGCTCAGGGCCGCAAGGTGTTCCTGATTCTCGACAACCTGCGCGTACACCACAGCAAAAAGGTGAGCGCCTGGGTTGGCGACCGCAAAGAGCAAATCGAACTGTTCTTCTTGCCGGCCTACGCCCCGGAGTTGAACCCTGACGAGTATTTGAATTGTGATTTGAAACATCAGGTTCGCACGGGCTTGCCGGCGCGTAATCAGGACGAACTGGAAAGGCGTGTTCGCTCGGTCATGAGACGATTGCAATTACGCCCTCAAAGAATCCGTTCTTATTTCCGGCATCCACGTATCGCCTACGCAGCATGATTTGGTGTATTTGATTGCCGGGTTAATATTCACTTCCCCTAAAAGCCCAGGCTTGAAAGCAGATCATCGACATCGTCCTGGCCGGAAACGACATCTTCACGCATATCGGCATGCATCTGCGGACCTTCACCGTTGGAAGGCATTTTTTCTTGTTTTTTCTTCTCTTGCTCGGCGCGCATGGCATCGCGGTCGTGCTGGATGCCGGCAACGCGGTCCACCTGCCCCGCCATGAGGACGAGATTGAGCAGGTTGCTTTCAAGCTCGGTGATCAGTCGGGTCACCCGCTTGATCACCTGGCCGGTTAGATCCTGGAAGTCCTGGGCCAGCATGATCTCGCTGAGATTCTGCGAAAGCTGGCTGCCATCGTTCATGCTGCGCTGCAGGTACTGGTCGATGCGCTTGACCAGATCGCGGAACTGCTCGGCATTCATGTCACGGCGCATGAAGCGCTGCCAATCGGCCGTCAGGCTCTGGGCCTCGTAGCTGACATAGTTCACCAGCGGGGCCGATTCCTCGACCAGGTCCATGGTGCGATTGGCGGCTTTCTCGGTCATTTCCACCACGTAGGACAGACGGTCAGTGGCATCGGTGATCGGTGACGGGTCGCCGCCCGTGGCGCAGGTGTCCATCTCGAGCTTGACGATGGCGTTGTGCAGCTCGCGCGTGAGCTTGCCCACTTCCTGATAGAGCCCGTTGTTGCGCACCTGATTGAGCTCGTTGAACATCTGCGTCGCTTCATCGAAGCGGCCTTGCTGCAGGCTTTCAATCAGGCGGGGTGCATTGGCCTTCAGAGTCGCTTCGAACTCTGCCAGGCTTTGGTCTGCTTGCGTCATAGTGCCCTCGCGGCGTTACTGCTTCAGCCGTTGACGCGCTCGAAGATCTTCTCGATCTTTTCCTTGAGCACCTGGGCGGTGAAGGGTTTGACCACATAGCCATTGACCCCGGCCTGGGCCGCTTCGATGATCTGATCGCGCTTCGCCTCGGCGGTCACCATCAGTACCGGCAGATGCTTGAGGCGCTCGTCCGCGCGCACTGTGCGCAGCAGATCGATACCGCTCATGCCCGGCATGTTCCAGTCGGTGACCAGGAAATCGAAGCTGCCGCTTTTCAGCATCGGCAGTGCGGTGGTGCCGTCGTCCGCCTCGGCGGTGTTGGTGAACCCCAGATCACGCAAGAGGTTCTTGATGATTCGTCTCATCGTCGAGAAGTCATCGACGATGAGGATTTTCATGTTCTTGTCCAAGTCGACCTCCGTAAGTCCCAAAATGCCTCAGCAAACCGAGCACGTCATACCGCAAACAATTGTCAATTGGCGCGCCATTCGCCGAGGCGTGCACGCAAGCGCGCAGCACACTGGCTATGCAACTGGCTCACACGCGACTCGCTGACTCCCAGCACCTGACCAATTTCCTTCAAGTTCAACTCTTCGTCGTAATACAGCGACAGCACCAGCTTCTCGCGTTCGGGCAGATTACCGATGGCATCGGCCAGCGCCTGCTGGAAACGCTCGTCCTCCAGATCGCGAAACGGTTCCGGATGGGTGCTGCTCGCGTCTTCCTGCAGTTCGCCGTGCTCGCCTTCCTGCAGCAGATCGTCAAAGCTGAAGAGGCGGCTGCCCAGCGTGTCGCCGAGAATGGCGTAATACTCGTCGAGGCTAAGCTTAAGTTCGGCCGCAACCTCGTGATCTTTAGCGTCACGCCCGGTTTTCGCCTCGATGGCGCGGATCGCCTCGCTGACCATGCGCGAGTTGCGGTGCACCGAGCGCGGCGCCCAGTCCCCCTTGCGAACTTCGTCGAGCATGGTGCCGCGGATGCGGATACCGGCGTAGGTTTCGAAACTGGCACCTTTGCCGGCGTCGTATTTCTTCGCTGCTTCCAGCAGTCCGATCATTCCAGCCTGGATCAGATCGTCCACCTGCACACTGGCAGGCAGGCGCGCCAACAGGTGGTAAGCGATTCGCTTGACCAACGGGGCGTACTGATCGATCAGGCGGTACTGCGCATCCTTTGCCTGAGCCTTGCTGTAATACATAGCGGATCCGGCACCTGTCATTCGTGGCTGGGTGAAGCGGGGCTGATGAGGCGCTCTACGAAGAATTCGAGATGGCCCCGCGGTGTCGCCGGCAGCGGCCAGGTATCGACCTTCTGCGCGATCGCCTTGAAGGCTAGTGCACATTTCGAGCGCGGATACGCTTCATAGACCGCACGCTGTTTCTGTACCGCCTTGCGCACGGCCTCGTCGTAAGGCACGGCGCCGACGTACTGCAATGCGACATCGAGAAACCGTTCGGTAACCTTGGTCAGTTTGGCGAACAGGTTGCGACCTTCTTGCGGCGCATGGGCCATGTTGGCCAGCACGCGGAAGCGGCTGATGCCGTAGTCACGATTGAGCAGCTTGATCAGCGCATAGGCGTCCGTGATCGATGTCGGCTCGTCGGTGACCACCAGCAGCACCTCCTGCGCGGCGCGCACGAAGCTGACTACCGAGTCGCCGATACCGGCCGCGGTGTCGATGATCAGCACATCGATCTCGTCGCCCATCTCGCTGAATGCCTGGATCAGCCCTGCGTGCTGCAGGGACGACAGTTGCACCATGCTCTGGGTACCGGACGCTGCCGGCACGATGCGAATGCCACCTGGCCCCTGGATGAGCACGTCACGCAGATCGCACTCGCCGGCGATTACGTCGGCCAGGGTGCGCTTGCTGGTCAGACCCAGCAGCACGTCGACGTTGGCCAAGCCGAGGTCGGCGTCGAGCAGCACCACGCGCCGACCGAGATCGGCCAGGGCCAGCGCCAGATTGACCGACACGTTGGTCTTGCCGACGCCACCCTTGCCGCCGGTCACCGCAATCACCTGTACGGGATGCATACCCATGTTCACACGCCTATATCTTGCTGGGGCCTTTCGGCCGGCGATGCGCACGCGGGGCACGCATCTGATTCATTCTGGTACCGCTGTCGGCACATCATCCAGCCCGCCGTGACGAACCGTTGTACAACCCGGCGAACATATCGGCCATGGTTTCCTCGCTCGGTTCCTCGCCGGATTGCAAACTCACCGCACGGCTCACCAGCTGATGGCTACGCGGCAGATGCAGGTCGTCCGGAATGCGCGGGCCGTCCGCGAGGTAGGCTATCGGCAAGTGCTGGCTGATTGTGAGCCCGAGCACATCACCGAGGCTGCCCGCCTCATCCAACTTGGTCAGAATACAGCCAGCCAGGCCGCAACGACGATAGTTGTGCCATGCCGCCTTGAGCACCTGGCTCTGGCTGGTTGCCGCCAGCACCAGGTAATTCTTCGATTTGACACCCTTGTCCGAAAGCGCCTGCAGCTGCATGCGCAGCGTCGGATCGCTGGCGGGCAGGCCGGCAGTGTCGATCAGGATCACCCGCTTGCGCGCCAGCGAAGCCAGTGACTTGCTCAGAGGCTCGCTCGGATCGAGTTGCAGCACCGGTACGTCGAGGATGCGGCCAAGCGTCTTGAGCTGCTCCTGGGCGCCGATGCGGTAGTTGTCCATGCTCGCCAGAGCGATGCTCTGCGCGCCGTACTTCAGCACATAGCGAGCGGCAAGCTTGGCCAGCGTGGTGGTCTTGCCAACGCCCGCGGGCCCGACCAGGGCAATCACCCCGCCCTCTTCCAGCGGCTCGTTCTTGCTGACCTTGATGGCCTGCGCCAGATGCGCCAGAACCATGCGCCAGGCCTGACGCGCATCAGTGATGGCGGCGACCTTGTCCAGCAGGCTGCGCGACAGTTCCGCCGGCAGACCCAGACGCTGCAGGCGACGCCACAGGCCTGCCTGCTGCGGGCGGCGGCTCTGCTCCTGGCCCCAGGCGATCGAACCGAGCTGCACTTCGATCAGCTCGCGCAGGCCGTGCAGTTCCGAATACATCGCCTCGATCGCGCGGGCGTCCACCGCAGCGGCTGGCTCGGCCACCGCGGCAGGTTGCGGCTTGCTGGCCGCAGCGGCTGGCTTCTCGTCAACCAGTTGACGATCCTGCATCTTCGCGCGGGGTGCGGCACTCAGCTCGGCATGGGCACTGGCCAGGCGCGACTGCGTCTTGCGCAATTCGGCCTCCAGCGCGGCATTCGGCTTGGCTGCCGCCGGCGCGGACTGCATCGGGTAGTCGAGGACAGCCGTCAGCTCGACGCCGCCGGCGACCCGGCGATTGCCGATGATCACGGCATCGGCGCCCAGCTCGTCACGCACCATTTTCATGGCGATGCGCATATCGGCGGCGAAGAAACGTTTGACCTGCATGGCCTGCACCCTCGGTTAATTCTGACCCACCGTCGAGACGATGGTGACCTGCTTGTTGTCCGGTATTTCCTGGTAGGCCAGAACATGGATGTTCGGCACCGCCAGACGCGCAAATCGCGACAGCATCGCCCTGACCGGGCCGGCCACCAGCAGAATCGCTGGCTTGCCGAGCATTTCTTGACGCTGTGCCGCTTCTACCAGGGACCGTTGCAACTTTTCGGCCATTCCGGGCTCGAGCAAAATGCCGTCGTCGGAGCCCTGATTGGCCTTCTGCAAGCTATTGAGCAAGATCTGTTCCAACCGGGGCTCGAGGGTGATCACAGGGAGCTCCGGCTCTAGTCCCACAACGTTTTGCACGATTGCGCGCGACAGCGCGACACGGACCGCGGCCACCATTGCGGCGGGATCTTGACTCTTGGCGGCCACGTTAGCGATGGCCTCGGCGATGGTGCGGATGTCGCGTACCGGCACCTGCTCCTGCAGCAGCGCCTGCAGCACCTTGAGCAGCGTCGAAAGCGACACCATGCCCGGCACCAGCTCCTCGGCCAGCTTGGGCGAACTCTTGGCCAGCAGCTGCAGCAGCTGCTGAACCTCTTCATGCCCGAGCAGCTCATGGGCATGCTTGTGCAGAACCTGGTTGAGGTGCGTGGCGACGACGGTACTCGCATCCACCACGGTATAGCCGAGCGACTGCGCCTGGTCGCGCTGGCTCGCTTCAATCCAGACAGCCTCCAGACCGAACGCCGGATCCCTAGCGGCGATACCGTTGAGCGGACCGAACACCTGCCCTGGGTTGATCGCCAGCTCGCGATCCGGGTAGACCTCGGCTTCGGCCAGGCTCACACCCATCAGCGTCAGTCGATAGGCGTTGGGCAGCAGATCGAGGTTGTCGCGGATATGCACCGACGGCATGAGAAAACCCAGATCCTGCGAAAGCTTCTTGCGAACGCCCTTGATACGCGCCAACAGCTGGCCACCCTGGTTGCGATCCACCAGCGGAATCAGGCGATAACCCACTTCCAGACCGACCATGTCCACCGGAGTCACATCGTCCCAGCCAAGCTCCTTGGTCTCGGCCGCGCGCTGGGCCGGCAACATCTCCTGCTGCTTCTGCACTTCCTGCTCGGTCTTCTTGACCGCCTGCTTCTGCCGATGCCAGATCCAGTAGGCGCCAGCCGCGGCAGCCGCCCCGAGACCCAGAAAGGAGAAATGCGGCATGCCCGGCACCAGGCCCATCGCGATCATGATCGCCGCCGACACCGCCAGCGCCTTGGGGGAAGCGAACATCTGCCGCTGCACCTGCTGCCCCATGTCCTCGGAACTGGTCACGCGGGTAACCATGATCGCCGCCGCCGTCGACAGCAGCAGCGATGGAATCTGCGCCACCAGACCGTCACCGATGGTCAGCAGCGCGTACACCTGGCCGGCTTCGCTGAAGCTCATCTGGTGCTGCGCGATACCGATGGCGATACCACCGATGAGGTTGATGAACAGGATCAGCAGGCCGGCGATGGCGTCACCGCGGACGAACTTCGACGCACCGTCCATGGAACCGTAGAAATCAGCTTCCGAGGACACTTCGGTACGGCGCTTCTTGGCTTCTTCCTGGTCGATCAGGCCGGCGTTGAGGTCGGCGTCGATCGCCATCTGCTTGCCAGGCATGGCATCGAGGGTGAAACGCGCGCTGACTTCCGAGATGCGGCCGGCACCCTTGGTCACCACGACGAAGTTGATGATCATCAGGATCGCGAACACCACGATACCGACGACGTAGTTGCCACCGATCACCACATTGCCGAAGGCTTCGATCACATGGCCGGCAGCGGAGCCGCCTTCATGGCCGTTGATCAACACCACCCGCGTCGACGCCACGTTCAACGCCAGACGCATCAGCGTGGCGACCAGCAGAATCGTCGGGAACACCGCGAAATCCAGCGGGCGCAACGCATAGACGCTGACCAGCAGCACGACGATTGACAGCGCGATGTTGAAGGTGAACAGCAGATCCAGGAGGAACGGCGGCACCGACAGCATCATCATGCCCATCATCACGAGCAGCAGCAGCGGCACGCCGAGGTTGCCGCGCCCCGCGCCCGTCAGGCCATTGCGAATATTGATGAGTTGCGTGCGATCCAACCTAGCCCCCGGGGATACAGAACGAATTCTTGACGCGACAAGCGTCCTGCCGGGGTTATAGCAAGAAGGAGTCCAACTTCGACGGCCCGTCGCAGAGCCCGCCGCACGGTCTGCCCCCAGGCCATACCCACGAGCCGCCGCACCAGCGAACGCCACCGACAACTGGCAGTCACACTAGCAACCGGCGACAGCCCGTCGCCGTTTGTACAAAGGAGCTTCAGATGAAACAGTGGATCATCGCCGCGCTGGCCGGCTGCACTGCCGTCGCCGTTCAGGCTGAAACATTGAACGTCAAGGTGAACACCGTGACGGCCCAGGGCGTCGGCGAATCGGTCGGCAGCGTCAAGATCGAAAGCAGTGACTACGGGCTGGTTTTCCGTCCCGAGCTATCAGGCCTGCAGCCTGGAGCCCATGGCTTTCACGTTCACGCCAAGGGCAGTTGCGAGCCGGCCGAGATCGACGGCAAGCAGACCCCGGCTGGCGCTGCGGGCGGTCACTGGGACCCGAAGAACAGCGGCAAGCATGGCGAACCCTGGGGTGACGGCCATATGGGCGACCTCCCGGCGCTGTACGTCGACAGTGAAGGCAAAGCCAGTCAGCCGGTGCTGGCGCCGCGACTGAAGAGCCTCGGCGATATCAAAGGGCTGGCGTTGATGGTCCACCAGGGCGGAGACAACCATTCCGACCATCCGCAACCCCTCGGCGGCGGCGGTGCGCGGGTCGCCTGCGGCGTCATCGAGTAACGCTGGGACACACGGCGAGCCGGCGACCACCGCGAGCTAGGCCTCACTCGTCGCGGCGCAGGTCCGGCGGGATGGGCACATCGTTCAACGGATCCGGTCGCCGTCCCTTGCCGGCACGGTACTGGCGCAGCTGATAGACGTACGCCAGCACCTGCGCCACCGCCAGGTAGAGACCAGCCGGGATTTCCTGGTCAAGTTCGGTGGAGTAATACACCGCCCGCGCCAGCGCCGGCGATTCCAGCACCGTCACCTTGTGCTCCTGGGCGATTTCACGAATCTTCAGCGCCACGAAGTCGCCACCCTTGGCCACTAGCCGCGGTGCACCGCCCTTGTCGCCGTCGTATTTCAGCGCGACGGCGAAGTGCGTCGGGTTGGTGATCACCACGTCGGCCTCGGGCACCGCCTGCATCATGCGCCGCTGCGCAGCCTCGCGCTGCAGCTGGCGAATCCGCGACTTGACCTCCGGCTTGCCCTCGGAATCCTTGTATTCGTCCTTGACCTCCTGCTTGGTCATCATCAGCTTCTGCTTGTTGTCCCAAAGCTGGAACGGCACGTCCACCGCCGCAATGATGATCAGCCCGCAGGCCATCCACAGGGCGCACCAGCCGACGATCTCGACGCTGTGCATGATGGCCAGGTCCAGCGGCTGCTTGGCGATGGACAGCAGGTCATCCTGATACGCCGACAGCACCAGCAGCGCAACGCCGAGCACGACGAGAAACTTGCCCAGCGCCTTGAGCAGCTCCACCAGCGCCTTGGTGGAGAACATCCGCTTGAGGCCGGCGGCCGGGTTCATCCGGCTGACCTTGGGCGCCATCGCCTTGGCCGAAAACAGCCAGCCACCCAGCGCTACCGGGCCGACGATCGACGCGATCAGCAGCGCGATCAACAGCGGCATGATCGCCTCCAGCGCCATAAGCCCGCTGCCCATCAACAGGCGCACCATGGCGCCCTCGTCCAGCAGCGTTTCCCGGCTGAGTTCGAAGGTGCCCTGCATCATCGCCATCAGGGTTTGCGCCAGGCCGCCACCGGACGCCAGCAGCCCGCCGATGCCGCCCAACGTCACCGCCACCGTACTGAGTTCGCGGGAACGCGCCAGCTGCCCTTTCTCGCGGGATTCGCGCAGCCGTTTCTCTGTGGGTTCCTCGCTTTTGTCGGCGCCGCTTTCGCTCTCAGCCATGAGCGACCTCCGTCAGGTGCAGGGCACGGCTCATCAGCGCGCACCCGCCAGCTCGCGCAGCATCATCAGCGCCTCGCTGACGAATATCTGGTACTGCGCGAAGATATCGGCCATGCCGATCCAGACGATGATCAGACCGAGCACCAGGGTCAGCGGAAAGCCGATGGAGAAGATATTCAGTTGCGGCGCGGCCCGGGTCATCAGACCGAACGCCAGGTTAACCACCAGCAGCGCGGTGATCGCCGGCAGCACCAGCAGCAACCCGGCGCCCAGCACCCAGCCCAGCTTGCCCGCCACTTCCCAGAAGTGATTGGTCGACAGACCTCCCCCCACCGGCAAGGTGACGAAGCTCTCGGCGAGGATCTCCAGCACCACCAGATGACCGTTGACCGAGAGGAACAGCAGGATCACCAGCATGTTGAAGAACTGGCCGAGCACCGGCACCGAGATGCCGTTGGCCGGGTCGACCATGGAGGCGAAGCCCAGGCCCATCTGCATGGCGAGCAGCTGACCCGAGACGATGAAGACATGGAAGAACAGCTGCAGGACGAAACCGAACATCACGCCGATCAGCAGCTGTTCGGCGATCAGCAGCAGCGAAGCCAGGCTCAGGGATTCGACCACCGGCATCGGCGGCAGGGTCGGCACCAGAACCAGGGCGATGGCCAGCGCCAGATACAACCGCACGCGCACCGGCACCAGCTGGGTGCCGATCAGCGGCATGCTCATCAGCAACGCGGCGATGCGAAACAGCGGCAGGAGGAACTGCCCTACCCAGCCGCCGATCTGCGCATTGCTCAGCTCAAGCACGCGCCTACCCGATCAGCAACGGAATGTTGTGCACGAGGTTCTGGGTGTACTCCATCAGCTCGCGCACCAGCCACGGGCCGGCCCAGATCAGCGTCAACAGCATGACGAGCAGGCGCGGCAGAAAGCTCAGGGTCTGCTCGTTGATCTGCGTCGCCGCCTGGAACATCGCCACCACCAGCCCGACCAGCAGGCTGGGCACCACCAGCACGCCGACGATCATCGCGGTCATCCAGAGGCCTTCACGAAACAGGTCCACCGCCACTTCTGGAGTCATCTGCGTCCTTCCCTAAAGCGTGCCGAAGCTGCCGGCCAGGGTGCCGATGATCAGCCCCCAGCCGTCCACCAGCACGAACAGCATGATCTTGAACGGCAGCGAGATGATCAGCGGCGACAGCATCATCATGCCCATCGCCATCAGCACGCTGGCCACCACCATGTCGATGATCAGGAACGGAATGAAGATCATGAAACCGATCTGGAACGCTGTTTTCAGCTCGGAGGTCACGAACGCCGGGACCAGGATGGTCATCGGTGCGGCTTCCGGCGAGGCGATGTCGGTGCGCTGCGACAGCCGCACGAACAGCTCCAGGTCGCTCTCGCGGGTCTGCGCCAGCATGAAGTTCTTCAGCGGTACTTCGGCGCGGGCGATCGCCTCCTGTGCCGGAATCTGCTCGCTCAGATAGGGCTGCAGCGCGTCCTGGTTAATCCGGTCGAACACCGGCGCCATGATGAACAGGGTGAGGAACAGCGTCAGGCCGATGAGGATCTGGTTCGACGGCGTCTGTTGCAGCCCCAGCGCCTGACGCAGGATCGAGAAGACGATGATGATCCGGGTGAAGCTGGTCATCAGCATGACGAACGCCGGGATGAAGCTTAGCGCCGTCATGATCAGCAGGATCTGCAGACTGACCGAATACTCCTGCTGCCCCTCGGCATCGGTGGTCAGGGTGATCGCCGGGATCGACAGCGGATTGTTGCCCTGCGCCAGGATGCCGGAAGGCTCCTGCGCCATGGCCAGAGGGCCGACCAGCATCAGCGTGGCCAGCAGCAGAATGCGCAACATCAAGGCTTGTCCTTGTGATCCTTGCCGAGCAGCTCCATCAGACGCTGGGCGAATTCAGGGTTGGCCGGCTCGGCATCCGGCAGGTGCACCGGCTCGCGCATCACATGCAGCGGCGTGATGCGCCCGCCACTCAGGCCGACGAGAATCTGCTCACCACCGACCTGCACCAGCACCAGCCGCTCACGCGGCCCCAGCGCCTGACTGGAGACCAGCTTGATCACCTGGGCGCCACGCGGATTGAGCTGCTGTACACGGCGCAGCAGCCAGGCCAGCACGAAGATCAGACCGATCACCAGCAGCAGGCCGAGCAACAGCTTGCTCAGCTGCGCACCCATGCCCGCGCTGCTCATGCTCGTTGCCGGCTCCGCCGCCCACACCGGAAGCGACACGAGCGCGGCCAGAATTGCCAGGCCACGCATGTCAGCGCAACTTCTTGATGCGTTCGGTGGGGCTGATCACATCGGTCAGCCGGATACCGAACTTCTCGTTGACCACCACCACTTCGCCGTGGGCGATCAGCGTCCCATTGACCAGTACGTCCAGTGGCTCGCCGGCCAGTCGATCGAGCTCCACCACCGAGCCCTGATTGAGCTGCAGCAGATTGCGGATGCTGATCTCGGTACTGCCGACCTCCATCGAAATCGATACGGGAATGTCGAGGATGACGTCCAGGTTCGGGCCGTCCAGCCCCAGCTGCATACCATTGGATTTCGGCGCACTGGCAAAATCCTCCAGCGGCGCGCGCGGCGCCGCGGGTGCGGCGGGCGCCGCCGCTGCCGGCCCTTGGTTCAGCAGCGCATCGATATCGTCCTGGGAGGCATCGCCCGCCTCGGCCAGGGCCGCGGCCCACTCGTCGGCCAGCGCCTGTTCCTCGGGGGATGTAGTGTCGCGTTCGTCTGCCATCGCTAATCCTCGATCGGCTCGAATTGAGTAAAGGGCTGGTTCAGCGTGGGCGAACCACGGGTTCCAGCACCTGCAATGCCAGGTTGCCCTTGTGGGCACCCAGCTTGACCTTGAAGGCCGGCATGCCATTGGCGCGCATGATCATGTCTTCCGGCATTTCCACGGGAATCACATCGCCGGGCTGCATGTTGAGAATGTCGCGCAGCTTGAGCTGGCGGCGCACAACCGTCGCACCCAGCGGAACATTGACGTCCAGGATGTCCTCGCGCAGAGCCTTGACCCAGCGCTCGTCCTGGTCGCTGACATCGGACTGGAAACCGGCATCGAGCATCTCGCGGATCGGCTCGATCATCGAATAGGGCATGGTCACGTGCAGATCGCCGCCGCCACTGTCCAGCTCGATGTGGAAGGTGGACACCACCACCACCTCGCTGGGGCTGACGATGTTGGCCAGCGCCGGGTTCACCTCTGAGTTGACGTACTCGAAGTTGACGTCCAGCACCGCGTGCCAGGCTTCCTTCAGATCGGCAAAGGCTTGATCCAGCACCATGCGCACGACGCGCAGCTCGGTCGGGGTGAACTCGCGGCCCTCGATCTTGGCGTGGCGCCCGTCGCCTCCGAAGAAATTGTCCACCAGCTTGAACACCAGCTTGGCGTCGAGGATGAACAATGCCGTGCCACGCAGCGGCTTCATCTTCACCAGGTTGAGGCTGGTCGGCACGTACAGCGAATGCACGTACTCGCCGAACTTCATCACCTGGACGCCGCCCACCGAGACATCGGCCGAGCGGCGCAACAGGTTGAACATGCTGATGCGGGTATAACGGGCGAAACGCTCGTTGATCATTTCCAGCGTGGGCATGCGCCCGCGCACGATACGGTCCTGACTGGTCAGGTCGTAGCTCTTGATGGACCCCGGCTCGGAATCGCTTTCGGTATCCACCAGACCGTCGTCGACCCCGTGCAGGAGCGCATCGATCTCGTCTTGCGAGAGCAGGTCTTGAACAGCCATCTGCGGCAGCCTTCTATTGCAATACGAAGTTGGTGAAAAGCACTTGCTCGATGGCAAGCTTGCCAATTTCCTTCTGCGCCAGCTCCTGCACGCTGGCAGTCGCCTGCTGACGCAGCATCTCCTTGCCGACCGGCGTTTTCAACGCCTCGAAATCCTGACTGGACAGCAGCATGACCAGACGATTGCGCAACAGCGGCATGTGCACCTTGAGCGCATCCAGCGCCGCCTGATCACGTGACATCAAAGCGATGCTCACCTGCATGTAGCGCTGCCGCCCCTTGTGGTTGAAGTTGACCACGAACGCCGGCATGAGCACCTCGTAGATGGCCGGCTGCTTGCCGGAAACGGTAGTCGCCGCCTCCTGCGTCTTGCTGCCTTCCAGATCGTCGCCCTTGCTCATGAAGTACAGGGTGCCGCCCACGGAAAGTCCTACGGCCACCAACATGGCGACCACGATCAGGATGATGAGTTTCAGTCGCCCCTTGCCCGCTGGCGCCGCATCCGGCCCGGTGGGCGGCACCGCTGCGGGAGCCTGTTTCTTAGCCATGCCAAATATCCGTCATCAACAGCGTTTCGTTGTGGGTTTTGCGAGTTCGGAGCAACAGCTGTGCCAACGTCCTTTCACCGGCACGGCTACGCCGCCAGCCAAATACGGCTCGGACAAGGTATCAGGAAATCGAAGACGGCAACCTCTGCGCCAGGCCCGGGACAGCGACAAGCACGACGGGCGGCGACAGGCCGGCGCCAGCCTTGAGGCTGCGCCGGCGTCGGAAGATATTGGCGGGGGGCGCCTTAGGCGTAGTAATCCACCAGGCCACGATCGCCCGTGGCCCGGTTGCTGGCGATCTCGCTGACACCGACCTGCAGTTCTTCTTCGGCCTCTGCCGAAGCTCCGCCGCGGGACGAACCACCCTCGCCACCGCCCTGCCAGCCGCGGGCCAGGGACTGATCGGAGACGTTGACATCCATCAGGTTCATGCCCTGCTGGGTGAACATTTCGCGCAAGCGCTGCATCTGGCCTTCAAGGGCCTCACGCACACCGGCATGAGGGCTGAGGAATGTCACCTGGGCCTGATCCTTGGTCAGATCGATCCGCACTTCCATGCGACCAAGCTCAGCCGGATCGAGCTGGATCTCGGCGGACTTCAAGTTCTGGCTGGACAGCCACATCACCCGATCCACCACTGCCTCGCTCCAGCCGGCCTGCTGCATCTGCACCGGCTGGCCAGGAACCAGGGCCGGTCGCTGCGGCTGCTGGACCTGCTGGGCGATGGCCTGGCTCAACGGGTTCAGGCGAGCCGCAGCTGGGTCTGCGGAACTCGAGCTGCGGCTCTCCTTCGGCCCCTCGAGGCTTTCCAGAAGCTCCTTGGTTGCCAGCTCCAGCTCTGGCTCTTCAGACGTATCGGCGGACTGGCCGGCCAATAGACTGGCGAAACCGTCATCCGCTTCGGCCTTTGCCTGAGCGTCCGCGAGCGGGTTCTGTGGTTGTGCCTGGACGGCCTTCGGCAGCGCGCTCGACGCTTCGTCCAGCGTCGGCAGCCCCGCAGAGAGTGTCTCCTCCATCGTCTGATCAATGGCGGCAGCAATCGGCGACTGCGCGGTCGGCAAGCCGGACAGAAGCGTCTCACCGCCTGCATCCGTCGCCGGCTGTACGTCTTCCGCGGGCACCAACTGGGCGCCCAGACCGAGCAGCAGCAATGGGTCGAGCTCGCTGTCGGGCGCCTCGTCCGTCACCGTTTCGGCAGGCAAGGGATTGCCGCTCTCGGCAACCGCCGGCTTTTCGTCACTGGTAGCGCCGGCGGCCTCTTGCCGCCCCTTGTCCTCGACGGACTTGTCACGAGCGCCATCGTTGCGCGCGGGTCGGTCGACCGGCTTGGCCTGGCGCTCCTTGGCGTAGACATCGGAAAAGCTGGCGTTGCCGTTGTCCCGACCGTCGCGCGGCGTATCAGGCGCCTTGGTCGCGGCTTTGGGTCGCGCATCGACGGTCGGGGATTTGAGCAACAGGTCGGGGGAAACGGCCATGAGGAGATTCCGCTACGGATGGATCGTGGCGGGAAACGGAGCAAGTTCCGGGCCAGCGTAGCGATGCCCTGTCGGAACAAGCTGAACCGCGCGCTTGACGGGCAGGTTCGGCCGCATCGCCTGGCCGGCGACGAGCTGCTGCGTCAGAGAATTGGCCGCTCAGCCGTAGCGCTGGCGCTCGGCACGAAACAGGATGCCGATGATGGCGAACTCGCGCTCGATGGACTCGATGAGCGCCGGCGCCTTGCCCAGCTGCTCCTCCCGAGCCGCCGTTTCCAGCTCCTGACACAATTCGGCCAGCAGGGTCGCACCCATGTTGCTGCAGCTGCCTTTGAAACTGTGTGCGGCACGGCGCAGCGCCTCGGCCTGGTCAGCCTGACATGCCTGGCGAAGCAGCCGAACCCGCTCTTCGGAATCGGCGAGAAAGGTATCCAGCAGCGCCGGATACTCACTCTCCATTACATCCTGCAGCGTGGCCAGCACGGCGCTGTCGAGATGAGCGTTGGACACCGCGGCACTCCAGTCGAAAGCGGTGGATTATGCCTCAGCCTGCCAGACGAACTCCACGCTCAGCCCGCGCCCGTCCGACTGCCAGTCGAATCCGTCGCTCAGCCGGCGTACCAGATGCAGCCCCCTGCCACTGAAACGATCGGTGCCAAGCTGGACTTGCAGCGCCTTTTTGACATCGAACCCTACACCGCTGTCGTCGATGCAGATGCGCAGGCGACCGCCTGTGCTGTCGGTCTTGATCGTCAGCTCGAGATGAACATGCCCGTCCACCAGCGACTGCAAGCGTTGCTGGCGCTGCTCGTAGTAGCGCTTGAAGCCCTCGGCATCGCACTTGAGGGACGAGTCCAGCCCCAGCACCCCGTGCTCCAGCGCGTTGGAATACAGCTCGCCCAGTACCGTGTAGATGGCACCGGCGCGCGAGCGCAGCTGGTTGACCTGTAACAGGATCTGCAGCAGCGAAGGCAGTGGATTGCCGTTGCGCAGGCTCTCGGCCCGCAGCTCGACGCGGATCGACCAGTCCATTGGCCGGGAGCGATGCGCCGTGGCCGAGACAGTCGGCGGCATAGGGAGCGCGTCCCGGCTCACCACGACCTCGACCAGACTGAGGTCGTCGTGCGGCTGCCCATGGAAATCCAGGAGCGCCTGTTCGATCTCGTCGAACACCGTCGCGGGATCCCGATTGGCTTCCAGGGCGGCCAGCAGCCGCTGCTCGCCGAACAGCTCGTCGGCGGCGTTGCGGCTCTCCACCACGCCGTCGGAAAGCAGCAGCAGGCGATCGCCGGGGGCCAGCGGGTAGTGTTCGAACTTGTCATCGAGCGCCGTCGCGGACACCACGCCCAGCGGGAGATGCCGGGAAACCAGCGCGGTACGCCGGCCATCGGCCGAAATCAGGTAGCCATCCGGCAGCCCGCCGTTCCACACGCGCAGGGTGCCCTGCTTGGCATCGATATCCAGCAGCGTGGCGCAGCAGAACATCTCCACCGGGAGGATCTGTTTGAGCTTGGCATTGATCTCGCGAAGGATGTCGGTGCTGGAATAGCCCTTGGCGGCCATGCCGTAGAAGGTTTCGGCCAGCGGCATCGCGCCGATCGCCGCCGGCAGGCCATGGCCGGTGAAATCGCCGAGCAGCACGAACATCTGCCCAGCCGGCGCGTGGGCCGCCAGCAGCAGATCGCCGTTGAACAGCGCCTGCGGGGACTGCCGGTAGCGGATGTTCGGCGCACTCAGGCAACCGGCGTGAGCGACCTTGTCGAAGATCGCTTTGGCCGCACGATGTTCGTCGAGCAGCTGCTGGTTGCGCCGGGCGATCAGATCGCGCTGCTCGAGCACCGTGGCCTGCAGACGGCGCAGGCGATGCATGGCCTGGATCTTGGCTTCGAGGATGATGGGGTTGTACGGTTTGGCGATGAAATCGTCACCGCCCGCCTCCAGGCAGCTGACCAATGCCTGGTTCTCGCTGAGCGAGGTGAGAAAGATGATCGGGACCAGTTCGTCCCCGGCCAACCGCTTGATCTGCCGCGCCGCCTCGAAGCCGTCCATCACCGGCATCAAGGCGTCCATCAACACCAGTTGCGGACGCTCCTGCTGGAACAGGGCCACCGCTTCCTGCCCATCGGCGGCGGTGAGCACCCGGTGCCCCTGCTTGCCGACGATGGTGGACAGCAGCATCCGATCGACCGGGCTGTCCTCGGCGATCAGGATCGACAGCCGCATGGGCATGTCAGGCGATCACGAACAGTTGTTCGAAGTTGGAAACCGAGAGGATCTTGCGTACGTCCGGGCTGCAGTTGAGCAGGCGGATGTCGGCTTCGTCGCCGCCGGCATGGTCGCGCAACAGCAGCAGCATGCCCAGCGCCGAGCTGTCCATGTAGGTGGTGCCCTGCAGATTGACCACATAACGCTGCGGGCTCACGTCCTGACGCTGGTAGGCGTCGCGGAAGGCCTGATGCGCATTGAAGTCGAAGCGTCCGCTGATGGCTATGGTCAGCTCCTGCCCATCTGCCGAAGGCTGCGAGGTAATGGTCATGTGGCACTCCCTGATCCGGAACATCTCGACGGCCGCTTCGTTGGCAGCCATCGTTGATTATGCGAGTTGGGCAGCCGCACACCGGCTGAAAAGGCAGCGATCCAGGCCAGCGAACTGACAGGGCGGGACCGAACCGCTATTCATAACCCGATCGGCGACCGCCGCGTTGAACGGGTGAAGATTTATCATTCAAGCCTCGGCGCGGCAAGCACGAATCCCGCCGGAGCCGCCTCGTGCTGCCGCGAAACAGAGCCGGTGCCGCTCAGTGTTCCCGTGAACGACCGGCCAGACGCTGGGCGAATTCGTCGAGCAGTTTCTGTTCGCGCTTGTCCGCCGCGATACGGGCTTCGCGCTGATAGCTTTCGATGAGCTTGCTCAGCCCTTCCACCCGCGCGTGCCGCTGGTGCCACTGCTGGCGCACCTTGAGCAGGTTGTCGCGATACCAGTTGACACTACGCTGCTGCTGACCGATGGCCGACTCGAGCTGGGACAGGAAGCGCTGGTAGTTCATCAGCCACTGGCCGGATACGCCCTGGCTGCCCTGCTGCATCCACTGTTGCTGATAGTCGCGGAAGTACTGCTCGAGCTCGGCCAGTTTGCCCTCGGCCTGCGTCAGCTGGGTCTGTGCCTGCCCCAGCAACCGCGCGGCGTCGCGCTCGGCGCGCTCGGCCATCTCGATGACCGGCGCCAGGCGCGCTGCCCGACTGGCCGCCATCGATTAGCCCGCCTGCCGGGGGGCGAACACCGTAGCCAATTGCGCGGCACTCTGGCTCAGCCCCTCGCTTTCATCGAGCCCCTGACGCAGGTAGCTGACCATTTCGGCCTGGCGTGCAATGGCCATATCGGTCTCCGGATCGCCACCCGGCACGTAGGCGCCGACGCTGATCAGATCGCGGCTCTGCTGATAACGGGACCAGAGCTGCTTGAAGCGCTGCGAAGCGCGAACGTGCTCGGCGCTTACCACCTGCGGCATCACCCGGCTGATGGAAGCCTCGATGTCGATGGCCGGGTAATGCCCCTCCTCCGCCAGCCGACGCGACAGCACGATATGGCCGTCGAGTACACCGCGCGCGGCATCGGCGATCGGGTCTTGTTGATCGTCGCCCTCGGAGAGCACGGTATAGAACGCGGTGATCGAACCGCCGCCCTGCTCGGCATTGCCGGCGCGCTCGACCAGGCTGGGCAGCTTGGCGAATACCGACGGCGGATAACCCTTGGTCGCCGGCGGCTCGCCGATGGCCAGGGCGATTTCACGCTGGGCCTGGGCGTAGCGGGTCAGTGAATCCATCAACAGCAGCACGTTCTTGCCCTTGTCGCGAAAGTACTCGGCGATACGTGTGCAGTACTGCGCGGCGCGCAGACGCATCAGCGGCGCATCGTCGGCCGGCGAGGCGACCACTACCGAGCGCTTGATGCTCTCTTCACCGAGGATGTTCTCGATGAATTCCTTTACCTCGCGACCACGCTCACCGATCAGCCCGACGACGATGATGTCGGCCTCGGTGAAGCGCGTCATCATGCCCAGCAGCACCGATTTACCGACACCCGTGCCGGCGAACAGCCCGAGGCGCTGGCCGCGCCCGACCGTGAGCAGGCCATTGATGCTGCGGATGCCGACATCCAGCGGTTCGCTGATGGGATGGCGCTTGAGCGGGTTGATCACCGGACCATCCATCGGCACCCAGTCCTCGGCGCGCATGCCGCCCTTGCCATCCAGGGCGCGCCCAGCGCCATCGAGCACACGACCGAGCATGGACATGCCCATGGGCAGGCGTCCGGTGTTGACCAGCGGCACGACCCGCGCGCCTGGCGCGATACCGGCCAGGCTGCCGACCGGCATCAGATACAGCTTGCCGCTGGAGAAGCCCATCACCTCGGCCTCGACCTCGGTCGGGTGATAGCTGTCGTCGTTGATCACCAGGCAACGGCTGCCGACCGCCGCCCGCAGCCCCTCGGCCTCCAGTGTCAGGCCGACCATGCGCAGCAGGCGGCCCTCAAGCAGCGGTTGGCTGGGCAGCTTGATCGCCGCTTCATAGGTTTCGAAACGTTTGGCGAAACTGACCCGCTCAAGGCGCATCGGACACGTCCAGATCGACATTCAGGTCGGCAGCCGGCGGGTGGGTGGCGTTCTCCCGCTGCTGCTCGAACAGTTGCTTGATGGCCTGGGTCAGGCGCGTTTCGATGCTGGCATCGATACGGCTGTGCTCGGTTTCGATATGGCAGCCGCCTGGCAACAGGCTGCTGTCCTCAAGGATGCGCCAGCTTTCCTCGTGGCGTTCGCGCAGCGCCTTGATCAGCTCGAAGTCCTGCGGATTGACGTGGATGCGCACGTTGCTGGCACCCATGGGCAGCAGCTTCAGCGCCTCGCGCAGCACCTGGCGAATCTGGCTGGAGTCGATCAGCAGATCGCGCTGGATCACCTCACGCGCCATGTGGCTGACCAGCGTGACCATGGCATGCTCGAGGTTGCGGTCCTGATCGGCGATCGGTTCGAGCAGCTGCTCCATCAGCCGCTCCAGGCTCTGCAGCCGCGGCGCCAGAGACGCCTCGGCCTCCTGCCGGGCCTTGAGCTGGCCCGCATGGAAGCCATCCTTCTCGCCAGTGGCGAAGCCTTCGTTATAGGCCTGCTGGCGAATCGCCTCGAGCTCATCGAGCGTCAGCGGTTTGACTTCCTCGACCGGCACGTCCTCGCTACGCGCCAACTCTTCGACCGTTTCCTCCACGCTGGGCGCTGACGGCAGCTCCTCTTCCTCGCCCTGCGGGTCGAAACTGGGCAGCGACCAGCGATCGAACAGGCTGACGTCTTTCGCGCGAATGAGGTCGCTGGGGTTGTCCTTCGCCATGTGTGAGGTGTTGTCCTGGTTAGATCATCTCTTCGCCGCCCTTGGAGCCCAGGACAATTTCCCCGGCCTCGGCCATGCGACGAGCGATGGTGAGAATTTCCTTCTGGGCATTTTCCACGTCGCTGACACGTACCGGCCCCTTGGCCTCCAGATCGTCGCGCAGCAGCTCACCGGCGCGCTTGGACATGTTCTTGAAGACCTTCTCCTTGATGCCGTCGTCGGCGCCTTTGAGCGCCATCACCAGCACGTCGGAGGATACCTCACGCAGCAGCACCTGGATGCCACGGTCGTCGACCTCGGCGAGATTGTCGAAGACGAACATCAGGTCTTCGATCTGGCTAGACAGGTCCTCGTCCACCTCGCGGATGGCGTCCATGAGCTGACCTTCGATGGAGCTGTCCAGGTAGTTCATGATGTCGGCCGCCCGCTTCACGCCGCCCAGGCTGGCGCGGCTGGTATTGGTGCTGCCGGAGAACTGCTTCTCCAGGATCAGATTCAATTCCTTCAGGGCGGCGGGCTGCACGGTATTCAACGAAGACACGCGCAGCACGATGTCCAGGCGCACCTTGTGGTCGAAGTGGGACAGCACCTCGCCGGCCTGATCCGGATCGAGATAGGCCACCACGATGGCCTGGATCTGTGGATGCTCGTAGCGGATCACATCGGCCACGGCGCGCGGCTCCATCCACTTCAGGCTGTCCAGACCGCTGGTGTTGCCGCCCAGCAGGATACGATCGATCAGACCGCCGGCCTTGTCCTCGCCCAGTGCCTGGGTGAGCATCTTGCGGATGTAGCCGTCGGAGCCGACGCCCAGGCTGGTCTGGTCGCCGACGATCTCGACGAACTCGCTCATCACCTGCTCGATCTGTGCCTTCTGCACGTTGCGCATCTGCGCCATGGCCGTACCGACGCGCTGGACCTCTTTCGGACCGAGGTGGCGCAGCACCTGCGCCGCATCGGTCTCGCCCAGCGAGAGCAGCAGGATGGCAGCCTTGTCGACCTTGTTGAGCTTGGCTGGAACTCGATTGTCACTCATCGGCGTTGATCCACTCTTTCACCACCTGGGCTACCCGTCCCGGGTCATCGGCCACCAGGTTCTTGATCGCGTTCAGCTGGGCTTCATATCCCTCGCTGGGGCTTGGCAGCAGGATGTTCTGCGGACCGCTCAGGCTGACCCTGTCGTTGGCCAGGCCGCCATCCAGACCTTCGTCCTCGCCCAGTTCACCGGGCATGCCGGCCACCTGCAGTTCTTTACCGGCGTTCGGATTGGTCAGGCTCTTGAGCACAGGGCGCAGTACACCGAACACCAGGACCAGGATGAACAGCACGCCGAGCACCTGCTTGACGACATCCCAGAACCAGGGCTGCGAGTAGAACGGAATCTCCTCGAAGGTTTCACCGAAGCTGTCAGCGACGAAGGCGGTGTTGATCACGCTGACGCTGTCGCCGCGGCTGGCGTCGAAGCCAACGGCGTCCTGTACCAGCCGGGTGAAGCGCGCCAGATCGTCGGCATTCCACGGCACGCGCACCATCTCGCCAGCCGCATTGAGCGACATCTGGTCGTCGACTACCACCGCCACCGACAGGCGGCGCAGGCGGCCATGCTGCTGCTTGGTGTAGCTGATGGAACGATCGAGCTCGTAATTGCGCGTGGCCTGCTCGCGCTTGTCTGCCGGGAACGGCGCCAGCATCGGCTGGCCGGTCACCGGGTCCATGATCTGCTGACCGTTGGCGTCCACCAGCGGCTGGCCGGGCGCCACGGCACCGGCGGCCGCAGCAGCCTGATTGGCCTGCTCGGGAGCCGAAGCCGGGCCCGGCGGCTGGTTGCTCAGGGCACCCGGCACACCTTGCGGCGGCAGGCTGCTCTGGCGCTGTTCATTGACGCTCTGCTCGCTGCGCAGTGCCGGCTGGTCCGGGTTGAAGGTCTCCGAGGTGGATTCAACCGCGCTGAAATCCACATCCGCCGAGACTTCCGCCTTGTAGCGGCCACTGCCAAGCACCGGCTGCAGGATATTGTGCACACGCTGGGTATAGAGGCTTTCCATGCGGCGGCTGTAGTCGAACTGCTTGCCCGCCATGCTCAGCTCGGTCAGCTCCTGTTGGTCGGAGAGCAGATTGCCCTTCTGGTCGACCACGGTGATCTGCGACTTGTTCAGCTCCGGCACGCTGGTGGCGACCAGGTTGATGATGGCCATCACCTGACTCGGCTCCAGCGCTCGCCCTGGATAGAGTTCCACCAGAACCGAAGCGCTGGGCTTGCGCTCGTCGCGCACGAATACCGAGCTTTTCGGAATCGCCAGGTGCACACGAGCACCCTTGACGTTGTTCAGGCTGGAAATGGTACGACCCAGCTCACCCTCGAGGCCACGGCGATAACGGGTCGCCTCCATGAACTGGCTGGTGCCGAGGCCCTGATCCTTGTCCAGAATCTCGAAACCGATGTTGCTGTCGGCCGGCGCGATGCCGGCGCCTGCGAGCTTCAGGCGGGCACGCGCCAGATCATTGGCCTTGACCAGCAGGGCACCGGAATTGGGTTCGACGGTATAGGCGATGTCCGCGGCAGCGAGGGTTTCCATCACCTGATTGGCATCCATTCCCGCCAGGCTGCCGAGCAGCGGGCGGTAATCGGGTTGCTGCGACCAGAGCACCACGGCAAAACCCATCGCCACGCTGGCCGCCAGCCCGACCAACAGGCCGATCTGCCGCAGCATGGACATTTCCGAAAGGTTTTCCAGGAACGACAGGCCCAGCAAGGGCTTCTTGCCACCCTCGGGGGTTGCCGGCACCGGAACGTTGCTCACCGCTTCAGCCATGATTCAATCCGCCTCACACCGGCATCTGCATGATGTCTTGGTAAGCCTGAACCAGCTTGTTGCGCACCTGGGTCATGGCCTGAAAGGAAACGCTGGCCTTCTGCGAGGCGATCATCACTTCGGTCAGGTCGACACCGCCCTGCCCCATCTCGAAGGCAGAGGCGAGCTGGCTCGAAACCTGCTGGGTTTCGTGCACCTTGTTCACCGCCTGGCCAAGCATGTCGGAAAAGCTCGGCGCGCCGACCTCCTGGGTCTGGACCTCCGGCTTGGAACGCGCCATGGCATCGGTCTGCATGGCCCGCATTTCCAGCATCAAGCGATTGAATTGAACGCCCTGACTCATCTAATCCTCCAACAGCCGCGGTTTTTTTGACGCATCGCGCGGCGAGCAAAGACTAGATAGCAACAAGGGTGCCAGTTCGCAGGTGAAGCGCCTGGCGGGGCGATGACAGGCAGCAGTCATTGCCGACTGTTACGCCCAACGCGCCTTTGGCTGTACCGGGACGCTGGCCAGCGCAGCCCCCTAGGCTTGTACCATAGGCCGCGGCAGCCGTCGGCCTCCCATCGCTCAGCAGAAGAACAGCAAAGAATGAACGAAATCAGTCGCAGCGCCCTGCGTCCTCTGAGCGACAGCTCGCCATCCACTGTCGTCGCCGGCTTCATTGCCATGCTCACCGGCTACACCAGTTCACTGGTGCTGATGTTCCAGGCGGGCCAGGCGGCCGGGCTGAGCGCCGGACAGATCTCGTCGTGGATCTGGGCGCTGTCCATCGGCATGGCGATCTGCAGCATCGGCCTGTCGTTGCGCTATCGCACGCCCGTGGTGGTTGCCTGGTCGACGCCCGGCGCCGCGCTGCTGATCACCAGCCTGCCCGGCGTTCCCTATGCCGAAGCGATCGGCGCCTTCATCTTCGCATCGGCCTTGATCGCGCTGTGCGGCATCACTGGCAGCTTCGACCGCCTTATGCGGCGGGTACCGGCGTCCCTGGCCGCCGCGCTGCTGGCAGGCGTGCTGTTCAACATCGGCAGCGAAATCTTCCGCGCCGTTGGTGTCCAGCCGGTGCTGGTGCTCGGCATGTGCTTCAGCTACCTGCTGACCAAGCGCCTGCAGCCACGTTACGCAGTGCTGGCCGCACTGCTGGTGGGTTGCCTGATCGCCGGGGTTACCGGCCTGCTGGATATCCAGCGCTTCAGCCTGCAGATAGCGGTGCCGGTGTGGACCACCCCGGCGTTCTCTTTCGCTGCCGTATTCAGCATCGGCATCCCGCTGTTCGTTATCGCGATGGCCTCGCAGAACATGCCGGGGCTTGCCGTGCTGCGCGCCGAGGGCTATCAGGTGCCGGCTTCGCCACTGATCTCGACAACGGGCATCGCCTCGGTGCTGCTAGCCCCATTCGGCTCCCACGGCATCCATCTGGCGGCGATCACCATGGCGATCTGCGCCGGCCCGGAGGCGCACCCCGACCCAGGCAAACGCTACACCGCAGCAGCCTGGTGCGGCGTGTTCTACGGCATCGCCGGTATCTTCGGTGCGACGCTGGCGGCGCTGTTCGCGGCCTTTCCGGCCGCGCTGGTGCTGTCCATCGCGGCGCTGGCCCTGCTCGGCTCGATCGGTTCGGGGCTGACCCAGGCGATGCAGCAACCCAACGAGCGCGAAGCGGCGCTGATCACCTTCATGGTGACGGCATCGGGGCTGACGCTGTTCGGCATCGGCGCGGCGCTGTGGGGCTTGATCGCGGGGGTGATCACCTTGCTGATTCTGCGCCGCCGCAACTGAGCGGCGCTGAAAGGGGTGTCCGGCCTGGCCGCGCCGGGCGCGCCGTCAGATCGCGGTCGCACCACCATCCACTGCCAGGGCGTGGCCCGTGGTGAACGCGGCGCCGTCGCTGCACAGATAGAGCACAGCCGCGGCGATCTCCTCCACCTTGCCGATGCGCCCGACCGGGTGCATGGCGGCCGCGAACTCCGCTTTGCGCGGGTCGGCTTCATAGGCGCGGCGGAACATGTCAGTATCGATCACCGCCGGGCAGACGGCGTTCACGCGAATCTGCTTCTTGGCGTACTCGATCGCCGCCGACTTGGTCAGGCCGATCACCGCATGCTTGGATGCCGCATAGATGCTCATCTTCGGCGCGGCACCGAGCCCTGCGACCGATGCGGTGTTGACGATCGCGCCGCCGCCCTGGGCGAGCATGACCGGCAGCTGATGCTTCATGCACAGCCAGACACCCTTGACGTTGACGCCCATGATCGCGTCGAACTCCGCTTCGCTGCCCTCGGCCAGACGCCCCTGCTCGATCTCGATGCCGGCGTTGTTGAACGCATAATCAAGGCGGCCGTACTGCGCCAGCGTCTGCTCGATCAGCGCCTTGACCTGCTCGTCGCGCGTCACGTCACAACGAACGACGATCGCCTCGCCACCGGCGGCGCGAATGGCCTCGGCGCCGTCGCGTATGCCCGCCTCGTCGATGTCCGCCAGTACCACCTTGAGCCCCTGCTGGGCGAATGCGAGCGCCGTGGCGCGACCGATGCCGGCCGCCGCGCCCGTCACCAGGGCGACCTGGCCGGAGAATGTCATGCTCATGATTGTTCTTCCCGAAGATTTTCGACTCGCTTTGTGCCTGAAATGACCACGCCAGGCGTCCCGGTCAGACTTATACCCTCATGCGTACGGGCATTTCACCGCCGCCGCGGTCATATCACCGAAGTGGATGCCTGTGCATTCCAGCGCTCCGACGTCCCTTGCAGCTGCGCGCCGGGCGAGCTACACCAAACCTTTCGCAACTACGAGGCAAACGTTCATGACCCTGCTCAACCAGCAATTCCTGCTCGCCCAGCGACCTGTCGGTGCACCGACCCGCGAGACCTTCGAGTTCGTCGAGAAACCGCTGGGCGAGCCCGGACCGAATCAGATTCTGGTCAAGGTCGAGTATCTGTCCATCGATCCGGCCATGCGTGGCTGGATGAACGACGCCAAGTCCTACATCCCGCCGGTGGGCATCGGCGAGGTGATGCGTGCACTGGGCGTGGGCAAGGTGATCGCCTCGCAGCATCCCGATTACAAGGAAGGTGATTACGTCAACGGCGCCCTGGGCGTGCAGGCGTACTACCTTGGCGAGCCGAAGGGCTTCTACAAGGTCGATCCGCAACAGGCACCACTGCCGCGCTATCTCTCGGCGTTGGGCATGACCGGCATGACCGCCTACTTCGCACTGCTGTCGGTCGGCCAGCCGAAGGCCGGCGAGACCGTGGTGATTTCCGGGGCCGCCGGCGCGGTCGGCAGCATTGCCGGGCAGATCGCGAAGATCAAGGGCTGCCGCGTGGTCGGCATCGCTGGCGGCGCGGACAAGTGCCGGTTCCTCACCGAGAAGCTCGGCTTCGATGGCGCCATCGACTACAAGAACGAGGACCTGGCCGCGGCGCTCAAGCGTGAGTGCCCGAACGGCGTGGACGTGTACTTCGACAACGTCGGTGGCGACATCCTCGACACGGTGCTGCAGCGCCTCAGCGTCGGCGCGCGGGTAGTGATCTGCGGCGCCATCAGCCAGTACAACAACAAGGAAGCGGTGAAGGGCCCGTCCAACTATCTGTCGCTGCTGGTCAACCGCGCACGGATGGAGGGCATGGTGGTCACCGACTACGTTTCGCGCTACCCCGAAGCGATGCGCGACATGGCCGAGTGGCTGGCCAGCGGCAAGCTCAAGAGCAAGGAGGACGTCATCGAGGGCCTGCAGACCTTCCCCGAAACACTGATGAAGCTGTTCACCGGCGGCAACTTCGGCAAGCTGGTCCTTAAGGTCAGCTGAGCGTAACGAGGTGAAGTCACAGGCCGAGCCCAGTGGCTCGGCCTTCTCGTTCGCGCTTACGCCAGCTCGGCTACCACGTTGGCCAGCGCGCTCGCCGGGTCCGCGGCCTGGCTGATCGGGCGACCGATCACCAGATAATCGGACCCCGCCGCCATGGCCTGAGCCGGAGTCAGAATCCGGCGCTGATCGTCCTGGGCACTGCCCGCGGGCCGGATACCCGGTGTAGCCAGTTGCAGCGCCGGGAACTGCGCTTTCAGCGGCACGGCTTCCTGGGCCGAACACACCAGTCCGTCCAGCCCCGCCTGGGCGGCCAGACCGGCCAGACGCAGTACCTGCTCCTGCGGCGCGACGTCCAGCCCGATGCCGGCCAGATCATCCTGCTCCATGCTGGTCAGCACGGTGACGCCAATCAGCAGCGGCGTGGGGCCGGACATGCCGGCCAGTGTCTCGCGACAGGCCGCCATCATCCGCAGGCCACCGGAGCAATGTACGTTGACCATCCACACACCCAGCTCGGCAGCGGCTTTCACCGCCATCGCCGTGGTGTTGGGGATGTCATGGAATTTGAGGTCGAGGAAGACTTCGAAATCCATTGCCTGCAACGCCTCGACAATCGCCGGGCCGCAGCGAGTGAACAGCTCCTTGCCGACCTTCACCCGACACAGCCGCGGATCGAGCTGCCTGGCCAATGCCAGTGCGGCATCGCGGGAGGGGAAGTCGAGCGCTACGATAATCGGAGTCTGGCAGGTCATGGCATGTCCTCGAGAAATTCGGCACGCATTGTCGCAGAAAATGTCCCATGCGACGAAAGCCTCGGCGCAGGGTCCAAACAGGCATGATCAGCAAAACGGTGACCGCTCGGGCGCACCCAAGTAAAGTGCGTAAACCGCTCGCCTGTCTGGAGGAACCCATGCCCTGGTATTTCTGGCTGATTCTGGTCGTCGCGCTCGGCTCGATCGTCGGCAGTCTGTTGATGTTGCGCTCCACGGCCCGGAAAATTCCGCTCACCGACGAGCAGAAGAAGCGTATTGCCCAGCGCAATGCCGAGGCCGACGCACAGGAGTCGCGCGACCGCTGAGCGCCGACCGATGCCGGGCGCAGGTACCGGCAGACGTTTACAGATGCCCGCCGCACTCAATAGTGGCACTATGCCCGTTTGCCGCGATCATGCAGTTCTGGCAGGACTTTCTTAATGCAATCTCCCCTCCCCGTTGACGGCCCGACCAACCCGAAGGCCAAGGCGATCTTTGCCCGTCGCATTCTCCCCGGCATGGTCGCGCTGCTGGTGGCGGCAATCGTCGCGGCCGCTTTCGCGGTCGTTCATATCGCCCGCAAGATCGACCAGGACGCCCTGCAACAGAGCCGTTTTCTCGCTGGCAAGGCGCTGCAGGCACAGCACGAATGGATGAACCGCTCCATCGTCGACTACGCCTTCTGGGGCGACGCGTACGTGCACCTCAATCAGCAGGTCGATGTGAACTGGGCATTCACGCAGGCCAATCTTGGCCCTTCGCTGTACAAGGATTTCGACTACGAGGCGGTACTGGTGATCACCCCGACGGGCGAAACCCCGTACGCCGTCATCCAGGGCAAGCTGCAGTCGGTGGATGCGTTCCAGTATCTGCAACACGGCTTGCCCGAGCTGCTGACGCGGGCCCGTGCTGCGGCTGAGAATGACGCTGGCGCTTCGGCCCTGCTCTGGGTCGACGGGCAACCCGCGGTGGTCGCGGCTGCGTCGCTGGCCACGGGTGGGGCAGATATCGAAGAGCACGAAGGACCACCATCCACGCTCGTCTTCGTCGATGTGCTCGACACGGCGCGGTTGGAAGCTATCGGCGGGCAGTACGCTGTGGAGCAGTTGCGATTGCTCGTCGACCCGTCGGACCAGACCGGGCCGATCATCAGCCAGGCGCTGGAGGATGGAACAGCCGTCCACTTCACCTGGACGGCGCCACAGCCGGGGCGCCTGCTGCTTCTGGTCACCCTGCCCGTTCTCGGCGCCGTGGCACTCGGCCTAGGGCTGCTGGCCTGGCTGCTGGTGCGCCATGCGCTGCGCGTGATGCACCTGCTCGACGTCAGCTACGCACGACTCGCCTCCAGCCGCTCAGCGCTGGCCGAGAGCGAGGAGCGCTTCCGCGATGTGGCGGAAGCGGCCTCCGACTGGATCTGGGAGACCGACGAACAAGCCCGCCTGACCTTCCTTTCCAACCGTTTCCGGCAGATCACCGGCCACGAACCGGCACAGTGGCTGGGCCGCCCGCTGCTGGAGCTGCTGATCACCGACAGCGCGGCGCTGCAAAATTGGCTAGAGGCGCCCCACAGCGCACCGCTGCGCAGCAGCTACCGCGCCGCCGATGGCTGCGAGCGCTATTGCCGGCTGGCTGCGCGCACCATCCAGCACGACGGCAAGCTGCTCGGCTACCGCGGCACCGCCAGCGACGTGACCGAGGAGACCCGGGCACAGGCGCGGGTTCAATACCTGTCGCAGCATGACGCACTGACCGGGCTGCCCAACCGCAGTCGCCTGCGTGATTACCTCGAGCAGAACCTGGCCTCGCTGCGTAGCGGCTCGACCCTGACGCTGCTGTATATCGACCTCGACCGCTTCAAACCGGTGAACGACACCCTTGGCCATGCGGCCGGCGACGAGGTGCTGATCGGCGTCGCGTCACGTCTGCGCGAGCGCACCCGCGATGGCGACCTGGTGGCGCGCCTGGGCGGCGGCGAGTTCGTCGTCGTGCTCCATCGCATGGGCGAAGACAACGATATCGATCGTCTGTGCAACCGAATCATCGATGCGCTGAGCGCTCCGTTCATCTACGAGGATCAGCAGATCAGCATCGGCGCCAGCATCGGCGTGGCGCTGGCACCGACCGACGCCAACCAGGCCAATGAACTGTTGCGCTGCGCCGACATCGCGCTCTACCAGGCCAAGGACGCCGGCAGAGGCACCTGGCGCGCCTACGGCCGGGAGATGGATCAGCGCCTGCATGAAAGGCTGCGCCGCGAAGAGGAACTGCGCGTGGCGATCACCGAGCAGCAGCTCGAGGTGCACTACCAGCCGCGTTACCAGAGCCAGGGCCTGTACATCATTGGCGCTGAGGCACTGGTGCGCTGGGATCATCCGCAACGCGGCATGCTGTTACCCGAGCAGTTCATCCCGCTGGCCGAGGAAACCGGGCTGATCATCCCGCTCGGCCGCTGGGTGTTGCGTCAGGCCTGCCAGCAGGCGGCGCGCTGGCCGGGCGACACGGTGGTATCGGTCAATCTCTCACCGCTTCAGCTGCATGATGATCGGCTGCTGGAAGAGATCACCCAGGCACTGGCGGACAACGGCCTTGCCGGCAACCGCTTGGAACTGGAGGTGACCGAGAGCGAACTGCTGCGCGAAACCCAGAACACCCTGGAGTTGCTCAAGCGCATCAAGGCGCTGGGTGTTCGCCTCGCGGTGGACGACTTCGGCACCGGCTATTCGTCCCTGACCACCTTGCGGCACTACCCCTTCGACGTGATCAAGATCGACAACAGCTTTGTCGCCGGCATCGGCCAGTCCATCGAAGATCACTCCATCGTCCGCGCCCTGATCGAGCTGGGCCGTGGCCTGCGGATGCGGGTGACGGCCGAGGGCGTGGAAACCGAAGAACAGCTGCGCCTGCTGACCGACGACGGCTGCACGGAGGTGCAAGGTTTCCACATGAGCCATCCGCTGCCTGCGCAGGACCTATGGACGATGTTGCATGCAGCGGAGCGCCAGAGCTAGGCGCGCCGATAAAGCAGCATCAGCGCTTGAATTCGAACTGGATTTCCGCACCTTCGATCAGCGATTCGTCATCGTCTTCGCCCGAGATCAGGCGACCGCCGATCTGCATCGAGCGTGACGGTTTCGCCGCGTCGAAAAGCGGCGGCAGCAGGCGGGTGGATTCGCTGCTTGGCGCAGGCATCAACTCTTCGGCCAGCTCTTCCGGCAGGCGTAGGTCGAGCACCGGCTCGACGAGCTCGACTTCGGCCGGCTTCTCCGGCTGCTTGGCTGGCGCGGGGCGCGGTCGAGCCGCGGGCTGAGGTTCGGGCTCCGGAATGCTGATCTGCACAGGCGGTGGCTCGGTTTCCGCTGCCTGCTCCACCGGCGCCACCTCGATATCCAGATCAGGCGGCGCCTGTGCCTCGTCAACGGGCTCCGCTGCCGGTTGCTGCGACTGTGGCGTTTCCCGTTCGGCATCCCGAGGTTGCTCCTCGCGCTCGCATCCACCGAGCAAGGCCAACAACAGCAACAACAGGGGCGGCCTCGGCATCGGCATCTTTCCTCACGGCGAACGACTCAGGAGCGTCTATTGTGCGTCCCGGCACAGCTCCGACGCCAGTTGCCCGAGCGTACGCAGCGCCCGCTCGGTTTCATGATTCCACGGCAGGCCACAGTTGAGCCGTATGCAGTGGTTGAACTGCTCGGTGTTGCTGAAAATCAGACCCGGCGCGATGCTGATGCCCTGCTCCAGCGCCCTCACGTGCAGTTCCTGAGTATTGACCCGCACCGGCAGACTGACCCAGAGAATGAAGTTGCCCTTGGGCCGCGTCATCTGCGTGCCTTCCGGGAAATAGCGCTGCACCGCCAGCTGGAAAGCGCTGAGGTTCTTGCGGTACTCCTGGCGGATGGCCCGCAGGTGTCGATCATAGCCACCATTCTCCAGGTACGCGGCCACCGCCATCTGCGTCACGCTGCAGGCCGAGTGGGTACTGAAGGTCTGCAGGCGCTCGATCTCCGGTTGATGGCGTCCGGCGATGATCCAGCCGATACGCACACCGGGTGACAGGGTCTTGGAAAAACTCGAGCAATAGATGACCCGCCCGTCCCGGTCGTTGGACTTCAGCGCCTTGTACTGGTCCTGCTCGAACATCAGCTCACCGTAGATATCGTCCTCTACGATCTGGATGTCGAACCGGGCCGCGAGGTTCAGCAATTGCTTCTGCCGGTGGTCGGGCATGCTCACACCCAGCGGGTTGCTCAGCCGCGCCGTGAGCACCAGCGCCTTGATCGGCCATTGCCCGGCCGCCAGCTGCAGCGCCTCGAGGCTCATGCCGGTATCCGGATCGCTGGGAATTTCGATGACCTTGAGCCCCAGCAGGTCCGCCAGTTGCAGCAGGCCGTAATAGGTTGGCGATTCGGCGGCGATCAGATCACCGGGCCGGGTCAACACCCGCAGCGACATTTGCAGTGCATCGACGCAACCATGGGTGATGACGATCTCGCCGGGATCGACCACCACGCCGGCGTCGCGCATGCGGATCGCCACCTGACGACGCAACGGCTCGTAGCCGGGACTGAACATGTAGCTGAACGCCCGTGGGCTCTGGAAGCGCGTGACCTTGGCAAGTTGCTGGTGCAAAGCCCTGACCGGCAGATAATCCACATGCGGCACGGCGGCACCCAGCGGAATCAGCCCTTCGCGACGGGACTCGCTGAGCACCTGGTTGATGATGCTGCTGCGCGTGACCAGCGTGGGTCGCTCGACCCGGGCGATATCGGGTGTCGGCGCGGTGAGGACCGGCGTCTGGTGGACATAGAAGCCGGACTGCGGACGCGCCCGGATCATGCCCTGATCCTCCAGGTTGGCGTAGGCCTGCAGCACCGTCGCGTGACTGACGCTCAGCTGCCGGCTCATCTTGCGCACCGAAGGTACACGTTCGCCAGGCCGATACACTCCCCGCCGGATGTCCTCGGCGAGCTGCTGGGCAATGCGTTGATAGAGCAACAGATTGGTCATCTCGCCGGTCTCCCGCCAACTGAACCGTAACAGTAGCTCAGCGGACCACCAGCGGACCAATACAGTTACGCAGCATGTGGGCGAAACAGTCTATCCAGACGGGGCGCTAGCGGTCCGGGCCGAGATTGCCCGCTGCATCGGAAAACAGTATTTCCACGCGCCGATTCTGCGCGCGCCCGCGTGCAGAGGCGTTCTCGGCGATCGGAAAGCGCTCGCCGTAGCCGCGCACCTCGACGCGCTCGGCTTCGATGCCCAGGCTGATGAGCAGGTCGGCCACCGTTTGCGCCCGCGCGCGCGATAGTTCGAGATTGGCTTGCGGATCGCCACGGCTGTCGCTGTAGCCTTCGATGCGTACCTTGCGCTGCGGATTGAGCTGAAGAAAGTGCACCAGCTTGAGCAAGGTTCGGTTGGCCGAGTTGCCAAGCTCGGCACTGTCAGGGTGGAAAAGCACGTCCCCCAGGGTCATCACCAGACCTCGGTCGGTCTCGCTGGCGGCCAGGCTCATCATCTGGTCTTCCAGCCAGCGCCCCTGCTGTTCAGCGGTCATCAGCTGGGCATCCTGCAGCATGCGCCGCAGTCGGTCGCGCTCCATCTCCAGACGCGCCACCTGCTCCTGATGCTGCAACAGTTCGCCCTGCTGCGCGGCGATCTCGCTGTAGCGTCGGCTCAGGTAAGCGTAATGGCGAGCGTCTTCGGCTCCCCCCCAGTAGTCATTGAAGCGTTCGGCGCGCTGCAGGGTCTCCAGCGCTCGCTGCAGGTCCTTCGGCGCACCGCGCTGAACCATGCCGTCAGCCTGAATGCGCTCCAGCGCGGCCGACGCCTGGGCGAGCTCATGCTCAGTGTCCTGGCTCGAGCAGCCGGCCAGTGCCAGCGCGGCCATGACGAGGAAGAAACGCATGTTCACCGGACCTCTCCCAACTGCTGGCGTAGACGCTGGATGCGTCGATTCAGATCGTCGATCTGTGCCTGGCGCTGATCCTTCAGCACACGCGCCTCCGCCAGGCGGGCATCCAGCTCCGCCTGCTCGGCCAGCATGCGGGCCTGACGATTGTCACCGGCTTGCAGCGCTGCACGCGCAGCGCTCAGCTTGCTTTCGGCCAGTGCCAGTTCCTCATGGGCCCTGGAGGCCTCCATGGAGCGGGCCTGCGCCACGGCCTGCTCGCTCAGCTGCAGCTGAGCGGTCGGTGCGGGATCGCTGGCACATCCGGCCAGCATGAAGAAGGCCAGTGATGCGCTGGGGAAGAGACGTTTCAACACGCTGAATCCTACTTTTTCGAAGCCTTTGGCCGCTCCGCCTGCTGGTTTTTCCAGACGGTCAGGTTGTGCGCCACCAGCTGTTCCGGCACACCTGCGGCGCGCAATTCTGTCATTTTCCGCGCCAGTTGTCCGCGCAGCCAGGGATCGTTGCAGGCCGAATCGTGCGAGATGGCCAGGTGCATGTCCCGCCCGACCACTGGCGGATCAAGCCGCTGAATCTTGTCCAGCAAGCCCGATGCATCCGCCGCGGCAACCGTGCTGTAGCGCTCGTGCAACAGGTAATCACTGCCGCCGGCGACCAGTCTCTGCAAGCCCTGGTCGAGGCTGTTGACCTGCTGCAACTGCAGGCTGCTCTTGGCGAAGGCATCGAACTCGCTGCCGAAACGCCCGGCGCCAACGGTCAGCCCGCCGTGCCCCTTCAGGTCCTCGCGGCTGGCATAGAAGAAGCCCGGCTCGTTACGTACCCAGGCGACGGTCTGCAGCTGGATGATCGCCGGGTGCACGAAATCCAGCTCTTCCAGGCGCTGCACGCTGAGGGTCGCATCGGCCAGCACGTCGACCCGACCGCTGCGTACCTCGTCGAGCGCCTTCGCTCGATCGCCCGTATAGAGCAGATCCAGCTTCAGTCCGAGGGAATCGGCAATCTGCCCGAGCAGATCGGCATTGGCACCGATCAGCCGTTTGGGGTTCTGCGGATCCCGCCAGAGAAACGGCGGGTTGTCCGCGGCACCGGTTGCCACCAGGCGATCACATTTTCCCGCGGCCGTTGCCGTGAGCGGCGTCGCCAGGGCCAACGCGATCAAGGCCGATTTCAACGCAAAGGCGAAACGCATGAAAATCCTCTTAGTGCGGTTGAGCGGGTGCGAAACGGTTGCGCCGATGGTACACCGACGAACCCGCTGACCGCCCATGAAAAAACCCGCTACATGAGCGGGTTCTTTCGACAGCGATCAGCTTCAGACGAGCCGTTCCAGCTCCGGAATGATCTCGAACAGATCGCCGACCAGGCCATAGTCGGCAACCTGGAAGATCGGGGCTTCCTCGTCCTTGTTGATCGCGACGATCACCTTGGAGTCCTTCATGCCGGCCAGGTGCTGGATGGCACCGGAGATACCGACGGCGATGTACAGCTGCGGTGCGACGATCTTGCCGGTCTGGCCGACCTGCATGTCGTTCGGCACGAAGCCGGCATCGACCGCGGCGCGGGATGCACCGACCGCGGCGCCGAGCTTGTCGGCCAGCGAGTACAGGTGCTTGAAGTTGTCACCGTTCTGCATGCCGCGGCCGCCGGAAACGACGATCTTGGCAGCGGTCAGTTCGGGACGGTCGGACTTGGCCAGCTCTTCGCCTACGAACGCGGACTTGCCCGCATCGCCAGTACCGGAGATCTGCTCAACCGCAGCCGAGCCACCAGTGGCGTTCACGGCATCGAAACCGGTCGAACGCACGGTGATCACCTTGATCGGCGCGCTGGATTGCACGGTGGCGATGGCGTTACCAGCGTAGATCGGGCGCTTGAAGGTGTCCGGGCTTTCCACCGAGATGATCTCGGAGATCTGGTCGACGTCCAGTTGCGCGGCAACGCGCGGCAGGAAATTCTTGCCGTTGGTGGTGGCAGCGGCCAGTACATGGCTGTAGTTCTTGGCCAGATCAGCGATCAGCGGCGCGACGTTCTCGGGCAGCTGGTTGGTGTAAGCCGCATCGTCGGCGACCAGTACCTTGGCTACGCCTTCGATCTGTGCGGCTGCTTCGCCGATGGCACCGCAGCCACTGCCGGCTACCAGCACGTGGATGTCGCCACCGATGGCCTTGGCGGCGGCGACGGTGTTCAGGGTAGCGGCCGCGAGGACGGCGTTGTTGTGTTCAGCGATAACCAGGATAGTCATTTAGATTACCTTCGCCTCGTTCTTCAGTTTCTCGACCAGTTCAGCCACGGACTTGACCTTGATGCCGGCGCTGCGGGCAGCCGGTGCTTCGACTTTCAGGGTCTTCACGGTGGACGTGGTGGCGACGCCCAGCGCATCCGGGGTCAGCACTTCCAGCGGCTTCTTCTTGGCCTTCATGATGTTCGGCAGCGACGCGTAGCGCGGCTCGTTCAGACGCAGGTCGGTGGTGACGATCGCCGGCAGGTTCAGCGCGACGGTCTGCAGGCCGCCGTCGATTTCGCGGGTGACGTTGACCTTGTCGCCAGCCACTTCCACCTTGGAGGCGAAGGTGCCCTGGGCATAGCCGGTCAGCGCGCCGAGCATCTGGCCGGTCTGGTTGTTGTCGCTGTCGATTGCCTGCTTGCCGAGGATCACCAGTTGCGGCTGCTCCTTGTCGACCACGGCCTTGAGCAGCTTGGCAACCGCCAGGGAGTTCAGTTCGTCGTTGGACTCGACCAGCACAGCACGATCGGCGCCCAGCGCCAGTGCGGTGCGCAGCTGCTCCTGGGCAGCGGTCGGGCCGATGGAGACGACAACGATTTCGCTCGCCACGCCCTTCTCTTTCAGGCGAACCGCTTCTTCCACGGCGATCTCGCAGAAGGGGTTCATCGACATCTTGACGTTGGCGAGGTCAACGCCGGAGTTGTCCGCCTTGACGCGAACCTTGACGTTGTAATCGACCACTCGTTTGACAGCTACAAGAACCTTCATGGATTCCTCGTTACTCTCCGGTGAATAGAATTCCGCCGAGGCGAACCGAGCCTTGCTCGTGGCTTGGGGTTTCGATAGCCGCTGCCCTGTTCGGCGAGTGCAAACCGTCCGTATCTTGACCGCAGGCCGCAGACGGGGTCAACAACGCATATGACCCGTCATAACCTCGCGGTTCGGCCGATTCTAACAGGCTTCCAGAAAATTCAAACAAACGTTTGTATTGGACCGATTCGAGCGTCTATATATAATGCGCCGGCCCGGCTCGGTCAGGGGCCGATCACAGCCCTCCACCACTTATATAACAACCAAGCCCTGAGTAGGAGAAAGCCTAATGGAACGCGAATACATGGAATTCGACGTTGTCATCGTCGGCGCCGGCCCTGCAGGCCTATCCGCAGCCTGCCGCCTGAAGCAAAAAGCCGCCGACGCTGGTCAGGAAATCAGTGTATGCGTCGTCGAGAAAGGCTCCGAAGTAGGTGCCCATATCCTGTCCGGCGCGGTCTTCGAACCTCGTGCGCTGAACGAACTGTTCCCCGACTGGAAAGAACTCGGCGCCCCGCTCAACACGCCGGTCAAGCGTGACGACATCTATCTGCTGAAGACCGCCGAAGCGGCCAGCAAGCTGCCCAATGCGCTGGTCCCCAAGACCATGCACAACGAAGGCAATTACATCATCTCCCTGGGCAACCTGTGCCGCTGGCTCGCCCAGCAGGCCGAGAACCTGGGTGTCGAGATCTACCCGGGCTTCGCCGCCCAGGAAGCGCTGATCGACGAAAACGGCATCGTGCGCGGTATCGTCACCGGTGACCTGGGCGTCGATCGCGAAGGCAACCCGAAAGAAGGCATGTACACCCCAGGCATGGAGCTGCGTGCCAAGTACACGCTGTTCGCCGAAGGCTGCCGCGGACATATCGGCAAGCAGCTGATCAACCGCTTCCAGCTCAACGCCAATGTCGACCCGCAGCACTACGCCATCGGCATCAAGGAGCTGTGGGACATCGACCCCGCCAAGCACGAGCAAGGCCTGGTCGTGCACACCGCGGGCTGGCCGCTGAACGACGAGAACACTGGCGGCTCGTTCCTCTATCACCTGGAAAACAATCAGGTCGTGGTCGGCCTGATCGTCGATCTGTCCTACAGCAACCCTCACCTGTCGCCGTTCGACGAGTTCCAGCGCTACAAGCACCACCCGGTGATCAAGCAGTACCTGGAGGGCGGCAAACGCGTTTCCTACGGCGCCCGCGCCATCGCCAAAGGTGGCCTGAACTGCCTGCCGAAGATGGTCTTCAACGGCGGCGCACTGATCGGCTGCGACGCCGGGACCCTGAACTTCGCCAAGATCAAGGGCAGCCACACCGCGATGAAGTCCGGCATGCTGGCCGCCGAAGCTGCGGCGGACGCGCTGCTGGCCGGTCGCGAAGGTGGTGACGAGCTGAGCGCCTACGAAGAAGGCTTCAAGAACAGCTGGCTGTACGACGAGCTGTACAAGAGCCGCAACTTCGGCGCTGCCATTCACAAGTGGGGCGCAATCAAGGGTGGCGCGTTCAACTTCATCGACCAGAACATCTTCGGCGGCAAGATTCCCTTCACGCTGCACGACACAAAGCCGGACTACGCGTGCCTCAAGCCGGCCGCCGAGTCGAAGAAGATCGAGTATCCGAAGCCGGACGGCAAACTGAGCTTCGACAAGCTCAGCTCGGTGTTCCTCTCGAACACCAACCATGAGGAAGACCAGCCGGTTCACCTCAAGCTGACCGACCCAAGCATCCCGATCGACAAGAACCTGCCGCTGTACGACGAGCCGGCTCAGCGCTACTGCCCGGCAGGCGTCTACGAAGTGGTCAGCAACGACGATGGCAGCAAGCGCTTCCAGATCAACGCGCAGAACTGCGTGCACTGCAAGACCTGCGACATCAAGGACCCGGCGCAGAACATCACCTGGGTCGCGCCGGAAGGTACCGGCGGGCCGAACTACCCCAACATGTAAGCAACGAAAAAGGCTCCCTCGGGAGCCTTTTTTATGCCGTTGAAACCGGTATACCGCGACGCTACTCGGTACGTCCTATGGGAAAGAACACACCGCCGCTCCACACGCCGAGCCAGCTCTCGCCGTCCACATCACCCGGCACGGCCAGATCCACCAGCTGATAGAACACGTTGCGATGAACCAGCGCCTCGAGATTGGCGCGCACGTGAATGTACGGCGATGGTCCCTGAGTCTGCGGGTCGAGGCTGACGCGCAGCGGATGCTCCTGACCGGCCTCCACCACATCGTCGACATTGGTGACGAAACGCAGCAACTGCGCTTCGCCCTCCCCGCTCACGTCCAGCCGCACCGCGACGAAGGGCGCATCTTCGACCTGGATCCCGACCTTTTCCACCGGCGTAACCAGGAAGTAATCATCGCCGTCGCGTCGAATCACTGTGGAGAACAGACGAACCATCGCCGGACGTCCGATAGGCGTGCCCTGGTAAAACCAGGTACCGTCTCGTGCGATACGCATGTCGAGGTCGCCGCAGAATGGCGGGTTCCACAAATGCACCGGCGGCAGCCCCTTCTTCTCGCCCGCCGAGAGCTGGGCCAGCAGGTCTCCCGCCTTGCCTGTCTCGTTCATCCCGTTCTCCTCGCTTCGCAGCTATGTCGGCTTCGATACTGCCACATCCCTCAGCGTGACAGACCCAGTAACCGACGAGCATAGTCCTGCAAAGGCGGCCGCAGGAGATGCTCGGGTCTGGCATCGTAAATGCCGAGCAGCCCGCCACGGCTGCGAATGCGCGCGGTATCGACCAGATAGTGCGTGCCGGTTTCGATCAGCATCAGTTGCACCACGCCGGAATCCACGCCAAGCCGATCCAGTGCGCGCTGCTCGTTCAGCTCGTCGAAGCTGCCGATGCGATCGTCCGCCGCTGCGTAGCGCAGATACAGAAGGTAATGGGCGCCGACCGCAGAGGCCTGCGTCATGGCTTCCTCCAGCCCGGCCGGCTCGCGAGCGCGGCGCACCAGCGGGAAATATTCGACGAAGCCATTGAAGGCTTCCTCCGCCACGACATTCGGCCGCGGATAGACATCACCGGGGGGTACGAAATGGCCCTGCGCAATATAGATGAAGGAATCCGGCTGCAGACGCCATGAACTGGCCCGGCGTGTCTCGCTGTGATCGAGAATACCGGCATCCCTCAGGTGGTAGCGGGTGCCCTCGGCCATGTCGCTGACTTTCATGCAGCCAGCCAGGGCAAGCAATACCAGCAAACCTGGCACGCCTACTAATAGAAAACGCATGGATTTCACCCTCCAGAGGCCGGTGACGGAAAACCGGCAATCGCACCGGCAATGCAGCATCCACGCCAGGTCGGCCGGCCGATGGCGCTGGTACCAGCGCGTCTGCCGCTCACAGCCCGCGCTGCCACTCCTGGCGCAAAGGCGCGGCACGGGGATCGTCGATCGCCTCGCGCAGCTGGCGCATCAGGCGCGGCTTGTCGGCTCCCAGCGTGCCTTTGAGCACCAGATAGTTGGAGGCGTGGTCGCTGCGGAACACCGTGTCACGCAACTGGAGATCGCCCAGCAGCCATTCCAGCTCAACAAGCAGGTCGGAAAGCGGTAGCGGCTCGAAGTCTTCATATCCCTGGCGAAAACGCGCATAACCCTGCGGGAAACTGACCACCAGCGTGGAAAGAAACTCGGGCTGCGCTGCGTTCATCAGGCGTGCCGAATTGCGCGCATGCTGCCGGCTCAGCGCCCGCCCGCCAAGGCCATTGAGGATCATCACCGAACGGGTGATTCCCGCCTGGCCAAGCTTGTCCAGCGCGCTCAGGGTCGACTCGTAGGTTTCGCCCTTGTTGACCCGCGCCAGCACCTCGTCGTCACCGGACTCCGCGCCAACGTAGGCCATGCCAAGCCCGGCGTCCGCCAGCTCACGCAGCTCCTGGACCGACTTCTTGCGCAAATTGCGTGGCAGGCAGTAGCTGGACACGCGCTGCACCTCCGGCAGGCACTGGCGAATCTGCTCCAGGATCTTCAGCAGCCTGCGAGTCGGCAGCACCAGCGCATCGCCATCGGCCAGAAACACCCGCTGAACGATCAGCTGCTCGCCGCAGCGGCGAATCTCTTCGAGCACTTCCACCTCATCGCGGGCGCGGAATTTCTTCTGCGGCGCGGTGTACATCTCGCAGAACGTGCAGGCGTTCCACGAACAGCCGTTGGTCACCGGCAGGATCAGTGAATGCGCTTCGCTCGGCGGCCGGAAAACCGGCTCGATATAGCGGACGGGAAACTCGCTCATGCTCATTGTGCTTCGCCTGCGCCGACGTCAATCACGCTTGCGCTTGTTGCCCATGCGCACACCGATATCCATCAGGAACTGGAAGAATCCGTCCTGATCCTCCAGCACATTGCTCCAGAACGGCGAGTGATACAGCGCGACCGCGCCGTGCACCAGAGCCCAGGCGGCGCAGTAATGGAAATACGGTGGCACGTCTTCGAGCTTGCCCTCGGCGATACGCCCCTTGATCAGCTGGGTCAGGTGTTCGAAGTTGGATGCGCGGATGCTGTGCAGCTGCTCGACCATCTCCGGGACCTGGTTGCCCTTGACCACTTTCTCCTCGAGGCGGTCGAACAGACGGTAACGCTGCGGGTCGCGCATGCGGAACTCGAAATAGGCGCGCGAAAGCGCTTCCTTGTCGCGATCAAGATCCGGGGAATGCAGCAGCTGATTCAGGTCGCGCTCGTAGTCGAGCATCAGCCGCAGGTAGATTTCGGCCTTCGACTTGAAGTGCTTGTAGATGGTGCCTTTGCCGATGCCCACCGCATCGGCAATCATCTCGACCGTGACGCTATCCTCTCCCTGGTCGAGAAAGAGCTGCAACGCGGTATCGAGGATTTCCTGTTCGCGGCGACGAAATTCGCGGACCTTACGGGGTTCATTCTGCATAGGAGGCTGCTTAGATGAGAAATCGAGGCGGTCATTATGCCTAACCGGTCATCAAATGCACGGGGCATCCAGCGATGATTCACATAAATGACGAATTTCCGCAAATAGTCGGTTTGCGATATCTCAACCATGCTGCCGTCGCGCCCTGGCCTCGGCGAGCCGCCAGTGCCGTCAGTGCCTTTGCCGAGCAGAACGCTACCCTCGGCGCACGTGACTATCCGCAATGGCTTACGGTCGAGCGCAGCCTGCGCCAGCGCCTTACGCGCCTGCTCAACGCACCGACCAGCGCCGACGTGGCACTGGTCAAGAACACGTCCGAAGCACTGTCGTTTGTCGCCTTTGGCCTGGACTGGAAAAGCGGTGATCGCATCGTCATCAGCGATGAAGAATTTCCATCCAACCGTGTCGTCTGGGAGGCGCTGCAGCCATTCGGCGTGGAGGTCGTTCAAGTCAGCCTTAAGGGTGCCGATCCGGAAGGCGACCTGCTGGCGGCCTGCGGGCCGCGGGTACGACTGATGGCGATCAGCGCGGTGCAGTACGCCAGCGGCCTGCGCCTGGATCTTGCACGTCTGGGCGAAGGCTGCGAGCAGCGCGGTGTGCTGCTGTGCATCGATGCGATCCAGCAGCTTGGCGCCCAGCCCTTCGATGTGCAGCAGAGTCGCTGCGCTTTCGCCATGGCCGACGGCCACAAGTGGATGCTCGGCCCCGAGGGGCTCGGCGTCTTCTATTGCCGGAGCGACCTGCGCGATCAGCTGAAGCTGCACGAGTACGGCTGGCACATGCTGGAACACGCCGGCGATTACGATCGCACGGACTGGGAACCGGCCCGCAGCGCACGACGCTTCGAATGCGGCAGTCCCAATCTGCTCGGGGCGATGGCGCTCGAGGCCAGTCTTTCCTTGCTGGAGGAAGTGGGCATGGAGCAGGTCGCCGCAGCCCTCGACGAACGCGTCGAATGGCTGTGTCGGGGATTAGGCGATCTGGGGGGAGTCGACATCCTGTCGCCGACAACAGCCGAGCGTCGGGCCGGCATCCTCACCTTCCGCCTGCATGGCTGGGACAATGCAGCGCTCTTCGAGCGGCTGAAGGCGGCGCAAGTCGTCTGCGCCTTGCGTGGCGGCGGCATTCGCTTCTCTCCGCATTTCTACACGCCGCAGCGCGTCATCGATGAAACCCTGGCGCTTCTGCATGAGCTGGCAAGTCACTGACGGCGATCAGCCAGCGAGACATGTATTCCAAATGCGTTTAAAAAGCGCGGAAATCCGCCAGCAGACCGCTAATGCAGCGTTAATACTTGAGTCACTGGCTAGGCAATCCCCCCACTGCCTGGCCAGATGAGGTCGCCTGGATTGCGATTTCATACTCCTAATGGTCTTGGCCCGGTTTCTCAGGAATCCGGGTTTTTTTTGCGCGCTCGTAAACCGATCAAGTCGACGCAGCACCGACGCGCGCCCGCAACCGGAAACACAGCCAGAGGAAGCCGACCCAGAACGGAATGGCGAATACCGACAGACGAATGCCGGGAATCCACAGCATGATCACCAGGATACCGCTGACGAAGGCCAGGCACAGGTAATTGCTGAGCGGGAACCAGAACGCCTTGAAGCTCGGTACCACACCCTTGCGCTGCATTGCCCGTCGGAATTTCAGGTGGGCCAGGCTGATCATCGCCCAGTTGATCACCAGCGCGGCAACCACCAGCGACATCAACAACTCCAGCGCGCCCCGTGGCAGCAGATAATTCACCAGCACGCAGAGCAGCGTCACCACAGCCGAGACGCCAATGGCGAGCACCGGCACACCACGAGCGTTGATCTTCATCAGACTGCGCGGCGCATCGCCCTGTTCGGCCAGGCCGTAGAGCATGCGGCTGTTGCAATACACGCCACTGTTGTAGACCGACAGCGCGGCGGTGAGCACCACGAAATTGAGCAGATGCGCGGCCGTATCGCTGCCGATCAGCGAGAAGATCTGGACGAAGGGACTGCCGCTGTAGGGATCACCCGCCGCCCCCAACGTCTGCAGCAGCGCATCCCACGGATAGAGCGCTAGCAGCACGGTCAGAGCACCGATATAGAAGATCAGGATGCGGTAGACGACCTGATTGATCGCCTTCGGTATCACCGTCTTCGGATCGGCCGCCTCTGCCGCCGTGATGCCGACCAGCTCCAGACCACCGAAGGAGAACATGATGATCGCCAGCGCCAGCACCATGCCGCTGAAACCGTTGGGAAAGAACCCGCCGTGGCTCCAGAGATTGCTGATGCTCGCTTGCTCGCCGCCCTGCCCGCTCACCAGCAGGAACAATCCGAGCAGGATCATGCCGATGATGGCGGCGACCTTGATGATGGCGAACCAGAACTCGGTTTCACCAAACGCCTTCACGTTGCTCAGGTTGATCAGATTGATCAGCACGAAGAACGCCGCGGCAGTCGCCCAGGTGGGCACGTCCGGCCACCAGAACTGCACGTACTTGCCCACCGCGGTCAGCTCTGCCATGCCCACGAGCACATAAAGCACCCAGTAGTTCCAGCCGGACAGAAAGCCTGCGTAGCCTCCCCAGTACTTGTGCGCGAAATGACTGAAGGAACCGGCTACCGGTTCTTCGACGATCATTTCCCCCAGCTGACGCATGATCAGAAAGGCGATGAAGCCGCCGATGGCGTAGCCCAGGATCATGGACGGGCCGGCGCTCTTCAGCACCCCGGCGGACCCCAGGAACAAGCCGGTGCCGATCGCCCCGCCTAGGGCAATCAGCTGGATATGGCGGTTTTTCAGGCCTCGTTGCAACGGCCCGGTATGCAGCGTCTCAGCGGTCATTACGCCACCTTGCGGATAAAGTACGAAGTGCGCAGCGCGCGGCAGATCAGGCAGGTTGCAAGCACGGAAACCGCGACCTTTCAGCCGCGAACCCGGGCAAGCGGAAAAAGCGACCTGAAGTTGGCGGTGGTCTGCTCCGCCAGCTGTTCGAAAGAAACACCCCGCAGCGGCGCCAGGAACTCGGCCACCTCGCGCACGTACTGCGGCAGATTGGCCTTGCCACGGTGGGGAATCGGTGCGAGATAGGGCGAATCGGTCTCCACCAGCAGGCGATCGGCAGGGACCTGCCGGGCGACGTCACGCAGCGCGTCGGCATTACGGAAGGTGACGATGCCCGAAAGCGAGATGTAGAAACCAAGATCCAGAGCGGCCCTGGCCATCTCCCAATCCTCAGTGAAGCAATGCAGCACCCCGGCCTGGGGCAAGCTGGCTTCACGCAACAGCGCCAGGGTGTCTGCGCGTGCCTCGCGGGTGTGCACGATGACCGGCTTGCCGGTCAGTCGGGCAGCCTCCAGATGCAGGCGGAACGACTGCTGCTGGAGTTCGGCCGCCTCGGGCTCGTAGTGGTAGTCCAGCCCGGTCTCGCCGATGGCAACGGCATGCGGATGCTGCAGCTCGCTCAGCAGCCAGTCCAATGCCGGCTGACTGGTCGGCTCCAGATCGAGCGGGTGTACACCGATGGAACAGTCAACATCGGCGTAACGCTCGGTCAGCGATTTGACCGCCGACGCGTTGTCGGCGCTGACCCCGATGCACAGGAAGTGTCCGACCCCTCGCGCTCGGGCAGCATCGAGCGCTGCATCGAGCGACCCGTCATGGGCGGTCAGGTCGAGTCGGTCAAGGTGACAGTGGGAATCTACCAGCATGGAGGGCGCAACTTGCTATCGCGGAAAGGGGGCGATTGTAGAGCAAATGGCGGGGAATCAGAAAAGGTAGGCGGTACAACGACGCCTGACGTACGGCACCGGGACGCCGACCCTCACATGGTATGGGTAGGACGATCGGACTTCAGCGCGCCGGCCAGATAGGTTTCGATCTTGTTGCGCGCGGTGTTGTCACCCTCGTTGAACTGCACGCCGATGCCTGCGGCACGACTGCCCTGGGCGCCCTTGGGGGTGATCCAGACCACCTTGCCAGCCACCGGAATCTTCTCCGGCTCGTCCATCAGGTTCAGCAGCATGAACACTTCGTCGCCGAGCTTGTAGCTCTTGTTGGTCGGAATGAACAACCCACCATTCTTGATGAAGGGCATGAACGCGGCATAGAGCACCGACTTGTCCTTGATGGTCAGGGACAGGATGCCGTTACGCGGACCAAGATTTGCTGGCAGGCTCATGCGGTGTTCCTAACGAAAGTTCCGGTCGATTCTAGCCCGCGCCGGGCAGCGTTGCCCACTGCACCAGCAGCGCTTCGAGAAGCAACACACGGTTGAGGTTGGCTTTGCCCAGCACTTTCTGCCGATGCTCGAGCAACCAGTCCTGCAGGGCGATCACTTTTTGCTGCGAGGATTTCTGCGCGAGATACTGCAGCACCTTCTGCATATCGGCAGCGCCCAGCTCGGCTTCATCGCCGGCCATCTGGTAACGCAGGATCAGATGCGCCCATTCGCAGAACCAGTCGAAGAGCAGGATCAGTGGTAACGCGTTCCAGCCCTCGGCGAGCTGACTGGCCGATTGCTGTTGCTTGAGCAGTTTCTTCACCCCGTCGACCACCTGGGCGCGCAACTCCAGCACCTTCTGCTCGTGCAACTTCAGCGCCGCCAGCGGCGACCCGGCGGCGAGCGTCAGCAACTGTTCGCGAAGCTCCGGGCCAAGCTCGGGTAGGCGCGCGGCGAGCCAGTCGAGGCTTTGCTGGCGACCTGGCAACGGGCAGGCCTGCTGGACGCAGCGGCTCTTGATCGTCGGCAGCAGACGGCTGGGCTGATGACTGATCAACAGAAGCACCGTGTCACCGGACGGTTCCTCCAGGCTTTTCAGCAAGGCATTGGCCGCATTCAGGTTCATTGCCTCGGCGGGCTCCAGGAGGATCACCTTGCGCCCACCCAGCTGCGCCGTCTGGGTAACGAAACCGACCAGATCGCGGACCTGATCGACCCGGATGGCCTTGTCGACTTCCTCGGGCTCGAGGACGTAGTGATCCGGATGGGTCTGTGCGGCAAGCAGCTGGCAGGCCTTGCATTCGCCGCAGGCGCGGGCCTCGACCGGCCGCTGGCAGAGCAGCAGCGCCATCAGCTGCTCGGCCAGCAGCCGTTTGCCGATGCCGGCGGGACCATGTAGCAGGTACGCATGCGCATGCTGGGCGCGCCCCGCCAGCTGCCGCCAGAGATCGACCTGCCAGGGAAGCACGTCAGTCATCGAGGCGCACCAACAGCTCAGGGATCAGCGCCTCGACATCGCACTGAACCGCATTGAGCGCTTGGCCCGCGTCGATCACCCGATAGCGCGAAGGTGCCGCTTCCGCGCGCTGAAGATAGGCGCTGCGCACCGCTTCGAAGAAGCGCATGCCTTCCTGCTCGAAACGATCCAGACGTCCTCGCGCAGCGGCTCGTGCCAACCCCACGTCCACCGGAAGATCGAAGATCAGCGTCAGATCAGGACGCAGATCGCCCTGCACGAAGGTCTCCAGCTGTGCGATCCGCTCGAGCGACAGCCCGCGACCGCCCCCCTGATAGGCATAGGTGGCATCAGTGAAGCGATCGCACAACACCACCGCCCCTCGTGCCAGCGCAGGACGGATGACCTGCGCCAAGTGTTGCGCACGCGCGGCGAACACCAGCAACAGCTCGGTATCCACTGCCATCGGTTCGTCCGCAGGCGTCAGCAACAGTTCACGAATGCGTTCGGCCAGTGGCGTGCCCCCGGGCTCTCGGGTCAGCACCACATCCAGCCCCCGTGCCCGCAGGCGTTCGGCGAGGTACTCGCGATTGGTACTCTTGCCCGCGCCTTCGGGGCCTTCGAGGGTGACGAAGAGTCCTTTCATTGAGCGTTCTCGCTATTGACCGGGGCCTGCCGGGGCGGCGGACTGGAGCGGTAGTCGGCGCGGCGCTTGAGCTGATACTCGCGCACCGCACGGTTATGTTGCTCGAGGGTGTCGCTGAAGACGTGGCTGCCATCGCCCCGGGCGACGAAATACAGGCTGGAGCCGTCGACCGGGTTCAGCGCGGCGCGAATCGCCTCGCGTCCGACCATGGCGATCGGCGTCGGCGGCAGCCCTGCGTTGGTATAGGTGTTGTATGGGGTCGGCGTGCGCAGGTCGGTGCGGGTGATACGCCCCTTGTAGGCTTCACCCATGCCATAGATCACCGTCGGGTCTGTCTGCAGAAGCATGCCACGCTCCAGTCGACGGACGAAGACGCCGGATATCTCGCCCCGCTCCTCCGGCACTCCCGTTTCCTTCTCGATGATCGAGGCCATGATCAGAGCCTGATAGGCATCCTTGTATGGCAACCCTTGCGCACGTTGCTGCCATTCTTCCTCGAGCACCTGCTCGAGGCGCGTGAAGGCACGGCGCAACAGGTCCAGGTCGGACGTTCCGCGGGTAAATCGGTAGGTATCGGGGAAGAACCGCCCTTCCGGATGCAGCTCCGGCGCGCCGAGCTTCGCCATGATGTCGGCATCGGACAGGCCATCCAGCGTCTGTTCCAGCTTGGTCTGGTTTTGCAACGCGCTGCGCAGCTGGCGGAAGTTCCATCCTTCAACCAGGGTCAGGCTGTACTGCACGACTTCGCCCCGCTGCCAGAGCCCGATCATGTCCCGCGCAGTCATGCCCGGCGCGAGACGATACTCACCGCTGTGCAAGCTCTGCCCGGACAGATTCAGGCGCCAGTAGAGGCGCAGCCAGAATGCGTCATCCAGCACGCCCTCCGCCTCCAGCCGTTGAAACACACCGCTGGGCGTATCGCCGGGCCTCACCTCGAGCAGAAGAGCCTCATCGGTGACAGCCAAGGGCTGTTCCAGCGCAGCATGCTGTTTCCAGGCGAACAGCCCGAGCGCAATCGCCGCCAACACGAACAGCGTCAGCAGCAAGGCAAGAAGTTTACGGATCACGAATCACTCAACAGGTCGGCAACAACGGTCTGCAGTTTACGGGTCAGCGGACCGACCGACCAGACGCGCTCGGCCAAACCCGTGACCGGCCAGATGCCGTAGAGGCTATTGCAGACAAAAACCTCATCGGCCTGCAGCAGTTCCGAGTAGCTGATATCGCACTCGCTGACTGGCAGCGCAAGGCCGGCGGCGCGCGCCATGATCTCGGCGCGCATTACGCCGGCGACACCGCAGCGAGAAAGCGAGGCCGTTCGCAAGTGGCCCTCGGTAATCAGGAACAGGTTGCTGAAGACGCCTTCGATCACGCGCCCGGACATATCCCGCATCAGCCCTTCGGCAAAAGCCGGATCCTGCCACTCGGCACGCGCCAGCACTTGCTCGAGACGATTCAGATGCTTGACCCCCGCAAGCCGCGGTTGCTCGGCCAGCCGTGTGTCACAAGGGAAGAGCCGAATGCCACATTCGGCATGCTGGGCTGGGTAGGCCGGAAGCAGCGAGCCGAGCAGCAGACGCTGCGGCCGACACGGCTGTGGCAGTGCATAGCCGCGTTGGCCAGTGCCACGGGTGACGATCAGCTTGGCGACGCCCTGGCCGAGCGCCTGGCAGAACTGCAGCAGCTCAGTGCGCAACTCATCGATGTCGAGGGGAATGGCGAGGCGCTGCGCGCCTTCGGCCAGGCGCTGGACATGCCGCTCCAGCAGACGCGCCCGGCCGCCCGTCACGCGGATCGTTTCGAACAACCCGTCGCCATAGGCCAGTCCGCGATCGTGAACGGGCAGTCCATCGGCGGGCTGCCCGTTCAACCAGCTCAACGTCACTCGGCGAACCGGCGGAACACAAGCGAACCGTTGGTTCCGCCGAACCCGAACGAGTTGGAGACGACCACATCGATCGGCCGCGGCTTGGCCTGGTTCGGCACGAAGTCAAGGTCACAGCCCTCGTCCGGCTCCTCCAGGTTGATGGTCGGCGGCGCCACCTGGTCCTGAATGGCCAGTACGCTGAAGATTGCTTCCACGGCACCGGCTGCACCGAGCAGGTGACCGACCATCGATTTGGTCGAGCTCACCGACAGCTCGTAGGCGTGGTCACCGAACACACTGCGAATGGCCGCCGCTTCGGCCTTGTCGCCGGCTGGCGTCGAGGTACCGTGGGCATTGATGTACTGCACCTGTTCGACGTTCAGCTGAGCGTCGTTCAGCGCATTGCGGATGCAACGGGCAGCACCGGCGCCGTCATCGGGCGGCGAGGTCATGTGAAACGCGTCGGCGCTCATGCCGAAGCCGATCAACTCGGCATAGATGCGGGCGCCACGCGCCTTGGCATGCTCGAGCTCCTCGAGCACCAGCGCACCGGCACCATCGGACAGCACAAATCCGTCGCGCCCCTTGTCCCAGGGACGGCTCGCGGCGGCCGGGTCATCGTTGCGAGTGGACAACGCACGCGCCGCGGCGAAGCCACCGATACCGAGCCCGCAGGCAGCCATCTCGGAACCACCGGCAACCATCACGTCGGCTTCACCGTAGGCAATGTTGCGTGCCGCCATGCCGATGCAATGGGTGCCCGTGGTACAGGCGGTGGCGATCGCATAGTTGGGGCCTTGCAAACCCAGGTGAATCGACAGGAAACCGGACACCATATTGATGATGGAGCCAGGCACGAAGAACGGCGAAATGCGCCGCGGCCCTTGCTCGATCAGCGCCTTGCAGCTGTTCTCGATATTGGTCAGGCCGCCGATGCCGGAGCCCATCGCTACGCCGATGCGCTCACGATTGGCGTCGGTGATCTCCAGGCCCGAGTCACGCACGGCCTGGAAGCTGGCAGCGAGGCCGTATTGAATGAAGAGGTCGAGCTTGCGAGCTTCCTTCGCGGGCAGATACTGCTCGACATCGAAACCTTTGATCGACCCGCCAAAACGAGTGGAGTAGGCAGAAAGATCCATGTGCTCGATCAGGCCGATGCCACTGCGACCAGCAAGAATACCCTGCCAGCTGCTTGGCACATCGTTACCCAGAGGCGAAAGCATGCCCATCCCGGTGACTACGACGCGTCTACGCGACACAGCAATTACTCCTATACCTAAACGTACTTGGCTCAGTCCTGCCGCGACAGGAACGGTTCGAGCGCAAGGCAAGCGCCCGCAGCCTCGATAAAATCCCTCTCAAAGAAAAGCCGCACTACCCGATCAAGGCAGTGCGGCTTTCTTGATTCCGAGCGGATTACAACTTACTGCGCGTGCGCGTTGATGTAATCGATGGCTTCCTGAACGGTGGTGATCTTCTCAGCCTGCTCGTCCGGGATCTCGGTCTCGAATTCCTCTTCCAGAGCCATCACCAGCTCAACGGTGTCAAGAGAGTCGGCACCCAGGTCTTCGACGAAGGAAGCGCTGTTGGTTACTTCCTCTTCTTTAACGCCAAGTTGCTCGGCAACGATTTTCTTGACGCGTTCTTCGATGGTGCTCATACCTTGTTTTCACTCCTATGGAAAAATCAGGCAGCTGGTCTGCGCGGTAGTGTATAGAAAGCGTTTTCCGCATTTCAAGTTGGAAGCAGGCAAGCATGGCCTGCCCTTCAACCATCTGTCTATAAACCAGCTGCAGTTTTATAGCTAATTTAAAGACAGCCGTTTGACTGTCCTCCTGCGTTTGGCGTCACACTCAGCTCATGTACATGCCGCCGTTCACCGGCACCGTTGCACCAGTGACATAGGCAGCACCATCCGATGCAAGAAACGCGACGACCTTGGCAATCTCTTCGGCCTGACCGAGACGTCCCAGGGGAATCTGCCCCAGGAGCGCATCACGCTGGGCTTCCGGCAACTCGCGAGTCATGTCGGTATCGATGAAACCAGGCGCCACGGAGTTCACCGTGATACCACGCGAACCGACCTCACGAGCCAATGCACGGCTGAAACCCTCCAGACCGGCCTTGGCTGCGGCGTAGTTTACCTGCCCGGCGTTACCCATGGCACCAACCACCGAACCGATATTGATGATCCGCCCCCAACGCGCCTTGGTCATGCCACGCAGCACGGCCTTGGAAAGGCGATACAGACTGTTCAGATTGGTATTGATGACGTCATACCATTCATCATCTTTCATACGCAGCATCAGGTTATCGCGTGTGATCCCGGCATTGTTGACCAAGATCGCCGGCTGCCCGAGATGCTGCTGAATGTGCTCCAGGGTGCTGCTGACGGATTCGTCGTTACCGACGTCGAGCACCAGACCGGCACCTTCGATGCCGTTGTTCTTCAGCGTTTCGGCGATGCGCTCCGCACCAGACGATGTGGTTGCAGTGCCGATCACGATTGCGCCCTGACGACCCAGCTCAAGGGCAATGGCCTGGCCGATCCCGCGGCTCGCGCCAGTTACCAGCGCCACCTTACCTTGCAGATTCATAGCATTCTCCTTGTTCAAGCCAATGCGTCACGAGTCGCGGCAAAGGCTTCGGGGGTATCGAGATTGTAGGTGCTGACGCCTTTGACGCAGCGCTTGTTGAGACCGGACAGAACCTTGCCGGGGCCGCACTCGACCAGCGAAGTCACTCCGCGGTCACCCAGGGCCACCATGGATTCGACCCAGCGCACCGGGCTGTACAGCTGCGCCAGCAGATCGCGCTTGAGCGCATCCAGATCGGCCACCACGGCCGCGCTGACGTTCTGTACCAGCGGAATCTGCGGCGCCTGCCAGGCGATTGCCTCGACCGACGCGGCGAAGCGCTCGGCCGCTGGGCGCATGAGATCACAATGCGACGGTACACTGACCGGCAGCGCCATTGCGCGCTTGGCCCCCTTGGCCTTGCACGCCTCGATGGCGCGCTCCACGGCCGCAGCACTACCAGCGATCACTACCTGACCCGGCGCGTTGAAGTTGACCGCACTGACCACCTCACCCTGTGCGGCTTCGGCGCATGCGGCCAATACATCGGCGTCTTCGAGGCCAAGGATCGCTGCCATACCGCCCTGGCCGGCCGGCACCGCCTGCTGCATCAGCTGCCCGCGCAGCTCGACCAGCTTGACTGCATCGGCGAACGGCAGGCTACCGGCAGCTACCAGCGCCGAATACTCGCCGAGGCTATGCCCGGCAACGAAGGCAGGTCGCGGACCACCCTCTGCCTGCCACAGGCGCCAGAGCGCGACAGAGGCTGCAAGAATAGCCGGCTGGGTCTTGTCGGTCTGATTGAGCTGCTCTTCCGGCCCCTGCTGAGTCAGCGCCCAGAGGTCATAACCCAGCGCAGCGGACGCTTCGGCGAAGGTGTCGATGATGACGTGCTGCTGAGCACCAAGCTCGGCCAGCATGCCGAGCGATTGCGAACCCTGACCGGGAAAGACGAAAGCGAGTGATGCGGACATGAAACGGCTCTCTTATGGTTCTGTTCGTCTGAAGAACACGCCCATGCAGGCGTACCGAATTTCAGTTGGATGGCCAGCCATCTCGAGCGGTCACATCATCCGTCCCACCGGATGACCCATCGACCCTGAAAAACTGCCCGAGACGGTCTCGTAGCTGCGCGGGAAGATCATGCTCGACATCCTGCGCTGCGCGGCGAATGGCCGCCTTGAATCCATCAGCGCCAGCACTGCCGTGACTCTTGACCACGATTCCCTGCAGGCCCAGAAAACTAGCACCGTTGTACTGCGCCGGATTGAGCTCCGCGCGCAATCGACGCAACAGCGGCAACGCAACAGCACCAACGATACGTGCTGCAATCGAGCGCCTGAACAGCGCCTCGACCTTGGCGACCAGCATGCCAGCCAGACCCTCGCTGGATTTGAGCAAGATGTTACCGACGAAACCATCGCATACCACGACGTCTGCTTCGCCGCGATACAGCCCATCGCCCTCGATGAAACCACGATAGTTGAGGCCAGCCGCCTGCTGCAGCAACGCAGCCGCGAGCTTGACCTGCTGATTGCCCTTGATTTCTTCGGTGCCGACATTCAACAGCGCGACCCGAGGCTGCTGCCTGCCCAGGGATTCCGCCGCCACGGCCCCCATCACCGCGAACTGATAGAGCTGCTCGGCCGGACAGTCGACATTTGCACCGAGGTCCAGCAACAGGCACGGAGCACCCCGCGTCGGAAGTGCGGTCACCATGGCCGGACGGTCGATACCTGGAAGGGTTTTCAGCACCTGGCGCGCCAACGCCATCAGCGCGCCGGTATTGCCGGCACTCACGCAGGCTTGCGCACCACCGTCACGCACCTGCTCGAGCGCTACACGCATCGAGGAACGTGGTTTGCCGCGCAAGGCCTGAGCGGGCCGCTCGTCCATCGTAACCATTTCGGGCGCATCGACGATCTTCAGGCGCGCACGATCGACACCGGGATGCTTGGCGACCAGCTGTTCGAGTAGAGAGGATTGGCCGACGAGGACCAGATGCAGCGAGGGGTTTTCAGCCAGGCAGGAAAGGCTGGCCGGAACAATGCAGTGGGGACCGAAGTCCCCACCCATTGCGTCGATCGCGATGACCGGAGCGGACAAGGATTACTCGTCAGCGCCCTTGTCGATCACCTTGCGACCACGGTAGAAACCGTCCGGGGAAACGTGGTGACGCAGGTGAACTTCACCGGTGCTCTTTTCCACGGACAGAGCGTTCGGCTCGAGCGCGTCGTGCGAACGACGCATGTCACGGGCGGAACGGGATTTTTTGTTCTGCTGAACAGCCATTTGGATCAACTCCTAAACGTTTGGGTCACGCTTTAACTGCGCCAGTACGCTGAACGGGTTGGACCGCGTTACCTCGTCCTCACTCGGCTCAGGCTCATCTGGCCCAACCGGCGGCTGGCAAATTTCAGGGTCATGGAGTGGAACAATCGGCAGAGCAAGCAACAGCTCGTCTTCGACCAGCGCCAGCAGATCCAGAGGATCCTCTCCCACTTCCAGCACGTCATAGCCTTTGGGCAGGTGCAGGCTGCTCGCGCCTTCATTCACAACGGCATAATCGCACTCGCTGTGAATTGGCAGAACAACCGGCTCCAGACAACGCTGGCAGATCATCTTGACCTCAACGTCGAGCTGACTGTGGATAACCACAGTACGCTGCTCGTCGCGCCCGAAGGCAAAACTGGCGCGCACCACACCCTGATCATCTTCGAGAGGATCGGTGAGCCGCTTGAGCTGCGACAACTGCAGCGCACCCTCAAGAGTGGCCGCTCGGTCTGCGAGCTTGCGCGGATCTACGTGCGGAGGTATCGGTCCTTTCAACATAAGCGCGGCATTCTAGGGACGTGCCTGTCACCTGTCAAAGGAATTCCGCCCAGCTTCACGACGCAGCGCATACAATGCCAGCCGCTATATATAAAGGAGGAAACATGCGCCCCCTGCTTCTCGCATCCAGCTCTCGTTATCGTCGGGAACTGCTGTCCCGCCTGCAACTGCCTTTCACCAGCTGCGCACCGGACATCGACGAATCTCCGTTACCAGGCGAGACAGCCGAGCAATTGGTGCGCCGCCTTGCCGAGCATAAGGCCAGAGCACTGGCCGAGCACTACCCCGGCCATCTCATCATTGGCTCCGATCAGGCTGCAGTATTGGGCAGGGACATTCTCGGCAAACCGCACACATTCGAACGCGCGAAGCTGCAATTACAGGCCGCCAGTGGCAGCAAGGTAACCTTTCTCACCGGACTGGCACTGCTCAACAGCGAAACCGGAACCATCCAGACCGACTGCGTGCCTTTCATCGTGCACTTCCGGACGCTCGACGAGGCACGCATCGAACGCTACCTGAAAGCAGAACAACCCTTCGACTGCGCCGGCAGCTTCAAGGCCGAAGGACTGGGCATCAGCCTTTTCCGCTCGACCGAAGGCGAGGACGTCACCAGCCTGGTGGGGCTGCCGCTGATTCGCCTGGTAGACATGCTACTGAACGAAGGCATCGACATTCCCTGACGACGCCCATCCACAGCTAGCGCAGCGCCGGCCCCTGCAGCCCAGCAAGAATCGCCAGACGCTCGGCGACGCTGGTTCCCAGTTTCTTGGTGAAACGATCGAATGGCGACTCCTTCACCGTGAAATCAACGATCTCCGGCTCGCCGACGACCTCGCGTGCGACGTAGGCGGTACTGCCCAGACCGTCGACCAACCCCAACTCCAGTGCCTGCTCGCCGGACCAGATCAACCCTGAGAACAACTCCGGATGCTGCGCATCCTGGAGACGCTCACCGCGCCCACGCTTGACGCTATCGATGAACTGCTGATGAGTGGTCGCCAGAACACTTCGCCAGAACCGGGTCTCCTCCGGCTTTTCTGGCTGAAACGGGTCCAGAAACGCCTTGTGCTCGCCCGCGGTATACACACGACGCTCGACACCGAGCTTCTCCATGGTATCGACAAAACCGAAGGTGGCCGCGGTCACTCCGATCGAGCCGACCAGACTGGACTTGTCCGCGTAGATCTCATCGGCCGCACTGGCGATGTAATAGGCACCCGAAGCACCCAGATCGGTGATCACCGCATAGACCTTGATGGCCGGGTACTCGCCGCGCAAGCGACGAATCTCGTCATAGATGTAGCCCGACTGAACCGGACTGCCGCCAGGGCTGTTGATGCGCAGGATCACACCCTTCGTATTGGCGTCCTCGAAGGCCGCACGCAAGGCGCCCACGATGTTATCCGCACTCGCGGATTCCTCATCGGCAATCATTCCGCGCACGTTGATCACCGCGGTATGACTCTCCCGCGCAGCCTTGCCTTTCCCTAGCTGCAGCGCCGGCGAAAACAGCGCCAGCGCTCCGAACAAATAGATGAAAGTCAAAAGCTTGAAGAATATTCCCCACCGCCGAGCACGCCGCTGCTCCTGAACGCCCGCAAGCAGGGTCTTTTCCAGCAACTTCCAGCTGCTGCGATCGTCCTTGGACTCATCCACCGGAGCTTTCCATTCATCCGACATATGCATTCACCTCAGAACCAGCCATGGAGCGCAGCCAACTGCCGAGCTCCGAAAAATGATCGATCCCCAGGCGCGGCTCGTACTGCTGCAGAACATGCAGCGGCTGCGCACCGTAGCCAACCGCAACGCTGTCCACCCCAGCGCGATGAGCCATCTGCAGATCGAACACCGAATCCCCGATCATCAGCGCCCGCTCCGGGCGGACACCGCAATGCGCGAGGATCTCGTGAATCATCAGAGGATCAGGCTTGCTTGCCGTTTCATCCGCGCAACGCGTGATATCGAACAAGTCTTCCCACCCCTGCCCCGCCAGGACGCGATCGAGCCCACGACGCCCTTTGCCGGTCGCCACCGCGAGCAGATAACCGGCCTCGCGGAACTCCGAGAGTGCTTCGGTGACACCTGGGTACGGCATGGAAGGCTGAGCTTCCAACCCCAGGTAATGTTCACCGTAATGGTGGCGAAACGCCTCGACCCGCGCCGCATCGACCTGTCCCGGGTACAGCACCTCGACGGCCTCAGGTAGCGCCAGCCCGATGATGCCCTTGACCGCCGTGTCGTCGACTTGCGGCAGGCCACAGGACCGAGCTGCAACATGGATCGATTCGACGATACGCCCGATCGAATCGACCAAGGTGCCATCCCAATCGAATATCAGAACCTTGTAGTTACTCACCGAGACGCTCCAGCGTGCGAGCCCACACCTCGTCGACCGGTGCCTCCAGCGACAGCTCCCCGCCATCCGGCAGGGGCACCTTCAGCGCATAGGCATGCAGAAACAGACGTTTGCCACCCAACTCGCGAACCTCGCGAGTGAAGTCCTCGTCACCATACTTGCTGTCCCCGGCGATACTGTGCCCCGCATGGCGTGCATGCACACGAATCTGGTGTGTACGCCCGGTCACCGGCTTGGCCTCGACCAGCGTCGCGAAATCACCGAAACGACGCAGCACACGAAACAGCGTCAGCGCCTCTTTGCCGTCCTCGGTCACTTCGACCATGCGCTCTCCGGAACGCAGGGTATTCTTCAGAAGCGGCGCACTGACCTGCTTCTTCGAGGTATCCCAGCGGCCGCGCACCAGCGCCATGTAACGCTTGTCCACACCGTCGCCACGTAGCGCCTGATGCAAATGGCGCAGCATGCTGCGCTTCTTGGCGACCATCAGCAGGCCGGACGTATCCCGATCGAGGCGATGGACCAGTTCAAGCTCCTTGGCGTCCGGGCGGAGCTGGCGCAACGCCTCTATCACGCCATAGGACAGCCCGCTGCCGCCGTGCACGGCGATGCCGGCCGGCTTGTTCAGCACGATGAGCGCCTTGTCCTCGTAGACGATGGCACTCTCCAGCCGCTCCAGCAGCCCCTGGGCCAGCGGCTCGGGCTCGTCTCGCTCGGCCAGACGCAACGGCGGCACGCGCACGAGATCGCCGGCCTGCAGCTTGTACTCGGGTTTGATCCGCCCCTTGTTCACCCGCACCTCGCCTTTGCGCAGGATGCGGTAGATCAGCGTCTTGGGAACGCCTCTGAGCTGGGTACGAAGGAAGTTGTCGATGCGCTGGCCGGCAAGTTCCGGCGCGACCTCGAGTATTTGCACACCGGAGGTCTGGGAGGGGGTATTGGTCATCGCGGCATCATACCAATTTTCATGGAATTGAAGCACTTAAACATTGCTGTTATAGTCGCGAACGCCGCCAAAAGCGGCCAGGTCACGGGAGGCCAATGATACGCCCGCCCTGACTGGCAAAAATGTTCGAGGACGTGAGGCCGTCCGACGGAGCTTCCCTCAAGTAGCGGTGAAGTTGCGAAACAAGCCTTGAAGACATGATGCGTGCCCCCACTGGGGAATCGCGATAACAACCCGCTCCCCGGATTCTGCGAGCGGCACCCGATTTTCAAAGTATGCGTGTTGGGTGGAGATGCACAGCATCGGATTGCGTAGCAAAGGCTTTCACAGACGCTCCATTCCGTCCGCTACCGATGCCTGATTCCTCCTCCCGAACCATTGCTTCTGTTCCGACAGCAAGCAGGAGACGTCGTCGCGACGCCGGTCCATTTGGCCGCACATCGCTGGACACTGGAGTGCCTTACAACCATTCCTGACTCACCTGACACCGACCGCGAGAGTCGTGTGTGCCGAACGCCGTTTCCGGATGCCACGGAAACCGACGGTACTACATGAAAAGAATGCTAATTAACGCAACTCAGCCTGAAGAGTTGCGTGTCGCACTGGTCGACGGCCAACGCCTGTTCGATCTGGACATCGAATCCGGTGCCCGCGAACAGAAGAAAGCCAACATCTACAAGGGCAAGATCACCCGCGTCGAGCCCAGTCTCGAAGCCGCCTTCGTTGACTTCGGTGCCGAACGGCACGGCTTCCTCCCCCTCAAGGAAATCTCCCGCGAGTACTTCAGCAAGTCGCCTGAAGGCCGCGTAAACATCAAGGATGTGCTGCGCGAAGGCCAGGAAGTCATCGTCCAGGTCGAAAAGGAAGAACGTGGCAACAAGGGTGCGGCCCTGACCACCTTCATCAGCCTCGCCGGCCGTTATCTGGTGCTGATGCCGAACAATCCGCGCGCTGGCGGCATTTCGCGCCGCATCGAGGGCGAAGAGCGCAATGAGCTGCGCGAAGCGCTCAATGGCCTGAATATTCCAGCCGACATGGGCCTCATCGTGCGCACCGCCGGCCTGGGCCGCTCCAGCGAAGAACTGCAGTGCGATCTCGACTACCTGCTGCAGCTCTGGACCGCGGTGAAAGACGCCTCCCAGGATCGCGCCGCGCCATTCCTGATCTATCAGGAATCCAACGTCATCATTCGCGCCATCCGCGACTACCTGCGCCAGGACATCGGCGAAGTGCTGATCGACAGCGTCGAGGCGCAGGACGAGGCGCTGAGCTTCATCCAGCAGGTGATGCCGCAGTACGCCAGCAAGATCAAGCTGTACGAAGACAGCGTGCCGCTGTTCAACCGCTTCCAGATCGAAAGCCAGATCGAAACGGCCTTCCAGCGTGAAGTGAAACTGCCTTCCGGCGGCTCCATCGTCATCGACCCGACCGAAGCCCTGGTGTCCATCGACATCAACTCGGCGCGCGCCACCAAAGGCGGCGACATCGAAGAGACCGCACTGCAGACCAACCTGGAAGCGGCCGAGGAAATCGCCCGCCAGCTGCGCCTGCGTGACATCGGCGGTTTGATCGTGATCGACTTCATCGACATGACCCCGGCCAAGAACCAGCGCGCCGTCGAAGAAAAGATGCGCGAAGCGTTGGAAGCCGACCGCGCGCGCATTCAGGTCGGCCGCATTTCGCGTTTCGGCCTGCTGGAAATGTCTCGCCAGCGCCTGCGCCCTTCCCTGGGCGAAACCAGCGGCATCGTCTGCCCGCGCTGTAACGGCCAGGGCATCATCCGCGACGTCGAATCGCTGTCACTGGCGATCCTGCGCCTGATCGAAGAAGAGGCCCTCAAGGATCGCACCGCCGAAGTCCGCGCCCGCGTGCCCTTCCAGGTCGCGGCGTTCCTGCTCAATGAAAAGCGCAACGCCATCACCAAGATCGAACTGCGCACCCGCGCGCGCATCTTCATCCTGCCGGACGACCACCTGGAAACGCCGCACTTCGAAGTTCAGCGCCTGCGTGACGACAGCCCGGAGATCATCGCCGGCCAGGCCAGCTACGAAATGAGCCAGAGCGAGACCGAAGAAGTCCAGCCGGTCAGTTCGACTCGCACCCTGGTTCGCCAGGAGGCCGCGGTCAAGACCGCACCGCAGCGTAGCGCACCCGCCACCAGCGCCGCGCCGGCGCCTGCGGAAGCGCCCGTGGCCACGCCCGCGCAGGAACCAAGCCTGTTCAAGGGCCTGATCAAATCGCTGGTTGGTCTGTTCGCGGGCAAGGCCGAAGAGCCCCAGGCCGCGGCGCAAGTGGAGAAGAAGCCGGCATCCGCCCGTCCGCAGCGCAACGACGAGCGCCGCAGCGGCCGTCAACAGAATCGCCGCCGCGATTCCCGCAATGGGCGTGACGAGGAGCGCAAACCGCGTGAAGAGCGTCAGCCGCGTGAAGAACGGCAACCCCGCGAGGAGCGCCAGGCTCGCGAAGAACGTCAGCCGCGTGAAGAGCGCCAGCCACGCCCGCCGCGCGAGGAGCGCAAGCCCCGCGAGCAGGCAGAGGCCGCTGAAGCCCAGCCACGTCGCGAGCGTGCCCCGCGAGAAGAGCGCAAGCCCCGCGAAGAGCGCAAGCGTGAACTGCGTGCTCCTATCGACGAAGCACCGACAGTAGCGCAGGAGGAGCAGGCCGAGCGCCAGCCCCGCGAGCCCCGCGCCCCGCGCGAAGAGCGCAAGCCGCGCGCCGAACAGCAGGCTGCGCCTGCGGATGAACTGCTGCAGCAGGCCCTGGAAATCGGCGAGACCGAAGATGCTCAGGAAGCCAACGAAGGCGCGGAAGGCAACGACAGCGAGCGACCACGTCGTCGCTCCCGTGGTCAGCGTCGTCGCAGCAACCGTCGCGAACGCCAGCGCGATGCCAACGGCAACGAAATCGAAGACGCCGACGAGAGCAATGCCCCGGTGAAGACCGAGGAAATCGCCATCGCCGCTACTGCCGCCGCCCTGGCCGCGAACACCGCCGACACCGAAGCCGCGCCCCAGGCGACGCTGGCCGAAGACACGGTGATTCAGACCAGCAGCGAAGGCGTCGCTACGATCGTCGAACACGCGCCAGTCGCCCAGCCTGCTGCGAGCGAAGGCATCGACGAGCGCAAAGCCAGCGAAGAACCTGCACCAGCCGAGGCGCCGACCGATATTCCGGTACAGCCGGCCGAGGAAGCGCCGCAAGAGGTAGCGCAGGTCGCCCAGCCGGAAGCAGCGCCCCAGCCCGTCCCGGAGCCTATTGTCGAGAAGCCCGAAGCGACACTGGCTGCCACCCCGACGCTGACGCCGAGCGGCCGCGCACCGAACGATCCGCGCGAGGTTCGTCGCCGTCAACGCGAAGCCGAGCGCCTGGCCAAGGAGGCAGCTGAAGCCGAAGCCAAGGCCGCAGCGGAGCAACCGCTGGCGAGCCCTGAGATCGTCGCCAGCGAGCCGGTCGTGGACACGCAGCCGGAGCTGCCCGTCGCTCAGCAGGCAGCAGACGCTCAGCCCGAGCAGACGATAGAGCCTGTGCCTGCCCAGCAGCAGCCCGCAGTGGAGCAACAGTCGACCGAACTGGTTGCCGAGCAAGTGCCTGCCGACGATGCAAGCGAGCACAAGCCGGTAGCGCCAGCACTCGACGAGGCGCCTCAGCCTGCTGCCGAGGAATCGGAGCAGCCTGCTCAAGGCACCGAACCGGACAACCGTGAGAAGCCGCAAGGCTAAGCGGCACGGGTGTTGAAAAAGGGATGCTTCGGCATCTCTTTTTTTGTTTTCGTCCAGCCCTGAGGATGCGTTGCATCTAGCTCTAGCGCAGAGGAGCCCCGGCGAACGTAGCGGCAGATACAAGAACGCCCGTTGCATTGCATCGGGCGTCAGGTACCGCTATCTCATTGGGACCGGCGAACGTTGCCCATCCAGGCCGGTTCCAGGCCATCGACCACCGATCAGAGCACGTTCGGCTCGATTTCCAGGCAGACATCGAAGCGTTCGAGCACGTCGGCCTGGATCCGTCGCGCCAGCTCCAGCAGCTGCTCGCCGGTAGCCTGTCCATGGTTCACCAGCACCAGCGCCTGCAGCCGATGAACGCCGGCGTCGCCATCGCGAAACCCCTTCCAGCCAGCTCTTTCGATCAGCCAGCCGGCAGCGAGCTTTACCAAGCCAGCGTCCTGCGGATAGGCGACAAGATCGGGATAAGCCGCGCGAAGTGCATGCGCCGTCTCGGCGCTCACCAGCGGATTCTTGAAGAAACTCCCGGCATTGCCCAGCTCCCGCGGGTCCGGCAGCTTTTCACTGCGAATGGCGCTGACCGCACGGCTGACATCCACAGCCGTGGGCTCGACGATCCCCTGCTCCGCCAGCCACTGGCGGATCGGGCCGTATTCGAGATGCAACGGGGCCTGGCGGCGCAGAGCGAAACGCACCCGCAGGATCAGATAGCGCCCCGGCATCTGCTTGAAAACGCTGTCGCGATAGGCGAATGCGCAGTCGGCCAGCGCGAAGTCCCGAAGCGCCCCGGTTTCGATATCCAGCGCCGTGAGACCGGAGAAGACATCCTTGATCTCGACCCCATAGGCACCGATGTTCTGAATCGGTGAAGCGCCCACGGTCCCGGGGATCAGGCTCAGGTTTTCCAGCCCCATCAGGCCCTGCTCCAGACTCCAGAGCACGAAGGGATGCCAGGGCTCCCCGGCCTCCACCTCGACGATCACCTGAGCGGCCGACTCGTCGATGATCCGCTTGCCTCGACTGGCCATGTGCAGCACCAGGGCCGGCACATCGCGAGTCAGTAGCAGGTTGCTTCCGCCACCGAGCGGCAGAAGCGGCACCCCAAGCTGGCGCGCACGGGCAATCGCCTCATACACATCGGCATCACTGAGCGCCTCGGCGAAATATTGGGCACGCTGGTCTACGGCAAAGGTGTTGAATGGCTTGAGGGAGCGGTTTGCTTCTATGGTAAGGCTCACAGTCGCCCCTTTATCTCGGCGAGCAGCGCATCACTGGCCTCTTCGATGAGATTCAGCACGTTGTCGAAGCCGTCTGCTTCGCCATAGTAAGGGTCGGGCACTACGTCGCAGCCAAGCCCGTAGCGACGCAGCAGCAGGTCGACTTCCGCCTTGGCGCCGTGTTTCGGGCGCAGAGCCTGCAGCCGTGCCAGATTGTCGTGATCCATTGCCAGGATGAGATCGAAGCGCTGGAAGTCCGCAATGGAAACCTGCCGGGCGCGCAAGGCGTCGAGCCTGTAACCACGCCGTCTCGCCGCCTCGCACGCCCGCTGGTCTGGCGCCTTGCCGACATGCCAGTCGCCGGTTCCGGCGGAATCGATCTCGACTCGCGCGCCAAGGCCGGCCTGCTCGATCCGCTGGCGAAACACACCCTCGGCCGTGGGCGAACGGCAGATATTGCCCATGCAGACGAACAGCACCTTCATGTCAGCCACCCAGCAAACGGCGAACCCGATCCAGGTCCTCAGCCGTGTCGACCCCGGCGGGAGGAGTTTCGACGGCATCGGCAACATGGATGCGCCGCCCATGCCAGAGCGCACGCAGCTGCTCCAGACACTCCGTATCCTCCAGCCAGCACGGGCCCCAGGACACGAAGTCGGCCAGGAATTCAGCACGGTAGGCATAGATGCCGATGTGCCGCCGGTAAGGGACTCCGGGCGGTAGCTGGCTGCGGTCCACGGCAAAGCTGTCACGCGCCCAGGGCAGCGGCGCTCGGCTGAAGGTCAGCGCCAGGCCGTTGATATCCGAGAGCACCTTGACAACATTGGGATTGAACAGCGCCTGAGCATCCGCCAAAGGTTCGGCCAGCGTAGCGATGGCAGCCTCCGGATGGTCCGCCAGATTGGCGGCGACCTGGTCGATTACAGCCGGCGGAATCATCGGCTCGTCGCCCTGCACGTTGACCACGATGGCATCGCCAGGCAGCCCAAGCTGCTCGGCCACCTCGGCCAAACGATCGGTGCCGGAGTTATGCTCGGCGCGGGTCAGCACGACCTCTGCGCCAAACGCTGTGCAGGCATCGACGATGCGCTGATCATCAGTGGCAATCACTACACGCTGAGCCGCGCTCTTGCGCGCCTGCTCCCAGACGTGTCGGATCATCGGCTTGCCGGCGATGTCCTGCAGCGGCTTGCCGGGCAATCGGGTCGATGCGTAGCGGGCCGGAATGACGACGGTATAGGCGGTGCTCATTTGTCCAGACGCTCATCCACATCCAGAGTACGCGCTTCGCTCTCGAGCATTACCGGGATGCCGTCACGCACGGGAAAGGCCAGGCCATCGGCCTTGCAGATCAGTTCCGACTTGTCCTCGGCGAGCTTCAACGGCCCCTTGCATAGTGGGCAGGCCAGAATGTCGAGCAGTTTGGTATCCATGCGCAGTCCTTGGAAGCGATCGACCGCGGCGGCAGGTCGAGCGGCTTAAGAGAGATCGGGCAGCAATCGCGCCAGCTGATCGTCGAACCAGGTTACGAACGCCGTGGAGGGCACGGCCTGCACCTGCAGATACGACCAACCCGGGGGTGCGAACGCCCGGCATTTCACCGCGTCCTTCTCGGTCATCACCAGTGGCAGCTCGGGGCTGAACTTCAGCTGCTCCGGGCTGTAATCGGCGTGATCGGCGAAGGCGTGCGGAATCGGTCGCCAGTGTAGCGTCTCGAGCGTGTCGAAGAAACGCTGCGGGTTGCCGATACCCGCCACCGCATGCAACTGCTGGCCGGCCGGGTAGTGATCCAGCGGCCAACGTCGACCGGTACTCAGCTCGACCAGGCCAACCGGCTGAAGGCTGAACGCATACCCTTCGACGGTATCGGCGGCGGCGCCGTTGAACAGTACGGCATCCACCTCGCCAAGCCGCTCAGGCGGCTCACGCAGGGGGCCAGCCGGCAGGCAGCGGCCGTTGCCAAGCCCACGCGCGGCATCGATCAGCACCAGTTCGAGATCGCGCGCCAGACGGTAGTGCTGCAGACCGTCGTCGGAGAGGATCAGATCGAGCGGCTCCTGCTCGAGCAGAGCACGAACGGCGCGCGCGCGATCAGGATCGATCATCAACGGAACCCCCGTACGCTGAACGATCAGCAGAGGCTCATCGCCGCAGTGCTGTGCCGGGTGCTCGGCGCGAACCCGCCACGGCAGCGTCGGGGGCTCGGCAGCGTAGCCACGGCTGACGACCCCGACACGCAGCCCGCGACGTTGACAGTGTTCGATCAACCAGAGGATCAGCGGCGTCTTGCCCGTGCCACCGACGGTGATGTTACCGACGACGACAACCGGAACAGGAGCACGATAGGAGGTGTTCGGATCTTCGAGGAAACGCCGGCGCCTGGCTTCGACCACTCGCCGGTACAGCAGCTCCAGGGGCGCCAGCAGACACAAAGCCGGATGCCCCTGATACCAGGCACGTTGCAGGCGCTCGGCGACGGACATCAGGGCGACGCCTGCGCCTCGACCGTGGTGATCCGCAGCTGGGCGAAGCCGAGCTTGCCTGCGGCATCCATCGCCGTGATGACCGCCTGGTGCGGCGTCTTGCCATCGGCGCTGATGACCATCGGCAACCGGTTGTCGCCGCCGGACTCCTTGCTCAGCGCGGCCATCAGCGAATTCAGATCGCTCTTGAGCAGCGCCTTGCCATTGAGCGAATAATTGCCAGCCACATCGATCAGCACTTCCAGCTGGCGAACCTCGGCATCCTGAGGCGGTGTGCCGCTGGCCGCTTCTGGCAGGTCGACCTTGAGCTGCGTTTCACGGGTGAAGGTGGTGGTGACCACGAAGAACAGGAGCAGGATGAACACCACGTCGATCAGCGGTGCGAGTCCGATCTCCACGTTCTCCCGGGGTTTGCGACGGAATTTCACGCCTTCTCCTCACCGAGATCGACATCGCGGTCGCCCTGCACCACTTCCACCAGCTTGATCGCCTCCTGCTCCATGCCGACGACGAGTTCGTCGACGCGACGCTGCAGGAAACGATGGAAGAACAGCGCGGGGATACCGACCATCAAGCCCGCAGCGGTGGTGATCAGCGCCTTGGCGATGCCTCCTGCGAGAAGCGGTGCGTTGGCCATGCCCGAGCCCATGAAGGCACTGAAGATTTCGATCATGCCCAGCACGGTCCCCAGCAGACCGAGCAAGGGTGCAATGCCGGCGATGGTGCCCAGGGCGTTGAGATAGCGCTCCAGATCGTGAACGACGCGGGCGGCGGCCTCCTCGATGCACTCCTTCATGATCTCGCGACCACGCTTGGAATTGCTCAGGCCGGCGGCGAGGATCTCACCCAGCGGGGAGTCGGCGCGCAGCTCCTTGAGTTTCTGGTTGCTGAGCTTCTTGTCCTTGATCCACTTCCAGACCTGGCCTAGCAGATGCGGAGGTGTGACACGGCTCGGACGCAGCGTCCATAGGCGCTCGGCGATGATGCCGGCGGCTGCGATGGAACACAGGATGATTGGCAGCATTATCCAGCCGCCTGCTTTGACCAGCTCCCACACGAGATGAATCCCCCTCGAAAAAGTGGCGCCACTCTAGCATAGGGTCGCCGGGTCGCCGACGGCCGCCGTTCTCATTTTTCCCGCCAGAATCGTCGCTGCGAACGTTGTAGCCGAGGAGGCGAAAAGCTTCCCAGCTCTATGCGGATTGCGCCATGCAAGGCGGTGTCGTAGGCCCGGATATCGAGGATCTCGAGCCGCTCGACCACGCTTGGGTGTGGGTGTCCGAAGGCATTGTGCAGGCTGCGCGAGATCAGCGCGGCATGGGAGGCGACGCCGCGCAGAAACGGTTCTGACGACGAGCTGCGGCTGCCATGGTGGGGCAGCAACAGCCAGTGCGATGGGGTGCGCTGTCCGCTTGCCAGCCATGCCCGCTCCGCGGCCTGGTCGATGTCGCCGGTGAGCAGGATCCGCTCACCATTGGCCTCGATTTGCAGCACGCAGGAGTGCTGATTGCTGTCGCGTGCCATCTGCCATTGCCACAGACTGAAGCGCACATCGTTCCACTGCCAGCTGCTACCGCTTTCGCAACGTTCGGCGCCCAGATCAGGCGCAAGGCGCGACGGCTCGCCACTGACCACCCGATCAACCCTCAGCAACCGCTGAACCGCGTCCGCACCGCCCGAATGATCATTATCGGCATGACTCAGCAACAGCAGATCCAACCGAGTCACGCCAAGGGTCCGGAGCGAAGGGACGACCACCCGCTCGCCCGTATCGAAGTCGCCCTGCTTCGGCCCGGCATCGTAGAGCAGTGCATGCTCGCGGGTGCGTACAAGCACCGCCAGGCCCTGCCCCACATCCAATACCCAGACCTGCGCCCGGCCGTCTGGCACCTCGACACGAGGCGGGAACGCCAGCGGCAACAGCAGCAGCAAACCCAGCGAACGCAGCGGAATACCCGCGGGCAGCAACAGCAACAGGACGCCCAGCCCGATTAACGCCAGCGCCCAGACGGGCAGGCCGACCGCAATCCAGGCGGGTTGCCAATTGGCTATCGCCGCCAGGACGTCGAACAGCAATGCCAGCGAATAGCCGACCACCGACAGCAGCGCTTCGCCAACCCCGGCCAGGGGCAGCAGGAGCGTACCGAGCAACGCAAAGGGCACGGTCAGACTCACCCAGGGTACGGCAAGCAGATTGGCCAGCGGCCCGCTCGCACTTACCGGCAATCCGAGGGCCAGCAACAGCGGAAGCAGACCAAGGGTGGCCGCCCACTGCGCCCGGGTCAGGGCCATCCACCAGCGCCATGAGCCGAGCCGCCCCGAGAACGCCAATGCCAGAACCGCCACCGCTCCAAACGACAGCCAGAACCCCGGCTGCAATGTGACCAGGGGATCGAACAGCAGGACACCATCGAGCGCCAGCAGCAGCGGCAACCAGACACCCAGATGGCGAAAGCGCAATCGCCAGACAAGCACCACCGTCACCATCAGGCAGGCACGACGCACCGGTACATCGAAACCGGCCAGCCAGCCATAGGCCAGCGCACCGCTTAACGCCAGCCCGCACGCCCAGGGCAACCAGGGCAACCGCCGCGGCCACGCACCCAGGCGAGCCAGCAATGCGACCAGACCATAGAGCAGCCCCGCCAGCATGCCGATGTGCTGTCCGGAGATGACCATCAGGTGGACGGTGCCGGTGTCCTGCAACACCTGCCAGTCGCCGCGGCTCAAACCGGAATCGTCACCCACCACCAGTGCCGCGATGGCGCCCTGCCGATCGGATGCCGGAACGGCCATGAGCCGCGCCCGAAGCTGATCGCGCCATCCGTCGCTTGCCGCCGACGCCGTCAGGCGCTCGCCCGCCTTTATCGTGCCCGCGGCGCCGATGCGTCGCGCCAGCAACCAGGCTTCGTAATCGAAGGCGTGGGGATTGACCATGCCATGCGGTCGCTTCAGTCGCGCCGCCAGGCGCCAGCGCTCGCCGGCTTGCAGCAGCGGACCGTCATACCAGGACAGCCGCACCTTCGATGGCAACCCGGCATGGCGCGATTGGATGTCGTCGAGCTCGAAGCGCACCACATTGCCGATACGGCTGGGCAACCCCACTACCCGTCCCTCGATCCAAAACGTACGACCGTCCATGGACGCCGGTAAGCGGTCGTCGATGGCGCTCTGGCTCTGGTAGCAGGCCCAGCTCAAACCCAGCAGAAAAAAGCCCGGCGCCACCCAGCGGTGACGCAGCAGGAGCAGCAGTCCGACAGCCGCCAGCGCCGCACAGAACCACTGCGCGGGCAAGGCAGGAAGGAAGCGTGGCAGGACCAGACCCGCGGCGAGCGCAAGCATCCATGTGCGCATTTTTCAGTCTCCAGAAATCCTTTCCGGACCGTTATCGAAGCGGGGCAATCTGTCGCAGGCGTAGACGTAATGTCACAAAACTACTGTCAGCGTCGCACCGCGATTCAAGGCATAATCGCCCGGCTGCTGCCTTCAGAGAACCTTCATGCCGCGTCGTTTTTTCAAACGCTACATGCCGCACCCCGATCGCATCAAGACTAACAAGTCCCTGCGTTTTCTCGGCGCGCTGATTCACGATCCCAATCTCTGGCATCTCAATCGACATTCGGTATCCCGCGCGATGGCGATCGGCTTGTTCTGGGCCATGATCCCGATGCCGATGCAGATGCTCGCGGCGGCCGTCTGCGCCCTGCCCTCCAGAGCCAATCTGCCGATCGCGGTGGGGCTGGTCTGGCTGACCAACCCGCTGACCATGCCGCCGGTCTTCTATTGCAACTACAAGATCGGCACCTGGCTGCTGGACACCCCGGCCTCCAGCATGCCGGCAGAACTGAGCCTGGCCTGGGTACGCTACATGCTGCAGCACAACTGGCAGCCGCTGTACCTGGGCTCCCTGGTCAGCGGGCTGGTGCTGGCGGTGCTCGGTTATGTATTCACCCAAGCCTACTGGCGGTGGTGGGTTGGCCGCAGCTGGCGGCGGCGGCAGAACGGCCGTCGTTGACGGCCGAGCCGGTCATTCGTAGCGCAGGGCCTCGGCAGGCTGGGTCTGCGCGGCGCGCCAGGCCGGGTAGATCGTGGCGAGAAAGCTCAGGGTAAGCGCCGCCAGCGATACCAGCACCACGTCATCCAGACGCAGTTCCGAAGGCAGCGTACTGATGAAATAGACGTCGGAGCTGAAGATGTGCTGTCCGGAGAGCCGTTCCAGCCAGGTCACCAGGTCGCTGACGTTCAGCGCGCCGAGCACACCCAGGATCACGCCGATCACGGTGCCGCTGAAGCCGATGATGCTGCCCTGGACCATGAAGATCGCCATGATCTGCCGCGGCGTCGCCCCCAGCGTCCGCAGAATGGCGATGTCGGCACGCTTGTCGGCGACCACCATGATCAGGGTGGCGATGATATTGAACGCCGCTACCGCGACGATCAGCATCAGGAGCAGGCCGATCATGGTCTTTTCCATCTTCATCGCGCTGAACAGGCTGCCCTGGGTGTAGGACCAGTCCTCCACGCGGTAGCCTTTGCCCAGCGTAGCCTGTACCTGTGCGGCCACCTCCGGCGCACGGTAGAGGTCGTCAAGCTTGAGCCGCACGCCCTGAACCTGTTGCGGCATCCAGCGATGGATCTGCGCGGCGTCGGCGCGATGGATCATCCCCAGACTGCCGTCCAGATCGGCGCCCACCTTGAACACCCCGACCACGTTCAGCCGCTGCATACGCGGCGTGACGCCACCGGGAGACGAACTGACCTCAGGGACGATCAACGTCAGCTTGTCGCCCAGCTTCAGCCCGAACCGGCGCGCGGTCATCAGACCGATGATCACACCGTACTCGCCAGGCTTGAGCGCATCCAGGCTGCCGCCGACCAGACGCTCGCCAACGATGGACACCTGCGCCTCCGCCTGTGGATCAATGCCGCTGATCTGGATCGGTTGCATGCTGCCCTTGAACGACAGCATGCCTTCGAGCTGCGTCACCGGCGCCATGCCGACGATCTGCGGGTGTGCCGACAGACGCGCGGCAACCGCCTGCCAGTCATCCAGCGGCTGCTCACCGATGACCGTCGCGTGGGGCACCATCCCGAGAATCCGCGCGCTCATTTCACGCTGGAAGCCATTCATCACCGACAGGACCATGATCATCGCCAGCACACCCAGCGCCAGGCCAATCAACGAGGTCAGCGAGATGAACGAAATGAAATGATTGCGCCGCTTGGCACGGGTGTAGCGGCTGCCGATGAAAACGCTGATAGGCCTGAACATCATTCGGCCACCAGGCGCCCGTCTTCCAGCCGCAGCACCTGGTCCATCTGGGCGGCAAGCTGGCGGTCGTGGGTAACCACGAGAAAAGCGGTATGCAGCGAGGTGCTGAGTTCGAGCATCAGATCCTGAATGCCTTGCGCGGTGTGATGGTCCAGGTTGCCGGTTGGCTCATCGAGCAATACCAGTGCCGGCTCGTTGACCAATGCCCGAGCGATGGCCACGCGCTGTCGCTCGCCACCGGACAGCTCCGCAGGCTTGTGCTCCAGGCGATGGCCGAGGCCGACCCGCTGCAGCAGAGCCGACGCTCGCTGCCGCGCTTCCGGGATCGGCGTGCGCCCGATCAGCAGCGGCATGCAAACGTTCTCCAGCGCGGTGAACTCGGCAAGCAGGTGATGGAACTGATAGACGAAGCCCAATGCGCGGTTGCGCAGCAGCCCGCGATCCTTCTCGTTCAACGCCGACAACTCCTCGCCGGCCAGCCAGACGCTGCCCTCGCTCGGCGTATCGAGCCCACCGAGCAGGTTCAGCAGCGTGCTCTTGCCCGAGCCGGAGCTGCCGACGATGGCCACGCGCTGCCCGGGGAACAGTTCAAGTTGCAGCCCGGACAGGACCTCCACCGATTCGGGGCCCTGCTCGTAGCGCTTGCCCAGGTTGCGGCAACTCAGCACCGCCTGCTTTTGCGAAGACAGCTCGTTCATAACCCGCTCACTCATAACGTAGCGCCTCTGCCGGCTGGGTGCGCGCGGCACGCCAGGCCGGATACAGGGTCGCGAGGAAACTCAGGATCAGCGCGGCGACGCAGACCTGGATCACATCGGCCGCCATCAGCTGGGACGGCAGGTAGTCAATGAAATACACGTCGGCACTCAGAAACTTGTGCCCGATCAGCCGCTCCAGCGCGGCGATCCAGCTGCTGACATTGACGGCAGCGAACATGCCGAGCAGTGCGCCGACCAAGGTGCCGACCACGCCGATCACCGTACCCTGGACCATGAAGATCGCCATGATCTGCTTCGGCGTAGCGCCCAGCGTGCGCAGGATGGCGATGTCGCCGCGCTTGTCGGTCACCACCATCACCAGCGTGGAGATAATGTTGAAGGCCGCGACCGCGACGATCAGCAGCAGCAGCAGCCCGATCATGGCCTTCTCCATGCGGATCGCCTGGTAGAGGTTGCCGTGGGTGCGGGTCCAGTCGCGGGAATAGAAGTCGTCACCGAGCTGACCGGCCAATTCCCAGGCGATACGCGGCGCCTGGAACAGATCGGCGAAGCGCAGGCGCAGCCCCTGCACCTGATCCGGCTGCCAGCGTTGCAAGCGAGCCATGTCGGCAATGTTGGCCAGGGCGACGTAACCGTCGATCTCGCCGGCACCGACATGGAAGATGCCGGTGACCGTGAACCGCTTCATGCGCGGAAACATGCCCGCGGGGGTCACGGTCACTTCCGGGGCGACGAAGGTGATCTTGTCGCCGACCGCAACGCCGAGCTTGGCGGCTGCCTTGTCGCCAATGACGATGCCGAACTCGCCGGGCTTGAGATCATCCAGCGAGCCTTCGCGGAAGAACTGGTCGATGATCGACACCTGTCGCTCCGCTTGGGGCTCGACCGCATTGATCAGGATCTTGGTCACCTGGCCCTGATGGGTGAGCAGCCCCTGGCTCTGGATGAAGGGCGCGGAGGCCAGCACCTGGGCATGCTGTTCGAGGCGTGCGCCCAGTGCCTGCCAATCGTTGATCGGCGTCGGGCTTTCGATGGTCGCGTGGGGCACCATGCCCAGCACGCGAGTGCGCATCTCATGATCGAAGCCATTCATCACCGACAGCACGACGATCATCACCAGCACGCCAAGTGCGAGCCCGATCATGGATGTCAGGGAAATGAAGGAGACGAAGAGACTGCGACGTCTGGCGCGTGTATAGCGCGCCCCGATGTACACGGACAGCGGTCTGAACATAGATCGACGGGTTCGCTGGCGGGGAAAACAACATGCAGCTGACGCCACCGCGGGGCCTGATACACTCTGGCCATCAACGCTACCCGGGTATCGCCATGCCGACACAAGACACTGAAGAACGCCGCGAATACTACCGTATCGAGGATCGCGTGGCACTGGAAATCATCCCGGCGAGCCACGACCACCCCGCCGGAAGCGAGCCTCTGCCTGCGCTGTTCAGCCTGCTCGGGGAGCTTCACCAGCTGGATTTCGAAGCACAGCACTTGTTACGCCAGATTGCCGAGAGCAACCGCACGCTGGCCAATTACCTCAAGGTACAGAACAAGCGAATCGAGCTGCTGGGGCAGGCATTGGCGCAGGACCTGCTGAAGGATCAGAGCGCACCGCAGCCGGTGGTGCTTTCCGAAGGCGGCATCAGCTTCGTCAGCAAACAGCCATTGGCGGAAGGCGAGGTCGTCACGCTGAAGCTGGTCCTGCTGCCGCAAGGGCTCGGCCTGCTGTTGCCGGCACGGGTGATCTACAGCACCGCGATGCAGGACGGGCGCTACGACATCGGCACCGAGTTCGAAGCGTTGACTGATGCACAGCGACAATTGCTTGCTCGGCATATCCTGCAGAAACAGGCGCTGGAGAGGCGCCTGGCCCTGGAAAGCCTGCAAGGAGATTGACCAATGCGCCGCCTGGCGACCCTGCTGTTCACACTGACATTCAGCCCGTCGCTGTTCGCCGAAGAAATTCGCATACCCGTCGGCCAGCAAGGCCAGCCCGAGATGGCGATGCCTGCGCGTGGCGACTCCAAGATCAAGGTTCTGGACCGTTTCGGGCTCGCCGACGAGGAGCACCCGGCCGTTGGCCAGCCGCCGATCACCCGCTGGGATTATCGGGAATTCTCCGTATATTTCGAACGCGACCGAGTCATCAACAGCGTCCGTCACCACCAGCGCGCTCAACCACCCGTGAAGGAAGATCAACAACCGTGACACTCATCTACGGCCACCGCGGCGCCAAGGGCGAAGCTCCGGAGAACACCCTGGCGAGCTTCGAGCAATGCCTGCAGCATGGCGTACGCCGCTGCGAGCTGGACCTGCACCTATCCCGCGATGGCGAGTTGATGGTCATCCATGATCCGACGCTCAAGCGCACCACCGGTCGCCGAGGCAAGGTTGCCCAGCACGACGCCGCAGAACTGGTGAAGTACGACGCCCGCCAGGGCGGCACGGGTTGGAAGACGCCCTGCCCCATTCCACGGCTGAGCGAGCTGTTCGAGAAGTGCGATTTCGAGCACTGGCAGCTCGAAGTCAAGAGTGCTTCGCGGGTTCGCGCCGCACGCACGGTAATGGCGATCAAAGAGCTGGCCGAGCGTTATCAGCTCAAGGAGCGAATCACGGTCACCTCCAGTTCACGGGAGGTCCTGCGGGCTCTGAATCGACTGGCACCGGAAATCTCACGAGGACTGGTCGCAGAATACAACTGGCTCGACCCGCTCAAGGTGGCCCGTCAGCATGGTTGTGATCTGTTGGCACTGAAGTGGACGCTGTGCACCCCGGAACGCCTGGAGAAGGCAAGAAAGCAGGGCTTGCATGTTTCGGTCTGGACGGTGAACGAACCGGCGCTGATGCGGCGCCTGGCGGACTTCGGCGTGGACAGCTTGATCACCGACTATCCGGGCCTGGCGGTGAGCACATTGGCGCAGGCCTGACCGTTAAACCTGCGCCTGCGGCGACTCGGCAGCACAGGCGCTGCCGGATCGTCTCACCTGATCAGAAGCTCTCCCGGTTCGGCCAGTGCCAATCCCGGGAGTCCCAGCCCTCTCCAGCCGGCTCAGGCCGCCGGCCGGAGCCGCTCAAAAAAGCCGGTTGAGCCCGTCGAACGCCGCCACCCGATAGGCTTCAGCCATGGTCGGGTAGTTGAAGGTGGTGTTGACGAAGTACTTGATGCTGTTGGCAGGGCCCTTCTGATTCATGATCGCCTGACCGATGTGGACGATCTCCGACGCCTGGTAACCGAAGCAGTGCACACCCAGCACTTCAAGGGTTTCGCGATGGAACAGGATCTTCAGCATCCCTACCGGCTCGAAGGAAATCTGCGCCCGCGCCATGCTCTTGAAGAATGCCTTGCCCACTTCGTAGGGAATCTTCGCCTGGGTCAGCTCACGCTCGTTCTTGCCGATCGAGCTGATCTCCGGAATGGTGTAGATGCCCGTCGGCACGTCATCGACGAAACGCCATGAATCGTTCTCGACAATGCTGCCCGCGGCCGAGCGACCCTGGTCGTAGGCGGCGCTTGCCAGCGATGGCCAGCCGATCACGTCACCGGCCGCATAGATGTTGCCGATCTCGGTGCGGTAGTGCTCGTCGACCTGCACCTGGCCGCGGCTGTTGGCCTTCAGACCGATGTTCTCCAGGCCGAGCTTGTCGGTATTGCCGGTACGCCCGTTGCTCCAGAGGAAGGCGTCTGCCTTGATCTTCTTGCCAGACTTGAGGTGCAGGATCACGCCGTTCTCCAGCCCCTCGACCCGCTCGTACTCTTCGTTGTGGCGAATCAGCACGTTGTTGTTACGCAAGTGGTAGCTCAGCGCATCGGAAATCTCGTCGTCGAGGAAGCTGAGCAGCTGCTCGCGGTTGTCGATCAGATCGACCAGTACACCCAGGCCGCTGAAGATCGATGCGTACTCGCAACCGATGACACCGGCACCGTAGATGATCATCCGACGCGGCGTGTGGCTCAGAGTCAGGATGGTGTCGCTGTCGTAGATGCGCGGATGGTTGAAATCGATATCGGCCGGCCGGTAGGGGCGCGAGCCGGTGGCGATGACGAACTGGTTGGCGACCAGTTTTTCCACCATGCCGTTGAGGCAGACCACTTCCACGCTCTGCTCGTCGGAGAAGCTGGCAGTACCGAAGAAGGTGTCGATGCGATTGCGCGCGTAATAGCTGGTACGGGAGGTGACCTGCTTGCTGATGACCTTTTCGGCGCTTTTCAGAACATCCGGAAAGGAAAACCAGCGCGGCTCGCCGATCTGGCGAAACAACGGGTTGGTGTTGTACTGCATGATCTGCCGCACCGAATGGCGCAACGCCTTGGACGGGATGGTGCCCAGGTGCGTGCAGTTGCCCCCGACCAGCGGACGGTTGTCTACCACGGCGACCTTGCGTCCCGCCTTGACGGCGTTCATCGCCGCGCCCTCCCCGGCTGGACCAGAACCCAGTACCACCACATCGTAGTTATAGACCGCCATATACACTCCTGAAAACGCAGCGAGGTACGCCGCTGCTGTCAACAAATTCGCCGAAGCCGAAACGCAAAGGTTCTGCGCGCGGCCTCTCAGCCGCCATCCCGCCTGGACCGGCCAGCTCGCCACGCCCCAAGGGTTCAGCGCTTGGTGGCGTCGTAGGCGAGGTCCGTATTGCCCGAGCGCTTCGCCTCGTTCACTTCCTCGCATTTCTCGCGGCTTCCGCCGCAGATCGAACATTCCTTCTCAATGCCCAGATTGGCGATGCCACCACAGGACCCCGCGATGGGCTTGCGCCCCATGATCACGCCGATGGCCATGCCGGCCACGACAAGTACCATTACCAGGAAAACCAGTAACCAGGTCATTGCTCTACTCCCGCACCAAACAGCTCATTGAAAGCCTTGGTGCTCGTTGTTGCGAAACCCTGCCCTTCACGGACGACGAAAAACGCGGCGATGGCGTTACGCTCAGCCAGCGCCAGACCCTGCTCGGGGCCCAACACCATCAGCGCGGTAGACAACCCATCCGCACGCAAGGTCGACCTGTCGATCACCGTGACCGCAGCCAGGTGATGCTCGATCGGCCGGCCGCTCAGCGGGTTCAGCGTATGTGAATAGCGCCGCCCTTCCAGCTCGAAATAGTTGCGATAGTCGCCGGAAGTCGAGACGCCCATTCCGTCGAGCTCGATGATCTTCTGCGCTACGCGCTGGTCGTCCCGGGGGGCCTCGATGGCGACGCGCCAGGGCGATCCGTCGGGTTTGCGGCCTTCGGCCTTGAGCTCTCCGGTGATCTCCACCAGATAGCTGCGCACGCCCAGTTCTTTCAGGCGATCGATCACACGGTCCACCGCATATCCCGCGGCAATGCTGTTGAAGTCCAGTTGCAGCGCGACCGACTTGCACAGCTGATCGCCTTCGATACGCAGATGTCGGTGGCCCGTCAGCGCTCGCGCCTCGGCAATCTCTTCCTCAGACGGAACACGCTCGCTGCGCCCCTGCGGGCCAAAGCCCCAAAGGTTGAGCAAGGGCTCGAGTGTAAGGTCGAATGCGCCGTCGCTGTCCGCCGACAGCTGGTCGCCCGCTGCGACCAATTCGCGCACCGCCTGCGGCATCGGCTCACAGGCTCCACCCGGCAAGGCATTGAAACGCTCGACGTCGGAATCGCTGCGATAGGTCGACAGCTGCTTGTCGAGGTCGGCGAGGATGGCCTCGACCTCGCCATGCAGGACTTCCTTGGCCGGAACATCGCCGCTGCGCACGTACTTGATCGTATAGGTACTGCCCATGGTCGGCCCGGTGAAGGCTTCGACCTTGTCCTGAAACAGACAGCCCGTCAGGGCTGTCGCGAGAGCGACAGCGATGACGGGCTGGAGAGACGCGACAGCAATGGATCTGAGTGAAGCTCGGATCATGCTAGCCGCCGAAGTCGTCGAGCAGGATGTTCTCCGGCTCCACACCCAGGTCAGTGAGCATCTTGATGACCGAGGCGTTCATCATGGGCGGGCCGCACATGTAGAACTCGCAATCCTCCGGGGCCGGATGGTCCTTCAGATAGTTCTCGTACAGCACGTTGTGGATGAAGCCGGTCGGGCCGTCCCAGTTGTCTTCCGGCAGCGGATCGGACAGCGCCAGATGCCACTCGAAGTTCGGGTTCTCGGCCTGCAGCTGATCGTACTCTTCGACGTAGAAGGCCTCGCGCATGGAACGCGCACCGTACCAGAAGCTCATCTTGCGCTTGGACTTCAGACGCTTGAGCTGATCGAAGATGTGCGAACGCATCGGCGCCATGCCGGCACCACCACCGATGAAGACCATCTCGGCGTCGGTGTCCTTGGCGAAGAACTCACCGAAGGGTCCGTAGACGGTGATCTTGTCGCCCGGCTTGAGGCTGAACACGTAGGACGACATCTTGCCCGGCGGCACATCGTCACGACCCGGCGGCGGCGAGGCGATACGGATGTTGAACTTCACCAGACCGCGCTCTTCCGGATAGTTGGCCATGGAGTAGGCACGAATGACGGTCTCGTCGCACTTCGATACGTACTTCCACTGATCGAACTTGTCCCAGTCGCCGCGATACTCCTCCTGGATGTCGAAATCCCGATAACGCACTTCGTGCGGCGGGCACTCCAGCTGGACGTAGCCGCCTGCGCGGAAGTCGACGTTCTCGCCTTCCGGCAGACGAAGCGTCAGCTCCTTGATGAAGGTAGCCACGTTGGGATTGGACTCCACCGTGCACTCCCACTTCTTCACGCCGAAGACTTCTTCCGGGACCTCGATCTTCATGTCCGCCTTGACCGGGGTTTGGCAGGACAGACGCCATCCCTCACCGGCCTCACGACGGGTGAAGTGCGACTCCTCGGTGGGCAGCATCTCGCCGCCACCGCTCTCGACGATGCACTTGCACTGCGCGCAGGTACCGCCGCCGCCACAGGCGGACGAGAGGAAGATGTTGTTGGCAGCCAGCGTCTGCAGCAGCTTGCCGCCGGCCGGAACGGTGATGGTTCGCTCACCGTTGATCTCGATGGACACGTCGCCGCTGGATACCAGCTTGGCGCGCGCAGCCAGGATGATCACCACCAGCGCAAGCACGATGGCGGTGAACATACCGATGGCGAGGAAAATTTCGTAACTCATCAGTTCGTTCCGTCCTTACAGCTGTACGCCAGAGAAAGACATGAAGCCCAGCGACATCAGTCCGATGGTGATGAAGGTGATACCCAACCCCTGCAACCCATCCGGAACATCGCTGTACTTGAGCTTCTCGCGAATACCCGCCAGCAGCGCGATGGCCAGCGCCCAGGACAGACCCGAGCCCACGCCATACACCACGCTCTCGCCGAGGTTGTAGTCGCGTTCGACCATGAACAGCGTGCCACCCATGATGGCGCAGTTCACGGTAATCAGCGGCAGGAACACACCGAGCGCGTTGTAGAGGCTGGGTACGTATTTATCCAACAGCATCTCGAGGATCTGCACGATTGCCGCGATCACGCCGATGTAGCTGAGCAGGCCGAGGAAGCTCAGATCGACGTCCGGCAATCCGGCCCAGGACAAAGCCCCAGCCTTGAGCAGGTAGGCATAGATCAGGTTGTTGGCCGGTACGGTAATGGCCTGCACCACGATGACCGCGATGCCCAGACCGATGGCCGTCTCCACCTTCTTCGAGATGGCGATGAAGGTACACATGCCGAGGAAGAACGCCAGGGCCATGTTCTCGATGAACACGGCGCGGACGAACAGGCTAATGTAATGCTCCATTAGTAAGCCTCCTTGTTAGAGACTTGCGGGGCCATCTTGAACGAGGGTTTTTCAAGCTGCTCCTTCTTCCAGGTGCGAATGCCCCAGATGATCAGGCCGATCAGGAAGAAGGCCGAAGGGGGAAGCAGCAACAAGCCATTGGGCTGATACCAGCCGCCATCGTTGACCACCGGAATGATGGTGTAACCCATCAGCTTGCCGGCACCGAACAGCTCGCGGATGACCCCCAGGACGATCAGCATGGCGCTGTAGCCCAGACCGTTGCCGATACCGTCGAAGAACGACACCACGGGCGGGTTCTGCATGGCGAATGCTTCCGCCCGGCCCATCACGATGCAGTTGGTGATGATCAGGCCGACGAACACCGACAGCTGCTTGGACAGCGAATAGGCATAGGCCTTGAGCACCTGATCGACCACGATCACCAGCGAGGCGATGATCACCATCTGCACGATCATGCGGATCGAACTGGGGATCTGGCTGCGGATCATCGAGATGAACAGGTTCGAGAACCCGGTGACCAGCGTCAAGGCAATGGACATCACCAGCGCGGTCTTCAGGTTCGAGGTGACCGCCAGGGCCGAACAGATGCCGAGGATCTGCAGGCCGATGGGGTTGTTATTGAATATCGGATCGAACAGAACTTGTTTGATAGTGGGTTGCGACATGCTCATGCCTCCCCTGTGCGCAGTTTAGCGATAAAGGTGCCGAAGCCGTTCTCGCCCAGCCAGAAGTGCAACAGGTTGTTCACGCCGTTGCTGGTCAGGGTCGCGCCCGCCAGGCCGTCGACCTGATGATCTGCCTTGGCGCTCTGCGGATCTACGTTGCCCTTGACGATCTGTATGGCCAGCTTGCCGTTGTCATCGAACAACTCCTTGCCCGTCCACAGACCACGCCATTTCGGATTATCGACTTCGCCACCGAGACCGGGGGTTTCGCCATGCTGGTAGAAGCCAAAGCCGGCGATGGTATCCAGGTCACCCTTGACGGCCATGAAGCCGTACAGCGTGGACCACAGACCATAACCCCGCACCGGCAGGATCAGCGTGTCGAGCTGGCCGTCTTCTTCCACTATATAAACAGTGCTGTAACGCTCACGGCGCTTGATGGAAGCGATGTCTTCCGAACCGGGAAGCGCCTCGGAGAGTGCCGGATCCTTCGCAGCCACGAGCGGGTCGAAGGTCTGCGGATCGAACTCGTCGCTGAACGTGCCGGTTTCCAGATCGACCAGCCTGGCAATGATTCGCTCGTTATAAAGCGCCTTGACCTGATTGGCGGACATGCCCGCCTCGCCCAGCCCGGCGATCGCCAGGATGCTGCGCTGCTTGTCCAGTTGGCGGTTCTCCAGTTGCGTCGGGCGCAACGCTACCGCTGCGCCAGCAACGAATACCGAGCAGACCAGGCAGACCAGCAAGGCAACCGTCAATGTACGGACGGTGGATTCTTTTTGACTAGACATTGCGTGCCAGCCTCCGCTTGATATTGGCCTGGATGACGAAGTGGTCGATCAACGGTGCGCACAGGTTGGCGAACAGGATCGCCAGCATCATGCCTTCCGGGAAGGCGGGGTTGACCACGCGGATCAGCACGACCATAACACCGATGAGGATGCCGAACACCCACTTGCCGGTATTGGTCATGGAGGCCGACACCGGGTCGGTCGCCATGAAGATCATGCCGAAGGCGAAGCCACCGACGACCATGTGCCAGTACCAGGGCATGCCGAACAGCGGGTTGGTCTCGGAGCCGATCAGGTTGAACAGCGTGCTCAGCGCAATCATGCCCAGCATCACGCCGGTGACGATGCGCCAGGAGGCAATCTTGCTGCCGATCAGGACGGCGCCGCCGATGAAGATGGCCAGGGTGCTGGTTTCACCGATCGAGCCGTGAATGGTGCCGACGAAGGCGTCCATCCAGGTGATGCCGCTGCTGATCACATTCTCGATGCCACCTGCGAAGCCCAGGCTCAGCGCGGTTGCACCGGCATAGCCATCGACCGCGGTCCACACGGCATCACCGGACATCTGTGCCGGATAGGCGAAGAACAGGAAGGCCCGCGCGGTCAGCGCCGGGTTGAGGAAGTTCTTGCCGGTACCGCCGAAGACTTCCTTGCCGATCACGACGCCGAAGCTGATGCCCAGCGCGACCTGCCACAGCGGGATGGTCGGCGGCAGGATCAGGGCGAACAGCACCGAGGTCACGAAGAAACCTTCGTTGACTTCATGCTTGCGGATCGAGGCGAACAGCACTTCCCAGAAACCGCCGACGATGAAGGTCACCGCGTAGATCGGCAGGAAGTAGGCCGCACCCTGGATGAAGTTATCCCACAGGCTGCCCGGGTCGAAGCCGGCCAGCGCGCCGATCAGCGCGAAGCGCCAGCCTTCCTGCGCCGCCAACAGATCGGGGCTCTGCGCATAGATCAGGTTGGCCTGGTAACCGGTGTTCCACATGCCGAAGAACATCGCCGGGAAGGTGCACAACCAGACGGTGATCATCATGCGCTTGAGGTCGATGCCGTCACGCACGTGCGCGGTGGTCTTGGTGACGCTGCCCGGACGATAAAGGAAGGTATCGGCGGCTTCGTACAGCGCGTACCACTTTTCGTACTTGCCACCCTTTTCGAAGTGATGCTCGATCTTGTCGAGGAATGCGCGAATGCCCATGCCTTACCCCTCCTTCTCGATGCGGGTCAGATTGTCCCGCAGGATCGGGCCGTATTCGTACTTGCCAGCACAGACGTAGGTGCACAGCGCCAGATCTTCTTCATCCAGCTCAAGGCAGCCAAGCTTTTGCGCCACCTCGGTGTCGCCCACGATCAAGGCACGCAGCAGCTGGGTCGGCAGCACGTCCAGAGGCATGACCTCCTCGTAGTTGCCCACCGGCACCATGGCGCGCGGACTGCCGTTGGTGGACGTGGAGAACGCGAACTTCTTGCCACCCATCAGCTTGGAGATATAGATGTTGAGGATGGAGTGCTTCTCCACGCCGGCACGCATGTAGTGCAGCATCTCGCGCTCCTTGCCCTCGCGCAGGCACGACACCTGCTGGTGGTAGCGACCGAGATAGGCGAACGCGCCATGGGCGGTACGGCCGCCCAGCAACGAGCCGGATACGACGCGATTGGCGCCAGGCTGCAGTTCGCCGGCAGTCAGCTCGTCGAGGTTGGCACCGAGGCGGGTGCGAACCAGGCGAGGATTCTCGACGACGGGGCCGCCCAGAGCGACGACGCGCTCGACCCACAGGCGTCCGCTGGTGAACAGCTTGCCGACGGCGATCACGTCCTGATAACCGATGGTCCAGACGCTCTTGCTTGCACTCACCGGATCAAGGAAATGGATATGGGTACCGGCCAGGCCCGCCGGATGCGGGCCGCTGAAGGCCTCGACCTGCACCTTGGCCAGGGATTCGCCGGGCAGCGACGCGTCAGGGGCCTTGCACAGGAACACCTTGGCCAGGTTGCCGAGCACCTTGAGGCCTGCCTCGAAGGCTTCTGCCTGTTCGGCGATGATCACCGCAGGATCGGCCGCCAAGGGATGCGTATCGATGGCTGTCACGAAGATGGAGTTAGGCAGCGCATCGACCGCCGGCACCTTGCTGAACGGACGCGTGCGCAGTGCGGTCCACAGGCCGGACTGCTGCAGGTTCTCGCGCACCTGTTCGCTGCTCAGGCCTTCCAGCTGGTCGGACGAGTAGCTCGCGAAGGTGATTTCGTCATCGCCCTCGAGGTCGATGACCACCGACTGCAGCACGCGCTTTTCACCGCGGTGCACTGCACTGACGACGCCAGCACCGGGCGCCGTGTAGTGAACGCCTTCGGACTTCTTGTCGGAAAAAAGGATCTGCCCCAGCTTGACCCGATCACCGACCTGCACAGCCATGGTGGGCTTCATGGTCGGATAGTCGAAGCCGATGACGGCGACGCTGCGTACGGGCCTTCCGGCCTCGATACGCTGCGTCGGCGCGCCGACTATGGGCAAGTCAAGCCCTCGTTTTATATTGATCATCGGTTTGCCTAACCACTGATTTTAGAAAGCTTTTTTTGGCAGGCCCGGCGGCATGGCGCAAAGTAGGATTGCACTGCGCGCACCAATACGTTATTGGCGCGACACCATGTCGCGGACCCAGGTCAAAAATCCGCCCGATTATAGAGGTCGTATGCCTTGACTGACCACCCAGGTGTTGCGGATTTTTGACTCGAGACAAGAGAAGCAAAATTATCCCGACCGCACCCGGCCCCTGATCACCGACCGCTCAACCTCGCAGGATTTACGCTCGAACCGGTGCGCCAGAAACGCGAAACGGGAGCCAGGGCTCCCGTTTCTGCTTGCCACCGCGACGCTTAGCGCGGGAAGGCCGGAGGGTTGACCCCTGCCATGTCTTCCATCACACGCACCACCTGGCAGCTGTAACCGAACTCGTTGTCGTACCAGACGTACAGCACGACGCGGTTGTCATTGCAGATGGTCGCCTCGGCGTCCACTACGCCAGCATGGCGAGAACCAACGAAATCAGTGGATACAACTTCCTGCGAGTTGACGAAATCGATCTGCTTCTGCAGGTCAGAGTGCATGGCCATCTGGCGCAGGTACTCGTTGATCTCGTCGCGGCTGGTGGCCTTCTCCAGGTTCAGGTTGAGGATGGCCATCGAAACGTTCGGCGTCGGCACGCGGATCGCGTTGCCGGTCAGCTTGCCCTTGAGCACCGGCAGCGCCTTGGCAGCTGCAGTGGCGGCGCCGGTCTCGGTGATGACCATGTTCAGCGCAGCGCTACGGCCACGGCGGCTGCCCTTGTGGAAGTTGTCGATCAGGTTCTGGTCGTTGGTGTAGGAATGCACGGTTTCGACGTGGCCGTTGACGATGCCGTACTGATCGTTCACCGCCTTGAGCACCGGCACGATGGCATTGGTGGTGCAGGACGCCGCGGAGATGATCTTGTCATCGGCAGTGATGTCGCCATGGTTGATGCCATGCACGATGTTCTTCAGCTCGCCCTTGCCCGGTGCAGTGAGCACCACGCGAGCGACGCCCGGACACTTGAGGTGCTGACCCAGACCTTCGGCGTCACGCCACTTGCCGGTGTTGTCCACCAGCAGAGCGTTCTCGATGCCGTACTGAGTGTAGTCCACCGAGGCCGGATCGTTGGAGTAGATCACCTGGATCAGGTTGCCATTGGCGGTGATGGTGTTGTTCGCCTCATCGATGGTGATGGTGCCATCGAAGGGACCATGCACCGAGTCGCGACGCAGCAGGCTGGCGCGCTTGACCAGATCGTTGTCGGAACCCTTGCGCACGACGATGGCGCGCAGGCGCAGGCCGTCGCCACCACCGGTCTTCTCGATCAGGATGCGCGCCAGCAGGCGGCCGATGCGGCCGAAACCGTACAGCACGACGTCAGTACCCTTGTGCCCGGTAGCAGCGTGACGCTTGTCGGCGACCTCGGCCAGCTCTTCGCGCACGAACTGCTCGAGGCTGCGGCCGTTGCCGGCGTCCTTGTACTTGGCGACCAGCTTGCCGAGATCGACCGAGGCGGCGCCGAGGTTCATCTCGCTCATGGTCTTGAGGATCTGGAAGGTGTCGTGCACCGACAGCTCGGTCTCGTCGGCGATGCGGTGACGGGCGAAACGGTGCGCCTTGAGGATGGCGATCACCGAACGGTTGATCAGGCCACGGCCGTAGATCGAAGTCACCACGTTGTTGTTGCGATACAGCTGACCAATCAGCGGAATCATCGCTTCGGCGAGGGCTTCGCGGTCAATCCATTCACCAAGACACTGGTCGGGCTTCTGAGTCACGGGCAGTTCCTTCCAACATGTAGGGGCTGAGAAAAGGGGCTACATTATGACGGCGCACCCTAGCGCCGGCAATCTGCAGCGGACGAAACACTGACAGCCAAGCGCCTCGATAGTTACAATCCCGGCGGCCTATTTTTTCCATCGGAGCCACGCCCACTCGTGTCCGTCTTGCGCCTTCCCCCTCTGCCTGCCGCCAGCGGCAAGCAACATTGGGGCAATCTTCCAGGAGCCGCGCTGAGCCTGGCGATTGCCGAAGCAGCCAGCAACGCCAAACGCTTCACGCTCCTCCTCACCGCCGACAGCCAGAGCGCCGAGCGCCTGCAGGAAGAACTCGCCTTCTTCGCTCCGGAGCTGCCGGTTCTGCATTTTCCGGATTGGGAAACGCTGCCCTACGACCTGTTCTCGCCGCACCAGGACATCGTTTCCCAGCGTATCGCCACGCTCTACCAGCTGCCTGAACTGAGCCATGGCGTGCTGGTAGTGCCGATCACCACCGCCCTACACAGGCTGGCGCCCAAGCGCTTTCTGCTCGGTTCGAGCCTGGTGCTGGATGTTGGGCAGAAGCTGGATGTCGAGCAGATGCGCCTGCGTCTGGAAGCGGCCGGCTATCGCTGCGTGGACACGGTCTACGAACATGGCGAGTTCGCCGTGCGTGGCGCGTTGATCGATCTGTTCCCCATGGGCAGCGCCCTGCCCTACCGTATCGACCTGTTCGATGACGAGATCGAAACCCTGCGTACCTTCGATCCGGAGAATCAGCGCTCCATCGACAAGGTGGAGTCGATCCGTCTGCTGCCAGCCCGGGAATTTCCGCTGAAAAAGGAAGCGGTCACCGGCTTCCGCGCACGTTTCCGCGAGCGTTTCGACGTCGACTTCCGTCGCTGCCCGATCTACCAGGACCTGTCCACCGGCATCACGCCCGCCGGTATCGAATACTACCTGCCGCTTTTCTATGAGGAGACGGCAACCCTCTTCGACTATCTGCCCGAAGACAGCCAGGTGTTTTCCCTGCCCGGCATCGAGCAGGCCGCCGAGCAGTTCTGGAATGACGTGCGCAATCGCTACGAGGAGCGCCGCGTCGACCCCGAGCGCCCGCTGCTGCCGCCGGCCGAGCTGTTCATGCCGGTGGAAGACTGCTTCGCCCGGCTCAAGCTGTGGCCGCGCGTGGTTGCCAGCCAGCAGGACGTGGAACCCGGCATCGGCCGCGAGCGCTTCCCTGCGCAGCCCCTGCCGGAACTGGCGATCGAATCCAAGGCCAGCGAGCCATTGGGCAAGCTGCGCCAGTTCCTCGACGGTTTCCCGGGGCGCGTGCTGTTCACCGCCGAATCCGCGGGGCGCCGCGAAGTGCTGCTGGAGCTGCTGGCGCGCCTGAAGCTGCGCCCGCAGGAAGTCGAAGGCTGGGGCGGGTTCCTCGCCAGCGAGGAGCGCCTGGCGATCGCCATCGCCCCGCTCGACGAAGGCTTGCTGCTGGACGAAGTCGCCCTGGTCGCGGAAAGCCCGCTGTTCGGCCAGCGCGTCATGCAACGCCGGCGGCGCGAAAAGAGTCGCGACGGCGGCGACAACGTCATCAAGAACCTCACCGAGCTGCGCGAAGGCGCGCCGGTGGTGCATATCGATCATGGGGTCGGCCGCTATCAGGGGCTGGTCACCCTCGAAATCGAAGGCCAGGCGCAGGAATTCCTCCTACTGCAGTACGCTGACGAGGCCAAACTCTACGTGCCGGTCGCCAGCCTGCATCTGATCGCCCGCTATACCGGCAGCGACGACGCCCTGGCGCCACTGCACAAGCTCGGCTCGGAAACCTGGCAGAAAGCCAAGCGCAAGGCCGCCGAGCAGGTGCGCGACGTGGCTGCAGAACTGCTCGACATCTACGCCCGCCGCGCCGCGCGCCAGGGCTATGCCTTCAAGGACCCGCAGGTCGACTACGAAACCTTCGCCGCCGGCTTCCCCTTCGAGGAAACGCCGGACCAGCAGGTCGCCATCGACGCGGTGCGCGAGGACCTGTTGTCGGCCAAGCCGATGGACCGTCTCGTGTGTGGCGATGTCGGCTTCGGCAAGACCGAAGTCGCCATGCGCGCCGCCTTTATTGCCGTGCACGGCGGCAAGCAGGTGGCGGTGCTGGTGCCCACCACCCTGCTCGCCCAGCAGCACTACAACAGCTTCCGCGACCGCTTCGCCGACTGGCCGGTGCGGGTCGAGGTGATGAGCCGTTTCAAGTCCGCCAAGGAAGTGCAGAACGCCATCACCGAGTTGGCCGACGGCAAGATCGATATCCTCATCGGCACCCACAAGCTGCTGCAGGACGATGTCAAGTTCAGCAACCTGGGCCTGGTCATCATCGACGAGGAACACCGCTTCGGTGTGCGCCAGAAGGAGCAGCTCAAGGCGCTGCGCAGCGAGGTGGACATCCTCACCCTGACCGCCACGCCGATTCCGCGCACGCTGAACATGTCCATCGCCGGCATGCGCGACCTGTCGATCATCGCCACGCCACCGGCGCGCCGGCTGTCGGTGCGCACTTTCGTCATGGAGGCCAACAACCCGACCATCAAGGAAGCGCTGCTGCGCGAGCTGCTGCGTGGCGGCCAGGTCTATTACCTGCACAACGACGTCAAGACCATCGAGAAGTGCGCCGCCGACCTGCAGGCACTGGTACCCGAGGCACGCATCGCCATCGGCCACGGACAGATGCGCGAACGCGACCTCGAGCAGGTGATGAGCGATTTCTACCACAAGCGCTTCAACGTGCTGGTGGCCTCGACCATCATCGAAACCGGCATCGATGTGCCCAGCGCGAACACCATCATCATCGAGCGCGCCGACAAGTTCGGCCTGGCCCAGCTGCACCAGCTGCGCGGCCGCGTCGGCCGTAGCCATCACCAGGCCTATGCCTATCTGCTCACCCCACCGCGCAAGGCCATGACCGATGATGCGCAGAAGCGTCTGGAAGCCATCGCCAACGCCCAGGACCTCGGTGCCGGCTTTGTCCTGGCCACCCACGACCTGGAAATCCGCGGTGCCGGCGAGCTGCTCGGCGAAGGCCAGAGCGGGCAGATCCAGGCCGTCGGCTTCACCCTGTACATGGAAATGCTCGAGCGCGCCGTCAAGGCCATCCGCAAGGGCGAACAGCCAAACCTGGAGCAGCCGCTCGGTGGCGGCCCGGAGATCAACCTGCGCCTGCCTGCACTGATCCCCGAGGACTATCTGCCGGACGTGCATGCGCGCCTGATTCTCTACAAGCGCATCGCCAACGCCGCCGACGAGGACGGTTTGAAGGAACTGCAGGTTGAGATGATCGACCGCTTCGGCCTGTTGCCCGAACCGACCAAGAACCTGGTGCGCCTGACCCTGCTCAAGCTGCAGGCCGAAAAGCTGGGCATCACCAAGATCGACGCCGGCCCGCAGGGCGGACGCATCGAGTTCTCGGCCGACACTTCGGTTGACCCGATGGTGCTGATCAAGCTGATCCAGAGCCAGCCGAACCGCTACAAGTTCGAAGGCGCCACGCTGTTCAAGTTCCAGGTGCCCATGGAGCGTCCCGAGGAGCGCTTCAACACCCTGGAAGCGCTGCTTGAGCGGCTGGCGCCCAACGAGCAAGGTTCCTAGATGCCGCGTCGCTATCTGGCCCTGTTGTTATTGTGGCTGGCGCCGCAGGTGCACGCCGAGGCGCTGTATCGCGTCGAGCTGATCCTGTTCCGCCACGCCACGCCGCTGGAGGCCAGCCAGCACGCGCCTTACGACTGGGCACGGCAAGCCCGGCCGCTGGAGCCCCGCGCCGAGCGGCAGCCGGCGCTGGAGCACATCGCCGCCCGGCTGACCCCGGAGCAGGGTTATCAGGTGCTGCTGCACCGCGCCTGGCAGCAGCCGGTCAGCGACGACGGCCCGGCCATCGCCATTCACCAGGGCCAGCGCCACTTCGAACACTATCCGATCCAGGGCACGCTGAAGCTGCGACCGGGCCGCTACATGCAGACGGACATGACGTTCTGGGTCAACCGCTTCGGCGAGTACGGCCAGCTGCTCGCCAGCGAACGCCTGACGCAGCGGGTCCGCCTGGTACCCGGCCGGCTGACCTACATCGATCACGACAGCCTCGGGCTGCTGATCGAGCTCAGACGGCTATGAGCCTGTCGCCTTTGCGGCCCCGGCGGCGGCATCGCATCCCTGCAGCGGGGGCCTGAACCGTGGCCCCAGCACTGCCTTCGCGCCCGGAGCGGCGGATCGACGATCTCGCACCGGTGCCGCTGCTCAGCCTGGGCAGCCATCTGGCGACCAACTACCAACCCGGCAACCGGCGCATGGTCAGCGAATACCAGCACCGGGCGGGCCTGGCGTTTCTCTATGGCTCAGCGCGCGTGCATGGCAAGCGCGACGGCGAGCGCATTCGCCATCCGGCGGACGACGAGCTCCAGCTCATCGCCCGCCAGCCGCAGGCCGAGCAGGCATTGCGCAAGCAGCTGGAGCAGCTGGGCTTCCGTCCCGCGTTGCGCCAGAGCCTGGCCTTGCCGAAGGAGTCGGCGGAGATGTTCCAGCTGCCCGGCGAAGAAGCCTGGATCAGGTTCGTCCAGCAGCAGCTGCCGGAGCTGCGTCGCCAGGGCTGGCAGATCGACATTCACCCGGGCTTCGCCTACGACCTGACCGCCATCGACGCCTGGTACGCCGAGATCGACGAGTCCGCGGCGGAAGACTGGTTCGACCTCGACCTCGGTGTCGTCGTCGACGGCCAGCGCATCGGCATATTGCCCGTGCTCCTGCGCCTGATCCGCCAGAGCCCTCAGCTGCTCACGCCGCGGGCACTGGCCCAGCGGGGCGATGACGAGCAGCTGCGCGTGCAGCTGGAGCGACGCGACGGGCAACCGCTGCAGGTGGCTCTGCCCTTCTCCCGCATCAAGCCGATCCTGGCGACGCTTGGCGAACTCTATATGCGCGAGCCGATGGATGGCCCCGCGCTGCGTCTGAGCAAGGCCGACGGCGCGCGCCTGGCCGGCCTGGAAGGCCTGGCGCCGCACTGGCGCGGGGGCGAGCAGCTGCGTGCATTCGCTCGACGCCTGCACAGCCCTGGCGCCCAGCCCGGCCAGCCACCCGCCTCGCTGAACGCCACCCTGCGGCCCTACCAGCTGCAGGGCCTGGCCTGGATGCAGACCCTGCGCGAGCTGGGCGCCGGCGGCATCCTCGGTGATGACATGGGCCTCGGCAAGACACTGCAGAGCCTGGCACACATCCTCGCCGAAAAGCAGGCCGGACGCCTGGACCGCCCCGCGCTGGTGGTGATGCCCACCAGCCTGATCCCCAACTGGCAGGACGAAGCCAGCCGTTTCGCCCCGCACCTGCGCGTGCTGACGCTCACCGGCAGTGGCCGGCAGAAGCACTTCGCCGGGATCGCCGATCACGACCTGCTGCTGACCAGCTACGCCTTGCTGACACGCGACATCGCCGTGCTGCGCGAGCAACCGCTGCATCTGCTGATCCTTGACGAGGCGCAGCACATCAAGAATCCCTCCAGCAAGGCCGCCCAGGCGGTGCGCGAGCTGCAGACCCGGCAACGGCTGTGCCTGACCGGCACGCCATTGGAAAACCACCTGGGCGAGCTATGGTCGCTGTTCCACTTCCTCATGCCCGGCTGGCTCGGCGATGCGCGGCGCTTCACCCAGGATTACCGCAACCCCATCGAGAAGCATGGCGACGAGGCCCGTCTGGCACATCTGCGCGCGCGCCTCCGGCCGTTCCTGCTGCGCCGCACAAAGGAACAGGTGGCCACCGAGCTGCCGGCCAAGAACGAGTTCGCCCACTGGGTCGAGCTGTCGCCCGCCCAGCGCGAACGCTACGAGACGCTACGCCTGGCCATGGACCGCAAGGTCCGCGATGAAATCGAGCGCAAGGGCCTGGCGCGCAGCCAGATGGTCATCCTCGAGGCGCTGCTCAAGCTGCGGCAGGTCTGCTGCGATCTGCGCCTGCTCAAGGGCGATGCCGTTGCGACGTCTCGCGGCAGCAGCTCGGGCAAGCTGGACAGCCTGCTGGACATGCTCGACGAGCTGATGAGCGAAGGACGCCGCGTGCTGCTGTTTTCCCAGTTCACCTCGATGCTGGCGCTGATTGAACAGGCGCTGCTCAAGCGCGGCATCACCTACGTCAAGCTGACCGGCGAGACCGATGATCGACGCATGCCGGTCGAACGCTTCCAGGCCGGCGAAGTGCCGCTGTTTCTCATCAGCCTGAAGGCCGGCGGCACCGGACTGAACCTGACGGCCGCCGACACGGTGATCCATTACGATCCCTGGTGGAACCCCGCTGCCGAGAACCAGGCTACCGACCGCGCCTATCGCATCGGTCAGGACAAGCCGGTGTTCGTCTATCGTCTGATCACCCGCGGCACCGTCGAGGAGCGTATCCGCGAGCTGCAGGCGCGCAAGGCCGAGCTGGCCGCCGGCGTGCTGGAGGGCAGCGGTGAAGGCGGCTGGCAGCTGGCCGAGCAGGACATCGAAGCGCTCTTCGCGCCGCTGCCTTGAGCCATGCCTGGCGAAGTTGTGACGCCGACAAGCGCAGCATTTCGCGCTTTGCCAGATCATCGCCACCTCGTTTAACTTCTCACCAGACGACGGCATGGCCGTCCCCACCCGCCAGCGCTACAAGGAGCAACCCATGAGCCTCTACGAGATTGCCTTTTCCGGCCAGCTGCTCCCCGGCGCGAAGCTCGAACAGGTCGAAGCCAACCTGACCAGGCTGTTCCAGGCCGATGCCCAGCGCATCGCGCTGCTGTTCTCCGGGCGCCGCATCGTGATCAAGCAGAACCTGGACTTCGCTGCGGTGGAAAAATACCGCCAGGCCATGGAGCGCGCCGGTGCCCAGGTCGAGGTCAAACCGATGCCGGTGGATGTCGAGGAAATCGAGCTGGCGCCGCCACCACCCGCCACGCCTGTCGCTACCCCTGCGAGCACCGCACCTGCAACGGCTCGGCCCGGCGAGACACCTGGCGCACTGAAGGTGACGCCGCGGGATGAATACATGGCCGCCTTCAGCGACGTCGAGGCGCCGGACTTCGGTATCGCACCGGTTGGCGTCGACCTGCAGGACGCCCGTCCCGAACCCGAGGCCCCGCGCGTGGACCTCTCGCAATTCAGCCTGGCTCCGGTGGGCAGCGACATGGGCGAGATGCCGCGCGCCGTCGACGGGCCCAAGCCGGACATATCGCACCTCAAGCTGGCGGACTGATCGCAGCCCACCGCAAGAAACAGCCGCCCGGCCATTTACAGCGACCGGTAGGGTGGGCTTCGGCCCACCTCGCGCTGATCGGGCGAACTCGCAGCGCTGCGCCATGCTCCAAACCTACAAGCCCGCAAAGCGCCTGTACTCATGGATCTTGTCGTTGCCCGCCCCGAAGGGCTGTATTGCCCGCCCGGTGACTTCTATATCGACCCCTGGCGGCCGGTCGATCGCGCCGTCATAACCCACGCCCATGGCGACCACGCACGCTGGGGGATGGGCCATTACCTGGCTTCCAGCGACAGCGAAGGCATCCTGCGTTCGCGCATCGCCGCCGACATGCCGCTGCAGACACTGGCCTATGGGGAATCCATCGAGCATCACGGCGTAAAGCTCAGCTTTCATCCCGCTGGTCATGTACTTGGCTCGGCTCAGGTGCGCCTGGAATACAAGGGCGAGGTGTGGGTCGCCTCGGGCGACTACAAGGTCGAGCCGGACGGCACCTGCGCGCCGTTCGAGCCGGTGCGCTGCCATACCTTCATCACCGAATCGACCTTCGGCCTGCCGATCTACAAATGGCCGGCGCAAACCGAGGTTTTCCGCGAGATAAACGATTGGTGGCGCGCCAACGCCGCGGCCGGGCGCGCCAGCGTGCTGTTCTGCTATGCCTTCGGCAAGGCGCAGCGCATCCTGCACGGCCTGGATGAAAGCATCGGCACCATCGTCGTGCATGGCGCGGTAGAGCCGCTGAACAAGGTCTATCGCGAGGGCGGCATCCACCTGCCGCCGACGGTGTATGCCGGTGACCTGAAGAAGGGTGATCCGCGCCTGAAGCAGGCCATCATCCTCGCCCCGCCCTCGGCTGGCGGCAGCACCTGGATGCGCCGTTTCGGCGACTACGCCGATGCCTTCGCCAGCGGCTGGATGATGCTGCGCGGCACCCGCCGTCGCCGCGGCGTCGACCGCGGCTTCGTGCTTTCCGACCATGCCGACTGGCCAGGCCTGCTCTGGGCCATCGAGCAGACCGCCGCCGAACGGGTGATGGTCACCCACGGCTCCGTTGCGGTGCTGGTGCGCTACCTGCGCGAAATGCGCGGCCTCGATGCCCAGGCCTTCGCCACCGAATACGGCGAAGAGGACGATACCGCGACGGAGGGCACCGCATGATCGAAGGCCACGCCGCTTTCCCGTGCCGCGGCGACCACCGAAGCGGAGGCGCCGCATGAAAGCCTTCGCCACGCTCTACAGCCGCCTGGACGCCACCACGTCGAGCAATGCCAAACTGGCCGCGATGCGCGACTATTTTCGCGAGGCCGATCCGGCCGACGCTGCCTGGGCGGTCTACTTCCTGGCCGGCGGTCGCCCGCGTCAACTGGTCCCGACCCGCGTCCTGCGCGAAACCGCCATGCAGGCGGCGGGCCTGCCCGAATGGCTGTTCGAGGAAAGCTACCAGGCGGTCGGCGACATGGCCGAGACCATCTCGCTGCTGATGCCCGAGGCCGAACACAGCTCCGAGGACGGGCTGGCCGTGTGGATGCAGGACCGACTGCTACCGCTGCGCGGCCTGCCGCCGGAGGAGCTGGCCGAACGCTTGCCGGCGCTCTGGGCACAGCTGGACCGGCTCAGCCTGATGGTCTGCATCAAGCTGATCACCGGCGCCTTTCGCGTCGGCGTCTCGAAGCTGCTGGTCACCCGCGCGCTGGCCTCGCTGGCCGACCTCGACCCCAAGCGTGTCGCGCAGCGCCTGGTCGGCTACACCGACCTGTCCCACCGACCCAGCGCCGAGGGCTATCGCGCGCTGATCGCCGAAGAATCCGAGCATGAGCATGCCCAGCGCGGTGGCCAGCCCTACCCGTTCTTTCTCGCTCATGCGCTGCAGGCCCCGGTGGACACGTTCGACACACTGCTTGGCGCGCCGGACAACTGGTTCATCGAATGGAAGTGGGATGGCATCCGCGCCCAGCTGGTCAAGCGCGACGGGCAGATCTGGGTCTGGTCGCGCGGTGAGGAGCTGGTCAGCGAGCGTTTTCCCGAGCTGTGCGAACTGGCCCGCTGCCTGCCCGACGGCACGGTGATCGATGGCGAGATCCTGGTCTGGAAGCATGCCCCGGAGACCCTGGCCGGCGAGCTGTTCGACGACGCCAGCACCGGCGAGCCCAGCGCCGATGGCTTCGGCGTGCAGCCCTTCGCCCTGCTGCAGCAGCGCATCGGCCGCAAGAACCTGACCGCCAAGGTCCTGCAGGATGCCCCGGTCGCAGTACTCGCCTACGACCTGCTGGAATGGCAGGGCGACGACTGGCGGCAGCGCGAGCACCGCGAACGCCGCCAGCAGCTCGAGGCGGTCGTGGGCCAATGCCCGAGCCCGCAGCTGATGCTTTCACCACTCGTAAGCGGAGCGGATTGGCAGGACCTGGCCCGCCAGCGCGAAGCCTCCCGCCAGCTGGGCGTGGAAGGCATGATGATCAAGGCGCGCGCGGCCCAGTACGGCGTCGGCCGGACCAAGGACGTCGGCGTCTGGTGGAAATGGAAGATCGACCCCTACTCCGTCGATGCCGTGCTGATCTATGCCCAGCGCGGTCATGGCCGCCGCGCCAGCCTTTATACCGACTACACCTTTGCCGTCTGGGACGGCGAGCCGGGCGACCCTGAGCGCAAGCTCGTCCCCTTCGCCAAGGCCTATTCCGGCCTCACCGACGAGGAAATGCGCAAGGTCGACGCCATCGTGCGCAAGACCACCGTGGAGAAGTTCGGCCCGGTGCGCAGCGTCACCCCGACCCTGGTGTTCGAACTCGGCTTCGAAGGCATCGCCGCCAGCAGCCGCCACAAGAGCGGCATCGCCGTGCGCTTCCCACGCATGCTGCGCTGGCGGCTCGACAAGCCGGTTGACGAAGCCGATACGCTGGAGACGCTGAAGGAACTGCTGGGATGAAACCAAGGCACCCCGCACCCGCTCAGCCCTCACCCCAACCCTCTCCCAGAGGGAGAGGGAGCAAGAGCGGAGTCGTGCCAAGCAAGAATGCCGAGCTGCCACACGATCACGCCCCTCTCCCTGCGGGAGAGCGGCTGGGGGTGAGGGAAACGGCTGACAGCGCCGAGGTGAGTCAACCCTCACCCCGGCCCTCTCCCAAAAGGAGAGGGCGCAAGAGCGGAGCCGTGCCAGACGAAGATGCCGGGGAGCCACATGATCACTCCCCTCTCCCTCCGGGAGAGGGGCCGGGGGCTAGGGACGGGGCCGAGAGCCTCGCTGAGGGCTGGTTTTCCAGCCGTGCCTGGCGACCCTTCCCGTTCCAGCAGGAGGTCTGGCAAGCGATAGGCGATGGCGAATCGGGCCTGCTGCATGCCACCACCGGCTCCGGCAAGACCTACGCCGTCTGGCTCGGAGCCCTGAATCGCTTTGCGACCAAGGCACCCTCTCCCACCGCGACGGACAAGCCGGCGTTGACGGTGCTCTGGATCACCCCGATGCGCGCCCTGGCCGCCGACACCGCCCGCGCCTTGCAGGCGCCGCTGGACGACCTCGGCATCGGCTGGAGCATCGGCCTGCGCACCGGCGATACCAGCGGTGCCGAGCGTGCGCGGCAGGGACGGCGTCTGCCCAGCGCGCTGGTCACCACGCCGGAAAGCCTGACCCTGCTGCTGACCCGCGCCGATGCACGCCAGGCCTTCGCCGGTTTGCGCATGCTGGTGGTGGACGAATGGCACGAGCTCTTGGGCAACAAGCGCGGCGTGCAACTGCAACTGGCGCTGGCGCGCCTGCGCCAGTGGATGCCGGAGCTGATCGTCTGGGGCCTTTCCGCCACCCTCGGCAACCAGCCCCACGCGCTGGACGTGCTGCTGCACCCCGGCAGCGGCAGGCTGGTGCAGGGCAAGGTGGACAAGGACCTGCGCGTCGACACCCTGCTGCCGCCGAGCATCGAGCGCTTCCCCTGGGCCGGTCATCTCGGCCTGCGCATGCTGCCGCAGGTGGTCGAAGAGATCGACTCCGCCGCGACCACCCTGGTGTTCACCAATACCCGTTCGCAGTCGGAAATCTGGTATCAGGCGCTGCTGGATGCGCGGCCGGACTGGGCCGGGTTGATCGCCCTGCACCACGGCTCGCTCGCACGCGAGGTGCGCGACTGGGTCGAGCTGGGCCTCAAGCAGGGCGCGCTGAAAGCGGTGGTCTGCACCTCCAGCCTGGATCTTGGCGTGGATTTCCTGCCGGTCGAGCGGGTGTTGCAGATCGGCTCGCCCAAGGGCGTGGCGCGGCTGATGCAGCGCGCCGGCCGCTCCGGACACGCGCCGGGGCGAACCTCGCGGGTCACCCTGGTGCCCACCCACAGCGTAGAGGTAGTGGAAGCCGCCGCCGCCCAGGTGGCCATCGCCGAGCGCCGCATCGAGGCCCGCAGCGCACCGCATCGCCCGCTCGACGTGCTGGTGCAGCACCTGGTGAGCATGGCCCTGGGCGGCGGCTTCCGCCCGGATGAGCTGTTCGCCGAGGTGCGCCAGGCCTGGTCCTACCGGGAGCTGACCGACGAGCACTGGCAATGGGCGCTGGCCTTCGTCCGCCATGGCGGGCATTCGCTGACCGCCTACCCCGACTATCAACGGGTCGAGCCGGATGAAACCGGCCTCTGGAAAGTGCCCAGTCGCCGCGTGGCGCTGCGCCATCGCATGAGCATCGGCACCATCGTCAGCGACGCCAGCCTGACGGTGAAGTTCTGGGCAAAGGGCGGCAGCGGGCGTTCGCTGGGCAGCATCGAGGAAGGTTTCATCGCGCGCCTGCGCCCCGGCGACAACTTCCTCTTCGGCGGCCGCCTGCTGGAGCTGGTGCGGGTCGAGAACATGACCGCCTACGTCAGCCGCGCGACGGGCAAGAAGGCTGCCGTGCCGCGCTGGAACGGCGGGCGCATGCCGCTATCCAGCGAGCTGGCCGATGCCGTGGTCGAGCAGCTCGGTGCTGCCTCGCGCGAGCAGTTCACCACCCCCGAAATGCGCCTGGTCGAACCGCTGCTTCGCGTCCAGATGGACTGGTCGGCGCTGCCCACCAAGACCACCTTGCTGGCCGAGGTGATGAAGTCCCGCGAAGGCTGGCACCTGTTCCTCTACCCCTTCGCCGGGCGCCATGTGCACCTGGGCCTGGCCAGCCTGCTGGCCTGGCGCATGGGCCAACGGCAGCCGCTGACCTTTTCCATCGCGGTCAACGACTATGGCTTCGAACTGCTTTCGGCCACCGAGGTGGACTGGCTGCACTGGCTGACGCCGGAGCTTTTCAGCGAAAACGACCTGCTGCACGACGTGCTCGCCAGCCTCAATGCCAGTGAGCTGGCGCGCCGTCGTTTTCGCGAGATCGCGCGCATCGCCGGGCTGGTATTTTCCGGCTACCCGGGTGCGCAGAAGAGCGCGCGTCAGCTGCAGGCTTCCAGTGGCCTGTTCTTCGATGTGTTCCGCCAGTACGATCCGGGCAATCTGCTGCTGACCCAGGCCGAGGAAGAGGTGCTGCGCCAGGAGCTGGAAGTCGAGCGCTTGCAGCAGACGTTGCAACGCCTGCAACAGCGCCGTCTGGACGTCCATCAGGTGCGACGCGCGACCCCGCTGGCCTTTCCGCTGATGGTCGAGCGCTTTCGCGAAAGCATGACTTCGGAGAAGCTCGCCGACCGCATCCGCCGCATGGTGGCGGAGCTGGACAAGGCTGCTGGTCCCGGCGGCTACCAGCCCGAGCCACAATCGACGCTCACCATCGAGCGCGACGCCCCGCGACCACGCAAGCCGCGCGCACGCAAGGACGGCACGCCGCGCACGAGGAAGGCCAAACCCGCCTGATGAACCGAACCACAGGACGAACCGACGGATCATGAACGCCTACCAGCCCATCGAACTGGCCGGCGCCACACTCTGGCTGCTGGCGGAAAAGGCGATCTACTGGCCCGCACAGCAGGCTCTGTTGGTGGCCGACATCCATTTTGGCAAGGCCGCAGCCTATCGTCGCCTCGGCCAGCCTGTGCCCCATGGCACCACCGATGCCAACCTGCGCCAGCTGGACGGCCTGCTGGCCCGATACTGCTGCCGCCAGCTGATCTTTCTCGGCGACTTCCTGCACGCACCCGAATCCCATGCGCCGGCCACACTTGCGCGCCTGGCCGAATGGCGCTCGCGCCATCCCCAGCTGGCCATCACACTGGTGCGCGGCAACCACGACCGCCGTGCAGGAGACCCGCCGGCCCAGCTCGGCATCGACGTAGTGAACGAGCCACTGCTGCTCGGCCCGTACGCGCTGCAGCACGAACCGCAGCCGCACCCCAGCCACCACGTGCTGGCGGGCCACGTTCACCCTGCCTTCCCGCTACAGGGTCGCGGGCGCCAGCGCCTGCGCCTGCCCTGCTTCTGCATCGGCGAACGACTCAGCCTGCTGCCAGCCTTCGGCAGCTTCACCGGCACGATGACGGTGGCAACCGAAGACAGCTGGCGAATCTATGTGGTGGGGGATGGAGACGTGTGGCCGGTGGCGCACTCGGCGCCGGTCAGGCCTGGGATATACCGGTGATGGTGATGCCGTAGCGTTCGGCAAGGCGTGTGGCGGGAGTGTCCTCGAGATCGGGATCGTGCTCGTGCTCGCTTTCCTGATCCGGATAGAGCTCTTCCGCCTTGCGCGTCACCAGTTCGACCGCATCGTCGATGTCCGGCTGGTGTTCGGAGTCGATCTTCAGCATCGAAGTGTTGCCGTCTTTGTTGTACGCAATGATCCAGGTCGTCATGGAATGCCCCTCGCCTTAAAGAAACCCGTGTGAACGTAATAACGCCCATTTTGGTTTTTGTAAGTTTTTAGACCCATCCGGCGTCGGCAGTTCGGTCCCTCACCTCAAAGTTAGCAGCTTTAATTGCAGGACGAGGAACAACACTCCGGATGGCCAGTCATCCGTGGTGTCCTTGTTCGACGAGAAGAATGAGTCCGACCCCATGAGCGCCTCCCGTGCACATTCATCCGAGCCATCCGAGGATCAGCTGGTCGCCCTGCTGCGCCAGCATGCCGAGCCCCTGCCCGCCCTGGACGAGCCGCGCTTCGCCGACGCCTTCGAGCGCTACGCCGACGCGCGGGTCGTGCTGATCGGTGAGGCCAGCCATGGCAGTTCCGAGTTCTATCGGGCCCGCGCCGCGATCACCCGGCGGCTGATCGAACAGCACGGGTTCTCCATCGTCGCGGTCGAGGCGGACTGGCCCGATGCCGCGCGCATCGACTGCCATTGTCGGCAGCGCGAGCCCGTCGCCTGGGCCGAAAATGCCTTCAAGCGCTTCCCGAGCTGGATGTGGCGCAATCGCGAGGTCGACGGCTTCGTGCGCTGGCTGCGTGAGCACAATGCCGCGCTGACCGCCGAACAACGCGTCGAGTTTCGCGGCCTGGACGTCTACAGCCTCGGCAGCTCGATGCGCGAAGTGCTGGATTATCTGGATCGCACCGATCCGGCGGCCGCCGCCGCTGCCCGGCGGCGCTATGGTTGCCTGAGCCCTTGGCAGGAAGACCCGGCCGACTACGGCCGCAACGTCATGCTCGGCCAGCCTTCCTGCGAAAACGCCGTCATTGAACAACTGCAGGCTCTGCTCACCCAGCGCCTGGCGTACATCGACCAGGACGGCGAGCGCTTCTTCAATGCCGAACGCAACGCGCGGGTGGTGCTTGCCGCGGAGCACTACTATCGGGCGATGTACCGCGGCTCGACGGAGTCCTGGAATCTGCGCGACCGGCACATGTTCGATACGCTGCGTGCCCTGCTCGATCATCGCGGCGCGGATGCCAAGGCAGTGGTCTGGGCGCACAACTCGCACATCGGCAATGCCGCGGCGACCTCGATGGGCTGGGGTGGCGAGTTCAATATCGGCGAACTCTGCCGCACGGCCTTCGGCCGCGACGCGGTGCTGATCGGCATGGCGACCGACCGCGGCGAGGTCGCCGCGGCGGACAACTGGGACGAGCCGATGCGGCGCAAGCAGGTCATCCCGTCGCGGCCCGACAGTTGGGAGCAGCTGTTTCTGCGGGCCGGCGTGCCGGCATCACTGACCGATTGGCGGGATGATCAGGGCAAGCTGCGCGAGGCACTCAGCCATCCACGACTGGAGCGTGCGATCGGCGTCATCTACCGTCCTCTGACGGAGCGGCAGAGTCATTACTTTCGCGCCATCCTGGCCGAGCAGTTCGACGCGCTGATCTGGCTGGAGCAGACGCAGGCGGTGACGCCCATCGGCCCGCAGGACATCGACGCGAGCGTCGTGCCGGATACCTACCCGTTCGGGGAGTAAGCCTGCGTCGCGGCACCGGAGCGCTGCGACGCAGTCATGCATGAAGAGACTAACAGCCGGCTTATGCCACCGGCGCGGGTGGTGGTTGATCCGGCACGGTGGGCTCACCAGGCTCAGATGGCTGGGTCGGCACTCCCGGCTCCTCCGGATCGCCCGGCACGCCGGCGGCGCGCCAGTACTGGCTGTCAGCATTGGGGGTATAACGAAGCGATTGAGCGGGCATGATGTCCTCCACTGCATGCACCCGCGGCAGCGGGCAGGTCTGTAGTAGAGGGCCGGGCGAGGCGTTTCTATCCCACCTTCCGTCGGAGGCCACGCCCACCCGCGGCGCTTACCACATCAGGTCGTCCGGAACCTGATAGGCGGCGTATGGATCGTCGGCATCCGGTTCTTCGGTGCGGATGTTGAGCTGCACCACGCGCTGCGGGTCACGCTCCTGGATCTTCAGCGCCGCTTCGCGCGGAATGACCTCGTAGCCGCCGCCGTGCCGCACGATCGCCAGCGAGCCACTGGCCAGCTTTTCACGCATCAGCTTGTTGACCGAAAGGCGCTTGACCTTCTTGTCGTCGACGAAATTGTAGTAGTCCTCAGTGGTCAGCTTCGGCAGGCGGCTGGTCTCGATCAGCTGTTTGATCTGCGCGGCGCGGGCCCTCTGCTCCGCCCTCTCCTGCTGCTGACGGTTGAGCTCCTGGTCGCGGGCGAGCTTCTCGGCCTGGGCCTGCAACGCGGCCTGGCGCTGGGAGTCGTCCTTCTCGACCTGCCCCTTTTTCTCCAGGCGCTGCTGCTTCTGCTTCTGCTTGACGGCCTGCTTGGCCTGCTTTTCGTTGACCAGCCCGGCTTTGAGCAGCTGGTCACGGAGGGAAAGACTCATGTTTCGGCTCGTCTTTTGGGTGAATTCAAATGGGCGCGGTGGCTGCGAATCCTCGCGGCGCCGAGCGGCATTGTGGTGGATGCGCAAGACGACATCCACCTCTGCGCGCCGTCTTCAGCCGCAGGACGGCGACCGCTCGGCCTTCTTGGCTTCGCCCCAGAGGGCGTCCAGCTCTTCGAGGTCGCAATTCTCGATGGGTCGTCCCGCGTCCCGCAAGGCCTGTTCGATGAAGCGGAAGCGCCGCTCGAACTTGCCGTTGGCCGCACGCAGGGCGTTTTCCGGATCGACCTTGAGATGGCGCGCCAGGTTGACCACCACGAACAGCAGGTCGCCCAGCTCTTCGGCGATGGCCTGCGGATCGTTTTCGCTCATCGCCTCCAGCACTTCGTCCAGTTCTTCGCGCACCTTGTCCACCACCGGCAGCGCCTCGGGCCAGTCGAAGCCCACCTGGGCGGCGCGCTTCTGCAGCTTCGCCGCGCGACTGAGCGCCGGCAATGCGCTGGGAACGTCATCGAGAAGAGACAGCTGCTCGGGCGCGGCGGCTTTCTCGGCGCGCTCCTCGGCCTTGATCTCCTCCCAGCGCCGCTTGATCGCCGCCTCATCGAGCCGCGGAAGTTCCGGCGAGCCGTACAGGTCACCATCCGGAAAGACATGCGGGTGTCGGCGCACCAGCTTGCGGGTAATGGCATCGACCACCGTGGCGAAGTCGAAGCGCCCCTCCTCCCGGGCCAATTGGCTGTAGTAGACGACCTGGAACAGCAGATCGCCCAGCTCGCCGGGGAGATGCTCGAAGTCGCCACTTTCGATGGCATCGGCCACTTCGTAGGCCTCCTCCAGCGTGTGTGGGACGATACTCGCGTAGTCCTGTTGCAGGTCCCAGGGGCACCCGTGCTGCGGATCGCGCAGCCGGGCCATCAGGTGCAGCAGGTCGGGGAGTTGATACATGGGATTCCTCAAGGAGACTTGGCTGTCGACGGTCGCTCAGCACCGGGCGCCCCGAGCGAAGAGCCGGCCCGGCGAACGCCTACCGAAAAAGCGGAGTTGGCTGGTGCCAATGCGCATTTTTCGGTAGGCCTTCAACTACGCCGGATCGAGCGCAGCCGTTCGGAATGATCAGGAAGCGCGCTGACGCTTGGCCTCGATGATATTCGGCAGCTGCGAAATACGGCTGAGCAGGCGCCCCAAGGCATTCAACCCCGGGATCTCGATGGTCAGCGTCATCTGTGCGGTGCTGTCTTCCTTGTTCGAACGGGTGTTCATCGACAGCACGTTGATGCGTTCATTGAGCAGCATCTGCGAGATATCACGCAGCAGACCGGCACGATCGTACGCGCGGATCATGATCTCGACCGGATAGGTCTTCTCCGGCACCGGGCCCCAGCTGACCTGGATGATCCGCTCCGGCTCGCGACCGGCCAGCTGCAGCACCGACGGGCAGTCCTGGCGGTGGATGCTGACACCGCGGCCCTGAGTGATGTAGCCGACGATCGGGTCGCCCGGCAGCGGCTGGCAGCAGCCAGCCATCTGCGTCAGCAGGTTGCCGACGCCCTGGATCTGCACATCGCCACGCTTGCCGGGCTTGTGTGGCGCGGAACGCCGCGGGATCAGCTCCAGCTGATCGTAACCGCGCTACGGCTCGACCAGCTGCTGGGCCATGTTGACCAGATGCGCCAGGCGCAGGTCGCCGGCACCAAGGGCGGCGAACATGTCCTCGGCGTTCTTCAGGTTGGCCTTCTCGGCCAGCTTGTCGAAATCCACCGGCGGCAGGTCCAGGCGGCTCAGCTCGCGTTCCAGCAGCGCCTTGCCGGCAGCGACGTTCTGGTCGCGCGCCTGCAGCTTGAACCAGTGAACGATCTTTGCCCGCGACCGTGACGTGGTGATGTAACCCAGGTTGGGGTTCAGCCAGTCGCGGCTCGGCGAGCCGTGCTTGCTGGTGATGATCTCCACCTGCTCACCGGTCTGCAGGCTGTAGTTGAGCGGGACGATGCGGCCGTTGACCTTCGCCCCGCGGCAGTTGTGGCCAATCTCGGTGTGCACCCGGTAGGCGAAATCCAGCGGTGTCGCGCCCTTGGGCAGATCGATGGCATGGCCATCCGGAGTGAACACATAGACGCGATCAGGCTCGATGTCGACGCGCAACTGGTCGGCCAGGCCGCCGATGTCGCCCAGCTCTTCGTGCCATTCGAGCACCTGACGCAGCCAGGCGATCTTTTCCTCGTAGTGGTCCGAACCGGAATTGACGTCGGTACCCTTGTAGCGCCAGTGCGCGCAGACCCCCAGTTCGGCCTCCTCGTGCATGGCGTGGGTGCGGATCTGCACCTCCAGCACCTTGCCCTCGGGGCCGATCACCGCGGTATGCAGCGAGCGATAGCCATTCTCCTTGGGGTTGGCGATGTAATCGTCGAATTCCTTGGGAATGTGCCGCCACAGGGTGTGCACGATACCCAGCGCGGTGTAGCAGTCACGCACTTCCGGAACCAGCACGCGAACGGCGCGAACGTCGTAGATCTGGCTGAACTGCAGGCCCTTCTTCTGCATTTTTCGCCAGATGGAATAGATGTGCTTGGCGCGTCCGTCGATTTCCGGCTGGATGCCGGCCGCGGTCAGTTCGTCCTTGAGCTGCTGGACGACATTGGTGATGTACTGCTCGCGATCGAGGCGACGCTCGTGCAGCAGCTGGGCGATCTGCTTGTACTGCTCGGGCTCGAGGTAGCGGAAGGACAGATCCTCCAGCTCCCACTTGATGTGGCCGATGCCGAGGCGGTGGGCCAGCGGTGCGTAGATGTCGAAGACCTCGCGGGCGACACGCTGGCGCTTCTCGTCGTCGGCCAGCTTCACCGCGCGGATGGCGCAGGTGCGCTCGGCCAACTTGATCAGCGCGACGCGGACGTCGTCGACCATGGCCACCAGCATCTTGCGCAGGTTTTCCACCTGCGCCTGGGACCCGAGCACCAGCGATTCGCGCGGGTTGAGGCTGGCGCTGATCGCCGCCATGCGCAGCACACCTTCGATGAGCTTGGCCACCACCGGCCCGAAGCGCTGGTGCACATCGGCCAGCTGAATCTTGCCCTCACGCACGCCGCGGTAGATGACCGCAGCGACCAGGCTGTCCTGATCCAGTTTGAGGTCAGCGAGGATCTCGGCGATCTCCAGGCCGATCTGATAGCTGGAGGTGCCTTCGCTCCAGAGGTTCTGCGCGGCATTGGCCTGCTGTTCCGCTTCGCGGGCGAACTCGCAGGCCTCCTTCAGCGCCGCACGGTCGAGTGCCGGGTCCATCCCCAACACATGATCGAGCCAGCCATCCAGGTTGATGCTGCCGTCCGTATTGATCGGCTGAACCGCTCTGACCTGTACCATCTACCTTCCCTTCTGCGCAGCATCTGCGCCATGAACGCCGGCATTCTGCGTGCCGGTCGGTTGAACCACAGGCCAGTCGCCTGTCAAAAAATACTGCGCCGAGCGTCAATCCCGCTCGAACAACGCCATGGCCTCGGCGTGGGCCGTCTGCGGGAACATGTCCAGCAGCCCGGCACGCTTGAGGCGGAAGCCCTGGCTGGCCAACTCGCGCGCATCGCGCGCCAGGGTGGCCGGATTGCATGAAACATAGACCACGCGGCGCGCCTGGAGCTGCGTCATCTGCCGGACGATTTCCAGCGCACCGTCACGGGGCGGATCAAGTAGCACGGCATCGAACCCGCTGCGCGCCCAGGGTGCGTCGGCAAGCGGCTTCGACAAGTCCGCCCGATAAAAGTGCACCTGTTCGAGGCCGTTGCGCTGCGCGTTGTCCTGCGCCCGCGCCACCATCGCCTCGACACCTTCCACCCCCAGCACCTGCGCGCCCTGACGCGCCAGCGGCAGGCTGAAATTGCCCAGCCCGCAGAACAGGTCCAGCACCCGCTCCCCCGCGCTGGCGCCCAACCAGCTCAGTGCCTGGGCTACCATCGCCTCATTCACCGGCGCATTGACCTGAACGAAATCTCCCGGCCGCCAGGCCAACTCCAGGTCCCAGGCCTCAAGGCGGTAGCCCAGCGCCTGCCCGGGCACATCGGCTTGCGGCTCGCCCTCGCCCTGCAACCAGAGCTGTGCCTGATGGGCGCGGGCAAAGGCCCGCAGGCGCACCAGGTCGATCTCCGGCAGCGGCGCGGTATGGCGGATCAACACGGCCTCGGCGGTGCCACTGAACAGCTCCACATGGCCGATGGCCTGCTGCTTTGTCAGCCCGTGCAAGGCCTCGAGCAACCCCGGCAGCAGCGTCTGCAAGGGCTGTACCAGAACCGGGCACTGGTCGATGGCGACGATGTCCTGGCTGGCCGTGGCACGAAAGCCCACCTCCAGGCGCTTGTCCCTGGTGTGCCAGCGCACCGCCAGCCGGGCTCGACGTCGATAGCCGAAAGCCGGACCGGTCAACGGCTCGGCCCAGCGTTCCGGCTCGAGCTCGGCCAGGCGAGCGAGCTGCTCGCCCAGGGTGCGTTGCTTGAGTGCCAGCTGATCGTCGATGGCGGCATGCTGCAGGGTGCAGCCGCCACAACGGCGAGCGAAGGGGCATGGCTCGTGCTGGCGCACCGCACTGGGTTCGAACACCCGTTCACAGCGGGCATCGACGATCTGGCTACGCGCGTTCAACACGCGCGCTTCGACGGTTTCACCAGGCAATGCGCCTTCGACGAACCAGGTGCGCCCCTCGACGAAGGCGATGCCACGGCCGTCATGGGCGAGCCGCTCGATGCTCAGCCGTTGCTTCTTGCCAACCGGCACCTGGGGCTTGCGCTCGCCGCCGCTGGGTTGAAAGCGCAGAGCGCCGCTACGTTTGGCCATCAGCGGCCCCCTGGGTTATGGGAATGCCGGCCAGCAAGCCGTTCAATTGGGAGCGTCATAAACGCCGGTCGACAGATAGCGGTCACCGCGATCGCAGATGATCGCCACGATCACCGCATTCTCCACTTCCTGCGACAGACGCAGAGCCGCGGCCACCGCGCCGCCGGAGGACACACCGCAGAAGATGCCCTCCTCGCGCGCCAAGCGGCGCATGGTCTGCTCAGCCTCGTCCTGGGACATGTCGACGACGCGATCGACCCGCTCGGCCTGAAAGATCTTCGGCAGGTATTCCTGGGGCCAACGGCGGATGCCGGGGATCGCCGCGCCTTCCATCGGCTGCAAGCCCACGATCTGCACCGCCGGATTCTGCTCCTTGAGGTAGCGGGACACGCCCATGATGGTGCCGGTGGTGCCCATCGAGCTGACGAAATGGGTGATGCTGCCAGCGGTCTGCTGCCAGATCTCCGGGCCGGTGCTGCTGTAGTGGGCTTCCGGGTTGTCGCCGTTGGCGAACTGATCGAGCACCTTGCCGCGTCCCTCGGCCTGCATCTGCAGCGCCAGGTCGCGGGCGCCTTCCATGCCCTGCTCCTTTGTCACCAGGATCAGCTCGGCGCCATAGGCGGTCATCGCCGCCTTGCGCTCGGCGCTGGAGTTGTCCGGCATGATCAGGATCATCCGATAGCCCTTGATCGCGGCCGCCATGGCCAGGGCGATACCGGTGTTGCCGGAGGTCGCCTCGATCAGCGTATCGCCCGGCTGGATATCACCGCGCAGCTCCGCCCGGTTGATCATCGACAGTGCCGGGCGGTCCTTGACCGAGCCGGCCGGGTTGTTGCCCTCGAGCTTGACCAGGATGGTGTTGCTGGTCTTACCCGGCATCCGCTGCAGGCGAACCAGCGGGGTGTTGCCGATGCAGTCGGCAATGGTCGGATAGTGTGTAGTCATGGCGTCGCACGGCATCTGAGAAGGTCGACATGATACCGGCAACACTCGACGACGGGCAGACGTATCGGCCACGCGGCGTCGCGCCCGCAACAGACGAACCCGCTCAGGGTCGCGCCAGGATCTTCGGCGCCGCCTCGATGATCTGCCGCGACAGATGTTCCATTCGCGGCGATTGCACCTTCCAGGTATGCCAGTAGAGCGCGATCTCCAGCGGTTCGTCGGCGGCCAGATCGACCACCTCGCCAGCGCGTAGCGCCTCATGCAGCAACAGTTCGGGAACCATGCCGTAGCCCAGGCCGTAGCGGATCGCGCTGAAGTGGGGCTCGGCACCCGGTACGTAATGACAGGGATAGGCACCTTCGGGCAGGCCGAAGCGACGCAGCAGGAACGACGACTGCAGGGTGTCCTTGCGCGTGTAGGCCACCACCGGCGCCTTGCGCGCGGCGTTGCGGGTCAGCCCGTTGGCGAAGTGCTTCTGGCGAAACTCGCTGGAGGCCACCAGGCGGTAGCGCATGCTGCCCAGCGGGCTGGCGCTGCAGCCGCGCATCGGTTTGGGCTCGGTGCTGATGCAGCCGATCGCCAGGCCGGTCTCCAGCAGGCTGTATGTGTGATCCTGGTCCTCCACCGTCAGGTCCAGCAGCACCCGCTCGCGGATCAGCACCTCGGCGAGGGCCGGGAAGAACCAGGTACCCAGGCTGTCGGCATTGAGCGCCGCGACCACCACCAGCGGGGCATCGCTGCGTTCGGCCAGATCGGCCAGCAGGTCGGCTTCCAGCAACGAGGCACGTTTGAGGTACTGCAGCAGACGCTGCCCAGTTTCGGTGGGCCGACATGGCCGGCTGCGCACGACCAGCGCGCTGCCGAGCGCGCTCTCCAGCGCGCGAACCCGCTGCGAGATGGCCGGCGGGGTCAGGTGCAGGCGCTGCGCTGCCTGCTCGAAGCTGCCGGTACGGATAACGCTGCGAAACGCCTCGGTCTGCTTTGGGTCGAGATTCATGCCGTCCGCCAGATAAGAAAATGTTTGTATGGCCTAAAAATACTTAGCTACGACAAATAATGCCATGCTTGCCCCATAATCGCGCGCATCGAGCTGCCCCGCCCCAACCGCGGGCAGCGTAGCCTCGGAGAGTCGTCGTGGAACTGCTGCACACCATCTACCTGATCGCCATCACGGCTGAAGCCATGTCCGGAGCCATCATGGGCATGCGCCGCGGCATGGACCTGTTCGGCATCTGCCTGCTCGGCACGGTGACGGCACTGGGTGGCGGGACGGCCCGCGACGTACTGCTCGGCCACTACCCGGTCGGCTGGATCGCCCACCCGGAGTACCTCACCTTCACCATCGGCGCGGCGATCGTCACCGGCTTCATCGCGCGCCACCTGCATCACCTGCGCATGGTCTTCCTGCTGGTGGACGGTCTGGGCCTGGTGGCATTCACCGTGATCGGCTGCGATGTCGCCATGGGCATGGGCGCGCATCCGTCCATCGTGGTACTGGCCGGCGTGATCACCGGCATCTTCGGCGGCCTGATGCGCGACGTGCTCTGCAACCAGGTGCCGATGGTGCTGCAACGCGAGCTGTATGCCACCGTGGCGCTGTTCACCGGAGTGTTCTATGTCGGCATGCTCTGGCTGGAAATCAACACCACCCTGGCCACCCTCGCCGCGCTGGGCAGTGGCTTCCTGTTCCGCGTGCTGGCGATGACGTTCAGCTGGAAGCTGCCGGACTTCAACGGCAAGGACATCCGCGGCCTTGAATGATCGAAGGTGCGGCGACCGGGCTTGATCGCACCAGCAGATTCGCCACGTCCGAGCCGCTACACTAGCGCGCTCGCAATCCCGGATCGGTGAATGGATGTGCTGAAAGACCTAGGAATTCGTGGCCGCGTGCTGATGCTCACGCTGCTGCCCAGCACCCTGCTGGCAGTGGTACTCGGCGCCTACTTCACCTGGATGCAATTGTCGGAAATGCGCCACCAGCTCGACGAGCGTGGCCAACTGATTGCCGAGCAGCTCGCGCCGCTGGCCGCCCCGGCGATGAACCTGGGCTACGACAAACGCCTGCAGCGCATCCTGACCCAGGTGCTGGACCAGGCCGACGTTCGCGCAGTGACCATCCTCGACCCCGAGCGCGTGCAGCGGGTGCATGCCGGGCCGCGCATGCTGACCCCGCCACCACCGGGCGATCCGGAAGGGCTGACCCGCGTCAGCAGCATGGACCATACGCGCATCCTGATGCCGGTGCTCAGCCGTCACCTCAACCTCGCCGACGAAGCCCGCGGGCCGGAAGAAAAGCTCATCGGCTGGCTGGAGCTGGAACTGTCACACCACAACACCCTGCTGCGCGGCTATCGCAGCCTGCTGACCAGCCTGTTCCTGGTCGGCGCGGGGCTGATCATCACCGCGCTGCTCGCGCTGCGCATGAGCCGCGCCATCAGCCTGCCGCTGCAGCGCGTCAAGGCCGCGGTCGCCCAGCTCAAGGACGGCCATCTGGAAACCCGCCTGCCGCCGTTGGGCAGCCATGAAATGGATGAGCTGGCGTCCGGCATCAACCGCATGGCCGAGGCGCTGCTCAGCGCCCGCGAAGAACTGCAGCAGAGCATCGACCAGGCCACCGAGGACGTGCAGCAGAATCTCGAAACCATCGAGATCCAGAACATCGAGCTGGACCTGGCACGCAAGGAGGCGCTGGAGGCCAGCCGTATCAAGTCCGAGTTCCTGGCCAACATGAGCCACGAGATTCGCACCCCTCTCAATGGCATCCTCGGCTTCACCCAGCTGCTGCAGAAGAGCGACCTGACGCCGCGCCAGCAGGATTACCTGGGCACCATCGAGAAATCCGCCGACAGCCTGCTCGGGATCATCAACGAGATTCTCGACTTCTCCAAGATCGAGGCCGGCAAGCTGGTGCTGGATACCATTCCGTTCAACCTGCGCGACCTGATCGAGGACACCCTGACCATCCTCGCACCGGCGGCACATACCAAGCAGCTGGAGCTGGTCAGCCTGGTCTATCGCGACACGCCGCTGTCGCTGGTCGGCGACCCGCTGCGCCTCAAGCAGGTGCTGACCAACCTGATCAGCAACGCCATCAAGTTCACCAACGAAGGCACCATCGCCGTGCGCGCCATGGTCGAGGACGACAATGGCGAGCGCGCCCAGCTGCGCATCAGCGTGCAGGACACCGGCATCGGCCTGACCGATCAGGACCTGCGCGCGCTGTTCCAGGCCTTCAGCCAGGCGGACAACTCCATGTCGCGCCAGCCCGGCGGCACCGGCCTCGGCCTGGTCATCTCCAAGCGGCTGATCGAGCAGATGGGTGGCGAGATCGGTGTCGACAGCATCCCGGACGAGGGCTCCGAGTTCTGGATCAGCCTCAGCCTGCCCAAGGCCCGCGATGATGCCGAAGACCTGCCCCACCCCGCCCTCCAGGGACGCCGCATCGCCCTGCTGGAGCAGCACCCGCTGGCTCGTCAGGCCCTGCAGCACCAGCTGCACAGCCTAGGCCTCGAGGTGCAGACCTTCGACACGCTCGACCAGATGCAGAGCACCATCAGCGCACGCCGCCAGAGCAGTGAACTGATCGATCTGGCCGTGCTCGGTGTTACCAACCGCGAGATCGAGCCACAGGCGCTCAGCCGCCGACTGGCGGAGATCGAGGCGCTCGGCTGCAAATGCGTGGTGCTCTGCCCGACTACCGAACAGGCCAGCTATCACGATGCGCTGCCCGAAGCGCACAGCTACACCCAGCTGCAGGGCAAGCCTGCACACGCAAGCTGCAGCGCGTGCTGGTGGAGCTGGTGCGGCCCAACCAGGCCTACGCCGAGCCCGCCGCTGCCGCGCCCAGCCGCGCCGCCCGGGTGCTCTGCGTCGACGACAATCCGGCCAACCTCCTGCTGGTCAAGACCCTGCTCGGCGACATGGGTGCCGACGTGGTGGCGGTGGACAACGGCCCTGCCGCGCTGGAGGCGGTCAAGCAACACAGCTTCGATCTGGTATTGATGGACGTGCAGATGCCGGGCATGGACGGTCGCCAGACCACCGAAGCCATTCGCCAATGGGAGCAGGCCAGCAGCAGCACGCCGCTGCCGATCGTCGCGTTGACCGCCCATGCCCTGGCCAACGAGAAGCGCTCGCTGCTGCAGAGCGGCCTCGACGACTACCTGACCAAGCCCATCAGCGATCGCCAGCTGGCGCAGGTCGTGCTCAAGTGGACCGGCTTGGCCCTGCGCAGTCAGCCGCAGCGCATCGCCGAGGCATCGCCAACAGCGGAGCAGAGCCTCAAGGTGCTCGATCAGGAGGAAGGCCTGCGCCTGGCCGCGGGCAAGGCAGACCTCGCAGACGACATGCTCGGCATGCTGCTGCAGTCGCTGGAAGGCGATCGCCGCACGATCCGCGAGGCGCGACTGGCCGGTGACCGCCAGGCTCTGATCGAGCGCGTGCACCGCCTGCATGGCGCGACGCGCTATTGCGGGGTCCCGCAGCTGCGCAACGCCTGTCAGCAGAGCGAAACGTTGCTCAAGCAGAACCATCCGGACAGCGAGGCGGCGCTGGATGAACTCGACGCTGCCATCGGCCGGCTGGAGCAGGAAATCCACGCCAACGGCTGACCGACCGGGCCGGGCATTGCCCGGCCCTCCTCCTTTCGCGCCGCCCCTGACCGATCAGGAACCATGATGAACGATCACCCCGCCCAAGACGCCTTCCAGCACGCCGAGCTCGACTGGGACGAGAACGGCCTGCCGCAGTCCCGCCACTATGGCGATGTGTATTTCTCCCGCGCCAGCGGGCTGGCCGAGACCGAGCACGTATTCCTGGCGCAGAACGATCTGCCCCGCCGCTTCGCCGCCATGCAGCCCGACGAGTGTCTGGTCATCGGTGAAACCGGCTTCGGCACAGGGCTGAATTTCCTCTGCGCCTGGCAACTGTTCGAACGCAGCGCCAGTGCCCGGGCGCGGCTGCATTTCGTAAGCGTCGAAAAGCACCCGCTAACCTTCGCCGACATGCAGCGCGCGCTGGCCCTGTGGCCGGAGCTGCAGGCCCAGGCCGAGCAACTGCTCGAACAATACGTCGCGCTCAATCCGGGCTATCAGCGCCTGGTCTTCGCTGGCGGGCGAGTGGTGCTGACCCTGCTAATCGGCGACGTGCTGGAATGTCTGCCCAGCCTGGACGCACGCATCGATGCATGGTTTCTCGACGGCTTCGCGCCGGCGAAGAATCCGCAGATGTGGCAACCGGCACTGTTCAGTGAAATGGCCCGGCTATCCGCACCGGGCGCCACTCTGGGCACCTTTACCAGCGCCGGTTTCGTGCGTCGCGGTCTGAGCGAGGCTGGCTTCGACATGCAGCGTGTGCCGGGATACGGCCACAAGCGCGAGATCCTGCGCGGTCGCCTGCAATCGAGCACTGCGCAGGTGGCAGACAAGCCCTGGTTCGCCCGGCCAGGCCGTACCGTCCGCGACCGCCGTGCCGTGGTGATCGGCGCCGGCCTGGCCGGTTGCGCCACGGCTGCCGCGCTGGCCGCCCGTGGCTGGCGGGTCAGCGTTCTGGAGCGCCATGCCGACGCCGCGCAGGAGGGCTCCGGCAATCCGCAGGGGGTGCTCTACCTCAAGCTGTCGGCTCACGGCACCGCGCTGTCGAAGCTGGTGGTCGGTGGCTTCAGCTATACCCGCCGACTGCTCGGCCACCTGCAGCAGGGCCAGGACTGGCAAGCCTGTGGTGTGCTGCAGCTGATCTACGACGACAAGGAACGCCAACGCCAGGCTGAGCTGGCGGAGGCTTTTCCGCCCTCACTGGTTCATCCGCTCGAACGCGACGCCGCCGAAGCACTGGCCGGCGTGGCCCTGACCGAAGGTGGCTTGTTCTATCCCGATGCCGGCTGGGCCCATCCACCCGCGCTGTGCCGCTGGCTGCTGCAGCGACCGGGTATCGAGCTGCTGCGGCATCGGGAGGCCCTCGATCTGCGCCGCCACGGTGAGGCCTGGCAGGTGCTCGGCGGTGAGGGCGTGCTGGCCGAGGCACCGGTCGTGGTGCTCGCTGGCGCAGCCGATGCGGCGCGCTTCGAGCAGAGCGCCTGGCTACCGCTTAAACGCATCCGCGGGCAGATTTCTGCCCTCCCCGCCACGAGCCGCAGCAGCCAGTTGCGCACCGTGCTGTGCGCCAAGGGCTACGTTGCACCGCCACGAGACGGCACCCATACCCTGGGCGCGAGCTTCAATTTCCAGCAGAGCGGCGACGCCCCCAGTGTCGCCGAGCACCAGGCGAACCTGGAGATGCTCGAGCAGATCTCGACTGACCTCTACCAACGCCTGCAGGCCGATCCGCAGCGCACCGAAGCCCTGCAGGGCCGCGTCGCGTTCCGGTGCACCAGCCCGGACTACCTGCCGCTGATCGGGCCGCTGGCCGACCCGCAGCGCTTCGCCGAAACCTACGCGGCGCTGGCCAGGAACGCCCGGCAGTCCGTGCAGGCCGTCTGCCCCTGGCTGGACGGCCTCTATGTGAACACCGCCCACGGCTCGCGCGGCATGATCAGCGCGCCGCTCTCCGGCGAGCTGCTTGCGGCCTGGCTGGATGACGAGCCGCTACCATTGCCACGGGAAGTGGCAGAAGCCTGCCATCCCAACCGCTTCCTGCTACGCAAGCTGATTCGCGGCACCTGAACGAGCAGACAGCGCAAGCCGTCACCCTGCCGGTGACGGCTTGCATCGAGGCGCGCGCCGAAAGATACTCCCCCCACTATACAAAGCAACCGGCGTAGGTCCCATGAAAACCCTGTCTCTGCTCGCTCTCGGCTTGTTTTCCCTCGGCACCCAAGCGGCCCCTGCGGCCGATCCGGAGCAACTGCGCGTCGAGGCCGTCGGCCTGATCGCCCCGTTCCAGCAACAGCTGCTCGGCACCGTCAAACAGGCGATGGCCGATGGCGGCCCGGCGCAGGCGGTCGAAGCCTGTCAGTCCCTGGCGCCGAGCATTGCCGCCCAGCACAGCCAGGCGCCCTGGACCGTCGGCCGCACCGCCCTCAAACTGCGCAATCCGGACAACGCACCGGATGCCTGGGAGCGTCGTGTGCTGGAGCAGTTCGCCCAGCGCGCCGCTGCCGGTGAGCCTGTTCAACAGCTCAGCCATGGCGAAGTGGTTGCCGGCGAATATCGCTACATGCAGGCAATCGGCACCGCCGAGGCCTGCCTGGGTTGCCATGGCGAGAACATCAAACCGGAACTGTTGCAGCTGCTCGACAAGCACTACCCGCAGGACCAGGCGCGCGGCTTCCGCGAAGGCGATCTGCGTGGCGCATTCACCCTGAGCCGTGCCCTGGCGCCCTGATAGGCTTTACACTCCGCGGGCGGTCGCGCACCGCCACGGCCCGGCATCCTCGTGGGGAACGCTCATCAAAGCGGACGTACCAACGATGGAGACGAGCGCTCACGATGGAGTATTCATGCAGCCAGATACCACCCTCCGCATTGCTTCCCTTTCGGCCGCTTGCGCCTGATGGATGTACTGCTGCTCGAAGCGCTGGGCATTGGCCTGATCCTCGGGCTGCTGCTCGGCCTGACCGGTGCCGGCGGCTCTCTGGTGGCGCTGCCGCTGCTGCTAAGCCTGCACCTGCCGCTGCGCGATGCCATCGGCGTCAGCCTCGGCGCAGTGGCGATGTCTGCGCTCATCGGCGCCATTCCGCGGGCGCGGCTGGGCCAGGTGGCCTGGCGCCCGGTGGTGTTGCTGGCGCTCTGCGGCCTGCCCGGCAATGCCGCCGGCCAATGGCTGGGCCAGTTCATTCCCGAGCGCGCACTGATCATCGGCTTTTGCCTCTTGGTGCTCTGGTCGGCCTGGCGGATGTGGCGCGGTGCCAGCCTGCCGGCCAAGGAAAACGCCGAGGACCGCTACCCGGCACTGCTCGGCATAGGCCTGGGTGTCGGTCTGTTGTCGGGCCTGATGGGTGTCGGGGGCGGCTTCCTCATCGTCCCGGCACTGCTCTGGTTCACCTCGTTGTCACTGCTCAGCGCGATGGCGACATCCATGGCCGTGATCGCTGTCGTCAGCGGCGGCGGCTTTCTGCTCTACCTGACCGATGCCGAGCCGCCGCTGGCATTGCTGGGAGGGCTGGCCCTGGGTGGCGCGTTCGGCGTGCTGTCCGGCAATCGCCTCGCGCAGTACCTCAACAGCAGCCTCCTTCAGCGGCTGTTCGCACTGATGTTGGTGCTCGTCAGTCTGTCGTTGGGGATACAGAAGCTGCTGCTGGGCCATTGAGTTCGGCGCTAGCGCGGTTCATCCCAGAACGGCCGGCTGGCCTCCCACTCGATGTCGGCACGACTGCGGCCGATGTCCTTGAGCATCTCGTCGCTCAGACTGGCCAGCTGCCGCCGCTGCCGTGCCAGCTCGTGCCAGCGCCGCAGCTTCAACCAGCCCTGCTTCAGCAACGCAGGTCCGGCAATCCGAGCGGCTTCGGGTAGATGAAGCCTGTGCGAAACGATCTTCTGCATATTCATCACAGCGCCCTCCTGTTTGGATTGGCGCCAGTCTCGCGCGGCGATTATGATCAATCCAACGAATGTTTCTGATGCCTGGCATCTTGAGGATTGATGAATGGCGAGCTACCCGAACATCGATACCGAACTGCTGCGCAGCTTCGTCGCCATTGCCGATCACAGCGGCTTTACGCGGGCCGCAGCCGCGGTCAACCGCACCCAGTCGGCGATCAGCATGCAGATGAAGCGCCTGGAAGAAGATGTGCTCGAACGACCGCTGTTCGAACGCAGCGGCCGCCAGGTCAGATTGACTGCCGAGGGGCAGATCCTGCTGGGCTATGCCCGACGCATTCTCAAGCTGCATGGCGAGGTCATGACCACGCTGCGTCAGCCGCACATGGTCGGCGCGGTCCGGATCGGCACGCCGGACGACTATGTGATGCGCTTTCTGCCGGGCATCCTGGCCCGCTTCGCCCAGGCCTACCCACTGGTCCAGGTGGAGGTGCACTGCGAGCCGTCGAGCCAGCTGCTGCAGCGCCGCGATCTGGACCTGAGCATCATCACTCGTGAGCCGGGTACGGAGATCGGCCAGCTGCTGCGTCAAGAGTACGTGGTGTGGGCGGCTGCTCCGGGCTTCAACCTGGACGACCAGCGCCCATTGCCGCTGGCCACTTTCAATACCGACTGCTTCTGCCGCGCCTGGGTGTGCAACGCGCTGGACGCCCGCGAGATCGATTACCGGATCGCCTATAGCAGCCCCAGCCTCGCGGCCATCATGGCCATCGTCGGCGCCGGGCTGGCGCTCACCGCCCAGCTGCAAAGCCTGATTCCGGCGGACCTGCGCATTCTGGGCGAGGCGGATGGGCTGCCGGCGCTACCGCAAACCAGCATCGTGCTGCTGCGCAACCCGCAGCAGCGTTCGCCGGTCAGCGAGACCCTCGCCGAGTACATCGTCGAGGGTTTCCGTCTGTAGCGGGCTCAGGGCCGCGTAGCGGCCAGCTCGTCGAACACTTCCGGTACCAGGGCGGCCTCGCCCTTGTCGGCCAGCCGTTGGCGGGCTCCTGCGGTCTGCGGGTCGTCGAGCATCCCCAGCAGCCGCTCTCCGCGCTCAGTCAGCACGAAGTTCTCGCCATTGCCGCCCTGCTCTTCCGGGCGCGCCACGATGAAGCCGCCTTCGAACAACAGGCTTTCGTAGTCGGCGGCCTCGGCACGTAGGCTGTCCAGATTCGGCATCGGTTTGCCCTCGCTTTCCAGCTGTGCGGCATGCTCTTCGGCGTAGCGACGTGGTTTGAAGGTGTCGTTGGCGCTGGCCTGGACTTCGTGCAGCAGGCGCTGGATCAGATCCCAGTTGTAGCTCATGGCCTTTCCTCCCGTGACAGGTATCCGCTCTCGAACGAGGCGTCTAAGCATTCCGACCCTTCCCGGCGGCAGGCGGTTCGCCGCTGAACTAAAGCGGCTGCGCTGCGATCCACCGTTCAGACCGTTTGAGGAGGATCGAGCCATGAAATTGCTGACGATGACCCTGACCGCAGCCTTGCTGGCCAGCCCGGCCGTGCACGCGGCCTGCACAACCGACGAGGTGAACGCCAAGGCGGACGAACTGGCCAAGCGCGTCAACCAGCTGACCGAGAGCAATCCGGAGCGCGCCAAGGAAATCAACGAGGAAATCCGTCAGATGGACGCCAAGCGCAGCGCCGATCAGCTCGGCGACGAGTGCGAGGCTTATGACAAACGTCTGCAGCAGATCGAGCAAGCGGAGCGCGAAGCCGACACCCCGCCGGCCGACACGCAACGCTAGGTGAATCAGCCGAGGGTCACTCGGCTGCGGGCTTCTTGCGCTTGAGCGGCGCCATGCCGTCCTGGCTGACCACGGGTGATGGCGCCTCCCGCTTGGCACCGTTCGGGCGCTTGCCGGCAGGCTTGGACTTCTTTTCCACTCCTTTCTTCTTGTCGACCTTTTTCTTCTTGCTGCCAGCGGCCTTGCCTGACGCCTTGAGGTTCTTCGGACCCTGATAAGTGCCTTTCAGCCCCTTGATCACCCGCTTCTCGAAGCGCTGTTTGAGGTAGCGCTCGATGCTGGACATCAGGTTCCAGTCGTTGTGGCAGATCAACGAGATCGCCAGCCCTTCGGCGCCGGCGCGCCCGGTACGGCCGATGCGGTGCACGTACTCGTCACCCGAACGCGGCATGTCGAAGTTGATCACCAGGTCCATGCCTTCGATATCGAGGCCACGGGCGGCCACATCGGTGGCCACCAGCACCTTCACGCCGCCCTGCTTGAGCCGCTCGATGGCCAGTTTGCGCTCCTTCTGGTCCTTCTCCCCGTGCAGCACGAAGACCTTGATGTCGCTGGCCACCAGGTGCCCGTACAGGCGGTCGGCCTGGGCGCGGGTATTGGTGAAGATGACCGCCTTCTGGTAGCTCTCGTTGGCCAGCAGCCAGTGCACCAGCCTTTCCTTATGTGCCACATCGTCGGCGGTGATGACCTGCTGCCGGGTCGCCTCGTTCAGTTCGCTGACCCGGTTGAGCTGCAGGTGCAACGGATCGCGCAGCACCTTGGCGACCATCTCGCGCAGCCCGGCGCCCCCGCTGGTGGCAGAGAACAGCAGGGTCTGCTGGCGCTTTTCGCACTCGCCCACCAGGCGCTGCATGTCTTCGGCAAAGCCCATGTCGAGCATGCGATCGGCCTCGTCGATCACCAGAATCTCGACATCCTTGAGGATCAGACTGCCGGCATTGAGATGCTCGATCAGCCGGCCCGGCGTGCCGATCAGTACGTCTGGCACCTTGCGCAGCATCGCGGCCTGGACCTTGAAGTCCTCGCCACCGGTGATCAGACCGGACTTGATGAAGGTGAACTGCGAGAAGCGTTCGACTTCCTTGAGGGTCTGCTGGGCCAGTTCGCGGGTCGGCAACAGGATCAGCGCGCGTACATCGACCCGCGGCTGGGCATCGCCGATCAGCCGGTTGAGCATTGGCAGCACGAACGCAGCCGTCTTGCCACTGCCGGTCTGGGCCGTCACACGCAGATCGCGCCCTTCCAGCGCCGGCGGAATCGCCGCCACCTGCACCGGGGTCGGCTCGACGAATTTGAGTTCGGCGACGGCCTTGAGCAGGCGTTCGTGCAGGGCGAATTGGTCAAACAAGGGAGCTACCTCGGAGGTCGAAAAAACGAATGGCATAGGTTAACCCGTCTGCCGGGCAAAGGCGCGTTCTGTAACCACCGGCATGTTTTCCCCCGCCAACAACGGCTAAGCTGACAGAAGCGAAACGGCTTAATGCCTCAGGAGGTTCGCATGAATTCGACGAAGCGGATCGCGCTGCTCACCGGCGCGCTTTCACTGGCACTCTCGGCGGTGACAGCGACGGCGCAGCCGAACGACCACCCCGGCAACAGCAAGAACAAGGCTGAACGCGGGCAGGCGCCAGCGCAGCAGTACCATCGTCACCATGGCCCGTCCGTGGACATCGGAGCGGTGCGCATCACCCTGCGCAACCACCGTGATCTGCTCGCGCCGGCCTCTTCCCTGCCGCCGGGCATTCAGAAGAACCTGGCGCGTGGCAAGCCATTGCCGCCGGGCATTGCCAAGAGCCTGGACAATCGCCTGCTCGGCCATCTGCCACGCTACGAAGGCTATGAATGGAAGCAGCTGGGGCGTGACGTGATCCTGGTGGCCATCGCCACAGGCATCGTTTACGAAATCCTGGAGAACGTACTGGATTGATGCCGGACGGCCGGGGTCGGGGCGGTTGCCTTGGCCCGCCGAGCTACTTCGGCTCGCAGGTCAGCTTGATGCGCAGCCGGATCACGTCGCGCTTGAATTTCGACGTCAGCGCCTTGCGCTCACCGGGTTGCAGCTCCGTGCGTCGGGTGCGCGGTGCTTCCGGGCCGTTCTGGAACACGGCCGTACACACGGCCGCCGTCTCCCCGTAGTTGTGCAGCAGCAGGCCGGCCAGATCGCGGTCGATGACCTGCGGCGTTACGGTGACTTCGGCGCCGTTGAGCTGCTGATCGATGTCCACGGGATAGGTGGCGGCGCTGGCCGCGACTGGCAACAGGGCAAAGAGCAGGTAACCGATTGTTTTCATTTGACGGGGCTCCTCGACAGAAGGGCCAGCGTAACAGACCTTGCTAAAGGAACCGAAGGAATGAAAGTGCCCCGTGTGACCCTCGATCAGTGGCGCACCCTGCAGGCGGTCATTGATCACGGCGGCTTCGCCCAGGCGGCCGAAGCGCTGCATCGGTCGCAGTCGTCGGTCAGCTACACCGTGGCGCGCATGCAGGAGCAGCTCGGCGTGCCGCTATTGCGCATAGACGGGCGCAAGGCAGTGCTGACCGAGGCAGGAGAAGTGCTGCTGCGCCGGTCGCGACAGCTGGTCACACAGGCCAGTCAGCTGGAAGAACTGGCGCACCACATGGAACAAGGCTGGGAAGCCGAGGTGCGCCTGGTGGTCGATGCCGCCTACCCCAGCGCCAAGCTGATCCGCGCCCTCAGCGACTTCATGCCCAAGAGCCGTGGCTGCCGGGTTCGGCTGCGCGAGGAGGTATTGTCCGGCGTGGAAGAAGTGCTCAAGGACGGCACGGCGGATCTGGCCATCAGCGGCCTGGACATCACTGGCTATCTGGGCAGCGAGCTCAGCACCGTGGAGTTCGTCGCCGTCGCCCATGCCGACCACGCCCTGCATCAACTGGGACGCAAGCTCAGCGTGCAGGACCTGCAGAGTCAGATGCAGATCGTGGTGCGCGACAGCGGCCTGCGGCAGCCGCGCGACGCCGGCTGGCTGGGCGCCGAGCAGCGCTGGACGGTGGGCAGCCTCGCCACCTCCGTGGCATTCGTCAGCAGTGGTCTGGGCTTCGCCTGGCTGCCGCGTCACCTGATCGGCCGCGAGCTGGCCGAAGGCGTGCTCAAGCCGCTGCCACTGGTCCAAGGCAGCATTCGCCGGCCGTTGTTCTATCTCTACACTAACCACGACAAACCGCTCGGCCCGGCCACCCGGATTCTCATCGAGCTGATCAAGACGTACGATGCCGGACAGGCCAACTCGCTGGCCGGCTGACAGCTTCCCCAACATCAGGAAAACATCATGTTGAAACGCATCGCCCTCGCCGCCTGTTCCGTACTGCTGGCCGGCAACCTGTTCGCTGCCGAAAATCCTCGCGTGCTGCTGACCACCAGCCTGGGTGAAATCGAACTGGAACTCGAGGCGGAAAAGGCACCGATCAGCGTCGAGAACTTCATCGCCTACGTCGATAGCGGTTTCTACGACGGCACCGTGTTTCACCGCGTCATCCCAGGCTTCATGATCCAGGGTGGCGGCTTCGGCGAAGGGCTGAACCAGAAGCCCACCAAGGCGCCGATCAAGAACGAGGCCGACAACGGCCTGCACAACGTGCGCGGCACCGTGGCCATGGCCCGTACGCAGAACGTCAACTCGGCAACCAGCCAGTTCTTCATCAACCACCGCGACAACGACTTCCTCGACCACGGCAGCCGCGATTTCGGCTACGCGGTGTTCGGCAAGGTGGTGCGCGGCATGGAGGTCGTCGACCAGATCGCCCAGGTCCCCACAGGCAACCGCGCCATGATGCAGAACGTGCCACTGACTCCGGTGAAGATCATCACCGCGAAGAAGCTCTGATCCCCGAAGGGCCGGTTCACCGGCCCTTTTCATTTCTGCCGGCACATACCCGGCTGCCGCCAGCGTGCGAAACCCTCAACCGACAGGAGATCGCGACATGACCGAACCACAAAGCCCACTGAACACCCCGGAAGGCGAAGCCCAGCTGCTGCAGGACCTGCTCAGCGCCGAACGCGCGGGCGCCAAGGTTGCCGGCGAATCGCTGCAACAGGCCACTGACCCGGAACAGCGGCAGCTGCTCGAGCAGATTCGCCAGGGCGAGATCGAGAGCTGCAAGCTGCTGCTCAACTGCCTTCAGCATCTGGGCGTGGAGCCCAACAAGGACACCGGCGCCTTCTACGGCAAGGCGATGGCGATCGAGTCGCTGGATGAACGTCTGCCGTTCATCGACAAGGGTCAGCAATGGGTGATCCGTAAGCTGCGCGAGTATCTGCCAGGCTGCCAGGATCCGCTGCTGCGCAGCGAATTGCAGCGCATGCTGGATATCCACGAGGAAAACAGCGCCGCGTCCCACGCCTGACGCAAGTGGCTAGCTGCCGGCCTGCCGGTACGGCAGCGCCTGCCGCGCCGCCTCGGCATAGGCCAGCACACCGACGCGCTCCTGCTGCAGAAAATCCGTCACCGCGGCTCGCAAACCGGGGTGCTGCAGGTAATGCCAGGAGCGCGTGATCACCGGTTCGAAGCCCCGGATCAGCTTGTGCTCGCCCTGCGCGCCGGCATCGAAGCGCTGCAGGCCGTCCGCAATGGCCTGGTCGATGCCCTGGTAAAAACAGGTCTCGAAGTGCAGACGGTCAAACTCCGCCAGGCAGCCCCAGTATCGGCCGTATAGTCCGCTGTCGTCACACAGGCTGAACGCCATGGCGACAGGCCTTACGCCCTGAACAGCCAATACGACGCGGATCGCCTCTGGCATGCGCTCGGCCAGCAGGCTGAAGAAAATACGCGTGAGGTACGGCGTCTGGCCGCGTACGTGGTAAGTATTGGCGTAACAGGCATACACGAAATCCCATTCCGCCTCGCTGAGCTCGTGCCCTTCTCGCCATTCGAACGAGATGCCTTGAGCCGTGACCTGCTCTCGCTCCTTGCGCATCTGCTTGCGTTTGCGCGACGTCAGCGCATCGAGGAAGTCCTGAAAATCACGATAGCCGCGGTTGTGCCAGTGAAACTGACAGCCGATGCGTTCCAGCCAGCCTTCCCGGCCTGCGACAAGACGGTCGGCGGCAGGCTCGGTGAAGTTGATGTGCAATCCAGACGTTTCGTTTCGATCCAGTCCCTCGGTGAGCGCATCGATCAAGAGGCCCGCTCCTTCCGCGTCGCCCAGCAGGCGACCACCGGCGACTGGCGTGAACGGCACTGCACAGAGCAACTTCGGGTAATAACCGATACCGGCGCGCTGGCATGCGTCAGCCCAGGCCCAGTCGAAAACATACTCACCGTACGAGTGGCTCTTGCGGTACAGCGGAAGTGCTGCGCGCAATTCGCCGTGCGGGTCGCGTAGGACCAAATGCGCTGGCTGCCAGCCGCTGCGCCCTCCCACACTGCCACTATCTTCCAGGGTGGATAAAAAGGCGTGACGGACAAAGGGTTGAGTGTCGGACAGCATGGCGTCCCATGCTATGGAAGCAAGCTCGGCGATTCTGGAAATGGTCTGAATGTGCATGCCGACCAGTCTGGCTCACCTGCGCTATGAAAAAAAGCGCATAAAAAACCCCGTCAAGCGACGGGGCAAAGGAGCATACACACGGGAATTTACCGGATGCACGTTTCAGACGGGTTACCTGCGAACCTGCTCTGTAAGTGCAAATGCACGCACTCGGCTTACTGCTGAGTCCAGTCGAGGAATGCCTTACGGCTTTCCGGGCTTAGCATCAGCCACAATTGCTGCAGTGTGTTGAGCGTCGCGTCGCTGTGAGGCAAGGTCTGGGACGGTGCTGCTCGAGATGGGACAGGTACGCCAACATTCGAGTGGGTCTGCGCGCTATCGAGCGGCTCGACAGTGGTCTGCGCAACCGCGCTGGAGTTACCGCCCAGAAGCTGGTTCACAGCGGAAGTCGGTTCTGCTCCGACTGTCGTCTCGATGCGTTCGCCGGTGAGCTGGTTCTTCGACCAGCCGGCGAAAGTGTCCTTCATCGCGCGAGCTTCTTGCAAGTTGGCCGGCTCGTTGTATTCCAGCTTCCAGACGTCACCAGCACGACCATCCAGGCTGTACACCGCTCCGCGCGTGCGGACGATTTCGTGACTCAGGCCTCCGCCGATATCAAAGCCGTTCTTGTAGTAGGCATTGATACGATATTTACCGGGCTGCAGATGCAGCGTTTTGTTCTTTGTGCCGAACCGCGAGTTAGCCAAAGGCAGCTCTTGGCCATTGATGCTCATCACTTCAAGAGTATCGGGTACTTCAACCACCACTACTTGCGCCTTTGGCAGCTCGGAGCCGGGGTACAACTTCACGTGGGACTGTTGTGCACAACCCGATAACAGGCCGACAACGGCAACCCAGAAAATACAACGCATGGAGACTCCTTGAACAGAATAAGCGGGCTAAGCTGGTTATCCACCAGAGCTGGCAACCCTGCGACACTGCAGGTAGAGAGCCACAGTAGAAGTGAAATATCTCACTTTGATTACAAAAAAACCGGGGCACCCTAAACTGAGCGTCCCGGCTTAATATTTCCGATCTTATAGAAGATTAGAAGTCGTAACGCAGACCGACAGAAAGTCCGGACGCTTTTTCGCCGAGGGCTTCGTTCACGCCATCGTTGATAGACTGACCAGTCGGATTGGCGGAGCGAGCCTGGCTCCATGGAGTCAGCGCGACATTGTCGTCATTATCAAGGACGGCGTAGTTGGCATAGACACGAACAGCCTTGTCCAACTTGTGCTCTACGCCGACTACCCACATATCGGCGTCATAGTTGGATGCATCGGCGTCTCGAGTCATCCACATGGCCTTGAGAGCTGTATTGGAGGCAACCTTAAATTCGCCACCCAGACCATAGGTCTTCGAAGAGAGCTGGTCACGCAGGGCTGCGGAGGTACCTTCGAAGCCATCGTAGTCGACGGTCTGATAGAAGCCGACGAGTTTGAATTCGTCGGTCAACTTGTAGGCAGCGGCAGCACGAATGCCATCACGCTCGCCACGGGAGGTGTCTTCCTCCACGGTTTCATACGCCAGGGATGCCTCGAGCGGACCACCAACGTAGTTCAGCGCAACGCTGATGCCGTCGGAATCTTCGTTTTCTTCGACCCACTGCCCTTCATGTACGGAATAGGCGAGCACTGCGTTGAAGCCGCCAAAACTCGGTGTGGTGTACTGAACTGTGTTGTCATATCGCTCGTCGAATCGGGCATTGCCAACACGAGTCAGGTTGCGCATGTCACCGACCTGATCACCGAAGAGGTTGGCCGGACCGCGCGCCACTTTGAAAGGACTATCGAAACGTCCCAGCTGTACGGAGCCAAAATCACCTGCCAAACCTACGAATGTATCGCGAGTGGCGAAGTTGGTACTGTCAGAATCTCCGCTACCGGTAGTGAAGTTGATCTGCTGCTCCACCTGGAAGAATGCTTTCAGGTCAGGATTGATCTGATGATCACCCTTGAAACCCAGGCGCGAAGAGTTACTTGAAATATTGGTCTCGGAGTAGTCGGCACCATCGTCCAGGAAGTCGGTGGAAACATGCACACGACCGTAGATATTGACGTCTGCCGCAGCCAGAACAGGCATTACGGCCGCAGCACTCACAACAACCGCAATCAACTTCTTCTTCATCAGAAAGCTCCAGAGCTCCATTGGGATTTAATCAACGCCGTTTACAAGTGACGTAAGCTTGGTTGGTTTGATCGAAGCGGAGTATGGGAGCCCCGCATTACAGAGCGCTTGCTGTTTTATTAATATTTTAAGTCAACGGAACTTCCTGCAACCCGAGTGCTAGACACGCCGCAGGCACATAAGACAAGCCGAAAAATCGAACCAGGCGCGCCCTATCAGAACTATCGCCGACAGGAATGACGAACTTCCGTCAGATGCGAATTCGAGAAAGTCAGGAGGTAGCAGTGCTGAAACCGGCGCCTGACACAACTAGGGGCCAGCAGAATTAGCTGTCATGGCTAACACATTACGTTCGCTCGGCCGACGTGCACCGGCGACCAGCTTGTCGACCGCCTTCGCCGCCGCCACCATGCCGAAACTAGCAGTGACCATGGTGACCGCACCGAACCCTCCAGCGCAGTCGAGCTTGACGCCTTCGCCAACGAAACTCTTGCTCTGGCAGACGCCGCCGTCCGGCTTCGGGTAGCGCAACTGCTCCGTGGAGAACACACAGGGCACGCTGTAGGTGCGCCCCGGCGTGCGCGAGAAGTTGTATTCGCGACGCAGCAGCGAGCGCACCTTGGCCGCCAGCGGATCGTTGAAGGTCTTGTTCAGATCGGCGACCTGAATCTGCGTCGGGTCCACCTGCCCGCCCGCCCCGCCGGTCGCGATGATCTGGATCTTGCGGCGCTTGCACCAGGCGATCAGCGCCGCCTTGGCCGGCACGCTGTCGATGCAGTCGATGACGCAGTCCAAGCCTTCTGTGATGTACTCGGCCATGGTTTCGCGGGTGACGAAGTCGGGCACGGCATGAACCCGACATGCCGGGTTGATGGCACGGATGCGCGCGGCCATTTCGTCCACCTTCGGCTTGCCCACCGCACCCTCCAGCGCATGGATCTGCCGGTTGGTGTTGGTGATACACACATCGTCCAGGTCGAACAGGCTGATCTCGCCGACGCCGCTGCGTGCCAGCGCCTCGGCCGCCCACGAGCCGACACCGCCGATGCCGACCACCGCCACATGAGCCGCCGCCAGCCGCTCCAGACCGAGCCGGCCATACAGACGGGCAATGCCGCCGAAACGCTGTTCATCGATAGACATGCCGACTCCCCGGAGAAAAACCTGGCGATTATAAGACCTCGCCGCGTGCCGACCACTGCATCCGGCCGTCACCGCAGCCCCGGCTTTGCTTTAATATGGCGCCTTTTCCCCGCCGTACCGGAGCCGTGATGACCGCCCCCGCCCTCTCCCCGACCCTCGAACTGGCCTGCGAGCTGATCAACCGCCCCTCCGTGACGCCGCTGGACGAAGGCTGCCAGCAGCTGATGAGCCAGCGCCTGGCGGCTTGCGGCTTCGCCATCGAGCCGATGCACATCGAGGACGTGGAGAACTTCTGGGCCATTCGCGGCAACGAAGGCCCGGTGCTGTGCTTCGCCGGCCATACAGACGTGGTTCCCACCGGCCCGCTGCAGGCCTGGCAGAACCCGCCGTTCAGTGCGCGCATCGACGAACAGGGCATGCTCCACGGTCGCGGCGCGGCAGACATGAAAGGCAGCCTGGCCGCCATGGTCGTGGCAGTGGAACGCTTCACCGCCGACCATCCGGACCACAAGGGACAGATCGCCTTCCTGATCACCAGCGATGAGGAAGGCCCGGCGCACCATGGTACCAAGGCGGTGGTCGAACGCCTGCGCGAGCGCGGCCAGCGCCTGGACTGGTGCATCGTCGGCGAACCCTCGAGCACCAGCCTGGTGGGCGACGTGGTGAAGAACGGTCGCCGCGGCTCGCTGGGCGGTACGCTCACCGTTCGCGGTCAGCAGGGCCATGTGGCCTACCCCCATCTGGCGAAGAACCCGATCCACCTGGCCGCGCCGGCACTGGCCGAGCTGGCTGCCGAACACTGGGACGATGGCAATGAGTTTTTCCCGCCGACCAGCTTCCAGATCTCCAACCTGAACGCCGGCACCGGCGCCACCAACGTCATCCCCGGCACGCTGGAAGCGGTGTTCAACTTCCGTTTCTCCACCGAGTCGACAGTCGAAGGCTTGCAGCAACGCACCGCGGCGATCCTCGACAAGCACGGTCTGGACTGGAACGTGGACTGGGCACTGTCCGGCCTGCCATTCCTGACCGAACCGGGCGCGCTGCTCGACGGCGTGGCCAAGGCCATCCGCAGCGTCACCGGCCGCGAAACCACGCCGTCCACCAGCGGCGGCACCTCGGACGGACGCTTCATCGCCACCCTGGGTACCCAGGTGGTCGAGCTCGGCCCGGTCAATGCCACCATCCACCAGGTCGACGAACACATCCTGGCCAGCGATCTCGATGTGCTGACCGACATCTACTACCAGACCCTGGTGAACCTGCTGGCATGCTGATCTGCCCGATTTGCCAGGCGCCGCTGAGCGCGGTGGACAACGACGTAGCCTGCCCGGCCAACCACCGTTTCGACCGCGCGCGTCAGGGCTACCTGAACCTGCTCCCCGTGCAGCACAAGAACAGCCGCGATCCGGGCGACAACCAGGCCATGGTCGAAGCACGGCGACGCTTTCTCGACGGCGGCCACTACGCGCCCTTGGCCCGACGCCTCGCCGAGCTGGCCGCCGAGCGCGCGCCGCAACGCTGGCTGGACATCGGCTGTGGCGAAGGCTACTACACCGCCCAACTGGCCGCCGCGCTGCCGGATGCAGAAGGCTATGCACTGGACATTTCCCGCGAGGCGATCAAGCGCGCCTGCAAACGCGCCCCGCAACTCGAGTGGCTGGTGGCGAGCATGGCCCGCGTGCCGCTGGCCGATGCCAGCTGCGACCTGCTGGCCAGCGTGTTCAGCCCGCTGGACTGGCAGGAAGCACGACGCCTGCTCTCGCCCGGCGGCGGGCTGCTGCGCATGGGCCCGACCCGCGAGCACCTGTGGGAGCTGCGCGCGCGGCTCTACGACGAGGTACGCGACTACGATGACGAGAAACACCTGTCGCTGATTCCGGACGGCATGCGCCTGACCCACAGCGAAACCCTCAGCTATCAACTGCAGCTGGACGACGCCCAGCCCCGCGCCGACCTCCTGGCGATGACCCCGCATGGCTGGCGCGCCAGCGCCGAGCGCCGCGCCGCCGTTATCGACACGCCGCTGACGGTGCGGGTTGCGATACGCTACGACTGGATCGAACGAATTTCCTAAGGCAAACGCCTCGATAGCATGCGAGGCAGGCCAAGGCACAACACAGAAGGCAGTCGCCCATGCGTCAACCCGATATCGAGATCTACCTCAGGGATGCCAGCCAGGAAGCCGTCGGCGAGTGGCTGGCAGAGGCCATCGGCCCCTGCTCCGCCTGGCAGCAGAAAGGCCAGACCTTCAAGTGCAACGCCGCCGGGATTCCAGTGACCTGGCTGCCCAAGGCGGTCGGCAAATGGCACTGCCTGCTCCTGGAAAGCGACGCCACGCCCTGGGCCGATGACCTGGCCTGTGCGCGCGCGGCACATCAGGCCCTGGGTGTGGAAATCCGCTGCGCACCGGGTGGCTGGCAGGAAGAGGAAGCCGAGGAAGAGGCCGACCGCTGGATTCGCGTCAGTGCCGACGGCGAGGAAGAAATCGTCTGGCGCACGGGTTGATCGCACCCGGGTTGTGAAACACCCACCAGGAACCAGCAGATTGGCCCTTGGTGGTCTGCAGCGGAGCGTCGCCAAAAAACAAAGCCCGTCATCAGGACGGGCTTCGTTCTTCTGCGACCGGAGTCAGAGGCCGGCGACGTCCTCGGCCTGCAGGCCTTTCTGGCCCTGGATCACCGAGAATTCCACCTGCTGCCCCTCGGCCAGCGAGCGATGGCCTTCGCCACGAATGGCGCGGTAATGCACGAACACGTCGGCGCCATTACCCCGCTGAATGAATCCATAGCCTTTTGCATCGTTGAACCACTTGACGGTCCCGGTTTCGCGCTCAGCCATTACCACTTCTCCAACTCGCTTTTTGTTATTCCTCGGAAGAGGGTTTGCACAGCCTGGCCCTCGTGCATTCGTCAGCTTGCAAATGCGACTCGAAAGCAGCCGTCGCCGGAGTATAAGCCAAGGATTTCTGCTGTCAGCCCCTTTTCCGTCTCGCATTGTCCGTCTGCACGACGGCCGTGGCCGCCGTGCCGGCCAGCGTCAGGCACTACGGCGGCGACGCCACAGCCACAGCGCGAGCACGCCCAGCGTCAGTACCAGCGGGACCAGCGCGATATTGGCGAACTTCAGCGTACGTCCCAGCGCCTCGATATCGGCGTTGAGCTGGTAGCGCACCTCGCGCAGCTCTTTGCGGATGCGCACCTTCTCTTGCAGGAACTGGCGCAACGCCTGCTCCTGCTCGCCCGTGAGCTCCAGTGCCTGTTCGGGGTCCGGGCTCTGCAGGTCGGCCAGCTTCTGCTCGGTATCGGCCAGGCGCTGCTGCAGCACCTCCTCCTTCTCGCGGAAACGATCCTCGGCCTGGCGCTGCAAGGTTTCCACTACCGTGAACGGACGGGTGAAGCGACCGCGCGAACGCACGCTGATCAGCGCATCGGTGCCGGAGAGATTATCCAGCGCGTTGATCACGAAGGCGCCGTTGTCCGCCCAGGGCTGCGGAACGCGCTGACCGAAGAAGTCCTGCACCTGCACCCACATGCGGTCGGCCAGCATGTCGGTATCAGCCACCGCGATGACGTTGATGTTCTGGCTCTCCTGGATGCCCTTCTCGCGCCCTTCGATACCATTGGGGAATGCCGTCTTGGCCGGGCCCTGAATACGCGCTGCCAGGGTATAGCGCTCGCCGGTGGGCTCGAAGCCGAGTAGCAGGGTCTCCGGGTTATCCAGTGTGGCGAAGCGTTCGGCATCCACCGGCATGGCGTATTCGGAGCTGCGCATCAGCGGGGTGAAGCGCGTGGTCGCCCCTTCCAGCGGTTCGAGAATGCCGGCACTGCCAAGCGTGATGTTCTCCAGCGCAGCGATGCTCACGTCATCCTGGTCCAGCGCGGCGCGCGGCAGGCTCAGCCAGCCGGCATGCCGAACCGGCCGGCGCTCGGCGCCCATGCCCACCGACATGCCGTAAGCGGCATCGGCCAGCGCCTTCTTCGGCAGCATGCGCACGCCCCAGGCCTTGAACAGCGGTTCCAGATCGGAGACACGCTCCTCGCCGAACTCGCCCGGGCCGATGCCCATGCCCGGATCGATCTCGCTATGCGGATCGAGGAACACCAGGAGCTTGCCACCGCGCAGCACGAACTGGTCGATGGCGAACAGCGTCTGCTCGGGCAGATCCTTCGGATGGATCAGCAGCAGCACCGATACATTGGTGGGGATCAGATCGACATCGCGCTGCAGGCTCTCGATATGGAACAGCTGGCGGACTTCCTCCAGCACCATCCACGGCGGCGTCGCCTGCTGCGTGCGCATGTCGAAGCCCCCGGTCAGCTGCAGGCCGGAAAGCACACCCACCACCGGCAGCTCGGCAGTCGCCAGGCTCTGAACCAGGCGGCTGACCTCGTACTCGAGAAACTCCTCCTGATCCAGCGGGAAGAACGGGATGATCTGCGTATTGCCCTCGGCATTGGTGCCGGCCAGCCCGAAGTAGACCTTGTCACCGCCCTGGTTGAGCGGTACCGCCTGCAGGCCGAACTCGGCGGCGCGGTCTTCTTCCTCGGAGAACGGCTGCGGATCGATCACGTGCAGCTTGAGCTTGCCGCCAGAGGCGCGCTGATAGGCACGCAGCATCTCCTCGACCCGACGCGCATAGTTGCGCAACGCGACCAGGTCCTTGGCGGTCTCGTCCGAATAGAAGAAATGCAGCTCGATGGGTGACTGCAGCCCCTCGAGGATGCGCTCGGTACCTTCGGAAATGGTGTAGAGCTTCTGCTCGGTCAGGTCCAGCCGGGCATTGGTCAGCAGCGTGCCGGTCAGCCCGTTGAACAGCAGGAATGCCAGCGCGATCAGCAGCAGCCCGGCACCGGAATAGATGACTCGTTTCATGTCTGTTCCCTCAGGCGGCTTTCTTCAGATCGACGACCACGGCGGTGGCCGCCAGCCAGGCGACGATCAACGTGACGAAATACAGCAGGTCACGCAGGTCGATCACGCCCTTGCTGATGGAGTCGAAACGGATCAGGAAGCTCAGCGAAGCCACCGCATCGATCAGCCACTGCGGCGCCCAAGCCAGCGCATCGAGCACCATCGGCAGGCCGCTGACGATAAACAGGAAGCACACCGCCACCGAGAGGATGAAGGCGATCACCTGGTTCTTCGCCAGCGCCGACATGCAGGAGCCGATGGCCAGAAAGGCACCGGCCAGCAACCAGCTGCCAAGATAGCCAGCGACGATCACGCCATTGTCCGGCTCACCCAGGTAATTGACGGTGATGACCATCGGGAACGTCAGCAGCAGCGCGATCCCGGCAAAAACCCAGGCGGCGAGGAACTTACCGGCGACCGCCTCGAAGCGGGTGATCGGCAGCGTCATCAGCAGCTCGATGGAACCGGACTTGCGCTCCTCAGCCCACAGGCGCATGGCGATAGCGGGTACCAGGAACAGGTAGAGCCAGGTATGAAAGCTGAAGAAGGGCGTCAGGTCCGCCTGGCCGCGCTCGTAGAAACCGCCCAGGTAGAAGGTAAATACCCCGGACAGCACCAGGAAGATCACGATGAACACATAGGCGAGCGGCGTGGCGAAATAGCTGCCCAGCTCGCGCTTGAAGATGACCGGCAACTGGCTCATAGCGCTTCCCCTCGCGTCAGGTTACGGAACACCTCATCCAGCCGGCCGCGCTCCACGTCCAGCTCGGTGACGGCCCAGCCCTGCTGGGCGATCAGCGCGTTGACCTGCGGGAAGATCACGTGCCCGGGCTGCGCCAGTACGGTCAGGCTGTGCTCGCGCTCGTTGCGCTCGACACCGGCGACACCCGGCAAGGCCGCCAGGGCGACTTCGTCCAGCGGCGCATCACTGACCAGCGTGACCGCCTGGTGATGCTTCGAGCGGCTTTCCAGCTCCAGCGGCGTGCCATCGGCCACCAGCCGGCCATTGGCGATCACCACCGCGCGGGTGCAGACCGCACTCACCTCTTCGAGAATATGGGTGGAAATGATGACGATCTTGTCCTGCGCCAGCCCCTGGATCAGCTGGCGCACCTGATGCTTCTGGTTCGGATCGAGCCCATCGGTGGGCTCGTCGAGGATCAGCACGTCAGGGTCGTGCAGGATCGCCTGGGCCAGACCGACACGCCGCTTGAAGCCCTTGGACAGCGTCTCGATGCTCTGCCCCAGCACCTTCTGCAATTCCACCTGGGCGACAGCTGCATCGACCCGCTGACGCTTGTCCGCACCGCGAAAACCGCGCACTTCGGCGATGAACTCGAGAAAGCCACGCACCGTCATGTCGCCATAGCAAGGTGCGCCTTCGGGCAGATAGCCGATCAGCCGCTGGGCCTGGAGGGTCTGGGTGCGGATGTCGTGACCGAGGATGCGGGCAGTGCCGGATGTCGGCGCGAGAAAGCCGGTCAGCATCTTCATCGTGGTGGACTTGCCGGCCCCATTGGGGCCGAGGAACCCCAGCACCTCTCCGCGCTGGACCTGGAACGACAGGTCGTCGACCGCGGTGTGCTGGGCAAAACGCTTGGTCAGGTTGCTTATTTCAATCATGGGCTCTCACCAGTGCGCACAAGGCCTGGCGTGCCGCCGCGCGACCCGAGCCAGGCCCTGCAAAAATGCCGGCGGAACTATAAGAACAGCTACTGGACGAATGCAACCACGCGGCTTGGCGGCAACGTTTGCCGGACGTTGCCGCCAAGCCTCCAAGCGATGCAATGGACCCCGCACAGCGCTTGGAGTACGTTCTCGAATCCATGGAAAGCGGCGATCGATCTGCCTGATCACGCCGCCTCTCAAGGTGGTTACCGACACATGTCCCTACGCTTCGGAGAAATTCCTGCCTCGCTGGCGCCAATGGAGCTGTTGCTGCTCGCCGATCCTTCGCCGAGCAAGGTGCGCTCGTATCTGGCGGACTCGACGTGCTTCGCCGCATCGCTCGACGGAACGGTCGTCGGCATCGGTGTCGTGCGGCCGATCGGCGAAGGCGCGCATGAGCTGATGAATATCGCGGTACGACCCACCCGGCAGAAAGCGGGCTACGGCACGGCACTGCTGGAATGGATCATCGAGCACTACCGCAGGCTGGGCACCGGCCGGCTCGAAGTGGGCACGGGGTCGTTCGGCTATCAACTGGCGTTCTATCAACGCCAGGGCTTTCGCGTAACGCGAATAGAACGAGACTTCTTCGTCGAGCACTACCCCGAGCCGATCATCGAGGACGGGATCCGCCACATGGACATGCTGCGCCTCACGCTCAGCTATTCAGGTGATTCCGGTTAGCCGCGGCCAAGTCGCCGCCGCCCTTGCTGCAAACGGAGCTGCGAGCAACAGCCTCCTCCTTTGATCCGAGCACTGCAATGCCGAGCCCGATCGAGTTCGAAACCGAACGCCTGTTCATGCGGCAATGGCGCCCGAGCGACCGGGCGCCCTTTGCCGAACTGAACGCAGACCCGCGGGTCATGGAGTATTTCCCTGCCCCGCTCGAGCGCGACGAGAGCGATGCGCTGGCCGATCGCTGCCAGGCGCTGATCGAGCAGCGAGGATGGGGCTTCTGGGCCGTGGAGCTGAAGGCATCCGCCGAGTTCATCGGCTTCCTCGGCCTGCATATACCGATCGCCGAGCTGCCCTTTTCGCCCTGCGTGGAGATCGGCTGGCGCCTGGCCGTCCAGCACTGGCACAGAGGTTTGGCAACGGAGGCCGCGCGCGGTGCGCTCGAGGTGGGCTTCGACAGGCTGGATTTGGCGGAAATCGTGTCTTTCACCACGCTCGGCAATCAGCGTTCGCGCGCGGTCATGCAACGAATCGGCATGCGCGAGGCGAGCCGCTTCGAGCATCCGAGCATACCCATCGGTCATCCACTTCGCGCACACTGCCTGTACCGTCTTTCGCAGGTGGACTATCGGGCGCAGCGGATTGCAGGCGACTGAGCCCCTTCCGAACACGCTCCCACCTACAACCTGGTCTTGGTCATGCCCGTCCTGTTGCTCTCCCTGTTGCTGCTCGCTGCTTCCGGCTTCGCCCATGCGGAGGACGGGGCAATTGCCCGTCTGTTCGAACGCGCGGGGGTCGAGGGGACACTGGTCATCGAGTCCGTCGCCACGGGCCAGCGCTTCGTCCACAACGATGAACGCGCCGGCACGGCTTTTCCCGCTGCGTCCACGTTCAAGGTGCTGAACACTCTGATCGCTCTGGAGGAAGGCGCCATCGCCGGGGCGGACGAGATCATCTCCTGGGACGGCACCCGTTACGAGATCGAGGACTGGAACCGCGACCAGACCTTGAAGAGCGCATTCAGGGTCAGCTGCGTCTGGTGCTACCAGAGGCTGGCCCGGCGGGTGGGCGCGGCGGCCTATCTGCGCCACATCCGCCAGGCGCATTACGGGCAGCTGCACGAACCTGTCAACGTCACCGAGTTCTGGCTCGATGGCTCGCTGCGCGTCAGCGCCGAACAACAGGTGGGTCTGCTGCGCCAGGTGGTCGCGCGCAGCCTGCCGTACCGGGCGAAGAGCTACGACACCCTCAGGACCATCATGCGCGTCGACAGCACGCCGGCTTATAGCCTGTATGCCAAGACCGGTTGGGCGGCTCGCGACAATCCTGGCATCGGCTGGTACATCGGCTATGTTGAAGCCGGCGCCGACACCTGGCTGTTCGCGCTGAATCTGGACACCCGCGATGCGACCGATCTGCCCCTGCGCCAGCGGATCGCGCTGGATGCGCTGCGGGCGAAGGGCATACTCCCGGCCCAGTGATTCTTCCAATGGTCCGCCGCAGCAACCCGGCGACGCCGCGTTCCACACCACACCAAACGGAGCCGCCATGCGCAGCGACGAGATCAAAGCGGTATTCGATCAACAGGCCGCCAGCTACGACGAGCGCTGGGCCAGAACCGCGCCCATTCGCAACGCCCTGCATTTTCTTCTGGAGGCGGTGTTCGCGCCGCTGCCGGCCGACGCGCGGGTACTGTGCATCGGCGCCGGCACCGGCGAGGAAATTCTGCACCTGGCCCAGTGCCGACCCGGCTGGACCTTCACCGCAGTGGAGCCATCGGGCGCGATGCTGCACGTCCTTCGCGACAAGGCAACCCGAGCCGGAATCGAACAGCGCTGCCAGTTCCATGAGGGCTACCTGGAGACACTGCCTGAGCAGGCCCCCTTCGACGCGGCAACCTCCCTGCTGGTATCCCAGTTCATTCTCGAGCGCGACGTACGCATCGGCTTCTTTCGTGACATAGCCGCCCGACTCGGCCCAGGAGCGCTATTGGCCAGCTCTGACCTGGCAGCGGACCTCACCACGCCAGCGTATGCGGCGCTGCTGGAAACCTGGCTGAACATGATGACCCTCGCCGGCATTCCCGCGGCAGGCCTGGAGCAGATGCGTGCCGCCTATGACCGTGACGTGGCGATATTGCCCCCGGAGCAGGTCGCGTCCATCATCGAGGCCGGCGGCTTTGCCTGCCCCGTGCCCTTCTACCAGGCCGGGCTGATCCATGCGTGGTACGCGCGGCGAGCCGATGCGCCCTAGCGCCCGGCCGGTCGTGCAGGCGCTGCTGATTGCCTCTCTCGCCGGCGCTTTCATCTGGGCATTGTCGCCCTGGGCCAGTGGTCAGGCCGAACCCTGGGACGGCGACGGCCTGTACTACAGTGGTGCACTGTTTACAGCAGGTGCGCTGGCCGGCTTCATCGTGCCGCGACCACGCTGGGCACTGTACCTGGGGGTCATCGTCGGCCAGATGCTGTACCTGCTCCTGTTCCTGCCCCTCAGCCCGCTGCTCGCCGTGGGCTTCGCGTTTCTGCTGCTCTGGTCGCTGCTGTTTCTCGCCGGGGCCTATGCCGGCGCGCGTCTTCGTAGCCGTTGACGCGCTTCGAAACGGCTGCCTAGCGAGCCATCGCAGGTAACGAGCCGGGCAGTTGCCGGTCCGATCGGGCCCCAACCGAGCAGCGCAGGTTTTGCCCGCCCACCTCGCTTGGGGCACACTTGCCGCCTTCGAGGGCTCCGCCCCTTCCACAGTCGAATCCGCCGTATGACCCGCTCCCCCGTTCGCCGTCTGATCTTCTCCCTGGTGCGCCGTGTGCTGTACACCTGGGTGCGCTCGGAGACCATCAACCAGTCCGCCTTCACCCTCAAGCTGGATCGCAGCAAGCCGGTGTTCTATGTGCTGCAGCAACCCTCGCTGAGCGATCTCGCCGTGCTCGATGCCGAGTGCAGCAAGGCCGGGCTGCCACGCCCGGTGGCCGATGTGGCGGTGGGCGAACTGGTGGAGCCGGCCGCCTTCTTCTTCCTCAATCCGGCACCCAGCTGGTTCGGCCGGCGTACCCGCCTGGTCGCGCCACCGGCGCTGGTGCGGCTGGTCGGCGCGCTGGAGCACAACGCGGTAGAGAACGCGCAGATCGTTCCGGTCAGCGTGTTCTGGGGGCAGTCGCCGAATCGCGAGACCAGCGCCTGGAAGCTGCTGTTCGCCGACAGCTGGGCGGTCACCGGGCGCCTGCGCAAGCTGCTCAGCATCCTGGTGCTGGGGCGCAAGACGCGCGTGCAGTTCTCCGCGCCGATCCAGCTCAACGAACTCATCGCCCAGAACAAGGGGCACGAGCGCACACTGCGCATGGTCCATCGCATGCTGCGGGTGCACTTCCGCAACCAGAAAACCGCGGTGATCGGGCCGGACCTGTCGCACCGGCGCAATCTGGTGAAGGGCCTGGTGCACGCACCGCAGGTCCGCCAGGCGATTCGCGAGGAAGCCGAACGCGAGAAGATCACCATCGAGAAGGCCGAGGCCAAGGCGCTGCGCTATGGCAACGAGATCGCCTCGGACTACGCCTACACGGCGGTGCGCTTTCTCGAGGTTGTGCTGTCCTGGTTCTGGAACAAGATCTACGACGGCATCCGCGTCAACCATATCGAGCCCTTGCAGGACGCCGTCCGCGGCTACGAAGTGATCTACGTGCCCTGCCACCGTAGCCACATCGATTACCTGCTGCTCTCCTACCTGCTGTTTCGCAACGGCCTGACCCCGCCGCACATCGCCGCCGGCATCAACCTCAACATGCCGGTGATCGGCAGCCTGCTGCGCCGCGGCGGTGCCTTCTTCATGCGCCGCTCGTTCAAGGGCAACCCGCTGTACACCTCGGTGTTCAACGAATACCTGCACAACCTGTTCACCCGCGGCTTCCCCGTCGAGTACTTCGTGGAAGGCGGGCGTTCGCGTACCGGCCGCATGCTGCAACCCAAGACCGGCATGCTGGCGCTGACCCTGCGCAGCTACCTGCGCTCGTCGCGCCTGCCGATCCTCTTCGTGCCGGTCTACATCGGCTACGAGCGGGTGCTGGAGGGCCGCACCTACCTCGGCGAATTGCGCGGCGCGGCGAAGAAGAAGGAGTCGATCTTCGACATTTTCAAGGTCATCGGCGCCCTAAAGCAGCGCTTTGGGCAGGTCTGGGTAAACTTCGGCGAGCCGCTCAAGCTCAACGAATTCCTTGAGCAGGAGCAACCCGGCTGGCGCCAGCAGGCCTATGCGCCGGACTATCGCCCGCAGTGGCTGAACGACGCCACCAACCACCTGGCCGAGCGCATCGCCCAGCGCCTCAACGAGGCGGCGGCGGTCAACCCGGTCAATCTGGTGGCGCTGGCGATGCTCTCCACCAGCCGTCAGGCGCTGGACCAGCAGTCCCTGGCACGCATCCTCGATCTGTATCAGGCGCTGTTGCGCGCGGTGCCCTACTCGCCACACACGACGCTGCCGGAGGGCGACGGCAACGCGCTGATCGCCTACGTGAAGAGCCTCGACCTGCTCGCCGAGCAGAAGGACGCGCTGGGCAACATCCTCTATCTGGACGAGCAGAATGCCGTCCTGATGACCTACTACCGCAACAACGTGATGCATATCTTCGCCCTGCCCGCACTGCTGGCGAGCTTCTTCCAGAGCAGCTCTCGCATCAGCCGCGAGCAGATCCAGCGTTTCACCGAGGCGCTGTACCCCTATCTGCGTGCCGAGCTGTTCATGCGCTGGGAGGTCGAGGAGCTGGAAGCGGTGGTCGATCAGTGGCTGGCGGCCTTCGTCGAGCGGGGCCTGCTCAAGGTGGACGGCAACCACTACGTGCGCCCGGCGCCGAGTTCGCGGCAGTTCGTGCTGCTCACCCTGCTGGCGCGGGTGGTAGTGCAGACCCTGCAACGTTTCTACATGGCCACCTCGCTGCTGCTCAACAGCGGCCAGCACAGCCTGAGCGCCGAGGAACTGGAGAACCTCTGCACGGTCATGGCCCAACGCCTGTCGATTCTCCACGGGCTCAACGCGCCGGAGTTCTTCGACAAGGCGCTGTTCCGCCATTTCATCCAGAGCATGCAGGAACAAGGCGTGGTCAGCCCCGACGAAAACGGCCGACTCGGCTATCACGAAAAGCTCGCGGAACTGGCCGAGGGCGCGGCCAAGCGCGTGCTACCGGCGGAGATTCGCCTGTCGATCCGTCAGGTCGCGCTGGAGCGTCATCACGACGAAAGCGATTCACCGCCGCCTGCAACCGACGCCTGACGCTGCCAGGTCATCACCCGCTCCGGGTGGCCGGTGTGCGCGTCCAGCTGCTCGCCTGCGATCTGGAAACCGTGGCGATGGTAGAAGGCGATACTGGCGCCGTTGGCGGCATAAACGGTCAGGCTCAGCCGCTCGCGCAGGCCTTTGGCGTGCTCGAGCAGCGCCGAGCCGATGCCATGGCCCTGCTCCGTTGGCGCCACGAAGATAGCGGCCAGGACGTCATCGAGCAGCGACACGAAGCCGACCACCGTGCCATCCCGCTCGTAGACCCAGGTCTGCGCAGCGGGCAGATAGAGGTTGCGCATGTCATCCAGCCGCGCCTCCCAGAAGCCGCGCTCGACGAAATCATGGGCACGGCAGGATGCCTCGAGCCAGATGCCCAGCAGCGTTTCCAGGTCATCGGGGCGGTTGGGGCGGATCATGTACGGCTCTCCAGAACGGCGAAGGGCAGGACGGTAGCGCATCGTCGCCGGGATGTCGCGCCGCCGGTAATCCACTAGCATCAATGCAAGAACCCAGCGGCGTTAAGACGCCAGACACACTCCACCTGCCAGCAAGGTAATCACCATGTATCGCATCACCACGCTAGTCGCCGGCCTGCTCCTGTCCGCCAGCGCCTTCGCCCTATCTCTCGCCGACCTGACCCAGAGTGACGCCAGCGCCGGCCTCAAGGATGCCTTGAGCCAGGGCGCCAAGGTCGCCGTGCAGCAGCTCGGCCGCCCTGGCGGCTTCAGCAGCTATCCGGACGTGCGCATCGAGCTGCCGGGCAACATCGGCAAGGCTTCGCGGATGCTGAAGATGCTCGGCATGGGCGCGCAGGTCGAGCAGCTGGAGAACAGCATGAACCTCGCCGCCGAGAAGGCCGTGCCCGAGGCCCAGCAGCTGCTGCTCGATGCCGTGCGCAAGATGACCGTGCAGGACGCCAAGGCGATTCTCGCTGGCGGTGACGATTCGGCTACCCAGTACCTGAACAAATCCAGCCGCGAACAGATCCGCGCCAGGTTCCTGCCCATCGTCAAGCAGGCCACCGACCAGGTCGGCCTGGCGCAGCAGTACAACGCGGTGGCGGCCAAGGTGCCGGCGGGGCTGAACGGCAACTACGCCAATATCGAAAGCTATGTGACCGAACAGGCGCTCAACGGCCTGTTCACGGTGATTGCCGAGCAGGAGGCGAGCATTCGCAAGAATCCCGCCGCGGCGGCCACCAGCCTGGCGAAGAAGGTATTCGGCGCGCTTTGATGCGTACTAGCGAGTCGCCTACCGGGTGGATGGCTTCAACCATCCACCCGGTGTCTATTGGGTGGAAAACGCGCGCAGCGCTTTTCCACGCATCCCTAGCGCCGCGTCAGCGCGGCCCCATGATGGTATCCAGCGCATCGGGGCGCGGCGCGCCCTGGTGCTGCTGCAGACGGTCGTTGTCGTCGAGGTAGAAGATCGCCGGAGTCGCCTGGGCGCCCAGTTCGCTCATCAGCATCAGGTTGTCGGTGAGCTGTTTTTCCAGTGCTGCCGGGATCTTCTCCAGCGCCTTCAGCTTGCTCGCCTTGCCGGCCGCCTCGTGCTCATTGAGCGCTGCCTGAGGATCCCTGGCACTGAGCAGCGCGGCGGATTTGCCGGCACTGTCGGCGCGCAGCATGCCGACCATGATGTGCCGCAGCTGCACCTTGCCCGACTCGACCCAGGGCCGGGCCTGCTTCCAGAACATATTGCAGTACGGACAATTAGGGTCGCTGAACATGTAGATAATGCGCGGCGCGTCGGCCTTGCCGTCGGCGATCCAGGTGCTGTTCTCCATGCGCGTCCACATTTCCTTGCCCAGGGGTTCGTAGACCAGCTTCTCCAGGTGCGCGCGGGTCAGGTCATCGCCTTTTGCATCGAGCAGGCTACCGATCAGCACGTGCTCGCCATCCGGGGTGAGATACAGCGCCATGCCCTGCCCGTTGTAACGCGCGGCATAGCCCTTGAGCCCGCCGGGTGCCTCGAAACGGCCGACGACCTCGGCGCCACGCGCCTCGACGGCCTTGATCGCCTCCGGCAATTCCTCGGCCTGCGCCATGGGCAGGGCCAGCAGGCTGACGCCGGCCAGCAGGTAGGGTAACGGCTTGAATCGAATCACTGCGCAGCTTCCTCTTTCAGTTTTTCCAGCGCGCGCGCCAGGCTGGCGTGCGAGAGTTCACCAAGATGACTGCTGACCTGGCGGCCATCGGCGTTGTAGAACAGCGTGGTCGGCAGCGCCGTGGAGCCCACGTGCTGCCCGAGGCGCCCGCCACTGTCGAGCAGGACGTTATCGAGACTCAGCCCTGCGGTTTCCAGGAAGCGGTTGATCTCCCCCTCCCCCTCGCCCTGATTGACGAACAGAAACAGGGTGTCGCTTTCCCGTGCCTGGGCGTCGGCGAGTACCGGCATCTCGCGCCGGCACGGCGGGCACCAGGTCGCCCAGAGGTTGATCACCAGTGGTTGGCCGGCGTAGTCCTCCAGCGCAACCGGCCGCCCCTGGTTGTCGCGCAGGGCCATGTCCGGCAACCGCGTGCCTTGCTCGAAGGAATGCCAGGCCAGGTTACTGAAGCCCCAGCTGAGGATTCCCACCGTCAGCGCGATACCCAGCGGCTTGCGCAGTTCGCGGTCGCGCCAGCCCCACCAGATGCCCAACGCCAGCGCAGCGACCAGCCCGGGCCAGGCGATGAAGCCACCGTCGCGGATATCGATGACGCTTAGCCAGTCATCCCGGTAGTACGCCCAGTACAGCGCGACAAAGGCCAGGCGTGCCACCAGCAGCGCCACCAGCAGCAGGCGAAACAGCTGCCGCTCCGGGTTGCGCTCGCTGCGCCGGCCGACCCACCAGCCGGTCAAGGTCGCCAGCAGCAGGCTGCCCAGCAGCAATACATGGGGCACCGCCAGGGCCAGCGGCCCGATATTCACAGTCAGCATCAACCTCGCTCCCGGGTCTGGTTCCAGTTCTGCAGAAAGCCCCCGGCACCGATCTCGCCGGTGATGCGGCGATCGCGACGCTCGACGCCATCCGGGCCGATCCACAGCAGCGTCGGCGGGCCGAGCACCTGGTAGCGGTCCAGCAATTCGCGGCTGGCGGCGTCGCTGCGGGTCACGTCGGGGCGCAGCACGCGCACACCGTCCAGGCTCGCCTGCACCTCGGCATTGCCGAAGACCTCCTTCTCCATGACCTTACAGGAGACGCACCAGTCGGCGTAGTAATCGACCAGTACCCACTGGCCCTGCGCCTTGGCTGCCGCCAGCTCGCGATCGAGCACCGCAGGGTCGCTGAAACCGAGCGCGTGGGACTCGACAGCCGTGGCCGTCGCCACGCCGCCGGCATAGATCGCCAGCGGACGACGCGGATCATCCGCGCCGCCGGCGGCACCCAGCAGCATCGCCGCGCCCCACAGCCCCAGCAGCACGCCGCTTGCCTGACAAAGTACGCGCTGGCGTTGCACCGCCTGCGCCACATGCAGCAAGGCGATGGCGAGCACCACCAGCAGCGCGCCCCACAGGCCCAGCCACAGCCAGTCGGCCAGCAACGGACGCGCAACGAACAGCGCCGCCGCGAGGAAGAGGAAACCGAAAACCACCTTGACCCGATCCATCCAGGCGCCCGGCTTGGGCAGAAAGCGCTGGCCAACCGTCACCAGCAACAGCAACGGCGTGCCGATGCCCAGGCCCAGCGCGAACAGCACCAGGCCACCCTGCAGCGCACTGCCGCTCTGTGCGATGAACAGCAGCGCGGCGGCCAGCGGTGCGGTCATGCAGGGGCCGACCAGCAGGCCCGACAACACGCCCAGCGCGCCAGCGCCGGCGAGGCTACCCCCGCGCTGGCGATCACCGACACGCTGCAGGCGATCACGCAGCGCCACCGGCAATTGCAGCTCGAACAAACCAAACATTGGCAGCGCCAGCAGCACGAACAACACGGCGAAACCCGTCAGCAACCAGGGCTGCTGCAGCGCCGCCTGCAGGTTGGCGCCGAGCAGCGCCGCCAGCACACCGAGCCCGGCGTAGACCAGCGCCATGCTGACCACGTAGGTCGCCGCCAGGGCAAAACCACGGCGCGAGGTGGCACCGCTGCCGACCACGATGCCCGCCAGGATCGGCAGCATCGGCAGCGAACAGGGTGTGAAGGCCAGCAACAGGCCGAGGCCGAAGAACACCAGCAGGCTCCACACCAGAGCCTGGTTTTCGAGGCCGCTGACCAATGCCTGATCTTCGGCCTGCGCGGAGGCTGTCGAGGTGGAGCCGTCACCGCTCAGCGAAACTTCACGGGTCTGCGGTGGATAGCAGAGCCCGGCATCGGCGCAGCCCTGCCAGCCAAGACGCACGTTGTTTTCCATGCCCGGCGGGATAAGCAGTTCGAGACTGTCGCGGTAGATCTGCGAGTCGCCGAAGAACTCGTCGCTGTAGGGCTCCCCCTCGGGCAGCGGCGGCTGGCGCTCCGGCGGCAGGCCGTCGAACTGCAGACGCTGCTGATAGAGGTAATAGCCCGGTGCGATCCGCCAGTGCAGCAGCGTCGCGCCGTTCTCCTGCCGACTGACCGTCAGCGCGAATGCCTCGTCCACCGGCAGAAAATCACCCTGCGAGCCGCCGCCAAACAGACCACCGGCCGACAGCGCCAAGCCGGGCGTCAGCAGAAACAACAGAAGAACCAATATGCGCATGCGAGTCCTGGCCGAGAAATGACTGCCGCGCAGCATGCCGGGGCGGGATTAACGCGCCATTAACGCCATGGCACGAGCTGCATAACGCTGCCTTAATCGCTAAGGTCCACCCTTGAGCATTTTCTGCGGACCCTCCCCATGCACGTGCTGCTTGCCGAAGACGACGCGCTGATCGCCAGCGGTATCGTCGCCGGGCTCAACGCCCAGGGCCTGATTGTCGACCATGCCGCGACCGCGGCGGCTACCGAAGCCCTGCTGCGTGCGGCGCACTTCGATGTGCTGATCCTCGACCTCGGCCTGCCCGACGAAGACGGCCTCGCCCTGTTGCGACGCCTGCGCCAGCAGGGCCTGGAGCTGCCGGTGCTGGTGCTCACCGCGCGCGATGCGGTCAGCGACCGGGTCACCGGCCTGCAGGCGGGTGCCGACGATTACCTGCTCAAGCCGTTCGACCTGCGCGAGCTGGCCGCGCGCCTACACACGCTGATGCGGCGCATGTCCGGGCGCAGCGTCAACCTCATCGAACATGGCCGGCTGAGCTACGACCCGAGCCGCTGCGAAGCACGCCTGGACGGCCGCCTCGTCGACCTGTCGCGCCGTGAACAGGCACTGCTGCAGGCACTGCTCAACAACCAGGGCCGGGTGCTCAGCAGCGAGCAGCTCAAGGACGCGGTCTACGGTTTTGCCGACGACGTCGAGAGCAACGCTCTGAACGTGCATATCCACCATCTGCGCCGCAAGCTCGGCAGCGGCATCGTCGAAACCGTCCGAGGCCTCGGCTACCGCCTCGGCCTCGCAGGCGACGAGGACGCGCCATGAGCCTGCGCCTGCGCCTGACCCTGATGCTCGGCTCGGCCTTCGTGCTGCTCTGGGCATTGGCTGCGACCTGGATGCTGGTCGATCTGCGCAGCCAGATGATGCTCTCGCTCGACCAGCGCCTGGCGGCCTCGGCGCGCATGGTCGCCGGCCTGCTGGTGCAGTTGCCGCAGCCGGTGCCCGGCGACGGCCCGCCGCAGCGTCTGAGCGCCGAGCAACTGGGCATCCCTAACGGCCTGGCCTGCCAGGTCAGCTCGCTGCGTGGCGAGGTGCTGGCGCGCAGCCACAGTGCGCCCGACCAGCAGCTGGACGCCGAGCAGAGCGGCTTTCGCGACCAGTTGATCGACGGCGTGCCCTGGCGCAGCTTCACGCTGGTGCAAGGCGAACTGCGCATCACCACGGCCGATCGCCTGGATGAGCGTGCCGCGCTGAAACGCTCGGTGCTGCTGGCGGCGGCGCTGCCCGTGGCGGTCGCCCTGCTCGGCAGCCTGGGTCTGCTCTGGCTTGGCCTGGGCCGTGGGCTGGCGCCCCTGCGCAGGATTCGCGAGGCCCTGTCCCGACGCAGCGCCGATTCCCTCGAACCCTTGCCGGTCGAAGGTCTGCCGGCGGAGCTGCTGCCGCTGGTGCAGACGCAGAACCAGCTGTTCCAGCGCATCGCCCAGGCCATCGAACGCGAACGCCGACTGACCGGTGACGCCGCCCACGAGCTGCGCAGCCCGCTGACGGCGATCAAGACCCACCTGCAGGTGGCACGCATGACCGAAGGCGCCGCTGCCGAACAGGCGCTGGCCAACGCCGAAGCTGGTGCCGATCGCCTGCAGCGCACACTGGAACAGCTGTTGTTGCTGGCCCGGGTGGAAGGCAGTCTGGATTTCGACGATGGCCTGCAGTGCACGGCCGCCGAGGTCGCGCGGCTGGCGATTCAGGACGCCAGTGGCGGGGACGGCGCCCCGATCCTGTTGCAGATCCCGGCGGAATTGCCCGACACGCCGCTGGCCATGCCCCCGGTGCTGGCCATCGCCGCGCTGCGCAACCTGCTGGAGAATGCCCAGCGCCACACCGCGCCGGGCAGCGCCGTCACGCTGTCTCTGCAGCCTGAAGCCGGGCGAGTACGCTTCGAAGTACGCGACCAGGGGCCGGGCATCGCCGCCGAGCATCTCGAGCACCTGACCCGGCGCTTCTGGCGACACGCCGCCAGCAGTGGCAGCGGCCTGGGCCTGGCCATTGTCCAGGCGATCGCGCAACGCTGCGATTGTACCCTCGCCTTCGACAGCCAGGCCGACGGCCTGCGCGTATCACTGACGGTGCCGTTGCAGCGCTGATCAGTTCGGGAATTCCAGCATGAAAGACGTCCGGCCCTGCGCGGAAGTGCAATGGATACGACCCTGATGGGCCTGAACGATCGAACGGGTGATCGCCAGCCCCAGGCCAGCATTGCTCGGGCTGCCTTCGCGGCGCGCCGGATCCACCCGATAGAAGCGGTCGAACAAGCGCTCCAGATGCTCGGTCGCGATGGTCGCGCCGGGATTGCTCACCTCAAGCGTCACCTGGCCCGCGCCGCGCTCGATGGCCACCCGGATGCGCTCGCCGTCGGGGGTGTAGCGCAGCGCATTGGACAGCAGGTTCGATAGCGCCCGGCGCAGCATCAGCAGATCGCCCTGAATCGTGCCGGCACCGGACAGCTCGAAGCGCACGCCGCGCTCGTCCGCCGGCAGCTGGTAGTAGTCGAGCAGTTGCGTACAGAGCTGCTCCAGCGCCACCGGCTTGGCATCGGGAACGATCAGGCCGTTGTCGGCCTTGGCGAGGAACAGCATGTCGTCGATCATCCGCGACATGCGCTGCAGTTCCTCAAGGTTGGAATGCAGGTTGTCCTGGTACTGCTCCAGCGAACGCCCGCGCGTCAACGCCACCTCGGTGTGGGTCATCAGGTTGCTCAGTGGCGTGCGCAGCTCGTGGGCGATGTCGGCCGAGAAGTTCGACAGTCGCACGAAGGCGTCTTCCAGACGCGCCAGCATCGCGTTGAAGGCCTGTACCAGCTGCTGCAGCTCTGCCGGCGTCGAGTCATCGGGAATGCGCTCGCGCAGCGACTTGGCCGAGACCGAGGCCGCCACCTGGGTGACCTCGCGCAGCGGCCGCAGCCCGCTGCGCACCAGGAGCCAGCCGAGCAGCCCGCTGAGCAGTGCGCACAGCACCAGCGCCGCCCAGAGCCAGCCGCTGAAGGTATGGAAGAAGGCCTTGTGCGCGGTCACATCGAGCATGACCAGCAGCGTCAGGCGCCGCCCTCCCACCTCGACATGCCCCGCTTCGCCCCGCCAGACGCGGCCCTCCAGCGTCAGTTCACCCTCGTTCTCGCCGATCAGCATGAGCAGCGACGGCTCCGCCGCCTGCTGCTCCGGTCGGGGGAAGAGCTGTGTGCCGGCCTCGTCGAAAACGAAGCCGCGCATCTCGCTATGGCCGTCCAACAGCACTTGCAGCTGCGGCCGCACGCGCTCGAAGTGCTCCAGGTCGTCCAGGCCGGTCAGCAGACGTCGGCTCGCCTCGAGTTTCTCGTGCAGCGTGTGGCGGTCCAGCTCATCGAAGTGATGCTCGCTGAGCTGGCCGAAGAAATAGCCGGCCGCCGCCAGCACGCCGGTGACCGCAAGCATGAACATCAGGCTCAGCCGCGCGGTGAGCGACAGCCGGATCATGGCGCGTCCGGCTCGTCGAGCATGTAGCCCATGCCGCGCGCGGTATGGATCAGCTTGGGTTCGAAGCCATCGTCGATCTTCGCCCGTAGCCGGCGGATCGCCACCTCGATGACGTTGGTGTCGCTGTCGAAGTTCATGTCCCACACCTGCGAGGCGATCAGCGATTTGGGCAGCACCTCGCCGCGCCGGCGCAACAGCAGTTCCAGCAGGGCGAACTCCTTGGCGGTCAGGTCGATGCGCTGACCGGCGCGCGTGGCGCGACGCTTGAGCAGGTCGACCTGCAGGTCGGCCACCTGCAGCTGGGTCTGCAGCGCCGTCGCATTGCCGCGCCGCAGCAGGGTGCGTACCCGCGCCAGCAGCTCGGAAAAGGCGAACGGCTTGACCAGGTAGTCATCCGCTCCCAGCTCCAGCCCCTTGACCCGGTCCTCGACACGATCCCGCGCGGTGAGGAACAGCACCGGCACCTCGTTGCCCGAGGCACGCACCAGTCGCAGCACTTCCCAGCCGTCCAGACCCGGCATCATCACATCAAGGATCAGCAGGTCGTAGGGCACGCTCAACACGTGCTGCAGCGCATCGGTGCCGCTGGTGACGCGGTCGACGGTGAAGCCGGCCTCGCTCAGCCCCTGCTGCAGGTAGGTGCCGGTTTTCGGCTCGTCTTCGGCGACCAGCAGTTTCATGCGGATATTCCATCGGTGGTGGACGGTGCAAGTGTGGCAGCGCCGCACACCGCTGCGCCACGAAGCTGACAGAAAAGTAATCTTGCGCTCAGCCTCCCGTCAGGCCGCTCGCGTTAGCGTGAGGCCCAGCACATCAGGCTTGACCTTGCCATGGCGTCAAGGTCGAGCATCGCGCCAGCTCCCTGGAACTGGCAAGCGAGGAACCACCCATGAACAGTATTCGACTCAAGGTCACCGGCATGAGCTGCGGTGGCTGCGTCAGGCATGTCACCGCGGCGCTGCAGACGCTGGAGGGTGTCGAACGCGTCGAAGTGGACCTGGCCGGCGGCCTGGTTCGGATCGACGGCAGTGCCGATGACGCAAACCTGATCGCAGCGCTCGCCGAAGCCGGATACCCCGCCGAAACCCTCGACCGTCGCAGCGCCTCGGCCGCACGCACCGGTGGATGTAGCGGCGGTTGCTGCTGCAGCTGAACTCAGATCTGGAGAAACGCATGAAACCTCATCTCACCGTACTCGCCGCACTGCTGATGTCCGGGGCGGCTCAGGCCGCCGAGGTCATCGATGTACACCGGGACGCCAACTGCGGCTGCTGCAAGGACTGGATCAAGTATCTGGAAACCAATGGGTTCGAGGTGCGCGACCATGTGGAAGTCAACATGCTGCCGGTCAAGGAGCGCCTCGGCGTGCCGCCGCGCCTGGGCTCGTGCCATACCGGCGTGATTGGCGGCAAGTTCGTCGAAGGCCACGTGCCGGTGGCGGCGATCCGCGAGCTGCAGCAGCGCGACGATCTGGCCGGAGTCGCCGTACCGGGCATGCCAGCCGGCTCGCCGGGCATGGACTACGGCCAACCGCACCAGCGCTATCAGGTGATCGGGCTGACCAGTCAGGGCCGCGACCTGGCGCTGGGCGACTATCTCGGCAGCCAGCCACTTCGCTGAAAGAAGCTCGCCTGGCGGGCGGCAGCGCACGGGCCGACCCTCGGCAGGCACCCTGTCTGCCGCCATCCGGCCGCAGGTGTCGTCGCCAGGCGCGGTGACAGACCAAACGGCCCGCTCGCTTACCCTGTCAAGCTGCCGTCAAAAGCCTCCCGGCCAGCAAGCTGACAGAACCGTAATGTTCGGCTCAGCTTGTCGTCAGATGCGCCGCGCTATGGTGAGCGACAGGACTGCTGCGACTGTTTGTCCAGCGCAGCCACATCGCACATGAACAGGACCAGCATGCACTCGACCAGCTCTCGGCGCACCTTCGTCAAAAGCCTCGCCGCAGGCGGCGCCTTCGCCGGACTCGGGCTGTGGCGCCAGCCCGTCTGGGCGCTGACCAGCCCCGGCCAGCCGACGGTACTCAGCGGCAGCCAATTCGACCTGACCATCGACTCCATGAGCGTCGACTTCACCGGCCGCCGGCGCACCGCCATGGCCATCAATGGCAGCATTCCCGGCCCGCTGCTGCGCTGGCGCGAGGGTGACACCGTGACCCTGCGCGTGCGCAACCGCCTGCCGCAGGAGACCTCGATCCACTGGCACGGCATCCTGCTGCCGGCCAACATGGACGGCGTGCCCGGCTTCAGCTTCGCCGGCATCGCGCCGGACGGCATGTACGAGTACCGTTTCAAGGTCAAGCAGAGCGGGACCTACTGGTATCACAGCCACTCGGGCTTCCAGGAGCAGCTCGGCGTCTACGGCCCGCTGATCATCGATCCCGAGGAGCCGGAGCCGTTCGCCTACGAGCGAGACTATGTGGTGTTTCTCTCCGACTGGACCGACGAGAGCCCGGCGCGCGTGCTGGCCAAGCTGAAGAAGCAGGCCGACTACTACAACCAGGGCCGCCGCACCGTCGGCGACTTCATCAACGATGTCGCCGACCAGGGCTGGCGCAAGACCTTCAGCGACCGCTGGGCCTGGGCGAAGATGAACATGTCGCCCACCGATCTCGCCGACGTCAGCGGCGCGACCTACACCTACCTGCTCAACGGCCAGGCCCCGGATGCCAACTGGACCGGCTTGTTCCGGCCCGGCGAGCGCATCCGCCTGCGCCTGATCAACGGCTCGGCGATGAGCTACTTCGACTTCCGTATCCCCGGCCTCAAGCTCACCGTGGTCGCCGCGGACGGGCAGAACATCGAGCCGGTAACGGTCGACGAGATTCGCCTGGCGGTGGCGGAAACCTATGACGTGATCGTCGAGCCGGACGGCAGCCAGCACGCCTACACCCTCTTCGCCCAGGCCATGGACCGCAGCGGCTACGCCCGCGGCACGCTGGCCGTGCGCGAAGGCCTGCAGGCCCCGGTGCCCAACCCCGATCCGCGCCCCGAACTGACCATGGACGACATGGGTCATGGCGATCACGCCGCCCATGGCCAGGCTGCCGCAACGCCTGCGCAGGGCCATGACGCCCATGCCGGACACGGCGACCATGGCGCGATGGATCACGGCCAGATGAACCATGCCGCCATGGGCCAGGGCTCGGATGGCAGCAGGATGCAGGCACATCCGGCCAGCGAGACCAACAACCCTCTGGTGGACATGCAGACCATGATGCCGGTGGCCAAGCTGGATGACCCGGGCATCGGCCTGCGCGCCAACGGCCGGCGCGTGCTGACCTATGCCGACTTGCGCAGCGCCTTCGCCGACCCGGATGGCCGCGAACCGGGCCGCACCATCGAACTGCACCTGACCGGCCACATGGAGCGCTTCTCCTGGTCGTTCGACGGTATTCCCTTCGCCGACGCCGAGCCGATCCGCCTCCGGTACGGCGAGCGGGTGCGCTTCGTACTGGTCAACGACACCATGATGCACCACCCCATTCACCTGCACGGGCTGTGGAGTGACCTGGAGGACGAACACGGCGACTTCCTGGTGCGCAAGCACACCATCGACATGCCGCCGGGCTCGAAACGCAGCTACCGCGTCACAGCAGACGCCCTCGGCCGCTGGGCCTACCACTGCCACATGCTGATGCACATGGACCTCGGAATGTTCCGTGAAGTCCGCGTAGAGGAATGACGGAGAAGCCTATGAAAACCCTCAAGCAAACCACCCTGCTCGCCCTCGGCCTGGCCGCCTCCCTCGGCCTGAACGCGGTCCAGGCGCAGCAGAGCGAACATGACGGTCATCATGCCGAGAACGACCCGGCCGAACAGGCCACCCCGCAGACCACGCAGCCCAAGACGCAACAGGGCGGCATGATGCAGGGCATGGACCACGACAAGATGAAGGACATGCACGAGCAGCACATGGGCAACGGCCACATGGATCATGGCGGCATGGGCGGCGGATCGGTGGACAAGGACATGCCCAAGGACGCCGAGCAGGGCAATCCGCATGCGCATTAAGCCGCTCCCCGTCGCCGTCGCGCTGAGTCTGGTCACGGCGGCGAGTCAGGCGCAGCAGAACATGGACCACTCCGGCCATGCCGGCCATGCTGCGCCGGCAGCGCACGAGCACAGGGATCATGGGCGAACCGATCACGGCCACATGGACCACGGCTCGATGGCGCACCCGCCGGGACAGGAGCCGCGCACGCCCATCCCAGCCATCAGCGATGCGGATCGCGCCGCGGCGTTCCCCAGCCTGCCGGCCCATCACATGCACCAGGGCGGGACGAATTTCCTGTTTCTCGCCGACCAGCTTGAGTGGCAGGACGCCGACGAGGGCAGCGCGCTGGCCTGGGACATTTCCGGTTGGGTCGGTGGCGACATCGACCGTCTGGCGTTCCGCTCGGAGGGCGAGCGTACCAATGGCCACACCGAGGAAGCGGAACTGCAGCTGCTGTGGAGCCACGCCATCGGTCCCTGGTGGGAAACCGTCGCCGGCGTGCGCCAGGACTTCAAACCCGGCTCGCCGCAGACCTGGGCGGCCTTTGGCGTGCAGGGCATGCCGTTGTTCGGCCTGGAAACCGAGGCGACCGCGTTCATCGGCGAAGGCGGCCAGAGCGCACTGCGTCTGGAGGCCGAGTACGACATCCTGCTGACCCAGCGCTGGGTGCTGCAGCCCACTGCCGAGCTCAACCTGCACGGGCGCAACGACGAGGCGCGCGGCGTCGGCGCAGGGTTCAGCGACGCCAGTCTAGGGCTGCGCCTGCGCTACGAGATCAGCCGCCAGTTCGCGCCTTATGTCGGCGTGACCTGGAACCGTGCCTACGGCAACACCGCCGACCTGCTGCGTGCCGAAGGCGAGGATGTCAGCGACACCCGCCTGGTGGCCGGCATCCGCTTCTGGTTCTGAGGGGTACGGCATGAGAACAGTCCTGGCGACGCTGGCGCTGAGTGCCCTGGCGGTGGTGACCGGCGCGGCGCTGGTGCTGTACTCCGGCATCATCGACGTCGGCGCTGACGACCCGCACAGCGCACCGCTGCATGCCGTGCTGGAGACGGCCCGCGAACGCGCCGTAGCCGTGCGCGCCCGGGACATCGAGGTGCCGCCGCTGGGCTCGGCGGAACAGATGCGCTCCGGCGCGGGCAACTACGCGGCGATGTGCGTCGGTTGTCACCTGGCGCCGGGCGTCGCGCCAACCGAGCTGAGCCAGGGCCTCTACCCCGCCCCACCAGCGCTGGCCGAAGCTACCCGCGACGGCGACCCGGCCGCGACCTTCTGGGTCATCAAGCATGGGCTCAAATCCACCGGCATGCCGGCGTGGGGCCGATTCATGGAGGACCACTACATCTGGTCGCTGGTCGCCTTTGTCGAGCAGCTGCCGTCGCTCACTCCCATGGAATACCAGGCGCTGGTGGCCTCCAGCGACGGCCACCAGCACGGCGGCGGCGAAACGGACATGCATGATCACAGCGGCCAGCATTCCAGCCAGACCGGCGATCACCACGGCGCTTCCGAGCAGGGCGAGACAGATGCGAAGGTGCATCGGCATTCCGACGGCAGTCGTCACCAGCACTGACGCACACCTGGCTCAGCGTTTCGCCTCGATCCTGCCGACCCGTTCGAGCCACTCGGACTCGAGCCGGTTCTGTTCGATGTCCATGCCCAGCGCCTCCATCGCCTCGCGGTGACGGTCGATTTCGGCGACCGAATCACTGAGCCCGGTGAGATTGCCATCGAGCTGGTGCATCTGCGTCAGCCCAAGATGATAGAAGCGCAGCAGCTTGATTGCCGCGGGATCGCCCGCGCTCACGCCGGCCCTGACCTGATGCATCATGTTGGTCACCCGCATCAGACTGCGCTTGAGCCGCCAGCCATAGGCCGCCGAAGCCATCCACGGCTGTTGCCAGTACAGCAGCCGCACCAGCGCGACGGTCAGTGCCAGCCCCGCGACGACCCCGCCAATGTTCAGCCGCAGGTTGTCGCCGCCCGGCTCGCCGAACAGCGCGACCGCCAGGCCCGACAGGCCCATGGCCAGAATGGCGAAGGTGGCCGCGACGATCAGCGTGCTGCGGCGGGTCTCGCGACGGTAGGTTTCGGGGCTGCGCGGAACGATCTCGAATAGCACCACGGGGCGTTGTCCTCGGCTGAAATGGATGGCAGGCGCCGCGCATTATCACCCCATTGGCCCACGCGCGGCTGACGCAGCGCAGCGCTTCGCACGCTCTCGCGAATCGCCCTACGCCAGACATCGCCCCGTCGCAGGTTCAGCCGCTATGCTGCAGCCACCGCCCCACGGGAACTGTCCATGCGCCGCCTCGCCATACCTGCCGACCAGCAACGGGTCTACGACATCTACATGCACCCGGATGTGGTGCCCTACCTCGGTTTCGACCCCATGCCACGCGAAGCTTTCGGCAAGGTGTTCGAGCCGCTGTTCGAAAGCGGCAGCTTCTACGTGTTCGAGGAGCATGGGCAGGTACAGGGCTTCTACAAGGTGCAGCGGCACCTCGGTCGCGCGGCTCATGTCGCCTACCTGGGCACGCTGGCGGTCGCACCGCAGGCCAAGGGCAGCGGACTGGCCCGACGGATGATGCAGGACGCCCTCGACCGGCTGGCCGCCAGCGGCATCCGCCGCGTTGAGCTCAGCGTGGAGGCCGACAATCCGCGGGCGATCGCCTTCTACCAGCGCTTCGGCTTCGTGCACGAGGGAACGCAGCGGGCGGCCTACAAGCGCGCCGGCGAGGATGGCTATGTCGATGAACTGATGTACGGCCTGCTGCTGGAGGCCTGACGGGATGCCGGACGGCGGACGCCGTCCGGCCGGGGGGATCAGCCGGCGAGCTTGCTGGTGATCTTCGCCACATGCTCGCCCTGGAAGCGCGCGATGGCCAGTTCCTTCTCCGATGGCTGACGCGAGCCGTCGCCGCCCGCGATGGTCGAGGCGCCATAAGGCGTGCCACCGTTGGTCTCGGAGATGTCGAAGAACTCGCTGATACCGTAGCCGGTCGGCACGATGACCATGCCGTGGTGCGCCAGGGTGGTCCAGGTGGAGGTGATGGTCATTTCCTGCCCGCCACCGGTGCCCGTGGAGGTGAATACGCTCGCGACCTTGCCGTGCAGTGCGCCCTTGGCCCACAGGCCGCCGGTGCGGTCGAGGAAGTTGCGCATCTGTCCGGACATGTTGCCGAAGCGGGTCGGCGTGCCGAAGATGATCGCATCGTAGTTCGGCAATTCGTTCGGATCGGCGATATCAGCTGCCTGATCGACCTTGCCGCCAGCGTTGCGGAAGGCATCTTCCGGCATCGTCTCCGGTACGCGCTTGATGACCACCTCGGCGCCCGGCACACGACGGGCGCCTTCTGCCACCGCGTTGGCCATGGTTTCGATATGGCCGTACATCGAGTGATACAGCACGAGAATCTTCGCCATCTTGTCTTTCCTCTTTTGGTGAATGTGTGCGGGTAAACCTTGGGTTGTGATAGCCGAGCGTCGGCGGCGTTCAGCGCGACTCGACCAGCACGACTTCGCTGTTCTCCTGCGCGCGGACGGTCAGCCGTGCCTCATCGCGCACGGCCACGCCATCCCCGGCGGAGACGGTGACACCGTTGACCTCGATCTGCCCGCTCGCGGGCACCAGGTAGACGCGGCGCCCTTCGGCGATCTGGTAATCGGCGCTCTGCCCCTGTTCAAGCGTAGCCGCTGCCAGACGGGCCTCGGCACGAATCGGCAAGGCCTCGTCGTCGCCCGGCAGGCCGCTGGCCAGGGTGACGAACGCCCCGGCACGCTCGCCGCTGGGGAATCTGCGGGTGCCCCAGGTCGGCGGCAGACCGGTCTGCTGCGGGTGAATCCAGATCTGGAAGATGCGTGTCTCCTCGTCTTCCAGGTTGTACTCGCTGTGGACGATGCCGCTGCCGGCGCTCATCACCTGCACGTCGCCGGCAACGGTGCGCCCGCGATTGCCCAGGCTGTCTTCGTGAGTGATCGCGCCCTGGCGCACGTAGGTGATGATTTCCATGTCGCGATGCCCGTGGGGCTCGAAGCCCGAATGCGGGGCGATGCTGTCGTCGTTCCAGACACGCAACCGGCCCCAGCGCATGCGCTGGGCATCGTGATAGTCGGCAAAGGAAAAGTGATGACGGGCGTTCAGCCACCCGTGCCGGGCGTGGCCGAGTTCTGCATGGGGACGACGTTCGATCATCTGAGCCTCCGAATGAGTGGGTCGGCCGGGCTAGCCGGCAGAACCGAGTGAGCCAGATGATCTATTTATTCTTCATCGGCATGTACGCAAATTTGCGCCAATAAAAATCGAATTAATCGATCTATCTCGCTGCACTCATCCAACGCGCGCCCTGCACTCACGCAAGCGGTTGCGCGCAATCGGTTTACCTGCCAAAACGGCGCCCTGTTTCAACTAACCAGGGCGGAACATGAACCAGGAACTGCAAATCGAGGACGTGCACCTCGGCGAAGGCAAGGCGGTCGTAAAAGGCGCACTCATCACGACGCAATACCGCGGCACGCTGAGCGACGGCACGGAGTTCGACAGCTCCTACACGCGCGGCAAGCCGTTCCAGTGCGTGATAGGCACCGGGCGCGTGATCAAGGGCTGGGATATCGGCCTGATGGGAATGAAAGTCGGCGGTAAGCGCAGGCTCTTCGTGCCGGCTCATCTGGGCTATGGCGAGCGGCAGATCGGCGCGCACATTCCGCCGAACTCGGACCTTCACTTCGAGATCGAGCTGCTCGAAGTGCTGACCCGGGACGACTGATCAGCAGCGCCATGCGGTTCGCGCACCGCATGGCGCTGCGATTTCAGCTCGCGCTGGCCGGCGCCTGGTGAGGAACACCCTGGGGGTACTCCTCCCGATAGCGCGCCAGCCAGTTGGCACCTGCCGGGTCGTCCCACACATGGCGGTGCAGCAACGCCATGCCATCGGGATCGTTGAGCAGTCGCCAGCGCGCCGCCTCGCCCTTCGCAGCCGCCGGCCCCGCCGCCAGTACCTCCGCCAGACGCTGCTCGCGCAGGTGCTCCGCGGCCGGCACCACCTTGGCGTGACGAGCGCGCGCCATGGCGCAGACCAGGGCGTTGTACAGCGGGTCGACGACGGCGACGAGGAAGCCCTCGCGCAGCGCGTTCGCCTGATTCTGCTGCTGGTAGCGGTCGGTGTTGGCCAGCTCGGTAGGCGGCGCGTACTCCTCGGGAATCAGGAACAGCTTGCACCGCCGGGCGGCCAGGCCCAGGCCGGTACGGCTGGTGATCACCGACACCGGCGCCGAGAGGATCAGCGACACCACGATCGGCGCCAGCCACCAGAGGAAGGCCGCATCCAGCCAGGCGACCAGTGCCGTCCAGAGCACGCCGATGACGATCTGCGAACCATGCCGGCGCAGCGCCTCACCCCAGGGCGTCGCGTCATCGCCGCGCTGCGGCGATTTCCACTGCACCGACCAGCCGAGGAATGCCGCGGTGACGAACACGCTGTGAAAGAGCATGCGCACCGGCGCCAACAGCACCGAAAACAGCGTCTCGATCAGCATCGACAGCACCACCCGCAACCGACCGCCATAGGCCTGCGCGCCCTGGATGCAGACCAGCAGCACGCTGAGCAGCTTGGGCAGGAACAGCAGCGTCATGGTCGCCGAGAACAGCGCGATAGCCTCCTCCGGATGCCAGCGTGGCCACAATGGATAGAGCTGGTTGGGCTGCAGGAAATACTCCGGTTCCATCAGCGTATGGATGGCCAGCAGGCCGGTGGACAGCAGCAGGAAGAGGAACCACAGCGGCGCCGACAGGTAGGACATCACTCCGGTCAGAAACACCAGACGATGCACCGTGTGCACGCCGCGCACCATGAACAGACGGAAGTTCATCAGGTTGCCATGGCACCAGCGGCGGTCGCGCTTGAGCTCGTCGAGCAGGTTGGGCGGCAGCTCTTCGTAACTGCCCGGCAGATCGTAGGCGATCCACACGCCCCAGCCGGCACGTCGCATCAGCGCCGCCTCGACGAAATCGTGCGAGAGGATCGCGCCGGCGAAGGAGCCGGTGCCGGGCAGCGGCGCCAGCGCACAATGCTCGATGAAGGGTTTGACCCGGATGATCGCGTTGTGACCCCAGTAGTGCGACTCGCCCAACTGCCAGAAATTGAGCCCGGCGGTGAACAGCGGCCCGTAAACGCGGGTAGCGAACTGCTGCAGGCGCGCATAGAGGGTGTCCATGCCCGAGGCCTTGGGAGCGGTCTGGATGATGCCGGCGTTGGGGTTGGCCTCCATCAGCCGCACCAGGCTGGTCAGACATTCGCCACTCATCACGCTGTCGGCATCGAGCACCACCATGTAGCGGTAGCTGCTGCCCCAGCGCCGGCAGAAGTCGTCGATGTTGCCGCTCTTGCGCTTCACCCGACGCCGGCGGCGGCGATAGAAGATATGGCCGAAACCATCCACCGCGCGACACAGCTCGACCCAGGCCTGCTGCTCGGCGACACAGGTGTCCGGGTCGTTGCTGTCGCTGAGCACGAAGATATCGAAATGCTCCAGCTCACCGGTGGCCTTGAGCGACTCGTAAGTCGCGCGCAGACCGGCGAAGACCCGCGGCACGTCCTCGTTGGCGATCGGCATCACCAGCGCGGTGCGCGCCTCGGCTGGAATCGGCTCGTTGCCCGGACTGCTGGCCGAGATGCTATAGCGGTCCTTGCCACGCAGCAGCTGGAAGAAGCCCATCAGCGCGGTCCAGAAGCCCACCGATACCCAGCAGAACAGCAGCGCGAACAGCAGCAGGATGCTGGTCTGCACCACGTAGGGCAGGATCTGCCGTGCCGATTCGGCCAGCGGCTGCACGAAAACGTCCTGCAGGTCCACCAGCGACCAGCCCTGGTACGGCAGCACCGCCTTCATCTGCCAGGTGGCGAACGCGGTCTGGCCGAGCATCAGAATCAGCAATGCGCTGCGCCGCAGCGCCGCGACGCGCCGCCAGCGTGCTTCGTCGAGCGGCTGCGGGCTGGGTTCGAAGGTGCGCCGCGGAGTCTTGCGCCCCAGCAGCCGGCGCCAACCGCGACGTAGGATGTTGGTGTGCCAGGGCTCCGGCACCATCCGCGTGCGAACGATCGGCGGGGTGGATTGCAGATAGGGGCGGCCCTGATGGTCCTCACGGATGATGCCGGCGCGGTCGAACAGATCGCCCCAGCCCATGCGCAGCCGGGTCACCACGGAGTCCAGCAGACGCCGCGACGGGCCGCGCTCGGCGGTCGTCGCGGCGGACATTTCGTCATGCAGGGCGAGCAGACCGCCCTGCTCCGCGGCCTGCCGGTATCTGGCCGGGTCCTCGACGTCGTTCAGCGCCAGGCCATCGCAATAGCCTTCAGCCATGCGGTTCATTGCGTCCTGCTTATTCATGGGGAGGAATCTGGTAGGTCCAGGTTTCGGAAAGGGTCTTTTCACCATCGACCAGCGCCGCACGCATTTCCACCGGCCGGCGCGGATCACGCACCTTGAGCCGCAGAGTCATGCGCCAGCCCTTGCTGACCGGGTTGTAGCGCAGGTTGTTCTCCACCAGCTCGGCGTTGTCATCGACGCTGACGCGAGTGGTGACCGGCGCATCCTCGGGCAGCTTGGCCAGCACCGGCCCGACGAAGTCCACCACCAGAGCGGTGCTGCCATCGGCCTGGCGAATCAGGTTGGCCTGCTTGACGTCCCCGGCCGACACGCGGGTCTGCTGTGCCCAGGCCAGTTGCGGATCGTGCAGACTCGGTTCGTCCATGGAGAAGTGCAGGCGATACTCCAGGTCCAGCGGCTGACCGGGCTCCGGCTGCTTCTCGGGCGACCAGAAGGCGACGATGTTGTCGTTGGTTTCGTCGGGCGTCGGGATCTCCACCAGCTCGACATGCCCCTTGCCCCAGTCACCGCGCGTCTCCACCCAGCCACTCGGGCGCAGCTCGTAGCGGTCGTCCAGGTCCTCGTAGCGGTTGAACTCCCGGGTGCGCTGCATCAGGCCGAAGCCACGCGGATTCTCCACGCTGAACGCGCTGACCGCCAGGCGACGCGGGTTGTTCAGCGGGCGCCAGAGCCACTCGCCGTTGCCGGCGTGGATCGCCAGCCCCTCGGAGTCGTGCAGCTGCGGGCGGAAATTCAGCGAATCGCTGGGCTGGTTCGCCCCGAACAGGTACATGCTGGTCAGCGGCGCGATGCCCAGCTTGCCCACCGGCTCGCGCAGGTACACCCGGGCCTGCACGTCCAGCGTACTGTCCTTGCCCGGCGTCAGCACCATGCGGTAGGCGCCGGTGGCACGCGGCGAGTCGAGCAGCGCGTAGATGACCAGGTTGCGCCGGTCGGGCTGCGGCCGTTCCACCCAGAACTCGCGGAAGCGGGGAAACTCCTCACCCACCGGCAGCGCCGTGTCGATCGCCAGCCCGCGTGCGGACAGGCCATACCACTGGCCCTTGCCAACGATGCGGAAATAGCTCGCACCGAGCAGCGTCATCACCTCGTCCTGCTTGTCCTTCTTGTTCAGCGGATAGAGCACCTTGAAACCGGCGAAGCCCAGACCTTCCAGCGCGGCGGGATCGACCTCGACGCCGTCGAACTGGAACATGGCCGGGTCATAGCGGATCTCGCGGACGTCCGTTGCGGTGATCTCGTTGATGCGTACCGGCGTGTCGAAGTGCATGCCCTGATGGTAGAACTGCAGGTGGAACGGTGTATCGGCATCCTTCCAGTAGGCATGTTCGGGGTCGAAGCGCAGCCGTTGGTAATCGGCAAAGGCCATTCGGCGAAACTCTTCCGGCAGGTTGCTCGCCGGTTCCTCATAGCCGCGGGACGCCAGTTCCTGCGCCTGCTTGGCCACATCATCCAGGCTGAACGCCAGCGCACTGCCGGCCATCAGCATGTACAACCCACCTGCCAGCCCTGCCAGCATGCGCGCCGGATGGGTACCCGTCTTCCGTTGAAAAATGCGTAACACACCGCCTCCGAATTACACGTTTGTGCAGAGTTCGCTCTGCTTCGCTGTGGTGAACCACCCGAGCCCAGCCGCTGTGCCGCGCGCGACAGGTGCGACGGCGTTGCCGGACTGCAGGCGTTTCTCCATACAGAAATTTTCTTACAACAGCTCGAAGCGCTCGCTCTGCACGGCTCGCGAATCGAGCCCCAGCTGCACTTCGAATTCACCTGGCTCGGCCACGTAGTCGAGCCGGGCGTCGTGGAACCTGAGGTCGTCCTCGCCCAGAGTGAAGCGCACCACCCGCGTCTCGCCCGGCTCGAGCCGGATCTTTTCGAAGCGTTTGAGCTCCTTCACCGGTCGCACACTGGAGCCGACCAAGTCCTGCAGATAAAGCTGCACGACCGTCGCGCCGGCGCGCGCTCCGCTGTTCTTTACCGTTACGCTGACCTCCAGGCGCTGCCCACGTTTCAATTCGCGCTGGGAAAGTTGCGGTTTGGACAGTTCGAACTCGGTATAGCTCAGGCCGTAGCCGAATGGGTACAGCGCGCCGTTGGGCTCTTCGAAATATTGCGAGGTGTAGTTGCCCGGACGCCCCTCGACATAGGGGCGGCCCAACCGTGGATGGTTGTAGTAGGTGGGAATCTGCCCCACCGAACGCGGAAAGGAGATCGGCAACTTGCCCGAAGGGTTGTGCGCGCCGAACAGCACATCGGCGATGGCATTGCCGCCCTCGGTTCCGGTGAACCAGGTTTCCAGCAGCGCATCGGCATGCTCCCTGACCCACCCCAGCTGCAGCGGGCGACCATTCATCAGCACCACCACCAGTGGCTTGCCGGTGGCGACCAGGGCTTCGAGCAGCGCCTGCTGGCTGGCCGGCAAGGTCAGACTGGTCCGGCTGGACGATTCGTGGGACATGCCACGGGCCTCGCCCAGAGCCGCGACGATCACATCGGCCTCGCGCGCCGCACGCACCGCTTCGTCGATCATCGCCTGCGGCGGACGCGGGTCCTGGACCACCTCCGGGCGGTCCCAGTTGAGGAAGTTCAGGTACTTGATCATGCCGGCATCGTCGGTAACATTGGCGCCGCGCGCGTGGATGATCCGGCCGTCCTTGCCAAGCGCTCGTTCGAGGCCCTGGCGCAGCGTCACGCCCTGCGCTGCCACGCCGGCTGCCGACCAGCTGCCGAGCATGTCGACGGGGGAATCGGCTAGCGGCCCGACCAGCGCGATGCGTGCATCCCTGCGCAGTGGCAGCGTCTGCCCGCGGTTTTCCAGCAGCACCAGGGACTCGCGCGCGACCTGGCGTGCCGCCTCGCGGTGCAGGCGGCTTTCGGCGTTGACCTCGGCGGGATCGTCCACCGCCCGGCCGATGCGGCGATAGGGATCATGGAACAGACCCAGGTCGTACTTGGCGCCGAGCACACGGCCGACCGCCTGGTCGATCAGCTCGAGGGGCACTTCGCCGCGTTCGACCAGGCCGGGCAGCTCCTGCAGATAGAGCGAGTCGTGCATGCTCAGGTCGATGCCGGCCTCGATCGCCAGGCGCGCGGCCTCGCGGCCATCGCGGGCCACGCCATGGCGCAGCAGTTCATCGATGGCGCCGTGATCGCTGATGTTCAGCCCGCGGAAGCCCCAGTCGTCGCGCAGCAGGTCACGCAACAGCCAGCGGTTGGCACTGGCCGGCACGCCGTTGACGGTGTTCAGCGCCACCATCACGCCACCGGCGCCGGCGTCCACCGCCGCACGGTAGGGCGGCAGGTAATCCTGGTACATGCGCTGCGGGCTCATGTCGACCACGTTGTAATCACGCCCGCCCTCCACCGCACCGTACAGGGCGAAGTGCTTGACGCTGGCCATCACGCTGTCCGCGGCGCTCAGGCGCTCGCCCTGATAGGCGCGCACCAGCGTGCCGGCGATCTGCGAGACCAGGTACGGATCTTCGCCGAAGCCCTCGGACGTCCGCCCCCAGCGCGGGTCGCGGGTGATGTCCACCATGGGCGCGAAGGTCAGATCGAGGCCGTCGGCACTGGCCTCGATGGCCGAAACCCGACCGCTCAGGGCGATGGCGTCGAGGTCCCAGCTTGAAGCCAGGGCCAGGCTGATGGGGAAGATGGTGCGATGGCCATGAACCACGTCATAGGCGAAGAAGATCGGAATGCCCAGTCGGCTGCGCAAGGCCGCGTCCTGCATGGGGCGGTTGTCGGCTCGGGTCACCGAATTGAAAGTGGCACCGATGCGGCCGGCCGCGATCTCCTCGACGATGCGCTCGCGCGGCATGTCGCCACCAATGCTGATCAGCCGCAGCTGGCCGATCTTCTCCGCCAGGGTCATGCGCTCGAGCAGGGTCTCGATCAGTGCCTGTCGGTCGTCCAGCGGCAGGGCCGGCGCCGCCGCGCAGGCGAACGGACTCATCGCGCCGGCAAGCAGGACAAACGGCAACAGCCTTTTCATCATCACAACCCCATTCTCGTTTCAACCGACCAGCCACACACAGGCACACCCATCGCGCAGGTCACGGACCGTACGCAATGCGCCCTTGAATTCGTCTTAGAGTTCGATGGTGCCGTCGAGGTAGAGCACCGCCTGCCCGGCCACCATCACACGGTCCGCTTCGACCCGGCAGTGCAGGATGCCCGTGCGCGCCGATGCCTGCAGCGCCACCAGTTCGTTGCGCCCCAGCCGCTCGGCCCAGTACGGCGCGAGCCCGGCATGGATGGAACCGGTGACCGGGTCCTCGGCGCCGCCATTGGCCGGCCAGAAATAGCGGGAGGCGAAATCCTGCTCGCGCCCTGGCGCGGTCACCACCACATCCAGCGGTGCCAGCGTGCGCAACGCCTGCAGATCTGGCGCCAGAGCGCGCACCTGCTGCTCGTCGCGGTAGACGGCGAACCATGCCTGGCGATTGCGCAGCACCGCTTCCGGCGCGAGCCCGAGCCCCTGCAGCAACGCGGCCGGCGGCTCGGCGACCGGCTCCGGCGCGCGATTGGGAAAACTCATTTCCAGCAGCCCGTCAGCACGCCGCTGCACGGCCAGATCGCCCACGGCAGCGGCACGAAAGGTCAGCGGCGCGCGGGCCAGCCCCTGTTCCAGCAGCACGAAGGCGCTGGCCAGCGTGGCATGGCCACAGAAATCGATTTCGGTGAGCGGCGAGAACCAGCGGATGTGAAAGGCCCCGTCCGCCTCGCGAACGAAAAAGGCCGTCTCGGAAAGGTTGTTCTCGGCGGCGATGGCTTGCATCAGCTCGTCCGGCAGCCAGGCTTGCAAGGGTATCACCGCCGCGGGATTGCCCCGGAAACGTTCAGCGGTGAAAGCATCGACCTGGAACATCCGCAATTTCATGGTTTGCACCCTGTGCACGGTCAAGCGACCGCCGCCTACTCTAACGGGTCTGACGGGGTGCTAGCCAGTGGCGCGTGAGGGTCGCAACGCCGCCACCGCCGCGGCCTGCACGGGAATGCCCGGCAGGCGGCGTCAACCGAGGGCGAACGGCAGCAGCAGCGCGATCAGAATGCCCAGCAGGCTCATGCCCAGCGCAGCGAAGGCGCCGCACTCATCACCCTCCTCCAGCGCCCTTGCGGTACCGATGGCATGGGCGTTGAGGCCATAACTCAGGCCCCGCGCCGCGGGATGCTCGACCCCGGCCCAGCGCAGCAGCAGCGGTCCCAACGCGGTGCCGATGACGCCGGTCAGCATGACGAACACTGCCGCCAGCGAGGCCAGGCCGCCGAGCTGCTCGGCCACCAGCATGGCGATGGGCATGGTCGCGGACTTCGGCGCCAGGCTCATCAGCACCGGCAGCTCTGCGCCCAATGCCCAGGCGATCGCCAGCGTCAGTACCACGCTGAGCACGCCGCCGACCGCCAGGGTAATGACGATCGGCCAGAACAATTGCTGAATCCGTTTGAGGTGACGATGCAGCGGCACCGCCAGCGCCACGGTGGCAGGCCCCAGCAGCATGGCGACCAGCGCAGCGCCGTCGCGGTAGCGCACATAGTCGAGGTCCACCAGGGTCAGTGTGCCGACCACCAGCAGCATGCCCACCATGACCGGTTGCAGCACCAGCCAGCCGCTGCGCCGGTAGAGCATCAGCGCGAGTTGGAAAGCGATCAGCGTTAGCGCCACGGCGAACAGCGGATGCACCACGACGGCCGCCCAGGCGGTGCGCCAGTCGAATACGCTCATGCCTGATCCTCCCGCTGGCCGTCGAGCCGGCTAATCAGACGCTGCATCAGCCAGCCGCAGAACGGCACGGTAATCAGCAACGACAGCACCAGCCCGGCGGCGATGGCCGGCAGGTCATCCCGCAGCGCACCGGCGCTGGTCATGATGCCGGCGGCCGGCACGATCAGCAGCAGCGGCAGATACTGCAGCAGCAAGGCCGCGGTCTTCTCCAGAGACTCCGGAATGCTGCGGCGCAGCAGCAACAGGCCGAACAGCAACAGCATGCCGATGATCGGCCCAGGCAATGCCGGAAGCAGCACCAGATTGATCAGGTTGCCGAGCAGTTGCAGCAACACCAGCCAGATCAGGCCCTTGAGAATCATCGGCGGTGCTCCATTGGCGGCAGGTCAGAAATCATGACGACAGCTCCTCAGTGCGTGGCAAAAGGTTTCGACTATGGCTGCGTTGGCAGCGGCGCAACAGATGCAGATTGGCACTAAAAAAGCAGATCAGCCGATCCCGAAACGTTCCACTGATACAGGTCAACCCATTGTCCGAAGTCGTTGCAGGGCAGGCAACCGATGCTCATCTGATCTGTATTTTGGCTGTTCATCTGAGTCTGTTATGCAGCACCACCGGCAGGGATCATCCGCCTCGCCTGAAATGCCTATGGGGCGAAGCCTAATGACCGACCGCATACCCGCGCAGATCATCGAAACCGTTGATCCCAGCCAACCGATCCGCCTGACCCCCGCCCAGAGCGGCGGGCCCATCCACACGCGCAGTTTCAGCGGACGTTTCCGCAACCTGCGCCTGTTGGGCGGCGCCCTGCTGATGCTGCTCTACTTCGGCACCGTCTGGCTGAATTGGAACGGGCGTCAGGCGGTGCTGTGGGACCTGGACCGGCAGCAGTTCCACATCTTCGGCGCCACCTTTTGGCCGCAGGATTTCATCCTGCTCTCGGCGATCCTGATCATCGCCGCGTTCGGCCTGTTCTTTATCACCGTGCTGGCCGGGCGCATCTGGTGCGGCTACGCCTGCCCGCAGAGCACCTGGACCTGGATGTTCATGTGGGTGGAAAAGATCACCGAAGGCGACCGCCTGCAGCGCATCAAGCTCGATGCTGCACCCTGGTCCGCCGCCAAGCTGCTGCGCCGTGCCGCCAAGCACACGCTGTGGCTGGCCATCAGCCTGGCCACGGCGCTGGCCTTCGTCGGCTATTTCACCCCGGTACGCGAACTGGTGGCCGGCCTTGCCCGCTTCGAGATCGGTGCCACCACCGCCTTCTGGCTGCTGTTCTTCACCGCCGCGACCTACATCAATGCCGGCTGGCTGCGTGAACAGGTGTGCCTGCACATGTGCCCCTACTCGCGCTTCCAGAGCGTGATGTTCGACGCCGACACCCTTCTCGTCTCCTACGACACAGCCCGCGGCGAGAACCGCGGCGCCCGGCGCAAGGGCAGTGATCCGCAAGCCCAGGGCCTCGGTGACTGCGTCGACTGCACGCTGTGCGTGCAGGTCTGCCCCACCGGCATCGATATCCGCGACGGCCTGCAGCTGGACTGCATCAGCTGTGGCGCCTGCATCGACGTCTGCGACAGCGTCATGGACCGGATGGGTTACGCCCGCGGCCTGCTGCGCTACACCTCCGAACGTGCGCTCAAGGGCGGCATCACCCGCTTCTTTCGTCCAAGGCTGGTCGGCTATGCCGTGGCGCTGACCGCCATGATCGCAGCCTTCATCTGGGCACTGGACGCGCGGCCACAGCTGCAGCTGGACGTCACCCGCGACCGCACGCTGTACCGCGAGAACATGCAGGGCCAGATCGAGAACATGTATCGCCTCAAGCTGATCAACAAGACGCAGCAGCCGCGCCGCTACGCGCTGGCATTGGACGGCGGCCCCTTCGAGCTGCAGGGCCCGCGCGAGATCGCGCTGGCTCCGGGCGAAATCGCCGATCTGCCGGTCAGCGTGGCACTGCTCGACAACGCCCGCGACTTCAGCCGCGAGCTGCGCTTCGAGGTCAGCGACCTGGTCAAGCCGGACAGTCGGGTGAGCACACCGAGCACCTTCGTCGCCCCCATCGCGGCGCTACGCCAGTAGACTGGCCATGCCCAACCGCCACGGCCCGGACACGATGAAGCGCTACGAGAAATTCGCCGATGAGATTGCCGAACTGATCCGCAGCGGCGTGCTCGCCCCCGGGGAAAAGGTGCCCTCGGTGCGCCACGCCAGCCGCACCTATGGCGTCAGCCCGTCCACCGTGTTCCAGGCCTACTACCTGCTGGAAGACCGCGGGCTGATCCAGGCGCGGGCGCGTTCGGGCTATTTCGTTCGCGAACATGTCAAGCGCCCGCTTCACGAACCGGACATCAGCACCCGCCCGGCGGAAACCACCGAGGTGGGCGTCAGCGAACTGGTCTTCTCCGTGCTCGCCTCGCTGCGCGATCCGGCCACCGTACCCTTCGGTTCGGCCTTTCCCAGCCCCGAGCTGTTTCCCCTGCAACGGCTCGCACGCTCGATGGCGCAAAGCGTGCGCGACATGCCGGCACGCGAAGTGATCGCCGAGATGACAGCGGGCAACCCGGACCTGCGCCGGCAGATCGCCCTGCGCTACATGGTCAGCGGCGTGATGCTGCCGATGGACGAGCTGGTGATCACCACAGGTGCGATGGAAGCGCTGAACCTCTGCCTGCAGGTGGTAACCGAACCGGGCGACCTGGTAGCGATCGAGTCGCCGGCGTTCTACGCCACGCTGCAGGTGCTGGAACGGCTCAAGCTCAAAGCGGTGGAGATTCCCGTCCACCCGCGCGAAGGCATCGATCTGGAGATTCTCGCCGACCGCCTCGCGCATCTGCCGATCAAGGCCTGCTGGTTCATGAGCAGCCTGCAGAACCCGCTGGGTGCGAGCATGGGCGAGGCGAAGAAACAGCAGCTGTATGAGCTGTTGCAGCGCCATCAGGTGCCGCTGATCGAGGACGACGTCTACGCCGAGCTGTACTTCACCCGGGAGCCCCCAAAGCCGGTGAAGAGCCATGATCGCGAAGGCCTGGTGATGCATTGCGGTTCGTTTTCCAAGAGCCTGGCGCCCGGCTACCGGGTCGGCTGGGTCGCCGGCGGCCGCTACGCCGAGCAGACCACCCGGCTGAAGCTGATGACCACCATCTCCCCTTCCGTGCCGGCGCAAGCCGCCATTGCCGACTATCTGCAACATGGCGGCTACGACCGCCACTTGCGCAAGCTGCGCCACGCACTGGAGATGCAGCAGGGCGCGATGCTCGCCTCCGCCGCGCGCCATTTCCCGGCGAGCACGCGGGTTACGCGCCCTTCTGGGGGCTACTTTCTCTGGTTCGAATTTCCCGAGCAGGTGGACTCGCTGCAGCTGCTGCAACTGGCGCTGGCCCAGGGCATCAGCCTGGCGCCGGGGCCGATCTTCTCGGCCACCCAGCGCTTTCGCAACTGCGCGCGGCTGAACCATGGCCATCCATGGGACGCCCGCAGCGAGCAGGCGATGGAGCTGCTGGGCAGGATGCTGAAGTCCTTCTGAGCGTCTGACTCAGGCGCAATCCACCGGTAGCTGCCCGCGGCCGCTCTTCATCAGGTACATGCGCTCATCGGCCTGCTTGAGCAGCTGCGCCTCCACTTCGCCGTCCTCCGGGTAGAGGGCGATACCAATGCTCATGCCGATCTCCAGGCTGTGTCCGGCAATCGGCAACGGCGCCTCAAAGGCGTCGCGGATCTTGGCCACCACCCGCTGGGCGTCCTCCGCGTCGATGATGCTTTCCAGCAATACCACGAACTCGTCACCGCCCAGCCGCGCCACCGTATCGGTGTCCCGCACGCAACCGCCGAGGCGTTCGGCGACGGTCTGCAGCAGCCGATCACCGCCGCCATGCCCGTAGGTGTCGTTGACCTGCTTGAACCGGTCCAGGTCCAGGTAGAGCAAGGCGATGCGCCCGCCGTTGCGCCGCACCCGTGCCAGCGCCGTGCTCAGTCGATCGCGGAAGCACGCGCGGTTCGGCAGACCGGTGAGCTCGTCGTACTGCGCCATGCGCTCCAGACGCGCATAGAGCTGCTTGCGCTCGATTGCCGTGACCACCTGGGTGGAAACGAACTGCAACAGCTCCTGATCCTTCTCGGTGTAGGGCGCCGCGGTGCTCTTGAGCAACAGGACGCCGATCACGCCCTCGCTAGAGTTGAGCGGCACACCCAACCACCAGGCGTGGAGATCCCCGTCACCGAGCGGGAGCGCCAGCGCACGCATTGAGTCGGCGTTGAAGCGCAACGCTTGTGCGCCATGCAGAACGGAAAAGCACAGAGACGCCGCAGGCTCCGCCGGCAGAGCAGTCGCGTCGAGCGCCAGCGCCTGGTAGGGATAGGCGAGTTCGCCGCTGGCAGTATTGCGGATGGCAACGATAAAATCGTCCACCGGCAGCAGCTGCGCAATGGTCTGATGAATCTGCTGATACAGCGCGGCCAGATCTTTCGCGCCATGCGCCGCTTCGGAAATGGAATAGAGCGCCGCCTGCATCGCTTCGGATTGCTTGCGCTGGGTGATGTCGCGCGCCACGCCGATGCGCAGTTTGTTATCGGTCGACCAGCAGGCCGACCACATGATGTGCACTACGCCGCCGTCCTTGCGCACGTAACGGTTCTCGAAGTGCAGCAGCGGCTGATCGGCCATGACCGAGCGGGCCGCGGCCATGGTCCGTTCACGGTCTTCGGGATAGACCATCTCGATCATCCGCTTGCCGAGCATCTCCTGCGGCGTATAGCCGAAGATGCGCTCACACGCGGCGCTGGCGTAAACGAAGTTGCCTTGCGCATCGACGACGCAGATCGCGTCCAGCAGCAGATCGACGACACTTGCCAGGGGCGCGCAGCTATCTGTCTTCACGGCGGCGAACCTACTCGGCCATTGGGCACGGGCCGGGCGATCGACACTTCGTGGATCGAGTGATCGCCCATTGCCCTGCTTCAAGCATCGCCCATATTTCCCTGGCCGTGCTGATTTTTTCAGCCCTCCATCTCACTGCACCCAGTGCGGGTAGTAGCCGAGCGATGCCTGGGTGTCGGCATCGCGCAACGTCGCAATGCCTTGCGCACCGCCGACGTCCTGCTCGGGCCGGTCGCCGCGGAAGAAAAAGCGACGACCATCGGCAAGGGTCAGGTACAGGCCAACCGCGCCGTGTCCGGCCAGCGGTACCAGCACCAGCTGTCCGTCGCCGAACAGGTCCAGGCTCTGCGCGTGCCCGAAATAAGGCCGTGGATCGAACTGCAGGGGCTGCCAGTCGATCGGATGGCGGAACTGGCTCGGCAGTACCGCTGGTGGCGTCGCCGTCTGCAGGTAGTCGAGACTGTCCGGACTGGCGAGCACCGGCACGCCCGGAAAGTCGACCAATCCGGAGGCATGCTCCCAGCGCACGCAGCCCAGCACGATGCGGTCGACCGCCAGGCCATCTCGCTCCAGCTGGTCGCGTACCGGCTGTACCTCGCCGTAGCGCTTGGATCGCCACGGCAGTTCGGCGTCCAGCTGCTCGTCGATCTGCCGCCCCAGCCCGGTGCCGAACAGCAGACGGGTACCTCGATGTTCGATCAGAATGGCGATGTGCTGGGTCTGTGGCTGAGGCTGCCAACCGCCGCGGCGCAGCAGGAAGTCGCCACTCTCGCTCTGCGCCGTCCTCACCAGACTGAAGCGCAACCCTTCCGCTACGGCGTTGGCCGACGCCACTGCCGCCAGCAGCGCAAGCAACAGCAATGCGCCGAGCCGCCGGATGCGCCCACCGAGCATCCACACCTTATGTGCGTTCATGGCGGCTACAACCCCGGCATGCCGGCATAGCCGGGCAACGCGCGAATGCGCGCGAACCACGCCTGCAGCGCCGGATATGCCTGCAGATCGAGCCCGCCATCGCCTCCGAGCGCAACGTTCGGGTAGACGGCGATATCGGCGATGGTCGGCGCGCTCGTCTGCGCCAGCCAGGCGTGCTGCGCGAGATGCCGTTCGAGCAAGCGCAAGGCGCTGGCGGCACGCGCCTGGGCCAGCGACTCGTCGATGGGCCGACCGAACAGCTTGCCCAGACGCAGGGTAGCCGGACCGTGCTGCACCTCGTTGGCAGCGAAGCTCAGCCAGCTGGCGATGCGGCCCTGGGTCTCGGCGTCCTGCGGGTACCACTCAGGGGCATAACGCTGGGCCAGATAGACCAGGATCGCCTGGGAGTCTCCCAGTCGAAATTCGCCGTCTTCGAGCACCGGAATCTGCCCGCGCGGGTTGATCTCGCGAAACGCCGGCTGCTTGTGCTCGCCGGCCAGCAGGTTCACCGGCACCCGCTCGACCGGCTGGCCGATCAGGCTCAGGAACAGGCGAACCTTGTGGCAATTGCCGGACAGCGTCAGGTCATGGAGCTTCATGGTGTTGCCCTCTGCGATGGGTGTGACTGGATAATAGACAGACCTGTCTGTACACTGCAAGCACCACGAAGGAACGACAGCTGGAGCGTGCGACGAACGCCCCCGCATAATGGTCGAACCGCAGGAGGTAACCATGGCATCGAACAAGCGCGACCAGCTGCTCAACACCGCAGAGAATCTGTTCTATCGCGAGGGTTATCACGCCACCGGCATCGACCGCATCCTGGCCGAGGCCGGAGTGGCCAAGATGACCCTGTACAAGCACTTCAAGTCCAAGGACGAGCTGATTCTCGCCGTGCTGGACGCCCGTCACGAACTGATGCTGACGCGCCTGCGGGAACGGGCCGCCAGGCTGCCGCCGCGCGAAGCGCTACTGGGCATTTTCGATGGGCTGCACGGGATGATTCACGGCAACGATGCGTTCTGCGGCTGCCTGTTCATCAACGCTGCGGCGGAGTATCACGATCGGGATCATCCGATCCATCGTCGCTCGTCGGCCTACAAGGCGGAGTTGCTCGACTATCTGCGCGAGCTGCTGGAGCGTCTGGACGCGCCGCAGCCGCTGCAGCTGGCGCGGCAGCTGCAGTACCTGCTCGAAGGGGCATTGAGCATGGCGCACATCGAGGGGCCCGGCGAGCAGGCCCTGAACGCCAAGGCCGCCGCCGAATGCCTGCTGAACGCCGCAGACATCTGAGCGCGCCTGTCGGGCGCGCCCGATAGGCGCCGTCAGTGGGCGCTGGCCTCGCCTTCGCGAACCCGGAACCAGGCCGCGTACAGCGCCGGCAGGAAGAGCAACGTCAGCGCGGTGGCGACGATCAGCCCGCCCATGATCGCCACCGCCATCGGCCCGAAGAAGATGCTGCGCGATAACGGGATCATCGCCAGTACCGACGCCAGCGCGGTGAGCACAATCGGCCGGAAGCGGCGCACGGTGGCCTCGACGATGGCGCTGAAGCGCGCCTGCCCGGCACCGATGTCCTGCTCGATCTGATCCACCAGGATCACCGAGTTGCGCATGATCATTCCCGACAGCGCGATGGTACCGAGCATCGCCACGAAGCCGAACGGCTGGCCGAACAGCAGCAGGAACAATGCAACACCGATGATGCCCAGCGGCGCGGTGAGAAAGACCATGGCCGAGCGCGAGAAGCTCTTGAGCTGCGCCATCAGCAGGGTCATCACGACGATGACGAACAGCGGCAGGCCGGCGTTCACCGAACGCTGGCCGCGCTCGGAATCCTCCACCGTGCCGCCGACCTCCAACAGATAGCCGCCAGGCAACTGCGCACGGACGTCCGCCAGGGTCGGCTCGATCTGCCGCACCAATGCCGCCGGCTGCTCGTCGCCGTAGACATCGGCACGCACGGTGACCGTCGGCAGGCGGTTGCGGTGCCAGATCACACCTTCCTCGAAGCCGTACTCCAGCGTCGCCACCTGCGACAGCGGTACGCTGCGGCCGCTCTCGGTGGGGATCGCCAGGCTCGGCAGCATGGACAGCTCGAGCCGTTCACGCTCGGTGCCGCGCAGGAGGATCTCGATCAGCTCGTTGTCTTCACGGAACTGGCTGACACTGTTGCCGATGAAGGTTCGCCGCAGGAAGCCGGACAGCTCCGCGGTGCTCACGCCCAGCGCACGGGCGCGATCCTGATCGACGTTCAGGCGCACCATCTTGCTTGGCTCCTGCCAGTCCAGATGGACGTTGGCCACGTGCGGGTTCTCGCCGACCTTGGCGGCGACCTGCCGCGCCAGCCCGCGCACCACATCGATGTGCTCGCCGGTGACACGGAACTGCACCGGGTAACCCACCGGCGGGCCGTTCTCCAGCCGCGTCACGCGGCCGCGCAGGCTCGGGAAGTCCTCGCGCATGCGCTCGATCAGCCAGCTGCGCAATGCCTCGCGGGACTCGATGCTGTCGGCCAGCACGACGAACTGGGCGAAGCTGGTCGCCGGTAGCTGCTGATCCAGCGGCAAATAGAAACGCGGCGAGCCGGTGCCGACATAGGCCACGTAGTTGTCGATGCCGGCCCGCTCCTTGAGCATCTGCTCCAGCCGCGCCACCTCCGCTTCGGTCGCCTTCAGCGAGGCGCCTTCGGCCAGCTTGAGGTCCACCATCAGCTCCAGACGGCCGGACGCGGGGAAGAACTGTTGCGGCACCAGGCGGAACAGCACCACGGCGGCGGCAAAGATCACCAGGGTGAGCAGGATGACGGTCTTGCGGCGGCGCACGCAGAACGTCACCACGCGCCGCACGCGCTGGTAGAACGGCGTGGCGTACGGATCGTGGCCGTCGCCGCCGCTCTGCTTGTGCGCCTTGGCCATGTCCGGCAGCAGCTTCTCCCCGATCAGCGGCACGAACATCACCGCAGCGATCCAGGAGGCGATCAGCGAGATCGCCACGACCTGGAAGATCGAACGGGTGTACTCGCCAGTACTGGAGTTGGCGGTGGCGATGGGCAGGAAACCGGCGGCGGTGATCAGCGTGCCGGTCAGCATCGGGAACGCAGTGCTGGTCCAGGCGAAGCTGGCGGCGCGGAGCCGGTCATAGCCCTGCTCCATCTTGATGGCCATCATCTCCACCGCGATGATCGCGTCGTCCACCATCAACCCCAGCGCCAGCACCAGCGCGCCGAGGGAAATCTTGTGCAGGCCGATGTCGAGGTAGTTCATGGCGGCGAAGGTCATGGCCAGCACCAGCGGAATCGACAGCGCCACCACCAGACCGGTGCGCACCCCGAGCGAGAAGAAGCTCACCAGCAGTACGATCACCAGCGCCTCGATCAGCACCTTGACGAACTCGCCGACGCTGGTCTTCACCGCCGCCGGCTGGTCCGAGACCTTGCGCAGCTGCATGCCGGCCGGCAGTTCCTGCTGCAGCCGGGCGAACTCCTGCTGCAGCGCCTCGCCCAGTATCAGGATGTCGCCGCCACTCTTCATCGACACCGCCAGGCCGATGGCCGGCTCGCCCATGAAGCGCATCCGCGGCGCAGGCGGGTCGTTGAAACCGCGATGCACCTCGGCCACATCACCGATGCGGAACGTGCGACCGGCGACGCGAATGGGGAAGTCGCGAATCTCCTTGACCGTCTCGAAACTACCGGTCACGCGCAACTGCACTCGGTCGCTGATGGTCTCGACGAAACCGGCGGCGCTCACCGCGTTCTGGGCCTCCAGCGCCTGACGCACGGCTTCCAGCGGAACGCCGAGGGTCGCCAGCTTGACGTTGGAAAGCTCGATCCAGATCTTCTCGTCCTGCAGGCCGATCAGCTCGACCTTGCCGACGTTCTTCACCCGCTGCAGTTGCAGCTGAATGCGATCGGCATAGTCCTTGAGGATCGCGTAGTCGAACCCTTCGCCAGTCAGCGCGTAGATGTTGCCGAAGGTAGTGCCGAACTCGTCATTGAAGAACGGTCCCTGTACGCCCGGCGGCAGCGTGTGGCGAATGTCGCCGATCTTCTTGCGGATCTGGTACCAGAGGTCGGGAATGTCCTTCGAGCGCATCGAGTCGCGCGCCATGAAGGTGACGTTGGACTCGCCCGGCCGTGAGAAGGAGACAATGCGCTCGTACTCGCCGGTCTCCATCAGCTTCTTCTCGATGCGTTCGGTGACCTGGCGTGAAACCTCTTCGGCCGTCGCGCCCGGCCACTGGGTCTGGATGACCATGGCCTTGAAGGTGAACGGCGGGTCCTCGCTCTGCCCGAGCTTGCTGTAGGACAGCGCACCGACGAGGGCCAGCAGCAGCATCAGGTAGACGACGATCTGTCGGTTCTGCAGCGCCCAGGCGGAAAGATTGAAGCGCATCGCGGTTACTCCTGGGCAGCCAGCTCGACGGGGCGGTTGTGGCGATCGACCGGCCGCACCGGCTGGTTGTCGCTGAGCATCTGCCCTCCGGCCAGCACGATCCAGTCAGCGGCAGCGAGCCCATCAAGCACCGGCACCAGCTGCTCACCGAACGCACCGGTACGGACCTCGACACGCTCCACGGTGGAGTCGGGTCTGAGCCGCCAGACGTACGCCCTGCCCTGTTCGGCGCTGAGTGCGGAGAGCGGCACCGCCAGCGCAACGTCGCCGTCACGGCGGATGCTCACCAGCGCGCTCTGCCCCAGCTCGGCGGGCACTTCCTGTTCGGTGAAGGCGACGCGGGCGGAATAGGTCCGCGACTGCGCGTCCGCCGCCGGCGAAAGCTCGCGAATCTGGCCGCGGTATTGCCGGCCCGGCTGCGACCAGAGTTCGACCTCCACTTCCTGACCGACCCGGTAGCGCTCCAGCGACTGCTCCGGCAGGTCGATGGCGACCTCGCGCTCACCATCGGCCGCCAGCACGAAGGCCGTCTGACCGGCCGCCACCACCTGGCCGACCTCGATGCGGCGCTGGGCGATCAGCCCATCGCGGGTGGCCCGCAGCACCGCATAATCGACCTGGTTGCTGGCCACGTCGAACTCAGCCCGCGCCTGCTGCAGTCGGGCCGTCGCGGCGCGGTAGGCATTGTCGGCATTGTCGAACTGCGACTGGCTGACCAGCTGACGACCGAGCAGCGCCTGATAGCGGTCGTACTCCGCCTTGGCCACCCGCAGGTTGGCTTCCGCTGCGGCCACCTGGGCACGCATGCCGTCCAGCTGCAGGCGCACGTCCTGCGGATCGAGGCGTGCCAGAGGTTGGTCCTTGCGCACACGGTCGCCCGCTTCGACCAGGCGTTCGACGACCTTGCCGCCGATGCGGAACGCCAGTTCAGGCTCGTAGCGCGCGTGCACTTCGCCGGGGTAGCTCTCGCGCGCTTCGCTGGCCGGTTGCGGATGCACGACCATGACCGGCCGCGGCAGTTGCTGCGGCGGCTCGCCGTTACCACAGGCGGTCAGAGTGAGCGCTAAGCCAAGCACGGAGGCGAAGGACAGGACATGTCGGAACACGATGAAGGTCTCTCTGTCGCGAAGCGGATTGGAATACTTATACTGCGCGGTATAGTAAAAATAGCGTACCAGCCAGTCCAGTATTAAAACGCCCATGATAGAGAATCATTCACCCTCGCCCGGCCCCGGCCGCCCGAAGGACCCTGCCAAGCGCGAGGCGATCCTTGCTGCGGCGCAAGTCTTGTTCCTCGGCAACGGCTACGAAGGCAGCAGCATGGAGGCCATCGCCAGCGAAGCCGGTGTCTCCAAGCTCACGCTGTACAGTCATTTCAAGGACAAGGAAGCGCTGTTCTGCGCCGCGGTGAAAGCCACCTGCGAAACGCGACTGCCGAGGCGCCTGTTTCAGGTGGAGGCCGATTGCGACATCGAGAAGCTGCTGCTGGAGATCGGCCGTGCCTTCCATGAGCTGGTCAACAGCCCAGAATCCATTGGCCTGCATCGGGTGATGGTGGCGATGGCGACGCAGAACGCAGGCTTGGTGAAGATGTTCTTCGACGCCGGTCCGCAGCAGCTGCTATTGGATTTGCAGCAGCTGTTCGGCCAGGCCGACAGCCTGGGCCTGCTGCGCATCGACGACCCGCTGCGCGCCGCAGAACACTACTGTTCGCTGATCAAGGGCGCGCAACATTTCCGCCTGCTGATCGGCTATGCCGAGGCACCGAGCCAGGCGGAAAGCGATCAGCATGTGGCGGATGCGGTGGGCCTCTTTCTGCGCGCCTACCGCGGCTGAATCCGGCGCTGCGTCATCTGCCCGCCGGGATCAGGCCTGCAGCTTCTTCTTCGGGTAGATGTCGTAGCGACTGGACTTGCCTTCCAGACTGTAGCCGGGCTTGCTGCCGTCGATGGCCGGCGCCTTGCGTGGTCGCTTGACCACCACCCGATGGCTGGCCAGTTCCAGGGCAGCGGAGAGCAACGCCGGCGCATCCAGATCGTCGCCGACAAAGGGACGGAAAAGGCGCATCTCCTTCTTTACCAGCGCACTCTTGTCGCGGTGCGGGAACATCGGGTCGAGATAGATCACCTGGGGCGGCTCGCCCCGCCACTGCTGCATCAGATCGATGGCGTTGCCCTCGAGCAGCCTCATCCGCGCGGCGATGGCGGCCACGTCGGCGTCCGCCGCCGCGCGGCTGAGGCCGTCGTCCAGCAGCGCCGCGATCAACGGTTGACGCTCGATCAGACTGACCTCGCAGCCCAGCGTCGCCAGTACGAAAGCATCACGCCCGAGCCCGGCGGTGGCGTCCAGCACCCGAGGTCGGATACCGGGCTGAATGCCCACTGCCTTGGCGATCATCTGCCCGCTGCCCCCACCGAACTGACGCCGATGCGCCGCCGCACCCTCTACGAAGTCCACCCGCACCGGCCCCGGCGCCTGTGCCTCGAGCAGCTGCAGCTGCAGACCGGCCTCGCCCACCTGCAGCGCGAACTCGGCCTCGGCCAGCTCCTGCGGCAAACCCAGGCGCTGCGCCCATTGGCCAGCGACTGCGGCGAATGACGGCGCGAGCGGCTCGACCCGAACCAGAGGATTGCTTGCGGACATGGGGCACCCGAGATCGATTCAAAGCGGCGCATTGTGCCAGAGCAGGCCTGCGGGCGTCCGGGCTGGCACACCTAACGGCACATGCCGAAACCGCCCATATCCACATGGAAGTGATCGTGATGGGCCGCGTTGTATTCCGGCCCCAGCGTCACGTTGAAGGCCTTGCAGGCCGCATCACGCACCTGACGCAGGAAACGCGCCTTGTCGCCCTCGCCCTGCCAATCCCTGGCCACCGTGATGCGCGTGCCGTCCTGCAGATGAAAGCCGGCCAGGTCAAGCGCGTTGGCGCTGGCGTGCTGGCTGCGACGATTGCTGCGGGCGATGTTGCGGCAGGCGAAGCTACCGAAATGATCGATACGCACCACCGGCTGGCCGAACACAGCCTGCGCGGCCGGCTGCAGACCATGCATCTCGAACATCGCATAGGCGGCCGCCAGTGGGCAGGTCGCCAGAAACGGCCCGTTGAAACGCACGTCCGAACCCTGCACCCGCACACTGTTCTCCACCGGGCAGCCAGGTTCCGGCGTACTGTCCGGCACAGCGGTGTAACGCAGCGGTGCCGTGGCCAGCGCCTGTTCGCAGAGGGAGCGATCCTGTTGCAGGCGGCGAAGCTTGAGCGAGGTCAGCAGGTTCGGCGGCTCGCGAATATCCAGCGGTGCCCAGGGATTCCAGCGCGGCGGGATATCGATCAGTTCCTGCCGCACCGCCAGCACGAAGCCGGCCAGCAGCATCAGCAGAACAAGGAAGAATCGGCCGAAGGTCATACCCTATGGGCAACGACGCAGCGGCGAAGTTGAACGCGGTGTTTTACAAAACTGGTCAGGCGGCCCGTTCAGTCCAACAGCGACAGCTGCGGCGCCTGACGGACGGCGGCAAGCGCTGGCATGCCGGGCAGCCGCTCGCTCAGCAGCTGGTGGAAGCGCATGGCCAGTTCCGGTGCGCGGTGGTTGTCCGGCGTATGCAGATAGACGTGCGGCGTCTTGCCCGCCTCGATCCAGCCCGCCACCTTGTCCAGCCAGGGTGCGAGAAAAGGATCGTTGGTTTCCAGCTGCGGGTGGCCAACGAAGCGCAGCTGCGGCGAATCACTAAATGCCACCGGCCGCACCGGCAAACGTGGCTTCTTGCTCTGCGCATGCAGCACAGCCGGATCACGGGATTGGCAGCTGAACAGCGCCCGACTGTCGAGACAGATGCGCTCCACGCCGCGATCGCGCAGCAGACGATTGAGTGCTCGCTCGCCCTCACCCTTGTCGAAGAAGGCCGGATGGCGCACCTCGATGGCCAGCGGCGCCGCGAAGCCTTCGATGAAGGCGACCAGCTCCGCCAGCCGGGCCGGACCGACGCTGGCCGGCAGCTGCAGCCAGAATGGCGTTACCCGCCGCCCCAGCGGCTGCAACAGGCGCCGGAAGGAGTGCGCCGTATCCAGCGCTGCATGCAGATTCTCGGCCTGGCTGATCTCCCGGGGAAACTTGGCGCAGAAGCGAAAATCGTCCGGCATCTGGCTGGCCCAGCGCTGAACCTTGTCGTCCGACGGCCACGCATAGAGCGTGGTATTGCCCTCGACCGTATTGAATACCGCGCAATAGCCAGCCAGGAATTCGGACGCCGGCGTACCCGGCGGGTAGAGCGAGCCGAGCCAGGCGCTCTCGTTCCAGGAGGGGCAACCGAGAAAATAGGGAAGCTGTAGCAGAGCGAAGCGCCTCAGGCGTAGAGATCGAGCCCGAGCACCTCGGTGTCATCGAGGTCGATACGCATGCTGGCGGTGCTGGTATAGCTGGCCAGGGCCAGGGCAACCCGACTGGAAAGCGGCCGCTCGGGTTGCGGCTCGTCATAGCGGAAGGCGGCGTAGCGCTCGACCAGCGCGCTGGAATTGACCCGCTGCTGCGGGCGATCGGCCTGCGGCTGATAGTCCTGCCCGGTGCGCGAATCGACACCGCGCTGAGCCTGTGCGGCCCGCTGCGTTTCCCCATAGCTATCCGCCGCCCTGCCGGTACGGGCAGAACGATCCGTTGCATAGGGGACAGGGAGGAAGCTATCGACGCGCATCATTGAACTCGATCAGAGGCCCGGCGACTCTAACGGGCGGCCATGGCTTTGGCAACGGCTCGCGTCATTTGATCCCTTTCGGCGTCGCGACGTTGTCGCGCAGGTACACCGGCTGGGCCTGATCGGCCTCCAGCGCCTCGCCACGCTGCCAGGCAAACGCAGCCAGGCGCAGCAGGTCTTCCGCGTGGGGCAACAGGTCAGCATCGCAGCCCTGCACCACTACCGGTATGCGCTCGGAGTAGCCCCAGCCGGTGCCGGCGCCGAACCAGTCGCCGTCCGCAGCGCGCGGCAGAACGGCCTGCTCCGGTGGCAACACGGCCTCGCTGCCGACCAGCCGCATCTCCCCGCGCTGCTCGCGGTAACAGCCCCAGTAGACCTCGTCCATGCGTGCGTCGATGGCCGCGGCGACCTGCGTCGTGCCCTGTTCGCGCCAGGCCCGCTGCGCGATGGTCGCCAGGGTGGACACCGGCAACACCGGGCGCTGCAGGGCGAACGCCAGCCCTTGCACCACCCCGATGGCAATGCGTACGCCAGTGAAGGCGCCCGGCCCGCGGCCAAAGGCGATGGCATCCACAGCCGACAGCGCGACGCCGGCTTCGCCGAGCAACGCCTGCACCATCGGCAGCAGACGCTGGGCGTGCAGGCGCGGGATCACCTCGTAGTGACTCGCTACCTTGCCGTCATGCAAAAGCGCGACTGAGCAGGCTTCGGTGGCGGTATCCAGGGCCAGCAGAGTGGTCATCAGGGCGTTCCGGTCGGTGAAAAAGGCGCCGATTCTAACGTATTCACGCACCGGGTTGCGTCGCGCAGCCGGAAACGAAAATGCCCGTATCCGGGGATACGGGCATCATCGACGCGTGTCGCTCGAAATGATCAGCTCAGGGCAGCAAAGACCTTGGCGGTGATCTCTTCCACGGAACCGACACCTTCGATACGGCTGTACTTCGGCGTGCCTTCGGCGGCGGCCAGGCTCTGGTAGAAGTCCACCAGCGGCTTGGTCTGCGCATGGTAGACGGACAGGCGATGACGCACGGTCTCTTCCTTGTCGTCTTCGCGCTGGATCAGCTCTTCGCCGGTCTCATCGTCCTTGCCGGCAACCTTCGGCGGGTTGTGCTCGGTGTGATAGACGCGACCCGAGGCCGGGTGTACACGACGACCGGCGATACGGCCGACGATTTCCTCGTCATCGACGGCGATCTCGATCACGTTGTCGATGCGCACGCCCGCTTCCTTCAGCGCCTCGGCCTGGGGAATGGTGCGCGGGAAACCGTCGAAGAGAAAACCGTTGGCGCAATCGGGCTGAGCGATGCGCTCCTTGACCAGGTTGATGATCAGGTCATCGGATACCAGTCCACCTGCATCCATCACGCTCTTGGCCTTGAGGCCGAGTTCGGTGCCAGCCTTGACAGCCGCACGCAGCATGTCGCCCGTGGAGATCTGCGGAATACCGAATTTTTTGGTAATGAAGCCTGCCTGGGTACCTTTGCCGGCACCGGGCGCTCCCAGCAGAATCACACGCATGGATGAATCCTCGAGTTTCTTGGAAGGGGCGATTGCCAGCGGGCCGTTCCGGCTCGTCGCTGGCGAATCAAAAATTCTGGTTTGCCGCCATGCGACAAAAGGTTGAACACGATACACAGCGCACCGGGGCGGCACAAGCCGTCCCGAAAAGGTCTATCGGCCCTCATAAATGCGGCGATTCGACGCGAGTTGCGCACAACGGCGGCGTGCAACGACGCCGCCGCCAGCGCCCCGTGCTGCGCTCAGCCGGTATTGCGCAGACCGGCCGCGATGCCCGCCACGCTGACCAGCAGGGCCTGCTCGAGGGGGCTCTCCGCCGGGCCTTGCCGCTGCCTGGAACGCGCCAGCAACTCGATCTGCATCAGGTGCAGCGGGTCCAGGTAGGTATTGCGCAAACTGAATGCCTCCTGGGTCTTGGGGCTGTGATCGAGCAGATCCGACTGGCCGGTCAGGCTCAACACCGCCTCGATGACCTGCGACAATCGGTCACGCAAATCGCTACCCAGCGAAAGCAGCTCAGGCTGCACCAGACGCTCGTCGTAGCGCCGCGCGATGTCGGCGTCAGCCTTGGCCAGCACCATCTCCAGCATGTCGATGCGCGTACTGAAGAATGGCCAGCGCGCACGCATCTCGGCCAGCCGCTCGCCCTCCCCGCGCTGCAGCGCCCCGTGCAGCGCCTGCTCCCAGCCCAGCCAGGCCGGCAACATCAGGCGAGTCTGGGTCCAGGCGAAGATCCAGGGAATCGCCCGCAGGCTCTCGACGCCGCCTTCGCGGCGCTTGGCCGGCCGGCTGCCCAGCGGCAGGCGCCCCAACTCCAGCTCCGGCGTCGCCTGCCGGAAGTAGTCGACGAACAGCGGATGCTCGCGCACCACGCCGCGGTAGGCCGCAACACCCTCGGCGGCAAGCCGATCCATCGTCTCGCGCCAGCCGGGTTCAGGGGGCGGTGGCGGCAGCAGCGTCGCTTCGAGCACCGCCGCGAGGTACAGGTTGAGGTTCTGCTCGGCGATATCCGGCAGGCCGAACTTGAAGCGGATCATCTCGCCCTGCTCGGTGGTGCGGAAGCGCCCGGCGACCGAGCCCGGCGGCTGCGACAGGATCGCTGCATGGGCCGGACCGCCGCCGCGCCCGACGGTGCCGCCGCGGCCGTGGAACAGCAGCAGTTCGACGCCGTGCTCGCGACAGACCTCCACCAGTTGTTCCTGGGCCCGGTACTGGGCCCAGGCCGCCGCCGTGGTACCGGCGTCCTTCGCTGAATCGGAGTAGCCAATCATCACTTCCTGGGGGCCATGCAGGCGCTGGCGATAGCCCGGCAGGGAAAGCAGACGGTCGATGGTCGGTGCCGCGTTGTTCAGGTCATCGAGGGTCTCGAACAGCGGCACCACGCGCATCGGTCGCTGCAGGCCGGCCTCCTTGAGCAACAGTTGCACGGCGAGCACATCGGAGGCCGCGTGAGCCATGGAGATGACATAGGAACCCAGCGACGCCGCTGGCGCTTCGGCGATCACCGCACAGGTGGCGAGCACTTCGGCGGTATCGGCGGATGGGTGGTAATGCGCCGGCAGCAGCGGGCGCCGATTGGCCAGCTCGTGCTGTAGCCAGTCCAGGCGCTTCTGCTCATCCCACTGCTGATAGTCGCCTAGCCCGAGGTAATCGGTGATCTCGGCCAGCGCGGCGGCATGACGGGCCGCATCCTGGCGAATGTCCAGCCGCACCAGGAACAGGCCGAACACGGCCAGGCGACGCAGGCAGTCGAGCAGAGCGCCATCGGCGATCACCCCCATGCCGCAAGCGTGCAGGGAGCGGTAGCACAGCTCCAGCGGACGACGCAGCTCGGCGCAATCCTGCAGGACTTCCGCCGGCGCTGGCTGGCCGTGCTCGATGGCCGCGCGGGCCCACTCACGTGTCGCCCGCAGGCGCTGGCGCAGCGGCTTGAGCAAGACGCGATAGGGCTCGGCCGAGTCGCCGCTCTGGCGCAGCAGTTCGTCACTGGCCTCGCGCATGGACAGCGCGGTAATCAGCCCTTCTATCTCGCGCAGGTAGAGATCGGCGGCCACCCAACGGGCGGTCAGCAGCACCTCGCGCGACACCATCGCGGTGACGTTCGGGTTGCCGTCGCGGTCGCCCCCCATCCAGGAGGCGAAGCGGATCGGCGCGGCCTCCAATGGCAGGTGCAGGCCGGTGAGGCGGTGCAGGGTCGCGTCGGTCTGGCGCAGCACGTTGGGCACCGCCTTCCACAGCGAATTCTCGATGGCAGCGAAACCCCATTTGGCCTCCTCCACCGGGGTCGGCCGGTTGCGGCGTATCTCCTCGGTGTGCCACACCTCGGCGATCAGGCGCTGCAGGCTCAACTCGATGCTCGCCCGCTCGGCGTCGGAGAGATCGGTGTGATCCCGTGCCGCCAGCTGCTGGGCGATGGCGTCGTACTTCTGGATCAACGTGCGGCGCGATACCTCGGTGGGATGCGCGGTCAGTACCAGTTCGATTTCCAGGCGGCTGACCTGCCGCGCGATGAACTCGTTGTCGTGCCCGGCCGCCTTGAGACGCTCGATGAGATCGGCGAACACCCCGATCTCGAACGGCGCCGGCTCGCCTGCGGCGCGCCGGCGCACCTGATGGTACTGCTCGGCGATATTGGCCAGATTGAGAAACTGGTTGAACGCCCGGGTCATGGGCAGCAGTTCGCTCTCGTCGAGACTGTCGAGCGTTTCGGCCAGCAGCTGTGCGCCCTCTGCCGAGCCCTTGCGGGCAGCCTTGGCGCCCTTGCGGATGCGCTCGATCTTGTCGAAGAACTGATCGCCATGCTGCGCGCGGATGGTATTGCCCAGCAGTTCGCCGAGCAGGTGTACGTTGTCGCGCAGGCGCGCATCGATGATTTTCGCCATGACCTTTGCTCCTCCCGCCAGTAGCCCATGAGTTTCGCGAGCCTCGCCAGGCTTGCACGACCGTTTCGCCGCTATGCATCAGACGCTTCGCTGGGCAAACGATCCTGAACGGCTACGCTGAAATTATCTCCAATCAGAGTGCCCACCGCGCACCGCCATGACAAGGCATCGATGGCTAACGCGCGTGGGCAGCGGCACGCAAGCCACAGTCATCACCGCCATCACCGCTCGTGTGCGCGGGCATTAAGGAGTAACCATGAGAATTTCCGAGCTTGTCAGCCATTGGGAACGCGACGCCAAGGGCCGCATGAGCCATACCACCTACAGCATCCCGCTGGATGTCGAAAGCGCGGCACGGCTGGCCGCCCTGGCCGAGATGTACCCCAAGCGCAGCACCGAGGCGCTGCTCGGCGAACTGGTCGGCGCCGCTCTCGAAGCAGTCGAAACCAGCCTGCCCTACGTGCGCGGCACACACGTGATCGCGACCGACGAACAGGGCGATCCGGTTTATGAAGACGTGGGACCCACCCCGCGCTTTCTCGAGCTGTCGCGCAAGCACCTCAAGCGCATGCTGGACGAGCCAGACGCCGCCAGCTGAGTCATCGCCCGCCGTTGTCGACCGCGGTCGGGCAGCGCCGGCGGTGCCCGCCCTCCCCTTATCGTGATGCCGCGCGGAATTCCGCGTGGCACTGCCCTCGCTGCACCCTCGCTTCCCCTCCGTTTCGCTGACGACCGCTCTAGCCCGCCATTTCGACGGAACGTTTGGCGCCGTCCGGCCTCACAAAAATATGTCCCGACATCGGTAGTGCCCTAATCAGCCCACTGCCCGGCCAGGGACGGTAGCTATCCGTTAAGCAATTCGAACTGGAGACTGACCATGAACAAAGCTGTCGCAACCCACGCTTCGAGATTCCAGCTACCCAAGCTTGCAGCCATCGCACTGGGCGGCCTGCTGCTGACGGCCTGTGCGGGCAACCCACCGACCGAGCAGTTTGCGGTGACCGAATCGGCTGTGCGCAGCGCTGTCAGCGCGGGCGGCCCCGAGTACGCCGCCGTGGAGATGCGTGCCGCGCAGGAAAAATGGAAAGAGGCCGAACTGGCCATGCAGAAGGAAAACTACGAACAAGCCCGCAAGCTGGCCGAACAGGCCGAATGGGATGCCCGCGTCGCCGAGCGCAAGGCCGAAGCGGCCAAGGCGCAGAAGGCCGTCGAGGACGCACAGCAGGGAATCCGTGAGCTGCGCGAAGAAGGCATGCGCAACGTTCGCTGAGCCCGCATCAGGTTCGACATTCCATTTATTGCACAAAGGATGAATTCGTCATGCACAAGCTCGTAACCCTACCGACTCTTCTGGCTCTGAGCATTGGCCTGGTGGCCTGCGCCAATCAGCCCAATCAGAACCTCGAAGACGCTCGCAGCAGCTACTCCGCACTGCAGGCTGACTCTCGCGCCAGCAAGCTGGCCGCGCTGGAGACCCAGGACGCCGGCAACATGCTGGACAAGGCCAACAAGGCCTATCTGAACGATGCCGACGAGAAGACCGTGGACCAACTGGCCTACCTGACCAAGCGCCGCATCGAGCTGGCCGAACAGACCATTGCCCTGCGCAGCGCCGAAGAGGAACTGGGCAAGACCTCGGCACAGCGCGCCGAGGCACGTCTGGAGGCGCGCGAGGCGCAGATCCGCAAGTTGCAGGAAGACATGCAGGCCAAGCAGACCGAACGCGGCACCCTAGTGACCTTTGGCGACGTGCTGTTCGACTACGACCGCGCCGAGCTCAAGCCTGGCGGCATGCGCAGCGTGCAGAAGCTCGCCGACTTCCTCAACGACAACCCGGAGCGCAAGGTGATCGTCGAGGGCTACACCGACAGTACCGGTTCGGCCGAGTACAACCAGCGTCTGTCCGAGCGCCGTGCCGATGCGGTTCGCATGGCGCTGGTGAAGATGGGTGTGGACCCGCAGCGCATCGTCTCCCAGGGCTACGGCAAGGAGTATCCGGTGGCCAGCAACAGCGATTCGGCCGGTCGTGCCATGAACCGCCGGGTCGAGGTGACGATCTCCGACGACAACAAGCCGGTGGCGCCCCGCTCGTCGATGCGCTGATCAGCCCCGCGTAACGAACGCTCCCGACGCAGCGCTGCGTCGGGAGCGTTTTCTTATGCCCGCGCCCGCGGGCAGAGCCGTCCGCTCAGCGCAGCAGCCCGCCAGGCACCGGCTCTTCCATGCAGCGCACCGCGCGCTTCTTGTTGTCCACCAGGACGCCGGTAAGCCCCTTCTGCTCGGTATCGAACAGCACCAGCACGCCGTCGATGCACTGCGCCACTTGCGATGCTGGCTGCAACGACACGCGGTAATCCTCACCGGGAACGGTCTTGAGCATGGTGTAGTCGGCGAGCAGCAATGCGTCCTCTGGCTTGGCGATATGCAGATAGCCGTAGTACGACAGCACGGCGACCGTGCCGACGACGCTGCCGATGGCGGTGAGGATGAGCGGAATGGGATTGCGTTCGGACATGGACGATCTCATCAGGGCAAAGAGCGCCATTGTGGCAAATTCGACGGCGACGCAGGCGGCTCATTTGCCGCCGGCACGGGTTTCGCCGCGAGCCTGGTAGGTCGCCTCGTAGACCCGTTCGGCCAGCCGCGAGAACGGCAGGCTCTGGATCCAGACGCTGCCGGTGCCCTTCAGCGTCGTCAACAGCAGTCCTTCGCCGCCGAACAGCATGCTGCGCAGCCCACCGGCCAGCTGGATGTCGTAGTCGATGCCCGGCGTGAAGGCCACCAGGCAGCCGGTATCCAGGCGCAGGGTTTCGTTGTTCAGCTCCTTGCGGATCACCGTGCCGCCGGCATGAATGAAGGCCAGGCCATCGCCCTGCAGGCGCTGCAGAATGAAGCCCTCGCCACCGAAGAAGCCGGCGCCGATACGCTTGCTGAAACTGATGCCGATCCGCGTGCCGTAGGCCGCGCAAAGAAAGGCATCCTTCTGGCAGATCAGCTCGCCGCCCAGCCTGGCAAGGTCCACTGGCACCACGGTACCGGGATAGGGCGCAGCAAAGGCAACCCGCGCGCGGCCCTTGCCCTGGTTGGTGAAATGGGTAAGGAACAGCGATTCGCCGGTGATCATCCGCTTGCCCATGCCCCACAGCTTGCCGAGCACACCGCTCGCCGACCCATCGCCCATGCGTGCTTCGAAGCGCACGCCATCGGTCATGTAGTTCATCGCACCAGCCTCGGCGATCACCGTCTCGCCGGGATCGAGGATGATTTCCACGCTCTGCGCGGACTGTCCGAGGATTTCGTATTCGAGTTCGTGACTGGCCACGGCGAGCTCCTGATCCTGTGATTGCAGCGCGGCGACAGCGGCCTCGGCTGGCCTCGCCTACTTGCGCCCGAGAATGCGCAGGATACGCAGGAACAGGTTGATGATGTCCATATAGAGCGCGGCCGCACTGTCGATGGCGTTGTCCAGCGTCTTGGGAATCTGGTTAGCCCGCCCCCAGTCGACGCCCACATAGCCGCAGAAGATCAGCACCACGATCCAGTCGATGACGCCGTGGTGGATGCCGAGGATGAACACCTCGACCAGCTCGACGACGATCACCAGCAGCAACGCGATCGTCAGTGCGCTGGCGATGCTGGCGAAAAAGCGCGGAAACAGCGTGCCGAGCAGCATCATGCCGATGTTCGGGATCAGAGAATATTGGCGTAATCGGCTTCGATGCGATCCAGGCTCAGGTGATTGAGGAAGTTGGAGAAGCACATCCAGGCCGACAGCGCGTTGAGGTCCTGGAACTGCGGTGGCAGGTACTTGGGCGGCACCACCATGCCCTCGTCCACCAGCTGGCGCAGGGTGCGCATGTCTTCCAGGGTGGTCTTGCCGCAGAACAGCAGCGGGATCTGCTCGAGCTGGCCCTTGCGCACGGCGAGCTGGATGTAGTTGTAGATCATGATGAAGCCCTTCAGGTAGGACAGGTCCTTTGTGAAAGGCAGGCCAGCGGGCGTCGAGCCACGGAACACGCGGCTGGCGTTGCTGTAGCTCTCGTCGTCGCCATAGCCCTGCTCGCGGAAGAAGGCAAACACCTCCAGGAAGTCGGCGCCCTCCTCGGCCATGTGAATGGCGCGGGTGCGGTTGGTCAGCTTGCGCAGACGTGTCGGATAGGAGGCGAAGGCGATCACCTCCATCAGGATCGCCAGGCCTTCCTGAGTGACCGTGGAGGACGGCGGTCCCTTGGCGAGGAAGGTGCAGATCGGCTGGTTCTGGCCGTTGAGGGTGGTGCCGACATGCACCAGCCCTTCGTGGACCTCCAGCGCGCGCACGTCACGCTCGTTGAACAGCGCGTCGCTGCGGATCTTGATGTAGTCGGCCCCGGCGGCCGCATCGGCGAGGATGCCGTCGGACTCGAAGACGCGGATCACGCCCTCGCCTTCGCCAAACACCACGTCCAGGCGCTTTTGCAGCAGCTCGACGGCCTGCGGCGCGGTGAGATTCTTCGGCTCGTCGCGCAGGTCACCGCGATCGGCAATGTTGTTCAGGTAGTCGGAGAGCATCAGGCCAAGGTCGGCCAGGGTTGGGTCGCCGGCATGGAAAGCGTCGGACGCCGCGCCGTAGAGCTCCTGGGAGATCATTCCGAAGTCCGGCGTACCACGCGCCTCGAGCATACGGATGACCATACGGTATTCCTTGCACATGCGCCGCATGATCTGCCCGACCGGGTTGAACTGGCCGAGCTGACGGGTGATGTCGCGCTCGATGTCCTGGAATTCCTGCTTCTTCGCACTGGAGTCGAAGGCCAGCGGACGGCCTTCGTAGTAGGCGCGGTCGATCTGGGGCAGCTCGCGGCCCTTGGCGGCGAAGAACGCCTGGCGGGTCGCGTCGTCCCACTTCACCGCGTCCAGCACGCGCACCGGCGTCTGCGCCTCGACGATGCGGTCGGACAGCCCGCGTACGATGGTCTGATACTCGTCCAGATTGTTACGGCTGTTCATCAGTCCCTCTTCACGGATGCCCCGTACCCTTGAGGTTATACCCGCAACGGCCGGAGTCGGCACACTGCGGGTGGGTCGAGGCTCAATGGATCAGAGTTCCGGGCGCATGTGCGGGAAGAGGATCACGTCGCGGATCGACGGCGAGTTGGTCAGCAGCATCACCAGACGGTCGATGCCGATGCCCTCGCCGGCGGTCGGCGGCATGCCGTATTCCAGCGCACGAACGAAGTCGGCGTCGAAGTGCATGGCCTCGTCATCGCCGGCGTCCTTGTCGGCCACCTGGGCGTGGAAGCGCTCGGCCTGATCCTCGGCATCGTTGAGCTCGGAATAGGCGTTGGCGATCTCGCGGCCGCCAATGAACAGCTCGAAGCGGTCGGTGACGTTGGGGTTGCGATCGTTGCGCCGGGCCAGCGGCGAGACCTCGAACGGATACTCGGTGATGAAGGTCGGCTGTTCCAGCTTGTGCTCGACCAGCTCCTCGAAAATCATCACCTGCAGCTTGCCCAGGCCTTCGTGACCGAGCAGCTTGGCGCCCGCCTTCTTGGCGATGGCACGGGCCTTTTCCAGGTCATTGAGATCGGAGGCCGAGATTTCCGGGTTGAACTTGAGGATGGAGTCGAACACCGACAGGCGCGCAAAGGGCTCGCCGAAGTGGAACACCTTGTCGCCATAGGGCACGTCGGTGCTGCCGAGCACGGCCTGGGCCAGCTCGCGGAACAGCTCCTCGGTCAGGTCCATGTTGTCTTCGTAATCGGCATAGGCCTGGTAGAACTCGAGCATGGTGAACTCGGGGTTGTGCCGGGTCGAGACGCCTTCGTTACGGAAGTTGCGGTTGATCTCGAACACGCGCTCGAAGCCACCGACCACCAGACGTTTGAGGTAGAGCTCCGGCGCGATGCGCAGGAACATCGGCATGTCCAGCGCGTTGTGGTGGGTTTCGAACGGCTTGGCCGCGGCGCCGCCAGGGATGGTCTGCAGCATCGGCGTTTCCACTTCGAGGAAGTCACGCTCGGCGAGGAACTTGCGGATGTGGGCGATGACCTTCGAGCGCACGCGGAACGTTTCGCGCACCTCCTCGTTCACCATCAGGTCGACGTAGCGCTGGCGATAGCGCTGCTCGGTGTCGGTCAGGCCGTGGAACTTGTCCGGCAGCGGGCGCAGCGACTTGGTCAGCAGCCGCACGTTGTTCATGTAGACGTACAGGTCACCCTTGCCGGAGCGCGCCAGGGTGCCCTCGGCGGCGATGATGTCGCCCAGGTCGAAGTGCTTGACCGCCTCGACCTGCTCGGCCGGCAGCGTCTTGCGATCGACATAGACCTGGATGCGCCCGCTCATGTCCTGCAGCACCATGAACGGCCCGCGGTTGAGCATGATGCGTCCGGCGACCTTGACCGGAATGGCGGCCGCTTCCAGCTCTTCCTTGGTCTTCTCGGCGTACTGTTTCTGCAGGTCGCCTGCATAGCGGTCGCGACGGAAGTCGTTAGGAAAGGCATTGCCCTGCTCGCGCACGGCGGCAAGCTTTTCCTTGCGCTGGGCGATCAGCTTGTTTTCTTCCTCTTGGATGGCGTGCTGGTTCAGCGGTTGTTCGCTCATTGCGGGTCGTCCCGGTCAAATCGGTTCAATAGGGTGCTTGAGGCTTGAGGCGTGCGGCTGCTCTCAGAGCCCCTGTTTGAGGCTGGCTTCGAGGTACCCGTCGAGGTCGCCGTCGAGCACCTTCTGGCAATCGCTGCGTTCCACGCCGGTACGCAGATCCTTGATGCGCGAGTCGTCGAGCACGTAGGAACGGATCTGGTGGCCCCAGCCGATGTCCGACTTGCTGTCTTCCAGCGCCTGAGAGGCGGCGTTGCGCTTCTGCATTTCCAGCTCGTACAACTTGGCCCGCAGCATCTTCATGGCGGTGTCCTTGTTGGCGTGCTGGGAACGTTCGTTCTGGCAGGCCACCACGGTATTGGTCGGCACGTGGGTGATACGCACTGCCGAATCGGTGGTGTTGACGTGCTGACCACCAGCGCCCGAGGAGCGGTAGGTGTCGATGCGCAGGTCGGCCGGGTTGATCTCGATCTCCACCTTGTCGTCGATCTCGGGCGATACGAATACCGCCGAGAACGAGGTGTGGCGACGGGCGCCGGAGTCGAACGGACTCTTGCGCACCAGGCGGTGCACGCCGATCTCGGTGCGCAGCCAGCCGAAAGCGTATTCGCCCTTGATGTGTACGGTGGCGCCCTTGATGCCGGCGACCTCACCCTCGGACAGCTCGACGATCTCGGCGCTGAAGCCGCGCTTGTCGGCCCAGCGCAGGTACATGCGCAGCAGGATGTTGGCCCAGTCCTGGGCCTCGGTACCGCCGGAGCCAGCCTGGATATCGAGGTAGCAGTTGTTGGGGTCCATCTCGTGGCTGAACATGCGGCGGAACTCGAGCTTCTCGAGAATTTCGCGCAGGCGCTCGACTTCGGCCACGATGTCGTTCACGGCGCCTTCGTCGTTTTCTTCGGCGGCCATTTCCAGCAGGTCGCGCGAATCGGCCAGGCTACCGGTCAGGTCGTCGATGGTTTCGACGATCTGCGCCAGGGTAGCGCGTTCACGGCCCAGGCTCTGGGCGTATTCGGGCTTGTTCCAGACGTTCGGGTCTTCGAGTTCGCGGTTTACTTCGACGAGACGATCATGCTTCTGATCGTAGTCAAAGATACCCCCGAATTGACTGGGTGCGCTCGGACAGGTCCTTGATGCTGTTGAGGATCGGGTTGATTTCCATAGGTAGGCAGCTCTCAATCGGACGGTGCAAAAGCCGGCGATTATAACTCAGCCAACCCGTGCTGACAGCCCGCTGGGCGTGCCGGCGGACGGTCAGGAAACGGATTTGCCCTCATGATGGCTGGTCAGGCACTGACACCACGTACCTGGCTTTCCAGTTCGCCTTTGAGTTGCGGATCGAGCTGCAGGCAGCGAGCCAGTTCGTCGAGGTAGGCACGCTCCATGAAATGCTCCTCGTCGACCATCAGTACGCTGGCCAGGTACATCTCGGCAGCCATCTCCGGGGTGCTGGCGGCACTGGCCACGTCGGCCGGGTCCAGCGGCTTGTTCAGTTCGGCCTCCAGCCACTGCTGCAGATCAGCATCGGCCAGCTTGCCCAGCTCCGCCTCGATCAGCTGACGCTCGCGGGCATCGACATGGCCGTCGGCCTTGGCTGCTGCCACCAGTGCCTTGAGAATGCCCTCGCTGTGCACCTCGACCTCGGCCGGCGGCAGCCGATCGATGGTCTGCGGCGTCTGCTGCGCCGCCGCGCCCTGCTGCGCCTGCCAATTGCTGTAAGCCTTGTAGGCGAGCACGCCGAGTGCCGCCAGCCCACCGTAGGTCACCGCCTTGCCGCCCATCTTGCGCATCTTGCGATTGCCCAGCAGCAGACCCATGGCACCGGCGGCCAGCGCGCTGTTGCCACTACCGGAAAGCGCCTTGCCGAGCGAACCGCCGCCGACACCGGAGAGCAGGTCACTCAAACCCCCACCGCCGGGTTTGCCGCCCATGCCGGATTGCTGCTTCTGTAGCAGGTCCTGTCCTGACTTGAGCAGCTGATCGAGAAGGCCACTGGTTTTCATCGGATTCTCTCCACACGAAGGACGTAAAGGATTACTAGTCGAACGACTCGGGCACCTGGCGGATCGGCGTGTCGCGATGGGCGGCACGTACGTACTGCGCCGGCCAGGCCACGGACCCGTCGCGCAGGTATTCGGCGGCATGCAGCGGCCAGTACGGGTCGCGCAGCAGTTCGCGGGCGAGCAGGATCAGGTCGGCCTGGCCGGTACGCAGGATGTGTTCGGCCTGCACCGCCTCGGTGATCATCCCGACCGTGCCGGTGGCGATACCCGCCTCCTTGCGCACGCGTTCGGCGAACTGCGTTTGGTAGCCCGGCCCGACCGGAATATCGGCGTTGGCCGCAGTGCCACCGGATGAGACGTCGATCAGGTCGACGCCGACATCCTTGAGCCGCCGTGCAAGCTCGACCGTTTCGTCTGCATTCCAGCCATCATCGACCCAGTCGGTCGCCGAGAGGCGGACGAACAGCGGCAACTCCTCGGGCCAGACCTGGCGCACCGCAGCGGTGACCTCCAGCAGCAGACGGATGCGATTGTCGAACGAGCCGCCATAGCGATCCTGACGCTGGTTGGAGAGCGGTGAAAGAAACTGATGCAGCAGGTAGCCATGGGCCGCATGCACTTCGGCGATCTTGAAACCGGCAGCCAATGAGCGCTCGGCCGCCTCGACGAACGCCTGCACGACCGCCGCGATACCGGCAGCGTCCAGCGCAGTGGGCACGGCATGCTCCGGCGAGAAGGCGATGGCGGACGGCCCCACCGGCGTCCAGCCGCCGGCAGCGATCGGCACGCTGCCATGCTTGCCGAGCCAGGGCCGCCAGGTGCTCGCCTTGCGCCCGGCATGGGCCAGCTGCACACCGGCGAATGCGCCCTGCGCCTCGATGAAGCGGGTGATCCGCCGCAATGGCTCGACATGCTCGTCGGACCAGATACCCAGGTCGTCCGGCGAAATACGCCCCTCAGGGCTGACCGCCGTCGCCTCGACGATCACCAGTCCGGCGCCACCGACGGCTCGACTGCCCAGATGCACCAGATGCCAGTCGTTTGCCATCCCCGCCTTCGCCGAGTACTGGCACATGGGCGATACGGCAATCCGGTTGGGCAGTTTGAGCTGGCGCAGGGTAAGCGGCTGGAAAAGCTGGGACATGTCGGCCTCTACTGTCGTGGATGCGGGTTGGACACCCATCAGTAGAGACCGTTTCCGCGCCCGTGCCCAGCCCGCGGCGGGCAGAGTCGCTCGTCAGGCGGCGCTGACCTGCACCGGCACACCGTTGAGCGCCGCGTTGCCGGAGACATCCAGCTGGCGCTCGTCGGTCAGGTCGTTGCTGCTGGCGCCCGGTTGCTGTCGCGCGATATCCAGCTGCACGCCCGGCCGCGCATGGCCCCAGCCGTGCGGCAGGCTGACCACGCCGGGCATCATCTCCTCGCTGGCCAGCGCCTCCACCTCGACCACGCCGACCCGCGAATGCACGCGCACCCGCTGGCCATCCTGCAGCGCCCGCGCCGCCATGTCGGTCGGGTGCATCAGCAACTGATGACGCGGCTTACCCTTCACCAGGCGCTGGTAGTTGTGCATCCAGGAGTTGTTGCTGCGTACATGGCGGCGGCCGATCAGCAACAGCTCGTCGGCACCCGCCTGGGGCTGCGCAGCGAAACGCTGCAGATCGTCCAGCATCAGCGCCGGCGCGGCCTGGATGCGCTTGTTCGGCGTTTTCAGGCGCCGCGCCAGATTCGGCTTGAGCGGCCCGAGATCCAGCCCGTGGGGATAATCCTCCAGCGCTGCCAGGCTCAGCTTGCGCTCGGACTTGTCGCCGTATGGCCCATGGCGCAGCGCCAGGTCCATCATCTGCTGCGGCGGCATGGTCGGCTTGAGCTCGACGCCCACCCGCCCGGCGTAGGCCTCGGCCAGGCCGATAAAGATTTCCCAGTCATGCAGCGCGCCCTCGGGCTTGGGCAGCACCGGCAGGTTGAAGCGGGTGACGTTGCGCACGGCGAGCAGATTGAATGTCGCGTCGTAATGGTCGTGCTCCAGCGGTGCGGTCGGCGGCAGGATCACATCGGCATAGCGGGTCGTCTCGTTGATGTAGAAGTCCACGCTGAGCATGAACTCTAGTCCATCCAGCGCCTGCTCCAGCTTGCGCCCGTTGGGTGTGGAAAGCACCGGGTTGCCAGCCACGGTGATCAGCGCACGCACCTGCCCCTCCCCAGGCTCGAGCATCTCTTCGGCCAATGCCGCTACCGGTAGTTCGCCGCCATATTCGGGCAGTTGCGACACCCGACTACGCCAGGCGTCAAAATGGCCGCCCTTGGTGGTCTCCACCAGATCCACCGCCGGCTCGGTGCACAGCGCGCCGCCGACCCGGTCCAGGTTGCCGGTGACCAGGTTGATCAGCTGCACCAGCCACTGGCAGAGCGTGCCGAAGGCCTGGGTCGAAACGCCCATGCGTCCGTAGCAGACCGCCCTGTCCGCCGCCGCGAAGTCCCGCGCCAACTGGCGGATCTGCTCGGCCGGAACACCGCAACGGGCGCTCATCGCCTCGGCGCTGAAGGCGGCGATCGCCGTGCGCACCTCCTCGATGCCGTCCAGCGGCAGTTCGCTGGCACGCGTCAGCCCTTCCTCGAACAGGGTGTTGAGCAGGCCGAACAACAGCGCCGCGTCCTGTCCGGGGCGCACGAACAAGTGCTGATCGGCGATCGCTGCAGTCTCGCTGCGCCGCGGGTCGACCACCACCAGTTTGCCGCCGCGGGCGCGGATCGCCTTCAGCCGCTTCTCTACATCGGGCACGGTCATGATGCTGCCATTGGAGGCCAGTGGGTTGCCGCCAAGGATCAGCATGAAATCGGTGTGATCGATATCCGGCACCGGCAGCAGCAGGCCATGGCCGTACATCAGGTGGCTGGTCAGGTGGTGCGGCAGCTGGTCGACCGAGGTCGCGGAGAAGCGGTTGCGCGTTTTCAGCAAGCCGAGGAAGTAATTGCTGTGGGTCGTCAGCCCGTAGTTGTGCACACTCGGGTTGCCTTGGTAGATCGCCACGGCATTACTACCGTGGCGCTCGCGGATCTCAGCCAGGCGCTCGGCGACCAGTTCGTAGGCCTCCTCCCAGCTGATGGCCTGCCACTCATCGCCGCAGCGGCGCATCGGGTGGCGCAGGCGATCAGGGTCGTTCTGGATGTCCTGCAGCGCCACTGCCTTCGGACAGATATGGCCGCGGCTGAAGCTGTCGAGGGGGTCGCCCTTGATCGAAAGGATGCGCTCGCCTTCGGTCTGGATGGTCAGGCCGCAGATGGCTTCGCACAGGTGACAGGCACGGTGATGGACGCTGATGTCGCTCATTTCGGGTTCCCGCATGGCGCTGTTGTTGTCCCGCCACTCTAGGCGCCGCGGCCGCAGGCAACAATCGAACGTTCCGCCGGGGAATGCCAGCCGATTCAGCCAGCCTATCGTCGGCCGGCATGCATCGGTCAGCGCGGGGCGATATGCGCCACCATCAGCTGCACGCTTTCCTGGCCGCGATACTCGTTGACGTCCAGTTTGTAGGCCAGCTCCGCCCAGCGCACCGTCGGGTTCGGCCAGATCTCGCGGTCGACGTTGAAGGCGATGCCGTCCAACGTCAGCGATCCGCATTCGCTCTTGAGCACAAGCTTGAGATGGCGCTCGCCGACGATACGTTGCTGCACCAGCTGGAACACGCCATGGAACATCGGCTCGGGAAAATGCTGGCCCCAGGGCCCGGCGTTGCGCAGCGCACGCGCCAGCTCCAGATGGAATTCCTCGACGCTGAGCTGGCCGTCGGTGAGTAGCCGACCGGTGAGATCCTCCTCGCACAGCTGGCGGCGCACTTCGGCATCGAAGGCCGCGGCGAAGGCGCCGAAGTTGGCTTGTGGCAGCGACAGCCCGGCCGCCATGGCGTGCCCGCCGAACTTGCTGATCAGGCCGGGATGCCTGGCGGCAACCGCATCCAGTGCATCGCGGATATGAAAGCCCGACACCGAGCGCGCCGACCCTTTGAGCAGCCCGTCGCCAGCATCGGCGAAGGCGATGGTCGGGCGGTGGTAGCGCTCCTTGAGGCGCGAGGCGAGGATGCCGATCACCCCCTGGTGCCAGTCCGGCTCGAACAGGCACAGGCCGAACGGCAGGTCCTCCAGGGGCAGATCCTTGAGCTGCGCCAGCGCCTCGCGTTGCATGCCCTGCTCGATGGCCTTGCGATCCTTGTTCAGTTCGTCGAGCTGGGTCGCCATGTCGCGCGCCAGCGCCTCGTCCTCGCAGAGCAGGCATTCGATGCCCAGCGACATGTCATCCAGCCGACCGGCCGCGTTCAATCGAGGGCCGAGGATGAAGCCAAGGTCAGTGGAGGTGATACGCCGATGATCGCGCCCGGCGACCTCGAGAATCGCCCGCAGCCCCGGCCGAGCCCGCCCAGCGCGAATTCGCGCCAGGCCCTGGTGGACCAGAATGCGGTTGTTGGCGTCCAGCGGCACCACGTCGGCGACACTGCCCAGCGCCACCAGATCGAGCAGCTCGGCCAGGTTCGGCTCGGGCCAGCCCTGACGGGCGAACCAGCCGAGGTCACGCAGCCGTGCGCGCAGGGCCAGCAGCACGTAGAAGATCACCCCGACACCCGCGATGCACTTGCTCGGGAAGGTACATTCCGGCTGGTTGGGATTGACGATGGCATCGGCCGCCGGCAGCTCGTGACCGGGCAGGTGATGGTCGGTGACCAGCACCCGCAACCCGGCCGCCTTGGCCGTCGCGACGCCATCGACGCTGGAGATGCCGTTGTCGACGGTCACCAGCAGGTCGGGTTCGCGCTGCAAGGCGACGGCAACGATTTCGGGCGTCAGCCCGTAGCCGTATTCGAAGCGATTGGGCACCAGATAATCGACATGCGCCGCCCCAAGCTGACGCAGGCCGAGCACGCCGACGCTGCTCGCGGTGGCGCCGTCGGCATCGAAGTCGCCGACGAACAGGATGCGCTGGCGCTTTTCCAGCGCCTCGACCAGCAGCTCGACCGCGGCATCGATGCCCTTGAGCTGCTTATAAGGAATCAACCGCGCCAACCCCTTGTCCAGTTCCTCCGCGCAAGTCACGCCACGGGCCGCGTAGAGGCGCTGCAGCAGCGGCGGCAGCTCGCCGAGGTTGGGCAGCTGCTCGGGCAGGGGGCGGGGTTCGATACGCATGGAATTCCGGGCTCGGTGAAGGTCGTTTACAGGGAGGTGGCGGCGCGAGCGGCCTGGTCGTACAGCCCGGACATGGCACGCAGCATGCCGGCCAGACGATGGATTTCATCGGGGTCGATGTTGAGGTTCTCGAACGAGGCGATCAGGCATTCGCGGCGGATGTCGGCGTACTCCTGACAGAGCGCGCGCCCCTTGTCAGTGGTGCGATAGAACATTTCCTTGCCCTGCTTGGCGCCTTCCACCAGACCCAGCTTGCCGAGCTTCTTCAAGGCATAGGTGACCGTGTGAGTATCTTCCACGTTGAGCAGCAGGCAGATATCCGCCTGTCGCTTGGCCCGCCCCCGGCTGGTGAGGTTGTGCAGCACCATGACGTCCAGTGCATTCATTTCCACCGTGCCGCAGGCCTGCATGCAGCGCTCCATCCAGCGCATCAGCGCGGCGCTGGCGACGATGATGCCGTACTCGAGCTCGGACAGCTCCTGGGACTGCTCGGCAAGATGCGCCGAGGCGACGATCGAGGATCGCAACGGACGGGAGCTTTTGGCGTCAACCATTCTGAGTTCCTGATTGAAGAAGCGGCAGTCGATCGTATCGAGGTGGGCGGCAAGGATACAGCAATGTCCGCGCGGTCACTTCGGAGGTCAACAGGAAAAATACGTTGATAATTTATCGATACTTTATCAGTGTATCGACTTCGACCGCCGCACCGGCCCATCTCGAAAGGAGCAGCCATCGTGAGTCGTCTGTTACTCAATTGCGACATAGGGGAAAGCTTCGGCGCCTGGACTATGGGCCTGGACGCCGAGGTGATGCCGTTTATCGACTGCGCCAATATCGCCTGTGGCTTCCATGCCTCCGATCCGCAGATCATGCGGCGCACCGTCGCGCTGGCGCGCCAGCACGACGTGCGCATCGGCGCGCACCCGGCCTATCCGGACCTGGTCGGCTTCGGTCGGCGCTCCATGGCCTGCAGCCCGGCCGAAGTGGAGAACATGCTGCTCTATCAGATCGGTGCGCTCGACGGCATCTGCCGCGCCGAAGGCACGCAGGTCCGCTACGTCAAACCCCACGGCGCGCTCTACAACGACATGATGCGCCAGCCACAGCTGCTGCGCGCGGTCATGACCGCCGTAAAGGCCTACAGTGCCAGCCTGCCGCTGATGCTCATGTCTACCCGCGACAACAGCGAAAGCCAGGCGATGGCGGCGGAAATCGGCATCACCCTGTGGTTCGAGGTGTTCGCCGACCGCGCCTACGACGCCGCCGGCATGCTGGTCTCGCGCAACCTGCCGGGTGCCGTGCACCACGATGCCGAAACGGTGGCCGACCAGGCCCTGCGCCTGGCCAAGGGGGAAGCATTGACCGCCAGCGATGGCAGCGCGCTGATCCTGCAGGCCGATACGCTCTGCGTGCATGGCGACAACGCCGGCTCCATCGCCGCTGTGCAGCGCATTCGTCACGCACTGCAGGCACTCCCCGCATGACGCCGCGGATCGAGGTGGTCGGCATCGATAGCCTGGTGCTGCGCCTGTTCGATCAGATCGACGAGGACAATATGCCGTGGATGCTGGCCGCCACTCAGCGTGTGCGGGATGCGTTCGGTGCTGCACTCATCGATCTGGTGCCCTCCTACACGACCCTGCTGGTGCAGTACGACCTGGCGCAACTGGACGATCACCAGGCCCGCCAGTATGTACGGCAGGCTCTCGATGGGCTGGAACCGGCAGGGGCCACGAGTGCCCGTCAGCACGACATACCGGTGTGGTACGACCCGAGCGTCGGCCCGGAACTGCAAGCGCTGGGCGAGCGCAGCGGCCTCGGTGTCGCGGGGGTCATCGAGCGACACAGCACGCACATCTATCAAGTCTTCGCCCTCGGCTTCGCGCCCGGCTTCGCCTTTCTCGGGCTGGTCGACGAGCGCCTCGCCAGCCCACGCCTGGCGACGCCGCGCAAGCAGGTGCCGGCCGGCAGTCTGGGCATCGCCGACCGCCAGACCGCCATCTATCCGCTGGTGTCACCGGGCGGCTGGAACCTGATCGGCCGCAGCCCGGTTCGCCTGTTCGACCGCGAACTGGACGGCTTCAGCCTCTGGCAACCCGGCGACCGCGTGCGCTTTGTGCCCATCGAGCGGGCCGAGTTCATCCGTCTCGGCGGCGACGACACGCCCTTCCAGGAGGCCTCCGCATGAGCCTGCTGATCGAACAGGCCGGGGCCCTGGCCACTCTGCAGGACGCCGGCCGCAGCGGCGTTCGCCACCTCGGCGTGACCCTGGGCGGTGCCGTTGACTGGCTGTCCCACGGCTGGGCCAACTGGCTGCTGGGCAACCCGCTGCAGGCCCCCACGGTGGAGATCACTCTCGGCAATTTCAGCCTGCGCGCTCAGACCGATGCCTGCCTCGCACTCTGCGGCGCCGATCTCGGCGCGACGCTCGATGGCGAGCCTCTCATGCCCGGGCGCGCCTTTCGCATCCGGGAAGGTCAGACACTGATCTTCAGTCAACCGCGCCAGGGTGTTCGTGCCTATCTCGCCGCACCCGGCGGTTTCAGCGCACCGGCCGTGCTGGGCAGCTGTGCCACGGTACGCCGTGAGCAGCTCGGTGGGCTGAACGGCGACGGCCAGCCCCTGGCCAAGGGCGACCTACTGCACTGGCGCGGCCACGCCACGACGATGCGCAACCTGCCCGAGCAGGCGCTGGTGCCGCTGCCCGGCGCCGGGCTATCGGTGGTACTGGGGGCGCAGATCGGCGATTTCACCGGGCAGAGCCTGTTCGATGCGTTCAACAGCGACTGGACCGTCGACCAGCGCGCCGACCGCATGGGTGTTCGCCTGCAGGGACCGACCCTGCGCTGCGCGCGCTCGGCCATGATCTCCGAAGGCGTTCCGCTGGGTGCTATTCAGGTTCCGGCGGACGGTCAGCCGATCATCCTGCTCAATGACCGCCAGACCATCGGCGGTTACCCGCGCCTTGGCGCACTCACGCCATTGGCAGTCGCGCAGCTGGCCCAATGCATGCCCGGCACCGTGTTGCGCCTGAAGCCGGTGGCGTTGGAACGCGCACAACGCGAGCAGCGGCGGCTGCTCGCCAGCTGGCAACGGACCACCACGGAGTGATGGATATGAACCTGACCGCCTACCGAGACCTGTCACCCGCCGCACTGCGCGAGCGGATTCGCCAGGGCGAATTCGACGGCCCGACCGCCGGACTGGCCAATGGCTATGCCCAGGCCAATCTCATGATCGTGCGGCGTGAGCTGGCCTACGACTTCCTGCTGTTCTGCCAGCGCAACCCCAAACCCTGCCCGCTGCTGGACGTCACCGACCCGGGGAGCTTCGAGCCACGGCACGCGGCGCCAGGCGCCGATATCCGCACGGACTTCCCGCGCTACCGCATCTACCGCAATGGCGAGCTCGATCAGGAGGTGCAGGACATCACGCCCTTCTGGGAGGACGACATGGTGGCCTTCCTCATCGGCTGCAGCTTCAGTTTCGAGGCTGCGCTGCTGGCCAACGGCGTGCCAGTCAGGCACATCGAGGACGGCCACAACGTCCCGATGTACCGCACCACCATCGCCTGCCAGCCCGCCGGCCGCCTGAGCGGGCCGATGGTGGTGAGCATGCGGCCGATGCCTGCGAACAAGGTGGTGCGCGCCGTGCAGGTCACATCGCGATTTCCCTCCGTGCATGGCGCCCCCGTGCATGTCGGCGACCCGCGACTGCTGGGCATCGCAGACCTGGCCAAACCGGATTTCGGTGAGCCATCCGAGCTACGCGAAGGTGAGGTCCCGGTGTTCTGGGCCTGTGGCGTGACGCCCCAGGCGGTGGCGATGCAGGCCCGGCCGGAGCTGGTCATCACCCACGCGCCAGGGCACATGTTCATCACCGACCTGCGCGACGAACAGCTGGGGGTGATCTGACCCGACACGGTTTTGCGCATCACCAAACAACAACAATCTTGCCGGGCACTCGCTGCACGGCTGCATTTCCCTACCTGCCCCAACGCCAAGAAAAAAGAAGGTATCCAATGCAACCTACGCAAGCCGAAAGAGCCACACCCTCCCAGCGCAACGTGCTTCGCGGCGCCATCTTCATCATGGCGACGTCGTCCATCGGGCCGGCCTTTCTGACCCAGACCTCGCTGTTCACCGAGAAATACCTGGCGAGCTTCGCCTTCGCCATTCTGGTCTCGCTGCTGATCGATATCGGCGCCCAGCTCAACATCTGGCGGATCATCACCGTCGCCAACCTGCGCGGCCAGGATGTCGCCAACCGGGTGATCCCCGGCGTCGGCCACCTGATCTCGGCCTTCATCGTGCTTGGCGGCATCGCCTTCAACATCGGCAACATCGGCGGTGCCGGGCTGGCCATGAACGTCATCTTCGGCATCCCGCCGGTGATCGGCTCGCTGATCGCCGCGGTGCTGATCATCGGCATCTTCCTGCTGCGCAATGCCAAGGGCGTAATGGATTCGGTGATGCAGGTGCTGGGTCTGGTGATGCTCTGCATGATCGGCTACGCCATGCTGCAGTCGAGCCCACCGCTGCTCGAGGCGGTCAATCGCAGCTTCAACCCGGACGATCCGCTGATCCTGTTGCTGCCAATCGTGACACTGGTGGGCGGTACCGTTGGCGGCTACATCTCGTTCTCCGGCGGGCACCGGTTGGTGGAAGCCGGCATCACTGGCGTCGAGAACGTCAGGCTGGTCACCCGAGCGGCGGTCACCGGCATCGCCACTACCGGCGTTGTGCGCATCTGCCTGTTCCTGGCCGCGCTCGGAGTCGTCAGCCAGGGGCTCAGCCTCGACCCGAGCAACCCTGCCGCTTCGGTGTTCTCCCACTCGATGGGCACGGTCGGCTACAAGATCTTCGGCGTGGTACTGCTGGCCGCCTCGGTGTCATCGGTGATCGGCGCCGCCTACACCAGCGTCACCTTCATGTACTCGTTGCACGACAGCATCCGCCGCCACAACCAGCGTATGGTGATCGGCTTCATCGCCTGCTCGACGCTCATCTACAGCCTGGTCGGACAGCCGGTGAAGGTGCTGGTGGTGGCGGGCACGCTGAATGCCCTGGTGCTGCCGCTGGCGCTGGGCTGCGTGCTGCTGGCGTCGCGCAAGCCGGCAATCGTCGGCGACCGCTATCGCCACCCGACCTGGATGCTGGTGTTCGGCCTGCTGGCGATGGTGGCCACGGCGGTCGGGGTGGTGATGTCGTTCAACGCCCTGCTGGAATTCTGGCAGTCCTGACCGCCACGTACGCGAGCGCGATCAGCGCTCGCCGAGCAGCCAGCCGAGCGATACCTCGAACTGGCCGCGTTCGTCGGTGATGAACAAGGTGCCGTCGCTGATCATCACGCCCCACTGCAGGCTACGCGGCAGGTCCTTGACCAGCGCGGCCAGCGCCTCGGAGTCGATGCTGGCGATGGACAGGTTCTTCAGCCCCTTCACCGCATCGATCACCTTGCTCTGCCAGACCCGCAGGTTGCCGTACGCCAGCAGGCTGACGCGCTCGGCACGTCGCGAACACCAGGTCAGACGCTCGGCATCCGGCTGGCCGACCTCGATCCAGTGGAGGATGCGGCCATCCAGGCTCTTCTCCCACAGTGCCGGCTCGTCCACATCGGACAACCCGCGGCCGAACGCCAACTGTTCGCTGTACCACAATGCATAGGAGATCAGACGCACACCCAGACGCTCCTCGGTTTCCGAGGGGTGCCTGGCTACCGTGAAGCGCAGGTTTTCATAGACGCCACGGTCCAGGTCCGTGAGATTCAACTCGACTTTGTAGGGTGTCGCTTGCAGGGCCATGAGGCGGGCTTCTTGGTCGGAAAAAAGGCAGGCAGTCTAACTCAAAGCCCGAACCCGGGCGCACCGCGGGTAAGCGCTGCGCCGTCCTGGGCCTCGGCGTCACCATTCGCCAGGCGAGTGCAGTTGCGCCCGGCCGCCTTGGCGGCATAGAGCGCCCGGTCCGCCTGCGACATCAGCTCGTCGAGTTCGTAGCGGGAGGTGGTGGTCGCCACGCCGATGCTGACACTCAGCTGCCCCTGCTCGGCGAAGGGCATGGCGGCGAACTCGCCGCGAATACGCTCGGCTACCTCGCGGCCGACAAGCGCATCGGCATCGGCCAGCAGACAGGCGAATTCCTCTCCGCCGATCCGCCCGAACACGTCCTGACGTCGCATTCGCCGGGCAATCACCTGGCCGAAGTCGATCAGCGCACGATCGCCGGCCTGATGACCGAAGGTGTCGTTGAGCCGCTTGAAGAAGTCCAGATCGCAGAGCAGCAGCGTCACCGGCTCGCCGCGCGCACGACAGCGCTGCAGCAGGGCCTGCCCGGCATCGATGAAAGAGCGTCGGTTGCCGATGCCGGTGAGCGGATCACTGAGCGAGGCGTGCCGATACTGCTGCTCGGCACGCTCGCGAACCATCGCCAGGGTGACGAAGGAAATGCCGATGGCATAGAGCAACGTCTCGAAGATCACGAAGGCAGAGAAGCTCACCTGATCGGCGTCACCGAACGGCTGACCGCGGTCGACCACCATGCGCAGCAGATAGAACGATACGTGAAGCAGCATCAGGCCCATGGCCGGCCGCAGCGAAACCGATAGGCGCTGCCGGCTGCGCCAGAGCTCGGACATCGCAAGCAGGGTGTAGACGACCGTCAGCGCCGAAGCCAGCAATAGCCGCGCGGTCAGGGATGAATAAAACGCAGGCACCAGGCACAGCCCGCCCCATAGCAGCGCCCCGGCCAATATTCCGGGCAGGTGCGGCGGTCGACCGACGAACGTGCGCATCGCCGTCCAGTTCATGGCCAGCGCGAGCTGGAGGGCGATGTTGCCGAGCACGATCGGCACCACGTCGATCCCCATTCCGCGCAGACAGCCGAGCACGGTCGAAACCGTCCCGAACAGCAGCATCAGGCAGGTGAAGCCCAGCGTCGCATCACGCTGCCCGCTGCGCCAGGCGAAGAACATCAGCACGCCAAGCAGGAGCAGCACATATATATCCACCAGCGTCAGGGTGGGAACGCTCAGATGCACAGCGCGGCTCCGTAGGGACGGCCTTGTCCCGCGTCAGGCGCGGGCAACAGGCAGGTTCAGAAAGGCAGGCAGTTTACGCCCCCGCCCTACGCGGAGCCAGCTGACGCCGACGGACGCCGGCCCTGGCAGGGCATGGCAATCGCGGCGGCGGCACATTGTTCGAGTGCCTGTCATCGGCCAGCCGACGAACGATCTTTGACAATTATTCTCATTCTGATTAGCATCACTCCCGTCAACGAATTCAACGGGTAGTGCTCTATGTACGTCTGTCTTTGCCAGGGTGTCACCGACGGCCAGATTCGCGATGCCATCTACGAGGGCTGCTGCAGCTATCGTGAGGTTCGCGAAGCGACCGGCGTCGCCACCCGGTGCGGCAAATGCGCATGCGTCGCCAAGCAGGTCGTTCGCGAAACGCTCAGCGACGTGCAGAACGCCCAGGCGGCCCTGGCCTACCCCGCGAGCTTTGTTCAGGCTTGACAGACTGAAGCCTTGAAGGCCGGGCCCTGCCCGGCTTTTTTTTGCCTGCAAATCAGCCAGTTGCCACACCAGGATGCAGAACGCAACCATTCTCACTAGATTTAGGCTTTTGCATTCAAGGACTTAGGTTTGACAGCTCGCCCGACGCTGGCCAGACTGCATCAATCACCACCGTTCCAGGCAGGCTAACTTCATGAAAGGCGACAAGCTGGTCATTCAGCATCTCAACAAGATCCTCGGCAACGAGCTGGTAGCCATCAACCAGTATTTCCTCCATGCGCGCATGTATGAAGACTGGGGTCTCGGCAAGCTCGGCAAGCACGAGTACGACGAATCCATCGACGAGATGAAGCATGCCGACAAGCTGATCAAGCGCATCCTCTTCCTGGAAGGCCTGCCGAACCTGCAGGATCTCGGCAAGCTGCTGATCGGCGAGAATACCCGCGAAATGCTTGAGTGCGACCTCAAGCTGGAACAGGGTGGCGTACAGGACCTGAAGGTGGCCATTGCCTACTGCGAGAGCGTCGGCGACTACGGCAGCCGCGAGCTGCTGGAAGACATCCTCGAGTCCGAGGAAGAGCACATCGACTGGCTGGAAACGCAGCTGGGCCTGATCGACAAGGTGGGCCTGGAGAACTACCTGCAGTCGCAGATGGACGACTGATCCGTCGGAAACCGACGCAAAGCAAAACGCCCCGATCAGATCGGGGCGTTTTCGTTTCCAGCGGTTCCGTTTATTGCTGCTCGGCGGCCTCGGCAGGCTGCTCGGCTTCGTCGCCCTTGATATCCAGCAGCTCGAGATCGAACACCAGCACCGAATTCGCCGGAATCAGCGGGCTCGGGCTCTGCTCGCCGTAAGCCAGCTCGCTCGGGATGTACAGCTTGAACTTTTCACCGACGTGCATCAGCTGCAGGCCTTCGACCCAGCCAGGAATCACGCCGCCAACCGGCAGATCGATCGGACTGCCGCGCTTGATCGAACTGTCGAAGACGGTGCCATCGGTCAGACTGCCTTCGTAGTGAACGGTCACCACGTCGTTCTCGGTCGGCTGACGACCTTCGGCCGACTTGACGACTTCGTACTGCAGGCCGGACTCGGTGGTTTTCACGCCTTCGCGCTTGGCGTTCTCCTCGAGGAACTTCTTGCCCGCCTCGACCGCCTTGGCATTCATCTCGGCCATGCGTTCTTCAGCGCGGGTCTGCAGGAAGGTGAAGGCCTCCATCAGCTGCTCGTCGGTCAGCTTCTGCTCCTTGTTACCGATGGCATCTTCGATGCCCTGCGCCACAGCCTTGGAATCGAGATCATCCATGCCCTCCTGCGCAAGGCTCTTGCCCATGTTCAGGCCGATGCCGTAGGACGCCTTCTGCGCCGGAGTGTCCAGTTTGACACTGGTCTGCGAGTCGCAGCCGGCCAGTACCAGGCCGACCAGGGCAATCGCAGGTGCCAAACGTTGATGTCTCAGTCTCATGCTGTTTCCTTAATTACGCAGTTGGGACTTACCGAAAGCGGATGGCCGAGCTTAGCAGCGCATCCAGGCACTGGCTACCGCGCCTCCCGGCTAGGATCGTAAAGAGATGGCAAAGAAAGGAAGCGCGTAGCATTTTGCCGCAGGGGGGCATGAACAGGGACGGCGTGGCATCCCGGAAAAGCAGGCAAAAAAAAACGGCCTATAAGGCCGTTTTCTTCGATGCTTCAGGGCGTTCAGTGTTCCCGTGAAGCTAATATGGCGCAGCGGACGGGACTCGAACCCGCGACCCCCGGCGTGACAGGCCGGTATTCTAACCGACTGAACTACCGCTGCGCTAAACCTCGAGTGGTGGGTGATGACGGGATCGAACCGCCGACCCTCTGCTTGTAAGGCAGATGCTCTCCCAGCTGAGCTAATCACCCGTTTGCTCTCGAAGTGGGGCGCATTCTAGAGAGGGTTCCGAACCTTGGCAACCCCCTTTTGAAAAAAAATTTGCAGAAGTTCCAAGGACTTAGGAAAACCCTGGTTTGCCAGCCATTTTATCCGGCCCGCTGCGCATTAACTTGCTTCAGGGTTGGCCTCAGCCAGCCAGGCAGGAATAATGCGCTCCTTTGTTTCCCCGGAGATCTACCCCGCCATGTGGTTTCGCAATCTGCTCGTATACCGTCTCACCCAGAACGTCGCTCTAGATGCCGAGACTCTCGAAGCTGCACTGGCCGCCAAACCCGCCCGCCCCTGCGCCAGCCAGGAACTGAGCACCTATGGTTTCGTCGCGCCGTTCGGCAAGGGTGAAGACGCCCCGCTGGTGCACGCCAGCCAGGGCTTTCTGCTGATCGCCACGCGCAAGGAAGAACGTATCCTGCCCGGCAGCGTGGTCAAGGATGCAGTGAAGGAGAAGGTCGACGAAATCGAGGCCGAGCAGATGCGCAAGGTCTACAAGAAGGAACGCGACCAGATCAAGGACGAGATCATCCAGGCCTTCCTTCCGCGTGCCTTCATCCGCAAGTCCGGCACCTTCGCCGCGATCGATGCCGAGCGCGGTCTGATCCTGGTCAACTCGGCCAGCCCGAAGAAGGCCGAAGACCTGCTGTCCACCCTGCGTGAAGCGATCGGCTCGCTGCCGGTGCGCCCGCTGACGGTGAAGATCGCGCCCAGCGCCACGCTTACCGACTGGGTGAAGACTCAGAAGGCGGCGGACGACTTCTTCGTGCTGGACGAATGCGAACTGCGTGACACCCACGAAGACGGCGGTGTGGTGCGCTGCAAGCGCCAGGACCTGACCAGCGACGAGATACAGCAGCATATGGAAGCCGGCAAGCAGGTCACCCAGCTGTCCCTGGCATGGCAGGACAAGCTGTCCTTCGTACTGGACGACAAGCTGATCATCAAGCGCCTGCGCTTCGAGGAACTGCTGCAGGACCAGGCCGAACAGGACGGTGGTGACGACGCGCTCGCCCAGCAGGACGCCAGTTTCCTGCTGATGATGATGACCTTCCGCGAGTTCCTGCCGGCGCTGTTCGAGGCCTTCGGCGGCGAAGAGGTTCCGCAGGGCATCTGACCGCACGGGGCGCCGCGCGGCGCCCCTCCCCCCTTCCGCCTCAGCGCAGGCCGATCTGCGTCAGCAGGATCCCGCCCAGCCGCTGGCCCAGCGCCCAGAGCAGGAAGCGCTCGATGAACTCCGGTGCATCGATGAACAGCGCACCGCAGACCAGCACGCTGAGCAGCGAGACGACCAGGAACAGCTGCGGTATCGACAGTTTCAGCACGACCAGCAGCACGATCGCGATGATCGCCGAGCCGACCATGAACAGCGCGTTGAGAATATTGTTCGCCGCCACCACCCGCGAACGCTCGTGCGCCACGCTGCGCGACTGAATCAGCGCATACAGCGGGACGATGTACAGGCCGCCGAAGATTCCCAGCCCGAGGATGTCCATCAATACCCACCAGGCCGACGGCTCGCCCAGCAGTGCCAGCCAGTCCACACTGGCTGCAGGCTGTGGATGCGCGCCGGCATGCCACCAGAGCAGCCCACCACACAGGCTCAGGCCGATCGCCCCGAACGGAACCAGGCCGATTTCAACGTGATGCCGTGACAGCCGCTCGCACAGCAGGGAGCCCAGCGCGATGCCTACCGAGAACAGGGTGAGGATCAGCGTCACCACGCTTTCATCGCCACCCAGGTAGTCCTTGGAGAAGGCCGGGATCTGGGTCAGGTAGGTGGCACCGAGAAACCAGAACCAGGAATTGCCCAGCATGGCCCGTGACACGGCGCGCTGCTGGCCGAAGCCCAGCCGCAGAATCCGCCACGACTGGCGCAGCACGCGCCAGTCCATATGTAAGGTTGGCAAGGCGGCCGTCGCGGCGGGAATCGCGAGACTGGCCAGGTACCCGACCAGGGCGATCAGCACCACGCTGAGTGCCACCCACTCGGCATAGGCGTCGCTCGCCATCAGCACACCCGCACCGATGGTGCCGCCGAGAATGGCCAGGAACGTCCCCATTTCAACCAGCGCGTTGCCGCCGACCAGTTCGTCCTCCGTCAGTTGCTGCGGCAGTATCGAATACTTGACCGGGCCGAACAGCGCCGACTGGGTGCCCATGCAGAACAGCACCACCAGCAGCAGCGGCAGGTTGCCCAGCAGCATCCCCAGGGCACCGGCCAGCATGATGAGGATTTCGGCGAACTTGATCCGACGGATCAGCACGGCCTTCTCGAAGCGTTCACCCAACTGCCCGCCCAGCGCGGAAAAGAGAAAGAACGGCAGAATGAACAGCAGAGCACAGAGATTGATCAGCAGGCTCTTGTCGGCGGTCGTACCGAGCTTGAACAGAATCGCCAGGATCAGGGCTTGCTTGAACACGTTGTCGTTGAATGCACCCAGCAGCTGGGTACAGAAGAACGGCAGAAACCGGCGTTTGCCAAGCAGACGGAACTGCGAGCGTGGCGCCTGGGCACTTCCGACCGGCGCCGTTCGCGCAGCAGTTCTCGACGACTCGCCGCTCATATCGGCAACTGCCCGAGCGCCCAGCGCAGCGCGAAGAAGCTCAGCAGACCGCCGGCAATGGTCGCCAGCAGGTTGCGACTGACCGCGGCGATGGCGATAGCCAGCAGCCCGGCCAGCAGGTAAGCGTTGTCCCAGCTCAGTGCCCACTGCCCGTCCGGCAGCAGCATTCCGGGCACCACGATGGCGGTCAGTACCGCCACCGGCACGTAATGCAGGCCCTGTTCGATGGCGCGCGGAAAGCGCAGATCAGGCCAGGCGAAGAAGCTGTAGCGGATCACGAAGGTGATTGCCAGCATGCCGAGGATCAGCAGCCAGGTATTCATAGCGCCCCCTGCAGTCGCGCAGCGGTTTCGGCCCGGCGCTCCAGCCATACACCGATGACGATTCCCGCCAGCGCGGCGGCTATTAGCCCTAGCTTGTAGGGCAGTTCCCAGGTCAGCAGCGCCACGCCGCCAGCGACCACTGCCGACGCCACCTGTGGGCGCGTTCGCATCATCGGCACAGCGATGCCAATGAAGGTGGCGATCATGGCGAAGTCCAGTCCCCAACGGGCGATATCCGGCACGGCCTGGCCGAAGGCGACGCCGACCAGTGTGGAAAGCTGCCAGTTGAGATACATCGTCAGCGCGGCGCCGAGAAAGTACCAGTGCTTGTACGGCGACGCATCGTCCCTGGCATAGCGGTTCTGCACCACGGCGAACGCTTCGTCCGTCAGCCAGAAGGCCAGGGGCACGCGCCAACGCCCAGGCAGGTGCCTCACGAACGGCTGCAGCGCCGCGCTGTACAGCGCATGCCGCAGGTTCACCACGAAGGTCGTCAGCAGCACCACCGCCGCACCGACCCCACCGGTGATCAGGGTAATGGCGATGAACTGCGCCGAGCCGGCGAAGACCAGCGCCGACATGCCCATGGTCTGCCAGCCGGACAGGCCGGCGCCCACCGCCAGGGTGCCGAAGATGATGCCGAACGGGATCGCACCGAGGATCAAGGGCAATATGTCACGGCAACCATGGACGAACTCTTGCGAGCGGGACATCGGAACTCCTGTAGACCTCATGGCGAGAATCCTACACGCCTCGTCAGACGACGGCATGACAGCCAAGGAACCCCGCATGATTCGAGCCGCTGTGCGGCAAAGCAGCGCACGATAACCGAACTGATGGCGCCAGGCGAAGCTCCGCCCGGGCAGTCAGTCGGCCGCCAGGCGCTGCCGGACCTGCGGCCAGTCGCGGTCAGTGATGCTGTACAGCACGGTGTCATCCAGCCGACCGTCGGCCAGCCGCCGATGGTTGCGCAGCAGCCCCTCGCGCTCGGCACCGAGCTTCTCGATGGCCCGCTGCGAGCGCAGGTTGCTGGCGGCGGTCTTCAGCTGCAGACGCACCAGCTGCCACTCCTCGAAGGCGTGCCGCAGCAGGAGGAACTTGATCGAGGTGTTCAGGCCGGTGCCATGCTCCGCCTGGTCCAGCCAGGTCCAGCCCAGCTCGGCGGCTGGCAGGCCGATGTTGAAGTCGGCGAAGCGCGTGGTGCCGATCAGTCGGTCAGCCATCCGCACGCTGAACACCACCGCTCGCCCCTCGCGCTGCTCGGCCAGCGCGTGGCGATACCAGTCCGGGCGCAACGGCCCGTTCATGTAAACCAGCTCTGCACGGTTGCGTTCTGCCAGCGCGACGAGTTCAGGGATATCCGCCTCCATCAGCGGCTCCAGGCGCAGCGCACCACGCTGCAGGGTTACCGGGCGCGGGGTAAGCATGACATTCTCCTGTGATCGGTAGGTACGGACCGGCGATGCCGAGACAGTAACCCAGGGTGGACGCGATGCCGTGGCCGGCGGACAGCCGGTGATGGTGCTGGCAGGCCCGTGCTAGACACATGCGACCTTGGTCGCAACCCTGCACACGGGGCGTGCCATTGCTGCGAAACTTCGCCAATCCTCATATTAAAGAGTCGCCAGAGCTGATTGAATTCGGCGCCTTACCGGTCAACCGAAGCCATCCTCCTGGCATCTACCTTCGCTTTCTGGAGTTTGCATGACGCTGTCAGGCGGGCTGATCGCCGCGGTCGCCCTCGTCTATATGGCCATTCTGTTCGCCATCGCCTTCTATGGTGACCGTAACAGCGCCTCCATGTCGCCGCGCCTGCGGCCCTGGGTCTACAGCCTCTCTCTGGCGGTGTACTGCACCAGCTGGACCTTCTTCGGTGCCGTCGGCCAGTCCACCGAGCAGCTGTGGGCGTTCCTGCCGATCTATCTGGGTCCGATCCTGCTCATGCTGTTCGCGCCGCACGTGATCCAGAAGATGATCATGATCAGCAAGCAGGAAAACATCACCTCCATCGCCGACTTCATCGCCGCGCGCTACGGCAAGTCGCAGCTGCTGGCGGTGGTGGTCACGCTGATCTGCCTGGTCGGTGTATTGCCGTACATCGCGCTGCAGCTCAAGGGCATCGTGCTGGGGGTGAACGTGCTGAGCGGCATCAACATCGAGGCGGCCGGCACCGGCACCCGGGACACGGCCTTGATCGTCTCGATCGTCCTGGCACTGTTCACCATTCTCTTCGGCACGCGCAATCTCGACGTCACCGAGCACCACCGCGGCATGGTCCTGGCGATCGCCTTCGAATCGCTGATCAAGCTGCTGGCCTTTCTCGCGGTCGGCGCATTCGTCACCTTCGGCCTTTACAACGGCTTCGGCGACCTGTTCAACCGCGCCCACGACGCGCCTGAACTCGCCGATTTCTGGAGCGAGAACGTCAACTGGGCAGCGATGCTGGTTCAGACCACCGTGGCGATGATGGCGATCGTCTGCCTGCCGCGGCAGTTCCACGTCGCGGTAGTGGAAAACATCGAGCCGCGCGACTTCCGCCTGGCTCGCTGGGTGTTCCCTCTATATCTCGTGCTGGCCGCCGTGTTCGTCGTGCCGATCGCCCTCGCCGGTCAGATGCTGCTGCCGGCGGACGTCACTCCGGACTCGTTCGTCATCAGCCTGCCGCTGGCCGAGCTGCATCCCTGGCTCGCGCTGCTGGCCTTCATCGGCGGTGCTTCGGCGGCGACCGGCATGGTGATCGTCGCCAGCGTGGCGCTTTCCACCATGGTTTCCAACGACATGCTGCTGCCGTGGCTGCTGCGCCGCCAGGAAGCCGAACGCCCCTTCGAGGCCTTCCGCCACTGGATGCTCTCGGTACGCCGCATCACCATCGTGGCGATCCTCCTGCTGGCCTACGTCAGCTACCGCCTGCTCGGTTCCACCGCCTCCCTGGCCACCATCGGCCAGATCGCCTTCGCCGCCATCACGCAGCTGGCGCCGGCCATGGTCGGCGCGCTGTACTGGAAACAGGCAAACCGCCGTGGCGTGTTCGCCGGCCTCACCGCCGGTGCGGCCATCTGGTTCTACACGCTGATCCTGCCGTTGCTCGGCTGGCCGCTGGACATGTTCCCGGGCCTCAGCTGGATGTACAACGGCGGCCTCGGATTCGGCCTAAGCGGCCTGACCCTCGGGGTCACCCTGTCGCTGATCGGCAACGCCACGCTGTTCTTCTGGGTCTCGATCCTGACTCAGACCCACGTGGCGGAGCACTGGCAGGCCAGCCGCTTCATCGGCCAGGAAATCACCTCCCCCACCGGCGCGCGGCGCCTGCTCGCCGTGCGCGTCGAGGACCTGCTGACCCTGGCATCGCGCTTCGTCGGCGCCGAGCGCGCCGAGCAGAGCTTCCAGCGCTTCGCCCGCCGCCACGGCCAGGACTTCTCGCCCAAACTGCAGGCCGACGGCCAGTGGATTGCGCATACCGAGCGCCTGCTCGCCGGCGTACTCGGTGCGTCCTCCACCCGTGCGGTGGTCAAGGCGGCGCTGGAAGGCCGCGACATGCAGGTCGACGACGTGGTGCGCATCGTCGGCGAAGCCTCCGAGGTGCTGCAGTTCAACCGTGCGCTGCTGCAAGGAGCGATCGAGAACATCACCCAGGGCATCAGCGTGGTCGACCAGTCGCTGCGCCTGGTGGCGTGGAACCACCGCTATCTGGAGCTTTTCGAGTATCCGGACGGGCTGGTCTACATCGGCCGGCCGATCGCCGACATCATCCGCTACAACGCCGAACGCGGCCTGTGCGGGCCGGGCGACCCCGATACCCATGTGGCCAAGCGCCTGTACTGGATGCGCCAGGGCCGTGCCCACACCTCCGAGCGGCTGTTCCCCAACGGCCGGGTCGTCGAGCTGATCGGCAACCCGATGCCCGGCGGCGGCTTCGTCATGAGTTTCAGTGACATCACCGCGTACCGCGAGGCCGAACGTGCCCTGAAGGACGCCAACGAAGGCCTGGAACAACGCGTCAGCGAACGCACCCAGGAGCTGTCGCAACTGAACCAGGCACTGATCGAGGCCAAGAGCACCGCCGAGGCGGCGAACCAGTCCAAGACCCGTTTCCTCGCCGCGGTCAGCCATGACCTGATGCAGCCGCTCAACGCGGCTCGCCTTTTCTCCGCCGCGTTGTCGCACCAGCAGAGCGCCCTGCCCAAGGAAGCCCAGGAACTGGTACAGCACCTGGACAGCGCGCTGCGTTCGGCCGAGGACCTCATCACCGACCTGCTGGACATCTCGCGCCTGGAAAGCGGCCGGGTCACCCCGGATCGCAACCCCTTCCCGCTGGCGACGCTGTTCGACACCCTCGGCACCGAGTTCACCGCACTGGCCCGCGAACAGGGCGTCAACTTCCGCGTGCACGGCAGCAAGCTGCGCGTGGACAGTGACATCCGCCTGTTGCGCCGGGTACTGCAGAACTTCCTTACCAACGCCTTCCGCTATGCCAAGGGCCGAGTGGTGCTCGGTGTGCGCCGGCAGGGCTCGTCGCTGCGCCTGGAGGTGTGGGACCGCGGCCCGGGCATTCCGCAGGACAAGCTCAAGGTCATCTTCGAAGAGTTCAAGCGCCTGGACAGCCACCAGACCCGCGCCGAAAAGGGCCTGGGGCTAGGCCTGGCCATCGCCGACGGCCTCTGCCACGTCCTCGACCACCCGCTGGAGGTGCGTTCCTGGCCGGGCAAGGGTAGCGTCTTCAGTGTCACCGTGCCGATCGCCCGCGCCGTCAGCCAGCCACGCCCGGCGGTCAAGCGTGGCGAGCCGCAGCACAGCGCTCTGACCGGCGCCCAGGTGCTGTGCATCGACAACGAGGACAGCATTCTGGTGGGCATGAACAGCCTGCTCACGCGCTGGGGCTGCCAGGTCTGGACCGCCAGCAACCGCGCCGACTGCGAAGCGCTGCTGGCGGACGACATCCGTCCGCAGCTGGTATTGGTGGACTATCACCTGGACGAGGGCCAGACCGGCACCGAGCTGATGGCCTGGCTGCGTACCCGCCTCGGTGAACCGGTGCCAGGTGTGGTGATCAGCGCCGACGCGCGCCCTGAGCTGGTGGCGGCCATTCACGCCAGCGGCCTGGACTTCCTCGCCAAGCCGGTGAAGCCTGCGGCGTTGCGAGCGTTGATGAGCCGCCATCTGACGTTGAGGTAATGGCCTCGGGCCTTATTGGCAGGCAGGCTCTGCTTGCCTGGTGACCTTCTCTTTCGCGCCGGCCAGCGAGCCGGGGCGAAGGGAAAAGCGGCTCGCCCGGGACGCCGAAACGCGGAGCATCAGCACGCCTGGCAAGCCCTGCTCACCAAGCGGCCGGCCCGGACCGATGCCAGCGACACAAAGCAGCCAGTCCGGTATGAAGACCTGGGGACGAATCAGCTGCTCCAAGCCAACCGTCGCGCGGCGACACCGTTAAACTGATGGCCAACTGCACCCTTCACCATGGTGGCCAATGACCCTGGAATTTTTTCTCAACCTTGCCACGGCGCTGGGCGTCGGGCTGCTGATCGGCACCGAGCGTAGCTGGAGCGGGCGTGAAAGCCCCGGCCAGGAGCTGGTGGCCGGCATCCGCACCTTCGGCCTGGCGGGCCTGTTCGGCGGTCTTGCTGCGGTGAGCGTCACCCATCTCGGCGCGTTTGCCTGGGTCGCGATGTTCATCGTGCTGGGTCTGCTGGTGATCGCCGGCTACCTGATTGATGCGCGGCGCAGCGGCGATCATGGCATGACCACCGAGGTCGCCCTGCTGCTGACCTTCCTGCTCGGCAGCCTGGCGGTTGCGGAGAGCCGTCAGCTGGCAGCCGCCTGCGCCATCGCGGTGGCGCTGCTGCTGAGCCTCAAGACCCGCCTGCACCAGGCGCTGAAGCGCCTCAGCGAAGCCGAACTGGGCGGCGCGTTGAAGATGCTGTTCATCTCGGTGGTGCTATTGCCGGCGCTGCCCAATCAGGGCTACGGCCCCTGGCAGGCGCTCAACCCCTACACCACCTGGATGATGGTGGTGCTGATCGCCGGCATTGGCTTCGCCGCCTACGTGGCCATCCGCGCTTTCGGTGCGCGCCATGGGCTGCTGGTGACGGCGCTGCTCGGCGGCATCGTTTCGTCCACCGCGATGACCATCACCCTGGCCCGACTGAATGCGCCACAGCTGCGCGCCGCACTCGCGGCCGGCCTGCTGGCGACCTCGGCGCTGATGTTCCCGCGCGTGCTGCTGGAGGTGGGCATCGTCAATCCTGCCCTGCTGCCTGGGCTGAGCCTGCCCCTGGCCGCAGCCGGTGCGATCTACGCGGCCGGCGCGTTGTTTTACTACCTGCGCGCTGCCAGCGCTGCCGACAGCGATGCCGAGCCCCTGCTGAAGAACCCGTTCGAGCTGGGTCCGGCGCTTCGCTTCGCCGCGCTGCTGGTGCTGATTCTCCTGCTGGTGGAAGGCGCGCGACGCTGGTTCGGCGACGCCGGTATCTATCTGGTTTCGCTGCTGGCGGGCCTGACCGACGTCGATGCCATCACCCTGTCGCTGGCCAGCAAGGCCCGCGACGGCCTGGCCCATGAGGTAGCGGCACGCGGCATCGTCTTCGCCGCGTTGAGCAACAGCCTGGTCAAGGCGATGCTGATCGTTCTGATCGGCGGCCGAGAGCTGGCCGTGCGCACGCTGCCGATCATGTTTGCCGGCCTGCTGACCGGGCTTGCGCTGCTGCTGTTGCGTTAAACGTTCAGCCGCGCGTCACTCGCCGGCTTCGCTGAAGGCTTCGGCCCCTGCCCGCTCCAGCCAGTCACCCGGCAGTCGCTTGCTGGCCCGCGCGCCGAGGGACTTCAACTGCTCGGCGCGGCCGACCAGGTTGCCACGCCCGTCGCTGAGCTTGTTGCGCGCAGAAAGGTAGGCCCGATCCACCTGCTGCAAACGATTGCCGATCTCGTCGAGATCCTGGATGAATGCGACGAACTTGTCGTAAAGCGCACCGGCCTTTTCCGCGATTTCCCGAGCGTTCTGGCTTTGCCGCTCCTGCCGCCAGAGGCTGTCGATGACCCGCAGCGTGGCCAACAGCGTGGTCGGGCTGACGATCACGATGTGCCGACCGTAGGCCTCTTGGAAGAGCTCGGGATCGGCCTGCAGGGCCGCCGCGAATGCCGCTTCGATGGGTACGAACAGCAGTACGAAATCGAGGCTCTGCAGCCCCTCCAGATGCTGGTAGTCCTTGAGCGAAAGCCCCTTGAGGTGGTTGCGCAGCGATTGCACATGCTGCTTGAGCGCCAGCGCACGGCTGCCTTCGTCCTCGGCGCAGGTCAGCGCCTGGTAAGCGGTCAGGCTGACCTTCGCATCGACCACGACCTGCTTGTCGCCCGGCAGGTGAATGAGCACGTCCGGCTGGAAGCGCACGCCGTCGGCACTCTTGAGACTCACCTGGGTGTGGTATTCGCGGCCTTTCTCCAGACCGGCATGCTCCAGAACCTTCTCCAGTACCAGTTCGCCCCAGTTGCCCTGGGTCTTCTGGCCCTGCAGGGCACGGGTCAGATTGGTCGCTTCGTCGCCCAGACGCTGGTTCAGCTGCTGCAGCCGCTCCAGCTCTCGGGCCAGGGAAAAGCGCTCGCGGGCCTCGTGCTGATAGCTTTCTTCGACGCGCTTCTCGAAGGCCTGGATGCGCTCTTTCAACGGCTCGAGCAGCTGTCCCAACCGCTCATGGCTGGACTCGCTGAAGCGTTGCTCACGCTCGTCGAAGATCCGGCCGGCGAGCTCGGCGAATTGCGCACGCAGTTCGTCGCGCGCGGCCTGAAGGTCGGAGAGGCGCTGCTGATGCGCGTTGTGCTGCTCGCGCAGCTCGGCGTCCAGCGCGGCATGGGCGGCGCTCAGCCGACGTAGCTCCGCCTGTTGCGCGTCGCGCTCGGCCTGCAGATCGGCAATGATTTCGGTGTCGTGGCCACGCTGCGTGCGCAGCAGCTCGGTCTCGCGTCGCAGCGCGGCCAGTTCGGCCTGCTGCTCGGACTTGATACCGCTCAGCTCGGCGAGCTCGACCCGATAGCCGTCCAGCTGTGTGGTCAGGCCCTGCTGCGCCGAAATCGCCTGCCTGAGCCGTTCTTCGAGCAGAGCCTGCTCGGCCTCGCCAGTGACCAGGCGGCGCTGGAGATAAAGGCACAGCCCTGCCAGGGCGATCAGGCCGACTGCCAGACCGAGCAATAGATGGAGGGGATCAAGGGACATGAAGGGCTCCGGCGAAGTTGCCGGGCAGTATAGCGACCCGCTGTACGCCGGTCAGGCAGGGATGCCGGTCAGCCCCGGACCTGCCGCAGAACCCGTGCCGCCTCATGCGAACCCTGCGCCGCGGCCTGCTCCAGCCAGAGCCGTGCCTTCGCCGGCTCGGGGTGATCCGGTTCACCGCACAGGCGGCCGAGCTCCAGCTGCGCCTGGCTATCACCTGCCCGGGCCGCCTGGCGCAGCAGCTCGAATCCGATGCGACGGTCGCGCTGGCTGTCGCACTCGCAGCACAGCAGGCGGCCAAGGCGGCTCTGCGCTTCGACCACACCCTCGCGCGCAGGCTGCTTGAGGAGGCGTCCGGCAATCCGCTTGACGCCCTGGTTCCGGCCCAGGTGCTGGCTGTCCAGCAACCACAGCGCCATGCGCAAGGGCAGGCGCGCCGTTGGAGTCGAGGAGGCAAATGAGGCGGGAGCCGAAGTACGCGTTCTCATGCACATCAGGGGGGCTGGTGAATAAGGTCGCGCACTCTACTCCTTTTTTCCGAGAGTTAAAGTCTTGTCAAAAGCGAAAAAATTAGATCTGAATCACACCAGACAGTAATCCACAGAAGCTGTGGATAAGTCAGTGGACAAGCAGCAGACAAATCGTCGAATGCCACGTCTCATGGGGGCTGCGCTTAAACTGGCGGTTTTTTCGCCAATGCCAAAAATGCTTATTTTTCAATTGGTTAGTAACGATCTATGGGCTTCGTTGGTTTGCGACTGTTTGTCATAAGGCCTTGACAGAGCCATTGCGGAAATGTGCACAAGTTCGGCGCACGGGTCGCAAAGTGCCTGGCCACAAGGGCTGGTGCGGAGTTCCGGTGAACTTCGAAGCAACTCTGCTGTCGTGCATCGCACCTCGCTGGCGCACGTCGCCCAGGCCCGTTCTACGGCTATGCTGTAGCCCTCGCTTTATGGACGCAGCCATGACCAAACCGTGGAGAACCGTTTCCGTGCTGGCCGCCGGGCTGCTCGCCCTACTGATGGTGCTGAGTGCCGTTGCCTGGAGCCAGTGGCAAGGGTTCAAGCATGAGCAGGGCATCGAACTACTGGAATGGCAGGGGCTACGGCTTTCCTCAGGCGGTATCTCGGCAGAGCGCGTGCGCTATGCGCAGAACCCCGAGAACGGCCTCCATCTGGCTGCTAGTGCCTCCGGCATCACCCTGCGGTTACCCAGCTTTTTTCGCCCGTTGCCGCCTCGTTCGCTGCAAATCGACCAGCTTGAGCTGGAGATTCGCTCGTATCCGCCCGCCGGCGACAGCGAGCCGCCAGCAACGGATCTGGAACAGTACGAACGGTGGGCCGCCTGGCTCCCGCAGCGACTGACCATAGCCGATCTGCGGATCAGCCTGCCCTGCGCCAAGGGACGCTGCGACGAACGGGGGGCGCTGAGGTTCGAGCGGAAGGGCGAATCGTTGCTGCCGCTGGACGGCCGCCTGGACCTGCGACGCAACGAGCACAGGCTGTCACTGACCATCGACGCGCAGGGTTCCGCGCTCGGCGAAAGCCTCGTACTGGCCACGGTGGCTATCGACGAACAACCACGACTGGAAACCCGCCACCAGCTGGAACATTCCGACAGGACGTTGCGCTGGAATGGCACGCTTTCCATGGGCAGCCTGCCGGAGGCGCCCTGGCTGCTGGCTTGGCTCAGCGAGTGGACGGCCACGCCAACCGCCGCCCTCCCCGACATGCCTACGGACATGCGCATCGGCGCAGGCTGGGCACTGACCCTGATACAGAACGATGACGGCGTTTATGCCTGGCGCAACGCTGCGGGCGAACTGCGCCTCTCCACCCACATTCCTGCCGCCTGGCCGGTCATAGGTCTCGGGGAGCTGCAGGGCGACCTCGACCTGGCCGCTCGAGGGCAGGATGGACTGTGGTTGCCCACGGAGCTGAAAGCAAACCTACAGCTGCGTCCATCGTCCACCCTGCTGACGGACGTGCCGGCCGCGCTACGCCCGAGTCAGCTGAATATAAGCGTCGAGCCGGTAGCCACTGAGATGACGCCTGGGCAGCTACCCGTGCAACTTCGCGTGGAGGCCCAGGGCGGCACGCCGTCCAACCTGCAGGCGCGCATGCGACTGGCGACCTCCCCCCCTTATGCACTGGACATCGAGCAGGCCCGTCTGCACACACGCAGCACGCGCTTGCAGCTGGATGGCCTGACGCTGCAGAACCTCGACGCCAGACTGGATTTCTCCGGACGCGCCGACCTCCGCAAACTCGAACTGCAGCTGCAGCCGTCATCCCGTGTCAGCCTGGCACGCCTTGCCACCGGCGAGCTCGTCGCCAGTCAGCTGAGCGCGGCGTTGCCGCGCACACTGGCACTGCAGATCGAGCGCAACGTCGAGCAGCCAACTGCCTGGCGTACCGAAGGGCCGCTGGAACTACGCCTGGGTCGCCTCGAGCATCCGCAGCTGCTCAGCCAAGGCTGGCGCTGGAACGGCCAGCTCAAAGCCGACGCTACAGCTCTGAACGCCACCGGCCCCGCAAGCAATGACGTCGGGCTGACGCTTGCGCTGAACGTCGAGCAGCACTGGAACGGGCCATTGCACGTCGGCGCAAAGCTGCAGGAAATCTTCCTGCGCGCCGGCAATCCGCTCGCCCGCAGCCTCTCCGCGTGGCCCGCGGCGCTTGAGCTCAGCAGCGGACGCCTGTCGGGCGAAGGCAAGTTGACGCAGCCCGCCGGCGGCGGCAACCCAACGGCGAGCCTGACACTCGATGCGCGGGGCCTGGCCGGCATCTTCGACCGCAGCGAGATATCCGGCCTCGACGCACGCCTGGCAGCCGGCCTGCAGCGCGACCGCCTTCGTCTGGACATCGGCGAGCTGCGGCTGGCCGAGATCAATCCCGGCTTCACCTTCGGCCCGCTGCTGCTGCGCGGTTACTACGAGGCAGCCGTCGACCAGCCGACACAGGGACGCCTGACCTGGCAGACCGCCGAAACCCGGATTCTTGGCGGGCGATTCTGGTTGCCGGCCGGCACCCTTGACCTCGCGGCGCCACAGCAACGGCTCAGCGCCCGGCTGGAAGGCGTGCAGCTGGGCGACGTGCTCGCCGCCTATCCGACCGAAGGCCTCAGCGGCAGCGGCCTGATCGATGGCAGCTTCGACGTGCAGCGCAGCGCCGCAGGGCTGAGCGTGCAGGATGGCAAGCTCGCCGCGCGAGGACCGGGCGGCGTGCTGCGCTTTCGTTCGCCGAAGATCGAGGCCCTCGGCCAGGCGAATCCGGCCATGAAGATCGTCACCGAAGCCCTGCACAATTTTCACTATGATCTGCTCACCAGCGACGTCCGCTATGATGAGCGCGGCAAGCTGAACCTCGGGCTGCGTCTGAACGGCCGCAACCCGGCCCTGGAAGGTGGTCGGCCGATCAACTTCTCGATCAATCTGGAAGAGGACATTCCGGCGCTGTTGACCAGCTTGCAGCTGAGCGACCGGGTAAGCGAAACCATTCAACGGCGGGTGCAGGAACGCCTCAGATAAGGCGATGCAGCCGCGAAATCGACACAGGAGAAACCGCCATGCGGTTGCGCCATACGCTGACCATCGTGTTGCTGGGTCTCTTCGCCAGCGCCTGTACACCGCGGGTGGAACTGGCCGTGCCGAACGAGCCGATCAACATCAACCTGAACGTGAAGATCGAACACGAGATTTATATCCGCGTGGACAAGCAGCTCGACTCGATCATCAACCAAGACAGCGGACTGTTCTGAGGACGACCATGAAAGCCTATCTGAAACTGACCAGCCTGCTCCTGGCACTCCTGCTGGCCCTGCCCGCCGCAGCGATGACCCTCAACGAAGCCATGTCCGCCCTGGGTGAAGCCAAGGCCAGCGGCATGCTCGGCGAGAAGCCCGACGGCTATCTGGGCGTGGTTCGCTCCAGCAAGAACGCCGAGGAGATTGCCAGCCAGATCAACCAGGCTCGCCGCGCCGAGTACCACCGCGTAGCCAAGCAGAACGGCATCAGCGTCAGCGACGTCGAAGCCATCGCCGGCAAGAAGGCCATCGAAAAGACGCCGCCCGGCCAGATCATCCAGCTCAACGGCAACTGGGTCCGCAAGTGACCCGAGGCGATGGTCGGGCCTGCCTGGCCATCGCGCCCACCGCCCCATTAGCGCCTACAGCAGCGTCAGGCCGTGCGCCCTGACCACCAGCGACTTCTGCCGAAACCTGCACTCCAGATCGACGCGATACTGCGCCCACCAGTCCCGCTCCAGCTCTTCTACCATCACTTCGTAGACCACCGTCTCGTCCCGCACCGCGTTCTCGCCGTCCTCCAGCCAGTAGCCGTTGGCCGGCGCACGGCTGTAGGTGGTCAAACCGCCGAAGCGCTCGATCAGCTCCTCGCTCACGGTGCGAAAGAGCGACCTCGGCAACGCCTGTTGATCGTTGTCGTAAAGCGGCAACAGCAACTGGACAAGGAACATACGCGACCTCGGCGAGGAAAGTGGGAGCAAGCATTCGACCCCGCCCTGCCGGAGATGACGCCCGGCTGGCGGTCAGAACAGCCCCAGCTGCCCGTCGATCAGCGAGGCGAAGTCGTCGCCGACAAAGGGCAGGATCGCGTCCGCCACTGGCTGCAGCTGGCGCGTCACGTAGTGGTCGTAGTCGACGGCAGAGGTACGCGCCTCCAGTGGCTCAGGGCCGGCGACGGTGATCAGGTAGCTGATCCAGCCGCCGTTCTGATACTGCCGCGGACGACCAAGGCGGTCATTGCACTCGTCGGCCAGGCGCGCCGCCCGCACATGCGGCGGCACGTTGCGCTGGTAGTCGTCCAGCCGGCGACGCAGGCGCTTGCGGTAAACCAGCAGCTCGTCGAACTCGCCAGCCAGGGTTCGGCGCACATACTCACGCACGTAATCCTGGTGCGGCTGACGGTGGAAGATGCGCAGGTACAGCTCCTGCTGAAAGCGCTGCGCCAGCGGCGACCAGTCCGTGCGCACGGTTTCCAGCCCCTTGAATACCATCCCGTCGCTGCCATCCGCGCGCGTGACCAGGCCGGCATAACGCTTCTTGCTACCCTCCTCGGCGCCACGGATCGTCGGCATCAGGAAGCGCCGGAAGTGCGTTTCGTACTGCAGCTCCAAGGCACTGCTCAGGCCATACTCGTCACGCAGATGCCGACGCCACCAGTCGTTGATCCGCTGTACCAGGTCGCGACCGATGCGTTCGGCCGCCTCGTCCGAATGCGCCCGGCCCAGCCAGACGAACGTCGAGTCGGTGTCGCCGTAGATCACCACATGGCCCTGGGCCTCTATCAGTTCCCGCGTGCGGCGCATGATCTCGTGGCCACGCAGAGTGATCGACGATGCCAGCCGGGGGTCGAAGAAGCGGCAACCACTGGAGCCGAGCACCCCGTAGAAGGCATTCATGATGATCTTCAGCGCCTGTGACAACGGCTTGTTGTGCTCGCGCTTCGCCGCCTCGCGGCCTTCCCAGACGCGTTCAACGATGGCCGGCAGGCAATGCCGGGTGCGCGAGAAGCGCGCCCCGCGAAAGCCTGCAACCGATGCCTCATCGGTCGGCTGGCGCAGCCCCTCGATCAGCCCCACGGGGTCGATGAGGAAGGTGCGGATGATCGACGGGTACAGGCTCTTGTAGTCCAGCACCAGCACCGATTCGTACAACCCCGGCTGCGAGTCCATGACGAAACCGCCCGGGCTCGCCTCGGCCTGGCGCTCGCCCAGATTAGGCGCAACGAAGCCCTGTCGGTGCATCAAAGGCAGATAGAGATGCTCGAACGCTGCCACCGAACCACCGCTGCGGTCAGCCGCTAGACCGGTGACAGTGGCCCGCTCGAGGAGAAAGGTCAGCAGCTCGGTATGGGCGAAGATGCGCGTCACCAGCTCGCAATCCTTGAGGTTGTATCGGGCCAGCGCCGGCTTGTCCTCGGCGAACATGCGGTCGATCTCCGCCATGCGCTGGTAGGGGTTGTCGATCGCCTTGCCCTCCCCCAGCAAGGTCTGGGCGACATTCTCCAGACTGAACGAGGAAAAGCTCCAGGTCGCCGAGCGTAGCGCCTCGATACCGTCGATGATCAGCCGGCCCTCGGCCGCGGCGAAAAAGTGATTGCTGCGAGCGCCATGCTCGCGCCATTCCATCGTCGCCCCGGTGCGCCCGAGCCGCAGCGGCACCTGCAAGCGCTGCGCATGTTCATGCAGTACACGCAGGTCGAACTGCACCAGATTCCAGCCGATGATCGCGTCCGGGTCGTGCTCGGCGAACCAGGCGTTAAGCCGTTCCAGCAGTTGCCCTCGGCTTTCGCAGTACTCCAGGGAAAAATCGACGGCCGAAGCATCGCCGTTTTCCGGACCGAGCATATAGACCTGACGCTGGCCGCAGCCCTCCAGAGCAATGGAATACAGATCGCCGCGGGCCGTGGTCTCGATGTCCAGCGAGACCAGCCTGAGCCTCGGACGATAGTCCGCCGCGGGTTTGAGCTGCACGAACGAGGCGCCACTGTGCTCGGCGCCATCGACGAAGCACACCGGTGCGGTGATGAAGCGCTCCATGAGGTAACGCTCGGGCGGCCTGATATCCGCCTCGTAGACATCCACGCCGACATCGCGCAGCCGCCGCGCGCAGTCCATCAGTCGGCGATGCGACCGGCAGTACAGCCCCATGACCGGGCGATGATGGAAGTCGTGCAGGTCGAGCGGCCGCAGCTCGACGTCAGGCTCCTGTCGCAGCAAGGACTCGACGAAAGCGCGCCGCTCCTGCGCAAAGAAGGCGACCGAATGCCGGTAAGGCACGCACACCCGCCGCGGCCCATTGTCGGTGGCGAGCCAGAAACTCACCTCGGTACCCGCAGGCGTCTCTCGCCAGTGGCGGGTCAGGATAAAACCCTGCTGCAGCTGCGACATCAGCGTCCCCGGCACCTGAATGAACAGCAAGCCCGTCCTCTCCCGGGCAGGTCGTATCGCATACCGATGCACCGCACGGTAAACGCCAACCCAGAAAAGCAAAAACCCCCGCACTCTCGCGAGTACAGGGGTTCAGGCTATATGTAATGGCGGAGAGATAGGGATTTGAAGGCTATGACTCAACATCCTACACCGGCGGAGGCCGCTATATTTGGGATTTCTTACCATTCGAACTGGGCTACGACGGCCTACAAAGGTCAGCGTTTTGTCCTAAATTTGCCCTAAACATCCAGCGCTAAAATCTCTGACCAGTGCCCTCCTAGTCATTGCCGCAACATACTATCAACGTGCCATAGCTGGCACGGCCGCCGACGTGTCACTTCACCACCTCATCCCTCCGGTTTTCTGCCTTACGCGCTCAATCGCGCCGGGAATTATTTTTCGTAGCTCTTGGAGCTTGGCCAATCAAAAGGGCAGAACGCTAACCAGATAACAACCTAGTTGAAACCGGTTTGCGATGTCTGGCTGGCCTCAGCATCCAAATGGCATTCCGATAGCAAAAGGCCCAGCCTTGCAGAAAGCGAAACATGCGAGATGCTCTGATCATATCAATCTGGAGCCACCGTCATGCCCGACCCCCGCCGAACCCTAGCCGACACAAAGCCTTACATGTCCATGCCTTTTCCACTGCATTTCTACATCCGCAGCCTCAAGCTGACCCAAACCGCAGAGGCTGTTTTCCAGTTTCACTGGGCAAAAGGCTACATGGCTGGAAACTGGAAGTCGCAAGTGTCGGTTGAACACGTTGCACGCTTGCTTCACATCAGTGCGCCCTCGGTCAAACGTTCATACGCCACGCTAATAAAGCTTGGACTGATCCGACGCATCAAAACGGGCTTCAACGCTGATACGAACCGCCCTAACGTGACCATTACAGAGGTGCTGATCCCGGCTGATGTCGCGGCGGAGCTGCTCTCTGCACCTGTTAGAGCCAAACCACAGCCTGAAACTGGATATTCCGCACCTGCACCCGAATCACCGCAAGGTGAAAGGGAAGATAAGGTGCCAATAGAGACGCTCAGATCTGCGAAAGGCCACTCCAACATAGGGTACTACGACTACATCAGGAATCAGCTTCGTGAAAAGCTTTCCGAACGGCTGAGCGGAAGCGCCTTGGATCGGATCATGGGAGAGATGCTTTGGGTAATACACAAGAAAATAGACTCTGGTGAATCTGCCCGGAAGACTCTCAACATGTGTCTCAAACGGTTCAAATGTAACCGGTGGCACACCCCCTACGACATGCCAGAACTATAAAGCCGCACGCTGTGATCGTCTGAAAAGTAGCCGCCTGCTTAGGGTCGGCTTCAGACTGCAGAAAGCGTACCCTGGTTCGGCGTCCGCGAACTTTTTTGCTCAACGGGGTATGTCATGGCAATGTGCCAAAGCAGGCAGCTTTTTTCAGTTATTCCGCTAGGGATCACGTGTGATCCCTAGCTAGAGATCATCGATGATCCGCTATAAATACTTTAAAGAAAATATATATACGTTGTCTGACAGGACGTACTAGCTCTGACCCAATCGTGTCGCCTGGACTCAAGAGCATCCCGGCCAGGAAAGGAATCAATCCACCTCGCGCAACGACTCCACCATTACATCCGGCCACCACTTCCTGGAAGGGACCGCTCTACCCTTCAACGACGAAGCAGTATGAAAGTACGGATGCATTCCGCACACCGCAGTTCAAGCATCGGCTTTGTTTGTGGCGATTCAATCCACCCCCAGTGCCTTGAAGACTGCATCCACCGGATCAGCATAGAAACTGGTCTGAAATTTAGTGAACAGCTCGGCCGGGATGGTCGGGATATCCATTGCGCTACTCATTGGCAGGGCAACGCGTTTACCGCCTGCGTCTAAGGTGACTTGCAAGCACTCGGCGATGCTTTCCACCGGAGTGATGCTGCCGCCCAGGCTCATATCCCCCAGCACCACCATCTGTGGCTGGGCTGGTCTCCCAAGGAGGCCGGAGGCGAAGGCCACCAGGCTGGGTAATGCCATGTGGGTGAGTGGCCCGGTGTTCTGCAGCTCTACCACGTGCAGATGGAAGTCGTGTTCTAGCACCTTGGCTGAGGCGCTGATCCTTGAAGCATTGGCCCTGAAGTAATCGAAGGCGATCTTCACCTGCTCCCTGGCCTGGGCTGAATTCCAAAGGCCGGAGGTGGCCAGTTTGCCGCTGCCCTTAGTGACCTGCAGCTCGATCCGGTAAACCCCTGGCATGCCCTTGCTGCTCAGGCCGATGGTATGGATGAAGCCCGGCTTACCACGCCCTTCGGGAATCAAACCACCACCGCCCTGCTCTGTCACTGTCACGAAGCGCTCTTCGAGGGTCTCGTTGTCGATGTAGCTGAAATGCACATCGTAGAACTCCATGCCGCCGATCTTCTTCAACTGCTCCTTCACCCGGCGACGGACCTGCAGGGCGTACTCCAGGCACTTGCGCACGTCCTCCTTGGTGAACTGGTCATGGGGATAGAGCAGCTTGAGCAGACCGGAAACGGTCTTGCGCACCGCAATCACGTCACGCTGGTTGAGGTTGTTACCCAGTTTGAAGTGCCTGTCGATGGCGTCGGCGAAGCTGCGCTTGCGCATTTCGCGGAAGAACTCCGCCAGGTAATCGACGATCAGACCGTACCTGTTGGTGAAAAACTCCGGACGCATCTTCGGGATTTCCCAGCCAGGGATGTAGGCGTGGAAACGGTCGAAGAACGCTGAATCGATCATTTGCTCCGGGAAGGGAGCCAGCAGGTGGCTAGTCTTCACCAGAGACTCGACACTCTGGTTGATGTTGCCGACGAAGACCATCGAAGCCGAGGCCTCCATCTGTTCCCGGCCACGACCGAAGGAACCGGACGCCATGTAGTCCTTCATGATCTGCACGCCGTCCTTGTCCTTGAAGTTGATCCCGGCAACTTCGTCGAAGGCCACCACATCCCAGAGCCCAACCAGGCCGATGCGCCGGCTGCTCATGTTGTAGAACAGGTTGGCCACCGTGGTCTGCCCGCCCGACACCAGCATGCTGTTGGGCGAACATTCCTTGTAGATGTGGCTCTTGCCTGTGCCCCGCGGGCCCAGCTCGCAGACGTTGTAGTTGTTCTCAACGAAGGGAACCATGCGCGCGAGCAGGTGCCACTGCACCGACTCATCCAAGGTCGACGGCTCCATACCAATCGAACGGATCAGCGTTTCGCGCCACTGATCGGTGCTCAGCGCAGCACGGCCGGCGAACAGCTCCTGCATGTTCATGTTCGGCATCTGGATCGGCTTTAGCAGATTCACACCGAAGGGCGAGCCGGACTGGCCTTCCTCGTGGTAGTAGCTCAGCGTGGCAATCACCCAGATCCCGCCGACCAGCAGCTTTTCGTACTCCTTGACGATCCCTGCGGAGATTTCCGCATCCTTGATGCCCAGGTTGCTGAAAGACGCCTCGTAGCGGTCCTTCTTCTCGTTCAGACGCACAGTCACCCGGTCGATGACCTTGTAGCTGCCGCGCTCTCGCACCAGGGATTTGACCTTCTCGGCCTCATCCGGGCGCACATAGTTCTCCGCCAGCACCGTCTTCACATTGCGCAGCCCCTGCTCGATCACTTCGGGATCGTCCGAGGCGCAGTACATGCCGAGCAGGTACTCCAGCACATAGACGGGGACGTTCGCCCCTTCCTTAATCAGCTTGGTCAGGTCCTTGCGCACCACGCGACCGGCGAAATGCTCGTTGAGCAACTGGTCGAGGTCTTTATCCAGCTCGATAGTCATCCGTTTGTCCGCTCTCAGAAGAAGTCGTCGGTGAAGGCCAGATCGATGGTGACGCGGTAACGCTCCAGTTCGGTATTCAGATCCTTGTCGCGAATGACCAGGAAGTAGTCCTTCTTGCGGTCAAAGTCGCTTCCCGACAGCGACAACCGTACCTGCTTGAGGCGTTCGCTCATCGAGTCAGTGGCGCAATCAAAGGTCACCACCTCCTCGCTGGAGATCATCTGATCGCCCTCGTAGATGGCCACCGCCACGGTCACCGGCAGCACCTGTTCACTGACTGCCTCGGTTTGCATCAGATCGAAGCGCTGGATGCTGTTAACCATCTTCAGCACCGACTTCGGGGAAATCACACCGACCTTGCGCTTGGTGCGCCTCTCGGCTTTCTCGCCGCGCAGCTGGTTGACCGTCAGCACCGGCACGACGATCTCCTGAGGCATGGCTCCGCCATGCACGAAGCGGGCGCCACCGACGAAGTGGAAGCGGTTGGCCCCCTTGGGAATCCAGAAGCGGGTATCGGATTCGGTGCCCGCCGTATGGCGTGTCGAACCGTGCCAGACCTCCTTGGCCTCCGGGAGTACGTGCCCCAACACATAGCGCTTCTTGCTCTTGAAGGCCCCCTCGGGCTTGTCGACTAACGCGGTGCGGTCGGCAGCCTCCAGCCGGCTGCGCTGGAACAGGAAGCCATGGTCGGCCGTCACCAGTACCGTGCTGGTATTGAAGTGCATGAGGATCTTGCGGGTCAGCTCGGTCAGCTCCTCGATGGCGATTTCCACATGTAGAAAGGTGTCCGACTCGGACGGGCCGCCGCCGTCGCTGCGGTCGTCGATCACGTCGTGATAGACATAGACCAGCTGTTTGTCCTTGAGCTTCTCGCGCCCCTCATCACGCGACCAGCCCTTCACCTCGTCGGCGGTGACTGCCATGCCCTGGTACTGGGCCAGAATCTTGTCGCGCTGCGCGGTGCCGGCCGTGGACTGACCATCGACGAACACGGTATCACCTGCACCCTCACGGTATTCGAGCGTCTTGTGCGGCAATAGCGAGGCCATGCCCAGCGCGGTGTAGCTGGGCACCACGCCCAACTGGCTGGCCAGCGTCGCCTCGCTATAGCGCTTTTCATTGATGCGCTCGCGCAGCTCCACTGCACACTCGTAACGGAAGGCGTCACTGATGATCACCACCAGGCGCTTGCTGCGGTGTTTCTCGAACTGCGGACGCACCCAACGCTCGTAGAAGTCCTGCTGGTTGGGCACACCGGCAATCTTCCAGTGCTCCAGCCGCTGTTCGGCCTCGACACAATCGCTCCAGTTACGGCCCAACTGGTCGAGATACCAATAGGCGTAACACTGCTCGACTTCCTCATCGAGCCTCTTCAGCAGCTCGACATGGGCACGCTGCGAGGCAGCGACGTAGTGTCGGTAAGCACTGTCGAAACGGTAGAGCTCGTCTTCATAGGCCTTGTACAGCGCCTCGGTGTCGGCGTAGTGGAAGCCGGCAGCAAACTGCAGGCGTAGGCCGAACAGCTCGATGGCCGCCATCAAGGCACCGTACAGCAGCCCATACTTGCGGCGGATCTCGTCATCCTTGTGGCGCGAGGCCCAGTAGTTGTCCAGGCGATCCGAGATGATTCGCGAGAACAGCTGAAGATCGCGTGGCGCGGCACCGGGAATCGACTGGGTCAGATCGATGATGATCTGTCGCTCCACCGCCTCGAAGGTGGCGACATTGGCCAGGGTTTCCAGCGACAGCTCGCCGAGCTTCTCGCGGATCCGCAGGGCATCGGCGACCCAGGACGAAACCTCGTCATAACTCTTGTAGAACCGCGAACTGTCCCGCCAGCGCGACAGCAGGGCACGCGAGGTCGCACGCGCGCCGGCCGACGAGATGGCAATCGCCGACGCCCAGCTCGGGATGTCGGAAATGCTTTCGCAGAAACCGGTGGCCAGCAGGCGAATAAGGACGTGGCCGAAGCTGAACGGCTTCTCGCCACTGAGCTCCTCCACGCTGGCGGGATAACCCACTTCATCGCGCAGCGCCTGAAGCAGCGCCGGCATCAACTGATGCTGATACAACTCATCAATGACCGCCGGATTGGTTTCCAGGCCCAGATCATCACGCACGGCCAGTTCGGCCAGCGTGAAGAGCAAGTTGGCGATATCGCAGGCCGACGCGCCCAGCAGTACGGCGATCATTGCCTGATCCAGCTCCTCGGCAGTAGCTGTCGGCTGGATCAGGCGCTTGAGCGCCGCGACCCGCGCAGCGCTTCTGAGGAAGCTTTCCCGGTGAGCCAGGTGCTCGCGCAGGCTCATCTGCTGCAGGCCCAGCTCGTTGAAGATCATCGACACCTTGTCGGCATAGAAACTGCGCGAGTACAGCTTGATGTCGAGCAGCCAGTCATCCTCGGCATCCGGCTCGGAACAGGGAAAATACAGCAGGTAGCGGCCCTCGGTGTCCTCCAGCTCCAGCTTCAACTTGACGCCCAGTGTGGACTCCCCCCCCATGTTCAGCACCCGCACTTCTGGCAGGTCGAGCTCGCCCAGCACCTCGGCAAAGCTCTGCTCCGGGTCGTACCAGAACACGATGCGGTGGTTTTCCGCGAAAAAAGCCTGCTGCAGGCCCTGGGTCAGCTGCTTGGAGTCCATCCAGGAAAATTCCTTGGTCGCACAAAAGGGAAAGCCCCGCAGGAAGCGCCGAGCGGGGCTACAGTTTACCGGAAGCAACCTAAGAACTGCGTCCCGACTCAGGCGACTGTCCGAGGTCCATTGGCCCTTATGGCGCCAGAGACGCTGTTTGCAACCTCGGCCACGTTAAGGCCAGTGATATCGATCACAAGATTGGCGCGAGCCTGCAACTCGTCGAGTACGCATTGGCGAAAAATTGGATCCAGGGTCTCCATGTCCTCCACCGTGGCGCCGCGAGCATGCAGGCGACGTTGTCGCTCCGATTCATTGAGCAGCAACAACACCGTCAGGTCAGGTTGGATCAGGCTCAGGCTCAATGTCTCGATTTCAGCCGTGACACCGCGAGCCTTGGCATAGGCGAACGTCGAAGCCCAGTAGCGATCCATGAATACCCATTCGCCACGCTCAGCCTTTTTGCGAGCCTGCCGTCCTTGGCTGGATACGCTGGCCGTATAGAACAACGCCTTGGCCAGTTCGTCCTCTGCAAAGGCGTGCAGCACGGCCTGACGACACTCGCGCAGTGCCGCCCCCGGCGTACTCATTGCATGGCCGGAAAAACACCCTGCTAGCTGCTGGACCACCGTAGACTTGCCGACCCCATCCAGCCCCTCGACTGCAATAAAACCGCCCATATCAATTCGCCTCTAGTTCCAGAGCCATTCGGGCCATTTCGGCATGTTCCGCCTCCGAAAAGCTGTTACTGGCAACCACGATGGGGATGCGCTGGTCGACGCTTTCCCTGAATCCGTAACGTGCTTTCTGCTCATGGAGCGGTGTGCCACGCAGCAACATCAGCGGCCAGGCTCGCACGCGCGGCACCCGCTGTTGCAGGCACCAATCCACGCTGGAGCGGAAGCTGTCCAGCGTCTGATGTGGCAAGCCATAGATCAGCGAAACCTCGAAGTCGATCTGCCGCTCATGCAGTTCGCGAATTCTGCTACGAACAATTTCCATATGGTTGGGCCGGTCGATCGCTCGATACTCGGCGTCCACGGTCGTCTGCAGACCGAACTCCAGCGTCACATCGAGCCCATCGAGCGCCTCCAGAAACTCTGGGGTGCAGGTTTCGAAACGGCACTGCAACGAGAACTGAGCTCTCACACCTGCGGCCTTGATGCTGTTCAGGGTCTCGACGGCCCGCCCAGGATTGGCGTGAAAGATCGGATCCAGCACCGAGATGCGCTTTACTCCTGTAGCGGCAAACAGGGCCAGCTCACGCTCCAGGCGCTTCGCATCAAAGCACTGGGTCCTGAGCCGATTGCCCGGTTGACGATGCTGGCAGAAGGAGCACTTGAAAGGACAGCCGCGCTGAGTTTCCCAGCGAATGCTGGCCTGTGGAGCCACCGTGCCCAGCAGGTACGGCGAGGGCAATGCGAGCAGATCGTGGTCTGCCTTGCTGCCCTGATCGGGCGTGCCAGCGACATGGATACCGCAGTCATCGGGCAATTCCCCGCAGGCCAGCGCGACCATTGCCAGCTCGCCCTGGCCACGGACGAAATAGTCCACACCAGGGTACGTTCCTTCCAGCTGCCCTTTGCTCATAAAGGAAATCTGCGGACCGCCGAGCACGATCCTTATGCCAGTGCCTTTGATCTGGCGGATCAGACTCTGTACCTCAGCATCGTTCCACACATAGGTACCGAAGCCGACCAGGCAACCGGGGCCAGCCTCGACAATGGCCTGCAACAGCTCGGTGGATACCTGCTGCAGTGAGAAGTTCGGGCTGTTGACCTGAGCCTCAACTATCCGCCACGGCACATCCGCAGCCTGCAAGGCCGCCGCAATCGAACCGATGCCCAGGCCGGTCTTGCCATCCTGCGGGCGCCGCCAGTCCAGCGATACCAGAATGACCAGACTCATGTCATCACCTCCAGCCCGGCGTGCCGATATCGCTCCGAGTGGCCACGCAGGCGCTGTCGCACGTCACGACGAAAGTTCTGGAAGGCACGCCGGTCGCCCGGTGTGGTTGGCACGATGACCATGCCGCAGCCATTGGGTGGGAAAAGCTTGTAGTGCCGTCCCTTGGCATAGGTCCAGCCAAGCTGGATAAGTCCTAGCACGAGCTGATTGATGTCCTTGTCCCTGCTGAAATACATGGCGGTTCCTCGGTTACGTGGCGTTTTGCGCACGATGCAACAGAGGTGGCTGTCGAAGCCCGACAGCCAGCCGAAAGAAAAATCAGAAAATGCACGGTCAGTGCCAGAGGCGCTGTGGCAGCAGCGTCAGCAGATGCTCGACCACGGTGTGCCGCTGATAGGCGACGGCAACCCACAGTGCATTCTTTTCGCTCAAAGAATCGTCCTCTTCCAGCGAGGCCCAAGGGTCCCCACCCGCGGCAATCATCGCCTTGAGTACATCCAGATCGCCAAGCTGGGCAGCGAACAAGGTTGGCGTCCAACGGTCGCGGTGGCCGTTGAAGTCCGCATAGCGTCGATTCGGATCGGCCCCCTTTGCCAGCAGCGTCGTGACCACCTCACGGAGTGCATTGGCGGACCCACTGAAGTGCTTGCGGACAGCCTCGAAGATCAGCTTCTTCCGTGGTTCAGCGAGCATCGCATGCCAGCCCTGACGCTGGGCTGACAGCTCGCAATCCAAAATGGTACCGCATTTGGCATCGAAGGCGTCAGCCGGAACACGGCCCTCAAGATAGGCCTTCAACTGTGCTGGATCGCTCACATGGATGCTGTCATGCAGCAGCGCCATGGCATAAACCAGCGCGCTGGGCGACGTAAAGCAGGCCTGTTCGACATTTGCACCCAGCGCGATCAGCCTGTCGACAACTACGGAATCGGCCATATTCATGGCGATCTGCAGCGGTGTTTCCCGCTTGGTCGAGGCTGGACGATTGGCTGTTTCCGGGCTGATATCCAGCGTCAGCAGATACTGAAAGATCTCCGGATCCTTGCGCTCATATGCTCGGCGCAGCGCCATGATCAGCGCATTCTCACCTGACTCGGGAATGAACACATTCGGGTCACCCCCGGCCTGTACGAGCCTTTTGACGTGCTCCAGCTCACCCCACAGCACCGCATTCATCAGCGGCGTATAACGGACTCGCCCATCGGCGTACTTGCGCAGTGCGTTGGGCTTTTTCAGATCCGTGGATGACGGGGAGAATGGCTTGTCCGGCATCTCGACACGCATCGCGGGAGGAATACGCTGCGCCGCCTTCTGTGGCGCAAACAGCCGCTCGAACTCAAAGGACAGGCGGCGCAGTACCTGCTCGTCCAGTTCCAGCTGCGGCGGGTTGTTCAATCCGAGCAGGTAGCATTTGTCCCAGTAATGCTTGGCGCCAACCTTATCGCCTACACCCACGGCATAACACAGCGCCTCTCGAAGAATCGCATGCTGATTGGGGCCGGCTCGCCACCAGGCCTGCTTGCAGGCGGTGGCATACAACTCAAGCGCTTTGTCCTTCTCACCAAGATTGGCTGCCAACCGTGCCGATAGCCATGACCACAGATACTCATGGGCCGCCCGCACCAACGGGCTACCGCGCTCATACAGAGCCTGCAGCCAATCGAGACGATCACGAATCTGCCGCTGATTGCCCCGGGCATCGGCAAACATTCGATCAAGATCTGCCAGCACAGGAGCGACCTGATCACGCAAAGGCAGGCTGCTGCGGTCGGCAGCCTCCCGCTTCAACTGCTCACGAACCTGCTGCTCGGACTTCAGCGGTCGGTGGTCATGCATATGAAAGTCACGCTTGATGCTGTCGCGCAGCTCCGCTGACAAGGATTGCAGCGCCACGGCCATGACCAGCCAGCCCGTGAGTCGCTCCACCTGCTTGGCAGTCAAGCTGCTGCCTGTGAGCAGAGCCTGTACCGATACCCGGTAGGGCCACAGGTTTAAGCCAATCGACTCACCCTGCTGCCAACGGTCTAGGGTGCGCTCATCAATATCGAGATGATTGACAACTCGCTGTCGCAGCTGGGCTGCTGGCAAGCCGCTCTGGCTTGCCGCCACCTGCAGCCAGGTCACAAAAGGCACCTCCCACCAGGTCTTCAAGTCGAGAAGAGGGATTTCACGGCTGGCGCGACGAATGAAGCCGGACAACTCGGGGATTATCAGCAGCGGGAGCAGCGCCTCGCGGGCGCGCTCTGGAATCATTGCTGTTGTATCGGTATCGCGCGCGAATAAGCGCAAAAGACTGCTATGTCGATGCCAAGCCGAATCGATTAGGTTGCTCCAGTCAGCTCCGCAGTCTTCTCGGATGGCTCGTAGCCATTGCGCTTGGCAATCCTGTAGCAACTCGAAGTTGCTGCCCGGTCGCTTTTCAAGGCCCAGATCATCCAGATCCTTGTCAAGACCCCTGCTGTTGAAGCAAGGACGATAGCCAGATGCTGTAATCAATATGCGTAGGGCTGCGCCTGGTGTTAAAAGAACTATTTCGCGGCTCATCGAACATCCTTGTTAAGTGCGACACAATTCAAGCCATATGCAATACGTCAGCCGCTGTCTGCGCTGAACAGCCACAAAGTCTGGCCCCTCGGGACGCCGAACAAGCTAGCCCGAGCTCCAAACTTATTGATGTTGGCGATTTAAAGGCCCGCAACTTGGTAGATAGAAACGCCTGACCAAGTCATCTGATTCAATTGTAAAACTACAATTATTATCACTGCACTTCACGAAGCGGTTGTATCTGTTCCGTAGGGCGTCATATGTTTTTGACTCGTACAGTTTAAGCGGAGCAGCACAATCGGGACATAGGCCAATCGGATTGCTCTTTGCGTGGTCTCCGCAGCAACTCGCACAACTCCTGCAGATGTAGCGACCAGCATCACACTTCAATGAGCTATCACGCGAATCAATAATATCGTAGCATCCTTGACCCATGCAGTGATTTATATAGTGACCTTTTCGGAATTCAACGCAATTTGGATTTGGACATTTGAAAACCGTGAGCCGATACGCCGGTGCCATGTCTTTTTTGACCAGCTTGCCATTTTCGACTGCCATATATTCCACACGCGCATAGCGCAGATCTGGAATCATCAGAGAAGAGCAGCAGCGACAATGAATTACTTTGAAAATCTCCCTCAACCTGTTCAGGTAGCCCGCAACCTTTATGGGGAAGTCTTGTTCGGTCGGCTCTGCGGAATGCAAATAGTTTATATCGTAATGAGCAAACCAGTCATAAATATTAAATTCAGTATAGTTTTTGCCAGTATTTGGAATCACTTTCGGATAATGACAAGACTTGCCACGACATAGATAAATTTCCTGCTTTTTCCAGTAGACAGCTTCGCAAGAAAGTTTTTGGCTTTTTTGATATGGATTTTCCAGAGTGCTGCATGCCGGAAACAGTTCAAGTATCTCGCCTATATCCTGCTCAGGATTGATTTTTTCGGATATAATGGCTTCCCACAAGCTCGCCATGAACAGGTCGTATACATTGTCCAGCGTGTTCCCAGCTAGCACCAAGCTAAAAATTTCCTTCAGTATAAAAATATCAGCTCTTGATCGAAGACTTTCGGTACGCTCGTAAAGATTGACAAACTTCAGGTCCTTTTCATAGAGGTATTTTTTGAACTGATAGTAACTGAACGTCGGACCGATGACAGGGTGCATCATGATGCCACCGTCTAGGTGAGCAAGACTCCTGATTTTTGTTTTTATATAATCAGGCGGGAAATCTTTACCGGAATAAATATCTTTTACATACTCATTGATAGATTCGAGTTCTTTATCCCTACCACGCGCATATTTCCCCAAGTAGCCCGCTAGTAGGCCAAAGAGCTTCAAGTCAGGGGGTAATTTTCCCAGAGACGAGTTAAAAAGCCGTGCAGCCTCGCTATTATCGATTGACTGCAGATGATTTGCAGCCTCTTCAACGTTTCTAGCAATGTATTCTGCTGGCAAGGATAACCAGTCAATATCCTTCAGAGGAGAAATATGGCCATTTGTGGCAAGAAACTCGATATTCTTTGACCAATCCTGCTTGTCAGACAGCATGGATAGAAGTTCATCAAGCCCCATCAGATCAATGATTCTTTCTGTTTGCCACCTTGTACGGGTCGATAGATTACGACTGATGGAAGAGGCTATGATATCTCTAATTCTAATGTACACCGCAACGTGTGATTGACCACTTTTCTGGGTTATCAATCCAATTAGCTCATCGAGGGGGAGTTCCCCCAAGTCGTTGGCACTGGTTGCGATCCATTTTCCTTTATGATCTTCAAGATGAAAATGAATGAGCTGACCTGCAGTTGGCCTTCCTTGGCCAAGCCATCCACTCTCATGTAGAAATACATCGAATCCGTCTATAGACTCCACGAAGCCAAATTTATTTTCAGTATTTTTGGCACTATTGTAACCGCCGAACCATTTGACGACTCCCGCACTTGCTGTCATTGCTTTACTCCGAAGCTCCGCCGGTTACGGCCTTCACTTCGGCCAGCAGATCGCCAAACTTTCCGTAGTTCAGCTTCACGCCGTCATCTAGATCGAGGCTGATGCGCTGGTCGGCGTAGTGGCGGAGTTTTTCGTCGAAGGCGGCGAGTTCGGCCTGCTGGTTGTGCAGGGTAGTGAGTTCTTTTTCTAGGCGCTTTTTCTCGGCGGTGCTGGTGCTGGCTTCGAGGTCTTTTTCCAGCTTGGCAGCATAGTTGGCAAGCTTGGCGGTGAGGGGGATGACATACTCGGTGCGCATGCGCGCCAGGGTGCCTTCGTTGTAGCGGTGCAGGTAGACCAGGCACTCGAAGGCTTTGTGTTTGCCGGAGCTGAACAGCCAATAGATCGGGCGCTTTTTGTAGGTGCGCAGGTGGTCCTTGAAGAACTGGGTGCTCAGGTAGCGGCGGATGGTATCGAGGCTGTTCTCGCCCTTCTTGGGCTTGATGGCGTGCAGGCATAGGCTCTCGGCGACGAAGTCTAGGTTTTGCTGCAGGTTTTCGTCACCCCAGACCACGCGGATGAATTCGCGAAAGCGGTGGGTGGCGTCGTCGGAGAACCATTCCTGATCGGTGAGCGGCAGGATGGCGTCGTCGTCCGGGGCAAAGCGCGGCGAGGGGATCTGACGCAGGTAGTCCTGCAGGGTTTCGCCCTGGCTGGCGAGGATCAGGCCGGGCTTGTCCAGCGAATAGCGGCCCATCATGCAGCCGATGGCGTAGGACACCAGTTCGCGCAGGGTGTCGCATTGCAGCAGGGTTTCGAGCTCTTCCTCGCTGCGGTTGCCCCCGTAACGGTATTGTGGGTTACAAGTGAGGGTGACTTCATTCGATGGTACTTCAGGTGCTAACTCAGCCTGTAAGCTATAACTAGTGATGAAGGCGCGATTGTTTTCTTCTTCTAGTAGCTGCGTCTTGAGAGTTTCTTTTCTCCATTTGCATCGAGTTTCTTGGTAAACACGACTTAATACTGGGTGAAAAACATCAGTGTCTAATAGGGGTGGGGTGACAAAGTCCCAGGAAGTTTCATAGGAGTCCCAGTCAGATTTTGCTTGGTCAATTAGCTGCTCAATTGTGTTGGGTGTAATCTGAGATAAAGAATCTATGATTGGCATAGAGGCAATGTGGCCAACTTCAAAGTTAAGAGTTGGTGATATTGCTGTAAGAAGGCGACGAGAGACTAACGAGTTCATGAAACCTGTTAGCTTTAATCTGTACTCATGATCTGGTGTGAAGATACAGCATCCGGCCACATCAAAAATAAACCCGCTGGGGTAGTACCGTAATGCAAGGTTGCCGCTGGAAATTTTCGACCAGCTAATACTAGGCTTGAAGTACTCTGAGATGCTTTTTATTGTTCTAGTGGGGCTTCCATAGAGTGATGCAGCATGACCAATTACTTCCTCTCCATCGTTTTCCCAATTTAGTACATGCTCGATATTTCCATACCACTTTCTAAAGTCACCCCCTTTGTTGTAGGGAAACCATTTGGCACCACACTGCGCTGCTTCTTCGCGACTAGATGCGGAGGTATGCAGCTTTGTCATTGCCACTTCCCACCAGCTACGGAGAAATCGGCCATTATCACTCGTAGCCATTCCCTGTCTTGTGTCGCCATTTTTCTTTAATGGCTCTCCATTTGAAAATGCTGCTCTGAGTTCATGAGATACCCAATAAGCCACCGGACTCCCTGGAATCTTCATAAAATCCGCCGCTGAAGCCCGGTAAAAATACTGGCTCATGTCCTTGCTTTGTTCCTGACTCATGTCAATTTCCCCTTGGGTAATGCTTTGCGCGCGTGCGCCATATCCTGGTTGAACCCGTCCGGGACGGGCTTGAAGTCTCTGGCGGGCGAACGGTGGCTGGACTGGAATTGACGCAGGGCCAGCACGTCGATCTCGCCGGTGATGCAGTAGTCGTGGTTGCCGCCCTTGACGCGCAGCAGATCGCGTTTCCAGCGATCCTTGTAAGGTGCGCGGATGCGGCTGTCGCCGTACTGGCGGTTGTTGCACTGGATGATGTAGGCGTGGATATCCAGGGCGGCGGACTCCACCAGTGCATTGAAGGTGTCGGTATCGCTGTTCCACTCGGGGACGAACAGGGCGTCGATCTTGCCGCGCAGGTCTGCACGGTAGCGGATGTTGGTCAGCTCGCTGCAGATCATCAGGGCAAAGCGGAAGTCGCCGTGCTGGATGATAGGCGGCTTTTGCCAAGCGCTGGCTGGGCGCATTTCCAGGCAAGCGAGGCGGAACAGCTCCTGCTCTTCGTGCAAGGCCGGATACTGCTTGTCCTGGCGGTAGAGCATCAGTGACGGGAAGCCGAGGCCATCATGGGTGAGAGAGGCCCAGACCTGATTGCGCACGCGCCTTTTAGGTACGTGAAGGTATTCCACGCCAGTAATCAGGGAGATACCACGGCCCTTGAGCTTGTCGGCGATGCGCATGAACCACTGCGGTGGCAGGGCAAGCTCGGGCATGACTAGGTAGCCTGCACCATCGGGCCTAGAAATCAGCTCGTTGATCAGGCGATTGAGGCGCCGGTAGCGGCGGCGGCTAGCCGGCTCAGGTTCACGCATGACGGCAGCGACAAAGCTCTGATCGCTGGTTTCCCAGCTGGCCACGGCAATGGTCTGTCTGGCCTTGGGCTCTCCGTCTGGTATATGCAGTACCGGGTGCTTGTCCCAGCGCGGCATCTTGTCCTCAGACAGATCGAAGCCACGCAGAGCCCGGACTACCTTGCCCAACGCGTCACAGTGTCGGGTGTTGAATGGATCGGGGGCGATCAGGTACAGCTCGTTGAGGCTGAAGGGTCGGGTGGCGAAGATGAGACCATTCGGTGTGCCGTGCTTGAAGTTGAGCCAACCAGAGAGCGTACTGATGCCATCGACTACTTCGTCAGGCAGCAGACCCAGAGTGTCTGAACTGGTGAGTCTCTTGCGTGACGGAATACCGCGCTGACTAATCATCTCCTTGGGCAGGCTAGCGAAGCGCAAGGGCATGTGTGCCAGGTCGTAACTGAAGAGGCGCGCCTGGTCTTTTTGCAGCTCGCGCACGTTGTCCAGCAAACCGCCCAGTGCCGAGCCCACATAATGCAGGCTGGCTTCGAGTCCAGTCAGAAGTTTCTTCCAGCCTGCAGCGCCGGTCTTGCTCAGCCGTGATGGGAACGCCGACAGAATGCTTTCGTACACTGACAAGGCCAGTGCTAGGCGCCAGCGTTCCGAGCACTCAACTAGGGGCGCCTCATTAGACTGCGCCTTGATCTCGAATTTGCAGTCCCTCTCCACCGTTACCACCAGAGTATCCAGCGCCCTGATGAGTTGACCGAGCTGCTCGAAGTCCTCGCAGGCCATGGCCATGCGAATAATGCGTGGCAGATACTGAGCCAGCTCGAAGAATTTGGCTGGCGTCAGCAAGTGGTTAATGACCGCCCTGAGAAAAGCATGGCGGTGCTGCTGCCAGGCCTCCGGCGGTAGATCACGCTCATAAGCTTCGTAGTCGCGCAGATTGAGGGCAAAACCGGCACGGTGCAGGGTCAAGGCATCGGTCTTGCGCAGGTTGTCGGCCTGCTCACCTGCATGATTGGTGGCCTTGAGCAGATCGGTGGCTACGCTAGCGGGCGAGTCCGGCAGATCCGGCAGAGCACGCCACTCACTAGCACGCCGATTGATCTGCTCGGAAATGGCGTTGACCAGTGCTACACCGGACGCACCGGAGAGAATGAACAGCTTGTTCTTGCTGTTTTCAAACGCAATGCGGCTGCCTTTGAGGTAGCTTGGCGCGAACAAGATGCTCTTTTTGCCCGGGTCACTCTTGAGCAGGGCATTGCCACCCTCTCGGCTGAAGATCCACTCCCAGAACTGCTCCGTGCTTTTGATGCCGCTGGTGTTTTCCATCACCAGCAAAATGTCATCCACGTAGCGCCCGTAATACAGCGGCACCACTTGCTGCTCGATGAACTGATCGAGCTTGAGCAGCGCAGCATTGGCAACCACGGCGGACGCGGGCAGGCCGACGGGCAGGCCCTTCTGTAATGGCGTTGCCTTTGCCCAGGCCTCCATGGCGCGGATAAACAAGCGATGGAGCTTGGTCTGAGCCTTGTTCAGGTTGATACCAGCCAGTTTGAGAAAGCCCTTGTACAGCATGAAGCCGGGGTTCAGCTCGTGATAGAAGCTGCTGACATCGGCGGTAAGGGCCAGCACATTCTTCTTGCCCGCCAGGGCGGTGCGCATGGCCTCGATGCCACCATCACGCCAGTCTCGGAAGGGCTTCAGGTAGGGCTTGAACGAGCCCAGTGCCAGCTCGTTGATGTGGTCGTGACGGTTACGACGCAAGCGGCTGCCATAGACATTGGCACTCAACTGCTTATCGAAAAGGTCGCCGACCTCCAGCATCCATAGCGCTGACAGCACATGAAAGTTCATGCTGCAGTTAGCCATCAGGCGGAACTGAGCTACAGGCTTTTTATTGGCCTCAAGCACGTTGCGCCACTCGGCTTCTGGCGAAGAGAGGATCAGCCCCGAATCCAGCTCGCCTTTATCGTACTGGATGGCTTTGGGTGTCAGCATCCAGCCACCTAGAAACTCGGCATCCTCGACCCAGGCCTCATCTGCGCCATTGATTAACCCCCGCAGATGCTCCAAGTTGCCCGCCAACTGGTCTTCATAGTCGGCAATTTCGAGCAGCGACGGGTTGGTCGAGTAGTAGAGATCGACCTTGGCCTTGCGGTAAGCGAGGCCGAGATCCTTCAGCAAAACCGTCACTGAATGGCCTCCAGCAACATGGCCTTCTTCTCTGCCTCGGATTTGCCATCCACCAGCCGGATATAGGCACCCGCATAGTTCGGGTAGGCGGCATTTTCGATCACGAAGGCAGTGGTCGAGACCACCTCACCACTGATGCTGTCGAAGGCCCGCGCCCCAGGTGGGCCATGGTTGTGATTTTCAGGGCTGACGCTATTCATTCAGGCTTCTTGCCAGCCTCCATCATCTTGTCATCGAGTTTTTTCAGTCCAGCCAGCAGGGTGCGGCCGATAAAGCGACTGGGCCTGGAGCTCAGCACCTTGTAGCCCAGCTCTGCCGTGCCCACCAGGGCTCGCGCGGTGCCTTCGATGGCCACACCAGCGCCTTCGAAGAGAGCTTCCACGCCATCGCCACCGTTCTTGTAGCGCTCACCGGCATGGTTGATGCCCTGGATGGTGGCGAAGAAGCCCAGCCCGCCGACGCCAGCGAGCAGCGCATCAACGCCAGTATCCTTGACATCTACTATCGAGCCGCCGAGCGTGAGATCGACCGAGTTCTCCAACTCGATATTGCTGTAGCCCGAATCGATGGCGCGGGTCTGTTCGGCGACTTCCGAGGTGGCGATCACCGGGATGTCGGCATCTACGCTGTTGACGTAGGCCGCACTGGCAGTGGCCTTGAGCTGGAAGGCCTGCCCGTCGATGATGATGTCGGTGCCCGGATTGTTGAAGTGCTCGAACAGGGTGCCGCCGGTATCCGCCGCCACCAGCTGCTCGAAATAGGCGCCCTTGGTCAGGGAGGCAAGCCCGGCCAGCTGTTCGGCAGGCAGGAACAGGGTCTCCAGCCAGATTTCGGCATCACTCATGCCCGCATAGTTGCCGTTGACGCTACGCAGCGCGTCGTAAATGTTGCCCGCAGTAGTGAAGTCATCCCACAGGGAAACCGGAACCGACAAGGCCGAAAGCCAGAGTGCCGCCTTGAGCGGTAGCTCGTTGTCCTGTTCCCGCGTCACTTCCTGCGCGATGAATTGCTCGATCTGCTTTTGACTGGCAGTGATCCGCGCTTCGGCACGGCTCTTGAGTTCGGAAAAATGTGCATTGAGTCGAGCAAAATCCTCGGTGTGCTGCGTTTTCAGCTTTCTGTGCATGAAATTCAGCTGGTTAATCGCCTGATCGATCCCACTAAAATCGGGACCACCGGAATACTTCATCTTGTTCCACCAGGAGAACTTCTCGTAGGTCTCTTCCCACAGGTCGCTGAGTTGCTCACGCCGCTTTTGCAGACGGTTATGCGTTTCGCGAAGGGTGGTTTCAGCCTTGATGAGTGGAATCCGGCTCTTGATATCTTCCAGGCGTTGCTGGCATTGGCGGCGGGTGCGCGCCACCTCGGCCACAAGCCGCCGGTACAGATGTTGGCGGGTTAACTCGTCCAGGTGCTGGTCCAGCTTGGGCTGCAGCGCGTTCAGCACGCTCCGGGTCAGCGGGCTTTTGCGGGCCTGCGGCAGGGCGGCAGCCAGCGCGTGCCGGGCCGCGGACAGCTCCTGGGCTTGCAGTACTTCGTTGAGCGCGGCAAGCACCTGCGCATAAGCGCGCCGCTGGCGTCGATGGAAAAGGTAGCCGCCCCATGCGACCAGCCCGACCACAAGAACCAGAGCCGGCAAGAGTGCATACAGCCAGCGGGATTCGACCTGCTGGCCAGCCAGCAGGATGGAGTGCGTGGGCAGCCATTGCATCGCCAGCAGCATTAACAGCCCCAACAGCGAAAGCAGCAGCGCCTGCTGCAAACGCTGGCGACTGGCTCCCAGGCAATCCTGCAATTGCGGTGTTGAGATGGTCATTGGGTGGCGTCCGCGCTTTTAGCTGCCCTGAGGTTGCGCTCGTTCAAAGGAGGAAAGCTGACCGGCCTGCCGTCATCACCAATGTCCTCGTACTCGACGTAGCAATAGGCTCCAAGCGTCGCGGAATGTCCGTTTTTCTTGCACACGGTGGCTGCGGTACCAAAGGCGATGCCCATGACCATGTTGGCCATGTGCGCCATGCACTCGATGGACGATTCACGCAGCAGCTTCATACGCAAGCCCTCGTATGAGGACAAGAACATCCAGCTCTGCATCGTGACCATCGCGTTGAAGCCGTAATCTTTGAGCAGCTCAAAACCTCGCTCGATGAAAATGGCAAACAGATCCGACTTGCTGTTGGGGTAGGCCTTTTTGGCAAACTCCTTGAGGTCGGCGTTCATGCCCTTGCTGCCCATATAAGGCGGGTTGGCGAACACGGCATCGTAACGTTGCGCCAGGATCCAGGCCTGCTGCACATAGGGCAGCAGCGTCTGTGCGGCGGGCCTCTGCATGGAGTCGCCCTCCCCGGCCAGTTGGCGCAGCTTCTGCAGCAGCTCGCCGAGCGGCTGGGCATCCTCGGCGGGCACGTCGATCAGCGAGCCGAAGGTCTTGGCCTGGGTAAAGCGCCCCAAGGTGGACCTGAGCAGTTGGTAGCGGTTGTCGGCCTGGGCGGCGGCGAGGTTGCTCTGCTCGCTGTCGAACAGGTTCTGCGACTGGCCGCGCTGCCAGTCACTGGTCAGGTTGAGGGCGCGCCAGAGGGCGTCGAGGTCGAGGTGGCGGCTTTCCTGCAGGGCCAGCACGTTGAGCTTAAGTTCGCGGCTGAAGATGCGGCGGTCGTCCTCGCGGGCCAGCATCATCAGCGCGAAGCCGGCGAGCTGGCCGGCGCGGTCGTCGATATCGAGACCACATAGGTTGTTTTCGAGGATCAATTGCGGAATGTCGCGGCTGCGGAAACCGCGCTCGGTGTAGATCTCCTTGAGCAGCTGGTAGGCCTCGACCAGGATGTGGCCGGAGCCGCAGGCCGGGTCGAGCACCTTAAGACTCAGCGGGTCGATGCTCTCCGGGGTGCTGGCGGCCAGTTGCGCCTGCACTTCGGGCGGCTGCTCGCCGGTGGCCACGTAGTAGGGCATCTTGTCCTTGAGCGGCGAGTCCGGGTAGGTCTGCAGCCACTGGCGACCGAGGCTGTTCTGCACCAAGTACTGGACGATCCAGTTGGGGGTGAACAGTTGGGTGGCGGCGGGGATGTCCTCGCTCTTCACCACCTTGCCGATCACCTGGTCCTTCTTCTCGCTGATGTAGAACTGATAGAGCCAGCCAATGATCTCGACGTCCTGCCAGTCCTCCTCAGGAATGGCAGCAACCAGCTCGCGGATCAGCGAGTCGGTCTTGGTCAGGTTGTCCGGCAGCAGCAGTTCGAGGGCATCGTCCACGGCTTCGAACAGGAAGGGCATGGCCTGATGCAGGGCCTGACATTGGGCCAGCAGCAGTTCGCGGTAGAGTTCCTCGTCCTTATTGCCGTCGAGCTTGAGTTCGGTGATGTGGGCCTTGTCGAGGCCTTCCAGTTCGATGTCCAGGCAGTCTTCGAGGATCTGCGGCATGCCGGCATTGCCATCGGCGGCACTGAGCACACGGCGACCATGATCGAGGTAACCCTTGATCTCCATGTAACGCAGTGCACAGAGACGGTTGAACCAGCTGTAGGCGGCCTGCTCCATGGTCTGGGCGAAGCCGAGCTGTTCGACCTTCTGCGCCAGTGCGGCACGCGGTCGGGCGATGCTGGCAGGAAATGCTCGCTGGGTACCGGTGCTATCGGTGATCAGGGCCAAGTCACCCTTGATCTCCAGCGGAGCAATGCCGAGCGACGGCACAGTGGATTCGCGAATGCCGAACAGGGCAGCACGCTTGCTCATGGCAGCTATGAACGCCGTCCTGGCTTTGGGGGCGTAGCGTTTGATGGCGTTGGTGTTCATGGGGTGTCCTGAATAGGGCAGCTGTTCAGTGCGCTGAATGGTATTTGGGCGGACCGCTGTTCAAGCGGCCGGCGGGTGGCTGATTGCCTGATTCGGTTGCGGCCAATTGCCTGATTGGCCTGCGGGTGCTCTGCGGGTTTAGTCATGGTTGATGACCTCGCGCCAGGCGGATTCCAGGGCATCGAAGACGGCTTCCGGTACCTGATGCTGGTATTGCTTGCGGCGGTTTTGCGAGAGCGTGCCGTTTTGGTCGAGGCAGAACATCACCAGCCGCGCGAGGGTGCTGTTGGGTATGTCGAATTGCTGATCGATACGGCGGTAGATGGCGTCGTAGCGATTAAGAAACTGGGTTTCTTCCTTGAGGTGGCGTTCGAGCGCCTGTTCGGTGGCGCGCAGCATAAATTCGGCGCAGGCGGTGCCGTCCCAGTAACGGTAAAGCGCTTCGTGGCCGGTGAAGTCGAAGGCGAACTGGCCCTCGTCGATAAAGGTCACGTCCCAGAAACGCCGCGCCGGTTCGGAGAACGCCTGCAGGGTGGCCAGGTAGTCGGCCTCGTTCTGGCGCAGGGCTACGGATACCGGCAGCAGCAGGCCGTGCTTGAGCGCGCCGCGCTGGCAGAGCACCTGATGGAAGAGAAAGCGTGACAGGCGGCCGTTGCCATCCATAAAAGGGTGAATAAACACAAAGCCAAACGAGACAATGCTGGCCAGCAACAGCGGGTCGAGGTCTTCGGGCGGCTGGTTGGCCAGTTGAATCAGCTGCTCCATCAACTCGCGGCCGAGCTCGGGCGGTGGCGGTAGATAGGTGACGCCGAGTGTGCCGCGCAGGCCGTTGCTGAGGTAGTTCTGCTGATGACGAAATGCAGCAGCCTGGGCATAAGGGTTACTGATGACGGCGTTTTGCAGCTCGACGAAATAGTCTTCATCTAGCTGGCGGGGCTGGTGGGCCTGCTTGAGCAAGTCAACGAAGCGGCCAGCTTTGTCTTCGCTGGGGGTTTCGTTCTCGATTGCGTAGGAATCGCGGGTTTCGTGCAGGTAGGCCCAAGCCAGGGCGCGGTTGAGGATGTCGCGGGGCAGCGATTCACTGAACTCGGTGGCTTGTTGCAGCAGGTTGCGATTCAGCAGCGTCTGCAGCGCATCGGTACGGCGCAGGGTGATGCAGTAGTCGAGGCTACCGATGCCGTTGAACAGCACGCGCCAACGGTTATTCTTCGCCCCTGTAACTGTGATGTACTGAGCGGGATCAAAGAGTGGCACGTAGGCGGTGCGCAGGTTGCCCGCCTGATGCTGGATGCACTGACCGGTGAAGTGCTCCCACAAGTACGCAGCTTTACGCAGGTACTGGCTGGTTGGGCTGGCCTCAATAGCGGCGCGGAGCTCGGGTTCAGTAATCAGCGGCAGGCACTGGGCCAGGATGGCCAGGTCAACGCCCTCGTGCTTTAGAGCGAACAGGATATGACCGAGCAGATTGTCGTCGGCCGGTGCCATGCTGGCGGGCACTGCCAGGGTTTGGCCGATGACTTCCTTGCGGGTGACCGCACGGACTTCCGCCAGGCGCGCAGGTGGCAGCGCCTTGACTGTCGACTCCTGAAGCAGGCGGTTGTACCCGACCGGTTGCATGGCTCAGTTCCTTCTTGAATACCGTTTTGCGCTTAGGAAACTTTGTGCGAATCCTTTTTTTATTGCGCAGATTGGCATTATTACCATTTTTTTTGTGCGGCGGCCTATTTCACGAATCCTGATGTGTTTACTGGCATAAGGCAGGCGCTTTGGAGTGCGCCATGCCTTGGCCTTAGAGCGGCATTATGGGGTCAACAGAATGATGGGATGTTGATCCTGAGCGTTGACTGCGTTCAGGTAAGCCTGGCCACTGATTTCTCTGCTTCCGAGATGTTCGAGCAGCAACGGTTGCGTCATCGCGGCATCGGTCATCTCGCGTAGGCCCAACATTACCTGCGCTGCTTTGGCTTGGTTGGACTTGAACAGGTGCAGGTCATCCTCTCGCGAGTCTTGTTCCGCTTCGGTCATTCTTGCCGCAAGTTGTGTGGCGCTGAGCGGGTCAAACAGGTCGCTGTAGTTATCGGCAATAACCGTGGAGGCATGCTGAGCGGCGCTCATCTCGTTGGCTTGCAGCAGGCACTGAATGCGAGCGGCATTACACATTGCCAGCGCGCTGGTCATTTTATTGAACCAGTCGTAGTGGAAGCTGTTCTGGGTCAGGTGATGGCCGATCTCGCTTCTTAGGAAGCCGCTTTCCATGGCGAGCAGGCCTTCAATGGTCAGCCATTCCTGAGCTGGGCTGCGTAAAAACGAGGCCTGTTCGGCCCGCTCAAACAGCACGTAGATATTGGCGAACTTATGCCGCAGGTGTTTTTCTGCCAGCTCTTGGAAGTGCTTGTCCATCTGGCTGGATAGCTGAGCGATGGCGCTTTCGAGCCCTTTGAGCTTTTGGTTGATCAGCATAAAGCCCAACACGCTTACCCCAAGCCCGGTGGCGGCAAGGCCGATGTTGGCGTACTGCAGCATCTGCAGCCCTTCCACCATGGTTTTGAGTTGGTGCAACTGGACGTTGGCGTAACCAGAGGACGCCAGGTCCAGGGCGCTCAATGGGGAAAACGGCAAGAGGCTGGCGTTGCTGAGAAGCTTCTGCGCCAAGCCGGTTTCCTGAACGTGGCTGATAATCTGACCGGACATACTGTCCTTGAGCAGCGTACCGATGCGTACGATGCTGCCATCGGCAATACCGCTGGCAAACTTTGTGGGCACCTCAAACAGGATCTGCTCAACCATGGCGCAGCTCCTTGATCAACGTGTCCGCGGTGTTTTCGAGCATTTTGGTCATACCCATCGCCAGTGATCGTTCTTTTTTGCTGAAGTGGATTTTCTTGATGATCTGTTTGTCGACCCTGGCCTTCAGGCGGCTGCGGGCATTGCGCTTGATGCTTTTGAAGCGCAGTAGGGCTATCAGGAATAGGAACCCCAGGACTACCAGGCCGGCGATTAAGTTACGTGTCACGAGTACCGTCGTGGTGACGCCCAGAAACCCAAGCAGACCACCTACCGATACAGTGGCTGTAGAAAAGGCGACAACCGCTGGAATAGTTGCTGCAGCAACGCCGGTTGAAATAGCTGCAGTGCCTACATCCAGCAGTGTGCTCTTGCTGCTATGTCCGTCCAGAGAGGGGGTGAAATCCTCTTCGGGGATGGCTCGCGCTACGACTGATTGCAGGTCTTGCTCTGCCGCCATTCTCAATTCCGTGGCTTTGGTTTGGCACCACTCGGTAAAGAGCGGCTGAATGGTGTTGCGCAGATACCGGCCGGAAAAAAGTGCATCCCAAAAACTGATTTGGTCGATTTTGGCGTGCAGCTCGCCCTGCAGCTGCCGCGACTCGACTTCGAGGCGCTGCTGTGTTGTCTGCGTCCAGCGGTCCTTCCAACTCAGAATCAGTCGGCGGGCTTCTATCTTTTCCAGTCTGTCCATACAACGCTCCAATCCTTGGTGTCTGGCTAGCGCAGCCGAATACGTTTGCCTTGTTGAATCTGTGCATCTAGCTCTGCTTTCAAGGCGCTGAGGAAACGATCCACGTCGGCCTGGGCCTCAAGGTAGACGCCATTACCCAGCTTGTTGAAAACGCTGGTGGCCGCAATTTCGACCACTGGCTTGGGTGGGGCGACAGGCTTGACCGGAACGGGAGGCGGCGTGCGCTCTTCCTTGACCTGGTTGCTACCTTGGGCCGCTTGCTGCGCGGCTTTTTCAGCTTGCTGCTGCAGCTTTTGCTGGCGATCCACCTCGGCTTGAATGGCGCGCTCCAGCTCGAAGATGCCGTCTTGCAGGCGCTCTTCGGCGGTTTGGCTTTCCAGTTGGTAAATGTGGGCCAGGCTGGTTTCAGTCTCGGCTTCGGCTTTAAGCAGCTGCAGTGGGCGCAGTAGGCGATTGCTTAGCTCAGCGCTTTCGATGCCGCTCTTGGCGATTTCGGCCTGCAGCAGGGCGATCTTCTGGTCTATCGCTGCCAGCGCCTGCTCGCGCTGTTCGGTGAGGATGCTGACGTTGACTGTCTCAACGGTTTCTACCAAACCAGAGATTTTGTGCAGCTGGTTGTATGGGCTGGCATGGCTTTCGATGGCCTGAAGTTCGGCCATTGCCTTGCGGGCACTGTCATTCTTCTCCAGGGCGTTGCGGTTTTTTTCGAAGCGACGCAGGGCCTGTTGCAGCTGCTGCCAGCTGTGCAACTGGTTGGTGAAAAATTCGTTGAGGTCGCGGTAATCCTCTTCGAGGTCGAGGTAGTCGTTCTGGTTGTCGACCACCTCCTTGAAGAAGTCGACGCTATCGCTGTTGCCCAGCAGACGCTGTAGGGTCAGCAGAGACTTCTCGATTGTGCTTTTGCCTGGGAAGCGACCGACATCAACCTTGCTCTTGTAACTCTTGAGTTCGGAGAGCCAGGTTTCCAGGCGGCTGCGGTAGAAGGCATAGAGCTCTTTCTCACCGGCCGGGCCTAGGGCGTTGAACAGATCCTGACTGAGATTGCGGGCTTTCTTGAGCAATACCTCATCGGTCTGGCGCTTTTTCTGCACCGAGATTTCCCGACGCTTGCGGCTGTTGGTCAGGTATTCGAAAGCATCCGGCAATGCGAGGCTGGGGCCAGCAACATGGAAGGAAATCCGCCCGGCGGCAGCGAGGCGGCCGATCAACAGGAGGATTTCGCCATCAGGCCAGCCGAACGGACGCTTGTTGAAGCGCTCGACGATGTCTGACATGTTGGCGCTGATGGAAAATTGACCCACCCTGCCGATTGAAATTTGACCCAGGGCGGATTGCTGATTTTGTTACCAGCAACTGTGGATAAGTCTACCAGCGCAGCTGCTTTTGAACCCACTCCCTCGCTGTCCCAGTTCAGCTGTTGAAGACCTGCCACATGCAGCCATGCAGCAGGCCGTCGTCGCCATGAAATCAGAACGGCTCATCGTCCTCCGGTTCCTGGCCGCCCTTACGCTTTCGCTCCCGTGATTTGATCTTGGCCTGGGCCGCCAAGCTACTGTGTTGCAGGCGATAGGACTCGTTACCGGTTTCGACGATGTGGCAGTGGTGGGTCAGCCGATCCAGCAGGGCGGTGGTCATCTTGGCGTCGCCGAACACGCTCGACCATTCGGCGAAGCTCAGGTTGGTGGTGATCACCACGCTGGTGTGTTCGTACAGCTTGGACAGCAGGTGAAACAGCAACGCACCGCCAGCCTGGCTGAACGGCAGATAACCCAGTTCGTCGAGGATGACCAGATCCATGCGCAGCAGTGCCTGGGCGATCCGCCCGGCTTTGCCGTCGTGTTTTTCGCGCTCCAGCAGATTGACCAGATCGACCGTGGAGTAGAAGCGCACGCGCTTACCGTGCCGGGTGATGCCGGACACGGCCAGCGCGGTGGCTAGGTGGGTTTTACCGGTGCCTGGCCCACCGATCAGCACCACGTTCTGCGCGGTGTCGGTAAAGGCCAGGCTGGCCAGCTCGCTGATCAGGCGTGCGTCGGCGCTAGAGGCGTTGAAATCGAAGCTGGCCAGATCGCGGTGCATCGGCAGCTTGGCCATGTTCATCTGGTGGCTCACCGAGCGCATGGCGCGATCTGTGTGCTCTTGTTCCAGCAGGTGTTCGAGCAGCCACTTGGACGAGGCTGTGTTCGACTCACCCTGTGCAGTTAACTCCGCCCAGGCCGTGGCCATGCCGTGCAGGCGCAGCTCCTTGAGTTCCGCCATCAAATCACGCATGACCGACCTCCTCGGCCTGGCCACGCAGGCGGTCGTAGCGCGCCGTGTTAGCGACGGGGGCTTCCTTGAGCGACAAGTGGGTTTCGACGCTGGGTGGTGGTTCGGTCGCGGCCAGGCGCGCCACGACATTGAGGATGTGTTCGGCGCTCAGGCTGCCGCTTTCCAGTACCAGCTCAACAGCCACCAGCACCGCATCGAGCCCGGCGACTGGTACGGCAGCCAGAACTTGCGCCATGATCCGGTCACCGCCGGCATGACGCCCCAGACCGTGCTTAAGCTGACGCAGCGGCGCCGGCAGATCAGCAAAGGGCGCGCCGTTGCGCAGCGCACCGGGCTTGCGTTCGATCAGCGGGAGGTAGTGCTGCCAGTCATAGCTGACCTGGTCGCGATCCAGCAAGCGGACATGGCTGGCGATCAGCGCGTCGTCAGCCACCACCTCGATTCGCGTCGGATACAAACGGCTGCTGACCCACTTACCCGCGTACTCACACGGCACCGAGTAGCGGTTGCGCCCGACGCTGACCAGGCAGGTGCTGGAGACCCGCGCAGGCCGCTCGACGTAACCGTCGAATGGCGCTGGCACAGGCATCAGTTCAGCGTGCTCCAACTCCAGCACTTCGGCCACACTCAGACCGCTGTATTGAGGGTGCGTCAGCTCGTTCCAAAGCGCGCGGCAGCGCTGGCCCAGCCAGGCATTGAGTTCCTCGAAGGAGTGAAACTGGCAGTCCTGGGCGTCTAGCCAGATACGCCTGCGGCTGTCTTGCACGTTCTTTTCAACGATGCCCTTTTCCCAACCAGCGGCGACGTTGCAGAAGTCCGGATCAAGCAGGTAATGCGCGCACATCACCGCAAAGCGTGCATTCACCGCCCGGCCTTTGCCCTTATTGACCTTGTCGACGGCGGTCTTCATGTTGTCGTAGATGCCCCGGCGCGGCACGCCGCCCAAGGCGCCGAACGAGCGTGTATGGGCGTCAAATAACATCTCATGGCCCTGGCTCGGATACGCCACAAGCCAGAACGCACGGCTGGCACACAGCTTCAGATGTGCCACCTGCATACGCCGGTAAATGCCGCCGACCAGCAAGCCTTCCTCGCTCCAGTCAAACTGAAACGCCTCGCCAAGAGCAAAGGTCAGTGGCACAAAGGCCTGCGACGCCTTGTCCTGTCCCCCTCGCCAGGCACGGATAAACGCGGTGAGCTGGCTGTAGCCACCGTCATAACCTTCGGCTTTGATTTGCGCCAACAGCGCCTTGGCACTGCGCCGCTGTTGCTTGGGCCGCAGCGAATCGGCCTTTAGCGCCTGCTCCAGCGTGGTGTGAAAAGGGCTGAGTTTGTTGAAGATCGCGCGGCGTTGGTAGACCGGCGGCTTGGCCTCAGGTGCTCTGACCCACTTGCGAATCGTGTTGCGCGCCAACCCGGTGCGCTTGGCTATCTCATGCAGCGACAGCTTGTCGCGGAAATACATCCGGCGGATTTTGCCCATCATTTCCATACTGATCACCCTGTGTTCTCCTGCTCAAAAATTGAGCAGAAGCAGTTGAACACCTGGGTCAGTTTTCAGTCGGCAGAACAGCCTCTACTGGGTCAGTTTTCGGTCAGCGGCAACAACCATCAAACCAGGCATGCACACCATGTTCGTTTTTGCCGCTTCGTCGCTTTTCTGCGTACCGACTTTCAAATCGTGGATGCCAGGCATATTCAACAGCCTCACCTCGAAAGCTATGCGGAAATACTGTACGGCCTTGCTTCCACTGGCCAGATGAAATTGAGCTACGCACAGAACCTGCTCTCCTCCGTGAATACAGTGATGCACGGATTTCGCAGGGATCACGCAGTCTGGATCGCTCCGGCAGAAGCTGTGGGCCTCCGCAGTCAGGTAAGAACCGTTATGCCTGGTGGAAACTGGAGCCAAGTGGAAGAAGTTGTAGAGAAGTTGAAATCCGGGGGCAACGAGCGTGCAGCTGCAGTCGTTCTGCTAGCCCGAGCGTTTGGCATGCGGTATCGCGAGGCGGTCCTGGGCGACCTAAACCGTATGAAGCGCGAAGCGAACTCGGGCAATGTGGCAATCCTAGAAGGGACAAAAGGCGGGCGACGATGCGCCTCCCGACGCATTCCGATCGGCGATCGCCAACTACATGCTCTCTATTTCGCGCTCAAAGTGCGACCGGACGGATCGGCCAATTTGCTGGCGGAAGACGAGACCTTCAAGGGCTTCTTGGATACCGTGGCAAAAACGGCACGCCCTGTGCTGAAGGCATGCGGTATTCGTTGCTTTCACGATCTCCGGGCAGCTCGAATGATTGAGGTATACGAATCGATTTCTGGCCAACCAGCGCCCGTACGCGGGCTAAGTCTTGACGCTGGGCGAGACACAGAAGCGAGAGCCCAGGTCGCACTCCAGTCAGGACACGGCGAGCACCGAACCAGTGTCGCTTATATCGGCAGGAAGCCGTACAGAAGAGCTGTGGAGTCGTCATCGTGATCAGCCATATTCTGGCCAGGATTCGCTGGAACGGCCTGTCACCGCTCCATCAGCGGCGTCACTCGACCAGAATCAAAGTGATGCTCAACGCCATGGCGGAGCGTTTCCCGCATCTCAAACATCCCGAACAGGTAAAACTGAAGCATCTCTGCTGGCTACACGACATGTGGCTCATCAAACAAGGCTTTGCGGATGCCACTCGGTCGGACTACAAGCGAAGCATGGCCCTACTGGTAGCTGCGCTAGGCGGTAGCCTTCACTGGCAAAGCGCGCTGAACATGACAAAGGATTCGAGGAAAGGTGGTCGCCCGGAGACTTGTAAGGCGATCAAAACCAAGCGACGCAGTTAACAGGCCGTGTGTAAACCTAGCCGTCTGACGTGAGGCTCGCCTAGTCGCACCGCACCACCCACAACTGATCCAGCCTGGTAGTGAAACTCTGGCTCATCATCTCCCGTCGCATGCCCCAGTCTGGCGCGGTGGTTACCCGGCCGGGCCGGAGGGTGTTGCGGCCCCACTTGGCGTTTATTGCATCGAGCACGCCCATAACGCGCTCCGACGCGGCGGGCTGGGTTTGGGCGAATAGATCGTCGGTGTACTCGCCGCGCTGGCAGAGGTCCATCAGCAGGACCTCTGCCTTGCTGAACGAAAAGCCATCGCGATAGATGTGTTCCAACCCAGCGATCGCCGCCCGGATGATGTAGCGGGTGTCGTTGGTGGGATACGGCAGCTCACACACGACGCCTTTCGCGAACTTGGGCTCGTCGGGATTAAACATGCCGGTACGGATGCTGATTCGGACGCGCTTGCACATGGACTGCTGTGCCCTCAGCTTCTCGCTGGCCCGAGCGGCATATGCCGCCACTGCGTCCTTGATTGGCTCAAGCTCGCGCAGGCGCTTGCCGAACATCCGCGAGCAGCAGATCTCCTGTTTGGGTGACGCGACCTCCTCCAGATCGAGGCACGGCGTCCCGCGCAGTTCGCGTGCGGTTTTCTCGATGACCACGCTGAATTTTTTGCGCAGGGTCCAGGCATCCGCGCTAGCTAGATCCCAAGCAGTACGTATGCCCAACCTGTTCAGGTGCTCGGTCATCCGGCGACCGACACCCCATACATCGCCGACGTCAGTCACGCGCAGCACCTTGTCGCGCCGCACCGGGTCGAGAAGGTCCACTACCCCACCCGTCTGCTTCTGCCAGCGCTTCGCTGAATGGTTCGCCAACTTGGCGAGCGTCTTGGTCCCCCCAATGCCCACCCCGACCGGGATACCTGTGCTGCGCAGTACCTCAGCGCGGATCCGCCTGCCGAGCACTTCGACGTCTGGCACACCGGTAAGGTCGGCAAACGACTCGTCGATTGAGTACACCTCAACCGCAGGCACCAGGCTCTCGATGACCGTCATGACGCGCTCGCTCATGTCGCCGTACAGCGCGTAATTGCTGGAAAACACCACAACGCCCCAACGCTCCAGGTCGCGCCGGATCTGAAAATACGGCACGCCCATTTTGATACCGAGCTGCTTTGCCTCGGCCGAGCGCGCGATCACGCAGCCGTCATTGTTCGAAAGCACGACGATAGGCGTACGGCGCAAGTCTGGTCGAAAGACACGCTCGCAGCTGGCGTAGAACGAGTTGCAATCAATGAGGGCGATGGCCCGCTCAGTACTTGCCATGGATTCGGATGCTGTATGACACCACGCCCCATACGTAGAGTTCTTCGCTTTCGAGGAGGTACCGCGGCGGGAACTTCGGATTAGCCGAGCGCAGAATGACCTGGCTGCCGGCTCGGTCGAAAATCTTGACCAGAGGCTCGTTATTCAGCGCTGCGATGATCACCTCCCCTTTTTCTGCCTCCCGTCCCCGGTCGATGATCAGAATGTCTCGGTCGAAAATGCCGACCTGGATCATGCTCTCCCCGTCTGCGCGCGCCAGGTAGGTATGCGGAGCTCGGATGTTCATCAGCTCGTCGAGCGAGATGCTCCCCTCCATGTGGTCCTGCGCTGGGCTCGGGAATCCGGCGGGCACGCAGAAACTGAAAAACGGCAGTGCAATTGTGGCGGGAGCAGCAGGTCCCAACATATGGACGGGCATGGCACAGACCTCATAACTGTATGCATATACAGTATTCTGAAGCTAGAGTCCGGTCAATTGAACCAGATGTGCGGGGGCACCCATGTGTGGACGTTTCGCTCAGTACCGAATCGCCTATGAGTACCTGGACAAGATCGCGATGCAGCTGCCCTTGCCATTGCCATTGCCATTGCCATTGCCATTGCCATTGCGTGGCAGCGTGAATCCTGAGCCAATCGGACGCTACAACGTGTGTCCGCAATCACTGGTTCAGCTCCTGCACCAGGACGATGATGGCCTGCGCATGGAGCCGGTCAAGTGGGGTTACGCTCCATTGTGGGCACAGGGGAAGAGACCACCAGCGATAAATGCCAGAGTGGAAACGGCCGCGACTAGCAGATTCTTTCGCGATATCTGGCAAACAGGCCGTGCAATAGTGCCCGCTGATGGTTGGTACGAGTGGAAGAAGGACGCGGAGAATCCGAAGATCAAACAGCCCTACTACATCACGCTCCGTAGCGGCGAGCCGATGTTTTTCGCTGCGCTCGGGCGGTTTCAGCGAGGCGGCTCGCTGGAACCGCGAGACGGCGACGGCTTTGTTGTCATTACGTCATCCAGCGCTGCCGGCATGCTCGATATTCACGATCGGCGTCCACTGGTTCTAACGCCGGAGTACGCGGCTCACTGGATGTCCTCGGATTTACCGCCGCGCGAGGCTGAAGAGCTCGCACTAAAGCATGGTTTGTGCGTGGAGGAGTTCGAGTGGCGTCCGGTGGGAAAGGACGTCGGGAACGTGCGAAATGAGGGGCCCGAACTTATCGATCGGCCAACATTAGATGATAGTAGTGATTAACCGGCTACTCATACGAGAGTCAGCTATTAGGACGCAGGGTCTATTGGAGCGCTGGGGCTATTCAATTGCTGCCAGCAGACAGATCACCCTTTCCAAACCTCAGCAGCCAGTGGTAACTCATTCAGCTTCTGCACGCATCAGGCGTTTTTATTTTGAAAACTAGAGAAATACAGTCACTTACAAAACAGCTGACTTACTGCCCCAAAGCGCATTATACAGCGACCAGGCTAGAGGGCATGAATTCCCAGTCCTATTCAGACAGCAAATCATCATAAAACATCGGATCTCCACGCTCATTCTTCCAAATCCAATTTTCCCTCAATTAGACAACTTCCAGCAGCCAATGCCGGTGATATAAATATCTCGTCAGCCTAACTAACGAGGTAAATATGAACACTTACAAACATCAGTCCTGGGTTGTGCCGGGCCTCTGGGGATGGTCTGAAGTAGCCCTGTATTTCTGGCTGACTTCAGCCTCCGCCGATTTTGAAAGCGGTCAACCGATCAAAAACGATCAGATCGCCCGCTTATTTCTGTGTTTTTAGCCGCCGCGAGCACCTCGCAGCAGCCATTTTCCACATTACAGGCGCACCTCTCCTGCATTCGTCAGTAAATGTCGTCGAGCCATCCACAGATTCGACAGCGCGAAGAGTGTCACCAGTTGCGCGGTGTTCTTTGCCAGGCCACGGAAGCGCGTCTTCACATAGCCAAATTGGCGCTTGATCACCCGGAACGGGTGTTCGACCTTGGCCCGCACCTGGGCTTTGGCCTTCTCGATCTTGCGCCTGGCTTTGTAAAGCGGGCTGCTCTTGCCCAGTTTCTTGTAAGTGCTGCGCCGTGCCGCCACCTGCCAGATCACCTCACGACCATCATGTTCGGCACGCTTCTCGACACCGGTATAACCGGCATCAGCGCAGACCACGTTTTCCTCGCCATGCAACAACTTGTCGACTTGGGTAACGTCCGCCACGTTGGCGGCAGTGCCTACTACGCTGTGCACCAAACCCGACTCGTCATCCACGCCGATGTGCGCCTTCATGCCGAAGTAGTACTGGTTACCCTTCTTGGTCTGGTGCATTTCCGGGTCGCGTTTGCCGTCTTTATTCTTGGTCGAACTCGGCGCATTGATCAGCGTGGCATCGACGATGGTGCCTTGGCGCAGCGACAAACCTCGGTCGCCCAGGTAGCCATTGATCACGGCCAGGATGCCGGCAGCCAGTTCGTGTTTCTCCAGCAGGCGACGGAAGTTCAGGATGGTGGTTTCGTCGGGGATACGCTCCAGGTTCAGCCCAGCGAACTGGCGCAGGATAGTGGTCTCGTACAGCGCCTCTTCCATCGCCGGATCGCTGTAGCCAAACCAGTTCTGCAGCAGATGCACCCGCAGCATCGCCATCAGCGGATAGGCCGGACGGCCGCCTTCACCCTTGGGGTAGTGCGGTTCGATCAGGGCTATCAGCCCCTTCCAGGGCACCACCCGATCCATCTCGATCAGGAACAGCTCTTTGCGGGTCTGCTTGCGCTTGCCGGCGTACTCGGCATCGGCGAAGGTCATCTGCTTCATCGGAAAACTCGGTGAGTGGAGTCCGGGGATCTTGCCAAAATCAGGAAGTCTTCTTCAGAGTTTCCCTGGTTCCGTCAGAACCTGTTGGAGTCAACTTTTGACATTAGCAAGGAAGCAGCCCGAAAGTATCGGTCCAACGGCCTCTGGCTGGAGGGGAAGCACTGGCGAACCGATCCGGCCAACCGAATCGTTTATAACCGTGTGGAGATCGAAAACTGGCTGGGCGGCCACTCTTGAAGCCGCTCCCGACTGACGCGAAGCTGCCGCCCGGAGTAGAGCTCAACGGGAAGCGGCTTCGCATATCGGGTATCCGGATTAAGTGGTTGATGGGCCTTCCAGCCCCATCCAACCCTTAGTCCTTCCAGAAGGTTGATAGATCGACACCGAAGTTCTTCTCAGGCTCGGGGAGTCCCATGTTGTAGGTCATGGTGGCTCTGCCCAGAAACGGGGATTCCTTGACTTGTGGCGCCTTCTTCTTGTGCTTGGTGGTATAGAGCATCCGGGCTCGCATTACCTCGAACGAATAGCCCCGGCCATCACGGTTTTTGTCCTTGGCTAGGCGGTTTATCGACTACGTGAAAGCGTTGGTGATCGGGATGTCGGTCTCAAAGTAGGTCAGCATCTCTTCACGCCAGCCACTGACGGCGCTGACGAGATCCTTCCAAACCTCCTTCTGCCCCTGGAGGGATGTTGTCAATCCAGGTGGCGAGAGCCTGTTCGGCACCACGCCGATTGGTACAGTCCCAGATATGGTAGAAGCGCTCCTTGTGCTCGTAAGCCGCCAAGAGCTGGGGGGAATGCTCCTGTCCAGGTCTCCATGATGAGCCGTTCGCGGTCTGAAACGTCGTGAGCGCGCTTCAGCAGGATTTTCCGGTCACCTTTGAGGGTCCGGCGCTGATTGGGCTTCAACTCCTTCCTTAGGCCTTTGCGGATCTTCTCTAAGGCCTCGTTGGCCATGCGCACGACGTGGAACTTATCGACCACGATACGGGCCTGTGGCAGCACCGTCTGGAAGGCGCGGCGGTAGGGCTTCCACATGTCCATGCTGACGATCTCGACCTGGTGGCGGTTGGCCATGCTCATGAGGCGTCTTGTCACCCTCTCTTGCTGACGACCGGGTAGCAGGTCCAGCAGGGTGAGCTCTTCCAGATTGGTTAGGATGCAGCAGAGCCCTTGGCAGCAGTCGTGCATCAGGAACGTACAGCTGGCTCATGAAGGCGTGCCGCCTTATCAAGGCCCAGGACGCGCCTATTCCGGAAGTCAAGCATGCGATAGCGAAGACGCTAGGCGATTCAGCGGCGGCGGCTGCCTGGTTGATGTCGTATTTCCGCCCAAATAAAGAGGGCGACACCGAGGAAGATCCATACGTCCGCTAGGTTGAACGATGGCCAGTGCCACTGGGCATAGTGAAAATCGAGAAAATCCTCTACGTAGCCTAACCGCAAGCGATCTGCGACATTGCCCAACGCGCCGCCGAGGATCGCACTGAGGGCGAGCCGATAACTCAGTACGCGTGGTGAACGCCAAAGCCAGTACACCAGTAATATCGAGATAACCAGGGCCAGTCCGATGAAAAGCGGCTGCTGCCAACCGCCGACATCCGCGAGAAAGCTGAAGGCCGCCCCCGTATTGTGGCGGTGGACCCAATTGAAGAAGGGTGCGGCAGGCACGCTTTCACCATGCGCTAGCATGGTGCTGGCAAGGTACTTGCTCGCCTGATCGACAAACAGTAACAGGAGCGAGAGCCACAGCCAGCGCATCGCCTTTCCCGGCTCGTGGGCTTTCTCTGCGAGCCGACTGCCATAAGTAGACATATCCCCTTCCTCCTGACCCAATCTAGAATTTGCTCGCTGCTAAATAACAAGCGTCATGTACCCAACCGATGATGCCGACGAATTCGACGGAGCAGGAGCAGGCCGAGTCCGAGTGCGGTCAGGCCAAGAACAGGCCAATCCCGCCAGCGCACATAAGGGGGCGCGCCAGTTCGCGGTGTCACTTCGGCGCTGAGGGTGGCCACTTCGAACTGCGGAGCACGCTTGAGCACTTTGCCCTCATGATTGATGGCTGCTGTGATACCGGTGTTCGTGGCTCGAAGAAGGTCACGTCCGGTTTCGATGGCACGCATGCGTGCCATCTGGAAATGCTGGAGGGGGCCGAGCGAGCTGCCGAACCAGGCATCGTTGCTGACATTCACCAGTAACTGCGCTTCGGGCAGAAGCTCAGTGACTTCGGCACCAAAGACCGCCTCGTAGCAGATGAGTGCCCCTACGGGCACCCCTGCTGCATTCAGGACGTGCGCTTCCCGTCCCGGTGTGAAGTCGGACATGGGCGCCCCGAGCACGTCGAGGGCCGACCCCAAAAGATCCCGAAACGGAACATATTCACCGAAGGGCACCAGGTGGCGTTTGTAGTAGAAGCCTGAGGGATCGGAGAGGCTTACCACGGCGTTGTAGGTACGGCCCTCCGCCTCGCGTACCGGGACGCCAATCATTAACGATGTGCCTGCCTGATCGGCTAACGCCTCAAGCTCAGCAAGATATGCTTTGGCCTGGTCATGCCACATCGGGATTGCCGCTTCTGGCCAGATCACGATATCGGCTCCGAGATGCTGCGCGGTAAGCGCCTGATAGCGCTCAAGTGTGATGTCCCGGTATCTCGGGTCCCATTTCTTGTCTTGCGCGATGTTTCCTTGCAAGAGGACGACATCGATCGGGTCAGCGGCTGGCTGCGTCCATTCACGATCCAGCAGTTGCAAGCCGGCGAGGGTAGCGACTAACACGGCACCGACTACCGCAGCACGGCGCAGGCTTGGCCCCTGGACAACCCAGGCAAGCCCGCCAGCGAGAAGTGCCACCAGTAAACTCACGCCAAGCACGCCAAAGACGGGAGCGATAGTGGCAAGTGTGGTGTCGGTCTGGCTGTAGCCAATGAAGAGCCAGGGAAAGCCGGTCAAGAACCAGGTTCGCATCCATTCACTCAGCACCCATGCCGCAGGTAGCCCTAGCCAGAGTGCCATTGCATCCATCTCAGGGCGCAGGCAGCGCACGAGGTACGCGACGCCCCATGGAAAGAGGGCGAGCAGCGAGACAAAGGCCGCCGTGACTAACACCGCCACCACGGGGCCATTGCCGTACTGGCTAATGCTGATAAAGACCCAGGAGACACCCACGCCGAAGTAGCCAAGGCCAAAGAGGTAGGCCGACCACAGCGCCTGACGCCTTGAAGACTGCGCGGTCAGGACAAAAAATGTTGCCAGAGCGATCACCGCAAGCCATGCCCAGCCCACAGGGGCAAAGGCAAGCGGCATGGCGCCTCCAGCAAGTAGAGCCATCCCCCCTGTCAGAAGCGGCTTATAGCGCACGCCCGTGTATAGGCTAGAGGGTAGCGCGCACTTATCACCCAATGCTCTCTCGCCTCCGAATCCAGGATCAACCCTGTGGCTCATGCTTTCTTGCTCCGCTTAATCAAGCTGCGTCAATTCATTCGGCCGGCTGGCCAGGGTGGCAAAGTGAATGTTTCTGGACTCGACTAGGTGCGCCGTAAGCTGGGAGCTGCTTCGTATTCGGCCAGCACGACAGTGGCTGTGTTGGGGAGCAGTACGTTAGCTTTGCGATACCACCCCTTCCAAGCCCGCTGATACCAGAACGAACAGGACGAAGCCGCCTATGAAAGCCAGCGGTGAGATGTGCGTATCGTCACCGCTCTCGTGAGCCTCGGAGATCATATCTTCGATGGCAGCGACCGTGAGAAGGCCTGCCGTGAACGTCAGTGCCGCTAGCTTAAATGCCTCCGGCTGGTTCCTGAGTACGAAGTAAGCAAAGACGGCTGCCGAGAGCACAGGAATCGCGAAGGAAGCAGAGAGCAGTATCCGCTTGCTACGAGGGATTCCTTTATCTTTCATGGTGGCGATCGTCGCAAAGCCCTCAGGAACATCGGCGAGAACCTGACCCGCCGCCAGGATTATCGCGACCGACGGTGAGACCGCCGACCCCGCCCCGATCAGGAGGCCATCGCTGAACAGGTCGATGGATACGGCGATATAGATCATCCAGACACTCGTCTGACCGCCTTCTCCCTGCTGGCCTTGTCGCTTCTGGAGACTCTCAACGAGCTTCTCGATACCTACGTAAGCAATGCCGCCCAGCGCGAAAGCGAGGGCGATTACCCAGGCTGAGAGGTTCTCTAGCACGCGCGGCATGATTTCAACCGCCACCACCGCAATGACGAGGCCGGCAGCGCCGTGAAGGGCGTAATTGAGACGGCGCCCGGTAGTTCGGGAGGCCTCCGCAGCGAGCCCACCACTAAAATTGCCTAAGGCGGGCAACAGCGCCAGGCCGAGTACCAGCCAGATACTATCCATCATCTTCCTTCCTTGGTTGATTCCTAGATACGCTACCTTGCTGGCTCCGAGCCTTCGCGCTATATGCTGTCGTTCAGGCCTAGCGCGCTTGTACAGCCACTTCGATCAAGTGTCCCAGGCATCGATAGCTGCGTACCGTGCAGCCTCACCCCTTGAGCGCCAGGATGCGCCGAGCGCCGTTGAGGACGATCAGGCCCACGATGGTACCGATAATCAGGTCAGGGTAGCTGGACCCCGTCCAGGCGACCAAGGCACCGGCGGCGATGACGCCCATGTTGATCACCACATCATTGGCCGAGAATATCCAGCTTGCCTTCATATGCGCGCCGCCTTCGCGGTGCTTGGATATCAACAGCAGGCAACCGGTATTGGCGATCAACGCGACGAAGGCGATCGCCATCATCATCAGCGATTCAGGCTCACTACCGAAAACAAAGCGTCGCACCACCTCGACGAGTACGCCGATAGCCAAAATCAGTTGCAGTACCCCTGCCAGATGCGCGGCACGTACCTGCATTTTCGCACTGCGCCCTACGGCATAGAGAGCCAGGCCATAGACGGCTGCATCGGCAAACATATCCAGGGAATCAGCGATCAGGCCGGTAGACTGGGCGATCAGGCCAGCAGTCATTTCCACCACGAACATGATCGCATTGATACCGAGCAACACGCGCAGAGTGCCTGACTCCTGCGTAGCAGAGACTGCCGAGCTCTCAGCGGCCTTGATCGTCTCTGGGTCGGCAATGACGGTTTCCTGAAGAGAGGCGCCTAGCCCCAAGGTCGCCAGTTTCGCGGTAATGGGCTCAGCCTCGCCGTCATGCACGACCTCCAATCGGCGGTTCGACAAGTCGAAGGACAGCGTTCGAATCTCATCAAAGCCGTTCAGCGCCAAGCGGATCATCCGTTCTTCTGAGGGACAATCCATCTTCGGCACAGCATACACGCTGACCCATTCCCCTGACGCTTCGGAGGAGACCGGCATATCGGTATCCGCTGCAGGCGTTGCATCGCAGCTACATGGGCCACCACAGGCTTTACTCACGATACGGCTCCAGTTAACCAACATAGATTGCTAGTATTAAAAACTATATAGCTACTATAAGGTCAATGGGAAAGATGATCCGTTGAGGAGTAAGCCTGATGCGCATTGGTCAGTTAGCCCAGATAGCGGGTATCGACACGCAGACGATCCGCTTCTATGAGCAGCAGGGCCTGTTGCCGCCGCCAGAACGGCAGGAGAATGGTTACCGTGTCTATACCGAGAAGCATGGCGAGTGGCTTGCCTTTATCCGCCGCTGCCGAATTCTGGACCTGTCACTGACAGAGATTCGCGAGCTACAGAGCTATCAGGACGACCCTCGCCAGCCTTGTACCGCCGTCAACGCCATGCTCGATGACCACATCTCTCATGTGCGGTCGCAGATAACTGCTCTGCAAGCGCTTGAGCAACAACTCGTTTCACTGAGGGCGAGTTGCAACGAGGGTCGGGAGATCAATGCCTGCGGCATCCTGACGGGGATCAGCGAGGAGAGCAAACAACAGCTGTATAGGGCTAGCTCAGGCCGTAAGGACTGAGCAGAGACATGCCGGACCTTGCAGTGACATTGTGAATGCATGGTGTGTTGATCGCGAAGCCTCACTGCGTATCTCGGCATGCGAACCTGGGCGTTGCTGCAAACTTGCAGGGGCCGTGAAGAAGAGTCGTCATCAACCAGGTAATCCGCTGAGCTGATGGTTGGTTCCGTCATCATGATATGAGCCAATCAACCAAAAAATCCGGATACCCCGCATATCATTCATGTACCGCGGCCAGCGCTGCCGGGAGCCGGTGCCTGGCATCGCCAAAATCAACAAGGCTAGCGTTGCCTACGCTGACACGGTACTGGATGCCTTCTTGGCGCGCTGCACCTCTAGCCAGCGGCCAAGACCCTCTTTGACGGTCCGATTGATGGGGCCGCCGATACCTGAAAAAGCGGCCGCCCGAGGCGATTCGGGAAAATGTGTGGCGTAGTCGAATCGCCCCTCTTTAATCTCTGCCAGGATCGTACTGCCGTGGAACGGTAAAACAGTGAGCACCTGGTTCACTTCGCATCTAAAGAAAGCCGGCGTCCGCCATCGTGGCGCGAACCAGTGCCGGCATACGTTCGCCAGTCAGGCGCTATCCAACTATGTTCCGGCGGAATGGGTCGCGCGGCAGCTTGGCCACACAGACACATCGATGGTCCGCAAGCACTACGGTCGCTGGATTCCCGCTGATACCAAAAGCATGGCCGGCATTGTTTCGCAGATGATGGGATTCAGAACGGACTAGACCGGAATTGAGCGGCTTAGAAATCCATGCTTTTGTCCTAAAACTGTCCTAAACGAGACGCCAGATACAAGAAAGCCCCGCTGCACGCTTCGTGCCGCGGGGCTTTCAGGTCTTTCAATAACGGCGATTTTCAAGGTAGTTATCGCGTGAGCGTGTCACGCTGCATTTGATGTTTGCTGCAGTACCGCTTCCCGTTCCGGATTCAGGCACACGATTGGTGCCAGCACCCAGTTCCTGATGTTGCCGCTCCAGCGCTCCGGGTGCCGTGCACGCGCCGCCTCGTACAGCTCGATACGCTTGCGCAGCAACTCTTCCGCCTGGCCGGTATGTCGCTGCGCCGGGGTCACGAACTTCAGGGCGCTGTGGCGATGTTCATGGTTGTACCAGGCCACGAAGCGGTTCACCCAGTTCCTGGCCTGCTCCAGCGTGTCGAAGGGCCGCTCCGGCCACAGCGGGCAGTACTTCGCCGTGCGGAACAGGGCCTCGGCATAGGCGTTGTCATTGCTCACCCGCGGGCGACTGAACGAGGGCATCACCCCCAGGTTCTGCATGGCCGCCAGCATGGTCGAACCCTTCATCGCGCTGCCGTTGTCCGAGTGCAGTACCAGCGGCTGGCCTGCCCGCTGTTCACGTAGGCAGGCCTGGCGTAGCAGCTGGGCGGCCTGCTCGGCGCTTTCACTTTCATGCACCTCGTTGGCCACCAGCTTGCGGCTGTAGACGTCCTTGATCATGTACCAGTAGAAGTAACGGCCCTTGACCGTGGTCGGCAGCCAGGTGATGTCCCAGCACCACAGCTGGTTCGGGCCGTCGGCCACATGGGTCGTCAGCGCTCGTTTCACCGGTGGGCGGCTACGGCCGCGCGGATGCTGCTGTTCGGCGTCCTTCAGCACCCGGTAGAAGGTCGACTCCGAGGCCAGCCAGGTGCCCTGATCGGCCAGCCGCGCCACGATCTGCTGCGGCGGCAGGCTGGCAAACTCGGGCTGGTTGGCGACCTCCAGCACGCGGCGGCGCTCTTGCGGACTCAGCTTGTTGGCCGGCTCAGCTCGTTGTGCCGAAGGACGCCGATCCTCCGGGCAGTGCTGCCAGCGCTGCAGGCTGCGCAGCGACAGACCCAGTTCGGCGCAGGCCTGCGCCCGCCGCGCTCCCGCCGCCACGGCGTCCTCGATCAACTGCAGCGTTTCACGGCGATCCGGGGCGCTGATCATTCGTCCTCGTCCTTCCCCCAGAGCGCCTCGGCTTTTTTTCGCAACACCAGCAGAGCCGCGGTTTCTGCCAGCGCCGCATCCTTGCGCCGCAGTTCACGCTCCAGCTGCTTGATGCGCTTCTTCGCGGCCTTTTCCTCTTCGCGTTCGCGCCGGGTCTTGCTCGGCTGAGCCAGGCTGTTGGCCTGCTCGCAGGCTTCGCGCCAGGCGTTGATCTGCTCGACATACAGGCCTTTGCGCCGGCAGTACTCCGCCAGCTCAGCCGCATTGAGGCTGGCGCTTTCCAGCACCACCCGAAACTTGTCCTGGCTCGACCACTGGTCGGCCTGCTGTCCGTCTCCCGGCACCACTGCTCCCGCTGCTCTGGCCTGTTTGCGCCAAGCATACAGGGTGGCATCAGTAATGCCTGTCGCTTCCACCAGCTCCGGCACCGTCCGGTTCAAGGGGGGCATCATCTGCCGTACCACCCACTCCCGGTGCTCTATCGAATAACGCGCCACACGACTCTCACTTCCGCCCACCGACCAAGACTCATCGAATCAACTCACTCGACAACTATCCTGACGCGGCGGGATAGTGGCGGAGAGATAGGGACTCTGACCCTGCCAGGTAGCTGATTGAGCGTCGAACTCTGACATCAGCAGGCCAAACATGATTGCCCTGGCCGGGGTGCTTTTCAAGGAGTTCGGGGCCGATGCTTCGTCCAGACATAGCCACAAGGATTCACCCTGCTGATGTTCCATGCCTCGGATGATCGGAGCGTCCGACAGCGCACTCCTAAGGCCTGACAATTCGTCGGACGCAGCACCTAGCGGGAAAAGCGATCCCGGCCAGGTAAGGAATACAACCGCCAGCCGCGGCATCAGCGATACGCCCTTTGCCCGGGAGGCAGGGTGTGATTCGTCCATCCTGGCCGGGGATGCTTGGCTTTGAACCCCCAACGCTGTATGCCGTTTTTGCCTGACCTATTGGCTTGTTGTTGCGCCAAGAGTCGGCTCAACGAGAAGTGTCCGAACAACTCAAATTACTAAGCGATGAAATTCGTCGGACGCTCGCGCGGGTTGTCCCCCGACGATCCTAGCCAGGCACGAAATTGCCCGTGCAACCAGGCGACTACGGATTGGACGCCACCTCTCTCTGATTCAACTGGCCGGGGCGCTTCCGGTATTCAAAAACCGCGACTTGGTCAGCGTCGACGCAAACCTGCTGAAGAGCAGGGTGCAACCTGCCCGCGATATCACAATGCGCGCGAATCGAGTTCACGCAAATTGGGCGTTTTCGCCAGTTAGCCGAAACGCAACGCAAGGCCGGATCATTAAGGTAGCTCCCGACCAATCAACATCAGGAGCCCCCTATGGCCGACATCACCAAGCGCCCTGGCGCACCCGCAACAATGTCACGTTTCGCCGACGAGGTTGAGCCCGCCAATGCCGCGGTAGTCGAAGCGCAGCGGCCGGTACGGTCTCGCGCCGCACACTCGTTCAAGTTCCTGGCCGCGAATCAGCTCCCAGTAAAACCCATCGCTTGGCTCGTGAAAGATTACCTCGAATCCGACACCCTGGCCGTCTTGTATGGACCGCCATCGGCCGGTAAGTCCTTTCTCGCCCTGGACATCTCTTGCTGCATTGCAGCCGGCCTGTCATTCCATGGTCATGATGTGAAGCCAGGTGCCGTTTTCTACATCGTCGGCGAAGGCCACGGCGGAGTGGCCCGCCGAATCCACGCCTGGGCAGCACACAACAGGTCCGCGGTTCCTGGCTCGCTATTCATCTCCGAAACCCCAGCTGACTTTTTCGATTGTGATAGCGCGGCACGCGTTGCAAGCGCTGTGGACAGCATCGCGATCGCTACGGGAGTTCAGCCCACACTGATCGTGATTGACACCATGGCGAGGAATTTCTTGGGAGAGGAAAACAGTGCCACCGACATCAATCACTTCGTACGCAACCTCGACGACATGCGCCGGCGCTGGCAGGCAACGGTGCTGATCGTCCATCACTCCGGTAAAGACCACGAGCGTGGTGCGCGAGGTTCTATTGCCTTGAAGTGCGGAGTGGACGCCGAGTACGAAGTGACCTGCAGCGCCAAGGACGGCATGGTCCGTCTCACACCAGGAAAAATGAAAGACGCGGTAAAGCCGACTCCGCTGGCGTTCGAACTGGAAAGCGTTCTGGTGAAAGACGCTTTCGGCCACCCGGTCCAATCGGCTGTCCTCAGATCGGTGGCATACACAGCGACGAGCAATCCACTCCAGCCGCAGGGAAAAAATCAGCAGCGCGCACTACAGGTCCTAAAGGACATGTATTCCGAAGCCAGTGAAAAAGGAGAAGCGCCAGATATCACGCTCGATGACTGGAAAAAGCGACTTGCCGAACACGGGGTGACCCGAAACCGGGCGAAAGAAGCCTGCGATAGCCTTGCGAGACGTGGGATCGTCAGCGTAGATGAATCGCACGTGGCGCTCTGCACTGAGTAGCATCAGCGGATATCTGGAGGGTCTTGCCAGCCCGCTAGTTTCGCTTGCTTGGCTATCGACCAGCAAGCCTAGGTCAGGCCCTGGCAGCAACCAGCATGTCCGCTCCCGCATCCTTCTTCAACAGCTCGTACAAACCGTTAGGAATACGTCCCGCGTGGACTCGTCGGGGAGCAACTTGGGCGCCATACCGGTGTGGCTGCTCATCTGCGATGGCTTAAATCGCCCTCATCCACCAGGTCGGCCTTCATGGTTCTATACCATTGTTCTGGACCTGAGCCATCACCACGTTGTCGGCGCCGCACCTGCTTGAGGCGTTGGTGTTCATCGGATGTCCTTGTTCCATAGCTGGTCCATGGGAACAGCAAAAGCACTGGGTATGTCTTCAAGCCGCAGGGTGTTGGTGCCGGTGTAAAGCAAAATGCCGCCCTGCCAGCTGGGCCCGGCCTGCTCAGCCAAGCGCGCCAGGCCGCGGCCGTCCTTGCTCTGCACGGAAGCGACCTTTTTCACTTCCACGCCCCACAAGCGGTCGTCCTGCTCGATGACAAGCGGCACATCCGGACGACCTCATTTCCGATCTGATGGAGCTGCATGTCGATGCCGTACTGAAGCGCCTTTCGGAATTTCGCGGCTCTCAATTACAGCGATTGCCGTAACACAATCATTTCGAAGATAAAGAATGTAGCTCACTAGCACGTGCGACGAGCTACTCGGGACTCTGACTACGCTTATCGCTCCGTTCAATCAAAATCGACGGAGGAAGAGGTTTCTCCGAAATTAGGCGCTTCATGATCAAAATACAGGCGGTCGCCAAGCGCATCCATGCCATACGGGTTGCCCATAACATCGAAGCAGCCATCCATCATCGGCATTCCGTTGACCGGGTTGATCAGACTGCCTTCTATGAATTCGGCACAGCCAGCCGAAGAGCTGGATAAGAAATTGCTAGCCTGAGTCAGCGTGTGTGGCTCGGCACAGGCAGCGTAATCGTCAAACGGGAAGCTCGTTTCCATTCCCTCCCCTATGAGGGAATCCGGAGATTGGTAGCACGCGCGTTCATGACAAATACCGAGTCCGTCGTGCACGACGACAGCCTTTCCTCGGATGGGATAAATCACGGTTGTGTACGCTGATCTATCTGGTCGAACGATGGCGGCGAACAGGCTGGCAAACTGGCTAAACAGGCTCACGGCTGTCTCCTTGGTCACGTTTACCAACAGCATCCCCACCTGCTGAAGCGAAGCAAAAGCTCAGCAGGCGGAGCATGTTGTCAGGTGACTCTTCACCTCTGTTTCTAGAATTACCGATTGGCCATTGCCAAGAGCCAAAATCGGAGGCTGACCCGGCTAGCGAGGCGACTAACCTGCCAGCGTCTTCGCGGGCATTCAGCCCCCCCTAAACCATTGCATTCCTGAACTACGGCAGCCCTTGACTGTGAGCTGTCGGCTCTTCTTGTCTCCATCGTAGCTTTCTAGTTGCATGCGAATAAAATCGCTTTCGCTACCACCACTGCGGCGAACAAGCACCGTCACTTCGACTTCGTAGAATCCATCCTGCAATTCTGCGACCGTGACGATATCCTCGACATGCTGGTATATGCTTTCCATATTTTTACCCTCGACTGAAAGACAGAGTTGTGCACCCCTTGCCGGAGGCGGACCGAAGCCCTTGAACAATGATGCACTGCCGGTGTTATTGGACACCGCCGGCCGATCCAGCCGCATTGACTGGCGACTTCAGTTGCAATCTGCTTTGAAATTACCTGACAATCCAACGTCAGCAAGACCTGATCGGCAATCATTTAAAAGAATTTTTACTGTCGGAATCCGACAGGGAATTACATAAGCCGACCATAACAAGCCCAACACCACCTCCAATTCCGTCTAATCACGTTTTTTCGTAACTTAAAAGAAACATTAGCCCCGAATCTTATGGAAAATAGCTCCTACAACCAACAAAACGGAGCTCTATATGGAAACCCCCAAGCCGATTTCCTTACATGTTGAGGCACCGCTAAACCAGTTGAGTGAGGTGACGACTAGCTATTCCCAGCAGGTGGTAGATGAGTACATGAACAATCCTGCTGCGCCCATCCAGAAATACCGCCCGCAGACCATTGGCTATGAGGGCACTTATATTCCTGTCTGGTACAGGTGCGACGCCCCAAGCCGTCATTGGAGTGTGATCGGCTCCAACTTGAACAACCGTGTTCGCAGCAACTCTTTCCGCGCGACTGATCCTGCAGAGCGGGAAATCGTAATTGCTACCGAGGAACGCTTGGCATTGATCAGGGAGATTTTCTTCTACCTGCTTTCGCTGAAAGAAGCATTCAAACGTCTCAGCGATATGGAAGAGAAGTCTTGAAAGAGCACTAGATCGAAAGATGCAGGAATGCACGCTACTGCTTTAGAAGCCGCGCTCTACGCCTGATGCATTGTATCAGGCGTTTTTAATCATGAAAGACCAAAAAATACGCAGCCAACTATAAAAACAGCTAACCGAGGACTTACCCAAACTGAGCCATGCAACAACCAGCCTAGCGATCTGAATTCCCAGTCCTCTTCAGACGGCCAAGCACCATAAAGCTTCGAATCAAAGCATTTCACTCTCAAATTCTAGTTTTCCCTCAATTAGACGACTTTCAGCGTCCAGCGCTAGTGATATAAATACTTCGTCAGCTTAACTCACGAGGTAAATATGAACACTCTCGAACATGAAATCTGGATTGCGCCAGGTCTCTGGTTCCGCCAGAACTTGCTTGAACCCGTTTTTGGCATTAGCACGGAGGCTGCCCGGAAATACCGGTCCAGCGGCCTTTGGCTGGAGGGCAAGCACTGGCGAACCGACCCGGCCAATCGGATCGTTTATAGTCGCACCGCAATTGAAGACTGGCTAGGCGGCGAGTTGTGACACTCAACTCCGCCGCTGGAAAGCTGCCTGCCGGAGTAGAACTAAACGGAAAGCGGCTGCGCATTTCGTTCATGTACCGCGGTCAGCGCTGCCGGGAGCCTCTGCCTAGCATCGTGAAGATCAACAAAGCCAGCATTGCATACGCCGACAACAAGCGGCGCACGATCTTGGCAGAGATCAAAGAGGGTCGCTTCGACTATGCGGCACACTTTCCCGAATCGCCTCGGGCGGCCGCTTTTTCAGGTATCGGCGGCCCCAGCATCAATCGGACGGTGAAAGAAGGCCTTGACCGCTGGCTTGAGGTGCAGCGTGCCAAGAAGGCAACCAGCACCGTGGTTAACTACGTCAGCAAGGCGCGTCACGTCGAAGCTAAGATCGGGAAGCGACGCATCAATGATGTTAGCAAGTCCGACTTGGAGCTGTTTCAGGCGCACCTACTCAAAGGAGGCTTGTCACCGAAGACGGTGAACGACATCTTCACGGTAGTACGCGGCGTATGGGCCGATGCATTCAGCGACGGGATCATTAAGACCAATCCACTGGACCGGATCACGAATATCGACACCGATGCAGACGTCGAGCATGCCGATCCGTTCACGCGGGAAGAGATCGAGCTCATCGCCAAGGCAGATCCTGACCGTCGGCCAGATGTGCGAATGATCCTGTTCAACTGCTGGGCCGGCCTATCCCTGTCAGAAATCATCGCGCTAGCGGTCGAGGATGTTGATCTCGATGCAGGCGTAGTGCGGGTGCGCCGCGCGTTGGTGGCCGGAGAATACAAGGTGCCGAAGGAGCGTTCGCGGGTACGGACGGTAGAGCTGATCGACCCGGCCATCGAACAGTTGCGCAGAGCTGTGGCCGACGCAGAGAAAGATCCGCCGATGCTGATCACTGTCACTCAGCGCGACAACGTGACCAAGCGGAAAGAGTCGATCCGTCTCCTGTTCCGAAGCTCGGCCAGCGGTCTGCCGTGGAGTGGTAAAACAGTGAGCACATGGTTCACATCGCACCTGAAGAAAGCCGGCGTCCGACACCGCGGTGCCAACCAGTGCCGGCATACCTTCGCCAGCCAGGCGCTATCGAGCTACGTTCCGGCGGAATGGGTCGCGCGCCAGCTTGGCCACACCGACACAACAATGGTCCGCAAGCACTACGGTCGCTGGATTCCCTCGGACACCAAAAGCATGGCCGGCATCGTGTCGCAGCTGATGGGGTTCAGAACGGACTAGACCGGCATTGAGCGGCTTAGAACGCCATGCTTTTGTCCTAAAACTGTCCTAAATGAGACACCAGAAACAAGAAAGCCCCGTTGCATGCTTAGTGCGACGGGGCTTTCAGGTTTTATATTAGTGGCGGAGAGATAGGGATTTGAACCCTAGGTACCCGCGAAGGTACAACGGATTTCGAATCCGTCCCGTTCGGCCACTCCGGCATCTCTCCAGCGGCGCGCATCATAGCAGCTGGATCGGCTTTTTCGAACCCCAACTGCACAGATTTTTTACCGTTTTTCAGCCGCTTGCACGGCCGGGCGACCGATTCCGGCCGCCCGGTACCCTTCACGCGGTCAGCCGCGTCAATGCTTCGCGATACTTGTCGGCGGTTCTCTGCGCGACCTCTGCGGGCACGGCAGGTGCAGGGGGCTGCTTGTTCCAGCCGGTGGACTCCAGCCAGTCGCGGACGAATTGCTTGTCGAAGCTCGGTGGGTTCTTGCCCTCTTCATAGCTGTCGGCGGGCCAGAAACGGCTCGAGTCGGGCGTCAGCACCTCATCCATCAGGGTCAGCGTGCCGTTCTCATCCAGGCCGAACTCAAACTTGGTATCAGCGATGATAATCCCACGAGTGGCGGCGTACTCGACGGCTGCGCTGTAGAGCGCGATGGATACGTCACGCACCTGCGCAGCCAGCTCCTTGCCGATGATCGCCTCGCATTGCTCGAAGGAGATGTTCTCGTCGTGGTCGCCTACCGCGGCCTTGGTCGAGGGGGTGAAGATCGGCTGCGGCAGCTTGGCAGCTTCCTTCAGGCCGGCGGGCAGCTGGATGCCACAGACGGTGCCGCTCTTCTGGTATTCCTTCCACCCGGAACCGACGATATAGCCGCGCACGATGGCCTCCACCGCAACCGGCTTGAGGCGCTTGGCGACGACCGCGCGCCCCTCCACCAGCGGCAATTCGTCAGCCGGCACCACGTCCTCGACCTTGTCGCCGGTGAAGTGATTGGGAATCAGTCCCTTGAGCTTGTCGAACCAGAAGTTGGAGATGGCGGTCAGGATCTTGCCCTTCTCCGGAATCGGCTCGGCAAGGATCACATCGAAGGCCGACAGGCGATCGGTGGCGACCATGAGCATGCGTTTGTCGTCGATCTCGTAGAGGTCGCGAACCTTGCCCGAGTAGATCTTCTTCAGGCTGAGGGCGGTGGGAGTGGTCATACGCAATTTTCCGCGGTTGGCAGGTCAGCAGAAACGAAACAGGCGAAACCATGGGTTTCGCCTATCCGTGTTCGTGTAACGGGGCAGCTCGCAGTCAGCCCAGGTTGTCCTTGATCAGACTGAGCACCCGACGGGCGACGTCCGCTGGCGCGACGGTATCGATGCTCTTGTCCAGTGTCACCTGCACACCGTTACCCGCACGGGTCAGACGCACCTGATAGCGCTCGGCACGCGCTTCGATTTCGTCCTTGTCCGGTGCGCCACCGAACAGCCGGCTGAAGAAACCAGGCTTGTCGTCGGGGTCGTCGGCACGCTCGCTGAGGTTCACGTAGTAGACGCCAAGGCTGCGATCGAGATCGTCGACCCGCACGTCGGCGGCCTGCAGGGCACGGCCGACGCTGGACCAGGCACGATCGAAGTCGCTGTCCAGCTGCAGCAACGGATTGCCGCTGCCATCCTGAGTAAGACTGACGCGACTTGGCGCATCGAAATCGCGCTCGGCGAGCAGCGAAACGGAACCACCCTGGCGGGCGCTGCGGTTCAGACTGGCCTGCAGCTCGTCGAGCAGCACGCGGTCGAGTTCCTTGTTGCTCGAAGTTTCCGGCCAGGCCACGTCGGTGCTGCTACCGGCCGGACGCTTGACGCTGACCACGAAGATCTCGCTGGTGTTGCGCTGAACGCCCGGCTCGACCCGGACGCGGACGCGCGTCTCACCTTCCTGGATACCCAGGTTGCGCACCAGCGCCTCGTCCAGTTGCGAGGCGGTTTGCCAGGCAGTGGCAAACTCACCTGTCTGACGCCGCTCTTCAGCGATGCTGAAGCCCTTGTCGGTGAAGAACTGACGGGCCGCGATCCAGACCTGAGCCGGCGCATACTGCGCCACCAGCCAGCGCGAGTCCCCGGAGGACTGCACACTGAAATCACTGACGTCCGCGGCCACTTGCAGGCGCTGCGGCCGCGGCACTTCGTATTTGCCGGAGTGGGTATTGTCAGCCACCTGGCGCGGGATCGGCAGCAGAGGATCGAGCGGACGCGTTCCGCCATCGACGGCGACCTGCATCGGAGCGGTCTGACGTGCCGAAAGGTAGTCACTGCCGCGGTCACGGAAATATCCATCATCGCCCCACAGCCAGCCGCAGCCACTGGTTGCAGAGATCATCAGGGCAAGGGTCGAGAGTCCGGCCAGTCGCTTCATGCGTATTCCTTTGTTATTAAGCCAGCACGCCGGTTTGGCGCATCGCCTGACGGAGCGGTTCCTGGTAGCTCTGGCTGAGCCAGGTCAATGGCAGACGGATGCCATTGCCCATCAGGCCCATCTCGTGCAACGCCCATTTGACCGGAATCGGATTGGCTTCCAGGAACAGCGCACGATGCAGCGGCATCAGGCGCTCGTTGATAGCGCGAGCGGTCTCGGCATCCCCGGCCATCGCCGCGGCACAGAGTTCGCTCATGGCACGCGGGGCGACGTTCGCCGTGACGGAGATGTTGCCCTTGCCGCCCATCAGCATCAGCTCGACGGCAGTGGGGTCATCGCCCGAGTAGACGAGGAAGTCCTTGCTGACGCGGTCCAGCACTTCCCGACCGCGCTTGAGGTCGCCAGTGGCTTCCTTGATACCGATGATGTTCGGCACCTTCGACAGACGCTCGACCGTATCGGGCAGCATGTCGCACACGGTGCGGCCCGGTACGTTGTAGAGGATCTGCGGGATGGCCACGGCCTCGGCGATGTGCTTGAAGTGCAGGTACAGGCCTTCCTGGGTCGGCTTGTTGTAGTACGGAGTGACCAGCAGGCAGGCGTCGGCGCCGGCGGTCTTGGCGTTCTCGGTCAGTTCGACCGCTTCGCTGGTGGAGTTGGCGCCCGTTCCGGCGATCACCGGAATGCGCCCGTTGACCTGGTCGACCACGCGGCGGATCACTTCGATATGCTCGGCCACGCTCAAGGTGGCCGACTCACCGGTGGTACCGACAGCAACGATTGCATTGGTGCCTTCCTGCAAATGGAAATCCACCAGCTTGCTCAGGCTGTCCCAGTCCAGACCGCCCTGCGCATCCATGGGCGTGACCAGCGCCACCATACTGCCCGCAATCATGCAACCACTCCTGCCGGAATAAATAAAAAGAGGCGTAATGGTACAAGGCTCCCCAGCGCTTTGCGAGTAGCCTGACACACGCCGCGCCGAGCCGGCAAAGCGCTGCCTGCAGTTGCCAAGGGAGCCCGCCATGTGAGGCGTGCATTCCCTCTGCCCTCGCTTTTCGCTACCCTTAGCCGTTTTCGGCTTGGCTGGCCGACCGATTCACCACCGCCAGGAATGCTGCATGTCCACCCCCCCTCTCCCCCGCGAACAATTTCTCGTCATCAGCGCCCTGGGCGCCAACCCGATGGAGCTGACCAATGTGCTCTGCCGCGCCGCCAACGAGAATCGCTGCGCGGTCGTCAGCACTCGCCTGACGCGTCATGGCCAGTGCAGCGCACTGGTTCTGGAAGTCGGTGGTAGCTGGGATGCTCTCGCCCGGATGGAAACCACGCTGCCGGGGCTCGCGAAGAAGCATGCGTTCACGGCCAATGTCGTTCGTAGCGAAGCGCTGGAAAGCCGCCCGCAGGCCTTGCCTTATGTGGCCTATGTGAGCGCAGTCTTCCGCCCCGATATCCTCAACGAGCTGTGCCAGTTCTTCATCGACCACCGCGTCGAACTGGAAAGCCTGACCTGCGACACCTACCAGGCCCCACAGACCGGCGGCACCATGCTCAACGCCACCCTGACCGTCACCCTGCCTGCAGGCACGCAGATCAGCTGGCTGCGCGATCAGTTTCTCGACTTTGCCGACGCGCTCAACCTCGATGCGCTGATCGAACCCTGGCGTCCGCAGAACCCTTGAGATCAGGAGGCAACATGGCAGTCGCAATCGACCAACCGATTCCACCCTTCCAGGCCCAGGCTACCAGCGGCCAGTCGATCGACCTCGCGTCGCTGGCCGGCAAGCAGGTCGTGCTGTATTTCTATCCGAAGGACAACACACCGGGCTGTACGACCGAAGGTCAGGGTTTTCGTGATCTCCATCAGGCGTTTCTCGCGGCCAACACCCTGGTCTTTGGCGTCTCGCGCGACAGCCTGAAAACCCACGAGAACTTTCGCGCCAAGCAGGGCTTTCCCTTCGAGCTGATCAGCGACAAGGACGAGCAGCTCTGCCAGCTGTTCGATGTGATCAAGCTGAAAAAACTCTACGGCAAGGAGTATCTCGGCGTGGACCGCAGCACCTTTCTCATCGACCGCGACGGCGTACTGCGTCAGGAATGGCGCGGCGTGAAGGTGCCCGGCCATGTCGAGGCCGTGCTCCAGGCCGCCCAGGCACTGAACCACGCGTAGAAACAATAAAGGCTGGCGCCGCGCCAGCCTTTCCCATCATTCGCCAGGCTCGACCACCACGGTCGCCGGCTCCCTCGGCCAGGCATACAACACGGCCTTGAACAGGGTCGCCAAGGGGATGGCGAAGAACACCCCCCAGAACCCCCACAGCCCACCGAACAGTAGCACCGCGCAGATGATCGCCACCGGGTGCAGATTCACCGCCTCGGAGAACAGCAACGGCACCAGGACGTTGCCATCCAGAGTCTGGATAATGGCGTAGGCCACCATCAGGTAGAAGAACTGGTCGCCCAGACCCCACTGGAATATCCCGATCAGCGCTATGGGAATGGTGACCACGGTAGCCCCGATGTAGGGCACCACGACGGAGACGCCCACGAGCATCGCCATCAGTGCCGCGTAATTGAGCCCCAGCGCGGCAAAGACGGCGTACGAGACCACGGCGCAGATCAGGATCTCGATCGCCTTGCCCCGAATGTAGTTGGCGATCTGCAGGTTCATCTCCTGAGAGACCTGAGTGATCAGGCCGCGCTCGCGTGGCAGGTAGTCCTTGATCCAGTTGCTGATCTGCTCGCGATCCTTCAGAAAGAAGAACACCAGAATCGGCACCAGCACCAGATAGATCATCAGCCCGATCAGCAGCGGCAGACTCGACAGTGAAGACGTCAGCACCAGCTGGCCGTAGCGGCCGATCTCGCCACGCATGAAATCGATGCCGCGCAGCACCTGCTCCTCGGTCACCAGTTGCGGATAACGCTCCGGCAGCAACAGCAGCAGCGACTGCCACTCCACCAGCATGCGCGGCAGCTCGTTGAATAGCGTCAGCACCTGTTGCCAGAGCAGCGGCACGATGAACAGCGTGCACACCACCAGCACCCCGACGAACATCAGAAATACCAGCCAGACCGCAAGCAGGTGCGGCACCCGCCGACGCTCCATGGCACCCACCAGCCCTTGCATCAGGAACGCCAGCACCAGTCCGGCCAGCACCGGCGCCAGCATCTTGCCAAGTGTCAGGACGATCGCGAATGCAAGGAACAGCAGAACAGCGAGAACAACCGCCTCCTCGTCGGAGAAGTAACGCTGCATCCAACCGCGTAATACCTTGATCATGTATTTCCTCGAAGCGAACCGTCAGGCCTTGCGCAGCCAGTAACGATAAAGACCATCCTCGACCTCTTCATGTAGAAGCGCATGGCCGGCCAGCTTGGCGAAACTGCGAAAATCCCGTTGCGAGCCAGGATCGCTGGCGACAACCTTGAGTACCGCCCCGCTGGGCAGGCGATTCAATTCCAGCTTGGCCTTGAGCAGCGGCATCGGGCAGTCGAGGCCGACGGCGTCCAGCTCGGCATCGCACGCGGGCGATAGTGGTCGACCTTCACTCATGGTTCGCCTCCTCAGCAAAGCCACGCAGCATACCTAGCGCACCGGGGCTCTGGCCAGCCAGCCAAGGTCAAGGCTACAGTAGCCGTTCTCACTTCAACGAGCCTGCCTGGATGAAACTGCTGCGCCCCGCCCTGCTCACGCTCACCTGCCTGCTTGTGCAACCGACATTGGCTAACGACCTGCCTTCGCTCGGCGACGCCAGCTCGGGCATCGTGTCGCCGGAACAGGAACATGTGCTCGGGCGCGCCTGGCTGAGCCTGCTGCGGGGGCAGGTGAAGCAGCTTTCCGACCCCCAGCTCAAGGACTACGTCGAGAACAGCGTGTACCGCCTGGCCGAAACCAGCCAGCTACAGGATCGACGTCTGGAATTCGTCCTGCTCGACAGCCCGCAGCTAAACGCCTTTGCCGCACCCGGTGGCATCATCGGGGTCAATGGTGGCCTGTTCATTCATGCGCAGACCGAAGCCGAGTACGCTTCGGTGATGGCGCACGAACTGGCTCACCTCTCACAGCGACACTTCGCTCGCGGCCTCGAAGCCCAGCAGCGCATGCAGCTGCCGATGATGGCCGCCATGCTCGCCGGCGTCGTGGCAGCCGCAGCCGGGGCCGGCGATGCGGGCATCGCCGCCATCGTTTCCACCCAGGCCGCAGCCATCCAGGCCCAGCGTCGCTTCTCCCGGCAGAACGAGCAGGAGGCCGACCGTATCGGCATCGTCAACCTCGAACGCGCCGGTTATGACCCACGCGCCATGCCATCGATGTTAGGCCGGCTGATGCGGCAGTACCGCTATGACCAGAAGCCACCGGAGTTCCTTCTGACCCACCCGGTCAGCGAATCGCGCATCGCAGACACCACAAACCGAGCCGAGCAATATGCGCAGGGCGGCACTCAGGACAGCCTGCGCTACCAGTTGATGCGGGCGCGTACCCAACTCAAGTTCGAAAGCACACCCGGCGTCGGAGCCAAGCGTTTCCGCGCAATGCTCGATGAGAACCCCGAGATGGACGCCGCCCGTTACGGACTGGCGCTGGCGCAGATGAAAGCCGGGCAGCTCGCCGATGCGGCCAGCAGCCTGGAGCCGCTGCTGGCCAAGGCTCCGGATGACCTCACCTACAATCTGGCACAGGTCGAGCTCGACATAACAGCCAATCGCCTGCAGCAGGCGCAGACCCGACTACAGCGCCTGCTGCAGCTGTATCCGGGTAACTACCCGGTGCGCCAGATGCATATCGACCTGTTGATGGAGCGGGGCGAGACCCAACAAGCCGAACGCGAGCTGGACAAACTCGCCGAGCAGCGCCGGCGGGACCCGGACATCTGGTACCAGGTCGCAGAGGTCCGGGGCCTTAGCGGAAACATTGTCGGCCTGCATCAGGCGCGCGCCGAATACTTTGCGCTGGTCGGCGACTACGATCAGGGCATCGAGCAGCTCAACCTGGCCAAGCGCCGCGCCAGCAACTTCCAGATTTCCGCGCGAATCGACGCCAGGCAGAAGCAGCTGATCGAAGAGAAGCGCATGGTCGAGGACATGCTGCGTTGATAAGCAGCACGCGACACCCCTACAGACCATACCAATGAAAAAGCCACGCTCGAAAAAGCGTGGCCTCGGTTGACGCGGTCGAGTGCGTATCCGCCGCTCTCGAAGGGCTCAGGCGTTACCGGCCTGCTTCAAGCGTGCCGCCTGGGTGAAATCGAGCATTCGCTTCAGCGGCTTCACAGCCCGCGGAATCAGCGCCGGGTCGACGAAAATCTCATTGCTTCCGGTGCCCAGGCATTCCAGGGTGCGCTCGAGCGTGTTCATCGCCATCCACGGGCAATGCGCACAGCTACGACAGGTCGCGCCCTGCCCCGCCGTCGGCGCTTCGATGAAGGTCTTCTCCGGACACAGCTGCTGCATCTTGTAGAAGATTCCGCGGTCGGTCGCCACGATAAGGGTCTGCTGCGGCAGCGTCTGCGCGGCCTTGATCAGCTGACTGGTCGAACCCACTGCATCGGCCAGCTCGACAACCGCCTGCGGTGATTCGGGATGAACCAGAATTGCCGCATCCGGATACAACGCCTTCATGTCCGCCAGCTGCTTGGCCTTGAACTCCTCGTGCACGATGCAGGCGCCATCCCACAGCAGGATGTCCGCACCGGTTTCGCGCTGCACGTAATTGCCCAGATGCTTGTCCGGTGCCCAGATGATCTTCTCGCCGTTATCCATCAGGCTCTCGACGATCTCCAGCGCGCAACTGGATGTCACCACCCAGTCGGCACGTGCCTTCACCGCTGCCGAGGTATTGGCATAGACCACCACGGTGCGCTCGGGATGCTGGTCGCAAAACGCCGAGAACTCATCCACTGGACAGCCGAGATCAAGCGAACAGGTTGCCTCCAGCGTCGGCATCAGCACGCGCTTTTCCGGATTGAGGATCTTCGCCGTTTCCCCCATGAACTTGACGCCAGCCACCACGACCGTTTGCGCGGGGTGTTCGTTGCCGAAACGTGCCATTTCCAGCGAATCGGAAACGCAGCCGCCAGTCTCTTCGGCCAGCGCCTGGATCACCGGATCGGTGTAGTAGTGCGCCACCAGCACCGCATCCTGGCGCTTCAACTCGGCAGCGATCTCGCTGCGCAACTTTGCCTCCTGCTCAGGCGTCAGCGGCTGGGGCTGCTTCGCCGCCAGGTGTGCCTGCACAAGGATGCGTTCGGGTATCTGCGTCATGGTCGCGGGTCCTGCCAACACGGGATTGCACGAAGCGCCAGGTAGCTCGGCGGCAACGGTAAAGTCGGGCTTGTCGATAAGACGGAAGGAGCAGGATTCGGACGAGGCTCCTGCCATTCGACGGGGCAGGAATACTAGCCGATGCATCGGCAAAAGGGAAAGCATCGGACACAGGGGCTGGCCTTCGCAGCCCCAAACGAAAACCGCCGGCGGGCGCCGGCGGTTTCTTTGGATCACTCGCCCTTGAGCATGTGACCGCGTTCTTCCAGGTTGATGTGCCACTGCATGGCCTCACCCAGCAGATGCGGGGTCTGGCCGCCTTTCTTGCAGGCATCCTCGAAGTACTTGTTCAGCGCATCGCGGTAGGACGGATGCACGCAGTTGTCGATGATCACGCGCGCACGTTCGCGCGGAGCCAGGCCACGCAGGTCTGCCAGGCCCTGCTCGGTCACCAGGATCTCCACGTCGTGCTCGGTGTGGTCGACGTGAGCAACCATCGGTACGACGCTGGAAATGTTGCCACCCTTGGCGATCGACTTGGTCACGAAGATGGCCAGGTGGGCGTTACGCGCGAAGTCGCCCGAACCACCGATACCATTCATCATCTTGGTGCCGCCCACGTGGGTGGAGTTGACGTTACCGTAGATGTCGAACTCCAGCGCGGTGTTGATGCCGATGATGCCGAGACGGCGCACCAGCTCCGGATGGTTGGAGATTTCCTGCGGACGCAGCACCAGCTTGTCCTTGTACTTCTCCAGGTTACCGAACACGCGATCGTTGCAACGCTCGGAGAGCGTGATGGAGCAACCGGAAGCAAAGGTCATCTTACCGGCGTCGATCAGTTCGAAGGTGCAGTCCTGCAGTACTTCGGAATACATCACCAGGTCTTCGAACGGCGAGTCGATCAGACCACACATTACGGCGTTGGCGATGTTGCCGATACCGACCTGCATCGGGCCGAGGTTCTTGGCCATGCGACCGGCAGCCACTTCGCTCTTGAAGAACTCGACCAGGTGGTTGGCGATGGCCTGGGTTTCTTCGTCCGGCGGCGTGACGGTGGAGTAGGAGTCAGGCTGATTGGTGATCACGATCGCAGCGATCTTGGCCGGATCGACCGGAATAGCTGCGCTGCCGAGACGGTCATCGACCTTGGTCAGCGGGATCGGGCCACGATTCGGACGCTCGCCCGGGAAGTAGATATCGTGCAGGCCTTCAAGGTTCAGGTTGTGCGCCAGGTTCAGCTCGATGATCACCTGGTCGGCAAACATGGCCAGGTTGGCCGAGTTGCCCACGGAGGTGGTCGGCACGATGTGGCCCTGTTCGGTGATGCACAGCGCCTCGACGATGGTGACATCGGGACGCTTGATCTGATGGTTGCGCATCTGCTCCACGGTGTGCGACAGGTGCTGGTCGATGAACATGACCTCACCTGCGTTGATCGCCTTGCGCAGTACCGGGTCGGCCTGGAACGGCATGCGGCGGGCCAGCAGGCCGGCGGAAGCCATCTTGCCATCGAGATCGTTACCCAGGCTGGCACCGGTCACCAGGCTGATCTGCAGCTTCTCGTCCTTGGCACGGTCGATCAGCGCAAGGGGTACGGCCTTGGCTTCGCCCGCGCGGGTGAAGCCGCTCATGCCAACGGTCATGCCGTCGCGAATAAGGGAAGCAGCCTCTTGGGCGCTCATGACCTTGTTCTGCAGAGAGGACAAGCGGATGCGATCAGAATACATTTGAGCCTCGAACCAACGGACAATCAGGAAGGTCGCAGTCTATTACGTTTAAAAACGCTTGAGCCATCTACTAAGGTCGTAGAGAAAAACGTCGCTTATGGTCGAATGTACGACTCAAGCGAAGCGCCACAAAAACTGCGGATATAAAAAAGCCGGACGACCTAGTGGCCTCCGGCTTTTCCTGCTCCAAGGAGCGATATGGTGGGTCGTGTAGGATTCGAACCTACGACCAATTGGTTAAAAGCCAACTGCTCTACCAACTGAGCTAACGACCCGATGCGGGGCGCATGATACTGATTTGATTGATGAAAACAAACTTTTTTTTGAAAAAATTTAGCCTTAGGCAGTGACGTAGGCAGACGCCCCGCCGAGAATGCCGGCCTCAGAAATAGCGTGTCGGGTCGGCCAGGCCAGCCTCGGCAAAACCAGCCGAACGCAATCTGCAGCTGTCGCACTTGCCACAGGCGCGACCGTCGTCATCCGCCTGATAGCACGAAACCGTCATCGCATAATCGACGCCCAGTCGACTTCCCTCCCGGACGATTTGCGCCTTGCTGAGGTTCTGCAGCGGCGCCTGAATGCGGAACCCCTGCCCTTCGACCCCGGCCTTGGTGGCAAGATTGGCCATCCGCTCGAAGGCCGCGACGAACTCCGGCCGGCAATCGGGGTAACCGGAATAGTCCACCGCATTGACGCCAATGAAGATGTCGCGAGCCCCCAGCACTTCGGCCCAGCCAAGCGCCAGCGACAGGAAGACGGTATTGCGCGCCGGTACGTAGGTCACGGGAATTCCCTCACCGGGCGCCTCCGGCACATCGATGCTGGCGTCGGTCAATGCCGAGCCGCCGATGCCGTTAAGGTTCAGTCCGATGACCTTGTGCTCGACGACCCCCAGCTGCTTCGCGACCCGTTCGGCGGCCTGCAGCTCCGCCCGATGACGCTGGCCGTAATCGAAACTCATGGTGTAGCAGGCATAGCCCTGGGCGCGCGCCATGGCCACGACGGTCGCCGAATCAAGCCCACCGGAGAGCAGGATGACTGCTTTCTTCTCGTTCATTTCCGCGTTTTACCTTCAAAACGATTGATGGGCGCCATGCTCAATGGCCAGGCGCATCGTTCCAGATGATCTTGTGCAGCTGGAGCTGCAACCGTACCGGCAGGTTGTCCGCGACGATCCAGTCCGCCAGCGCGCGGACATCGACCTGACCATGGCTGGGGGAGAACAGGACCTCGCCGGCCCGCCGGTCCAGCCCGTACTCGATCAACTTGGACACGGCCCAGTCGTAGTCCTCCCGGGAGCAGATGACGAACTTCACCTGATCGTTGCGGGTGAGATGGACGATGTTCTCATAGCGGTTGCGTCCGACTTCCGCCGAGCCTGGGGTTTTCAGGTCCACCACCCGACTGACGCGCTCATCCACCGGGGAAATGTCGAGCGCGCCGCTGGTTTCCAGTGAAACCTCGTACCCCGCATCGCAAAGTCGCTGCAGCAGCGGCACGCAATTGGGCTGAGCCAGCGGCTCGCCACCTGTCACGCAGACGTAACGCGGATTGTAGGCAGCGACACGCTCCAGGATGGCATCGAGGGTTATGAGCTCTCCGCCGCTGAACGCATAGGCGGTATCGCAGTACTGACAGCGCAGGGGACAGCCGGTGAGGCGAACGAACACCGTGGGCAATCCACTGGTGCGCGTCTCCCCCTGCAGCGAGTAGAAGATCTCGGTAATTCGCAGGGTCATATCAGCCACGGGCGTGACGGCTAAACAGGCCATCCGCCTCCGTTGCGGGAAATAGGGGCAGCGATTCTAACGAAAAAACCCGCACTGTGGGCGGGTTTCGTTCGTTAACGCAGGCGAATTCAGCGATTGAGCTGGCGCTGTGCCAACTGCGCCGCGGACGTATTCGGGTACTGCGCGATGACTTGGCGCAAGATCCCCTGGGCCTTATCGCGATTGCCCATGCGGATCTCGACATCGGCCAGCTTGTAAAGCGAGTCCGGCACCTTGCTGTGCTGCGGATAAGCCTGACTGACGCGGGCAAAAGCCTGGCCCGCACCCTGCAGATCGCCCTTGGCCAGATTGACCTCACCCAGCCAATACTGCGCATTGCCAGCGTACTGACTATCTGGATACTTGCGCAGGAATGCAGCGAAAGCCTGGCTGGCCTTGTCGAAGTCCTTTGCCTTGATCAGGTCGAACGCGGCGTCGTAATAGAGCTTCTCTTGCGCCGGATCACCCGAAGCGCTCTGCGACTGTCCGGACGAGGCAGCGGATGCACCGGCACCGCCCGCAGCCGCCGGTTCGCGCGACGGCGCCGACTGATTACTGGACGCCTTACTGGACGCCGCGGGCCCGCTGGACAAGCGCCGATCAAGATCCTGATAACGTTCCAGCCCCTCTTGTTGCAGGCGCTGGATCTGATTCTGTTGTTCCTCGAGCATGCCGCGCAATTGCGCGATCTCTTCCTGCATCTGCTGCAGCTGCATGAAGAGCATGCCCTGCGCCGAAGATGGAGCAGCAGCTCCACCTCCGGCATAGGCACCGTCACCACTCGGCGCGGCCGTGGAATAACCGGAGCCGCCACTGGCGTCACCCTGTTCGTAATCCACAACCGGCACTTGAGCCACCGCCATCAGCGGCAGGCCGAGCACTGTAAAAGTCAGAGCGTGGCGGTACTTGCGCATGACGAATTACTTACGCAGTTCGACGCGACGGTTCTGAGCCCAGGACTGCTCGTCGTTGCCCATGGCAACCGGACGCTCTTCGCCGTAGGAAACCAGTTCCAGCTGAGCCGGGGAAACGCCCTGCAGAACCAGGTAGCGCTGAACGGCCTTGGAACGACGCTCGCCCAGAGCCATGTTGTACTCACGGGTACCACGCTCGTCGGTGTGGCCTTCCAGAACGACGCGAGCGCCGTTGCCTTTCAGGTCCTTGGCGTGAACGTCCAGAGCGCGCATGGCTTCCGGCTTCAGGTCGGAGCTGTCGTACTCGAAGTAGAAGGTGGTGATGGCGCGCAGAGCGGCTTCTTCGCTCATGCTGCCGTCGATGGCACCCGAATCAGCACCGTAACCGGCATTCGGATCGATCGCGCCCGAACCTTCGCCCGAATCGTCGCCGCCTTTGGACGAACAACCGACAGCAACAGCCATGGCCAGAGCCAGAGCGGTGAACTTACCGAATTTCAGCATTTCCATGTGTAACAACCCCAGGTGTGTTTTTGGTTAAAAAGCGTTGATACCGCATCAGTTCAGGTAAGGGGACCAGGACGGCTCTCGGACTTCGCCTTGAGCTGTTGGAAGCGGGAGCCTAACGCGTCCGTTGATGGACACGAGCATCAAGACTCCCCGGCCCTGCTGGCGGGTGGCGTAGATTAGCATGGTGCCATTAGGCGCAACAGTGGGAGACTCATCCAGACTGGTATCCGAAAGTATCCGCAGGTTGCCGCGCTGCAGATCCTGGGCGGCAACCTTGAAGTTGGTGTAGCCATCCTGACGGTGAATCATGACCAGCGTCTTCTCGTCAGCCGAGAGTTTCGGGTTGGCGTTGTAGTTGCCGACGAAGGTTACGCGCTCGGCCGAGTTGCTACCCAGACGCTGCTTGTAGACCTGCGGCTTGCCTGCCCGGTCGGACGTGTAATAAATGGTCTGACCATCAGCGCCCCAGAAGGGTTCGGTATCGATGGCGTAGTGGTTGGTCAGGCGCTGCAGCTGACGCGAACCGAGATCCATTACATAGATCTCCGGGTTGCCGTCCTTGGACAGCACGAACGCCAGTCGATTGCCGTCCGGAGAAAATGCCGGGGCACCATTCAGCCCTTCGAAATTGGTGATCTGCTCACGGCGGCCGGTGTCGATGTGCTGCACGAAGATGCGCGGACGCTTCTGCTCGAACGAGACATAGGCTATACGGCGGCCATCGGGCGAGTAACGCGGCGAGAGGATCGGCTCGCGCGATTGCAACAGGGTTACCGCCCGCGCACCGTCATAGTCCGAACGCTGCAGCGTGTAGCGGGTATTGGCGCCCCCCATCCGCTCGGCCGTGACATACAGCAGACGAGTGGAGAACGCGCCCTTGATGCCTGTCAGCTTCTCGAACGACTGATCCGCCGCATGGTGCGCCATATCGCGCAGCTGGTCCGGCGAACCGCCGACAGTGCCGCTCATCACCTGCTGCTCGGTGGTCACGTTGAACACTTCGTAGCGCGCTTGCAGCCGGCCGCCAGCGGGTTCGATGTTACCCACCATCACATACTGCGCACCCAGCGCTTTCCAGTCGCGATAGATGATCTCGCTGCCACGGGTCGGCATGCTGATCATGTTCTGCCGTGGAATCGGCTGGAAGATGCCGGTATTGCGCATGTCATTACCGATGATCTCCGCCATGTCCTCTGGAAGTACGGTACCGCCCTGCCAGCCGAACGGGACGACGGCAATGGGGATGGCGCGATCGGCGCCGCTGGTAACGACGATGTTTTTCTCCTGCGCCACTGCAATGCCTGCCAGGCAGCAGAGCAGGACAAGTAGACCTCGAAGGGAGTTGATCACAACGCAAGATCCTCAGGCGTGAATGTCATTTTGAATGACCGGTAAGGCTGGAATTCCTGCGGGCTCAGGCCCTGCATTTCAGTCAGCCGACCGATGTTCTTGACTGCGGCAACCGCAGAGTTGTCGAACGGTACGTCACCGCTCGATCTCGACACACTGACATTGGTGATGGTGCCATCAGGCAGCATGTTTACCTGCAGCTGTACCGTCATGTTGTTCCGTGCAGACGGCGGACGAGTCCAGCCTTCTGCCGCGCGCAACCGAATCAGATCATCGAAGTTGCCGGCAACCTGATCGCCATGGGTATCGGCCATCGCCTGCTGGCGTTCGGTGGTATCGGACAGAAGCTCTGCCAGTGCCTGGGCCTTCTTGTCTTCGGCAGCCTTGCGCGCTGCTTCCGCCGCGGCCTTCTTCTTGGCTTCTTCGGCGGCCTTCTTCTTGGCCGCCTCGGCTGCCGCTTTCTTCTTGGCTTCTTCCGCCGCCTTCTTCTTGGCCTCTTCGGCGGCCTTCTTCTTGGCCTCCTCAGCCGCCTTCTTCTTGGCCAACTCCTCGGCGGCCTTCTTCTTCGCGATCTCGGCCTGCTTCTGCTGCTCTACCTTCTTCGCCTCTTCGGCTTTCCTGGCCGCAGCGGCCTTATCGGCAGCGGCTTTCGCCGCTTCGGCCTTTCGAGCCTCCTCGGCCTTCTTTTGTTCCGCAGCCTTCGCCGCAGCCTGCTTCTGCTGCTCGATCTTGCGCTGCTCCATCTGCTCGGCTTCGTACTGTTTGGCAGCCGTCTTCTTCGCCTCGCCGGCAATCTTCTGGTTGGTCTGCGTGGTCGCCTGGCTCTGGGACTTCAGCTGATAAAGCGTTGCCTGCACGATCGGCTTGGATGGCGGCAGCTCGGGCGTCATGGAAAAGCTGACGAACAGCATGCCGAAGATGATGACGTGCAGGCCGACCGCCAGCACGGTCGGCCAGAAATAGCTCTGCGAAGGTGACGAGTCACGCTGTTGCATCAAGGGGCCTCGGTGATCAGGCCGACATTGCCCACGCCGGCTTCCTGCAGGCCACCCATGGCGGCCATGACCGCCCCGTAGTCAACGGCGCGATCACCGCGGATGAACACCTGAGTGTCCGGACGCTGACGCATGATGGCGACCACGGCGCGGGTCATGTCTTCCAGCGCGACCGCCTCATTACCCTTGCTCTCGGTGTCGACTTCGCTGCCAACGTTCCAGTAATAGGTCTTGTCGGCCTTGATGGAGATGGTCAACACCTGCTTGTCGTTGTCCTGCGGCAAGGCCTCGCTGCTGACCTTGGGCAGATCGACCTTGACGCCCTGGTTAAGCATCGGCGCCGTCACCATGAAGATGACCAGCAGCACCAGCATCACATCGATGTAGGGCACCACGTTCATCTCGGCGACGGGCTTGCGTCTGTTGCGGATTCTGGCCATGGCCGTGGGCCTCAGTCTTCGGTGGTGTGAACTTTGCGGTGCAGGATGGCCTGGAACTCATCGGCGAAGGTGTAGTAACGGCCGATGAGCATCTCGCCACGAGCCGAGAAGCGGTTGTAGGCAATCACCGCCGGAATTGCGGCGAACAGACCGATCGCTGTAGCGATCAGGGCTTCGGCGATGCCGGGCGCCACGGTGGCCAGCGTGGCCTGCTGCACCTGAGCCAAACCACGGAAGGAGTTCATGATCCCCCAGACGGTACCGAACAGACCGATGTAAGGGCTGGTGGAACCGACGGTGGCGAGAAACGGCAGGCTCTGCTCGAGCTTTTCCTCTTCACGGGAAATGGCGACCCGCATAGCGCGGTTGACACCGTCCATCACGGCGTCCGGATCTACGCCCTGCTGCTGGCGCAGCCGGGAAAATTCCTTGAAACCGGCGCGAAAGATCTGCTCGACACCCGAGTCAGGGTCGGGATTGCTGCCTGCCTGGCGATACAGCTTGGACAGATCGATGCCCGACCAGAAGCGCTCTTCGAAGGCATCCAGCGACCGCTTGGCAGCGCGCAGCATGTTGCCGCGCTGGAAAATCAGGATCCATGAGGTCACCGAAGCGCCTACAAGTATCAGCATGACCAGCTGCACCACGAAGCTGGCGTTGCTGATCAGGCTCCACATGGACATATGATCGACGTTGGCTTCCACGCTTACTCTCCTGCAGGGGATAGACCCAAGCCAGCGAAGGCATCACGCAGCGCTTCGGGAATAGCTCGGGGTTTCAAACTTTCGGCACGTACGCAGGCCACGAGGACCTGCCCTTCACACAGCAGAACGTCATCGACCGCACGCCGCACCTGCTGACGGAAACGCAGGCTGGCACGATTGAGCTCGACCACCTCGGCGGTCACCAGCAGCTCGTCATCCAGGCGCGCCGGGGCTCGATAACGCGCCTCGACCGAATGCACGACGAACAGCAAGTCCTCACCGGCTAGCTGCGACTGGGCGAATCCCAGGCTGCGCAACCGCTCGGTACGAGCTCGCTCCATGAATTTGAGGTAGTTGACGTAGTAGACGATGCCACCCGCATCGGTGTCCTCGTAATAGACTCGACAGCGGTGGGTGAAGATTTCAGCTCCGGCTTGCGCGCGCATACTAGTGCTCGGCCCTGCAAATGCCAATCGGGTAACAGAACAATATTTTCTTCAAACTATGTCGCCTTCGAACAGGTCCGGCGTCGGCGGCTCGTTCATGCGTTTGGGCAAGTTGAGGCCGAAGTGCAGATAGGCATGGCGCGTCACCACGCGACCACGCGGCGTACGCATGATGTAGCCCTGCTGGATCAGGTATGGCTCGAGCACGTCCTCGATGGTGTGGCGCTCCTCGCTGATCGCCGCGGCAAGGCTGTCGATGCCCACCGGGCCACCATCGAACTTCTCGATCAGCGTCAGCAGCAGGCGACGATCCTGATGATCAAACCCGCGCTCATCGACATCCAGCATGTTCAGCGCAAGGTCAGCGATCTGCCGGGTGATCTCACCCTTGCCGCGCACCTGAGCGAAGTCACGAACCCGGCGCAGCAGACGATTGGCGATGCGCGGCGTGCCGCGCGCGCGACGGGCGATCTCAAACGCGCCCTCGGGTTCGGTTGGCAGCCCGAGGATTCCGGCCGACCGCCTGACGATCGTGGCCAAATCCTCGGTGGAGTAGAACTCCAGACGCTGGACGATACCGAAGCGGTCGCGTAATGGATTGGTCAGCATGCCGGCCCGCGTCGTGGCGCCGACCAGGGTGAACGGCGGCAGATCGAGCTTGATCGAACGCGCCGCCGGCCCTTCGCCGATCATGATATCGAGCTGGAAGTCCTCCATCGCCGGATACAGCACCTCCTCGACGATCGGCGAGAGGCGATGGATCTCATCGACGAACAGCACGTCGCCGGCTTCCAGGTTGGTCAGCAAAGCGGCCAGGTCGCCCGGCCGCTCGAGGACAGGACCAGAAGTACTCTTGATTGACACGCCCATTTCTTCGGCAATGATGTTCGCCAGGGTGGTCTTGCCCAACCCGGGCGGACCGAAGATCAGAGTATGGTCGAGCGCTTCCTGGCGCCCTTTCGCGGCGCGGATGAATAGATCCATCTGCTCGCGCACGACCGGCTGGCCAATGTACTCCGCGAGCTTCAGGGGGCGAATGGCGCGATCCAACTGCTCGTCGCGATCGCGACTGCTGGCCGTGACGATACGATCCGCTTCGATCATGGTTTACACCATGCCCTTGAGGGCGCGGCGAATCATCTCTTCACTGCTCAAATTCTCTTCCTGTATGGCGGACACTGCCCGGCTGGCCTCCTGGGGCTTGAAGCCCAGGGAAATCAAAGCGCTGACCGCATCATTCTCGGCGCTTGTGACTGCCGTTTTGCTGCCAGGTTCAACTACCAGGGTTGCGATGGCCGGCATGCTTTCCCACGCCTTGAAGCGGTCCTTCAACTCAACCAGCAGTCGTTCGGCGGTCTTCTTGCCGACACCAGGTATGCGCACCAGCACCGAGGTATCCTGCGCCTGAACGCACCGCACCAGCTCATCGACCTCCAGCCCCGACATGAGCGCCAAAGCCAACTTGGGTCCCACGCCGTTCAGCCGGATCAGCTCGCGAAATAGCTCACGCTCGCGTTTCTCGGCGAACCCATAAAGCAGCTGCGCGTCTTCACGCACCACCAGATGGGTGTGCAGAGTCACCGGCTCGCCGACCGCTGGCAGGCGATAAAGCGTAGTCATCGGCACCTCGACTTCATAGCCGATGCCGTTGACGTCGAGAATCATGTGAGGCGGTTGCTTTTCCGCCAGCGTGCCGCGCAAACGTCCGATCAAACCTGCTTCCTCCAGTGCCCGACGATGCCGGGTCCTATTCGCAAGGCTACAGCCGCAGCCGCCCGCCTCTTCGCTTGGCGCCGATCAGCCCATGAGGGACCAGGCTCTGCCGGTGATGCGCATGGCACAGGGCGATGGCCAAGGCGTCCGAGGCATCAATCTGCGGCTTCTCCAGCAGCTTGAGCAGATGCATGACCATCATCTGCACCTGCTGCTTGTCCGCACCGCCAGTGCCGGCGATGGCCTGCTTGACTTGCGTGGCGGTGTACTCGGCGATCTGCAGTCCCGCCTCGGCCCCCGCGACGATGGCAGCACCGCGGGCCTGCCCGAGCTTGAGCGCCGAATCGGCGTTACGGGCCATGAACACCTGCTCGATTCCCATGGTCACCGGACCATAGGTGCGAATGACTTCGCTGACGCCACTGAACACGGCGCGCAAGCGCTCCGACAGCTCGCCGCTGCCGGTGCGAATGCAGCCCGAAGCGACGTACTCGCAACCACGACCGGTATCTCGGACGACGCCGTAGCCGGTGATTCGAGAGCCCGGATCGATACCCAAAATCAGCGTCATGCCTTGGCCGTGCTGTCTATTTATCCAGTGACGAGTATACGGAGGCGCCTGCCCCGACGCCACTGGCGTCATCACATCCCAACGCTTCTTCGACGCCACGCCGAACCATAAAAAACCGGAAGCGCGACTGCGACCTCCGGTTCCTTCCAGCGACATGGCTCAGCTCAGCTGCTGCATGATCTCATCGGCAATTTCGGCGTTGTGATAGACGTTCTGTACGTCATCCAGATCTTCCAACGCATCGATCAGACGCAGGACCTTCTGTGCGGTCTCGACATCGGTGATGGGCGCCATGATCGACGGAATCATCGCCACTTCCGCCTCGTCCCCCTTGAAACCGGCTTCTGTGAGCGCCTCGTTGACCGAGAGGAAATCGGCGAAGCTGGTATACACCTCGACCGAGCCGTCTTCCTGCGTGACCACGTCGTCGGCGCCGGCTTCCAGCGCAGCCTCCATCAGCGCATCCTCGTCGACGCCCGGTGCATAGCTGATCTGCCCCTTGCGATCGAACATGTAGGCCACCGAACCGTCAGTACCGAGGTTGCCGCCATTCTTGCTGAAGGCATGACGCACCTCCGCGGCGGTGCGGTTGCGGTTGTCCGTCATGGCTTCGATGATGATCGCCACGCCACTCGGCGCGTAGCCCTCGTAGCTCAGCTCGGTCATGTTGTCGGCTTCGTTCGAGCCAGCGCCGCGGGCGATGGCACGGTCGATGACCTCGCGCGACATGTTGGCCGTCAGCGCCTTGTCCACCGCCAGGCGCAGGCGCGGGTTGTCCGCCGGGACACCGCCGCCATGCTTGGCCGCCACGGTCAGTTCGCGGATCAGCTTGGTGAAGATCTTGCCCCGCTTGGCGTCCTGGCGCTCTTTGCGGTGCTTGATGTTGGCCCATTTGGAATGACCAGCCATAACTCACTCCATTCTTCGACTGAATCAGAAATCCCGACAACCGTTCGCCAACCGCTGGATCGCCAGCCGGGAAACGGTTATCGCCTTGACGCCCGTACGACCGGAGTCGCAAGACGAAGAAGCCTGGCAGAACCAGGCTTCGGGTAGCGCTTACTCCGCCTTTGGCTGCTCGCGCAGGCGGATATGCAGATCGCGCAGTGCCTTGTTGTCCACCGCGCCAGGCGCCTGGGTCATGACATCCGCAGCGCTCTGGGTTTTCGGGAAGGCAATGACTTCGCGAATCGACTGCGCGCCGGTCATCAGCATGACCAGGCGATCCAGGCCGAAGGCCAGACCGCCGTGCGGCGGCGCACCGAACTTCAGCGCATCGAGCAGGAAGCCGAACTTCTCTTCCTGCTCGGCCTCGTCGATGCCGAGAATGCGGAATACCGCCTGCTGCATTTCCTTGCGATGGATGCGGATGGAGCCGCCGCCTAGCTCGGTACCGTTGAGCACCATGTCGTATGCACGCGACAGCGCAGCGCTGGGGTTGGCCTCCAGCTCCTGCGGTGTGCATTTCGGCGCGGTGAACGGGTGGTGCAGTGCGCTCAGCGAGCCGTCATCGTTCTCTTCGAACATCGGGAAGTCGACGACCCACAGCGGCGCCCAGTCGCAGGTCAGCAGCTTGAGGTCATGGCCGAGCTTGATGCGCAGCGCGCCCAACGCCTCGGAGACGATCTTGGCCTTGTCGGCACCAAAGAAGACGATATCGCCATCGACCGCGCCGACGCGGTCGAGGATCACGTTGAGGTTGTCTTCCGGGATGAACTTGACGATCGGCGACTGCAGCCCCTCGACGCCCTTGGCGCGCTCGTTGACCTTGATATAGGCCAGGCCCTTGGCGCCGTAGATGCCGACGAACTTGGTGTAGTCGTCGATCTGGCTGCGCGGCATGCTTGCGGCACCCGGCACACGAAGGGCGGCCACGCGACCTTTCGGATCACTGGCCGGGCCGGAGAACACCTTGAACTCGACCGCGTTGAGCTGATCGGCAACGTCCACCAGCTCGAGCGGGATGCGCAGGTCTGGCTTGTCCGAGCCATAGCGACGCATGGCCTCTTCGAACGGCATGTGCGGGAATTCACCAAACTCCAGATCCAGCACTTCCTTGAACAGCTTGCGGATCATGCCCTCGGTGATACCGATGATGTCCGCTTCGTCGAGAAAGCTGGTCTCGATGTCGATCTGGGTGAACTCGGGCTGACGATCGGCGCGCAGGTCTTCGTCGCGGAAGCACTTGGCGATCTGGTAGTAGCGATCGAAGCCGGCCACCATGAGCAGCTGCTTGAACAGCTGCGGCGACTGCGGCAGGGCAAAGAAATTGCCCGCATGGGTGCGGCTCGGCACCAGATAGTCACGAGCACCCTCGGGCGTCGGACGGCCAAGGATCGGCGTTTCGACATCGAGGAAGCCGTTCTCGTCGAGGTAGCGACGGATGCTGGCGGTGATGCGCGAGCGCAGCTTCAGCTTCTCGGCCATCTCTGGGCGACGCAGGTCGATGAAGCGGTAGCGCAGGCGAGTTTCTTCACCGACATCGCTGTACTCGTTGAGCGGGAACGGCGGAGTCTCCGCATCGTTGAGCACCTCCAGCTCGTAACCCAGCACCTCGATGGCGCCGGACGCGATGTTCGGATTCACCGCACCGGCCGGACGCAGGCGCACCTTGCCGGTCACTTTGATCACGTACTCGCTGCGTACGCGGTCGGCCGTCGCGAAGGTTTCCGCGCGGTCGGGATCGAAAACCACCTGGGCCAGCCCCTCGCGATCGCGAACGTCGAGGAAGATCACCCCGCCATGGTCACGACGGCGATGTACCCAGCCGCAAAGAGTGATTTCCTGACCGTCCAGGCTTTCGTTCAACTGGCCGCAATAGTGACTGCGCATCATGGTGGTGTTCGCTTCTCGTATCAGAATTCGATGGGGCACAGGCCGACAGCACCGTTGCGGCCCTGCGCCTGCGGCATGCTGCGCGTGGTACCGCACTTGGCATATCGCACATGGGGCGCCGGGAGATGCAGCATGCAAGCTGAAGCGCCGGGCACAAGCGCGGGATTATAGCCACTTAATCACCGCGGCGCAGCCGTCGAGCCGGACGACGGGATCAGCCGATTGAACCCTGGACCGTCTGGCGACTTCAAAAAAGCGATGAGCATTGATCCGGAAACGCGACGCTTCACAACGCAGCGTGTTTTTCTGGCATAACTAACGACTGAACCATCCACAGGAGAAAAACATGGAAATCAACATCGGTATCGCCGAACAGGACCGTGCAGCCATCGCAGAGGGCTTGTCTCGCCTGCTCGCCGACACCTACACCCTGTACCTGAAGACCCACAACTTCCACTGGAACGTGACCGGTCCGATGTTCAACACGCTGCACACCATGTTTGAAACCCAGTACACCGAACTTGCTGTGGCCGTGGACGACATCGCCGAGCGCATTCGCACCCTGGGCTTTCCGGCCCCGGGCACCTACGCGGCTTATGCCCGCCTGAGCTCGATCAAGGAAGAGGAAGGCGTACCGTCGGCCGAGGAAATGATCAAGCTGCTGGTCGAAGGCCAGGAGGCGGTGGTCCGCACCGCTCGCGGCATTTTCCCGCTGCTGGACAAGGTCAATGACGAACCGACGGCCGACCTCCTGACCCAGCGCATGCAGAGCCACGAGAAGACTGCCTGGATGCTGCGCAGCCTGCTTTCTGCCTAAGGCTCATCGGACGGGCGTGCGACGCTGCGCGCCCTGTCCCGCTTCGGCCCTCCTGCGCTCGGATCCCGCCGCTTCCACGCTCATTTGAGCGCCCTACGCCTTTCCTGTTAAATACGCCGCGCTATTGCCCAGACGCGCGCGGTTCCTCGAACAGTGTTCAGCCCTGCCCGATGAACGTTTTCCAGCGAGCCTTGGCATTGCCGCCTCTCTGTCGTGTCATCAAATCGTGAGTCATACAAGAATGTTAAAGATCGTCCATGTTCTAGCGGGCGTCATCGCTCTGCTGCTGTCCTTCATTCCCAGCCTGCGCGGCGCTGAGCCGCTGTTACTGCAACCCGAAGCCCTGTGCTTGCTGATGCTCGGCCTGCTCAATGTTCAATTCGCGCCGTCGGCACTACTGAATGACAGCCGGACCCGCCCGGTGATCATCGCCGCGTCGGCGCTCCTGCTCCTGTCCATCGCCCTGCAAGCCGTCTTCGTACTCGCCTCACTGCCACAAATCGCCGGTCAACCCGCCACCCTGGCCAGCCTGCTGCTTGCCTTTGTCGCAGTGCTGCTGCACCTGGCAACACCTCAGCGCCGCAACAAGCAACCCAAACCGTCTCGCATGAGTACGAGCGCGAGTGTTCCCTCCGCGGCCGGACGCGAAGCCGGCACCGTCAAGTGGTTCAATACCTCAAAGGGGTTCGGTTTCATTTCTCGGGACAGCGGTGACGATGTATTTGTCCACTTCCGCGCCATTCGTGGCGAGGGGCACCGCATCCTTGTGGAAGGCCAGCGAGTGGAGTTCACCATCATGATGCGCGACAAGGGTCTGCAGGCCGAAGACGTCGTCCCGGTCGAAGCTGGCCGCTAACGCAGTGCCTGGCGGGGCCGGCGCCCCGCCAGCGGTTCTTCAATAATGAGGTGGCGGCGCCTCGTCCTCATCGGCAGCACCCAACGAACCCTGCATCTCCTCCTGACGCTTCGCCAGTGCGACCAGCTGGAGCTGAAGCCGCTCCACCAGCCGCTGCTGCTCGACCAGTACATCGTTCAACGCCTGGATGGTGTCATCCTGAAATGCCAGACGCGTCTCCAGGTCCGTTACTCGCGATTCAAGATCCACAATCATTCTCCAAAGCGGAAGTGATCGGTGAGCACGAGCTTGAGCTTGCTTCGAATGGCAGCAATCTGCTCGTCACTATACGGCTTGGCCGGATGCCGCCCCCACACCGGGGCAGGCCATGCCGCGTCGTCGCGCCGCCTGGCGATCACATGCATGTGCAGCTGGCCGACCACGTTGCCCAGCGTAGCGACATTCATCTTGTCCGCGCGAAAGGTGTCCTTGACCGTCTCGGCCAACGACGTCGTCTCCCGCCACAAGGCCTGTTGATCGGCAGCGTCTAGCTGGAACAGCTCGCTGACCTCTTCGCGGCGCGGCACCAGGATGAACCAGGGGTACTGCGCATCGTTCATCAGCAGCAAGCGGCAGAGCGGGAAATCCCCCAGCACCAACGTATCCTGCTCAAGACGCGAATCGAGGACGAACATAGAAACCTCCAGAACTGGCCGCGCAGGTTGCGCTACATGATCGCCAAAGCATACCGCAAGGAGCCAGGACAGTCCGGCCACCTCCCTTGCCAACTACGCACGACGATGGTGCCAGCCAGCGGTGCAGAGGTGACATTTCGGTGCAAAGCACACTTGGAATTAGCCCATAAATGCCATCATTCCGCGCGCGTTCAATTTGAGTACGATTCTTGCTATTTCGAAGCGAGGACGCGCCGACCAAAGCTTCAAGCGCTCAATCGGCGTCGTGCAGCTTGCTCTAGCGCTGCACTAGAGCTAAACAGTACATTCTCTGGATGGCTTTTTCGCGTAAGCGACCATTACTGGCTAAAGCCTGATGCGGGACTAAGAAGTTGCACCCTTTCTGACCAAATAGCAGAAAGGTAAGCACCATTTTTAAACCAAAGGAGCAATCACAATGAAAGTGATGAAGTGGAGCGTAATCGCCCTGGCCGTAGCGGCGGGCACCTCCCAGATGGCGCTGGCCAGCCAGCAATCGGAGTCCAAGGGATTTGTCGAGGACGCAAGCCTCGATCTGTTGCTGCGTAATACCTATTTCAACCGTGATTTCAAGGATGGCACCGCAGACCGCCGTAGCTGGGGTCAGGGCTTCATCACCACCTTCGAGTCGGGCTTCACTCAGGGCACCATCGGCGTAGGCGTAGATGCATATGGCATTCTCGGGGTGCGCCTAGATGGCGGTCGTGGTTACAACTACGGCGCCATGTTCGAAACCGACTCCAACGGCGACCCTGAACGCGACCTCTCCCAGACAGGTGCCGCAATCAAGGCTCAGTTTTCCAACACAGTAATCAAGTACGGCAACCAAATGCCGATGATGCCGGTCCTTGCCTACGACGACTCGCGCCTTCTGCCTGAAACCTTTACCGGCACCCTGATCACTAGCAAGGAAATCGAGGGTCTCGAACTGAACGCAGGCCGCTTTACCGCGGACAGCGCCATGCCGTCCTCCAGTCGTGATTCTTATAACAGCACCATCGGAGGAACACTGAAGAGCATCGACGTCATCGGCGGCAGCTACGCTTTCAATGAAAATCTGAGCGCATCGCTGTATTACGCCGACAACGAAGACGTTGCGAAGAAAAAATACGCTAACGTCAACTACGTGATGCCGATCGGTGGGGATCAATCACTCACTTTTGACTTCAATATTTACGATAACAAGTACGATAAGGAGACATTCGGAGAGACACTCGACACCAAGATCTGGAGCCTTTCGGGCAAATATTCCATCGGCGCTCACGCCTTCATCCTGGCTCATCAGCGAGTGAGCGGAGATAGCGGCTATATCTATGATATTGGCGACGGCGGTAGCTCCATCTGGGTAGCCAACTCCTACTACTCGGACTTCAACTGGAAGGACGAGCGTTCTTATCAGGCCAGTTATGAACTGGACTTCAGCACCTTTGGCGCACCCGGCCTGTTCTGGAAGACCGCCTATGTCTATGGCGACAACATCGATACCGCTTTTGGCGAAGGCAAGGAGCGCGAATTCTTCAACCAGGTCCAGTACGTCGTACAGAGCGGCCCGGTGAAGGACCTGTCGCTCAAGCTGCGCAACTCGATCTACCGTTCCAACGGCGCCCTGCGTGACGCTGGCAGCCCGGACCTGAACGAGATCCGCGCCTTCATCGAGTACCCGCTGAGCATCCTGTAACCCAGGCGCTTACGCATACCGATGCAGCAATGGAGCCCGGCGCAAGCCGGGCTCTTTCGTTTCGTCAGGCGCCCCGAGCCTCACCGCCTCCGTCCTGTACGCCGCACCCCGCGCGCCGTACAATGCCGAGCCTAATTCCAGCCTCTGCACGGACATAACGGCCACATGCGCACCAGTCAGTTCCTGCTCTCAACCCTCAAAGAAACCCCTTCCGATGCCGTGGTGATCAGCCACCAGCTGATGTTGCGTGCCGGGATGATCCGCAAGCTGGCTTCCGGCCTCTACACCTGGATGCCGATGGGGCTGCGAGCGCTACGCAAGGCCGAGGCCATCGTTCGCGAGGAAATGAACAAGGCAGGCGCACTGGAAGTTCTGATGCCCGCCATCCAGCCGGCCGAGCTGTGGCAGGAGTCCGGGCGCTGGGAGCAATACGGGCCCGAGCTGCTACGCCTGAAGGATCGTCACGACCGCGAGTTCTGCGTGGGCCCTACCCACGAAGAAGTCATTACCGACCTGGCCCGCAATGAGCTGAACAGCTACAAGCAGTTGCCGATCAACTTCTACCAGATCCAGACCAAGTTCCGTGACGAGATCCGCCCGCGCTTCGGGCTGATGCGCGGACGCGAATTCCTGATGAAGGACGCCTACTCCTTCCATCTCTCCCAGGAGTCGCTGCAGGAAACCTACGATCGCATGCATCAGGCGTACTGCAACATCTTCACCCGCCTGGGCCTGAATTTCCGTCCGGTGCAGGCCGACACCGGCTCCATCGGCGGTACTGGCTCCCACGAGTTCCATGTGCTGGCCGAATCCGGCGAGGACGACATCGCCTTCAGCGACAGCTCCGACTACGCTGCCAATATCGAGAAGGCCGAAGCCATCCCCCGCGAAACCGAGCGTGCAGCAGCCACTGAGGAGCTGCGCCTGGTCGACACGCCGGACGCCAAGACGATCGCCGAACTGGTCGAACAGTTCGGTCTGCCGGTCGAAAGAACGGTGAAGACGCTGGTGGTGCATGGTGTCGAAAAGAACCAGCTGATCGCACTGATCATCCGTGGCGACCACGAACTGAACGAGATCAAGGCCGCCAACCTGGAACAGGTCGCCAGCCCGCTGGTGTTTGCCTCCGAAGCCGAGATCCGTGCCGCCATCGGCGCAGGTCCTGGCTCGCTGGGCCCACTGAAGCTGCCGGTTCAATGCGTGGTCGATCGCTCCGTCGCCCTGATGGCGGATTTCGCTGCCGGCGCCAACGTCGACGACAAGCACTATTTCGGCCTGAACTGGGAACGTGACCTGCCGCTGCCGCAGGTTGCTGACCTGCGCAACGTGGTGGCTGGCGATCCGAGCCCGGACGGCAAGGGCTGCCTGGTGATCAAGCGCGGCATCGAAGTGGGTCATATCTTCCAGCTCGGCACCAAGTACAGCGAAGCGATGAACTGCCAGGTCATGGGCGAGAACGGCAAGCCGGCGACCCTGATCATGGGCTGCTATGGCATCGGGGTTTCCCGCGTGGTGGCCGCGGCCATCGAGCAGAACAACGACGAGCGCGGCATTCTCTGGCCGGACGCCCTGGCGCCATTCCAGATTGCGCTGGTACCGATGAAGTACGAGACCGAGGCGGTTCGCGAAGCCACCGACAACCTCTACGCCGAACTCACCGCAGCCGGCTACGAAGTCCTGCTCGACGATCGTGACAAGAAGACCAGTCCCGGCGTCAAATTCGCCGACATGGAGCTGATCGGCATCCCGCACCGCATCGTCGTCAGTGATCGCGGGCTGGCAGACGGCATGCTGGAGTACAAGCATCGCCGCGATGCCCAGCCGCAGCCGGTCGCCGCATCGGAAATCCTGTCCTTCATCAACTCGCGTGCTCATCGCTGATCGGAAACCATGCTCAACCGACATCTTGTCGCTTCAACCAGCGCCGCGCTCTGTGCGGCGCTTCTGCTTGGCGGCTGCGCCAATCACCTGCCTCAGCGTAGCGAGCACGAGGCCCGCACCGAGCGCAAGCTGCTCGACCACAGCCTTCGCATCGAGCTTGGCGAACCGCAGGTACTCGAGCTGCCACAACGGCGAATTCGTGTGCAGGAGCAGAAGACGTTCGAAGTGACCGACTTCGAAGTCACCCGTCGTTATGACCGCTACACGCCCTACCAGCCCTGGCGTGAGCTGTACGAGATCCCGCTGGGTGCAGTCGCGGTGGTGGCAGGCGTCGGGGCCAACGTGCTCAACGTGGTGCTGCTCGGCAATCTGCCCGAGCAGGCGACTCGCGGCTGGATCAGCTACGGCTTCGCCGGCATGAACCCGTTCATGAACGTCGAATCCAACGGTCGCTCGCAGCAGAACCTTGCCAGCATCAATGAACAACGCAGGGACGCACGCCTCGAATACACCAGCCTGCCTTGGGCCGAACGCCCGGTTCTGGTTGTCGCCGGTCCGCATACGCATGAACTGTCGACGGACAGATTCGGCGTCCTGCGCCTGAACCTTCTCGACGGGCCCTTCCCCGACCAAGACATCTCACAGGTAGGCAAGCTGCAGCTATCCGTGCAAGACGCTCAGGACGGCACCCGTGCCGACGCCACGCTACTGGTCAGCCACAAGCTGCGCGGCAAGCTGCAGGAAGCCCATGACCTGATCTTCGACGATCTCGAGGGCGACGATGTGGCACAGTGGGTACATCGCGTTCGCCGCCTGTCGGAGCTGGGGCTGGAAGAAGAAGCCAGCGAACTGGAGCAGAGCCTGATCGAGCTGACACGCAACGATCCGGAGCTGCAGCAGCAGTTCCTGCAAAGCCTGATCGAAGGCAGCGACGGGAACTGAGCACGATGAAGCTGCGCGGTATCGTGCTCGCATTGCTGCTGCTCGGCGCGCTGCCGGCGGCGGCCAACATTCGCCAGGCTCCGGAACCGGAACTGCGCGAGTTGATGCAGCGTACGGTCGCCGAGGCGGACAGCTTTCAGGATCGCTTCGATGCCGAGGTCTGGCTGGTCGACATGTCCGGGCGGCTCAAACGCTATGTCCCGGACGCCGAGGAGCGCCTGTCGCTGCTGAGGCTGGTCCATCGGGAAGCGAGCAAGGCCGGACTGAAGCCGGAACTGGTGCTGGCGCTGATTCATGCCGAAAGCCGCTTCGACCGCTTCGCCATTTCCAGCGTCGGTGCGCAAGGCATGATGCAGGTGATGCCTTTCTGGAAAGCTGAACTGGGACGCCCCCAGGACAACCTCACCGACAATGCAACCAACTTGCGCTATGGCTGCACGATCCTCAGCTACTACCTGCAGAAGGAAAAGGGCGACATCAATCGGGCGCTGGCGCGCTACAACGGCAGCCTCGGCCAAAATCGTTACCCGGCCAAGGTGATCGGTTTCTGGCAGGATTTCTGGTACGTCAAACCCTGACCGGACTTCACTGGTCTTTCAGGCGAGCCAGATGCGCCAGGATTCCTTCGGCGGTCTGCTCACCCACCAGGCGCTGGCGGACGGTGCCCCTATCGTCCACCAGATAGGTAACGGGCAACACTTCGCTACGGGACAACTGCAGACGCTCGGCCGGATCATCGCTGAGCACGCGAAACCGAATTCCCAGGGTTTCGGCTGCCTGGGCGAGCTCCTCGCCACGCAGCTCATCGAAGTTGACCCCCAGCACCTCAAGCCCGTGATCGGCTTCGGACAATGCATTCAGCTCGGGAATCTCGGTTCGGCACGGCCCGCACCATTCGGCCCAGTAGTTGATCAGCAGCCAACGCCCCTGCAACTGCGCAGCGGTGATTTCGCGTCCATGCTGATCGACACCCCAGCCGTTATCGCAGGCCGACAGGAACAGGCAGGAACATAGAAGGAGCGAAGCGAGCGGTCTGGTCATGGTGGCTATCCCCTACACACAAGGCAGAGCATACCGCCTCCCTCGCCGCAAGGGCACCTCAGCCGCACCATATCCTGACGGAGCCACCGAAGGCGCCAAGTTACCGGCGCGTTTTTGTCGTTATGCGAGTCGGGTCACGTGGTGCGGCGGCCAAGTGCACAGTTTTGCCACGGGTGCGCTGCCTATAATTCCGCACCCATCACCGCCTGCCAGTAGCGAAGCCATGTCTCAACATCACGACAAACTGATCGGTACCGTACCCGCACGCATCGTCGAACAAGCCGTCATCGCGCTGACCACCTATGAGGGCCGCGTCGCCGAATACAACGTTGCAAGCTGGCTGCAACTGCAGGGGCATCCAGGGTTGACGGTGTCGCTCATTGCCAAGTACCGCGATGGCCAGCAGCTTCGCGAAGCGGCCGTGGACCACGGACGCACCGACGGCGCCGGCAAGATCCTGCTATCAGGCGTCGCGCGACTGCCAGTTCGGCACAAGATCGAGGATCTGCAGATTCATGTACGCCCTGCCGCGGCGGTCACGGCGGTAATCGTCGAAGAGCTGTTCGTGCACCCGGTCGAGCCCGTTGCGCAGAAACAGGCCATCCAGGCCTGAAGTCAGCCGCTGACCACCTTCGGCTTTTCCGACTGGCATACCGCATCGGCACTTGTGGTGCCAGTCAGCACATCGGCACGATCAACCAATGATTCGGGCCACTGCGTAAAGCGCAGACCGGTCAGACGATTCAACGCCTCGAGCGCCGCATCGGGCGCTCGCTGGTGCAGATAAAGAATGGTGCTGCGCTTGCCGTTCATCAGGCCGTCCTCTCAACTATCCAGGTTATAGCCAGAAGCGTGCCAGCGTTGAGCCGTCCGGCCGCACGCGTGACTGCGCGCGTCCCAGCGCAGGGAAATCGCCCGCCCATGAGCGCCGTTGATATCTGGGCCTGCGCATTCCTTCCGTTACTGACGTTTTTTGTCACCGTTCGCCTGCAGCCAGTCCGCCAGGCTGCCGCCGAACAGATTGGCCTGTTCCTGCTGCAGCAATTCGAGCGAGCGGCGCAATGTCGGGTACCAGGGCTCATTGAGCTGCTCCGGTAGTTCGACTCGCGCCGAGAGCGGCCAGGGATTGCAACGCAGCAGCTGATCCAGGCTGTAGTGATTCAGATCGCGGCACAGCACCCAGCCACCAGACCCGGTGCGACAGACCAGCTGCTCCTGCTCGAAGAAGCCCAGGATGTCATCCCACTCGTCCTCCGGCAGCCTGAGCCCCGCCTTGTGCAAATCACGCAGATGCAGCTCGCGCCCCTCCTGCTGCCGCTCGTGCAGGTTGCGCAGCAGCATCAGCATCACCAGCAGACGCGGCAGTGGGCGTCGGCGCCACTTTTGCGACGAGGAAAGACCACAGACCAGTTCCGCGCCGAACAGCACGATCATCCACGAGAGGTAAATCCACAACAGAAACAGCGGCACCGCCGCAAAAGCGCCGTAGATCAGCTGATAGCTCGGAAAGTAGCTGACATAGACACCGAACATCTGCTTCGCCGCCTCGAACAGCACCGCAGTGAAGACCCCACCCACCAGGGCATGCCGCAGCGGCACCCGGGTGTTGGGAACAGCGGCGTAGATCAGGGTGAACGCCGCCACGCTCAGCAGCAGCGGCATCACCTTGATCAGCGTGCCGACGCCGATAAGCGCATACGGCCCGGAAATGAGCGACAGCGAGGCGATGTAGGTGCTGGTGGCAAAACCGGCGCCCAGCAGCAGCGGGCCAAGGCTGAGGATGGCCCAGTAGAGCAAGAAGCTGGAGACGCCTCGGCGCGGCTGGCGGACGCGCCAGATGGTGTTGAACGCTTTTTCGATGGTCAGCAGCATCATCAACGCCGTGGCCATCAGGAATCCCACACCAAACCAGGTGAGCTGGCGCGCCTGACTGGTAAAGGCGAGCAGGTATTCCTGAATGGTCGCCCCGGTGGACGGAATGAAATTGTTGAAGATGTAGAACTGGATCTGCTCGCCAAACCCCTTGAATGCCGGGATCGCCGAGAGCATGGCGAAGGTAACGGTCATCATCGGCACCACGGCGAACAACGTGGTGTAGGTCAGCGCCGCAGCGCTTTGCGGTCCCTGATCGGCCATAAAGCGCCGAACCAGGAAACGGCCGAACTCGAACGTGTTGTCGATGCGCTGATGCATCCCTACTCCTTACTGGGCTGTTGCAGCCATTGGCGCGACAGCGCTTACGACCACAGCCCGAGACAAGCGTGCCCGGAGCTGGCGAGGCGCCAGATTTCGGCCAGCGTCCCTTTGAGGGTTAGAATGGCCACCTCATCCGGCCTGACGCAACTACAAATGACCGAACTCACTCTGTACCACAATCCGCGCTGTTCCAAATCGCGCAGCGCGCTGGAGCTGCTGGAGGCCCGCGGGCTGACACCTGCCATCGTGCGCTACCTGGAAACGCCACCGACCGCTGCGCAACTGCGCGCGCTGCTCGACAAGCTGGGGCTCTCCGCCCGCCAGTTGCTGCGCACCGGCGAGGATGAATACAAGAGCCTCGCGCTGGCCAACCCCGAACTCAGCGAAGCCGAGCTCATCGAGGCGATGGTCGAACATCCGCGGCTGATCGAGCGCCCAATCCTGGTGGCAGGCGACAAGGCGATCGTCGGTCGCCCGCCGGAAAGAGTGCTGGAGATCCTGCCGTGAGCACGCCCTATATCCTGGTGCTTTACTACAGCCGTCATGGCGCCACCTCCGAGATGGCCCGGCAGATTGCCCGCGGCGTGGAGATGGCCGGTCTGGAAGCACGCCTGCGCACGGTGCCCGCCGTGTCCACTGAATGCGAAGCGGTCGCCCCGGCCATTCCCGATGCAGGTGCCCTGTATGCTACCTTGGAAGATCTGAAGAATTGCGCGGGCCTGGCCCTCGGCAGCCCGACGCGCTTCGGCAACATGGCAGCGCCGATGAAGTACTTCCTCGACGGCACCAGCAGCCTGTGGCTGACCGGTGAACTGGTTGGCAAACCGGCCGGTGTCTTCACCTCGACTTCGAGCCTGCATGGCGGCCAGGAAAGCACCCTGCTGTCGATGCTATTGCCGCTGCTGCATCACGGAATGCTCGTGCTCGGCTTGCCCTACAGCGAGAACGCACTGCTGGAAACGCGCGGTGGCGGCACTCCGTACGGTCCGAGCCACCATGCAGGCGCGGATGGCAAGCGGCTGTTGGACGAACATGAAATCGCGCTTTGTCGCGCCCTCGGGCAGCGCCTGGCGCGCACCGCACAGCAGCTGGAGACCCCGCGTGGCTAAGAAGCGCAAACCCTTGCCACCGCTGGAGTGGCTCGCCCCCCGGGTGAAATCCAGCCGGGTGATCAGCCTTGCCAGCTTCTTCGGCCTGGCAGCACTGCTGGCCGTATGGAACCTCGCATTCGCCGACTTGCACGGCGCACGCATCTGGGTCGTGCTCAGCATCCAGCTCATCCCGCTGGCACTGGTCGCGCCCGGCATGCTGGCCGGCAGCCCGCGCGCGCATGCCTGGACCTGCTTTATCGTTAACCTGTACTTCATCCAGGGCGTGCTCGCCGCGATCGATCCGGCGCGAATGATCTACGGCGTGCTGGAAGCAGCCATCAGCCTGACGCTCTTCGTCGCGGCGCTGCTGTATACGCGCTGGAGCTATCAATACGAGCGCAAGGCCGCCGGCGAGGCCTGAACGGATGGCGGAAGCGCAGCGATGCGCGCCCGCCAATCCTCTACCAGCCCAGGGTTTCCTTGAGGAAGGGGATGGTCAGCTTGCGCTGCGCCTGCAGCGACGCCTGATCCAGCTGGTCCAGCAGTTCGAACAGTGCATTCATGCTGCGCGAGCCGCGGGTCAGAATGAAGCGACCGACATCGTCCGGCAAGTTCAAGCCGCGGCGCGAGGCGCGCAACTGCAACGCCCGCAGCTTGTCCTCGTCGGAAAGCTGCTGCAGCTGGAACACCAGCGCCAGACTCAATCGCGACTGCAGATCGGGCAGCTTGATGGCCAGCTCGCGCGGCGACGCATCGGCCGCCAGCAGCAAACGCCGCCCCGCATCACGCAGCCGGTTGAACAGATGGAACAATGCCTCTTCCCAGATGGCGTCGCCAGCTACGGCATCCAGGTCGTCCAGGCAGACCAGCTCGCTTTGCTCCAGGTTGTCCAGCAATGCCGGGCCATACTCGGCAACCTCGGCCAGCGGCAGATAGACGGCCAGCTCGCCGCGCTCCTCGACCCGCAAGCAGGCTGCCTGCAGCAGGTGGCTGCGACCGACGCCCGGCTGCCCCCAGAGATAGATCAGCTCGTCGGACCACCCCGCGGCAGGCGAACACAGGCGCTCGACATAGCCGAGCGCCGCAGCATTGGCGCCCGGGTAGAAGTTGGCAAAAGTGGCGTCGTCGCGCAGGCGGACGCCTAGGGGAAGCTGGATGGGTTTCATGGCTGACCGGGTGGTTCGGCCGGTGCACCGGCGGGCTCGGCGTAAAGGTCCGAGAGTTTATAGAGATCGTGCACGTGGCGCAGCAGAACCATGATCACCGCTGCCACCGGAAGCGCCAGCAGCACACCGGTAAAACCGAACAGCTGCCCACCGGCGAGCACGGCGAAGATCACCGCGACCGGATGCAGCCCGATGCGATCGCCCACCAGCAGTGGCGTCAGCAGCATGCCTTCGAGCATCTGCCCCACGGTAAACACGACCGCCACGCCGATGAGCGAATAAGGCGCCAGTCCGAACTGGAAAAGCGCGGCGATTACCGCTGCACCGATGCCGACGACGAACCCCATATAGGGCACGATGCTGGCGAGCCCGGCCAACACGCCAATCAGCAGCCCCAACTCGAGCCCCACCAGCATCAGGCCGGAGGCATAGATAATCGCCAGCGCCAGCATCACCAGCAGCTGACCACGCAGGAACGCGCCGATGACCTCGTGGCATTCGCTCATCAACCGCACCACCATGCCCTCCCGCTTGCGCGGCAGCAGACTGCGCAGCTTGAGCATGATGAGGTCCCAGTCGCGCAACAGATAGAAACTGACCACCGGGATGAGCAGCAGATTGCCGATCCAGGCCAGCAGCGCCAGGCTGGAAGCGGTGGCGCGGCTCAGAATCATGCCCAGCACATCGGTGGTGCTGCCCAGGTGCGCGGTGAAGGCCGCCTTGAGCCGATCGAGCTGCCAGAAGTTGTCTTCCAACCCGAATTGCGTCTGGACCCACGGCAGCGCCACGTGCTGCAGCCAATCCAGAGCCAGTGGCGCCAATTGATACAGCCTGACCAGCTGCTTGCCCAGCATAGGCACCAGCACTAGCAACAACACCAGCAAAAGCAGGCTGAACAACGCGAATACGGCAATGACGCCCCATGTGCGTGACAGCCCCCAGCGCTCCAGGCGATCGACCAGCGGATCGCCCAGATAGGCCAGCAGAACGCCGATCAGAAACGGCGTCAGGATGGGGGTCAGCAGATACACCAGCCAGGTGCACAGCAACAGGCCCGCCAGCCACAGCCAGCGGTTCGAATCATTCATGGTCATGCTCGATGGCTTCCTTGCAGAACGGTTGTCTCGGTTGGGGATCGATCGCAGGGAGGCGGATCACCAGCGGAAGCGCAGCACCGTGCCGCCCTGGGAGTCTGCTGGCGGCTGGGCGGGTTCAGTGCCTTCCGGCCCTTCGCCCATCGGTTGCCGCGCATCCAGTGGCAGCTCGTCCTCGCTGACCTCGTGCAATCGTGCCAGCGACAGCTGCGCACGCAGCTGCTCGGGACTGGCGTTGACACGGTAGACCAGGCGATCGCTTTCGACCCTTAGCAGGCTGCCGCCGAAGGGTTCGAGCAGGCGATCCAGTTCAGCGAAGCGCGCCACGTCGGCGCCGATGATCTCCAGGGTGATATCCGAAGCGGCGCCCGGCGCGACCACATAACGCGGCGCAAGATACTGACTGACCGCCAGCATCACCGCGTCAGCCAGCGCCTCGAGGTTTTCACCCTCCGCCTTGCCATCGCGCTGACCATCGTCGAGCCACACCTTCCACTGTGCCTGCCAGCCGGAGTCGCCTTCGCGTGCGTGCACCGCCAACAGCACATCGGCATCGTAGCGTTCGGAGGCCTCGCCCAGCGTCTGCTGGCTGTTCGCGCCGAACGCTTCGGGCGTGGCGAGCAGCTGCTCGGACAGATCGGCCAACGGCAGGCGCAACGGCAATCCGCGATGCTGCGCAGCGGCACGCAACGGCGCAGCGCTGTCCTGGCCGTCGCCGAGCAACTGGGTGCCTTCGACCCGCTCGTTCAGCCACCAGGCCAGCACGCTCGGCCGATTCGCCCCCCACAGCGCTACGCCGGCGCGACGCAGGCTGCGCTCGGTAGTGCCGGGGTCGAAGTCGACGACGATATGCTCACCTTCATAACCATACTTGCTGATCAGTTGTTGCGGATCTTCGCGTAGGGCGGCAACAGCCTGGCGCTTGCCGACCTCGGCGTCGCCGGTCAGGCGCAGCAGCAGCGTGTCGAATGCCCGCTGCAGAGCGGCAGCGCGCTCCTGCGCCTGCTGCCCGGAGACGGCCTCACGCACCTGATACAGGCCTCTGAGCTGTTCGGCCTGAATAGGCAATGCCATGCCCAGCGCAAGGCACAGGATGAGTGAACGGTAGATAAGGCGCATGATCGATTCTCGCAGGCAAGCCGGGGCAGGATTGTGGGGCGACAGGACGCTACACCTTAAACAGGCGGCCCAGAGGCGGCAACCGCCTACCTCACAGACACACCAACCGTCAGGCGGCACCGATAGCGTTGCGGGATGGCCGCTATGCGGCAAGCCTGATAAAATCGCGCGCTTTCCGCAGACCGGTTCCGGCGCTCTCACGCCCGGCATTCGGGCCTTGGGAAATGCCAGCGGGCCTGCCCGGCTTCCTCGAGACAGCCGAGCCGCCGGCGGCGTTTTCACGAGCACGCATGCAGCAACCAACCGGTCGACACCCGCACTCCTTTCACAGGCCCGGATTCTATGAGCAAGCAACCCTCCCTCAGCTACAAGGACGCTGGCGTCGACATCGATGCAGGCGAAGCGCTGGTCGAACGCATCAAGGGCGTGGCCAAACGCACCGCACGACCTGAGGTATTGGGCGGCCTGGGCGGCTTCGGCGCCCTGTGCGAAATCCCGGCAGGCTACAAGCAGCCCGTGCTGGTCTCCGGCACTGACGGCGTCGGTACCAAACTGCGTCTGGCGCTGAACCTGAACAAGCATGACAGCATCGGTCAGGATCTGGTCGCCATGTGCGTCAACGACCTGGTGGTCTGTGGCGCCGAGCCGCTGTTCTTCCTCGACTACTACGCCACCGGCAAGCTCAACGTCGACGTGGCCGCCACCGTGGTCACCGGCATCGGCGCCGGTTGCGAACTGGCCGGCTGCTCCCTGGTGGGTGGCGAAACCGCCGAGATGCCGGGCATGTACGAAGGCGAGGATTACGACCTGGCCGGCTTCTGCGTCGGCGTGGTGGAGAAGAGCGAGATCATCGACGGCTCCAAGGTGCAGGCCGGTGATGCCCTGATCGCGCTGCCCTCCTCCGGCCCGCACTCCAACGGCTATTCGCTGATCCGCAAGATCATCGAGGTGGCCGGTGCCGATATCGAGAACACCCAGCTGGCCGGCAAGCCGCTCACCGAGTTGCTGATGGCACCGACCCGCATCTACGTCAAGCCCCTGCTCAAGCTGATCAAGGATACCGGGGCGGTCAAGGCCATGGCCCACATCACCGGCGGCGGCCTGCTCGACAACATCCCGCGCGTGCTGCCCGAAGGTGCCCAGGCGGTGATCGATGTCGCCAGCTGGACTCGCCCGGCGGTGTTCGACTGGTTGCAGGAAAAGGGCAACGTCGACGAACACGAGATGCACCGCGTGCTCAACTGCGGCGTCGGCATGGTCATCTGCGTGGCTCAGGAGCAGGTCGAGTCCGTCCTGGCCGACCTGCGCGCATCCGGTGAGGCACCGTGGGTCATCGGCCAGATCGCCACTGCAGCGCAGGGCGCGGAACGCGTCGTACTGAACAACCTGAAACAGCATTGATGGGCACGACCTGCAACGTAGTGGTGCTGATTTCGGGGTCCGGCAGCAACCTGCAGGCACTGATCGATAGTCAGCACGAAGGCAACCCGGCGCGCATTCGCGCCGTGATTGCCAACCGCGCCGATGCCTTCGGCCTGACCCGGGCCAAGGGCGCCGGCATCCCCACCGCCGTTCTGGATCACAAGGCGTTCGATGGCCGCGAGGCGTTCGATGCCGAGCTGATGGAACTGATCGACGCCCATGCCCCGGATCTGGTGATCCTGGCGGGCTTCATGCGCATCCTCAGCCCTGGCTTTGTCCGTCACTACCACGGCCGCCTGCTCAACATCCATCCGTCGCTGCTGCCCAAGTACAAGGGGCTCGACACCCATCGCCGCGCGCTTGAGGCGGGCGATGCAGAGCATGGCTGCAGCGTGCATTTCGTGACCGAGGAATTGGACGGCGGCCCGGTGGTCCTCCAGGCCGCCCTGCAGGTCAAACCAGGCGACGACATCGAAGGCCTGACCCAGCGGGTGCATGTAGCCGAACACCAGATCTACCCGCTGGCCATGCGCTGGTTCGCCGAGGGGCGCTTGCGCCTCGCCGAACAAGGCGCGATGCTGGACGGCGTCACCCTGCCGGTCTCCGGCTATCAGATCAAAATCTAGGAGATACCATGCGTCGCGCCTTGCTGCTTGCTCTCGCCGTGCTGGCCCTTCCGGTCCAGGCCCTGGAGCTCAAGCCCTTCTCCGCCAGCTACACCGCCGACTGGAAACAGGTACCGGTCAGTGGCACCGCCCAGCGCAGCCTCGAGCAACTGGACGATGGCAGCTGGCGGCTGGACTTCGACGCCTCCATGCTGGTCGCCAGCCTCAACGAGCGCAGCACCTTCCGAACCGAAGGCGACACCTTCCTGCCGCAGTCCTATCGCCTCAAGCGCAGCGGTCTGGGCAAGGGCAAGCGTGTCGAGCACCGTTTCGACTGGGACAACAAGGTGGTCGAGGGTAGCGACCGCGGCGAGCCGGTGAAGCTGCCGTTGCACGTCGGCCTGCTGGACAAGTCCACCTACCAGGTGGCTCTGCAGCATGAAGTGGCAGCCGGCAAGAAGAGCATGAGCTACCAGGTCGTGGATGGCGACGAAATCGAAACCTACGATTTCCGCGTGCTCGGCCAGGAGAAGGTCAGCACCAAGGCCGGTCAGGTCGATGCGATCAAGGTCGAGCGCGTGCGCGACCCGACCCAGAGCAAGCGTGAAACCATCCTCTGGTTCGCCAAGGACTGGGATTACCTGCTGGTCCGGCTGCATCAGGTGGAAAAGGACGGCAAGGAGTACCAGATCATGCTCGAAGAGGGCAGCGTTGGCGGCAAGACCGTCAAAGGCAACTGATCCATCACGGCGGCCATCGCGGTCGCCGCCCCGCAACCTCTCCGAGTTCACCGATGGCCCTTTCACGCTCCCTGCTGATCGCGCTGCTGCTGTCCCTGGCCGGCTGCCAATCCTTCTTTGCTGATCGGGCACCCTCGCGAGTGGCCACCGAGCGCCTGCAAGGCGAGCTGCGCCAGGTCGATGGCCAGTTGCAGTTCCAGAGCTGCCAGGGCCAGCGGATGCTCAACCTGCTCGAGGGAAAGACTGGCTTGCAGGAAGAGGTCCAGGCGCTGGTGATCGGCCGGCACGACCGCCTTTTCGCCGACCTGCGCGGCACGCTCAGCCAGGCCAGGCCGAACGAGACCGGCCAGTTCGCGCTGACCCGCGTCTATCGCCTGCAGCGCGAAGGCCACGGCTGCGGCGAGGAGAATTTCAAGCACCTGATCCTACGCGCCAGTGGCCATGAGCCGGGCTGGACCGTCAACGTGACCTCTCGCGGCATGCTGCTGACCCGCCCCGGGCAGGAACCGGTTGCCCTGCCTTACCTGCAGGAGCAACTGCCCGGCGGTCAACTCAGTTTCACCAGCGAGGCCAATGCACAGCAGCTGGATCTCTGGGTCGCACCGCAGCGCTGCGTCGACAGCGCCAGCGGGACCGTCAGCCATCTGAGCGCCGAACTTCGTCTGGACGGCCAGACCCTGCGCGGCTGCGCTTACTATGGCGGCGGACGCGACGACTGAAACAACGAATGCGGGGCGGTCGCCGCGCTCATCCTGAAAGAACAGCACTCATGAACAACGCCCTGAATCTGCTGCACCCCTACCCTTTCGAGAAACTGCGCACGCTGCTTGCCGGCGTCCAACCGCCTGCGGACAAGCGCGCCATCGCCCTGTCGATCGGCGAGCCCAAGCATCGTTCGCCGGATTTCGTCGCCCAGGCGCTGGCGGACAACCTCGACCAACTCTCGGTCTATCCGACCACGCTCGGCATTCCTGCGCTGCGCGAAGCCATCGCGCGCTGGTGCGAAGGGCGTTTCGGCCTGGCTGCCGAGGCGCTGGACCCGGCGCGCCATGTCTTGCCGGTGAACGGAACACGCGAAGCACTGTTCGCCTTCACCCAGGCAGTGGTCGATCGCAACGCCAATGGGTTGGTGGTCAGCCCCAATCCGTTCTATCAGATCTACGAAGGCGCAGCGCTGCTCGCCGGAGCCACGCCGCACTACCTGCCGTGCCTCGAAGAGAACGGCTTCAACCCGGATTTCGAGGCCGTGCCCGCGGAAATCTGGCAGCGCTGTCAGATCCTCTTCCTCTGCTCGCCAGGCAACCCGACCGGTGCGCTGGTACCGCTGGAAACACTGCAGAGGCTGATCGCCCTGGCGGACGAGCACGACTTCGTCATCGCCGCCGACGAGTGTTACAGCGAGCTGTACTTCGACGAGGCCAATCCCCCTGCAGGCTTGCTCAGCGCCTGCGCTGCACTGGGTCGCAACGACTACAAGCGCTGCGTGGTGTTTCATAGCCTGTCGAAGCGCTCGAACCTGCCGGGCCTGCGCTCGGGCTTTGTCGCCGGTGATGCCGAAATCCTCAAGGTATTCCTGCTCTACCGTACCTATCACGGTTGCGCCATGCCGGTGCAGACTCAGCTGGCGAGCATCGCCGCCTGGAACGACGAGATACATGTGCGCGCCAATCGCGAGCTGTATCGAGCCAAATTCGACGCGGTGCTGGATATCCTCGCGCCGGTGATGGACGTGCAGCGCCCGGATGGTGGCTTCTATCTCTGGCCGAAAACGCCGATGGATGACCAGCAATTCACCCGTGAGCTCTTCGCCCGCGAGCACGTCACCGTGGTGCCCGGGTCGTACCTGTCACGCGAGGTGGATGGTGCCTCTCCGGGTGCCGGACGCGTGCGCATGGCGCTGGTCGCACCGCTAGCCGAATGCATCGAAGCAGCACAGCGAATTCGCCACTTCATCGAAACGCTCTGACAGCGCACCGGGCGGTCCGACCGCCCGGCCTGACGATCCCTCAAGCCACGCCAGGCGGGATCATGTCCTTGCCGTAGTCGCGCAGCTTCTCCAGGTTCTCCGGCTTCATGTGCTCGGGAATGTCCGCACCCGGATGCTCGTCGCGCGGCTCGGGATGCGCCTCGCCGTGTTGCCGCTCTGTCCGCTCGTCATGCTCGTTCATAAGCCTGCCCCCTTTCAGATGGCATGTTCTTCCCAGATCAGCTGACCCTCGTCGCTGACCTCTATAACTTTAGTCAACGCGGCCTCGGCGATGGCGTCCGCTTCCGATGCCAGGTCATAGCGACGACCGTCGGCGACCTTGAACACCTGCACGTCCTCGTCGCTGTCGCGCCGCTTGATGGCGATCACCGCCTCGAACGCATCTTCAGCAGGCACCGCCGAAGAAATCGCCTCGAACTTCTCGAAATGCTTGCGTGCCATTAGTCATCACCTCACCGTTGCGATTGTCATCAATGGACAACAGCATCCGCGTAAAAGGTCGAGACCGCCGGCTGAACGTCATGCCCATGGCAGGCTCGAACCTATACGCGCAATCCGGAGGGCCGCCCCAGTGGAAATGACCGAGCACTACGCGAACATCGAACCGAGCCGCGCTGACGTGGACGCGCTGGAAGGCCCCGTGCTGCTGGAGTTCGGCACGGCCTGGTGCGGCCACTGCCGCGCCGCCCAACCGCTGATCGGCAAGGCGCTGGCGGACCGGTCAGGCATCACCCATCTGAAGATCGAAGATGGCCCGGGGCGGCCGCTGGGACGTTCGTTCCGGGTCAAGTTGTGGCCTACGCTGATTCTGCTGAGCAAGGGCCAGGAGCTGGGACGCGTGGTTCGCCCGCAGGACTTGCGGGCCATCGAGCAGGCCTTGGGTGCAGCCGGACGAGACTGAACCGCGTGCAACCACGCGGTCACGGGCCTGGCAATACCGGCATTGACCCCGTGCTTCACGACCATCGGCAGGCAAGCCGTGGCATAATCCGCCGTCCAGTTTTGCAGGAGCCTTGGAGAGTCGCCCATGTCCGAACCCGATCAGCGGTTGTGCCTATACGGAATCAAAGCCTGTGACACCATGAAAAAGGCCCGTACCTGGCTCGACGAACATGGGCAGAACTACGAGTTCCACGACTACAAGAGCGCCGGAATCGACCGCGCCCACCTGGAAGCCTGGTGCAACGAGCATGGCTGGCAGACCGTACTCAATCGTGCCGGCACCACCTTCCGCAAACTGGACGACGCTGCCAAGGCCGATCTTGACCAGGCCCGGGCCATCGAGCTGATGTTGGCCCAACCGTCGATGATCAAGCGCCCGGTACTCGACCTGGGCGACAGAACCCTGATTGGCTTCAAGCCCGATCTTTACGCTGCCGCACTGGCAGCGCCGAACTGACAGCCGCTCGCCGGACGGCGCGGCCATCGAAAAAGGATAATCCCATGTCTGCAACCCTCTTCAGCCTCGCCTTTGGCGTTGGCACCCAGAACCGCCAGGGCGACTGGCTGGAAGTCTTCTACGCGCAGCCGCTGCTGCAACCGGCCGGCGAGCTGGTCGACGCCATCGCCCCGCTGCTCGGCTACGCCGGCGGCAACCAGGCGATCGCCATCACCACCACCCAGGCGGCGCAGCTGGCCGACGCGCTGAAGCCGCTGGACACCGCCCAGCATGCCCTGCTGACCCGTCTGGCAGAAAGCCAGCGCCCGCTGGTGGCTACCCTGCTGGCCGAAGACGCAGCCCTGACCTCGACGCCCGAGGCCTACCTCAAGCTGCACCTGATCTCCCATCGTCTGGTCAAGCCGCACGGCCTGAACCTGACCGGCATCTTCCCGCTGCTACCCAACGTCGCCTGGACCAACCAGGGCGCCGTGGATCTCGCCGAACTGGCCGAGCGCCAACTGGAAGCGCGGTTGAAGGGCGACCTGCTGGAAGTCTTCTCGGTGGACAAGTTCCCGAAGATGACCGACTACGTGGTGCCGGCCGGCGTGCGTATCGCCGATACCGCGCGCGTGCGCCTCGGCGCCTATGTGGGTGAAGGCACCACCGTCATGCACGAAGGCTTCATCAACTTCAATGCGGGCACCCAAGGTCCGGGCATGATCGAAGGCCGCGTGTCGGCCGGCGTGTTCGTTGGCAAGGGTTCGGACCTGGGCGGCGGCTGCTCGACCATGGGCACCCTCTCCGGCGGCGGCAACATCATCATTTCGGTTGGCGAAGGCTGCCTGATCGGCGCCAATGCCGGCATCGGCATTCCGCTGGGCGATCGCAACACGGTTGAGTCGGGCCTGTACATCACCGCTGGCACCAAGGTCAGCCTGCTCGACGAGAACGACCAGCTGGTGAAAGTGGTCAAGGCTCGCGACTTGGCCGGCCAAAGCGACCTGCTGTTCCGCCGCAACTCGCAGACCGGCACCGTGGAGTGCAAGACCCACAAGTCGGCCATTGAGCTGAACGAGGCGCTGCACGCGCATAACTGACGGGAGCAGCGGCAAGCTGCGAGCCATGAGCGCCTGCCTTGCCGCACCCTGTTGCACGAGGCTTGCCGCTTATGGCCCTGTTATCCCCCTGGCGCGCTGACTTCCCCGCTCTGGCCGTGCTCGAAGCACAAGGCCAGACCTACCTCGACAGCGCCGCCACGGCACAGAAGCCGCAGGCGCTGATCGACGCCCTCAGCGGTTACTACACCTGCGGTGCGGCCAATGTGCACCGTGCCCAGCACCAACCTGCCGAACGCGCCACCCGTGCCTACGAAGACGCCCGTATCAAGGTCGCCAAGTGGCTGAATGCCGCCTGCCCGACCGAAATCGTATTCACCCGTGGCGCGACCGAAGCGCTGAACCTGCTTGCCTACGGTCTGGAACACCTGATCGAAGCCGGCGACGAGATCGTCATCAGCGCCCTCGAGCATCACGCCAACCTGCTGCCCTGGCAGCAGCTGGCCAGACGGCGCGAGGCCAGGCTGCAGGTGCTGCCCATCGACGCCTCCGGGCGTATCGACCTCGCCGCGGCCGCCGGGCTGATCGGGCCGCGCACGCGGCTGCTGGCGGTGAGTCAGTTGTCCAACGTGCTCGGCTGCTGGCAACCGCTTGGACCGTTGCTGCGCCTGGCCAAGGCACAGGGCGCGCTGACCGTCGTCGATGGTGCGCAAGGTGTGGTCCACGGGCGCCATGACATGACCACGCTGGGCTGCGACTTCTATGTGCTGTCCAGCCACAAGCTCTATGGCCCGGATGGCGTTGGCGCGCTCTATGGCCGCGGCGAATCCCTGCTGCAGCTGCGTCACTGGCAGTTCGGCGGCGAGATGGTGCGGATCGCCGACTACCAGAGCGCCGAGTTTCACGCTGCGCCACTGGGTTTCGAGGCCGGCACACCGCCGATTTCCGGCGTGATCGGATTGGGCGCCGCACTGGACTATCTCGCCGCCCTCGACGCCACCGCGGTCGGCCGACATGAACAGGCGTTGCACGACCTGTTGCTCGCCGGCCTCGCCGAGCGCAGCGGCATTCGTCTGCTCGGCGCGCCGCAGGTCGCGCTGGCCAGCTTTGTTGTCGACGGTGTGCACCATTCCGATCTCGGTCACCTGCTCACCGAGCAAGGCATCGCCGTGCGCAGCGGCAACCACTGCGCCATGCCGCTCATGAAGCATCTCGGCCTGGATGGCGCCACGCGCGTCTCGCTCGGCCTGTACAACGACCACAACGATCTGCAGCGCTTCTTCGATGCGCTGGACCAGGCCCTGGAGCTGCTGCGATGAGTGAACTGCCCGACGCCGCCCGCGAGGCCTTGGCGACCTTCGCCCAGGCGCCTGGCTGGGAGCAGCGCGCACGCCTGCTGATGCAGTGGGGGGAACGGTTGGAGCCGGTAAACGATGGCGAACGCAGCGAGACCAACCGCGTCGCCGGCTGCGAGAGTCACGTCTGGCTGATAGGCCAATGCCAGGATGGCCGCTGGCATTTCCGCGCCGCCAGCGACGCCCGGCTCATTCGCGGCCTGCTGGCGGTACTGCTGGCGCGGGTCAATGGGCTGGATGCAGATGAACTGGCCCGAGTGGACATGGCCGACTGGTTCGCAAGCCTCGGCCTTTCACGCCAACTGTCGCCCTCGCGCAGCAACGGCATGAATGCCGTGCTGCAGCGAATGCGTGAGCTGACCGGCTGACCGCCACAGCTGGGCTACAGCCCAGCCTACGAACGGCCGTCTCCCGCGATCAACGCTTACGCAGGATCACGCTGCCGATCGAGTAACCGGCGCCGAACGAGCTGAGCACGCCCAGGCTGCCGCTGGGCAGGTCGTCCTGATGCTTGTGGAAGGCGATCACCGAGCCGGCCGAACTGGTATTGGCATAGGTGTCGAGAATCACCGGCGCCTCTTCCTCGGTGGCATCACGACCGAGCAGCTTGCGCACGATGAGGTGGTTCATGTTCAGGTTGGCCTGGTGCAGCCAGAAGCGCTTGACCGACTCCACCGCAATGCCGTTTTCGCTCAGGTGCTCGCCGATCAGCTCCGCCACCATCGGGCAGACTTCCTTGAAGACCTTGCGGCCTTCCTGGATGAACAGCTTGTCCGGGTTGCTCATGTACTCTTCGGCGGTGCGGTTGAGGAAGCCGAAGTTGTTGCGGATGTTGTTGGAGAATTCGGTCACCAGCTTGGTGCTAAGCACCTCCCACTGATGCGCGGAGGTGGCCAGGTCTTCACGCTCGATGACGACCGCGGTGCAGGCGTCGCCGAAGATGAAGTGGCTGTCGCGGTCGCGGAAGTTCATGTGCCCGGTGCAGATTTCCGGGTTGACCATGAGGATGGCGCGGGCCTGGCCGAGCTTGATGCTGTTGACCGCGTTCTGGATACCGAAGGTCGCAGACGAGCAGGCAACGTTCATGTCGAAGCCGAAACCCTTGATGCCGAGTGCGGCCTGCACCTCGATGGCGATGGCCGGATAGGCGCGCTGCAGGTTGGAACAGGCGACGATCACGCCATCGATATCGGCCGCCGTCTTGCCGGCGCGGGCCAGCGCTTCTTCCGCTGCCTTGACCGACATCTCGCAGAGAATCGACCACTCGTCATTGCTGCGCTCCGGAATGCGCGGAACCATGCGCTCGGGGTCGAGGATGCCGGCCTTGTCGGTGACGTAGCGGCTCTTGATGCCGGAGGCCTTCTCGATGAAGGCAGAGCTGGATTCGGCCAGCGGCTGGACCTCACCGGCCTCGATGGCCGCGGCATTCTCGCTATTGAAGCGGTGCACGTAGGTATTGAAGGACTCCACCAGTTCGTCGTTGGAGATACTGCTGGCAGGGGTGTAAAGGCCGGTACCGCTGATGACGACGTTGTACACAGTCGTTCCTCTCGAATAGGGCTTGATCGTACTGACGGTGGGACGGTACGGCGGCTAGCCTTGGCCAACCACGATCATTCCAGCGCCTCTTTAACCAGACTCGGGCAAGCTGCTGCACTGTGGTCGGGCTGCGTTGAAAGCGGGCAGAAATGCTCGTTCACCACCGGTAAACGCTGCTGTCTCATCCGCGTTTCGCCTTGTCCGGCCTTCGCTCGCTACGCTTTCTCGTGATCTGTAATGGCAGCTATTGTGCATGAAAAGCTGAAAGAATCCGTAACATTGCGCAGATTACAATCGCTGTAATTAAGCCATTCGGCGCATAAACCCGTGACTACACGGTCTGAATATGAAGAGGGCGCCACTTGGCGCCCTCTTCTGTTCACAGCGTAGCCTGCAGCGCTATTTGACGCCCTGCCCGAGCAGCACGCCATCGACCTGCTGGCCATAGAGGTTGATGCCATCGTTGGCGTGGTACTTCTCCCGCGTCTTCTCCACCGAACCCTCGATCAGGCGCGGATCCTGCGGGCGCTCATGGCTGTTCATGTAGGCCGCGACATGCCAGGCGTCGGCATCACTGAGGGTGCCGCCCTTGCCGAGCGGCATGCTCTCCTTGATGAAGGCCGCTGCGGTATTGATTCGGTGCATGCCGGCGCCCCAGTTGAACGAGTCCGCTCCCCACAGCGGTGGAAACACATAACCATCTCCGGCTTTCTGCCCCTGGCCGTTGTCCCCGTGGCAGATCGCGCACTGCTCGGCATAGACTCGCTTGCCCTTGGCGATGTCGAAACCCCCTTCCGGCTGCGGGACTTCCGGATACGCCCGCCCCGGCAGTTCCTGACCTGTGGGAGCGCCGGTGGACAACCAGTAGGAGTAGGCCGTCAGTGCATTGATGACGTGGCTGTCCGCCGCTGGCGGCGTGCCGTTCATGCTGAACTGGAAGCAGCCCTGCACCCGCTCGGCATAGCTGTTGACCTTGTCGTTCTTCTTCCGATAGGCCGGATACATCGGATAGGCACCCCACAGCGGCGCGGAGTTGGCCTTGCGGCCCTGATCCAGGTGGCAGTTGGTGCAGTTCATGCCGTTGCCGACGTACTCGGCCGCATGCTTCTGCGTGTCGACAAAGATGGCTCGCCCCTGCTGAACCAGTTCGCCATAGGCGTTGCTCGGCAGGTCCTTTTCCTGGGGCGGCTGGAAGTAGCGCTCACCGGCACCCTTGGTCGCCTTCTGAGTCAGCTGGGACTGATCGTCCATCTTGATCTCGGCGGCCAGCACCGCGCCACTCACGAACAGCGCCAGCAGCGTAGGAAGCAGATGCGTGTTCATTGACCGGTCTCCTTCTGCCCGAGGTCGGCGAAATACCCGGCTACGGCCTGAACCTCGTCGTCGCTCATCGCCCGAGCGATATGTCCCATCAGATCATTCGGATCGTTCTTGCGCGTGCCCTGGCGCCAGGCGTTGAGCTGAGCGCCGAGATACTGGGCCGACTGTCCGGCCAGTGGCGGGAAGCTCGCGCCGACACCCATGCCTGCGGGGCCATGGCAGGCCACGCATTCGGGAATGTTGCGCTCCCAGGCGCCGCGCAGCGCCAGGCGTGCGCCGACGCCTTCGGCCTTCTCTGCTCGGCTGGTGGCAGCGAAGGTCGGAGCCGGCATGGCCTCCAGGGTCGCTGCGACGGCATTCATCTCCTCATCCGTCAGCGCAGCGGCTATCGGCTGCATGATCGGGTTGCTGCGCGCACCGGAACGAAAGTCTTCGAGCTGCTTGCGGCTGTAGCCCGCAGCGATTCCGGCAAGTCTCGGAAAGCCCGCCGCTGCCATTCCCATCGCATCGGCGCCATGGCAGGTCGCGCAGGCCATGGCGGCTGGGTTGGCACCCCCTTGTGCATAGATCGTCTGCCCGTCGGCGGCCTGTGCCTGCATCGTCAGCAACAACGCAGCCACGCCGGCCAGGGGCCAGTGAGTGGAGTTCATGAAAAGCGCCTCATCAGCTGTTGTGGTTATGCTGTCCGCTACCCGGCGTCGTCGCGCGACGCTCTGTTCTGTTGACGGTATGCGGCAGCTTGTCGCATGAAAACGCTATCACAGCGGCCGGGCTGACCTCTAGAAACAGAATAAGCTTAGAACTCGTTTGCATATAGCTGACGAAGTGGCCTCTGGGAGAATCACGCTGGTCGCGCACAAGGCGACGAGGTTGGCTATCCTTGCCCGCCCCCACCTCAGGATCAGCCATGAAAGATCAACTTGCCGAGCTGCTTACGCTCATCAGCTCCGGTTGCATGACCGATGAAGAAATCGCTCGGATCGCGGATGAAGCCGCCCAGGCCTATGCCGATCCGCAGGCCTTTCTGGAGGCCAATCCGGACATCAACTATGACGACAGCTTCCCCATTCCGCTGGGCGAATGGGTAGTGGTGGGCAGCCTGCCGGACACGGTGCTGTTCCAGGCAGATGACTACCAGGATCTGTTCAGCCAGATCGTCGCGTCTTTCGGCGAGAGCGTCAGCTTCGTGCTGAAGCCCAAGCAGCTCGCCAAGACCGAGCCGCTGACCGCGCTGAACCGCATCCAGGTGCAGTTGAGCAGCCTCTATCCCGAGAAGGGCGGTTACGTGCTGGTGGATTTCAGTGAGCCGCTGGACGATGAGCTGCAGGCGGTACTGGTCTACACCTGCGATGTGCCAAGGCTGCTGGAGCTGGCTGTGGACGTCGGCATCTATGCCGCGCCCGCGCTGGAAGCCCTGCGTGCCGAGACCGAACAGTAATCCGGCCCGAAGGCGAGGCTAACGCCGCTGCGTCCTGCCGCGGCGCAACGGTTCCAGCAGCGCGGACAGGCCGTTGTGGTCGATCTCGTGCATCAGCGCCAGCAGCTGGCCGAGGCTGCCTGGCGGAAAGCCGACACGGGCGAACCAGCCGAGGTAGTGGCCGGGCAGATCGGCAATCAGGCGCCCCTTGTACTTGCCATAGGGCATCGTCTGAGTGACCAGGCGTTCGAGGTCTTCGGGTTTCATCGTTCTGATGGCCAGGTGATAAGGCGCCGATACTGCCACAGGTCGCCTTCCTGCGTCCGCCCAGAGCGCAACTGCCGCGGCCTACGGGGCGGCGGTATCAAGCGTCTCTATCCGAGGCATAGAAAGGCTTGCCTGGAGCGCCCTGGACGGCGTGCAGACAATGGCTGCCAACACGGCGCCCGCCGATCTTGCCTGGAGGAATGCGATGCAAGCGCACACAAGACCCGCAGAACTGGATGACGCCACGCTGGCGTTCGCCGAGCATGTGTTTCATGCCGCACGCATCGGTGACAGCGTCAGGCTCGGTCACCTGCTCAGCCAGGGCATGCCGGCGGACCTGCGCAATCATGCCGGCGACAGCCTGCTGATGCTGGCCAGCTACCATGGCCGCCTCGCCGCCACCAGCGTACTGCTCGACCACGGCGCCGATGCGCAACTGGCTAACCGCCGCGGCCATACGCCGCTGGCGGGCGCCGCGTTCAAGGGTGACCTGCCGATGGTCAGGCTGCTCGTCGAGCGAGGCACCGATGTCGAAAGCCCCTGCGCAGACGGCAAGACCGCACTGATGATGGCCGCCATGTTCAATCACACCGCGATCGTCGAGTGGCTGGTGGCGCAGGGCGCCGACCCGCATGCGACCGATGCCGGAGGCACCACGCCTCTGGCGGCGGCGCGCATGATGGGTGCGAGCGAGGCAGTGGCGCTGCTGCAGCGCATCGCCGCCGCTCAAGCCTGATACGCCGTCAGCCGCGGCCGATGGGGGCGAACGCTGCGCTCGTGTGCTCGGCCAGCACTGCCGGTGCCAGCTCCACTTCCAGCCCGCGACGGCCAGCGCTGACGTAGATGCTCGGCTGCGCCTGTGCGGAGCTGTCGATAAAGGTGCGCAGGCGCTTCTTCTGCCCCAGCGGGCTGATGCCGCCCACCTGATAGCCGGTGGCCCGCTGCGCGGCCATGGGGTCGGCCATTTCCACCTTCTTCGCCCCGGCCGCCTGGGCCAGTGCCTTCAGATCCAACGTGCCGGCCACCGGCACCACGGCCACCAGCAGCTCGTTCTTCTCGGTGCAGGCGAGCAGCGTCTTGAACACCTGCGCGGGCTCGAGTCCCAGTTTCTCGGCGGCCTCAAGACCATAGGAGGCGGACTTCGGGTCGTGCTCGTAACTGTGCACACGATGCTCGGCGCGGGCTTTTTTCAACAGGTCGATGGCGGGTGTCATGGCTTTGTAGTGCTAATGATTGATGAATGGCGGTAACGTAACTGATCAACGTTCGGTAGTCACAAGCGCCCATGAATCATCCTCTTCTTGCACCGCTCGCGGAAGTCTACGACCTGGCCGTTGTGGGCGGCGGCATCAACGGCGCGGGAATTGCGGCAGACGCCGCAGGTCGTGGCCTGACGGTCTTCCTCTGCGAGCAGGGCGACCTGGCCGAGCACACGTCGTCGGCCAGCAGCAAGCTGATACATGGCGGGTTGCGCTACCTCGAGCATTACGAACTGCGTCTGGTGCGCGAGGCACTGGCCGAGCGCGAGGTACTGCTGGCCAAGGCGCCACACATCATTCGGCCACTGCGTTTCGTGCTGCCCTACCGACCGCACCTGCGCCCGTCCTGGATGATCCGTACCGGCCTGTTCCTCTACGACCACCTCGGCAAGCGCGAGAAGCTAGGCGCTTCGCATAGCGTGCGCTTCGGCGCCGACAGCCCACTGAAGCACGAGATCAGCCACGGCTTCGAATACGCCGACTGCTGGGTCGACGATGCCCGCCTGGTGGTGCTCAACGCCATGGCTGCCCGTGAGCAGGGCGCGCATATCCACACCCGCACCCGTTGCGTCAGCGCGCGCAGCAGCAAGGGGCTGTGGCACCTGCACTTGGAGCGCGACGACGGCAGCCGCTTTTCCATCCGGGCGCGCGCCCTGGTGAACGCCACCGGCCCCTGGGTGGCGTCCTTCTTCGATGAACAGCTTCGCCAACGCTCCCCGCACGGCATGCGCCTGATTCAGGGCAGCCACATCGTGGTGCCGAAGCTCTACGATGGGGACCATGCCTATATCCTGCAAAACGAGGATCGGCGCATCGTCTTCGTCATTCCCTATCTCGGGCAGTTCAGCCTGATCGGCACCACCGATCAGGAGTATCACGGTGACCCGACCCGGGTGCAGATCGCCGACGGCGAGATCAATTACCTGCTGGACATCGTCAATGCGCACTTCACACACCAGCTGGCCCGTGAAGACATCCGCCACAGCTACTCCGGCGTCCGCCCGCTGTGCGATGACGAGTCAGACCAACCATCGGCCATCACCCGCGACTACACCCTGACACTGAACAACGGCGGCAGCGATGCGCCCCTGCTCTCGGTGTTCGGCGGCAAGCTCACCACCTACCGCAAGCTCGCCGAAGCAGCCCTGGCTCAGCTGGCACCGCTGTTTCCGGAAATGAAAGGCGCCTGGACCCGCGGAGCAACGCTGCCCGGCGGCGAACACTTCGATGATCCATCCACTCTGGCCCATGCCCTCTGCGCCAGCTACCCATGGCTCCCCGGCCCGGTCGCCCGCCGCTGGACGAACACTTACGGCACGCGCAGCTGGCTGCTGCTAAAGGGCACCGAGCGCATTCAGGATCTCGGCGAATGCTTCGGCGCCGGGCCGTATGCCCGCGAGGTGGATTACCTGATCGTCGAGGAATGGGCGTTAACGGTTGACGACATTCTCTGGCGCCGAACCAAGCTCGGGCTGTTCCTGCAAGCCGCCGAAACGGCACGTCTGCAGCAGTACATGGACAGCCGGACCGCCGAACGCCTGACGACCTTCGAGCACGCCGCCCAAGGCTGACACGAGCCCCGGACAGCGCCATCGCTCAGGCGACCTTGGCGCTTCGCGCCGCGCGCAGCTGCCGGGCAGCTGCCACCATGTTCACCAGCGCCGCCTCGGTCTCAGGCCAGCCACGGGTCTTCAGCCCGCAGTCCGGGTTCACCCAGAGTCGTTCGGCCGGAATGCACTCGGCGGCCTTCTCCAGGAGCTGCACCATCTCGGCGGTATCCGGCACGCGCGGCGAGTGGATGTCGTAGACGCCCGGGCCGATGTCATTCGGATAGTCGAAGGCACGGAACGCTTCGAGCAGCTCCATCTGCGAACGCGAGGTCTCGATGGTGATGACGTCGGCATCCATCGCCGCGATGGACTCGATCACGTCGTTGAATTCGCTGTAGCACATATGCGTGTGGATCTGCGTCTCGTCGCGCACCCCGCTGGCGCACAGGCGGAACGCCTCCACCGCCCAGTCCAGGTAGTGCCGCCACTGCTCGCGGCGCAGCGGCAGGCCTTCGCGGAACGCCGCCTCATCGATCTGGATGATGCGGATGCCGGCTGCCTCCAGGTCGCAGACCTCGTCGCGAATGGCCAGCGCCAACTGTCGCGCCTGCACCTCGCGCGGCACGTCCTCGCGGGCGAACGACCACATCAGCATGGTCACCGGACCGGTGAGCATGCCTTTCATGATCCTGTCCGTCTGCTGCTGGGCATACCGGATCCAGTCCACGGTCATCGGTCGCGGACGGCTCAGATCGCCATAGATGATCGCCGGTTTGACGCAGCGAGAGCCGTAGCTCTGCACCCAGCCAAAGCGGGTAAAGATGTAGCCTTCGAGCTGTTCGGCGAAGTACTCCACCATGTCGTTGCGCTCCGCCTCGCCATGCACCAGCACATCCAGGCCGATCTGCTCCTGCACCGCCACCGCATGGCGGATTTCGGCCTGCATCGCCTCGGTGTAGTCACCGAGCGACAACCTGCCCTGCTTGTAAGCCTGCCGCGCCAGGCGGATCGCCGGCGTCTGCGGGAACGAACCGATAGTCGTGGTAGGGAATGCCGGCAGCTGCAGCCGCGCGCGCTGCAGCTCGATGCGCGTGGCGAACACCGACGTGCGCCGACTGTCCTTGGCCTCGATGGCGGCCAGGCGTGCCTGTACCGCCGGCTTGTGGATGCGCGGCGACTGCACGCGGGCCGCCTGGACCGCGCGGCTGCGGGCGAGCGCAGCCTGCACCTCGGCGTCCTGCGGATCGTCGATGGCCCGGGCGAGCGTGGCGACTTCCGAGCACTTCTGCACCGCAAAGGCGAGCCAGCTCTTCACTTCCTCGTCCAGCCTGTCCTCGCGCTCGAGGTCGACGGGGCTGTGCAGTAGCGAACAGGACGGCGCCAGCCACAGGCGCTCGCCCAGGCGTTCGGCCGCATGCCGTGCCACTTCGAGCGCCTTGTCCAGATCACAGCGCCAGACGTTGCGCCCGTTGACCAGCCCCAGCGACAGCACCTTATAGGCCGGCAGGCGATCGAGAATCACCGGATACTGCTCCGGGGCGCGCACCAGGTCGATGTGCAGGCCGTCCACCGGCAGGGTTGCAGCCAGACCGAGATTGTCTTCCAGGCCGCCGAAGTAGGTAGCGACCAGCTTCTTCAGCGGCGCCCGCTGCAACAGGTTGTAGGCGCGCTCGAACGCATTTTTCCAGTCCTGCGGCAGATCCAGCGCCAGAATCGGCTCGTCGATCTGTACCCACTCGACTCCCTGCGCCGCCAGTCGGTCCAGCACCTCGCCGTAAACCGGCAGCAGCCGGTCCAGCAACTCCAGCTTGTCGAAGGCCTGGGTCTGATCCGCCTCGCCCTTGAGCTTGCCGAGCCAGAGATAGCTCAGCGGGCCGATCAGCACTGGCTTGATGGTATGCCCCAGCGCCTTGGCCTCTTCGACCTCTTCGAAGAGCTGCGTCCAGGACAGCTGGAACTGCTGGTCGACGCTGAACTCCGGGACCAGATAGTGGTAGTTGGTATCGAACCACTTGGTCATTTCCTGAGCCTGGGCACCACCGCAGCAACTCCTGGCCACGCCGCGCGCCATGGCGAACAAGGTGTCCAGCGTCGCCTGGCCTTCGGCCGGACGGAATCGCTGCGGGATGACGCCGAACATCAAGGAATGACTCAGCACCTGGTCGTACCAGGCGAAGTCGCCCACCGGCAGCAACTCGATGCCGGCGTCGAGCTGAGCCTGCCAATGGCGCGCCCGCAGCTGGCGACCGACCTGACGCAGGCCCTGCTCGTCCAGCTCGCCTTTCCAGTACGCCTCGAGGGCCTTTTTCAGTTCGCGATCCGCACCGATGCGTGGAAAGCCAAGGTTATGCGCTACAGCCATTACTCACTCCGAAATGTCGTTCTGCATGAATGCGAGGATTGTCCGCGGACCAATCCAATGAAACAAACTCACGTAATTTCATTTCAAAGTAAGAAATATTCATGTTGGAGCATTTGGCGCACCCGGGGCTCTAAACCAGAACCCAACCTGAAGGCGCCCTCATGAATTCCGAAACACCACCGCAGAACCTCGAACGCTTGCTGGAGCGCCTCGAGCAGGCCGGGGAGCCGGGTGAGCCGGTAAGCATCGAGTGCATGCTGCAGGCGACCGACGAGCGCAGCTTCGGTGCGCTGTTGCTGGTGCCGGGTCTGCTGGTGCTGTCGCCGCTATCGGGCATTCCGGGGCTGCCCAGCGTTTTTGCTGTAATGGTGTCGCTGATCGCCGTGCAACTGCTGTTCGGCCGCGAGCGCTTCTGGCTTCCCAGGTGGCTGCTCAAGCGCAGCGCCTCGCGCAGCAAGTACGACAAGGCCATCGGCTTTCTCCAACACATCTCGGGATACATCGACCGCCTGGTGCGGCGCCGGCTGACCTTCCTCACCAGCGGCATCGCGACGCGGCTGAACGCCGTGCTCTGCCTGGCGATCGCCGCCACCATGCCGCCGCTGGAGCTGATCCCGTTCGGCAATTCCATCGCCGGCGCCGGGCTCAGCGTGCTGGGCCTGGGCATGATGGCGCGCGACGGCGCCATGGTCATCGCCGCCCTGCTGTTCTTCTTCGGTCTGGCCTTCATGGTGTCCCGGCTCTGGCTGTGAGCCGGTCGTGACGCCCGATAGCGGCCTCTCGACAGCATGGGGGCGCTGCGACACACTTGCGAAGGATGAGCCTCGCTCATCTTCACCCTCTTTCTGGGATTCGCTCGCCTGTCGCTCAGCGCGGTGCCGATCCCGCTTCGCAAGGTAGTTCGGCATGCTGGAAATTCGCCACCTGAAGACGCTTCATGCACTGCGGGAAACCGACAGTCTCGTCGAAGCCGCCGAGCGCCTGCACCTGACCCAGTCGGCGCTCTCCCATCAGTTCAAGGAGCTGGAGGAGCGCCTCGGCCTTCAGTTGTTTGTGCGCAAGACCCGCCCGGTGCGCTTCACCAGCGCCGGGTTGCGCTTGCTGCAACTGGCCGACCTGATGCTGCCGCAACTGCGCAGTGCCGAACGCGACCTCGCCCGCCTCGCCGGAGGCACGGCCGGCCGCCTGCACATGGCCATCGAATGTCACAGCTGTTTCCAGTGGCTGATGCCGACCATCGACCAGTTCCGCGACGCCTGGCCCGAAGTGGAGCTGGACCTGGCGTCCGGATTTTCCTTCGCGCCGCTGCCAGCCCTGGCCCGCGGCGATCTCGACCTGGTGGTGACCTCCGACCCGCTGGAGCTGCCGGGCATCACCTATGTGCCATTGTTCACCTACGAGGCGCTGCTCGCGGTGGCCAACCAGCACCCGTTGGCCGCGCGGCCGTACGTACGGCCAGAGGATCTGGCCAGCGAGACGCTGATCACCTATCCGGTCGAGCGGGATCGTCTGGATATCTTCACCCGCTTCCTCGAACCGGCCGATATCGAACCCGCGCAGGTGCGCACCTCGGAGCTCACCGTGATGATGATGCAGCTGGTCGCATCGGGGCGCGGGGTCTGCTGTCTGCCCAACTGGGCCCTGCACGAGTACAGCTCGCGCGGCTACGTCACCGCCAAGCGTCTCGGCGACAAGGGCCTGTTCGCCACGCTTTATGCCGGCATTCGCGCAGACATGCTCGATTCGCCGTTCATGCGCGACTTCCTGCTGACGGCCAAAGACACCTCCTTTGCCACCCTTGAAGGTGTCAGCGCCGCGCCCAAGGGTCGCTGACCCGGGCGTTCAGCGCCGCCGCGTCAGGCACAGGCAGACACCCACGGCCGCCGCCGCGATACCACCGATCAGTAGCCAGTGCTTATCGCCATCGACCGCCGAACGCCAGCCACCGTCGATGCGCCGCTGCCCCAGCGGCGGGTGGAACAGATTGCCCGACGACGTCGGCACACGCTGTGCCCGGCCCAGGGCGAAGCCGGTGATCAGGCCGTTGAGCCGATCAAAGCCCGGTGTAAGGAAGTTCGCCAGACGCAGCAGGGTCGCGGTGGCGCCGACCGAGGTGGTGTGCCGCGGATGCAATGCCAGGCTGACCATGGCATTGGCCACCTGACGCGGGTCGATCAGGGGTGGCGGTGGCTGCAACGAGCGCCCGGCATAGTTACCGCCGTCGCGGAAACCGGGCGTGTCGACGATGCCAGGATAGACATCGCAGATGTGCACGCCCGGCCAGGGCCCCAGCTCGCCGCGCAGCGCCTGGGACAGCCCGCGCAGGCCGAACTTGCTCGCCGAATAGGCCGCCGCGAACGGCTGCGCGACCCAGCTGCCCACCGACAGCGTATTGATCAGCACGCCGCGCTGCTGCTGTTTGAAATACGGCAGAACCGCATGGGCACCGCGCAGGTAGCCGAGCAGATCGGTCTGCACCACCTGCTCGTGGGCATCGAGCGGCGTCTCATCGAAGGCACCGACCGCACCGATGCCGGCGTTGTTGATCCAGACGTCGATGCGCCCTTGTCCGAACTCCGCCGCCGCGCTGGCCAGGGCTTCCACCTCATCGCTATGGGTGACGTCGGTGGGCACCACCAGCACTTCGCCACCGAGCGCGCGGCACTCGTCGGCGGTTTCCGCCAGAGCTTCGGCATCACGCGCCGCCAGCACCAGGCGCGCGCCCTGCCGTGCGAACGCCTGGGCCGCGGCGCGACCGATGCCACTGGAGGCGCCGGTCAGCACCACCAGGGCGCCGTGGAGATTTGCATGGGCCATCGTCGTTCCTCCCTCCGCAGTCGTCTGTAGCTAAGCTGACAACCGCGGCGGGACGATCATTCCCACCGATGGTCGGCGCGGCGGCCGTTCGGCTTCAGGCCTGCGCCACAGTGCCGGCCGCTTCGTCCGCCCAGGGGTCGTAGGTGCCGAAGCTCCACAGATGCCCTTCCGGGTCGCGGCAGCTGAAACCGCGACCGCCGTAATCCTCGTCCTTGAGCTCGATGACGATTTCCGCGCCAGCGGCCTTGGCCTGGGCATAAAGCGCATCGGCGCTGTTGACGATCACATAGAGGCCCTGGGTAGCAGCACCGCCTATCTCGTCCGGTTGCCGCAGCAGCCGTCCATATTCGGAATCGATCACCGGTGCCACCATCACCATGCCGTTGCCGAAGGCCAGCTGCGCGTGGGTGATGCCCACCTGCTCATCGCGATACTGGCGTTGGCATTCGAAGCCGAAGGCCTGGCCCAGCCAATCGATGGCGGCGGCGACATCGCGATAGCGCAGGCAGGGGATCAGCGTCGCGCAGGTGTGCTTGCTCTGATTTGACATACGCAGCTCCCGTCGTGGATTGCCGATCGGCAACCTTCCCCTGTTGAGAACCGTACCGGGCCGTGCAATTCCCTCAGATGCGCTCGCTCAGGCCCAGACGTATCCCCAGGCCGATGAGGATCGAGCCCAGCGCGCGGTCGAGCCATTGGCTCACCGCGGGATTGCTGCGCAGCGCCGTGGTCGCCCGCGCGGCCAGCAGCACCAGCGCACATTCGACGACGATCGCCACCACCACGACCAGCACGCCCAGCACCAGCAGCTGCAGCGGTACGGCGCCGTGCTCGGGGCGCACGAACTGCGGCAGGAAGGCCATGAAGAAGATCGCCGCCTTGGGGTTCAGCAGGTCGACCAGAACGCCCTGTCGATAGGCCTTCCAGGCCGACGCCTGCGGCACTGCCTTGGGCATCAGCGTTCCGCCGGCACCGGCCGAGCGCAGCGCCTGGAAGCCCAGGTAGAGCAGATAGGCCGCACCGACGTACTTGACCACAGTGAACGCCAGCGCCGACGTTGCCAGGATCGCCGAAATACCCAGCGCGGCGAACACCACGTGCACCAGCGCCCCGCTGCAAACGCCGCACGCGGAAATGATGCCGATGCGCCGGCCGCCGCTGAGCGTTCGGGAAAACACGTAGAGCAGATCCGGGCCGGGCGACAGGTTGAGCGCCAGCGCAGCCGAAAAGAACACCATCCAGAAAAAGGGATCGCTCATCGCAGGTCTCCATCTGCCAACCGCATCAGCGTAGGAACTTCACTGCAGCCGCGCCAGTAGAAAATCACCCGCCTCTCTTCGTCGGAAAGCTGACACGAATTTCAACTTTTGACTTTTTTTTGTCGCAAAGCTGAACTACTTTCAGTTGCGCGTGGATGCTTAAGCCCACGCGTCCAGGACTCCCCTTCAACATTCAGCAAAGGACATGCGAATGAAAGACGACGTCGTGCCGGCCTATCAGCCCAACTCCCCCCGTGTACTGCTGCTTTCGGCCAGCAGCTCGCTCAACAGCACCCTGCGGCAGCATCTGTACGATTGCCCCGACTGGACGCTCAGCCACGCCTCGGCACCGCGCGGCGAGGTCGAGGCAGCGCTGGTGCTGCTCGACGTGGGGAGCTACGACCGCGACACCAACGTTCACCTGCTCAGGCAGATCGGCGACACGCCGGTCGCGCTGGTCAATGCGCAGCCGGACCAGGCGCGCCGGCTGGTCGAAACCCACCCCTGGATCCGTGGCGTGTTCTACCGCGCCACCCCGCGCACCATCTTCGTTCGCGGCATCCGCACGCTGCTCACCGGCGGCGACTGGCTGCCACGGGAGCTGATGGAGGCACTGCTGTCACGCTACCGGCAGCTGAGCAGCGCCAATCAAGTGATCGACGAACTGACGCTGCGGGAGAAGCAGATTCTCGCCCTCGCCGGTCAGGGTCTTTCCAATGCGGAGATCGGCGAGAAGCTGCACCTGAGCATCCATACCATCAAGAGCCATGTGCACAACGCTCTGCGCAAACTGGGCGCGAGCAACCGTGCCCAGGGCGCCTCGCTGGTACTCGCCCACGTCAGCGAGGCGGTGTCGTGAAACGCACCGGCGCTCTGCTTCTGCTGCTGGTGGGCCTGACGGCCCAGGCAGACGAAGCCGAGCTGCAGGGTTTCATCACCAACAACACGATTTCCCGCTCCGGTCACGAGTTCTACCTGCGCTTCTGCGAGCGCCTGAACGACATCAGCGGCCTGGACTTCAACCTTGCCATCAAGGAGAGGCCCTCGGCCCGCTGGGGCGTTCTGGTCTGGGTCGAGCACGAGAACCAGACGCTGTACCGACGCTTTCTGCAGCCCAACGTGGCGGACATGAAGGAGCCGGCCTATGAGGCGGCCGACTTCGTGGTTGAGGAAATCAATCGGCGAAAGATCGAAGCGCTGTTCGAAGACAACATTGACATGGCCAAGGACGAATTATGAAACCGCACACCCACAAGCCCCTCGGCATGCTGCTCGGCGGCCTGCTGCTCAGTGCCGGCGCCAGCGCCACCGAGCTGGTCTATACCCCGGTCAATCCCTCCTTCGGTGGCAGCCCGCTCAACGGTGCCTGGCTGCTGGGCAATGCCCAGGCGCAGAACAACAAGAAGGATCCGGATGCGCTGGATCGTTCCTCGCTGTTCGGTAACCAGTCCGCGCTGGATCGCTTCACCAGCCAGCTGGAGTCGCGCCTGCTGGGCGACCTGCTCAGTGGCGTGAGCAGCGGCAAGACCGGCACCGTGACCACCGACGATTTCATCGTGCGCGTCTACAACGGCGACGCCGGCATGCTCATCGTGGAAATCACCGACCGCCTCACCGGAGAAATGTCCGAAATCATCGTCGGGCAGAACTGACCCCAAGGAGAAACAAAGGCCATGAGAAGCCTATTCGTAGCCATAGGGATGATGGCGTTACTTCAGGGCTGCAGCATTCGCGAGCCCCTGCCTGCCGACCAGCATCCGCCCACGCTGACCCCACGCACCTCTACCTACCAGGATCTGCTGGCGCTGCCCCGTCCGAAAGGCCCGCTGGTGGCTGCGGTGTACGGTTTTCGCGACCAGACCGGGCAGTACAAACCGACCCCTGCCAGCTCCTTCTCCACCGCGGTGACCCAGGGCGCGGCCAGCATGCTGGTCGATGCCATGCAGGCCAGCGGCTGGTTCGTGGTGCTCGAGCGCGAAGGCCTGCAGAACGTGCTGACCGAGCGCAAGATCATTCGTGCCTCCCAGGCCAAGCCGGATGTCGCGCCCAATATCCAGTCCGAACTGCCCTCGCTGCTGGCAGCGAACATCATCATGGAGGGCGCCATCGTCGCCTACGAAACCAACGTGCGCAGCGGCGGCCAGGGCGCACGCTACCTGGGCATCGGCGTCTCGCAGGAGTATCGCGTCGACCAGGTGACGGTGAACCTGCGGGCCATCGATGTGCGCAGCGGTCGAGTGCTGTCCAACGTGATGACCACCAAGACGATCTTCTCCATCGGCCGCAGCGCCAACGTCTACAAGTTCATCGAGTTCAAGGAACTGCTGGAAGCCGAGGCAGGCTACACCACCAACGAGCCCGCGCAGCTGTGCGTGCTCTCCGCCATCGAGGCTGCCGTCGCCCACCTGATCGCTCAGGGCGTCGAACGCCGTCTCTGGCAGACCGCCGAAGGCAACGGCAGCGAGCACCCTGCGCTGAGCAAGTACCTGAGCAAGCTGAACTGACACACACCGGCCGGTGCTCCGTCGCCAGCGGCCCTGACGACAGCCCCGATCATGCAACCGACACCGCGCGCTGCCGCCGCGGTGTTTTTTCGCGTCCACGTAAACATCTCTTGCGCACCAACAGACATCACTTTCAATCGTTGGATGGATGTTTTCTGCACTGAATCGAGGCAAACATGTCGGTATCTGAGCTCGATCAGGACAGGACGCCCATGAAACGCTCGCAACGGATTGCGCATGACCTGCTGTTGCCCATGATTCTCCTGCTGGCCCCTTACGGCCATGCCGAGGTCGCCATTCCGGGCGATCTGGCCCCGAATGAACTCGTTCCTTCCGCCATTCGCTCATCCGCTTTCGGTCAGGCTGCCAGCGGCGCGCAGGGTGCGCTCGCGGTCGTTCAGCAGGCCGGGCAAGGCATGACCGGACGCATCGCCCAGAGCGGCGCGGAGCTGGAGGCCTACATCTTTCAGAACGGCTACGCCAACAGCGCCTCGATCGAACAGATCGGCCAGGGCAACGCGGCGCTGATCAGCCAGGACGGCTTCGGCAACGAGGCCCAGATCGAACAGACCGGCGCGGACAACCGTGCCGCCATCGCACAGCAGGGCTCGAGCAATCGCGCCCTCATCGAACAGACCGGCAGCGGGCACAGCAGCAATGTCAGCCAGAGCGGCCGCGGTCTGACGGTAGTGGTTCGCCAGTACCGCTAATCCCAGGGAAATACCGCTGTACTTAAAACATCCATGGAGTGACAAAAATGTTTAAGTTCAAACCTCTTGTAGCAGCCATCCTGACTGTCGCCACTGCCCAGGCTTTCGCGGCCAACAACACCTCCGAGCAGGACCAGCTGGGCATCAACAATGTCGCGCAAGTGCTGCAAAGCGGCGGTTCGGGCAACCTGGCCAAGCAGGGCCAGAGCGGCTTCGGCAACCAGGCGACGGTCGAGCAGAGCCACTCGCGGGAGACGACCGCAACGCAGTCCCAGGCTGGCAACTACAACGTCGCCGATGCCCAGCAGAGCGCCACCGCGCTGACCGCCGCTACGCAGAACCAGCGCGGCTGGGGCAATGACGCAACGGTCGAACAGACCGGTACCTACAAGACCAGCGCCACGCAGAACCAGAACGGTATTCACAACGTTGCCGAAACCTTCCAGACCGGCACCACGACCAGCAGCGCCACCACCGAGCAGACCGGTAAGCACAACTATGGTCTGATCACCCAGAGCGCCGCGATCAATAGCCAAGGCAAGCTGGTACAGGACGGCGAACTGAACAATGCCAGCATCACCCAGACCGCCAGCTGGGGCGACCGCGCCCTTGTCGACCAGCGAGGCACCGACAACGATGCGCATGTCACTCAGGTCGCCAGCCTCGGCTCCATCGCGGAAGTCGAGCAGGTCGGCTGGCGCAACGACGCCATGGTTTCCCAGACCGGCCACCAGCACGAGGCCTACATGCTGTCGGATGGCAACAACAACCGGGTGGACATCGACCAGAGCGGCAATGCGCAGAACGCCTTTGCGCTGCAGTACGGCAACGGCAACGATTCGCGCATCACACAGAGCAACAGCCCGTTCGGCGGCAACAACACTGCGACCACCGAGCAGTTCGGCACAGCCAACGAGGCCGACATCAACCAGCACGGCCGCAATCAGACCGCCAAGACCATCCAGCACGGCGGGCTCAACGTCGCCTCGGTGGATCAGCAGGGTCGCGGCAACGAACTGCACTTCCAGCAGGACGGCGTCGGCAACGAGCTGAACGCGGTGCAGAACGGCAGCGACAATGAAATCGTCGGTGTCAGCCATGGCTGGCACAACAGCAGCGACATCGAGCAGACCGGCGGCGACAACCTGGCCACCGTGCGTCAGGAAGGCACCCTGAACGAGCTGATGCTGACCCAGAGTGGCTACGACCATCTGGCCAAGGTCACTCAGCACGGCTTCGCCAACGACGCCCTGGTCAGCCAGGCCGGCTACGGCAACGCTGCCTACATCAACCAGAACGGCACCAACAACAGCGCGCTGGTCACCCAGCACTGAGTTGGCGCTCACCGACTGCCGGCCTCGCGCCGGCAGTCGCACGCCTGCATCCCACCTTTCTCATCGCCCGACCGCCGTGCGGCTGCACCGTTTCGGTCGAAACCCTGGCGATCCGCCATTGCCCTCGCCCCAAACTGAAGCAAGCTGACGCATCGGTCAGGTCATCCCTGCCCGACAGTCAGCTGCGCGGAAGCCGGGCTGCGCGCTTCCTGGATTTCAATCGCCACAAAATAGCCTTTCAAATCATCTAGTTAACCTTACGCTACAACCGCAATCCGTGATTGGCGCGGCGCTTGCTATGGGACCAAAGCCTGACCGCTTGGACAACTTACAAGCTCACTCAAATGCCAATACGGAGACACACTCAATGAAGCGCAGCCTGACCACCGCAGCCCTCGCGGCCGGGTTCATCCTCAGCAGCCAAGCCATGGCCAGCCCCATGCTCTGGCAGAACAACAGCCTTACCTATCTTTATGGCAAGGATTACAAGGTGGATGCTGGGGAAATCCAGCAAACCATTACCTTCGAACATGCCAGCGGCTGGACCTGGGGTGACATGTTCCTGTTCGTCGACAACAAGTGGTACAACGGCATCTCCGGCAGCGATGGCCACACCTACTACGGCGAGTTCAGCCCACGCCTCTCGCTGGGCAAGATCAGCGGCGCCGACCTGTCCTTCGGGCCGGTCAAGGATGTGCTGATCTCCGCGACCTACGAGCGCGGTGAAAGCCAGGACGACGGCACGCCCAACCAGAATTACCTGCTCGGCCCGGCGGTAGACCTGGCCATCCCCGGCTTCGATCGCTTCGCGCTGAACACCTACTACCGCAAGCCCGACGGCACCACCGGCAAGCCGAGCGGCCAATGGCAGATCACCCCGACCTGGGCGATGACCTTCCCGGTGGGCAAGTCGGACATTCTCTTCGACGGCTATATCGACTGGGTCGTCAACGACAAGAAGAACAGCAACACCGAGCTGAAGAAGAACTTCCACTTCAACCCACAGATCAAGTACGACTTGGGCAAGGCCTTGGACTACACGCCAGGCAAACTCTATGTCGGTATCGAATACGACTACTGGTCTAACAAATACGGCATCGAGGACGGTGGCTTCGTCAGCAAGAACTTCGTCGGCCCGACCGACCAGAACACCTTCAGCGCCATCGTCAAAGCGCATTTCTGATGCCCTCGCCGCCCGTACACCGGGCGGCGCTTTCAGCGCCCTGCCCACCGACCGCATCCACGCAAGCACAACGACTGCAACGATCAGTGAATCTCGTGCAGAATCGGCCTGCTTCGGCATCACCCGGCGGCGACTCGACGGCCAGGCACCGGCTCTGCGTCCAGCGCACGACCACCCCGAAGACGCCATCATCAACTCCGCATCGGCTTGTCCCGCCCCGGGCGCAGGCCAACCGCCAGTGCGCCAACGGACAGGAACCATGGACAAGAACAACGCAGCGCAGCCGCTCTACACCGCCCAAGGCAAACCCGCTGGCCGCATTCGCCAGAAGAATGAGGAAACCATCCTCGCCGCGGCCGCCGAGGAATTCGCCCGCTACGGTTTCAAGGGCACCAGCATGAACGCCATCGCCAGCCGCGCCGGGCTGCCCAAGGCCAACGTTCACTATTACTTCAACAGCAAGCTGGGGCTGTACGTGGAGGTCATGCGGCACATCCTCGAACTCTGGGATACCGCCTTCGACGACCTCACCGTGGACGACGACCCGGCCACCGCCCTGGCCGAGTACATCCGCATCAAGATGGAATTCTCGCGGCGCCATCCGCAAGCCTCGAAGATCTTCGCCATGGAAGTCATCAGCGGCTGCGAATGCCTGTCCGAGCACTTCAACCAGGACTATCGCAACTGGTTCCGCGGCCGCGCCGCGGTATTCGACGCCTGGATCGCCGCCGGCAAGATGGACCCGGTCGACCCCATGCACCTGATCTTCCTGATCTGGGCCGGAACGCAGCACTACGCCGACTTCTCCGACCAGATCCGCCGCATCAACGGCAAGCGGATGACCCGCGCGGACTTCGCCCTTGCCAGCGACAACCTGATCGCCATCATCCTCAAGGGCTGTGGGCTCAAGCCACCGGCAGCGGAGCGCTGAAGGCTTGGCCCGCAAGCTGCGCATCCACTCGCCGGCCATCCATTATTTCGACATGGTGCGCCGCTGCCAGTCGATCCGCGAAGCCTCGCGCCGGCTCAACGTTGCCTCCTCGGCGGTCAATCGGCAGATTCTCAAGCTCGAAGACGAGGTCGGCACGCCGCTGTTCGAGCGACTGCCCGGTGGCCTGCGCCTGACCGCCGCTGGCGAGATCTTCGCCCGCCACGTCATCGTCGTACTGCAGGACACCGAGCGTGTGCGCTCCGAACTGGACGCGCTACAGGGCCTGCGCACCGGCCACGTGGAGATCGCCACGGTATCCGGCGTCACCACCGATCTGCTGCCCGGCGTGCTGGAACAGCTGCGTGAGCGTTATCCGCGCGTCACGGTCGGCGTAACCAGCCTCGGCTCGCAGGCCATTCCCGACGCGGTGACCAGCGGCCAGGCGGATATCGGTCTGGCCTTCGCCCTGCCGCGTACCGCCGACCTGCAGCAGCTGGGCGTCGGTCATTTCCGCCTGGGCGCCATCGTCGCGCCGGGGCATCCACTGGCCGAACGCCGGGACGTCAGCTTCGCCACCTGCGCCGAGTACCCGCTGATCCTGGCCAAGAGCGACCTTTCCATCCATCACCTGCTGGCGCCGCTGCTCGCACGCACTCGCCCGCGGCACAAGGCGCCGCTGGAAACCAGTTCGGTGGAGCTGGCCCTGCAGATGGCCAAGCGCGGCGCCGGCGTCGCCTTCCAGACACGCATCGGCATCGAGGCCGAGCTGGCCTACGGCACCCTGGTGCACGTTCCGCTGAACGACGGCGGCTCGGTGTTCAGCGACCTCGGCGTATACGTGCGCAGTTCGCGTTACCTGCCGGTCGCGGTGGACGCCTTTGTCCGCGCACTGAGCGAGGAAATCGCCATCCGCGAAGCGGCGCAGGCGACCTCCTCGTCCCGCACAGCGCCGCAGCAGCGCTGAACGTTCCGCCCTGGATGCCGCTCTATTGAGCGAACCCACTGCTCAGGAGCGTTCTTGATGGCTTCCCGTCTGCTCGCCGTACCCGCTGCCCTGCTTTTCTCGCTCGCGTCCTTCTCCTGTCTTGCTGCCGACGGCACCCCGCTGGGCTGGGTGGAGCGCGGCCAGATACTGCCCGAGCACGTCACGGTTAAATTCAAGCTGGACACCGGCGCCCTGACCTCGTCCATGCATGCCGAAGACCTCGACTACTTCGAAAAGGACGGCGACAAGTGGGTCCGCTTCGATCTGGACCTCAAGGACGTGGAGCAGGACAAGCTGGTCAAGTCGCGCATCGAGCGCAAGCTGCAGCGCGAGCTGACCGTGCGCGGCGCCGGCGGCAAGGAAGATCGGCCGGTGGTGCTGATGAAGGTCTGCGTCGGTGATCGTCTGCTCGAGGAGGAGTTCTCCCTGAGAGACCGCGACGAGATGAACTACCCGGTGCTGCTGGGCCGGCGCACGCTGGAAAAGCTCGGGCCGGTGGACTCGGCACGCACCTTCACCATCGAGCCCAGCTGTGCGGAAGTTGCCGAGCGCTGAACGGGCCTGAGCCCTAGTCCCGCGCCACGAACAACAACGCCTTGAGCCCGCTCTCCGGACTGATGTCCGGAAACTCCGGCGGGTTTTCCAGGCGTTCGGAAAAACGCAGCTGCGGCGCTTCAGCGGCCATGCCCTGGATCAGGAAGTCGGTGCCGGTATCCGGGTCGTTGACGCAGGCCAGCACCTGGCCGCCCGGGTTCAGCAGCTCAGGCAGGCGGCGCAGGATCTTCTGGTAGTCGCGGGTCAGCGCGAAGCTGCCCTTCTGGAAGGACGGCGGGTCGATGATGATCAGGTCGTAGGGTCCGAGCTTGCGGACCTTGCCCCAGGACTTGAACAGCTCGTGGCCGAGAAAGCTGACCCGACTGATCTCATGGCCGTTCAGGCGGTGGTTCTCGCGCCCCCGGGTCAGCGCCGCGCTGGCCATGTCCAGGTTGACCACATGCTCGGCGCCGCCGGCGATCGCCGCGACCGAGAAACCGCAGGTGTAGGCGAACAGGTTGAGCACGCGCTTGCCGCGCGCATGCTCCTGTACCCAGCGGCGCCCATGGCGCATGTCGAGGAACAGCCCATTGTTCTGCTTGCGGCCCAGATCCAGCTTGTAGTGCAGGCCGTTCTCACTGATCCGCCACTCCGCGGGCACGTCGCCGAACAGTGCCTCGGCCGGCGCCTCAGGCAGGTAGCGGTGCTGCAGCAGGAGGTGCTGAACCTGCCGCTGCTGCCATGCCGAGGACTCGGCCAACGCCCGCAGCATCCGCTTCAGCGCCTCCAGCTCCGCCGCACCGGGGTCGCGAAACAGCGCCACCAGCAGCACACCCTGCAGCCAGTCGACAGTCAGCTGTTCCAGCCCCGGATAGCAGCGGCCCCGCCCATGAAACAGCCGCCGTGTCTCCTCGGGCGCGGCGGCCAGGGCGTCGAGCAGGTGTCGTTCGAGGATCGCGAGGGGGGCGGTGGTCATGGGACGGGCATCTTGGCAGCGGGCCGTGCATTCTAAACGGCGTAGCCGTCTGGGAGCATGCCCGCGTGGCGTTTGCTTGGCCGGCAAGAACCGGCTCGTCAGGCGGCGGAAACTATGCGCGACGGCCAATTGCCCAATCTAGCGTCAGCGAACACTGGCATCGCACTCTTCTGCCGAGCCCTATCGGTCCACGTTAAGGACACCCGATGAAGCATCCAAAACTCATCCACCACGGCGCTCGCGAAGGCGTGACCGGCTCGTGTCATCAATTGTGGATGGACGAAAACAGCAGCGTACTGATCGACTGCGGGCAATTTCAGGGCGACGACGAAGCGGGGCACGAAGATGAGCTGGCGCTGGATTTCTCCGTCGAGGGTGTCAAGGCGCTGATCGTGACGCACGTGCACATCGACCATGTCGGGCGTATCCCGAACCTGCTGGCAGCGGGCTTCGACGGGCCGATCCTGTGCAGCGAACCGTCCGCCCGGCTGCTGCCGATCGTACTGGAGGATGCCTTCCGGCTCTCCATCAGCCGTGACCAGGACCAACTGGAGCGCTACCTCAAGGTCGTCGAGCAACGCATCATCGCCCTGCCCTACGATCACTGGTTCACCCTCAACGAAACCGACGGCCGCGCGTGCAAGGTACGCCTGCAGCCGGCGGGGCATGTGCTGGGTTCGGCCTACGTCGAGCTGGAGCTCAGCGAGGGCTCCGACGTCCAGCGCGTGGTATTCAGCGGCGACCTGGGCGCCCCACATTCACCGCTGCTGCCGGACCTGGTACCGCCCGAGCGCGCCGATCTGCTGATTCTCGAAAGCACCTATGGCGACCGCCGCCACGAGGATCGCGCGCACCGCCGCGAGCGGTTGCAGGCTGCCATCGAGCGGGCTCTGGCCGACCAGGGCACGGTGCTCATTCCCTCGTTCAGTATCGGCCGAACGCAGGAGCTGCTGTTCGAGCTGGAGGAAATCCTCCACGAGAAGCGCGAAGCGGCCGAAGCCAGCGGCACGCCCGTCGAAGCGCCAGAACAGGCCAGGGATGGCGACCCCGATATCGACTGGCCGCAGCTTCCCATCATCCTCGACTCGCCGCTCGCCAGCCGCTTCACCGCCACCTACAAGGAGTTGCAAGGCTACTGGGACGAAGACGCCCGTCATCGCCTGGAGGAAGGCCGCAAGCCGCTGTCGTTCAAGCAGCTCATCACCGTCGACAGCCATGACGAACACATGCGCATCGTCGAACACCTCGCACAGACCGCACGCCCGGCCATCGTCATCGCCGGCAACGGCATGTGCTCGGGCGGACGCATCGTCAATTACCTCAAGGCCATGCTGGGGGCCCGCGACACAACGTGGTGTTCGTCGGCTACCAGGGCAAGGGCACGCCGGGACGGGACATACAGACCTACGGGCCGGACGGCGGCTTCGTCGATCTGGACGCAGAGCGCATCGACATCCGCGCCGGCATCGACAGCGTCGGTGGCTATTCCGCCCACGCCGACCAGGCGGACCTGGTGGGCTTCGTCACTCGCATGCAGCAATGGCCGAGCGAGGTCCGCCTGATCCACGGCGAGGACCAGGCCAAGCAGCGCCTGGCCGAGGTGCTCCGCGAGCGCTACGAGCAGGCCAGCCGGCAAGGCCGGGTGGTTATCCCATGAGGCCCGCGAGCCCCATCCTCATGGCTGATCCCGATGCGTGACAGCTGGCCACCGGGCAGCATGCCTGCGCGAAGCCAGCTACAGTGCAAGTTCACGTCAAACCCAAGCGAGGGGCCCATGCTCAATCATGTAATGGTCGGTTCGAATGACATAGAACGGTCGAAGCGCTTCTACGATGCCGTGCTCGGCGTACTCGGCGCAGGCGAGCCGATGCTGCACAAGGCCCCGACCGGGCATACCCGGTACTTCTATCGCCACGACGGCAGCACGTTCGGAATTACCGAGCCCATCAACGACGAACAAGCCACCGCGGCCAACGGCGGCACCATTGGCTTCAAGTGCAGCTCGCCGGAGCAGGTCCGGGCGTTTCACGAGGCCGGTCTCGCCAACGGCGGCAGTACCTGCGAGGACCCGCCGGGCGAGCGTGACGGCAGCCTGGGCCGGATGTTCGTCGCCTATGTGCGTGACCCCGACGGCAACAAGCTGTGCGCGATCCATCGCATGAAGTGACGCGCCGCCCACTGGGCATTGCCATGGATGCGTCAGGGCCGGCTGACGCATCGCCGTTGGCAGGCGGCATGGCCGCCCGCTCACCCCGGTCTCACGGCTCGACGATGAGACCGACGCCGCGCCCACGCGGGTCAGACCCGGTCTGCAGACGTCTGCCGTCGACGCGAATCGCCTGGATGTCACCCATCAACCAGCCCTGATCCTCCAGCGTATAGCCCATGGCTTCCAGCGCTTGCGCCACCTCTCCGGTCAGCGGCGCATGGGCGTCGTAGTAGATCGTGTCCTTGGGCAACAGCTGGTGGTGCACCCGCTGCGCGGCCACGGCTTTTTCCAGCGGCAGGCCGAAGTCGTAAACGTTGTTCAGCACCTGGAAGATCGAGGTGAAGATGCGCGAGCCGCCGGGTGTACCCAGCACCAGGCTGACCTTGCCGTCGCGGGTGACGATGCTCGGGCTCATGGACGACAGCATGCGCTTGCCGGGTTCGATGGCGTTGGCGTCGCTGCCGACCACGCCGAAGGCATTGGCCACACCTGGCTTGGCACTGAAGTCGTCCATTTCGTCGTTGAGCAAGAAGCCGGCACCCTTGACCACCACGCCGCTGCCGTAGTCCAGGTTGAGGGTGTAGGTGTTGCTCACCGCGTTGCCGTCGGCATCGACGATGGAGAAGTGCGTGGTCTGATGGCTTTCCAGGCCCGGTCGTACCTTCTCCGTTGCGGAGATGGCCGTAGGGTTGATCTCGGCGGCGCGCTGCGCGAGGTATTCAGGCGAGGTCAGCCGCTTTACCGGTACATCGGAAAAGTCCGGATCGCCCAGGTAGTCCGCGCGATCGGCAAACACGCGCTTCTCGATCTCCGCCAGCAGATGGATGTAGCGCGCCGAGTTCAGCTCGACACCCTCGAAGTCGGCGGCACGGCGCTCCTTGATGCCGATCAGCTGGGCCAGGGCGATGCCGCCGGAACTGGGCAGAGGCGCGGTGTACAGGCTGTTGCCACGCCAGTCGATGCGCATCGGCTCACGCCATTTGACGCGATAGTCGGCCAGGTCTTGCTGGGTGATCAGCCCGCCATCGCGCTCCATCTGCGCGACCAGCAATGCGGCGGTCTTGCCTTTGTAGAAGTCGTCCGGATCCTGGTCGGCGATGCGTTCCAGCGTCTCGGCCAGCTCCGCCTGGCGGAAGGTCGCACCCGGACGCATGCTGCCGAAGTAGTCCTCGAAGTTGGTCGTACCGTTGAACAGGCCGATGGCGTCCTCCCGATACTGGAACTGCTGGTCGGCCACCGTGAAGCCTTCACGGGCATAACCGACTGCCGGGGTGATGAGTTCACTCCAGGGCAACTTGCCGAAGCGCTGGTGGGCTTCCCACATACCCAACACCGTGCCAGGCACGCCGGCTGCCCGGGCGCCCACCAGGCTGAGGTTCTCGATCACCTCGCCCTGATCATCCAGAAACATGGTCTTGCTGGCGGCCTTCGGCGCGACTTCCCGGTAGTCCAGGAAATACGGCTTGCCGTCCATGTACAGAGTCATGAAACCGCCGCCGCCGATATTGCCCGCCTCGGGATAGGTGACGGCCAGGGTAAAGGCGGTCGCCACCGCCGCGTCCACCGCGTTGCCGCCATTCTTCAGGACCTGGGCGGCCACCTTGGCGCTGTATTCATCGGGAGCGGCAACCGCCCCGCCTTCCAGAAGCGCACCGTAGGCCACGGAGCTCGTCGCGACGATTGCCGCCAGAGTGAACTGGGTGATGTGTAGCAAGCGCATCGTAGTCATCCTTATTGTCGTGATCGCGCCGCCCCGACATCGCTCGGAGCGGGCACTTATCCAACATAGACGACCGTGATGCCGCCGTACCGCTTGGCCGCCGCACGGCAGCGGCGTCAGAACTCCAGGCAGATCTTGCCGAAGTGCTGGTTGCTCTCCTGGTAACGGAACGCCTCGACGATCTCGTCCAGCGCAAACCGCTTGTCGATCACCGGACGGATGCCATTGGCATCGATGGCACGGATCATTTCCTGCTGCTGTGTGCGGCTGCCCACCAGCACGCCCTGCAAGCGCAACTGACGCACCAGTGCCGGCACCAGCTGCAGCTCGCCGGCAATGCCGGTAAGAATGCCGATCACCGAGATATGCCCGCCGATGCGCGCCGCAACCATCGACTGCGCCAGCGTCGCCGGCCCGCCGACCTCGATCACATGGTCCACGCCGCGGCCATCGGTCAGCTCGCGCACCGTCTCGCCCCAGGCGGGTGTCGTTCGGTAGTTGATCAGGTGGTCGGCGCCCATCTCCCGCAGGCGCTCCAGCTTGGCGTCGCTGGACGAGGTGGCGATGACCGTGGCGCCGGCCATCTTGGCGAACTGCAGGGCGAAGATCGATACGCCGCCGGTACCCTGGATCAACACGCTGTCGCCGGGCTTGAGCTTGCCGTCGGCCATCAGCGCACGCCAGGCAGTGAGGCCGGCGGTGGTCAGGGTCGACGCCTCGGCATGGCTGTAGCCCTTGGGCGCATGGGTGAATGAGGTGGCGCGGGCGGTGACCATTTCGCGGGCATAGCCATCGACACCGTCGCCCGGCACCGTGGCGAAGCCTTCCACCAGCGGCTCGCCGGCCAGCCAGTCGGGGAAGAAGGTGCTGACCACCGCGTCACCAACGACGAATTCAGTCACGCCCGAACCCACCGCCACCACTTCACCGGCGCCATCGGCCATGGGAATGCGCGGCTCGCTGGGTCCCCACATGCCGCTCACCACCGCGAAGTCGTGGTAGTTCAGCGAGTTGGCGCGCAGCCGCACGGTGATCTCGCCGGCCTCGGGCCGGGCGGCCTCGCTGGTGCCGACGATGACCCGCTCATAACCGCCGCCGGGCTGTACGAATATGGCTTTGTGGCTCATGAACACTTCTCCGCTACGGGTTGACCTGCCAGGGCAGCGGCCAGCATCGGCATCGTTCGAGTCATCGAAGCCGCCCCGGGAATGGCGGACAGCATAGCCAATCCTGCATCGGCATGACCGCCACGAACTTACCTCGATTGCCATCGTCGAAAGCGCGTCCACCCTGCTACGGCTCGCCCGACGCAGCCTCAGCAGACGATCCAGTGCCGCCCCGGAACCGCCCATGCCCGAGCTCCAACGCCTCCGCCATTCCACAGCCCTGCGCCTGGCCATTGCCGCGGCGCTGATGAGCATCACCGCACCCTGCTTCGCCGAAGTCACCGAGAGTCAGCTCGCCGAGCGAGATGCCGAGAACAAGCGGGTGACCGCCGAGCTCATGGCCAAGCCCAACGAGCTGACCCAGCCGCTGCAGAGCAAGTACAACCACATCATCACCTACGGGCAGTCGCTGGCCTCCGCCGCCGAGGGCTGGCCGGCGCTGTCCGTCGCGCCACGCTACGACAACCTGATGCTCGGCCAGTCACCACGCTCGGCAGCCTTCAGCGGCGCGTCGTTCAAGCCAGTGGGCGAAGCAGCCTTCACCCCGCTGCGTGCCGTGGTGCAGCAGAAGAGCAACGCGGCCGTGGTGCTCGATGCAGAGAAGGTCGGCAAGCTCGCGCCGCAGGCGCAGGAGGAAGGCGAATCGGTGGAAGTCGGCGCGCTGAACATGGCACGTCGGCTCTATCTGCATCACCTCGGCCGCGACACCGATCCGGAGCACCTGTTCGTCGCCAGCAACGCCTCGACCTCGGGTCGCTCCATTGCCCAGCTTTCGAAAACCGGTGGCACCAACGAATACCTGCGCGTGACCCAGGCCGTCGATCAGGCCAAGGCGCTGGCCGACGCGCAACAGGCCAGTTACAGCATCAGCGCATTCTTCTGGCTGCAGGGCGAGTACGACTATTCCCATACCAATGGCGGCAAGAACGATCAGGCGTACTACGAGGCCAAGCTGCGCCAGCTGCGCGACGACCTCTATGCCGACACCGCCAAGGCCATCGCCGGGCAGGAAAAGATGCCGGCCTTCTTCAGCTACCAGACCGACGCCAAATCCTCGGTCAAGGACGGTTCGCTCGCGGTCGGCATGGCGCAATGGGAGCTGGCTCAGGAAGCGCCCGGCTGGTACCTGGTCGGGCCGGTCTACCCCTACACCGACAAGGGCGTGCACCTGTCGGCCAACGGTTACCGCTGGTTCGGCCAGATGCTCGGCAAGGTCTATCACCACGTCGTCATCGAGCGTAAGGAATGGATGCCCCTGTCGCCCCGTCAGGCCACACTGGACGGCCGCGACGTACTGATCGACTTCCACGTGCCGCACCCGCCGCTGGCGTTCGACCAGCCTTACATCGGCCACGAGGCCCGCGACGTGAAGAACAAGGGCTTCATGCTGCAGGACGACCAGGGCGAGGTGCCCATCACTGCCGTGGAGATCGTCGCTGACACCATTGTCCGCCTGCGCGCCGATCGCGAACTCAGCGGCCAGCCACGCGTCAGCTATGCCGGCTACCAGGTGGGCGGCGCCGGCCAGCTACGCGACAGCGATCCCATGCGTGCCGATGCGACCTACGAGTACCTCAAGGACCTGATGCCCGCCGAAGCGAACATCAAGGCCCTGGTGCACCAGCCCTACCCGTTGCAGAACTGGAGCATCGCCTTCGATATCGAGGTGGCGGGCCGACCGGGCACCGAGCCCGCGGCGCGCTGACTCACGTCAGATCGGCGCCTCGATCCCCAGCAGGCGCATGCGGCGGTACATCGTCGGCCGTGACACGCCGAGTTCGCGCGCCGCGGCACTGACGTTCCAGCGATGGCGACGCAGCGTCTCGCGCAAGGCCGCGGCCGACTCGGGTTCTGGCTCCGCCTCGGCTTGCCGGCTGCGGGCGAGAATGCGCGGCAGGCATTCATCCGGCAGATCCTGCACGGTGATCTCGTCCCCCTCGCAGGTCGCCAGCGCGTACTGCAGCACGTTGCGCAGCTCGCGAATGTTGCCCGGCCAGGGATAGGCCAGCAGCGCGCTGATCGCATCACCACGCAGGTGCGGGTTGCCCGGTCGCCCCTCGGCCAACTCGGCAAAGACGCGGTCGATCAGGAACGCCTTGTCCGCCCGCTCACGTAACGGCGGCAGCTTCAGCGACGCGCCATTGAGCCGGTAGAACAGATCCTCGCGAAACGCCCCGCTCTCCACCATCTGCCGCAGGTCACGGTGGCTGGCCGCAATCACGCGGATGTCCACCTTCACCGGCCGCTCGGCGCCCAGTGGCGTCACCTCCTGTTCGGCCAGTACGCGCAGCAGGCGCGTCTGCAGGTGCAGCGGCATGTCACCGATCTCGTCGAGGAACAAGGTGCCGCCGTCGGCCTGCTGGATCAGGCCGCGCATGCCCTTGCTGCGCGCCCCGGTGAAGGTACCCGGGGCGTAGCCGAACAGTTCGCTCTCGATCAGCGATTCGGGCATCGCTCCGCAGTTGATGGCCACGAACGGCTTGCTGCGTCGGCTGCCACTTTCATGCAGCGCCTTGGCCAGACGTTCCTTGCCGGTGCCGGTCTCGCCGTTGAGCAGTACGTTCAGCGGCTCGCTGCACAGCCGGTGCGCGCGGGCGAGCATCTTGCGCATGACCGGGTCATCGTCGGCCAGCGCATCCAGCGGCGATTGCCCGGCCGGCGAGCTGCGCTCCGTCGCTGCCGGCGCGCGGCGGCGCGGTTCCATCAGCGCCGCGAAGAACAGCTGATGGCGATGGGTGCGGAAAGCGCGTACCTGATCGTGGCTGGCGTAGGGAATGCTCAGCACGTCCGCCAGTTCGCAGTCGAACAACTGATCGACATGCACCTGGTTCGAGGTGCCGAACGGGCCGGAAAGCGCCAGCCCATGTTCGGCCAGCAGTCCGCGCGCGGCCGTGTTTCCAGCCAGCAGCTCGCCCTGATCGCCCAGCGCCAGCAGGTAGCGTCGGTTGATCAGGACGAACTCCCGCGAGCCATCGAAACAGAGGATCGGCCGGTCGCGATACAGGCGCAGGAAGTAGGCGTCCTCGATCATCCGCGCGTACTGCTTGACCAGCTGCAGGGCGAAGGTCTGCGAATCCTTGGACGGCGGCGAATGCAGCGCCGAGATGTCCAGCACCGCCAGCAGTTGCCCCTGGGGGTTGAACATCGGCACCGCCGTGCAGGTGAGGTTGGTATGCCAGACGCTGAAGTGATCGTGCTGATGACACGTCAGCGCCTGCTGTTCCTTGATGCAGGTGCCGACCGCGCAGGTGCCGGCGTGGTCCTCGCCCCAGTCCGAGCCCAGATACAGGCCGGTCTTGCGATGCGCCTTCTCGTCCGCCGGATCGCCGAGAAACTGCACGGCGATGCCGCGGTTGTCGGTCAGCAGAATCACGTAGCCCAGCTCGGCCACCTGCCGGTAGAGCTGCTCCACGCCCGCACGGGCCACGTTGATCAGCTCGTCTGCCTGGTCCTGGTGCTCGCGCAGAACCTGCCGCGGCACGAAGCGCGCCTCGGACGGACGCGCCGGGTCCAGACCGTAGTCGTGCACACAGCGGCGCCAGGAGCGCGCAATGATCGGATCGCGGTCAGCGGAAAGATGCGGCGCGTTGGCCAGCGTCAGCACCGCGTCGATATGGCTCACGGGACCGGAGAGCAGGTTCATGCATCCTCCTCGAAACGCTCGCAGCGGATGGCAACGGGCGCCTCAGCGAAACGCTTTATTGTTATGAAGTGTACTGAAGGATAAACGATTGAACCGTCAGGACCAGCCTGAACTTTGGAAGTATGCCTGCTCGGGTGTTTCAAATATTAGCCGCACGTTGTAAAGCGCTTTACAACGCTTTACAGGTGTAACGCGCAACTTGCGTTACACCACTGATACGGCCATCCACTTCAAACAAGATAAATCCTTTAAATTCATACAGATAGGTAAATAAATATTCATACATGAAAGTTGGCATGACCCCTGCTGATCACCCTGTGCGGAACAAACTCTTCGCATAACAAGATCGCCAGCCGCCTGCTCCCCTCAGTGCTGTTGGTAATAATCAGGAGCTACTGTCATGCACGATTCAGCTCGTCCGCACGGCACGCTAAACCGTCGACGTTTTCTTTCTCTGTCCAGCCAGTCGCTGCTGGCGTTGAGCCTGAGCCAGTTGATCCCGGTGAACCTGCTCGCCGAGGAGCGGCAGGCGGAACTGCCTGACGGCCTGCTGCGCATGGGTCGCGACATCTTCCCCCACGATTTCATCAGCGATCGCCACTACGTACAGCCCCTGCTCGACCTCGCGGAACAGGAGCCGGCGCTGCTCGGCGGCGGGCTCGACGAGCTGCAGCGTCAGGCACGCAAGGCCCACGGCAAGCGCTTCGAACAGCTGGACGAAGCCGAACGCGTGGCGCTGCTCAGCGACATCGAGAACACCCCGTTTTTCAAGGCGGTGCGCAGCAGCCTGATGTTCGGCCTGTACGACAACAAGACGCTATTCCCGCTGTTCGGCTACGAGGGCTCGTCGTGGGAATACGGCGGCTACGTCAACCGCGGCTTCGACGATCTCAACTGGCTCTGAGCCAGGGCGCCTCGCGGCGCCGACAACAAGAACAAGAGAGGGATACCCCATGGCAACTTTTGCCCAGGACGACGATGGCGTCGTGGTGATCATCGGCTCCGGCGCTGGCGGCGGCACGCTGGCCAACGCGCTGGCCAAACAGAAGATTCGCAGCGTGGTGCTCGAGGCGGGCAAGCGGCACACGCTGGAGGACATCGAGAACGACGAGTGGGCGATGTTCAAGAAGATCTCCTGGCTCGACAAGCGCATCGCCGCCGGCGACTGGCACCTGGCCGAGAACAACCCCAACCTGCCGGCCTGGATCGTCAAGGGCGTCGGCGGCAGCACCGTGCACTGGGCCGGCATCGCCCTGCGCTTCCGTGATTTCGAATTCAGGATGCGGAGCATCAACGGCGACATCGCCGGGGCCAACCTGCTGGACTGGCCGATAACCTTGGAAGAGATGGCGCCCTGGTACGAGAAGGCCGAGAAGCACATGGGCGTGACCGGCCCCAGCACCGGCATGGCCTATCACCCCTGGCACAACTCCTTCAAGGTGCTGGCCACCGGCGCCAAGCGGGTCGGCTACAAGGAGATCCTCTCCGGGCCGATGGCCATCAACACCGAGCCCTACGACGACCGCGCCGCCTGCCAGCAGATCGGCTTCTGCATGCAGGGCTGCAAGATGGGCGCGAAGTGGTCGACGCTCTACACCGACATTCCCCGCGCCGAAGCCAGTGGGTATTGCGAGGTGCGGCCGCAGTCGATGGTGCTGCGCATCGAACACGACGCCAAGGGCAAGGTGAACGGCGTGGTCTACGCCGACGCCCAGGGCACCATCCAGCGGCAGAAGGCCCGGGTGGTCTGCGTGGCGGGCAATTCCATCGAGTCGCCGCGCCTGCTGCTCAACTCCGCTTCCTCGATGTTCCCCGACGGGCTGGCCAACTCCTCCGGCCAGGTCGGCAGGAACTACATGACCCACACCACCGCCGGCATCTTCGCGGTGATGCCCAAGCCGGTGAACATGCACCGCGGCACCACCTGCGCCGGGGTCATCTCCGACGAGTCGTACAACGATCCGTCGCGCGGTTTCGTCGGCGGCTACCGCCTGGAAATCCTCGCCCTCGGCCTGCCGTTCCTGTCCGCCTTCCTCGACCCGACGCCCAAGGGCTGGGGCCGCCAGTTCGCCTCGCGGATGGAAAAGTACAACCACATGTCTGGCGTCTGGCTGTGCGGCGAAGACCTGCCGCTGGAAAGCAACCGCATCACCCTGCACGCCACCGAGAAGGACCAGTACGGCCTGCCGATCTCGGTGGTGACCAAGAGCGATCACCCCATGGATGCCGCCATGCGCAAGCACGGCGTCGCCGCCACCGCCAGGTGTTACGAGGCCGCCGGCGCCACCGACGTGATCGAGCTGCCGCCCTACCCGGCCAGCCACAACATGGGCACCAACCGCATGAGCGCCAAGGCCCGTGACGGCGTGGTGAACAAGTGGGGCCAGAGCCACGACATCCCCAACCTGTTCGTTTCCGACGGCAGCCAGTTCACCACCAGCGGCGGCCAGAACCCCACCCTCACCATCGTCGCGCTGGCCCTGCGCCAGGCCGAGCAGATCGGCCGGCTGCTCAACGAACGCGCGATCTGACCACCACTACAAGGGAGTCGACCATGACCCAGCCCAACAACTCGCAGCGCCTGTGGATGTACGAGCAGATGCTGACCAGCCGCTACATGGAGGAATCCATCGAGCGCATCTACATGGAAGGCAAGACGCCGGTGTTCAATATGGCCAAGGGGCCGATTCCCGGCGAGATGCACCTCTCCAACGGCCAGGAGCCCTGCGCGGTAGGCGTCTGTGCGCACCTCGAGGCCGGCGACATCGTCACCGCCACCCACCGCCCGCACCACATCGCCGTGGCCAAGGGCGTCGACCTCAACGAGATGATGGCCGAGATCTTCGGCAAGGCCACCGGGCTTTCCGGCGGCCGCGGCGGCCATATGCACCTGTTCGATGGCCGGGTGAATTTCTCCTGCTCGGGGATCATCGCCGAAGGCATGGGGCCGGCCGTCGGCGCCGCCTTGTCGCGGCAGATGCAGGGCAAGCCCGGGGTGGCCGTGTCCTTCATCGGCGAGGGTGCGGCCAACCAGGGCGCCTTCCACGAAACGCTGAACCTCGCCGCGCTGTGGAAGCTGCCGGTGGTGTTCGTCATCGAGGACAACGCCTGGGGCATCTCGGTGGCCAAGGCCAGCGCCACCTGCATCAAGCAGCACCACGTGCGCGCCGCGGCCTACGGAATGCCCGGTGTGTTCGTCGAGAACAACGACCCGGACGGCGTGTTCCGCGCGGCCGGCGAAGCCATCGAGCGCGCCCGTGCCGGTGGCGGCCCGACCCTTATCGAGATCGAGACCTACCGCCTGGCCGGCCACTTCATGGGCGACGGCGAAACCTACCGCCCCGAGGGCGAGAAGGACGGCCTGATGAAAAAGGACCCCATTCCCGGTTACCGCCAGCGCCTGATCGACGAAGGCGTGATGACCGAGGCCCAGGCCGAGGACATCGCCGCACGCGCCCGCGGCCGTATCGACGAAGCGGTCGCCTTCGCCCGCGAAAGCCCCTACCCGCGCCCGGAAGAGGCAATGGAAAAGGTGTTCGTGTAACGCACCGCAGGAGCGAGTTCGCGAACGAGCACCGGAGCCACCGGTTCGCGACCAAGGTCGCTCCTACAAGCCGGCACGTGACAGACCGACCCCGTAGGAGCGAGCTCGCTCGCGAAAGAAGTCCCGAGAACGGCACCAGCCAGAACAACAAGAGGAACACCCATGAACAGCCAAGCCACCATGACCGCCGCCGTCTGGCACGGTCGCAAGGACATCCGCCTGGAACAGGTACCGCTGCCCGGCGCGCCACAACCGGGCTGGGTACAGATCCGCGTGCACTGGTGCGGCATCTGCGGCTCCGACCTGCACGAGTACCTCGCCGGCCCGGTGTTCATCCCGGTGGATGCGCCCCACCCGCTCACCGGCATCAGGGGTCAGTGCATCCTCGGCCACGAGTTCTGCGGCGAGATCGTCGCCACCGGTGACGGCGTCGAAGGCTACGCACCGGGCGACAAGGTCGCCGCCGATGCCTGCCAGCACTGCGGCCAGTGCCGTTTCTGCAAGACCGGCCAGTACAACCTCTGCGAGCAGCTGGCCTTCACGGGCCTGATGAACAACGGCGCTTTTGCCGAGTTCGTCAACGTACCCGCCGAGCTGCTCTACCGCCTGCCCGAAGGCTTTCCGCTGGAGGCCGGCGCGCTGATCGAACCGTTGGCCGTCGGCATGCACGCGGTGAAAAAGGCCGGCAGCCTGCTCGGCGAGACGGTTGTGGTGGTCGGTGCCGGCACCATCGGCCTGTGCACCATCATGTGCGCCAAGGCCGCCGGCGCCGGCCAGGTGATCGCCCTGGAAATGTCCGCTGCGCGCAAGGCCAAGGCGCTGGAAGTCGGCGCCACGCGGGTCATCGACCCCAGCGAGTGCGACGCCATCGCCGAGATCAAGGCGCTCACCGGCGGCTACGGCGCCGACACCTCCTTCGAGTGCATCGGCCACAAGGCCACCGCCAAGCTCGCCCTCGACGTGATCCGCAAGGCCGGTCGCTGCGTGATGGTGGGCATCTTCGAGGAGCCCTCGGAATTCAACTTCTTCGAGATCGTCGCCACCGAGAAACAGGTGATCGGCTCGCTCGCCTATGCAGGGGAGTTCCCCGACGTCATCGCCCTGATCGCCGACGGGCGCATGGACGTGACCCCGCTGATCACCGGCCGCATCGGCCTGGACAACATCCTCGAGCAGGGCTTCGAGGAGCTGGCCAATCACAAGGACCGCAACGTCAAGATCATCGTCAGCCCCAGCGCGCTGGCCGGCTGAGCAGGAGACCACCATGACCACAGCAGTAAAAGAGAGAAAGCTCACCGTCGCCCGCGCCATGGCCGAAGCCGTGGCCCAGGAGATGCGCCTGGACCCGCGCGTATTCGTGATGGGCGAGGACATCGGCCAGCTCGGCGGTGTGTTCGGCAACACCCGTGGCCTTTATGAAGAGTTCGGCAAGACGCGCATCCGCGACACGCCGATCTCCGAAACGGCCTTTATCGGTGCCGCGGTGGGCGCCGCCTCGGACGGCATGCGGCCGATCGTCGAGCTGATGTTCGTCGACTTCTTCGGCGTCTGCATGGATGCCATCTACAACCTGATGGCCAAGAACACCTATTTCTCCGGCGGCAAGGTGCCGGTGCCCATGGTGCTGATGGCCTCCACCGGCGCCGGCTACTCGGACGCTGGCCAGCATTCGCAGTGCCTCTACGGCACCTTCGCCCACCTGCCGGGCATGAAGGTGGTGGTGCCGAGCAACGCCTACGACGCCAAGGGCCTGATGACCGCGGCCATCCGCGACGACAACCCGGTGGTCTACCTCTTCCACAAGGCGCTGCAGGGCATGGGCTGGCTGGGCACCGAGAAAGGCGCCACGGTGCCGGTGCCGGAGGAGCCCTACATCGTCGAGATCGGCAAGGCGAAGACGGTGCGCGAGGGCCGCGACGTCAGCCTGGTCAGCCTCGGCGCCGGGGTGCATCACGCCCTGCGCGCCGCCACGCTGCTGGAAAAGGATGGCGTCAGCGCGGAGGTCATCGACCTGCGCAGCCTGGTGCCGCTGGACCGCGAACACGTCATCGCCTCGGTGCGCAAGACCGGCCGACTGATCGTGATCGACGAGGACTACCACAGCTTCGGCGTCAGCGGCGAAATCATCGCCAGCGTCGTCGAGCACGACATCGGCATGCTCAAGGCACGCCCGCAACGGGTGGCCTTCCCCGACATCCCCATCCCCTTCACCCCGGTCATGGAGCAATGGGCGCTGCCCAATGCGGACAAGATCGTGGCCGCCTATCACGCCCTGAACAAGGAATGACCCCATGAGTAACCCAACCCCCATCGTGATCGCAGATGACCTCTGGGAAGGTGACGCCGAAGCGGTGATCACCTCCTGGCTGGTGAGCGACGGCGCCGAAGTCGCCGCCGGTGACCTGGTCGCCGAGATCATGTCGGAAAAGGCCCAGTTCGAGATCGAAGCGCCGGTGGCCGGCGTACTGAAGATCCTCGAAGACGAAGACGCGGTGATCGCCAAGGGCGCAGTCATCGCCCAGGTGGAATAGCCATGACGCAACTGGAAAACCTGTCCGGCGCACTGCCCCCCGAGCGGGTGCCACTCAAGGGCATGCGCAAGATGATCGCGGCGAAGATGCTCGAGAGCCTGCAGACCACCGCCCAGCTGACCCACCACGCCGAATGCCGGCTGGATGCGCTCAAGGCCCGCCGCGCCGAACTCAAGACGGCTGGCAGTGCGGTGTCGGTGCAGGACCTCGTGTTGCTCAAGGTGATCGAAACGCTCAAGGCGCATCCTGGCCTGAACGCCACCCTGGCCGACGAGGTGATCCACCACCATGCGGCGGTGCATCTCGGCCTGGCCATCCCCCTGCCCGGCGACCTGCTGGTGGCACCGGCGCTGTTCAATGCCGAACAGCTGGACGGCGAAGAGCTGTGCCAGGCGCGCAAGACGCTGGTGGACAAGGCTTTGGCCGGCAAGCTGTCGGTCAAGGAGCTGACCGGCGCCACTTTCACCGTGTCCAACCTGGGGTTGTCGCGGGTGCACCACTTCACTCCGGTGCTCAACCCGCCGCAGGTGGCCATCCTCGGCATCGGCGGCGTGCAACGTCGGCTGGAACTGAGCGCGAGCGGTGCGCTGGTGGAGGCCGAATGGCTGGGCCTGTCGCTGACCTTCGACCATCGCGCCGTGAACGGCGCGCCGGCAGCGGACTTCCTCGACGACCTGTGCCGGCGCATCGAGGAGGGTGCGGCATGAACGGCATCGCCCGCTTCAGTGTAGCGGCCGGCCTGAATGCCGAACGTGCCCTGCTGCAGCGCGTCTGCGATGGCCTGTTCGACTGCCAGCTGCTGCTCTGGCGCCCGACCGGCCAGGCGCTGGTGATGCCCGGCAGCTTCGAGCGCCGCCCCGGTTTCGCCCTGGCCAGCCAACGCTGCGCGGCGCAGGGCTGGCCGATCCTGCTGCGAGACACCGGCGGCGAGCCAGTGCCGCAGTCGCCTGCCGTGCTCAATATCGCCCTCGCCTGCGCGCTGCCCATCGAAGACGAGGCCGGCAAGCGCATCGTCATTGCCTACGAGCGACTGCTCGATCCGCTGGCGCTGTGGCTCGCCGAGCATGGTTTGCGGGCCGGAGTCGGCGCGGTTCCGGGTGCCTTCTGCGACGGCCGCTACAACCTCACGCTGGAAGGCCGCAAGCTGGCCGGCACAGCGCAACGCTGGCGGCGCAGCCGTGATGGCCGCCCGGCGGTGCTCGCCCATGCGGCGGTGCTGATGGACGACTGGCGCGAACCGATGGCCGACATCGTCAACCGCTTCTATCACGCCTGCGCCAGCGACCTGCGCTGCGCGGCCGACAGTCATCTGGCGCTCGGTGAGCGACTGCCAGGCGCCTGGAGCGAAGCCGAGTCGCTGTCCGACCGCTATCAACGTGTGCTGGCCTGGCAAGGCCTGGAACTCGGCGCCCGCCCCTTGCCCTGCCCGGCCACAGGCACGGTCGCCGGTCCACCCTCCCCCGTGCTTTGAAAAACACCACGGCCACCAACCGGTCCGGCCATGCATCGGAGGAAAACCCCATGAGCTATTCCACCCCCGACCCGCCCGGCCAGCGCGGGTATCCAACACTTCGCCCTGCCCAGTCCAGGCGAAGCGGTGACCGTCTTCCGAGGAGCCTCACCCAGCAGGGCACAACGGCCCCAACACTGGCAACCAGAGCGCAATGAAGCCGGCCAGAAGTTATAGAAGTTTGAATAAAGATTTCGAAAAGCCGTGATAGGTGCATGTTGTTTCGCGCCATTACGGGGGCTCATACCGGAATCGACTTAATAACAAAAGAAATGCCAGAAGAGCTTTATCCGTAAATGCTCGTTGTACCCCACGCACGCCTGAAACCCTAAACAAGGAAATAATAAAAATGAAATTAAAACAGTCAAACCTAAGGGTTCACCTGATGATGGCCGCCTCGCTTTTTGCGATCACGCCGCTGCATGCATCAGACAGAATCATCACAGACAAGGAATTGTCCGATGAATCAAACACTGCTGACTGGCTGGCTTACGGGCGCACACACTCCGAACAACGGTTCAGCCCGCTCAAGGACATCAACGTAGATAATGTCAGCCAACTCAAACCTGAATGGTATTCGCCGCTACCTGACCGCTCAGATATGGTCGGAACGCCCTTGGTGGTCGATGGCGTCATGTACTATGTGGGCGAAATGAACAGAACACGTGCGTTCGATGCCCGCACGGGAAAGAAGCTTTGGGAATACGATCCGCAAGTTTCCAAAGAGATCCTCGACAACAATATGAAGAAGGTCTTCTGGAAGCATAACCGGGGACTTTCAACCTACGGCGACAAGTTGTTCATTGCCACCTGGGACGGCCGCCTGATTGCAATCAACCGAAAGGACGGCAAGGAAGTCTGGCAGACCCGTACATTCGATCACGACCAGCCGTTGAATATCACCGGCCATCCCAAGGCCTTCGACGGCAAGGTATTCGTCGGCAATGGCGGCACCGAACTTGGTCCGATGCGTGGGTATGTAACTGCCTACGATGCCGAAACCGGCAAACAGGTCTGGCGTTTCTATATCGTTCCCGGCAATCCTGCCGATGGATTCGAGGATGCCGCTCAGGAGATGGCGGCCAAGACCTGGAGTGGCCGCTGGTGGGAGAACGGCGGCGGCGGTAATGCCTGGCACGGCTGGACGTACGACGCCAAGTACAACCAGCTCATCTTTGGTACAGGTAACGGCGGCCCCTGGAACATCAAGGTGCGTAGCCCGGAGGGTGGCGACAACCTGTTCCTGTGTTCTGTCGTGGCGGTCGATGCGGATACGGGCGAATACAAGTGGCATGTCCAGACTGCCCCGGGTGACACCTGGGACTACAACTCGAACATGGACATCGTGCTGGCCGATCTGAAAATAGACGGCAAGGATGTTGACGCCGTATTGCACGCCCCCAAAAACGGCTTCTTCTATACGATCGACCGTTCGAACGGCAAGGTACTGTCCGCGGAGAAATTCGCCGATGCCAACTGGTCAACCAGGTACGACCTGAAAGAGCAGCGCCATATCGTTGCCGACGACGCCAGGTATCCCGACGGCGAGAAGAATATCTATCCATCGGCATTCGGTGCGCACTCATGGCACGCGATGTCCTATAACCCCGAGCTGAATCTTGCCTTTATCCCCACCAACCATCTAGGCAACACCTTCAAGGACGACGGTAAAAATACGAAGCCTGGCCATAAGATGGCGAGCCACAAACTCTACCTGGGGCTGACCGGTTGGGAATTGACCAAGGACCCGCACGAGTCACGGGGCTCGTTGCAGGCCTGGGACCCGGTCAAGAACAAGCGCGTGTGGCAAGTAAATCAGAAGAGTCCTTGGGGCGGCGGTACCTTGACCACGGCCGGCAACCTGGTTTTCCAGGGCGAGCCCGATGGCCTGTTCAAGGCTTATGACGCACGCACCGGTCAAGAACTCTGGTCCTATGACGTCGGCCTCGGTATCTCCGCGCCACCGATCACTTACAAGTTGGATGGCAAGCAGATGGTTTCCCTGCTGGTGGGCCCTGGTGGTGCATTGGCTTCCAACTTCGGCGGCTCAGGCGAACTGGGTTTTGAAAGCCATGGCTGGAAATATGGTGCGCATGAGCGCCGCATCATGACCTTCTCGCTTGACGGAAAAGCGGTCGTTCCAGAACAGCCGGCGCCGCAACTCGCCAAACCCATCATCGATGAGAAGTTTGAAGTCGATGCCGAAAAGGCCGAGACGGGCGCGGGTGTCTATGCGGAAAACCTCTGCGTTGGTTGCCACGGCGCCGGGGCTGTTGCGGGCATGAAGGCACCCGATCTGCGGGAGTCGCCGATCTTGCTCACAGGCAGCGAAAAAGCGTTTGAGAGCGTGGTGCGCGGTGGAGCATTGCTCGTCAATGGCATGCCCAAGTTCCCGGATCTGACCGATGCAGAGCTGGAAAGCATTCGCCATTTCGTGCGCAGGCAAGCACACGACGGGGTGAAATCGGGCGGCGGCCATTAGGTCGGCAACCTTCGATCGCCAACCAAACAGTTGAACCGGTAACGCCTGAGTAGCCAGGCGTTACCACTGAGCAGAAACGCACGCGAATACCGTGAATGCCCACTCCCATGGCGGCTAACGGTATTCGCGGCACCCGCACCGTTACATCCCAAAGGATCAGAACAATGACAACAAGCCTGCGCTGCGGCAGCGGCCTTCTCGTCGCCTGCCTGCTCACTTCTGCCCAAGCGGCCGAATATTCACCGGACCAGTTTCTCTTCGGCGACTGGAACGGCGCCCGCACCCGCCTGCACGAGGCCGGGGTCGACCTGCAATTCACCTACGTCAACGAACTGGCCCGCAACACCCAGGGCGGCGACGACCATACCGGCACCTACGCCGACCAGCTGATGTTCGATGCGGCGCTGGACCTGGACAGATTGCTGGGCTGGTCCGGCGCTGGCCTGCACTTCACGCTGACCAACCGCAACGGCGAGAACCTCAATGCCGAAGCGGACCTGGGCGTGCTCCTGCAACCGCAGGAAATCTACGGCTACGGCAGCGCGACCCGCCTGGTGCAGCTCTACTACCAGCAGGCGCTGCTGGACGACCGCCTGCTGGTCAAGCTCGGCCGCCTTCCCATGAGCGGCGATATCTACCCCTTCGCCTGCCCGTTCCAGAACCTCGGTTTCTGCGGCACGGTGCCCGGCTACATCACATCGAACTGGTACACCTGGCCGATCAGCCAATGGGGCGCCACCGCGCGCTACCAGCTGAACGAAGCCTGGTCGCTGCAGACTGCGATCTATCAGGTCAATCCGCGCTTCACCGAGCGCAGCCAGCGCCTGAACTTCGGCAGCCCGTCGGGCACCACCGGTTACCACGCGGTCGCCGAGCTGGGCTGGACGCCGACCGTTGCCGGCCAGCCCGGCGCCTATCGGCTGGGCCTGTGGCGCAATACCGGCGACTTCGAGGACCTGTACCGCGACAGCTCCGGCCTGCCCCTGTCGCTTTCCGGCGCATCAGCCGCCGAGCACGACCAGGGCACGGGCGGCTACCTGATGGCCGAGCAGCAGGTCTGGCAGAGCGCCGCGGTGCCGGCGCGACGGTTGAAGCTGTTCGCCAACTTCATCCAGTCCGACCCGGACGTGACCTATATCGAGCGGGTCTGGCAGGTTGGCGGCATGCTCTCCGCGCCATTCGCCTCGCGCCCGAACGACGAGCTTGGCCTGGGCCTCGGGCGCCTGGAAATCAACGACGATGCCCGCCGTCGCCTGCGCGAACAGGGCGACCCGGTGCCCGACGTGGAATACCCGGCCGAGCTGTATTACCGCGTGGCGCTGACACCCGCCCTCTCGCTGACGCCGAACATCCAGTACTTCCACCGACCAGGCGGCTTCGACGAAGACAAGGACGTGGTGGTCGTCGGACTGAAGACGGTGGTCAGCTTCTGACCGGCGCATGAAGCGCGGCGACCGCGCGAAAAGCCGGTCGCCGCTTCGGTAAAAGCAGCGGATACCATGCTTGGGACTTCAGCCTCAGCGCAGGCTCACCAAGCTGTGACTCTTGGCGAACCAAAGCGCCGCACCTGCAAGGCTGACACCAGCCAAACCTCGAACCCGCCACCGCTAGCGTTCCGCTCAGGCTCCCCCCTCACCCGCCACAGCTGTGCCCACCCGCACCTCCGCTCGCCTGTCCGCCTGCTTGCCGAGCTGCCAGCCGAGATAGCCCCAGAGCAGTGCGCAGATCGCGCCGGCCACGGCGACCAGGCCGGCGCCCTGCCCGAACATGTCCAGTGCCGTCTTCCCCCAACCGCTGACGGCATCGCCGGCGCGGTAGACGACAGTGTCGATGACGTTCTTCGCCTTGTACTTGCTCTCGGCATCCAGCGGCGCGAAGAGCATTTCGCGGCCGGGCCGGACGAACGCGTACTCGCCGATGCGGCGCACGATCATCAGCGCCGCGAGCACGGCGAAGCTGGGCATCAGCGCGAGGCCGACAAAGCCGACGCCGACCAGCAGCGGCACGATGGCCAGCAGCACGCGCACGCCGAGTTTCTGCGCCAGGCGCCCGGTGATGAAGAGTTGCGACAATAGCGCGCCCGCCTGGACGACCACGTCGATGATGCCGAACACGCGAACCTGGGCGGCGCGGTCGGGGAACAGCTCGGCCACCAGGCGTGCCTGCTCGAAGTAGAGAAAGGTGGTCACAGTGGCCAGCAGCACCACGAAACCGGCGATGCCGAGCAGATAGGGCGACTGCATCACCCGAGTCAGGCCGCTGAAGGGGTTGCCGGGCACCGGCCGGCGCGTGCTCTCCGCCGGAGCCGCGCCGGGGCGCCCCGCTCCGCCGATCTCGCGCCAGCGCATCAGCGAGAACTTGAGCGCCAGCGCCGCGCCCAGCAACAAGGCGGCCAGCAGCATCAGCCCCGACTCGCCCAGGCTGCCGACCAACAGCGCGCTGAGCGCCGGCCCGACCAGCCCGCCGACACTCGCGCCAGCAGCGATGAAGGCGAACAGCCTCTTGGCCTGGGCGCTGTCGAACACATCCGCCATCAGGCTCCAGGCCACGGACACGACGAACAGGTTGTAGACCGAAATCCACACGTAGAACACCCGCGCCAGCCAGGCGCTGTCACCCTGCAGCAGAAACAGCACGGAGAAGCCCAGCAGGTTCAGGCAGAAGAAGCCGTACACCCAATCGACGAAATGCAGGCGCGGTACGTGGGAACTGAGCCAGGCGAACAGGGGCACGGCTACCAGCATGACGAAGAAGGTGGCGGTGAACAGCCATTGCAGGTTTTCCACGCCGGCGGCGATGCCCATCGACTCGCGAATCGGGCGCAGCATGAAATAGCCAGCGAACAGACAGAAAAACAGCAGGAAACCACTCAGTGCCGGGCGCAGCTCATGCGCTTCGGCATTGATCGCGGCACTCAGGCGATGCACAACGGATGGCGTGCTCATGGGCGCGCTCCTGAAGAATGAAGTGAGAACAGGGCGCGAGCGCAAGGCCGCGCCCGTGGATTCAGGGGTAACGCACGCCGGTCAGGCGTTCCGACAGTTGCCACAGCCGGGCGGCATCCGCCTGGTTCGCGGCGGCGTCTGGAACCCTGGCAAAGCCCAGCGGCCCGCGTTTTTCTTCCTCGCCGGTCGGCCCGTAGTAGGCACCGCCGATGGCGTCGGGCGCAGTGGCGGCATACAGCGTCGGCAGCGCGCCTTGGGCGGCGGAGTGGTAGTTGTCACGGTCCTTGGCCCAGTTGGCGGCGAACTCACTGTCCAGCCCTGGGCCACGCTCGACCAGCTCGGTGACGGCTACTCCGGGGTGCGCGGCGATGCTGCGAATGCCCCAGCCGGATGCGTCACTGTGGCGTTGCAGCTCCATGGCCCACATCAGCACCGCGAGCTTGGACTGCGCATAGGTGGCGTAGGGGTTGTAGCGCTGCTCGGCCTGCAGGTCCGCGAAGTCCAGCTGGCCACGCCCGGCCGCGATACTGGAGAGGCTGACCACCCGGGCATCGTCACTTTCCAGCAGCAGCGGCATGAGCAGCGCTGTCAGGGCGAACGGGCCGAGGTAGTTGGTGGCCAGCTGCAGCTCGTGACCGTCGGCCGAGGTGCCGCGCTCAGGCGGCGCCATGATTGCGGCATTGTTGATCAGCACGTCGAGACGCGGCAGGCGCTGCTGCAGGCGCTCGGCCAGACTGCGCACCGAGGCCAGGCTGGCCAGGTCGACCGCCTCGAACTGCACGCGGGCATCCGGCACCTGCTCACGTATCCGCTCGATCGCCTCCTGCCCGCGCTCGGCATTGCGCGCAGCGATGATCACCTCGGCGCCGGCGCGCGACAGCGCCAGCGCATCTTCGTAGCCCATGCCACTGGTGCCGCCGGTGACCAGCACGATGCGGCCAGCCTGATCCGGCATGTCCGCCGGGCTCCAGTCCGGCTTCGGTGCGGTACGGTTGGCGGCCTCGGCCGTCAGTGCGCCAGCCACTGCCACCCCGGCGATCAGCGTTCTAGCCAGTTTCAGCAGATGGCGGGCGAGGTCGCCCGGCTCGGTTGTGGTTCTGTGCGTCATGATCCTGTCCTCGTCGTCGTTGCAAACAGGCCGACCTGCGATGGAGGTGGCCGACGCGAGGATTATCAGCGTACGGAAATCAGGTGATAATCCGGGCAAAATTGGACAGGCTGTACGACTATCCGTACAACCGAATGGCTTGCGGAGTTCCCATGCGCCAACCCAACCTGAGTGACGTCGCGCTGTTCGCTGCCGTGGTCGAGGCCGGTGGCTTTCGTGCTGCCGCGCAGACCCGAGGCATGTCGGCCTCGTCGCTGAGCGACTGCGTGCGCCGGCTGGAGGGCGACCTCGGCCTGCGCCTGCTCAACCGCACCACCCGCAGCGTCACCCCGACCACCGCCGGTGAACGCCTGCTCGAGCGCCTGCGCCCGGCGCTGGAAGAGATCCACGCCGCGTTCAACGACCTCGACGACGAATCCCAGCGCCCGGTCGGCACCCTCAAGCTGAACGTGCCGGTCCCGGTGGCGCGCTTCGTGCTGCCGGACCTGCTGAGCCGCTTCCTCAAGCTTTATCCGGCGGTGAACGTCGAGGTGGTGATGGAGAACACCTTCATCGACGTCATCGCGGCGGGCTACGACGCCGGTGTGCGTTACGAAGAAAGCCTGGCCAAGGACATGATCGCCATCCCCATCGGACCGCGCCGGCAACGCTTCGTGGCCGCCGCCGCACCGGCCTACCTCGCCGCCCACGGCACGCCACGCCACCCCAGCGAGCTGACCGGGCATCAACTGCTCGGCCATCGCTTCGAGAGCGGCAAGCTGGGCGTGTTCGAGTTCGAGAAGGACGGCCGGACCTTGCGTGTACCGCCGCAAGGCCAGCTGGCCACCTCCTCACATGATTTGAAGACCAGCGCGGCGATCAATGGGCTCGGGATCATCTACACCTTCGAGGACTTCATCCGCGAGCCGCTGGCCGATGGGCGCCTGACGCCCATCCTCGAGGACTGGTGGCAGTCCTTCGACGGCCCCTTCCTCTACTACCACGGCCGCCGCCACATGCCCTCGCCGCTCAGGGCCTTCGTCGACTTCCTGAAGGCCGAGGGGCAAGAGCCAGCCTGAAGGCAGGTCAGGGCCGCGGCAGATAGCCCGGCAGGCTTTCCAGCCGGGTCATCCAGCGCGCCACGTTGCCATAGGGTCCGAGGTCGACGCTGCCCTCCGGCGCCAGCACCACGTAAGGGTAGACCGCGCAATCGGCGATGGTAGGTCGCCCCATCGCCAGCCAGTCGTTCGTTTCCAGATGCGCATCGAGCAGCGCGAGCACCGCCGGCGCCTTGGCCAGCGCCGCTTCCTTGTCCAGCGGGTAGCCGAACTTTTCCACCAGCCGCGCAGCGCTCAGGCTGTGCTGCACCTCGTTGGCGGCGAAGGACAGCCACTGCACGATCTCGGCCTGCCCGCGGGCATGGTCCGGCCACCAGGCCAGGCCGCCGTAGGTACCGGCGAGATAGACCAGGATCGCCTGGGAATCGCGAACCACATGGCCGTCGTCCTCGAGCACCGGCACCTGCCGCAGCGGGTTCATCTCGGACAGCGGCGGCTTCTTGTGCGCGCCATTGGCGAGATCCACCGGCACCCGTTCCAGTTCAATGTCGGCCAGCGCCGCGAACAGGCGCACCTTGTAGCAGTTGCCGGAAGCTTCCAGGTCGTACAGTTTCATTGCGCATCTCCTTCGACGAGCTGATTGAATTCGAGAACGTTGCCGTCCGGGTCCCGGATGAACAGCGCGATCCGCCGCGGGCCGATGTGATGCGGCCCCTCGGTGATGACGATGCCCTCTTCGCCCAGCCAGCGCTGCAGCGCCTGAAGGTCATCGACGATAAAGGCCGGATGGGTCATGCCCGGGCGCTTGACCGGCGCATCCAGCAGTACGTTGTGCGCGTCGCGGGTGCGCGCGCCGTTGAAGATCAGGTTGATGCGCACGCCGTCCGGGCTGAGCATCTCGTTGGCCTCGAACAGCGGGAAGCTGGCGCTCTCGACGAAGCCCAGCGCCTGGTAGAAGGCCATGGCGCGACGGCGGTCGCTGACACGGATGCCGATGTGGTCATAGGCGAGGATACGAGCGGGGCTGGATGGTGGGGTCATGTGCGAAACTCCGGAAGTCGTCGGTCCGGGACAGTGTCCGCCGCCCTGCGCATCCCAGCTATGCCGCGGACCTGACAATACCCCTGCAGCAATCGCACAGATCGAAGGTGGTAATGGACAAGCTCAAGGCGATGGCCAATTTCGTGAGGATCGTCGACAACGGCAGCCTGAGCGCGGCGGCCGACGCCAGCGGCCAGTCCGTGGCATCGGTGGTGCGCTCGCTGGCCGCGCTGGAGCGCCACCTGGGTGTGCGCCTGCTCAACCGCAGCACCCGGCGCATGGCCCTCACCGACGAAGGCGCGCAATACCTGGCCTGGAGCCGACGCATGCTTGCCGAGTTCGCCGACATCGAGCAGCGCCTGGACGCGCAGGACGGCAGCGTTCGCGGCCTACTGCGCCTCACCGCCCCGGTGGAGTTCGGCCAGCGCTACCTGGCGCCGCTGGTGAATGCCTTTCTCAAGGAACACCCGCAGGTACAGGTGGAGCTGAACCTGAACGACCAGATCGTCCCGCTGCTGGACGAACGCCTCGACCTCGCCCTGCGCATCGGCCACCTGCCCGACTCGACCCTCGTCGCGCGCCCGCTCGGCACCACCCGGCTGGTCACCTGCGCCAGCCCGGAATACCTCGCCAGCAGCCCGCCAATCGACACCCCGGCCGCGCTCAAGGAGCACGCCTGCATCCTCTTCGCCGCCCAGGGCCGGCACTGGTACTACCGCGACGGCGACAGGGAACAGGTCGAAGAGATCACCCCGCGCCTGACCTGTAACCAGATCCGCAGCGCGAGCCTTGCCTGCGTCCAGGGCCTGGGCATCACCCGGCTGATGCACTATCAGATCGCCGACGAACTGGCCGATGGCCGCCTGGTGAGGCTACTGAAGGATTACGAACCGAAGGACCTGCCGATCCAGCTCGTCTACCCGCACAGCCTGCAACTGTCGCCACGGGTGCGGGCATTTGTGGAGTGGGCTTGTCCGCGGCTGGAGCGGGTCATGCCGGTGTTGGAAGCCGGTTAGCAGGCGCAGCGGTCTTCTTAAGCGCCTTACGGCCGCCTGCAGCGCCATCTGCGTTTCAGACAAAGCCGATCCAGCGACCCGCTATCAGTATGGATAGCCACAGAGTGGCGGATGTGGCCGCCAGCGCGCGGACGCGCATCCTCGGCGGCCCGCCATACAGCGCGGCATGAAAGTGTTCGCCGCGATGCTGAAGTGCAATGTTGCAGATGGCCAGCAGGAGCAGTGCGACCTTGCAGAGGAAGGCAGGATTGTCCGCATACGCCACGGGGTTCACCGAGAACAACCAGAGCCCCGTCACCACCGCCAGCGTGGCGCCCGTTGCCGCCGCTCGGACGAGAAAGGGGCCGAGGCCCGACAGATCGCGGCCGTGCGCAGACCGCAATAGGAGCACATCCAACGGCAGTATCGAGCCCAGGAGCAGCCCTATGCCAAGGATGTGTGCAGCGTTGACGACGAGATAGGCGACCCAGTATTCCTGCAGGAAGACGGCACCGGGCCAGCCCGCAATCGCCTGCAGGAAAGCTGTCATGGCCCTGTCGTCATTGCCCGATGCGTTCCGGATACATGTCGTACTGCTTGCCGCCGACGGTGATGCGGACGGCTTTCATATGCGCTTCGTTCGGCTCTTTGGTGCGGTTGCCGAGCACGGTGATTTCATCGCCCACCTTGGCGGTATCGCCGGTAAAGCCTGAACGTTTCGTCTGGTTCGGATTTCCCAGATCGACCTGCCATATGCGGCCGTCTTCTGCCTTCACGCGCAGGGCCGGATGAGGTGGCGCCATCGAGATCTCGGCAATCGTGCCCTTCAACTCCGACTGCTCTTCTTCGGCCCAGGCCCAGCCGTGATGCGCGAAGGCCTGCGTCGTGAACAGCGTCATCGCTGTCACGCACAGCGTCAGGGCGAAACGATGAAGCGCTTCGCGCGCCATAAAGATCTCATGGCGGGCGGTTCGGCTTTGGCTCGATAGGGACATGATCATGGCTCCTCAGCGAAGAATGGCTGGGCGTCCGACACGGCGAACGCAGTTCCCGAGTTTTAGACCGCAAAGCGCTGCAGTGCCGAGGATCGAGGGAGGAATGTGTAGCATCCTTTTTCGAGCGCCACCCTCGGTCACTCCAGAGAGCTGAACTCCCATGGATCCGGTTGCCCCGACCGAACTGCTTCGGCCTTCATCGTCCAACTCGAAAGTCGCTGCCGTGACCCCTTTTGCCACTGCCGACATGAGCAATCGCACCTAATAGCCGGCACCGGTATTCCCGCAGCGGTGCCGGCTCGGCTCAGTGACCTATCAACTCGTCGGCGCTGTGGGGTTTGTCGTGCACGCCGAATCTGTCGACGATGGTGGCGCTGGCTTCGTTAAGACCCAGCACGTCCACTTCGGTGCCTTCCCGGCGCAGCTTGATCACCACTTTGTCCAGTGCAGCGACCGCGGTGATGTCCCAGAAATGCGCGCGGCGCAAGTCGATCGTGACCTTGGCGATCGCCTCCTTGAAATCGAACGCGTTGATGAATTTGTCCGCCGAACTGAAGAACACCTGGCCGGCAACGGTATACGTACGGTGATCCGCCGCTTCATTCAATTCGGAACTCACCGAGAGGTAGTGGCCAACCTTGTTGGCGAAAAACAACGCGGCCAGTAACACGCCAACCAGAACGCCATAGGCCAGGTTATGAGTGAACACAACCACGACCACCGTGGCGACCATCACGATATTGGTCGACAGCGGATACCGACGCAGGTTGCGCACCGAGTCCCAGCTGAAGGTGCCGATGGATACCATGATCATCACCGCCACCAGCGCGGCCATGGGGATCTGCCCGACCCAATCGCTCAGGAAGACAACCAGCAACAGCAGCACAACACCGGCGACCAGCGTGGACAGACGCGTGCGCCCACCCGACTTCACGTTGATCACCGACTGTCCGATCATGGCGCAGCCAGCCATGCCGCCCAGCATGCCCGCTGCGATGTTGGCGACGCCTTGCCCCTTGCACTCGCGATTCTTGTCGCTGGTGGTATCGGTCAGGTCATCGACGATGGTCGCGGTCATCAGCGACTCCAGCAGGCCGACCACGGCCAGCGCCGCTGAGTAAGGGAAGATGATGGCCAGCGTTTCGAGGTTGAGCGGCACGTCCGGCCAGAGGAAAACCGGCAGCGTATCGGGCAGCTCGCCCATGTCGGCGACGGTGCGGATGTCCAGGCCGAAGTACATGGCTACCGCCGTCATGCTGAGGATGCACACCAGCGGCGACGGAATGACCTTTCCGAGCTTTGGCACGTACGGGAACAGGTAGATGATGGCCAGGCCCGCGGCCGTCATGGCGTAAACGTGCCAGGTGACGTTCGTCAGCTCCGGTAGCTGGGCCATGAAGATAAGGATCGCCAGCGCATTGACGAAGCCGGTCACCACCGAGCGCGAGACGAAGCGCATCAGCGAGCCGAGCCGCAGGTAGCCGGCGATGATCTGCAGCACCCCGCACAACAGCGTGGCGGCCAGGAGGTATTCCAGACCGTGGTTCTTTACCAGCGTGACCATCAGCAGGGCCATGGCCCCGGTGGCTGCTGAAATCATGCCTGGGCGGCCGCCGACAAAGGCTATTACCACGGCGATGCAGAAGGACGCGTACAGCCCGACCTTCGGGTCCACGCCTGCGATGATGGAAAAGGCAATGGCTTCCGGAATCAGGGCCAACGCGACGACGAGACCAGACAGCACGTCACCACGGATATTTGAGAGCCAGTTGTGTTTGATCGATTGCAACATTGGTAAATCCAAGGCAAGGGACGCAACCGCACCATGCAAAGTGGCGTTCAGAACGCGTCGTGTTCGAGATATAGGCATGACTGACGGCCGCACGGGCGCGGTCGGATCGCTGCAGCAGCGAGGCGAGTCAGCCGCGATGGGCCGAATCGAATGGTGGGGCGTTTCGCTATGGCGGCGTAGGCAGCCAGGCAGAGCGGGTCGGAACGTTCATACGGTCGGTACGTCGGTCGGAATTGCAAAGGGCGCGGACCATACCACAGCACGCACGCCCGATGCGACCTGACGACCGGCGGCTCCGTGCCACATACGGCAGGACGAGCAACTGGCCGGACTCGTTCCGTTACTCATCTCCGACCTCGCGACGTTTGCCGAGGTTTGCTCAGGGCGCACCGTACACGCCGCTGCCAGCCAGTACCGACTCGCCAAGCCGTGCCTGTTCGGCTTCGCGCAGCTGGTCGGCCAATGCCTCGGAAAAGTCATGAACGGCGGACCAGCGAAGGTGAATCGCATCGACGAACGCACCGGGCGGCGCTAGCCACTCTTGATCGGCATTCCAGTACTTTGCGCCACCGTGTCCGGCAATGGCCGCGCTCAGTTTGGTATCGAAACGGGCGAGGAAGTGGCCGTCGGCATCGAACTTGACCTTCCACTGCGGATGCAGCGGCGTGGACACCACCAGCAGCTGCCGCTGCTCCTGTCGAAGCCGCTCGGACAGCCGTCCAAGCGCTGCGAAGCAGCTATTGTCCAGCGGGTCGGGCTCGCCATAGAAAAGGCCTCGATCGGCGCGCGGCTCCAATGGACCGTCGCCGTGTCGCGTGAATACCAGCGGGTCCCATTCGATCTCGTTGGCGCGTTGAGCCTTGATTGTCCGGGCGTTGCGCAACAGCGAACGCGGCGAGAAATAGCGCATGTAATAGCCCCAGCGCGAGGCCTGCTGATAGACATAGTGGTCGGCATCTTCCCGGTCGAAGACCGCGTCCGGCACCTTCCAGCAGCCGGCGAAGTCCAGCGGGTCGACGATCATCACCACCTGACGAATGCTCGGTTGGCGATCCAGCAACCAGTCGGCGACATAGGCAGACTGGTTTGCATGCAGGCCACAGAAGGCGCCGTTGAACGGACGCAGCTCCGGGGCGCTCGACCTGAGCACGTCACCGTCGACATGACGCCAGGCGACTGATGAACCGATGACCAGCAGGTTGGGCTGATCGATCGGGTTGTGCCGGAGGAAACGCAGCTTTTCATCCACGCACAGGCTGTTGGAGAAAGCCGGCGGTGGCAGGTTGTCACTGTGGTGCAGCCATGCGAGCAGTGCGGCAAAGGCGCCGAGCATTCCGAACAGCCCAGCGAACACCCCCAGCAGATAGCTGGCTCGCACCTGTTGCCGTTCAGCTCCGGTCCGGGCGGAGCCGCCCCGGCCGCTATCGACAGTTGCGCTCATGGCTCAACGCCCCCCGAGCTTGCTCTGGATCAGTTGCACGAAATGGCCGACGTTCTTCAGCGACTCCAGCTCAGCAGTGCGGAACTTGATGCCGAAGCGTTGCTCGGCGGCCACGATCAGCAGGACATGGGCCTGGCTGTCCCAGCCATCGATGTCGTCGGCCGTGGTTTCGGCCGTGAGGACGATGTCGTCATCGTCGAACACGTCGTGAAAAACCTGGGTCAGCGCCTGGAGAATTTCCTTTTCGTTCATGCTTGCACCTGGATGTGGTGGTTTATGGATAGGCGTGACGCCAGCTCGCAGCGCCAGAAACTGGCATCGGGGGTTGCGTTATCGGGGGCTGAGCGCTGCTCGAAGCCCAGTCGCGGATAGTGCTCGGCGACCATGCCGTTGCGTTCGGTGGGGCGGTATTCGCCAACCAGGGCACGCCAGCCGGCAGCCGCGGCTGCATCGGCCAGCACGTCCAGCACCGCCGACTCGACTTGGCGGCCCAGCACGCGACAGCTCATCAGCCAGCTGTCGATCAGCAGTTCGTCAGCCTCGATGGCTGCATCCGGTCGCGCCAGCACTACGCTGATCAGGCCGCTATCGCCGAACTTGTCCTCCAGCCGCAGGGCCAGCGCAATGGCTTGCCGATCGCTGGCCATGCGCTCGACTTCGGCTTCGGTATAACGGCGGGTGGTGAGATTGAACTGGTTGGTCTTGTTGATCAGCTGCGTGGCGCGGGCCAGCTCTGCACTGCCGATGCGGCTGACGCGCAGCACCATCTGCAGCCCGCGCAGGTAGCCTTCCATGTCCGTGGCCTGGTTCAGCGCGGCCTTGCGTTCGGCATTCAGCGCATAGCTGCGGCCGCGCTCGGCGTCATCGGAGGTAAAGGACACGGCCTCGAAATAACCTGCGGCGGCGATTCGTGCGGGGTAATCGGCGACATCGTCGGGCAGTTCCGGTACGGCGACTTCCGGCAGCTCGCGGCGCACGATGTCGCGCTCGGCGGGGTTGTCGTCGACGAACACCAGGCTATCCAGACCGATATCGAGCATGCTCGCGATGCGCCGCAGGTTGCCGGCCTTGTCTTCCCAGTTAGCGACGAAAGCTGCGATATCGCTGCGTTTGAGCGCCATTTCCGAGTGTGCGAATGCCGCCTCGGCGACGTGCAGGTCGTTCTTGCTGCACACCGCGAGGATCACCCCACGGCGTGCCAGCTGCGCGGCGTAGCGCTGGAAGGCGAGAAACGCCTCGCCGCTGGGGCTGCCCTGGCCGAGCTGGATACCGTCGATACCGTCATCACCGATCACACCGCCCCACAGGGTGTTGTCCAGATCGAGCACGAGGCACTTGTGCGACAGCCCCGCCGTGGCGGCCGCTATCCGTGCCAGATGATCGCCGTAAAGCGGGGCCAAGGCCGGGCTGACCAGCTGCTTGGCCTGGTACCAGCGCACCGGGTCGGCCAGGCCGTCGCCATAAGCGGCTGCGTGCCACGCCAAATCGAGCAGCAGCACGCCATCCTCGCGGGCAGCGCCGCGGATAGCCGCATTCAAGCGTTCGATGACTGCCCGCGGCGAAGCCGGCACCAGTGCTTCGTAAGAGCCGAACAATGGCGGCGCGACCGGCACCAGGGTTTGCTGCACCACCTGCGCGGCGTAGCGCTCGCGGGCCCGGCGCCAAAGGAGGCGCAGCTCGTCGACGCGCTCTGCGACGGCGGCATCCACCTCCGCCTGGCCTGCGTGCAAGGGCAGTTGCAGCGGCGCGTCATGGGCGTCCAGCGCCAGTACCAGCAGTTGGGGGGAGAAGGCGTTCAGCGCCGGGTCATCGGCCAGCAGCGCCTGGCGGTACATGCCGTAAGGCGCAACGTGCAGCGACAGCGCCAGGCGCCGCTGCAGGCCGGCCATGCGAATGGTCGGCAGCAGGTGGTCCACCGTATGCGAAGCGAGCAGCGCCACGCGCAGCGGCGTCAGTCGTGCCGCCGCTGCATGCTGCTCGATGCCGGCGGTGGCCAGCTTGTCCAGCCGTGCGGTCAGCGTGAAGTCACGCTGGTATGCCGCCAGCCGAGCGGCTTCGTTTAGCCGCTGCAGTGGGTCGTCGATGCGCTTGGCCTGGCCGATTGCGCTGGCCAGGTCAGGGTGCGGCGGTAGCCAGGAGAGTTGTTGCATGCCGGGACTCCTTGTCGTGGTCAGAACTGGAAGTAGAGAAATTCGGTCGGCGCCATGGAAAAGGCGATCGCCAGGGCGAAGAAACCGAGCACACCTACCGCCATGCCGTGGATTGCCGATGGACGCCAGGCGCTGACTGGCAGCAGCCGTTCAGTCCAATGAAGCTGGGCCTGATAGTTGAGTGCTGTGCGGAAGTGGCCCATCCACTGCTGCACGTTGGGCATGCCCCAGACGAACGCCAGCAGCGCGGCGATATAGGCGAAGTCCGATCGGTCCATGTGCACGCTGTCCGGGCTCAAACCGAGCATGCCTTGGAGGACCGCCAGCGCGGCCGGCACGTCGGCGGCGCGGAAGAACACCATCGCCACCACCACGCACTGGAAGGTCACCAGCACGGCCAGCGCCTGATGCCACCAGACCTCGCTGTCCAGCTTCCAGCCCTGGCGTACTTTCCAGGCGCGCCAGCCATGGGCGACCACCAGGTAGAAGCCATGTAGCAGGCCGAACACCACGAATTGCCAGCCGGCGCCGTGCCAGACGCCGGAGATGAACATGGTGAATACTGTCGGATAGGCGACCAGCGCGAGGAAGGTGCCAAGTGTCATCTTGCCGCGGCGCGGCTGCGGCTTGCCGGCTGCCATACGGGCACGGGTCACGCGCAGCACAATGGGGTTGTAGAGGTAGGCGGTGAGAAAGCGCGTCAGCGTCATATGCCAGCGCGACCAGTAGTCGATGACGTTGCGCGCCTTGAACGGGCTGTTGAAGTTGGCCGGCAGGCTGATGCCGAACAGCAGCGCCAGCCCGATGGCCATGTCGCTGTAGCCAGAGAAGTCGAAATAGATCTGCAGCGTGTAGGTCAGCGCGCCGGTCCATGCGTCGTAGAACGCCGGGACGGTGCCGTCGGCGGCCAGGCTGAAGACCGGCGTGGCTTTCAGCGCGAGGGTATCGGCGATCACCACCTTCTTGAACAGGCCGAGCAAAAACACCGTGGCGCCCAGCGACAGGTTGTCGATGCGCGCGCGGAAGCTGTCGCGGTCGTTGAACTGCGCAAGCATCTCACCGTGGTGGGTGATCGGTCCGGCGATCAGCTGCGGGAAGAAGCTGATGAATAGGCAATAGTTGGCGAAGTCGTGTTCTTCCACTACGCCATCATGGGCGTCGACCAGGTAGGCAATCTGCTGGAAGGTGAAGAACGAAATGGCCAGCGGCAGGATGATGTCCTCGACGCGCCAGCCCAGTTCCAGCGCGGCATCCAGGGTGCTGAAGAGAAAGCCGGTGTACTTGTAATAGACAAGCAGCAGCGCATTGGCAGCCACTGCCAATGCCAGGATACGGCGCGACGGGTGCCGGCGCAGGTAGCCACCGAGCAGATAGTTGACCAGCATGCTGCCGACCAGCAGCGGTACGTAGACCGGGTTCCACCAGCCGTAGAACACCAACGAGACGACGGTCAGCCAGATCACCGCGAGCCGCTGTCGGCCCGACCCGGTCAGCACGAAGAATCCAATCAGCACCACCGGAAGAAAGCCGGCAATGAATTCCATTGAATTGAAAAGCATCTTCCCTATTCCCCGCTCAGCGTTCGTGCATCGCTGCTCAGGCCGCCATTCGGCGGAGGCGGATCATCGCCAAGGGTCCGTGCACTTCGGTCGCGGCACTAGCATCCATCAGGTGTCGCGGCATCCTCGGTCCATCAGCGGATGCTCGCCCGGCGACGGCATTACCCGTCCCCCATGAGCTCCTTATGAGTCCGACTTGAACGTGTAAGAAAAAGTTCCAGGAAATCATGACCGTTCAGCGGCGCGATCTGAGCGGTCACTCACTATGCCGAAACTGCCTCATCGAACAGGCCACACGGGCTTTTCAAAGCGTCGATGACTGCCTCCAGATCCACGGACCACAGCGCAGGGGGGATGCCGAAAGCCTCCGTAAAACGACTGCAATCCAGCACGGACCAAGCCGGACGTTTCGCTGGGGTTGGATAGGCTTCGGTAGCGATAGGCGTCAATCGAGGTGGGTGCCGGACGATCCCCGCGCGGACCGCTTGCTCAAAAATGGCTTGGGCAAATTCGAACCATGAGCAGGCAGGCTGGCTGCTGTAGTGATAAAGCCCCCACGGAAGCTTGCCGTCTGCCTGATAACGCAATGCGAGGTCGAGCAAAACCGACGCGATCCGATCCGCACTGGTCGGACAGCCAACCTGATCGTCGACGACGCGTAGTTCCGTTTCACCTGCCAGGCGCAGCATCGTTTTCACGAAGTTGCTTCCATGCCTGCCGAACACCCAGCTGGTTCTTAAGATCAAGTGCTTTTCAAACTGCTGAACCTGGAGTTCCCCGGCCCGTTTGCTCGCACCATAAACGCTAATAGGGTTCGTTTGATCGCTCTCGACATAGGGTCGCGCCAGTGCTCCGTCGAAAACGTAGTCTGTCGAAAGATGAAAGAGTGGAATACCGTGGCGCTGCGCTTCCTTGGCCAACTGATGGGCACCGTCTCGGTTTACGCGATATGCCGCCTCGACCTGTTCCTCCGCGGCATCTAGGCGGTGTACGCGGCGGCGTTGATGATCAGGTTCGGATTCGCCAATTTCACTGCATTCGCAACGGATCGAGGACAGCTGACATCAAGTTCCGCTTTACCGAGGCCTATTAGGTCCAATCCCCTCTTGGCCCCCTCCTCGACCAAACTGCGCCCCACCTGACCATTACTTCCGGTAATTAACATCTTCATTAGCCATATCCTTAAGCGAGTCGGCGTCTAGCGAGCATTGGCGATTCATCCCGACGAACAAATCGCGGAACAGTGATTCAAGGGAAATGGCCAACTTCCAGCGTAGAAACGACTGGACCACGATACCGTGTGGCACCGCGCACCCAATCGATGGGATCGACCTGTGGCGATATTCGAGGCTGCACCGTTGGGAGCCGGGCAACTGGTCTGGTTCACGATTCACCTCCATGTACTCGCGAAAGGCAGCTCCGTACCGACGCTCGGAATTGGCCTCGAGGCGCCGGCGCATGGGCTGTAAGACTTTCGTTCTACATGCCTGGTTCCCTGGTCCAGGCCGCCACCCAAGCCTGATCAACGAAAGCAAAGGCGTGCCACCTAGCAGCGTTCTTCCTAGACGCACCAGTTCGATGGCGCTGTGCAGCGTGACGTTGCGTTTCCTAAACCGTTCTCCAGCCCCAGAGCGCGGAAGCGGAGCTTTTCGCGCTCCCTACGGTCCGCTCGAAGCCGCCAGCCTCACCCCGAACCCCACCAGCACTCCACCGGTCAGCCGGTCCAGCGCCCGGGTCAGCGCGGGACGGCGCAGCAGTCTGCCGAGCGGGATCGTTGCCGCGATCAGGATGGCGAACCAGGCCAGGGTCAGCAGTACATGCAGGCCGGCCAGGAAGAACGAATAGGCGGCCACATCCGCGCCGAGCGGGACGAACTGGGGCAGGAAGGTGACGTAGAACACGCCCACCTTGGGGTTGAGCAGGTTGGTCAGCAGGCCGCGCCAGAAGGCCTGACCCCTCGCTGCAGAAGGCGCCTCGAGCGTGCCCGCGTCGAACGAGGCGCGAGGTTTGAACAGCAGATGCGAGCCGAGCCAGATCAGGTAGGCGGCGCCAGCGAACTTGACCAGGGTATAGCCAAGTTCCGAGGCCTGCAGCAGCGCGCCGAGCCCGAGCGAGACCGCCACCCCCCATGCCAGGCAACCCAGACAGATACCCGCCGCGGCCAATACCGCCTGCCGCCGCCCTTCCAGCGTGGCCGTCCGCAGCACGATGGCCGTGTCCACACCCGGCGTGACGGTCAGCAGGGACGCGGCTGCGATAAAGGCAAGCATCAGCGGCAGATCGATCATCGGAAGCGCTCCTGTCGTCTCGTAGCCCATCTGACCGGCCAGATGCCGCGGGTCGCCGGGCTGACGTGCGTTGTAGCAGACAGGCGAGTCCGCAGCCAATTCGACGTGGTCGCGCGTGGCACGCTGCACCGGATCGACAGACCCGCAGACGTCCAGAACACGTTCGGGCCGTCTAGCGGCCCTTTGGCGCAGGCTCCTATCTCCCACCGGCGTTCACCAATACCATGCCGTGCTCAAGCGGGTGACCATGCAGCTCCTGGGAACACTCTCGCTTGTCGGCAGTCCGCCCAAGGACGGACCTGTTTTCGCACTGCCCGACACCGGCAGCCGCGTCGAGCTATGTCCGATCGATCGGGAGCCCTGATCGGACCACCAACCAGACAAGGCGCACGTTACAGATGGCAGGCGAAACTGCGGAAGCAAAGCGAATCGTTCTCGGCATGCGCGACAGCGACAAACGGCGCGAGCTCGCCGCGCTGCTGGCCGCCGAGGGCTACAGCGTCGGCCTTTGCACTGACCAGACGAGCCTGGCACAGCGCATCGACGAGACGGTCGACGTCGTGTTGCTCGCCGACGAGCTGGCGGCGGGGCCGTTGGATAACCTCAGCGCCGCGCTCGGGCAACTGCCGGCCGGCGGAGCCATTCCGTTCATCCTGCTGGGCTCCGGCACCGAGCCCCATGCTGTGCTCCGTGCCCGCCTGCCGTCGGCGATCAGCGACTTCGTGGTACTCGAAGAACCGGTCGGGCCCGCCACGCTGCTCAGCTGCCTCGCCACCTGCATACAGCTGCATCGGGAGCGGCTCGCCCGGCAGCGACAGAAGTCCGCCCAAGTCGATGAGCGAACCCGCTTCGAGCGACTGATCGAGAACCTTCCGATCGGCGTCTGCTTCATCGATGCCGACGGCAATACGCTGCTCAGCAACCCCAAGTACGACGAGTACGTGCCCAATCGAAAGATTCCCTCGACGGCGCCCGAGCGAGCGCGGCGCTGGGTAGGCCTGGACAGCCAGGGGCAGGTCATACCGCCGAGCCAGTACGTCGGTGCCCGTGCCCTGCGCGGCGAGCAGGTAAATGACCAGGACTACCGGTACTACCCCGAAAACGGCGGCGAACGCTGGCTGCGCCTGAGCGGCGTGCCCCTCTATGACAACACCGAGCAGCCGATGGGCGCGGCGGTAGTGATCATCGACGTCGATGCCGAGAGGCGCAGCGAGGAGATGCTGCGCGAGTTCAATCAGCAGCTCGAGCAGGAGGTCGAGCTGCGAACCCAGGCACTGCAGCAGGCGCTCGACCAACTGACCGTCGAAGTCCAGGAGCGCAGCCGAGCAGAGGAACAACTGCGCCACTCTCAGAAGATGGACGCCGTCGGCCAGCTTACCGGCGGCATCGCACACGACTTCAACAACATGCTGACTGGCATCATCGGTGCGCTGGATCTGATTCGCCTGCGCCTGGATACCGGTCGCCATGACGACCTGCCGCGGTATCTCGATGCGGCACATGGCTCGGCGCAGCGCGCCGCCTCCCTGACCCAGCGCCTGCTGGCCTTCTCCCACCGCCAGCCTTTGCAGACCCGGCCGACCGCGGTCAATCCGCTGATCCGCTCGCTTGCCGAGCTGTTGCAGCGCAGCCTGGGCGAAACCATCCGCTTCGAGCTGGCCATCGACGAGGCCGCCGGGCTCGCCCTGGTCGACCCCAGCCAGATGGAAAACGCCCTGCTCAACCTGACGTTCAATGCCCAGGATGCCATGCCGGACGGCGGCACATTGCGCATCGAGACGCAGCGCCTGGAATTGCCAGCGGAGCAGGCCACCCGCCACGGCGTGCAGGCCGGCGAATACCTGTGCGTGCGCGTCATCGACACCGGAATTGGCATCCCAGCGGCCCTGGTGGACAAGGTGTTCGAGCCTTTCTTCACGACCAAGCCCCTCGGCGAAGGTACCGGGCTCGGCTTGTCGATGGTCTACGGCTTCGTCCGCCAGAGCGGCGGCTTCATCACCATCGACAGCTGCCAGGGCAAGGGGACCCGCGTCGCCCTGCACATGCCAGCGGCGCCTGCCGACGCGCGGGAAGAATCGGCCGCGGCAACGAGCCGCGTTCCCGGTGCAGGGGGCGGGCGCACGGTACTGTTGGTCGAGGACGACGACACCGTGCGGCCGCTGCTGCAGAGCGCGCTCGAGGATTTCGGCTACCGTGTGCACCTGGCCGCCGACAGTCAGAGCGCCCTGGAAGTCGCCGCACAGCTCGATTCGCTCGACCTGCTGCTGACCGATGTCGGCCTGCCGGGGCTCAACGGCCGCCAGCTCGCCGAAATGCTTCAGCAACGGCGCCCTGGCCTGCCGGTGGTGCTGATCACCGGCTACGCCGAACAGGCCGCGACCCGCCTCGACTGCCTGGCCCCCGGCATGCAACTCATGACCAAACCCTTCTCGCTCGAACTGCTGGCCGAAACCGTAGCCCGCGCAATCGCCACCCCGGTTGGCTGAGAGGCCCTACCACGGCAGCACTTCTGCGCTGTATGCATGGAACCCGCCACTCGCCTCGGGCCCCAGGCTGTCGATGACCCTGAGCAGATCCCGCGCGGCATCCGCGGGCGGACGGCCGATTTCGGCGCCACGGAAGGGTCGGGACAGGTCCGAGTTCACCGTGCCCGGGTGCAACGCCAGCAGCACGGCATTGGGCTGGCTGCGGCGCACCTCGATGGACGCCGTCTTGATCAGCATGTTCAGTGCGGCCTTCGAGGCGCGGTAGCTGTACCAGCCGCCAAGACGGTTGTCGCCGATGCTGCCCACCTTGGCAGAGAGCATGGCGAGCACGCCGCGCTGACGGTCCAGCAGCCCGCAGAAGTGACGCAGCAGCAGCGCCGGCCCGAAGGTGTTGATCTGAAAAGTCGCGAGCAGCTGGGCCTGGGAGAGATCGGCAAGGCGCTTTTCCGGCATGAAATCCGCGCCGTGCAGCACGCCGGCAGCGTTGATGATCAGGTGGAATGGCCCCTGCCCCGCCACCGCGTTCGCGGCCCGCTCGATGCTGACCGGATCGGCGAGGTCCAGCGCCGGTTCGGACCCACGACCGAGCGCGATCACCGTCGCGCAGCGCGGGTCGGCCTGCAAGGCAGCGACCAGCGCCGCGCCGATGCTGCCGGAAGCGCCGATGACCAGCGCGCGAAATCCTGGGGGAAATGACTGCAACGGCATGGCGATCTCCGGCGGTTCAGGGGCGCGGGGCACCGCTTCGCCAGCGCTCGATATGCCCGGCGAGCAGGTCGGCGATGGGCAGGCGGGCGCCAAGGCGGTAAAGGTTCCAGTAGTGACCTTCAAGGGTGCGATTGATCAGCAAGGTGCCGGAGGCCGGTTGCAGGCTGCCGAGGGCGGACATCAGCAACGGAAAGAGTTCGGACAGTTGCTGATGCAAGGCTGCTTCGCGGAAGTCCCACTGCGCGCCCGGTTGCAACAACGGGTGCAGCATCAGGTAGATGCGCCGATACAGCCCGTGCGGCGGCATGCTGCCAGGCTGACGTCCGCCGAGCATCTGGAAGCCCGCCTCGAGCGCCTCGCTGGACGTGCCGCGCAGCGCCTCGAAGATCTGTACGTAACCGGCCAGCAGACGCGGTTCCAGGCGCAGCACGCTGCCGAAATCGTAGACCACCAGTTCGCCGCGCTCGGTCCAGGCCAGGTTGCCCGGATGCGGATCGGTGTGCAGCCGCTGCAGACCGAACGCCTGCTCGGCGAGCCACTGGCAGAGGCTTTCGGCCAGGCGCTGGCGGACATCGGCGGGCGCCTGTTCGACCTCGGCCATGGAACGCCCGGGGCGGTCCTCCAGCACCAGCACGCCGGGCCGACAGAGTTCGCTGGCAGCGAAGGGAATGCCGATGCCGGGCCAGCCGCTGAAGTGTGCGCGGAAGGCTTCGAGGTTTTCGCGTTCGGCGGCATAGTCCAGTTCCTCGCCGATAGCTCGCTGCAGCTCGGTGTAGACCGCCTCCAGCCGCGCCGGTGGCGTACCGAACAGACGCCCCAGTGGCATCAGGCGGCGCAACTGGCGCAGGTCCGCTTCGCAGATCGCGTGAATGCCGGGGTACTGGGCCTTCATGATCAACGCCCTGCCCTGGCGATCGCGGGCGCGGTGCACCTGGCCCAGCGAAGCGGCCGCGGCAGGCGTCGGTTCGATGGATTCGAACAGGTCGTAGAGACGGCCGTCATACAGCCGCTGCAGGTTGGCTTCCAGTGCGGCGAACGGCAGCGAGGGCACCTGATTCTGCAGGCGCGCCAGCGCCGCGCTGATGGGTTCGGGCAACAGGTCCTGCCATTGCGAAGCCTGCTGGCCCAGCTTGAGCACCGGGCCTTTCATCTGGCCAAGGGCATCGCCCAGTAGCTCGCCCACCGGCTGCCAGTCGATGCGCGCCTTGCCCGGCGTGATGCGTTGCACCAGCAGATTGCCGGCGATCCGCGCACCGGTGCCGCCCAGCTGCAGAAAGCGGCCGAGCGCCGAAGCCGAGGGGCGCGAGAATCGAGACATGGCGGCTACCTGGGAAGGCAAAGGCTGATCATGGAACAGCCGCGATGTCGATCCAAGGTGCAATGGTTGCAGCCTGTTGCGCACCCGCAGCGAACCTCCCTGCGAAGGCTTCTCGGGGCGCCTGATGGTGCGCCGCCTGAGGACGCGATGACGCCTGCAACGAGCCCGGTCAAATTCCGATATGCGGAACGGCGCGGCAAAAGCCCAGTCGGAATAGATGACTACGCCCCTCGGTTTTCGCTTGCCGAACACGCCTGCCACACGGTCATGGCGAACCGGCACGGGGCTTCTTGCCCGACCGCTTGTGCGGCTTTGACGGGCGCGTTCCATTGCCTCGCGGCGCTCGAAGCGCGAGGTCAGGAACCAGGACACGCAGTCTCCATGAGGCTGCCTGCGTAAGGAGCATGGAAATGACCGATACCCACGATCTTGATTTCCCCATGGATGACGAAGCCCAGCGTATTTCGACGGGCAGCGAAGGGCTGGACAACATCCTCGGCGGTGGCCTGGACCCCAACCGCATGTATCTCTACGAGGGCAGCCCGGGCTCGGGCAAGACCACCATTGCGCTGCAGTTCCTGCTTGAGGGCGTGCGCAGGGGCGAGCGCGTGCTCTACGTGACGCTGTCGGAAACCAAGGCAGAGCTGGAGCTGGTGGCCAAGCGGCACGGCTGGAGCCTGGATGGCATTGATGTGTTCGAACTGGTCAGCCCGGAAACCAGCCTCGATCCGGAGCTGGAGCTGACCGTGCTGCACCCGGCGGAAATGGAGCTCAGCGAAACCACCCAGCAGGTGTTCGACCGCGTCAGCGAAACCAACCCGACGCGGGTGATCTTCGACAGCCTTTCGGAAATGCGTCTGCTGGCCCAAAGCCCGCTGCGCTATCGCCGGCAGGTGCTGGCACTCAAGCACTTCTTCACCACCCGCCGCTGCACGGTGATCCTGCTCGATGACCAGACCTCGGAAATGGGCGACCTGCAGCTGCACTCGATTTCCCATGGGGTCGTCCTGCTGGAGCAGCTGGCCATCGACTATGGCGCCGAACGCAGGCGTCTGCGGGTCATCAAGATGCGCGGCATCCAGTTCCGCGGGGGCTACCACGACTTCGTCATCCGCAAGGGCGGGCTGCAGATCTATCCGCGCCTGATCGCGGCCGAGCATCGCTCCTGCTTTGTCGGCGAGGTGGCCTCCTCCGGCAACGAGATGCTGGACCGGATGCTCGGTGGCGGGCTGGAACGCGGCACCAACGCGCTGCTGGTCGGCGCGGCCGGGGTCGGCAAGTCCTCGCTGGCGCTGACCTATGCGTACGCCGCCTGCCAACGCGGCGAGCAGGTGGCCTTCTTCGTTTTCGACGAGAACATCGGCACCCTGCTGACCCGCGGCCGCGCACTGGGAATGGATATCGAGCCTTGGATCGAACGAGGCCTGCTGCACCTGCAACAGGTCGACCCGGCCGAACTGTCGCCCGGCGAGTTCACCGCCGCGGTGCGCCACAGCGTCGAAGTGCAAGGCGCCGGGCTGGTGGTGCTCGATAGCCTCAACGGCTACCTGCACGCCATGCCGGACGGCAAGTTCCTGGTCCTCCAGATGCACGAGCTGCTGAGTTACCTGGGGCAGAAAGGGGTGGTCACCATCATGGTATTGGCCCAGCATGGGCTGGTTGGCGTAATGGATACCCCAATCGACATCAGCTACCTGAGCGATGCCGTCATCATGCAGCGCTATTTCGAGCATGCCGGCATCATCCGCCGGGCCCTGTCGGTGGTGAAGAAGCGCAGCGGGCGCCACGAGAACACCATCCGCGAATACCGCTTCAGTCCCACCGGCATCCAGGTCGGGCCGCCCCTGAGTCACTTCAACGGCATCCTTTCGGGCACACCGGAATACACCGGCGATGCGGCTCAGCTACTGAAAGACGAGCATGACGACACCTACTAAACGTGACAGCCCCACCGTAGTCGTCTTTGCCCCCATCGGTCGGGACGGCCCCGCCTCGGCCGAGCTGCTCAACCGCAGCGGCATGGAAGCCGTGGTCTGCCACAGCCTCGAGGAAGTGCTCCAGCGCGCGGAAACGGAAGCCGACGCCGTATTCATCGCCGAGGAAGGCCTGTTCGGCCATGACCTCGCGGCTCTGGCCGCCTGGGTCGACCGACAGCCGGCCTGGTCCGATTTTCCCTTCGTGGTGCTCACCAGCAAGCATCAGCAACCGGCCGTGGCCGCCTGGCGCCAGCGCATGGTCGCCGCGCTGCGCAACGTCTCGCTGCTGGAACGTCCGGTGCAGAGCATTACCCTCACCAGTGCCATGAAGGCGGCGCTGCGCGGGCGGCATCGCCAGTACGAGGTGCGCGCACTGCTCGAAGCGCGCGAACGTGCCTCGCACGAGCTCGAAGCGCTGGTGGTCGAACGGACCAGCGAGCTGGAAAAGGCCAACCAGGAACTGCGCACGCAGATGGCCGAACGTACCCGTATCGAGGAGACCCTGCGCCAGGCGCAGAAAATCGAGGCCATCGGCCAGCTCACCGGCGGCATCGCCCATGACTTCAACAACCTGCTGATGGTGATTTCCGGCGGGCTCGACATGCTCGACCGCCGCGCCGATCCCGCACGCCGCGAACGCCTGATGCCGGCATGCGCCAGGCGGCCCAGCGCGGCACATCGCTCACCCGCCAGCTGTTGGCCTTCTCCCGGCGCCAGTCGCTGGCGCCGGAATCCGTCGACCTGGTGCTGCGCATCGGGCGGATGCGCGAGCTGCTCGACCGCAACGTGCACGTGCAGGTGCAGTGCGCCCCGGACCTGTGGCCTGTGGAAGTCGATCCGGGCGAGCTGGAACTGGTGATTCTCAACCTCGCGGTCAACGCCCGCGACGCCATGCCCGATGGCGGCTCGATCCTGATCGAGGCACGCAATGCGCCGGATGAACCGGTCATGGGCCTGCGCGGCGACTTCGTCCGCCTCGCGGTCATCGACGACGGCACCGGTATCCCGGAGGACGTCCGCGCGCGGGTGTTCGATCCCTTCTTCACCACCAAGGAAATCGGCAAGGGCTCGGGGCTCGGCCTGGCCCAGGTCTACGGCTTCGCCCGGCAATCGGGCGGCACCGTCTGGATCGAAAGCGAATGCGGACGCGGCACCAGCGTGATCATGCTGCTGCCGCGTTCGGCGCGTGTACCCGAGCAGCCCGCCGAGGATGAACGCGCCGCCGACGATGCCGCCGACCCTTCCCTCGGCAGCGTGCTGCTGGTGGATGACGACGAGGAAGTGGCCGCGCTGGTGGGCGAGATGCTCGAGCACCTGGGGTACCGCGTCAGCCACGCCGACAGTGCCACCGCTGCGCTGAATGCGCTGGCCAACGGCTGCAAGGTAGACGTCGTGTTCTCCGACGTGATGATGCCAGGTGGCATGAATGGCGTTGAGCTGGCCAGGGAGATTCGTGTGCGCGCCCTGGGCGTTCCGGTGCTGCTCACCAGCGGCTATGCCGAGGCCGCTCAGCAATCGGCTGCGGCCGAGGGGGTGCACGTGCTGGCCAAGCCCTATCGGCTCGAAGACCTGGCCGCCTCGCTGCACGACGCGATCGAGGGCGCGAAGGACGTCTAGATTGCCCTTCCGACCCTGACTGAAGCGGGCGGTGGCTCAGTCGATTCGCCGATAGCGATAGTGCTGCGGCTTGAATACCTGATTGAAATGCCGGCCCAGCGAGTCGGCCTCCAGCAACGCCTGCACCACCTCGGGCGGAACCGCCTCGTAGCGATACAGCGCACCGCTGCTGAATTCCACCTCCAGTATCTGCTGCTCGGGGTCGTAACCCAGCGAGCGCAGGCTGCTCGATTGTAAGGCGACGCGCTTCATGGCCCGCTTGCGGTATCACGGTTGAAGCCCTCGGCCTGCATGCGCCAGAGCCCATCGAACTCGCCGCCGCGGCGGCGCAGCTCCTGTGGCGGGCCGTCCTCGACGATGCGACCGTCGCGCAGCACGATGATGCGGTCGAAGCTCGACAGCGTTGACAGGCGATGTGCCACGGCCACCACCGTCCGGTTGTGCACCAGGTTGTCCAGCGCGGCCTGGATCTCGGCCTCGGACTGAGTATCGAGCGCCGAAGTGGCCTCGTCGAGGATGAGAATCGGCGCATCCTTGAGGAAGGCCCGAGCGATACCCAAGCGCTGGCGCTGGCCGCCCGAGAGCATCACCCCACGCTCGCCGACCAGGGTGTCGTAACCCTGCGGCAGCTCACGGATGAAGCTGTCGCAGAACGCCCGGCGGGCGGCCTGGACCACTTCTTCGTCCGAGGCGTCAGGGCGGCCGTAGCGGATGTTCTCGCGGATGCTGCGATTGAACAGCGCGGTTTCCTGCGGCACCACGGCGATCTTCTCGCGCAGGCTGTCCTGGCTGACGCTGCGGATGTCCTGGCCGTCGAGCAGGATGCGGCCGTGCTGCACATCGTCCAGCCGCTGGATGAGATGGATCAGGGTCGATTTGCCCGCCCCCGAGGAGCCCACCACGCCTACCTTCTGCCCGGCCGGGATATGCAGATCGAGCTGCTCGAACACCATGCCGCGCTCGGGATAACCGAAGCCGACCCCCTCGAAGGTGATGTCGCCTTCGGCGAGCATCAGCTGGGTATCGGTGTCCTCCAGACCGTGGGGCTGGACGATGATGCGCAGGGTGTCGTCGATGGCGCCGAGCTGCTGGGTGGCATCCACCAAAGCCAGCGCCAGGTCGCGCGAGCCGTGCAGGATACGGAAGGTCAGCGCGCTGACCAGCACGACGTCACCGGCGGTCACCGAACCGCCGATCCACAGCTGGATTGCCCAGATCAGCATGCCGCCGGCCATCACCGACAGGCAGATGTCATGCATCACACGGGCCTTTTCCAGGTACATCCAGCTGCGTCGCTGGGCACGGGCCTCGTAGCCGATCTCGTGGGCCAGGCGTTCGGCCTCGCGATCCCGGGCGGAAAAGGCCTTGATCGTCCAGACATTCGACACCGCGTCCACCAGCTCGCCGCCGACCCGCGCCGACTGCGCCGCGAAACGCTGATGCTTGCTGCGCCCGCGGATACCGAAGCCGGTGATCAGCGCCGCGACGATGGCGACGAAGACGATCAGCGCCACCGCCATCTGCCAGCCGACGGTGAACAGCACCACCACGGCGCCAAGGAAGTCGACGATCGGCGGCACGATCTTCCACGCCAGCCCGCCATAGATCGAACCGGCCGCGGCCCCGAGGGCGGAGATGCGATTGCCCAGCGAGCCGGCGAAATGCTCGGTGAAATAGCGCATCGGGTGGCCCGTCAGGTGCTTGAACAGGTCGACGCGGATGTCCACCACGCTGGCCACCACGGTACGGCAACCAAGCCAGCCGCCCAGGCGCCAGAACACGTTCTCGGTGACGATCAGGCCGATGAACAGCCCCAACGGCCACCAGACGTTGGCCGAACCGCGATCCGAGGTGCCCTGCGCCATCGCATCGACCAGCAGCTTCATGCCGTACTGCACGGCCACCGCGCAGCTCGCCGCGCCGATGATCAGTGCCAGCAGGCCGCCGAAATGCCAGGGCCGCGCGCAGATGTAATGCCAGAGAAACGCCACCGGACGGCTGGGCAACGGCAGCTCGTCGGCCTTTGCCTGGGGCACGGCGGCCGCCTGGTTCATGACATCACTGCGGCGAGTTGCGGGGCCGGATTCGACTGGCTGAAGCGCGCCTGCTGCAGGCTCAGCTCATCGGCCAACCCCTGGTGTACGCAGCGCCGGCCGCTTTCGTCGGCAAAACCGAGCAGGCCAACCGGACAGTGTCGCTCGTCCGCCCAGCCCGGATAATCCAGCACCGGATACAGGCAGATGCCCTCCACCGGCACACCGGCCTGCATCGCCAGGCCCGCCTGCTCGCTGACATAGCGCAGCCAATCGCCGCGCAGGTCGCCCTCGGCGCCGGTCTCGGCAATCAGCAGGGGGCGCTTGTAGCGCTGGTGGATCTCGCGCAGGATGCCCTTGAACGGCCGGTAATCCGGGCTGTCCCGCTCGATGGTGCGGCCATCGCCGTGGTACCACTGGTTATCCGAGTAGTAGTTGACGCCGATGATGTCGAGGTACTCCGGCGCACCGCCGAGCCCCGGCCATTGTTCGCCGCAGAGCATGTCCCAGGCCTCGAACTGCGCCTGGCGAAAGCGCTCGGCGTCGCGCTGCGGGCCTGGCCGGTCGTTGCCAGCAACCACATGAATGGCCGGATCGACCTGAACGAAACGCGCCCGCGGATCGACCGCGCGAATCGCCTGCATCGCGGCGATGGTGGCCCGCACCAGCTGGTGCTTGAGTTCGAAGCCGCGGCCGCGCGCCATGGGGTTGAAGTAGGCCTCGTCGCCGCCGGCCCAGGCCCAGAAGGAAATCTCGTTGAGCGGTGCATAGAACGGCACATCGTGGGTCTCGTCCTTGACCAGTTGCGCCACCGCCGCGGCATAACGGGCGAAGCGCTCGACGAACTGCGGCCGCCAGATGTCGATGTCATCCGGCCAGCCGTAATGACACAGGTCCCAGATCACCTGGGTACCCTGGCGCTGGGCGGCCTGCAGCATGGGCAGGAAGCTCGACCAGTCGTACTGCCCCGGCTGGCGCTCGATCAGATGCCAGCGCAGGCCGTCGCGCACGGCATGCAGACCATGGCGGTGCAGTTCGGCGTAGTCGTGCGCGGCCCAGCGGTCATGGCCGGTCGCGGCGAGCAGGTCGAGCCGGCGGCCGTCGCTGCGGCGATGGTTCGAGCACTCGAAACCACCGAGAAAGAAACTCTTGAATACAGAGGGGTGGTGCATCGTTTACCTCTTGGATGACGCCAGCGACCGCAGCGTTAACCGCGCGGCCCGTGCCCGAGCGCACGCGCCTCGGGCTCTTGCATAACGACCGTTGCGCTTCAACCAAGTTGCCCGGCGACCGCCTGCGGCTGGCTGGCGTGCTCGGCTTCCTCGATGCGCTTGTACAGCGCCAGCGCCTGCCCTACCACCTGATCCATGTTGTAGTACTTGTAGGTGCCGAGGCGGCCGACAAAGGTCACGTTCGGCGTTTCGTCCGCCAGCTGCTGATAGCGCTTGTACAGCTCGGCGTTCTCCGGCCGCGGGATCGGGTAGTAGGGATCGCCCTCGGCGGAGGGGTACTCGTAAGTGATGCTGGTCTTCGGGTGGACCTGCCCGGTGAGGTGCTTGTACTCGCTGATGCGTGTGTAGGGCACATCCTCGCTGGGGTAGTTGACCGTCCCCACGGCCTGGAACTGTTCCTGGTCGAGTTGCTTGTGCTCGAACTTCAGCGAGCGGTACGGCAGCTTGCCGAAGCGGTAGTCGAAGTATTCGTCGATCGGGCCGCAGAAGATCAGGTGGTCGTACTGCACCTCGTCGCGGATCTCGCGGTAGTCGGTGTTGAGCACGACCTTGATGTTGGGGTGCGCCAGCATCTTCTCGAACATCTTCGTGTAGCCATGCTTGGGCATCTGCTGGAAGGTGTCGGTGAAGTAGCGGTCGTCGGTGTTGGTGCGCGTGGGGATGCGCGAGGTCACCGACTTGTCCAGCTGCGACGGATCCAGGCCCCACTGCTTGCGGGTGTAGCCGCGGAAGAACTTCCGGTACAGCTCACGGCCGATGCCGTTGATCACCACGTCCTCGCTGGTCTGGATGTTCTCCACCGGCTCGGCGCGGCTGGCGAGAAAGTCGGCCGCTTCCTGTTCGGTGGTCATGTTCAGGCCATAGAGCCTGTTCAGCGTGGTCATGTTGATCGGGATCGGCACTTCCTGGCCATCCACCTGCGCCAGCACGCGATGTTCGTACGGGCGCCACTCGGTGAACTGCGAGAGGTAATCGACGATGCGCTGGGCGTTGGTGTGGAAGATGTGCGGGCCGTAGCGGTGGATCAGCACGCCGGACTCGTCGTGGTAGTCGTAGGCGTTGCCGGCGATATGCGGGCGCCGGTCGACCACCAGCACGCGCTTGTTCAGCCCCGCGGCAAGGCGCTCGGCGAGCACGCTGCCGGCGAAGCCGGCGCCGACGATCAGGTAGTCGAAGCCGCGTCTGCGCGCCTGTGGCTGGTCGCCCGCGCCTGCGCCGAGACGTTCCGGGTTGCTGTCCTGCGGGCTCATATCGCGCATTGCATCTTCTCCTTCATCAGGCTCCAGGTGTGATCCCAGGACATGTCGCCCAGGATCTCGTCGGCCTTGGCCAAGAGACCGTCGCGGTCTTCGGCATTGGCCAGGGCGGCTTCGGTGGCAGCGACGAACGCCTCGGCGCTGTCGGCGATGCGCACGATCCCGGTGTCACCGTAGGTGCGCACCACATCGGTGATCGGCGTGGACACCACCGGGCAGCCGCCGGCGAGGTATTCGGGGGTTTTGGTCGGGCTGATGAAACGGGTCGACTCGTTCAGTGCGAACGGCATGATCGCCACGTCCCAGCCGGACAGGTATTGCGGCAGCTCGTCGTAGGTCTTGCCGCCCAGGTAGTGGATGTTGTCGCGCTGCGGCAGCTCGGCCGGGTCGATCTTCACCACCGGGCCGACCAGCACGATCTGCCAGTCCGGCCGCATGCGCGCGACCTGCTCGATCAGGGCGATGTCCAGACGCTCGTCGATCACGCCGTAGAAGCCCAGGCGCGGATGCGGGATCTCTGCCTGATCGTCCGGATCGTGCTGCGGGCGGCGCGCGGCGGCGAAGTGCTCGACATCGACGCTGCTGGGGAACGGGTGAGCGTTGTCGTGGCGCTGGCGCTTGGCTTCATAGAGGCTGTAGCCGCCGGTGAACACCAGGTTGGCCCGGCACATCAGTTCCACCTCGCGCTCCACCAGTTCCGGCGGCGCGCCGCGGAACGCCGAGAGCTCGTCCATGCAGTCGTAGACGATCAGGCCGGGCGCCAGGTGATCGGAGAACGCCAGGCTCATCGGCGTGTAGTACCAGAGCAGCAGGTCGCTGACGCCGAGTTTTTCCAGGTAGCCATCGAGCAACTGGCGCTGCACGCGGGTCGCATCCTCCCCCTCGCAGCCGGCCGGCAGGCGCGGGATCAGCACCTGCACGCCATTCTCCTCGGGACGCACTTCAAGCCAGGGCTCGGCATCCTCGGTGGGGATCGGTTCCTCATGGAAGAGCACGTTGTAGTCGCGGGCAAAACGCGACATCAGGTGTTGCGGGCGCTGGTAGACGAAGCTCCAGCGCAGATGCGACAGACACAGCAGGGTCGGAACCTGATCGTCGAAGACCACTTCGGCCGGTACCTGTTGCGCGTTGCGGGATTTGCGGATGTCGTATTGGAACGGGCCGGCCCAGCTCATCTAGCACCTCGTTTTCGGTGGCGGCGGCCAGGCCTCCCATGCCCGTTCAACCGTCACTTGAAAAGCCAGCGCTGCCCTGCGTAAGGCGTATCGATTCGAGGCGACAGCGAGGCTCGCAAAACCCTGCAACCCGCGCCGCCTGCCGGGTAGTGGACGGCAATCAGCGGTACGGGTTCCCGCCAATCATCCGATTGCACAGGCCGTCGACCGGCTGGCGGGTGAATTGAACTCGCTCGGACGTTGCCCCGTCCCTATCAGCAGGACGCCTGATTTAAACCGGCATCGGAACCCTCGCGCGCAGCTCGCCGTCGCCGTCCCGTTCCGCTTCGCCGAACCCAAATTACGGAGACTCATGCAGCGCCAGCCATGGCCACCCGCAGTGTCCCGAGCGTGTCGAAAGACTGCGAACTTCGGAGGTAGACAGATGATTCTGGTGACAGGAGGGGCCGGTTACATCGGCTCACACGCGGTGCTCGAACTGCTGCAGGCCGGGCATGAGGTGCTGGTACTGGACAACCTGTGCAACAGCTCGCAGCTGGCTCTGGACCGTGTGGAGCAACTGGCCGGCCGGCCACTGCACTTCGTCAAGGGCGACGTGCGCAATCGCTCGCTGCTCAAGGCGCTCTTCGCTGCCTACCCGATCACTGCGGTGATGCACTTCGCCGGCCTGAAGGCGGTTGGCGAGAGCGTGCGCGAGCCGCTGCGCTACTACGAAACCAATGTCGGCGGCAGCATCGCGCTGTGCCAAGCCATGGCCGAAGCCGGAGTGTTCAAGCTGGTGTTCAGCTCCTCGGCCACCGTCTATGGCGAGTCGCCGGTGATGCCCATCACCGAGGATCGTCCCACTGGCGTGCCGACCAACCCCTACGGCCAGTCCAAACTGATGGCCGAGAACGTGCTTAAGGGCCTGGCCGACTCCGACCCGCGCTGGTCCATCGCGCTGCTGCGCTACTTCAACCCTATCGGCGCCCATGAGTCGGGGCTGATCGGCGAAGACCCCAACGGCGTGCCGAACAACCTGCTGCCGTACATGCTGCAGGTGGCGGTGGGTCGGCGAAAGCAGCTCAGCGTCTACGGCGACGACTATCCGACGCCAGATGGCACCGGCATCCGCGATTACATCCATGTGGTGGACCTGGTCAAAGGCCATTTGAAGGCGCTGGAGCGTCTTAATCTCGTGCACGGCGCGCAGGTGTGGAACCTCGGCGCCGGCAAGGGCCATTCGGTGCGCGAAATGATCACAGCCTTCGAGGAAGTCACCGGGCGCCCGTTGCCCCACGTGATCAAGCCACGCCGTGCCGGCGACATCGCCCAGTGCTGGTCCGACCCGAGCAAGGCCGAGCGCGAGCTTGGCTGGCGCGCCGAAAAGGACCTGATCACCATGCTCGCCGACGCCTGGCGCTGGCAGAGCCGCAACCCTCGCGGTTATGCCGCCGACAAGGTCGCCGCGGCGGACGCGGAAACCACGCAGACCGCTCTGGCCAGCTGAACGGCCCCCGCGCGGCCCGCCTCGGGCTGCGCAAGCCGCCCGCGAGCGACCATCGCTCCCAGCGTATCGCCAATTGCTATTGGCGGACGATCCGGTGGCCAACGCCGGACGAGGAGATCGCCGGCTCGTCGCCGCTCCAGTTCAGCTGGTTGTCGACGCCATTGAGGGTGATCTGAACGGGCCCGTCGAACCGCAGGTCCAGCTCGTGCTCGGCACCATCGATCTCGACGATCGCCGTCTGTCCATCACCGACCACTGCGCCACGCACACGATTCTTGGCGGTGTCGACCATGAGCCGGGCTACGGACGTCGCCGATACGCTGATGTCCATGCCGGAAATCTCCAGCGCGGTCGCGGTACCAAGGCTGACCTTGTGATCCGTGCCATATACCTGCACCACGCCGCAATCGCCGGTCAGGCTGATGGTGTTGGCGTTGCCGGAGATGTTCACGTCCCGTCCGCCACAGCGGATGTCCCTGGACAGTTCGATTCCATCGAACTCAAGTGGCTGGGCCTGAGCGGTAACGGCCAGCAGCAGACCAGCCACCAGTGCAGCACATGCGCAACGATTCATTCGCAAAGTTCCTTTTGAGCCGAAACAGAAGGCATCGGAACCGCTCCGCTGCCGTGCGGCTAGGACTCGATGGCCGATGCCGAGTTCAACGCCGGCATGGCCAGCGCGCGACGCCGGAAGCTGCACGTCGACAGCAAGGCCACCGTGGTGGCATTAGCCGTGTCGGTTATGCGTAGCTCACTGCCGCTCCAGCTCGTTGCGCAACCACTCCGCCAGACGCTCGGCACGCCTGTCCACTCGCCGTGCCGGTACCCAGAGCGCCAGTCTGGCGCGGGTCTCGACGAAGCCCCAGGGCGCCAGCAGACGTCTCTGGCGCAGGTCGTCGGCCACCAGCTGCTGTGGCGCGATGGCCACGCCGAGGCCGGCCAGCGCCGCTTCCAGCAGGAAATACAGGTGTTCGAAGCTCTGCCCCAGACGCAGCCGCGCCGGATCCAGCCCCTGCTGACGTGCCCAGTTCGGCCAGGCCTGCGGCCGCGAGGCGGTGTGCAGCAGCGTCTCGTCGAGCACAGCCGACGGCGGCGCGCCGCGAAGGTCGGTACAGCGTGGATGATAGGGGCTGAGCACCGGGCCGATGCGCTCGGCGGCCAGCTCGAACACCTGCATGTCCGCCGGCCAGGGCGGTTCGGCGTACCACAGCGTGGCATCCAGCCCCGGCTTGCGCGGGTCCAGCTCACCTTCGCTGGCCGACAGTTGCAGGCGCAATTCCGGCAGGTCGCGATTGAGCCGATCCAGCCGCGGAATGAACCAGCGCGCCAGCAGACTGCCCGGGCAACCGAGCACGAACGGCGCCTCGGCGGTCTGGCGCTGCAGCTCGGCGCAGGTGCTGCGCAGACGCTCGAAGGCTTCGCTGGCGGCATCACGCAGCCGCGCACCGGCATCGGTGAGTTTTACGCCGCGCCCTTCCTTGACGAACAGGCCGACGCCAAGCTGCTCTTCGAGCTGCTTGACCTGCCGACTGATCGCGCCGTGGGTCACGTGCAGCTCGCGCGCCGCTTCGCTCAGACTGCCCAGCCGGGCGGCAGCCTCGAAGGCTCGCAATGCGTTGAGAGGAGGTAGATCGCGCGCCATATCCGTGAGTTTTCCTGACAGGTTGCGTCGATCTTATCGCTTTTATCCGGGCGGCCATAGCCGTACCCTGACGCCATCGCATCTGCCGGCCCGCGCTCGGCAGCCCGCCTACACAGGAGTCCGACATGACCTCATACCGCAACGGCCCTGATGCCAAGGGCCTGTTCGGCCACTTCGGTGGTCAGTACGTCGCCGAAACGCTGATGCCGCTCATCCACGAGCTGGCCGCCGAGTACGAAAAAGCCAAGGCCGACCCCGAGTTCGCCAAGGAGCTCGCCTACTTCCAGCGCGACTACGTGGGCCGCCCCTCGCCGCTGTACTTCGCCGAGCGCCTGACCGAACACTGCGGCGGCGCGAAGATCTACCTCAAGCGCGAAGAGCTCAACCACACCGGCGCGCACAAGATCAACAACTGCATCGGCCAGATCCTGCTGGCCAAGCGCATGGGCAAGCAGCGCATCATCGCCGAGACCGGCGCCGGCATGCACGGCGTGGCCACTGCCTCCGTGGCCGCGCGCTTCGGCATGCAGTGCGTGATCTACATGGGCACCACCGACATCGACCGCCAGCAGGCCAACGTCTTCCGCATGAAGCTCCTGGGCGCCGAAGTGATTCCGGTCACCGCCGGCACCGGCACCCTGAAGGACGCGATGAACGAAGCCCTGCGCGACTGGGTGACCAACGTCCACAACACCTTCTACCTGATCGGCACCGTCGCCGGGCCGCACCCCTACCCCGCCATGGTCCGCGACTTCCAGGCCGTGATCGGCAAGGAAACCCGCGAGCAGATGATGGAAAAGGAAGGTCGCCTGCCCGACTCGCTGGTGGCCTGTATCGGTGGCGGCTCCAATGCCATGGGCCTGTTCCATCCGTTCCTGGATGACGCCAGTGTGAAGATCATCGGCGTCGAGGCGGCCGGGCACGGTATCGAGACCGGCCAGCACGCGGCGAGCCTGAACGGTGGCGTACCCGGCGTACTGCACGGCAACCGCACCTTCCTCCTGCAGAACGAGGATGGCCAGATCATCGACGCCCACTCGATCTCCGCCGGCCTGGACTACCCCGGCATCGGCCCGGAACACGCCTGGCTGCACGACATCGGCCGCGTCGAGTACACCTCGATCACCGACAAGGAAGCGCTCAAGGCTTTCCACACCTGCTGCCGCCTGGAAGGCATCATCCCGGCGCTGGAGTCCTCCCACGCGCTGGCTGAAGTATTCAAGCGCGCGCCTGGTCTGCCGAAGGATCACCTGATGGTGGTCAACCTCTCCGGCCGCGGCGACAAGGACATGCAGACCGTCATGCACCACTACGACGAACAGGAAGAACATATATGAGCCGCCTGCAGACGCGCTTCGACGAGCTGAAACAACAGAACCGCGCCGCACTGGTGACCTTCATCACCGCCGGCGATCCGGACTACGCCACCTCGCTGCAGATCCTCAAGGGCCTGCCGGCCGCGGGTGCCGACGTCATCGAACTGGGCATGCCCTTCACCGACCCGATGGCCGACGGCCCGGCGATCCAGCTGGCCAACATCCGCGCCCTGGCCGCCAAGCAGGACCTGGCCAAGACGCTGCAGATGGTTCGTGAATTCCGCCAGGACGACCAGACCACCCCGATCGTGCTGATGGGCTACTTCAACCCCATCCACAAGATGGGCGTGGAGCGCTTCATCGCCGAGGCGGTGGAAGCCGGCGTCGACGGCCTGATCGTGGTCGACCTGCCGCCGGAGCACAACGAAGACCTCTGCGACCCGGCCCAGGCCGCGGGCATCGACTTCATCCGCCTGACCACCCCGACCACTGATGACAAGCGCCTGCCGGTGGTACTCAACGGCAGCTCCGGCTTCGTCTATTACGTCTCGGTGGCCGGCGTGACCGGTGCCGGTTCGGCGACGCTCGAGCATGTCGAGGAAGCCGTGGCGCGCCTCAAGCGCCATACCGAGCTGCCGGTTTGCGTCGGCTTCGGCATCCGCACGCCGGAACAGGCCGCCGCCATCGCCCGGCTGACCGAAGGGGTGGTAGTGGGCTCGGCGCTGATCGATCAGATCGCCAATGCCAAGAGCAACGCACAGGCCGTCGAAGGCGTGCTGGAACTGTGCCGCCAGATCAGTACCGGCGTGCGCAGCGCCCGCGCCTGACCGCACCGTCGCCCTAAAAAGCACCGCCGCCCGGCCGATCCGGGCGGCGGTTTTTTTTGCCTGTGTTCTTGGGCAAGGTCGACTCGGCTGCCGTGCACAGCGCTTTACCCTTCTAAAAAAATCAGCCCCGCCTGCGCTGCCCTCGATGCACCTGAACGGTGCGCAAGGACGTGGGATTTCCGCGCTCTGCGTCCCTTTGCCAGACATGGCGCAGGCCGGCTTACGCACCACAGCGAAGCAGCGGTTGCCTCGAGAAAAGGCACCCACCGCTGTTGCCGAAACGGCATCGGCGTGCTCGATATTCTCTGCTTTTGAGTACAAGCGACGCGCCGGATACTGCGCTCGCCGGTCGCCATTCCGCGGTCGGCAGAGCAGGATCGAGTCATGAACGAATCCCTTTGCGCCCGCCATCTCGAAGCCGCCGCGCTGCCGCTGATCGACATCGCCGGGCTGTTTTCTCCCGATCTCGACGAGCGCGCCGCCGTGGCCAAACGCATCGGTGCGGCCTGTCGCGAGGTCGGTTTCTTCTGTATCGCCAACCACGGCGTCGACGCGGCGCTGCAGCAGGCGGTGTTCGAGCAGGCGCGGGCCTTCTTTGCCCTGCCGGAACCCGGCAAGCGCGCCCTGGACAAGGTGTTCTCGAAGGCCAATCGCGGCTATGAGCCGTTGCGCGGGCAGGTGCTGGAAGCCGGTGCGCCGGCCGATCTCAAGGAAGGCTTCTACATCGGCGAGGAGCTGGCCGAGGACGACCCGCGGGTACTGGCCGGGCGTTTCAACCACGGCGCCAACCAGTGGCCGAGCGAGCTCGCGGAGTTTCGCCCGACGATGGAGCGCTATCGCGACGCGATGAATGCGCTGGCGAATCGGCTGATGGCGGCCATCGCGCTGTCGCTGCAACTGCCGGAGGATCATTTCGCCGGCTTCTGCCGCGACTCCATGAGCACCCTGCGCCTGCTGCATTACCCGCCGCAGCCGGCCAATGCCGCGCCCGGCGAAAAGGGCTGTGGCGCGCATACCGATTTCGGCGGGCTGACGCTGCTTCTGCAGGACGAGAACCCCGGCCTGCAGGTCTGGGATCGCCACAGCAAGAGCTGGATTCACGCAGTGCCCGTGCCCGGCACCTATGTGGTCAATTTGGGCGACATGATCGCCCGCTGGACCAACGACCAGTACCGTTCGACGCTGCACCGGGTGGTCAACATGTCCGGACGCGAGCGCTACAGCGTGCCGTTCTTCTTCAGCGGCAACCCGGACCATGTGGTCGAGTGCCTGCCGACCTGCCTCGCGCCCGGCGAGGCGCCGCGCTACCCCGCGGTGACGGTGGAAGAGCACCACCGCGAGATGTACCGGAGGACCTATGGCTGATGTCGTCCTCATCCACGGGGCCTGGGCCGGTAGCTGGGTCTGGGATTCGCTGCAGGATGGCCTGCGCGATGCCGGCCACCGACCGCATGCGGTCGACCTGCCGGGCAACGGCAGCGACGCCACGCCGCTCGCCGAGGTCTCGCTGCAGCGCTACGTCGAACACGTCGGCGCGCTGATCGAGACGCTGCCCGGCCCGATCCATCTGGTCGCGCATTCCGGCGGCGGCATCACCGCCACTGCCGTGGCCGAACGTTATGCCGAGCGCATCGCCGGGGTCACCTATGTCGCCGGCATGATGCTGCCCAGCGGCATGGGCTTTGGCGAACTCTGTGCCGAGCTCGCCCGCGACTTTCCCGAGGTCGGCGGCATCGGCCCCTATCTCGAGGCCGCGCCCGGCGGCAGCCGCGTACCGGGCGATGCCGCCTGCGCCCTGTTCTTTCACGATGCACCGGCACAGGCCGCGATCACTGCCGCGCGCCGCCTGACGGTGCAGCCCGACGGCGGCCGCGATATCGCCGCACAGTGGACGGCCGCGCGTTTCGGTCGTCTGCCGCGGCTGTATATCGAAGCCACGAAGGACCGCTCCGTGCTGCCACGGGTGCAGCAGCGCATGCAGCAACTGGTGCCGGGTGCCGAGCGCGTGCGCCTCGATTGTGGCCATGCGCCGCAACTGGCCATGCCCGACGCGCTGCTCGCCGCCCTGCTGGATTTCTTCGCGCGCCAACCACATCCCGTGCGCTGACCCGTTTATTGCATCGCGCTAAACACGCCGAACCTTCAAGGAGCTTCACCATGTTCAACAGAACCCTGCTCGCCAGCGCCCTGCTCGCGCTGTTCAGCCAATCCGCCCTGGCCGCCGACAAGGTCCGCTGGCTCAACGACTGGCTGCCGGCCGGCGACAAGGCGGCGATCTACCTCGGTGTCGAACAGGGCCTGTTCGCCGCCGAAGGCATCGAAGTGGAGATCGCCAGTGCCCGCGGTGGCAGCGACGTGGTGACCAAGCTGGCCACCAACAGCGCCGACTTCGGCTCGGCCGGCCTGGCCTCGCTGCTGCAGGCCAAGGCCCAGGGCGAGGTGCCGGTGGTGGCGGTGGCACCGATCTACAACAAGCAGCCGGACGCCTTCTTCACTACCGAAGGCTCGGGCATCGAGAGCTTCAAGGACATCGTCGGCAAGACGGTCGCCACCCCGACCTTCTCCGCCTCCAACGTGGTTTGGCCGCTGCTGCTGCAGCGCAACGGCATCGACCCGGCCAGCGTCAAGCTGCTCAAGCTCGACCCCGGCGCGCTGGCACCGATGCTCGCCACTGGCAAGGTGGACGCCACCATCAACTGGCTGACCGTCGCGCCCGGCTTCGTCCGTGCCCTCGGCGAAGCGGACAAGACGCTGAAGACCATCCCCTGGTCGGAATACGGCTTCGAGGGCTACGGCCTGTCGCTGGTAGCGTCGCAGCGCTTCGTGCAGAGCCATCCCGAGGTCGCCAAGAAGTTCGTCAAGGCCTACCGGCAGGCACAGAAGAACGCCATCGCCGACCCGGCTGCAGCGGCGGCGGCGCTGAAAAAGAAGGTTGCCGAAGTCGACCAGCAGCAGGCCGAAGAGCAATTCGTCGCCTCGGTGCCGCTGATGCAGAACGAGATCAGCGATGCCGAGGGCCCGGGCTTCGACGCCAAGCGGCTGGCCACCACCTGGGAATGGGTCGCCAAGGCGCAGGGCATGCAGATTGATGCCCTCGACCCGGCCAGCGCCATCGACACCAGCCTGAGCGAGTGAAGCCATGAACGCTGCCGTCCTGCCCGCCACACCGCGCCCCAACATCAGCTTCGATCGGGTCAGCCAGGTCTTCACCTCCTCCGATGGCAGCGAGGTGGTGGCGCTGGACAACGCCAGTTTCGACATCGGCCGCCACGAGTTCATCGCCGTGCTCGGCCCCTCGGGCTGCGGCAAGTCCACGCTGCTGCGCATCCTCGCCGGGCTGGTGCGACCGACCCACGGCCAGGTCAGCATCTACGGCAGCCCGGTGGACGGCCCGCGCGACGAGATCGGCATCGTCTTCCAGAAGCCGACGCTGCTGCCGTGGCTGAACATCCGCGACAACCTGACCTTTCCCATGCGCCACAAGTACGGCCGTGTCACCGCCCAGGAGATCACCCGCGGCGAGGAGCTGCTGGAACTGGTGGGGCTCAAGGAATTCGGCAACAAGCGCCCAGACGAACTCTCCGGCGGCATGCAGCAGCGCGCGGCGATTGCCCGGGCATTGCTGCACGACCCGGAAATCCTGCTGATGGACGAGCCGTTCTCGGCACTCGACGCCCTGACCCGCGACGAGTTGAGCCTGGAGCTGCTGAATATCTGGACCCAGCGTCCGAAGACGGTGCTGTTCATCACCCACTCGATTCCCGAAGCGCTGCTGCTGGCCGACCGCATCCTGGTGATGTCGGCACGCCCCGGCCGCGTTCAGGAAATCATCGATGTCGACCTGCCGCGTCCGCGGTCCATGCAGACCCTCACGGAGCCCCGTTTCAATGAGCTCGCCAACCATATCCGCCGCAAGGTCTTCTCGCGCCATGCCGACCATTAAGCCCAGGACACATCGCCTGAAGACGCAGGCCGATCGCCTCGCGCCCTGGCTCGCCTTCATCGTCCTGCTGCTGGTCTGGGAGGCGGCCTGCCGCCTGCTCAAGCTGCCAAGCTTCGTGCTGCCCTCGCCCAGCGCCATTCTCGCGGCGACGCAGAAGGTCGGCCTCGGTGCCTGGGCCGAGCACATCTTCGCCACCCTGCGGGTGACGCTGATGGGCTACGGCCTGTCGATCCTGATCGGCATCCCGCTGGCCATCGCCCTGGCGTCCTCGCGACTGATGTCGCGCACGCTCTATCCGCTGTTGGTGATCGTGCAGTCCACGCCCATCGTCGCGGTAGCGCCGATCATCGTGGTGGTGATGGGCGCCGGCGACCTGCCGCGGGTGTTCATCACCTTCCTGATCGCCTTCTTCCCCATCGTGGTGTCCTGCGTCACCGGCCTCCTGGCGACGCCGGAGGAGCTGGTGGAACTGTCGCGCTCGCTGGGCGCGTCGAAGGCCCGCGAGTACCGCAACATCCGCCTGCCCTATGCGATTCCACACCTGTTCTCGGCGCTGCGCATCTCCATCACCCTGGCGGTGATCGGCGCGGTGGTCGCCGAGTTCGTCGCGGCGGAAAAAGGCCTGGGCTACTTCATCAACTTCTCCACCTCGATGTTCCAGGTGCCGCAAGCCTTCGCCGCGTTGATGATGTTGGTGGTGATCAGCCTGCTGCTGTTCCACCTGATCGGGCTGCTGCAGAAGGTCTGCTTTCCCTGGAGCCTGCCCAAGGCGGGGCACTGAAGCCCACCACCTCTTCATCTCAGTCTGGATATCGCCATGCCTCTCGACGATCTCGCCCTGCTGCGCAAAAGCTTCGACGTCGCCCGCCGCGCGCTGGAAAACGGCACCCATCCGTTCGGCGCCATCCTGGTCGGGCCTGACGGTGAGGTGCTGCTCGAACAGGGCAACGCCTACATGCCCGACCACGACATGACCGGCCATGCCGAGCGGGTGCTGATGACCCGAGCCTCGACCCGCTATACGCCGGAATTCCTCTCGCGCTGCACCATGTACACGTCCGCCGAACCCTGCGCCATGTGCGCGGGTGCCGCCTACTGGGTCGGTCTTGGGCGCGTGGTCTACGGCCTTTCCGAGCGCAGCCTGAAGGACCTCACCGGCAACCATCCGGAAAACCCGACGCTGGATTTGCCGTGCCGCATCGTCTTCGACGCCGGCCAGCGCAAGGTCGAGGTGCTCGGCCCGCTGCTGGAGGACGAGGCGGCCGCCCTGCACGAAGGCATCTGGTAGGCAGCGCCAGAATCAGGCAAGCGCCCGGCAGGATCGCCATAACGCCGGCACCGTCCTCCATCGCAGTATTCGAACCACGGCGTCACCGACGTCGCCCGAATCCACCTGCGGAGGACAACCCCATGTCGAACATCACCGGCAAAATCGTACTCATCACCGGCGCCAGCAGCGGCATCGGTGAAGCCACGGCTCGCCTGCTGGCGGCCCAGGGCGCAACCGTCGTGCTGGGCGCGCGGCGTCTCGAACGGCTGGAAAAGCTGGCCGCCGAGATCGGCGAACGCGGTGGCATCGCCGCCTGCCGCGCGCTGGACGTGATCAGCCGCGAGGACACCCAGGCCTTCGTCGACTTCGCCGAACAGCGCTTCGGCCGCGTCGACGTGATCATCAACAACGCCGGGGTCATGCCGCTTTCGCCGCTGGATGCGCTGAAGGTCGACGAGTGGAACCGCATGATCGACGTGAACATCCGCGGCGTGCTGCACGGCATCGCTGCCGGCCTGCCGCTGATGCAGCGCCAGCGCGCCGGTCAGTTCGTCAACATCGCCTCCATCGGCGCCTATGCGGTGAGCCCGACCGCGGCGGTGTACTGCGCCACCAAGTATGCGGTGCGCGCCATCTCCGAGGGCTTGCGCCAGGAGGTCGGCGGCGATATCCGCGTGACCCTGGTGTCCCCGGGCGTCACCGAATCGGAACTCGCCGAGAGCATTTCCGATGACAGCGCCCGCTCGGCCATGGACGACTTCCGCCGCATCGCCATTCCGGCCGACGCCATCGCACGCGCCATCGCCTATGCCATCGACCAGCCGGCCGATGTCGACGTCAGCGAACTGGTGGTGCGCCCCACCGCCAGCCCCTACTGAGGACGCCACCATGACCCTTCGTACCAGCACCACACTGGCCGCGGCCTGCCTGGCCGTATTCGGATCACTGACCTTCGCCTCGCTGGAAGCCGCCAGCAACGAGCGCCACGAACGTGGCGTCCAAGTGATGGATCACCTGTCCGGCGGCGCCGGGCAACCCGTGCTCGAAGCGTTGCGCAAGGACTATCCCTTTCTCGCCGAGGGCATCACCCAGTACGCCTTGGGCGATGTCTGGGGGCGCAGCGAGCTGGATGACCGCACCCGCCAGCTGGCCGCGGTCGCTGCCTTCGCCGCCCAGGGCAATCTGCCCTACATGAAGATCCACGCCGGCTACGCGCTGCGCCTGGGCGTCAGCCGTGAGGAGCTGAAGGAGGTGGTCTACCTGACCACCGTGACGGCCGGCTTTCCCCGCGCCATCGATGCCGCCCAGGCATTGCGCGAGGTGCCGGACCCGGCGTCGCGCTGAATTAAGCGGTGCTGCGCAGCCGGGCCAAATCCTTCACCGGCGAGGCGCCGAACAGCCGACTGTACTCGCGGCTGAACTGCGAGGGGCTTTCGTAGCCGACCCGGTAGCCGGCGCTGGACACATCGAGCCCCTCGGCGATCAGCAGCCGCCGCGCCTCCTGCAGGCGCAGCTGCTTCTGGTACTGCAGCGGGCTCATCGAGGTGAGCGCCTTGAAACGGTGATGCAGCGTCGAGCTGCTGAGGTTGACCCGCTGCGCCAGTTCCTCGATGCGCAGCGGCTCGACGTAATTGCGGTTCAGCCATTCGATCGCGCGGGTGACGCGATGGCCCTGGCTGTCGCGCACCGCGATCTCGTGCAGGTGGCGCCCCTGGCGACCGCAGAGCAGGCGGTAGAAGATCTCGCGCATGGCCAGCGGTGCCAGCACCGGGATGTCCTGCGGGCTGGCCAAGAGCCGCACCAGGCGCAGCGTGGCGTCTAGCAACGGCGCATCGATGCGGTCCAGATAGACCCCGCGCGCAGCCCCTTCCACGGGCTGGCTCAACGGCGCGCTTTCGGCCACCAGGGTGGCGACCATCGCCGGGTCGATATCCAGGCGGATACAGAGGTATGGCTCGCCGGACGAGGCCTCCAGCACGCGACCGGCCACCGGCACGGTGACCGAGACCACCAGGTAATGCAGCGCATCGTAGGTGTAGAGCTCATCGCCCAGGCGCACCTCCTTGCTGCCCTGCACGATGATGCACAGCGCCGGCTTGTGCAGCCCGTGTACCAGTTCGCTCGGTGCGCTGCAGCGGATCAGGAAGAGATCGTCGATGGCGGTGGGATGCATGCCGTCGTCGCGCACGAGGCCATCGATCAGCCGCGCCAGGGCGGCACGCTGGGCAATCGTTTCCTCGGCGGAATGAAGGTCCAGTTGGTTCATTTGCAGGAGACCCTGGGGAGGCAGAGAGGCGTTCAGCTTAGCAGGCCAATTACGGCGCGGTCGTTACGCCCCATGGCGGTGCAGCGACTCGTCCACCTCGCGGAGTGAGGCACCAAAGCGATGCAACGGCTACCATCGTCCTGTGAACGCCGGGCAACACAACGCCCGCAGTCACGCCGCACCTCATTTCCTGACTGCCTGGCCAGCTTTTTGCTACACCCTGGTCATGAAAAACCCAGCGGACGCCCCCATGCCCGAATCCCAGACCGCACGCCTCCAGCTCTGCGGCATCACCAAACAGTACCCAGGCTGCCTGGCCAACGACCGTATCGACCTGTCGATCCAGCCGGGCGAAATCCACGCCCTGCTCGGCGAGAACGGCGCCGGCAAGAGCACCCTGATGAAGATCATCTACGGCGTGACCCAGCCCGACGCCGGCGAAATCCACTGGCAGGGCGAACGGGTGACGATGCGCGATCCGGCTCAGGCCCGTGAACGCGGCATCGGCATGGTGTTCCAACACTTCTCGCTGTTCGAGACGCTCTCGGTGGCGGAGAACATCGCCCTGGCGCTGGGCCCCAGGGCCGGTACGCCGAAGCAGCTGGAGCCGAAGATCCGCGAGGTCTCGCAGCGCTACGGCATGCCGCTGGAGCCGCAACGGCTGGTGCACAGCCTGTCCATCGGCGAGCGCCAGCGGGTGGAGATCATCCGTTGCCTGATGCAGGACATCCGCCTGCTGATCCTCGACGAACCAACCTCGGTGCTCACCCCGCAGGAGGCCGACGAGCTATTCGTCACCCTGCGCCGGCTAGCGGCCGAGGGCTGCAGCATCCTGTTCATCAGCCACAAGCTCAATGAAGTGCGCGCGCTGTGCCAGAGCGCCACGGTGCTGCGCGGCGGTCGCGTATCCGGCGAGTGCGTGCCGGCCGAATGCTCGGACCTGGAACTGGCGCGGCTGATGGTCGGCGATGCCGAGGGGCTGGAAGCCGAATACCCGAAGAGCGAGGGCCGCGCGCCGTTCCTGCGGGTGGAGCGGCTGTCCTGGCACAACGCCGATCCGTTCGGCGTATCCCTCGAAGAGGTGGACCTGGAAGTACGCGCCGGCGAGATTGTCGGCATCGCCGGGGTCGCCGGCAACGGCCAGGACGAACTGCTCGCTCTGCTCAGTGGCGAACAGCGATTGTCCGCCGCACAGGCCATGCGCATTCGTTTTCTCGGTGACGATGTCGCCCACCTGCGCCCCGACGCCCGCCGTCGCCACGGCATGGCCTTCGTGCCGGCCGAACGTCTCGGTCACGGCGCGGTGCCGAGCATGAGCCTGGCCGACAACGGCCTGCTCACCGCCTATCAACAGACCGGAATGGTCGAGCAGGGCATGATCCGACGCGGCAAGGTGCGCGCCTTCGCCGAGCAGGTCATCCAGCGTTTCGCCGTGAAGACACCGGACGCACAGGCCCCGGCGGCGAGCCTGTCCGGGGGCAACCTGCAGAAATTCATCCTGGGTCGCGAGATCCTGCAGCAGCCGAAGCTGCTGATCGCCGCGCACCCGACCTGGGGCGTGGATGTCGGCGCGGCAGCAGCGATCCACCGCGAGCTGATCGAACTGCGCGATGCCGGCGCGGCGATTCTGGTGATCTCCGAAGACCTCGAGGAGCTGTTCCAGATCAGCGACCGCATCGCCGCCCTGAGCGACGGCCGGCTGTCGCCACAGCGCGCTACTGCCAGCACCTGCCCGGTCGAAGTCGGCCGCTGGATGGCCGGCCAGTTCGATACCAGCGACACCCCTGTTTCCACCTCTGCCGCCTGACGAGAATCCATCATGCTGTTATCCCTGCAACCCCGCGGCGAGGCCTCACGGGCCATGCTCTGGTTTTCGCCATTGCTGGCGGCACTGCTGACGCTGCTGAGTGGCGCCCTGCTGTTCGCCCTGCTCGGCCATCCGCCGCTGGAGACCCTCAAGGTGCTGCTGGTCGACCCGCTCGGCGATCTCTACGGCGTCTCCGAACTGCTGGTCAAGGCGCTGCCGATCCTGCTCTGCGCGCTGGGCCTGGCGGTGGTCTACAACGCACGCATCTGGAACATCGGCGCCGAAGGCCAGCTGCTCATCGGTGCCCTGGCCGGCAGCGCACTGGCGGTCAACATCATCGACTGGGACTCGCGCTGGGCGCTGGCGCTGACGCTGCTGCTCGGCACGCTGGGCGGCGCCGCCTGGGCCGGGCTCTGCGCCTGGCTGAAGACCGCGTTCAACGCCAACGAAATCCTCACCAGCATCATGCTCAACTACATCGCGCTGAACCTGCTGCTGTTCGCCGTGCACGGCCCGCTGAAAGACCCGGAAGGCTTCAATTTCCCCGAGTCGGCGATGTTCGGCGACACCAACCGGCTGCCCGAGCTGATCGAAGGGCTGCGGGTGCATGGCGGTTTCTACTTCGCCCTGCTGGCACTGGTGGTGGTCTGGGTACTGCTGCAGAAGAGCTTTCTCGGCTTCCAGATCAAGGTGCTCGGCCTGGACAAGCGCGCCGCCGGCTTTGTCGGCTTCCGCGACAAGAAGCTGGTGTGGATCGCCCTGCTGATCAGCGGCGGCCTGGCCGGGCTGGCCGGTGTCGCCGAAGTCACCGGGCCGATCGGCCAGCTGGTGCCACAGGTGTCGCCGGGCTACGGCTACGCGGCAATCACCGTGGCCTTCCTCGGTCGCCTAAACCCCATCGGTATCGTTTTCGCCAGCCTACTGATGGCGCTGCTCTACCTCGGTGGCGAGAACGCGCAGATGGCCGCCAACCTGCCGCAGTCCATCACCCAGCTGTTCCAGGGCATGGTGCTGTTCTTCCTGCTCGCCTGCGACGTGCTGATCCTCTACCGCCCGCGCCTGAAGCTGTGGGCACGCAAACCAGCGCTCGTCAGCGCCAAAGAGGAGCCGGCCACATGATCGCCCGCGCTGCGCTACTGCCCTTTTTACCCGCTGCCTGCCGCTTGAAGTCCGAGGCCTGACCGATGGATATGGATCTGCTGACCAATATTTTCTACGCCATGATCCGCACCGGTACGCCGCTGCTGCTGGTCGCCCTCGGTGAGCTGGTGTGCGAAAAGACCGGCGTACTCAACCTCGGCCAGGAGGGCATGATGCTGTTCGGCGCGGTGATCGGCTTCATCGTCGCCTTCGCCAGCGGCAACCTCTGGCTCGGCGTGCTGTTCGCCTGCCTGGCCGGTGTGCTGCTCTCGCTGCTATTCGCCATGGTGGCGCTGGGCTTCAACGCCAATCAGGTTGCCACCGGTCTGGCACTGACCATCTTCGGCGTCGGCCTGTCGTCCTTCGTCGGCGCCAGCTGGGTCGGCAAGCCGCTGGCCGGCTTCGAGCCGATCGCCATTCCGCTGCTCAGCGAGATCCCCGTGATCGGCCGCATGCTGTTCGCCCAGGACCTGCTGGTGTACCTGTCCTTCGCACTGTTCGCCCTGGTGGCCTGGGTGCTGCTGAAAAGCCGCATCGGCCTGATCATCCAGGCCGTCGGCGAAAACCCCAACGCCGCCAGCGCCATGGGCCTGCCGGTGCTGCGCGTGCGCACCCTGGCGGTAATGTTCGGCGGCGCCATGGCCGGGCTTGCCGGCGGCTACATGTCGCTGGCGTACACGCCGATGTGGGCGGAAAACATGACCGCCGGCCGCGGCTGGATCGCCCTGGCCCTGGTGGTGTTCGCCAGCTGGCGGGTGAGCCGCGTCCTGCTCGGCGCCTACCTGTTCGGCCTGGCCAGCATCCTCCATCTGGTGGCCCAGGGTCTCGGCCTGGCGATCCCCGGCAACCTGCTGGCGATGCTGCCGTATGTGGCGACCATTCTGGTGCTGGTGCTGCTGTCGCGGGATGCGATCCGTACGCGGTTGTACGCGCCGGTGTCGTTGGGGCAGCCATGGCAGCCGGGGCATTGATTTGTCGGGCCGGTTGGAACGAACGGGGATCGTTGCTGGCGCTATTGGGCTGGCACTTGCATCAGGCGATTACTGAGTAAGCCGACACGGCTGGTTTCGGCCCTCCGGCCGAGTCACTTTCTCTTGTCTGGCCAAGAGAAAGTAACCAAAGAGAAGGCCACCCCGACATCCGGGTTTTGCTTCGCAAAACTTCCCTCCCTCCGGCGTTGCTCCGGGGGCCGTCGCGAAGGGACGTCCCTGTCCCTTCACTCCTCGCTCGGCGTCCTGCCTCGCGTCCCCCTACGCAACGCCTACGCTCGGCCTCCTGACGGGGGAACGAGTCCGAGTTGCCTGACAGATCGAGGAGAACCTGGTTTGTGTCTGTAATTGACTAAAGAACCCTCAGGCAACTCCAAACGCCCCTTCAGGAGGGTGAGCGGAGCCGTCGCGGAGAGGGGCGAGCCGCAGGGATGCGGCGAGAGCCGTAAAGGGCCATGGATGGCCCTTTACGGCGACCCTCGGAGCGGCGGCGGAGAGAACGAACCCCGGCAAAGCCGGGGCCGGATGCAGGGGCAAAGCGTTTTTGGTTACTTTTTCAGCGCCTGGAAAAAGTGACTCGCCCAGCAGGGCGAAACCAAGCCTTCAAGCGACTCGGAAATCGCCAACCGCCATCAAGCGAAACCCTCCGCCGCCCGCTTAAACGCCCTATATCAATCCAAGGTGTACTCAAACGTACTCACCACCCGCAACCGCTTCCCGATGGTCCGGCCACTGTCCATATCACTGCCATCGTCATCGATCACCCGAATCACCCCCTGGTTGGCGTTCTTCAACCGTCCCAGCGTGGCGCCGGCATCCTCGGCAAAGCGCGTCGCCTGCTCACGGGCGTTGCCGGTGGCGGCCTCGAGCAGCTGCGGCTTGAGCTCGTTGAACCCACGCAGCTGATAGCGCGGCCCGGCGAAGCCATTGACCTCGGTATCCAGCTGCACGCCGGCCTGGATCAGCGGATCGACTGCATTGGCTGCCTTGGCCACGGCATCGACGCGCTCGGACTTGACCAGCACCTGCCCCTGGCCGTTGAAGCGCAGCGCCACATCGCGCGACGCCCATTCGCGGGCCAGCAGATCCTGCACCTGCAACGGCCGCACTTCCAGCTCCTCGTCGCTGAAGCCCTGCTCGCGGAGGAAGTCCAGCACCCGCTGGCGGTCCTCGCTGAGCCCCTGTTGCACCTCGGCGAACCGATCGCCACCACGGCGAAAGCCCAGCGTCCACACCGCGAAGTCGCTCTTCACGTCCATCTCCGCCAGTCCCTTGACCGTCACCGTACGGTCGGCCATGCGGAAACGCTCCACGCCCTGCCCCACCGACCAGCCGGCGAAGGCCACCGCCGCGGCGATCAACGCCGCCGGCAGAAATCCGATTCGTGCTGTAGCCACACGCTTCTCCCTATAGAAAACAACCGGACGCCCATGCTACTCCAGCGCCGCGCGAACGCCAGCGACCGACTGCTCAAGCCCGCCCCAGGCGCTGCAGCGCCTCCAGGCGAAAGGCGATGTTCTGCTCCAGCTCGCTCAGCTCGCGCGTCAGGCGCTCGCGCTGCTGCGCATCGCTGCAGGCCTCGAGCTGCTCACGCAAGGCGGCGCGCCGGGCCAGCAGTTCCACCTCGCGCGGCGGCACGCCGGCACTCTTCAGCACGCTGAACGGCAACCGCAACCCCTGCGGGGTATGCAGCCAGCCCTCGTCGATCTGCAACGGCTCGCCCTTGTCGCGCACGCCGCGCTGCCATTTGGCGATGTCGCGGGCGATGCGTCGCTCGATGTCCTGATCGCTCATGTTCGCTTGCCTCTCTTGTCCCAGCCCGACCATGAAAACCCGCCGGCCGGCGTTTGTCTGCTACCGGCCAGCGCCAGGAGACGGCTTCTGCCGGGCGGCTCGGCCTGTATGATGCTGCCGTGCTGCTGCGAACTTTCGCCGCACCTTTCTATTCTCTTGCTTGACGTCACCGCCATCGACCCGAGGAGCCGCCCGCCTTGCCCAGCCTGAACCTGCAGATTCTCATCGCGGCCTGCCTGGGTGTGGCCATCGGCTGGCTGACCGGTACGCTGCCGGCCGATGCGCCCGTACGCGAGGGCGTGCTCTATGCCAGCACCCTGGCCGGGAGCATCTTCATCGGCCTGCTGAAGATGGTGCTGATTCCGCTGATCTTCACCTCCATCGTCGTCGGTGTGGCCAACCTGCAGGCGCATCACCAGGTGCATCGGGTGTGGGGCGGCGCGCTGGTCTACTTCACCCTCACCACCAGTGCGGCGATGCTGGTGGCGCTGGTCGCGGCGAACCTGTTCAAGCCGGGCGCGGGGCTGTCGCTGGACCTGTTCGCCGAGGCGATGAACGACTTCGAGGCGCGCCAGCTGACGCTGCCCGAGTTCTTCCTGCACTTCTTCGCCAACCTGTTCCAGAATCCCTTCGCCGCGCTGGCCAACGGCAGCATCCTGGCCGTCGTGGTGTTCGCCATGTTCATCGGCATCGCCCTGGTGGCCGGGGGCGACCGCTACCGCAATATCCTCGTGGTGCTGCAGGAATTTCTCGAGCTGATGATGCGTATCATCGGCTGGATCATGCGCCTGGCGCCGCTGGGCATCCTCGCCCTGCTGATCAAGCTGGTGGCCGAGCAGGATGTGGCGCTGCTCAGTGCGGTGGGCGGCTTTATCGTGCTGGTGTTCGCCACCACGCTGTTCCACGGCATCGTGGTGCTGCCGGGCATTCTCTTTCTCACGACCGGCAAGTCGCCGCTGTGGTTCTTCCGCGGCACCCGCGAGGCGCTGATCACGGCGTTCGCCACCAGCTCCAGCGCGGCGACGTTGCCGATCTCCCTGCGCTGCGCGGAGGACAACCTCAAGGTGCGACCCGGCATCGCCGGCTTCGTGCTGCCGCTGGGCGCAACCATGAACATGGACGGCACCGCACTCTACGAAGCGGCGGCTGCGCTGTTCGTCGCCAATCTGATGGGTATCGAGCTGAGCTTGGCGCAACAGGCGGTGGTGTTCTTCACCGCGATGATCGCCTCGACCGGCGCGCCGGGAATTCCCAGCGCCGGCATGGTGACCATGGTGATGGTGTTGCAGGCGGTCGGCCTGCCGGCCGAGGCCGTGGCGATCCTGCTGCCGATCGACCGCCTGCTGGATACCGTGCGCACGGCGGTCAACGTCGAGGGCGACATCATTGGCAGTGTGGTGGTGCAGCGTTTCGCCGACCGCGGCTAGCAGGCTGTTGAAAAACTACCTGCGTTGCATCGCCTACGTTGTTCAAGAACCTCCCGAAGAAGAACCCCGCGCAACATCAGGACGACGACTCCTTGCGGGTCTTGGCGATCAGCTCCGGGTCGATGCCCCAGCATTCGTCCAGATACCAGTCCTCACCGAACATTTCCGCCGGATGCTGGGTGCGGCCCGCGCCGTTGCCACAGGCCATCGAAGTTGCCGGGCAATAGCGGTCGCAACCCCAGCACACACGTTCGGGGTGGGATGGTTCGAGGGGAAATTTCTTGGCCATTGCGCGTGCCTTTCGGGCGTTGTTGCAGTGGCCACAGGCTAAGCCTCCTCGCCGCCGCCAGACTTGATCATGCTCAAGAACGACCGGTATCGGCGCACAACAACTGTATGTCCATACAGATAGTGATTGCCTGAAGCGCCGTTTGTGCACATGCTTCGCGCCATCGACCGCTGCCGTCACAGCCTCCATGCAACTCTATCTCTGCGAAAAGCCTTCCCAGGCCCGCGACATCGCCAAGGTGCTCGGCGCCAACCGGCGCGGCGACGGCTGCCTGCAGGGTGCCGGGGTGACGGTGACCTGGTGCATCGGCCATCTGCTGGAGACCGCCCCGCCGGACGCCTATGACCCGCGCTACAAGCGCTGGGTGCTGGCCGACCTGCCGATCGTGCCGGAGCGCTGGAAGATGCTGGTCAAGCCAAAGACCGCCAGCCAGTTCAAGGCGGTCAAGCGCCTGCTCGGTGAATGCAGCGAGCTGGTGATCGCCACCGACGCCGACCGCGAAGGCGAAATGATCGCCCGCGAGCTGGTCGAGCACTGCCGCTATCGCGGGCCGATCCGCCGGCTGTGGCTGTCGGCACTGGACGATGCCTCGATCCGCAAGGCGCTGGCCGCGCTCAAACCCGGCGCCGAGACTTTCAACCTCTACCACGCCGCCCTTGGACGCTCGCGCGCCGACTGGCTGATCGGCATGAACATGAGCCGGCTGTTCACCCTGCTCGGCCGCCAGTCCGGCTACCGCGGCGTGCTGCCGGTGGGCCGCGTGCAGACGCCGACGCTGCGTCTGGTGGTGGACCGCGACCGCAGCATCGCCGATTTCATCCCGGTGCCGTTCTGGGCCATCGACGTGCAGCTGCTCGCCGATGGCGCCGCGTTCACCGCGCAGTGGCAGGCGCCGGACGACCTTTGCGATGACCAGGGCCGCTGCCTCGATCAGGCTCGTGCGCAGCAGGCTGCGGACGCCATGCGCAACGCCGCCAGCGCTCGCCTGCTGAAGCTCAAGACCGAGCGGCAGCGCGAGGCGGCACCCTTGCCGTTCGATCTCGGCACGCTGCAGGAAGTCTGCTCGAAGAAGCTCGGCCTCGGCGCCCAGGAAACCCTCGACATCGCCCAGGCGCTGTACGAAACCCACAAGCTGATCACCTACCCGCGCAGCGATTGCGGCTACCTGCCGCTGAGCCAGCACGGCGAAGCGCGCGCGATTGTCGCTGCGCTGACTCAAGCCGACCCGACGCTCGCGGCGCTGCAGCCGCATCTGGACCTGTCGCGCCGCTCGCGGGCCTGGAACGACGCCAAGGTCGGCGCCCACCACGGCATCATCCCAACCGCCGCCGCGCGTGGTCTGGAACGCCTGGCCGGGCGCCCGCGTGCGGTGTATGAGCTGATCCGCGCGCGCTACCTGGCGCAGTTCCTGCCCAACCATGAGTACGACCGCACCCAGGCCGACTTCGACTGCGCCGGCCAGGCGCTGCGCGCGGTGGGCAAGCGCGTCGTCGAACCGGGCTGGAAACGCGCCATGCCCGAAGCACTGGCGCCGGCACGGGGCAATCGCGAGGAACATGCGCCGCAAAGCCTGCCAGCCCTGCAACAGGGCGGGGATTACGCGGTGGGCGAGATCACACTCAAGGACCAGCAGACACAACCGCCGAAGCCCTTCACCGAAGGCGACCTGATCAAGGCAATGAAGAACGTCGCCAAGCTGGTGGACGACCCGCGGCTGAAGCAGAAACTCAAGGACACCACCGGCATCGGCACCGAGGCGACCCGCGCCGGGATCATCCAGGGCCTGCTCGACCGCGGCTATCTGGTTCGCCAGGGCAAGGCGCTGGCGGCGACACCGGCGGCGTTCAGCCTAATCGACGCCGTGCCGCGGCCGATCGCCGACCCAGGTACCACGGCGATCTGGGAGCAGGCGCTGGACATGGTGCAGAGCGGCGAAATGCCGTTGGAGGAATTCGTCGCCAAGCAATCGGCATGGATGAGCAAGCTGGTCGAACGCTGCGCCGGGCTGCGCATGACCATCAGTGGCCCACCGGTGGCCGCCGGCCGAGGCGGCAAACCGTGGAAGAAGAAACGCAGCGCCTCGCCGCGCAAAACGGCGTGGCGACGCAAGCCGGCCACCGCAGACTGAGCAGCTGCTAGCGCGTCATTCAGTCCTTGTGCAGTTGGGGTGACGCTGGAGCGGTTTAGATCGGGAGTGCCTTCGCCAAGCCAGACCGATACAAGCAGCCGCGCTAGTGAACCTCCAGCACGTCGTAGCACTGCGGCTGCCCATTGACCTGCAATTGCACCTCATCGCCCACCTGACGCCCAAGCAGGCCTTGGCCGAGCGGTGATCGCGGCGAGATCACCAGGATCTCCCGCCCGTCATGCTGCAGCTTCAACCCCGCCGCATCCGGACCGAGAAAGAACCAGCGCTCGGCGCCGTCGTGATCCAGGCAGAGCAGCGCACCGACCCGCACCCTGCCATCGGAGCTGACGCCTGGCAGCAGGTTGCGATAAGCGGCAAGCGCCGTCTCGATCTCGTGCAGGCGTCGTCGTTGCCCGTCGGCAAGATAGGCCGCCTCCAGGCCGCGGGTGTCGTACTTGTTCTCGGCCTTGCTCTCGGCATGGGTGGCGGCCTCGTGGGTCGCGGCCAGTACCGCCTTGGCCACCTCGCGGTCGGCTTCAAGGGTGGCGATGATCTGCTGTTGAAGGGCGCTCTTGTTCATGGGCGAGGCTTATAGCCCGCCGACGCGCCGAAGGGAATGGCTCCGTCAACCGCCGGAACCGCGCCGGGCTCGATCACTTCGTCGGCGAGCCAGGGATTGCGGCCCTCGGCGATCCATTCCAGCGACTCGCGCCAGAAGCCATTGCGATGCCGGTCGTGGAACAGGCCGAAATGACCGATGTGCTCGAAGCCCATCGCGCGAGGATTGAGCTGCACCAGCTGGCGCGGGCTGTTGCGGAAATAGCCGAGCCCGCGGCGCATGGCCGCCGGGGTCGCGAATTCATCGTCGCTGGTGCTTACCGCCAGGATTGGCGCTCGAACCGCACCGAAACGGCTGAACAGCAGCGGATGTTCTTCCCGGGGATAGCTGTCTTCCAGTCGCGCACCGCGCTGGGACCACTCCAGCGCGACACCGGCCGGCAGGTCTTCCAGCCAGCCAAGGCGGCGACCGGGAAAGTAGCCGACCAGGCGGGTCATCGCCGGCATCAACAGGTGCCACTTCGCGTACATCTGCAGGCGCCGCTTGGCGGCGTAGTCGCGCCAGTAGGCGTACTGCCCGGCGACGTTGAGGTAACGGTCCACCTCGCTGGCCGTCTCGGCGAAGCCCGGCATGAAGCCGCCGGCGCTGTGCCCCACGGCCACCAGCAGTCCGTGCGGCTCGCGCTCACGCATGAAGCGCACCGCAGCATCGAAGTCGTACTCGCCCCAGTCGCGCCAGCGCATCTTCATGCTGCGCAGGCGCTGCGGCCTCGACCCGCCGATGCCGCGAAAGTCGTAGGTCAGTGCGGCAAAACCGTGCTCGGTAAGAAAGTTCGCGTAGCGTACGTAATAGCGCGACAGCACACCGGTGGCGCAACTGATGATCACCGCGCCGCGCTCGGCACCGGCAGGCCGCCAGAGCTGTGCCGCGAGGGTGAAGCCGTCCGTGCAGTGCAGGGCAACGGATTCAGGCATGGCAAGGACCTTTCGAATTGTTGTGCAGCCACCTTGCCCGGCGCCGCGGATTTTTGCCATAACCTGCCGGCACCTTGTACCGGGCTGGCAGTCTGTTATTACGGCCGCAGCCCCCCTGTGACGGCACGGCCGCCCGCCTCGCACGGGCACTCGCGATGACTGTTCCCATGATTTTTGCTGCCCCGACGCCGACGCCGGCGCCGATGCGCCGTGGCGTCCTGGCGGATCGGAGAAGAAGTACATGACCGGCGAACAGCTGATCGTCTTTGGTGTGCTGGCGGCGACGCTGGTGCTGTTTGTCTGGAATCGCTGGCGCTACGACCTGGTCGCCCTCGCGGCATTGCTGGCCTGCGCGCTGACCGGCGTGGTGCCGGCAGAGGAGGTATTCGCCGGCCTGGGGCATCCGGCGGTGATTTCCGTGGCCGCGGTACTGGTGCTCAGCCGCGGCCTGCTCAATGCCGGCGTGGTGGACAGTGTGGCGCGCCGGCTGATGCAGGTCGGCGAGCGGCCCTGGGCGCACGTGGCGGCGCTCACCGGGATCGTCGCGCTGAGCTCGGGCTTCATGAACAACGTCGGCGCGCTGGCGCTGTTCATGCCGGTGGCGATCTGGATGTCGCGTCAGAGCGGCCGTTCGCCATCCTACCTGTTGATGCCGCTGGCATTCGGCTCGCTGCTCGGCGGCACCCTGACGCTGATCGGCACGCCGCCCAACCTGATCATCGCCGGCTATCGCGCCGAAGCCGGCGAGGCGCCGTTCGGCATGTTCGCCTTTTTGCCGGTGGGCGCGGCGGTGACGGTGGCCGGCGTGCTGTTCATCGCCCTGCTCGGCTGGCGACTGGTGCCCCGGCGCCAGGAGCAGGAAGGCAACGGTGATCTGTTCGAGATCAGCGCCTACCTCACCGAAGTTCGCGTGCCGGAGGACTGCAAGTACGCCGGGCGCACGCTGCACGCGCTGATCGGCGCGGTGCAGGATGAAGCCGATGTGCAGGTCATCGCGCTGATTCGCGGCGACGAGCGCCAGCGCATGCCGTCGACCTACGAGGTGCTGCGCGAAGGCGACATCCTGCTGGTGGAGGCCGACTCCGACAGTCTGAAGGCGCTGCTGGATGTCACCGGCGTCGAGCTGGCGGCCGATGTCGAGGAGCAGGAGAACAAGGCCCATGACGAGCAGGAGGCCGCTGAGCAGGCCGTCGAGCAAGAGAAGGCCGAGAAGAACCACAAGAGCCGGCACGGCGAACTGACCCTGGCCGAGGCCATCGTCTCGCCGGGTTCCATGCTGGTGGGCACCAGCGCCAGCGGCCTCGACCTGCGCGAGCGCCACGGCGTCAACGTGCTGGCCGTGGCCCGCCAGGGCCAGCGCTTGCGTCAGCGCCTGGGCGAGATTCGCTTCGCCGCCGGTGACATCCTCCTGCTGCAGGCCCGCGAGGATGCCCTGCAGTCGAGCCTGAACAGCCTGGGCTGCCTGCCGCTGGCGTCGCGCGGACTGAGCATCACCACCCCGCGCAACGTGATGCTCGCCAGTGCCATCTTCGCCATCACCCTGGCCAGCATCGCCTTCGGCCTGCTGCCGGCCGCCACCGCACTGGTTACCGGCGCGCTGGTGATGATCCTGGTCGGGCTGATTCCGCTGGGGCGCATCTACGAGAGCATCGACATGCCGGTGATCGTGCTGGTGGCAGCGATGCTGCCGGTGGGCCAGGCGCTGGAAACCACGGGCGGCTCGCAACTGATCGCCGATGCCCTGCTGGAGCTGGGGCAGTCGTTGCCGGCGGCGGCAACCCTGGCGCAGCTGATGGTGGCGGTGATGCTGATCTCCAACGTGGTCAACAATGCCGCCGCTGCGGTGCTCGCGGCGCCGGTGGCGATCAGCCTGGCGCGCGGCATGGACGCCTCGGTCGACCCCTTCCTGATGGCGGTGGCGATCGGTGCCTCCTGCGCCTTCCTGACCCCCATCGGCCACCAGTCCAACACCCTGGTGATGGCGCCCGGCGGCTACCGTTTCGGCGACTACTGGCGGCTGGGACTGCCATTGTCGATTCTGGTGGTGCTTTGCGCGGTGCCGGCGATTCTCTGGATCTGGCCACTCTGAACCGCAATGGCGGCACCGGACGGTGCCGTTGCAGCTCGCGGGTCAGCCGGCCTTGAAGCGGCTGACGTTGTCCAGCAGGGTGCCGGCCAGTTCGCTCAGGCGGCTGGCGGTGTGGTGGTTGCTGCCCACCGCCTCGCCGTTTTCCTCGGCCATGCGGGCGATGGTGGTCACCTTCTGGGCAATCTCGGCGGAAGCCGCGCTCTGCTCGCGCAACGCGTTGGAAATCTCCGCCACGGTGAACAGGACCTGATTGGCCGCCTCGCGGATGCCGCCCATGGCTTCGCCGGCGCGCTGGGCCCGGGCGACGCCCTCGTTGACCTTGGCCACGCCCTGCTCCATGCCCTGCACCGCCCCTTCGGTGCCTTCCTGAATGGCCGCGACCATCTGTGCGATCTCCTTGGTGGAGTTGGCGGTGCGTTCGGCCAGCTTGCGCACCTCATCGGCCACCACGGCGAAACCTCGGCCCTGGTCGCCGGCACGGGCAGCTTCGATCGCCGCATTGAGCGCCAGCAGGTTGGTCTGCGCGGCGATGTCGCCGATCACCCCGACGATCGCGGAAATCTGCCCGGAGCGCTCGCCGAGCTCCGCGACCGTACGCGCCGAATCACTCACCGAGACGGCGATCTGGCTGATCTCCTCGACCACTGCGGCAACGATCTCGCCGCCCTGGCGCGACAGCTCGCCGGAACGATGCGCCAGCGCGTCGGCCTCGCCGGCATTGCGCGCGATACTCTCGATGCCGACCGTCATCTGCTCCACCGCCGCGGCCATGCTCGATGCCGCATCGCTCTGGCACTGGGATGCCACATGAATCTGCCCCGAGGCGGTCGCCAGGCTGCGCGCGGAATCGGCCACATGGTCGGAGTTGCTCTTGATGCTGCCGATCAGCGCGCGCATGGCGCCGGCCATGTCGTTGAAACTGCCGGCCACGTAACGCAGCTCGTCGCGTGCCGCCAGCTCGATTGTGGCGGTGAGATCGCCGGCGGCGAGGCGTTCGCTGCCCTCGCGCAGGCTGCGGATGCTGGTCATTACCGACAGGTAGGCGCCCACCGACAGGTAGCCGATCACCGCCAGCACCACCAGCAGCACGGCGAGGTTGCCGTGCAGCATTTGCCGGGCGTCATCGATGCGCTGTTGCAGCAGCTGATCCAGGTTCGGCAGCAGCACGTCGTACATCTGCGTGTAGGCAATGCCGATCGCCTCGGTGGTCATGTCGAAGAACTGCGCGGATGAGGTGCTGGTGAAATCGCCGCGCAGCACCATGCCCTGCACCACCCGGTCGACCGCCTCGCCACGCTCGCGCAGCGTCGCCATTGCCCGCTGGAGCTGTACTTGCAGCTCCGGACGCTGAGCGATGACCTTCTCCATGCTGCGTTCCATCTCCACCGTGGCCGAGCGGATTTCCTCGGTGATGACGATCAGCGCGGTACGCTGCTCGTCGCTGATCGCGCCCTTGGCCAGCATCGCCGAGGCGCTGCCGCGCAGGCGGCCGAGCCGCTCGATCAGAAACGGCAGGCGGCTGACCGCCGTGGTCATCAGGTAGTAGGTCTGCGGCTCCGGATCGAAGGTCAGGCCGTAGGCGTCCGACAGCAGCGTCTGGAAGTTCAGCAACTGGCCGATCAGCGCGGTGTGCGCCTGGTAGCTCTGTGCCTGCGACCAGCCCTGTACGTCCCGCTTGATCTCGTCCCAGCCGCGACCGATGTCCTGCCATTCGCGCATGCTGCGCTTGTCGTCGGCCAGCACACGGTTCAGCTCCGCCGTCGCGCCATCGACATTGGCCTGCAGCGCGCTTCGGCGATCGGCCATGCCCAGGTTACCGCCCAGCAGCATCGCAGACACGCCGCGGTGCTGCTGGGTCAGTTCCACCAGTTTGGATAACGGTCGCGCCAGAGCGGAAGCCACCAGTTCGTTCTCGGCGCGCTCGATGGTGCGGTTGAGCTGGCTGGCGATGGTCCACATCAGGCTGGCAAAGGCGAGGAACACCAAGAGCCCGATCAGGGCGAACTTGCTCGGATAATTGAGCCGGTTCATCAGCAGTTCGGCGGGGGAAAACACGAGTTTCATGGGGTTGTCCTGGTCGATACGAGATGCCTCTCGAAGCCGGCCGAGTCGCCCGCTCGAGGCAGGGCTAACTGTATGATCGGAACGAGATGAGACTTGGCGCGCAAAATACGGAGGCGACCTCTCGGTCACCCTGACCAAAGTCAAGATCGAGGGTTAAAAAACCGGCGCCAGCCGACCGTCCATCCAATTATCCGATTCCGCGCCTCGGACCCGCACGCCGCCCTTCCCCGGGTCGAACTCCGGCGCGCCGATGCAATCCCACCACCCTGTGATCTCCTTCTTTGGCAGTCGGGCTTTACCTGAGCCCGCAAGCGTGAATAATGCCGCCCCTTTCGACGTGACGAGGTATCCATGACCGCGCCAGCCACCGCAGCGACTCCGCCCCTGTCCGCCCGAGCCGTGCTGCTGATCGAACTGGCCCTGGCCATGGGCGGTTTTGCCATCGGCACCGGCGAGTTCGCCATCATGGGCCTGATGCCCAATGTGGCCGAGGGCCTTGGCATCAGCGAACCCCAGGTGGGCAACGTGATCAGTACCTACGCGCTGGGCGTGGTGGTGGGTGCGCCGCTGCTGGCGATCCTCGGCTCGCGGCTGCACCGCCTGCACCTGCTGCTGTTGCTGATGGGCTTCTTCGCCCTGGGCAACTTCGCCAGTGCCCTGGCGCCCGACTACCCGACCCTGATGATCGCCCGCTTCGTCACCGGCCTGCCCCACGGTGCCTATTTCGGTGTGGCAATGCTGGTGGCCGCCTCCATGGTGCCGCCGGACAAGCGCGCCCAGGCCGTGGCGCGGGTGCTGATGGGCCTGACTGTGGCGATCCTGATCGGCAACCCGCTGGCCACCTGGCTCGGGCAGTGGCTGAGCTGGCGCTACGCGTTCGCCCTGGTCGGTGCCATCGCCCTGCTGACGGTGCTGCTGGTGGCGCTGTTCCTTCCGCTCAACCGCGACGAGCCGCGAAACAGCCCGCTGCACGAGATCCGCGCCTTCAATCGGCCGCAGGTCTGGCTGGCCCTGGCGATCAGCTCCATCGGCTTCGCCGGCATGTTCTGCGTGTTCAGCTACATGGCGCCGACCCTGCTGGAAGTCACCGGCGTCAATGCCGGATGGATTCCCTTCGCCCTGGCCGCCTTCGGCCTCGGCGGCATCGTCGGCAACGTGTTCGGCGGCTGGCTGTTCGATCGCCTGCGTTTCCAGGCGGTCGCCTGGCTCCTGCTGTGGAGCGCCCTGGTGCTGCTGGTGTTTCCGCTGGCCGCGCACTCGGTGTGGACCATCTTTCCGGCGGTATTCGCCGTGGGCACCATGGTCTCGCTGTCACCGGCCCTGCAGACCCATCTGATGGACGTCGCGGCGGATGCCCAGACTCTGGCGGCAGCCTCCAACCATGCCGCCTTCAACATCGCCAACGCCTTGGGACCCTGGCTCGGCGGTCTGGCGATCACCGCCGGACTCGGCTGGACCTCCACCGGTTATATCGGCGCCGCGACGGCCGTAGGCGGCCTGCTGGTGTTCGCCTGGGCCTGGAAGGTGCAACGCAGCGAGCAGGAGGCCGACGCCCGCAGCGCCGCCTGCTGTTCCTGATGCCGAATTTCGCCTGGCGAGCGGCCTCCAGCCTGGCGCGCAACATGCAGTAATCAGTGCTGCGACGACCCGTCTTGCAGATCGTCCGGCAAGCGGGTCCCATCTATGGCTTTCTGATCGTCGAGGTGAACGCCCTTGCAGCGTTTCTTCCTGTTCCGCAGCAAGGCCCGCCGGCTCTGCCTGTTGCTGGTTGCCATGATCGCCGTTGGCCTGCCGGTCGGCTGTTCGGTGCTCGCGCAGAAGGAACGCGAACTGGTATTTCGCATCGAGCCGGGCAACGCGTCCTGGTTCAGCGGCCTGCCCCGCGGCGTCGAAGAACTGCAGCTGACGCACTCGACCTTCGGCAACCAGCAGAACATCCACGCCTGGTGGTGGCCGGCGGCCGATGCCGATGCTCCCGCGCTGCTCTACCTGCACGGTGTGCGCTGGAACCTCACCGGCCATCTGTTCCGTCTCGAGCAGCTGCGCAACCTGGGGTTCTCGGTGCTGGCCATCGACTACCGCGGCTTCGGCCAGAGCCTGGGCGAGCTGCCATCCGAACGCAGTGTCTACGCCGACGCACGGGTCGGCTGGGAACGTCTGAAGGCGCTGCAACCGGACCCGGACAAACGCTTCATCTACGGCCACTCCCTTGGCGGCGCGGTGGCCGTGGACCTCGCTGCCGAGCTTGGCGAACAGGCCGAGCGCGGCGACAGCCCGCCGCAAGCGCGGGCGCTGATCATCGAATCGACCTTCACCTCGCTGGCCGACGTGGCGACGGTGGTTTCCGACACCACGCTGCCGGTGCGCTGGCTGCTGTCGCAGAAATTCGACTCGATCGACAAGATCGACCGCATCGGCATGCCGCTGCTGGTGGTACACGGCACCGATGACCGCTACGTGCCGGCACGCTTCAGCGAACAGCTCTACCAAGCCGCACGCCCGCCCAAGGAGCTGCTGCTGGTAGAGGGCGCCACGCACAACAACAGCCTGCGCGTAGCACCCAGCGCCTACGCCAGGGCACTTCAGGCGTTGCTGGAAGCGCGTGAGCAGACGTCCGCGGAAGATGCCAGCCGCGGTTAGGTTGCAGGTTGGCCGCCCGGCATCCCCCCTACCTCACCGACAAGCCCCTCAACGCTGCAATCCTTCGAGCAAGGCACGGTGAAATTCTTCCGGCGCCTCGACTTGGGGTGAATGCCCCAGGTCCGGGAAGGCCACCAGCCTGGCCTGGGGAATCATGGCGGCAGCCTGTCGGCCCAGTTCGGGGTAGTTGCCCAGGCGTTTGGCGACCTCGTCCGGCGCCCGGTTGGCGCCAGGCGCGGTGCGGTCCAGGCCGCCGATCAGCAGCAGTGTCGGTGTGCTGATGCGGGGAAACTCGTGGATCACCGGCTGGGTGAAGACCATTTCTGAAGTCTGCGCCTGGTTCCAGGCCACCCGCTCCTTGCCCTCGCCGGCGTACATGCCGGCCAACATGGCGACCCAGCGGTCGTACTCCGGCTTCCAGTTGCCGTTGTAGTAGAACTTCTGCTGGTAGGCCTTGATGCTGTCGAAATCGGTCTTCAGCTCGGCCTGGTAAAGCTGATCGATGGGTGCATAGGGCACGCCTTCGGCCTGCCAGTCCTCCAGTCCGATGGGGTTCACCAGCACCAGCTGCTCGGCCAGCTGCGGATAGCTCAGCGCCAGCCGCGCGGCCAGCATGCCGCCCATGGAATGACCGATGACGCTGACCTGGTCGATGCCCTCCTGCTGCAACAGGGCCTGGGTGTTGTGCGCCAGCTGGGCGAAGCTGAACTGGTAGCCCTCGGGCTTGCTCGAACTGCAGAAACCGACCTGATCAGGGGCGATTACGCGGTAGCCGGCCTCGCTGAGCACCTCGATGGTGCGCTCCCAGGTCGCGCCACAGAAATTCTTGCCATGCAGCAGGAGCGCCGTGCGGCCGTTCGCCTTGCCGGTCGGCGCAACGTCCATGTAGGCCATCTGCATCGGCTTGCCCTGGGACTCGAAACGATAGTGCTTGAGCGGATGCGGATAGCTGAAGCCTTCCAGCTGCGGGCCATAGCTGGTCCGGCTTTCGGCCAGTACTGGCAGGCTCAGGGTTAGGCCGGCGGCAAGCGCCAGAGCGGACAAGGCAGTTTTCACGGGGCGACTCCTCTGTTCGGTGAGACAGCTCCGTACATAGGAATGCATTCGTGCTGCCGGGTTCGCGACCGGATTGCGACAGCGCATGTCCCGGCCGCGTCCGCAGCGAATTGCTTCAGAGGCGGAAGCGCCCCACCAGCCGGTTGAGCTGCGTGGCCAGCCGCGCCAGCTCGTCGCTGGCCACCGAAGTCTGCTGCGCGCCGGTGGCGCTCTGCTCGGAAATGTCGCGAATGGCTACCAGGTTGCGGTCCACCTCTCGGGCCACCTGTGCCTGTTCCTCGGCGGCACTGGCGATGACCAGGTTCATCTCGTTGATCTGCCCGACCCGCTCGGCGATCAGCCCCAGCGCCTGATCCGCCTCGTCGGCCATGGCCTGGCTGTGCGCGGCGAATTCGCTGCTTTGCTGCATATCGTGCACCGACTGCTCGGTGGCGCTCTGGATCGCGCCGATCATGCGCTCGATTTCCTGGGTCGAACTCTGAGTGCGCTGCGCCAGGTTGCGCACCTCGTCAGCCACCACCGCGAAACCTCGCCCGGCCTCACCGGCGCGCGCCGCCTCGATGGCCGCGTTGAGTGCCAGCAGGTTGGTCTGCTCGGCGATGGAACGGATCACGTCGACGACCTTGCCAATGCTCGCCGCTTCCTCGGCCAGCCGCGTCACGGTGCCGACGCTTTCCTGCAGCCGATCGCTGAGCTGGTGAATGGTCTGGCGCGTCGCCGTGACCTGCCGGCGGCCCGCATCGGCGACCGTCTCGGCATCGCGCGAGGCATCGGAGGTGCGATTGGCGTTGCCGGCCACTTCGTCGACCGCCGCGGATATCTCGGTGACCGCGGTGGCAGCCATCTGCACTTCCTCGTTCTGCTGATGGATGCCCTGGGCGGTGTGCTGGGTGACCGCGTGCAGCTCCTCGGCGGCTGATGCCAGTTGCGTGGCCGAGCCCTGGATGTCCTGCAGGGTGTCGCGCAGGGTCTGCTGCATCTGCCGGATCGACTGCTGCACCTCGGTGATCTCGTCACGCCCGCGGCACTCGATGGTACGACTCAGGTCACCGGCGGCGACCGAGGCTGCCGCCTGCTTCAGCGCTTCCAGCGGCCGGCTGATGCTGCGCAGCAGGCCCATGGCGAGAATCCCGCCGCCGATCAGCATGACCAGCAGCAAACCGATGTTCAGCACCCGATTGCGCTGATAGAGCGCCAGAGCGCGCTCGTACTCGCCCTTGGCTTCGCCCAGTTGCAAGCCGATCAGCTCGCTGAAGCCCTCGGAAATCGGGTCGATCAGCGGGTACAGATCGTTGATGACGAATGCGGCCAGGCGCTTTTCGCTGTGGCGGTCGAGAATGCGTTCAAGGTCGTCCAGCGGTGCGTCGGCCTTCTGCATCAGCACTTCGATGCGGGCGGACGCCTGCCGCTCGGCGTCGATCAGGCTGGTGTTCATGTACTCGCCCCAGAGCCGCCGGATCTCGGCCCGCGCGGTCCGCACGTCATCACGCGCCTGCTGGTAGCTGAGCATCCCGCTGCGCGTCTTGTGCGTGGCGTCGACGATCTTCACCGCATAGAGGTCGGCGATCAGCTTGAGGTCGCGCAATGGCACCACGCGGTCCAGATAAACGGTGTTCAGGCCGGCGACGCTGCGCTGCTGCGCGTTCAGCCCGGTCAGGCCGATGACCAGACAGGCGCTCAGCATTGCCCCGATCAGGATCAACAGACGGGCTCGGATAGTCAGTTGCTGCATCATTCGTTCTTTTCCATATGGCATGCCGGCGCCGAAGGCGTGGCAAATTGGCAAGTAAGGCAACGGGTTCGACTGGTTCATGCCGACATGAGGCAGTGCCGGCCTGCGGTTCCCTTGCGGAACCCTGCAATCCTGGAGACGGGACGAGGTAGTTGTTGTTGAATCCCCGAGCGCTGGCACCGATAGCGGCGAACGGCCAGCAGCAAATCGCTATCGGCCGATCGCCTCTGCGCTTTAGGGAAAAAACTCTCGCAACGGGCGTGCCAGAGGCGTTGCAGAGGCCTGACGGGTAGTCGGCAGCATCACCCTCCGAACGCTTCGGCATGGTCAGGACGAGCCCGGCGCATCGCCGGCATGCGACTAATGGCGCAGCGCAGACTGTGCGCTGCTGCACGTCGCGCAGATGGCCAAATGATACCTTCGCGCCCCATCTTTCGACCCATGGGACCTGTCGTGAAAACACTCATCCAGACTGCCGTGCTGGCGCTGTCCAGCCTGATCGCCAGCCACGCCATCGCCGACGCGCAACCGTCACGCAACCTGGCCGAGGCGGTGAAGAACTTCTCCGAGTACAACAGCCGGCTGGAACAGGCCATGGCCCAGGGCCTGACGCCGGAGAGCCTCGCGCAGATCCACGAGCTGACCTACACGCTCAAGGACGCGCTGGAGAAGATCAACGAGGAGATGGATGGCCTGACCGACACCCTCGAGGAAATCCATATCGCCTCCGAGGCACAGAACGCCGCCGAGGTTAAGCGCTACGGCAACGAATACCTCGAGACCGCGCGCAAGGTGATCAAGTAACCCTGCGGGCTACGGCTCGACCGCAATGATGTCGAAGCCGATGCGGTTGTCACTGATGACGCGATACTCCAGCGTCTGGCCCGCCTGCACCTGCGCCAGCTTCTCGCGGCGCAGGCTGAGCTTGCCGCACAGGGTGTCATCCAGCGGATCGGTGCCGATGCTGACGATCCGCGCGCCAGCCGGCACTTGGAAACGCACCACCTCGCCGACATGGATGCGTGCCGCCAGCTGGCGATCGATCAGCACGGCGATGTAGCAGCCGCCGCCGCGCAGGCCGAAATCCCGCGTCACCACCACTTCGCCGCCGTTTTCCAGCGGCTGCTGATAGGCCAGCACCCGCTCGGCCGGCACCGGCTCGATGTCTTCGGCATCGGGCTGCCACGACGAGCAGCCGGCCAGCGAAAGCAGTGCGGTGAAGACAAGCAACGGGCGCATGGGAACTCCTTGTGCGGAAGACGAAGCGGCGAGCCGGACGATCGAGCATGCCAGAGCGGCGGATGATTGCTAGAGTCAGACCCTAGTTTCGTATCGATGACGGCAGGCAACGTGAACAACCCGGACGACGACCAACCCCGCTTCTGGCGCGACGACGCCCTGCCCTTTCTGGAGGCGCGCGCCGTCGCCGATGGTCGCAAGGTCTGCTATGCCGCGCACTGTCACGAGACATTTTCCATCGGTGCGATCACTGCCGGCGCCAGCACCTACTTCAACGGTGACGCCCGCGCACGGATCAGCCGCGGCACCCTGGTGCTGATCAATCCGCAGACCGTGCATGCCTGCAACCCCATCGACGGCCAGCCTTGGTCGTACCTGATGTTCTATGTCGATGCGCACTGGCTGGGGGCGCTGCAGCACGAGCTGGGGGCGAGCAGCGATGGCCGCTTCGTGCCCTATGCCGCCATTCAAAGCGTCGATCCGCGGCTGTTCGGTGCGCTGACGCAGCTTCATGCCTGCCTGACCGATCCGCAGGGCGAGACGCTGCACAAGCAGAGTCTCGCGGTCGAGTTCTTCACCCAGCTGCAACAGACGCTGGCCCCGGCTCCGCACGGGGCGACCAGCGAGCCGCTGCGACAGCTGCGGCTCGCCGCCGAATATATCGCCGAGCATTGCACCCAAGCCCTGCGCCTGGAGGACATCTGCCAGGCCGCCGGATTGTCGCCGTCCTACCTGATCCGCGCCTTCAAGCAGCACTACGGCATGACCCCGCACGCCTATCTGCTCAACCGCCGCATCCAGCGCAGCCAGCACTGGCTGCGCCAGGGGCGTGAGCTGGCAGAGGTGGCCCTGGCCGCGGGTTTCGCCGATCAGGCGCACTTCCAGCGCACCTTCAAGCGCCAGCTGGCGGCGACTCCCGGGCAGTACCGCGACCGTGTCGCCAGGGCCGCGCGGCACTAGCCCAGCAGCAGATAGAGCGCGCTGGCGGCCAGCAGCAATGCCATGCTGCGATTCAACCAGCGAACCCGTGCCGGTTCCTGCAGATAGCGACCAAGCAAGGCACCGGCGCCCGCCCAGCAGGCGATGGAGGCGTAGCAGATCAGGAAGTAGAGGCCGGCGAACAGCCATATCCGCAGCACATCACCGTTCGCCGCGAACAGCCCCATGCCAGCCACCGACGCCAGCCAGGCCTTGGGGTTGAGCCATTGCATCAGCGCACCCTGCAAGAGCGAGGGCCCACTTGTGGCACTCTGAGGTTGCAGTCGTCCGTCATCGGCGGCCAGGCGCCAGGCCATGTAGAGCAGAAAGGCCACACCGCCCCACTGAATGCCGCGCAGCAATACCGGGGCGCGTTCCAGCAACTCGTACAGGCCGAGTCCGATCAGCAGCAACAGCAGGGTGAAACCGAGGGTGGCGCCGGCGATGTGTCGGCCGCTGGCACGCAAGCCGAACCGCGCACCGCAGTTCAGCGCTACCAGATTGACCGGCCCGGGCGTGATGGAGGACGCCAGGGCGAAGGCGGCCATCGAGAGATAGAGTTCCATGAGAAGCGGTGCCTGCCTGGATTAGGAAGGCCGCAGGCTACCCGGCGCGGGAGATCGCCTTATTGAAGGAAATTGCCCTGCCTGCGCTACAGATGCTGACTGCCTGGGTACGGCCGCTCTTCCTCCAGCTCACCGTCGCGGCCGATGACTTCGACCGATGCCGTACGCCCCTCCATGAAGGCGTCGAGCGCGCTGTACATCTCGTCCTTGGTGAGGGTGCGCAGCACGGTTTCCTGCGATTGCTGATCTTCCAGCTCCCAGCCCATTTCGGTGGGCCTGACTTGATAGATGTTCATGGTGATTCCTGTGGCGCGAGTAATCCGCTGACGGCGCGGATGGATTGGAGGATGGCTAGCCCGGCTGGCTTGAGCCGTCGCGGCCCTGAATATCCGGGTCGTTTGGCAGCACTTCTGGCTCGTCGGGGTCATCCAGCGGCGATGACTGATCGTCACCACCGGCGGTCTGATCGTCGAAGTCGGGAGCTTCACCGGCGTTCTTTTCGCCGCCATCGGTCATGGTTACATCAGGCTCATCGCCTGCCTGCTGATCATCTGGCTTCATGGTCGCCTCGGCTGTCGCGGGTGGGTGACTGATATCGATTGGAGGCGACAATCCACACGGCGTTCGAATCGCGCTGCACCGGCGGTCCGAAGGTTGCGAAAAGGCCATTCGGCAACGCTTCACGTGGCGCTGACTACTAAAGCTCCAGGGCAGTTCGCCGATACTCCGGAATGTATCGAGCATATGCCCTCCATCCTTTCTGCTCGGTCAGGAGATCCCTTGCAGCAGCCTCGTGCTCGAATCGCCTCGCAACTCGGCTTGGCGCTTGCGCTCATTCTTGCCGTGGTCATCACCGGCAGCACCGTCTTCGCGCTTCGCTCGCTGAGCGCATCCAACCTCAACACCCGGGAGCAGCATCTGGCCAGCGAAGCACGGCTGCTGTCCGATCAGTTGGCGACCTTCCACGGCACCCTGCGCGAGAACACCCAGCGCTTGAGCGGGCTGTTCGAAAAGCGCTTCAGCGATGGCTTGCAGCTCGCCACCGACCAGCGTATCGACGTCGGCGGCGTCATGACGCCAGCGCTCATGCATGAAGGCGCGCCACTGAACAACGATTTCAGCGTGGTCGACGACTTCCGCGAAATGACCGCCGGTGTCGCCACCGTGTTCGCGCGCACGGGCGACGACTTTGTGCGGGTCAGCACCTCGGTCACCAAGCAGGACGGCAGCCGCGCGATCGGCACCCTGCTGGACCGCCAGCACCCGGCGTATCCGCTGCTACTCAGTGGAAAGCAGTACATCGGCCGCGCGTTCCTCTTCGACCGGCACTACATGACCCAGTACACGCCGGTGAAGGACCCTGCCGGCCAGGTGATCGCCGTGCTGTTCGTCGGCTTCGACTACACCGACGCACAACGGATCCAGTTCGACAACCTGGCGCGCTTTCGCATCGGCGAAACCGGCTCGCTCGCGCTGCTCGACGAAAAACGCCAATGGCTGGTCGCGCCGGCCAATCTGCGGCAGGCCGACCAGGCCGCTGCAACGGTAGCCGAGCTGATCAGCCAGAACGGCACGGGCGGCTACTGGAGCGATGCCGACCAGGAAATCTACAGCGTCGCGACCCTCTTCGAAGGCGGCCCCTGGACCGTGCTGGCGAGCATGCCGGCGGCCGAGATACAGCACGTGACCTGGAGCATCGGCGCCCGGCTGGCCATTGGCAACCTGCTGGCGATGATCCTCGCGGTTGCCGCGACCATCTGGCTGCTGCGGCACAAGCTCAAGCCGCTGGCTGCCGTGGTGCAGCAGGCGCAGGCATTGGGTGCGGGCGATCTCAGCGTCCGCCTGGACGTGCACAGCCGCGACGAGATCGGCCAGCTGGCGGACAGCTTCAACCGCATGGGTGACGCGCTGTCGGGCATGGTGTCGCGTATCCGCGGCGCCTCGGGCGAGGTCAGCCAGCGTGCGCAACTGCTGGCCGGGCTTTCCGGCGGCGCCAATGAAGGCATGGAGCAGCAGTCCGGCGAGATCACCAGCATGGCCGGTGCGGTGGAGGAATTCAGCGCCACCTCGCTGAACATCGCCGACAACATGCGCGACACCCAGCGCGTGGCGCGCGCCAATGCCGAGCAGACCCGTGTCGGCCGTGCCGCCATGGACGAGGCATCCGAGGCCCTGGCGCAGATCGCCACGGCATTGAGCGGTACCGCCCGCGTGGTGGAGAGCCTGGACAAGCGCTCGCAGGAGATCGGCAGCATCGTCGGGGTAATCACCGCCATCGCCGAACAGACCAACCTGCTCGCCCTGAACGCGGCCATCGAAGCCGCACGGGCGGGCGAACAGGGTCGCGGGTTCGCCGTGGTCGCCGACGAGGTGCGCAGCCTGGCCTCGCGCACCCGCGAAGCCACCGACCGCATCACCGGCATGATCAGCCAGATCCAGGCCGAAACCGGCAACGCCATGAGCACCATGGAGCGGGGCCAGCGGTTGATGGACGACGGCCTGCAGCGCAACGCCAAGGTGGCCGAGGTGCTCGCCCTGATCGACGACCAGAGCCGCAGTGCCGACGAGCAGTTCAGCGCCATCAGCACCGCCACCCAGGAGCAGAGCAGTACCGCCACACTGCTCAGCAGCAACCTGCAGAGCATCGCACTGACCAACCAGGAGCAGCGCGAGGTGGTCGCCAACCTGGCCGGCACCGCCGGCGAGCTGGACAAGCTGGCAGCCGAACTGCGCACCCAGGTCGAGCGCTTTCGCGCCTAGCCCTGGCAGGCAGCGCTTGTGACGCCGCGCGGGACGGCGTCGCAGGCAGGCGCGACCATCCAACCGATTGCGCTACCCGCTGCGCTCCACCACACTGCCAGCTCACCCAACCGCAGTCGGAGATTCCATGCAGACACTCACCCCACAATCCCGCGCGGCCATTCTCGAAAACCCGGACGCTCTGGAATGCACCCTCTACCGCCCCGACGAATATGACGAGGAAGCGGAAGAGCAGGACCTAGGAGACGCACGCATCGTCATCACCGGCCCCTTCCAGGCGCCGGCCGAATGGGATGCCAAGGATCGCGACGACTACTTCGACGGCACCGCGCCGGAAGCCTTCGTCGTCGCCCGCATCGCCTGTCAGGCGGCACCCGATTCCGGGGTCTATTTCACCGCCGTGCCCGGCGACTATGCCGCGGTCACCGAAAGCCCGGGCAAGATCTCGATGTTCTACGTCTGGGACTGCCTGAACGACGCCGAAGGCCAGTACGTGCTGATCCGCGAGGAAGAAGACGAGGTCTGATCCACGAGGCGACGCCCACCTCACGGCTTCATGCCCCAGAGGTGGGCTCAGCCCGCCGATGCATCGCAGCCAACTGCTGAACCTCCCCTGCAGAGCTGCAGCGCGTACCGACCGCCATCCCTGCTTTGCTGTCTACTGCACACACGCTCACCATCGACACGAGGAACCGCATGCGTTCGCTGATCAGCGCCTGGCAGTCACCGGTTTCGCGGATGAAGCTGGTCGCCGGCCTGCTGCTGTTGCTGGCCGCCCTGCTGTACATCGTCGCGACCCGTTTCGAGACCGTCCACCCGGCCTGGGGCTATGTGGCCTCCTTCGCCGAAGCCGCCATGGTCGGCGCCATCGCCGACTGGTTCGCCGTCACCGCCCTGTTCCGTCACCCGCTCGGCCTGCCGATTCCCCATACGGCGATCATCCCGCGCAGCAAGGCGCGCATCGGCCGCAACCTGTCGAGCTTCATCACCACCCATTTCCTCGCCACGCCGCTGGTGCTCGCCAAGTTGCAGGAGCTGGACCTCGCCTCGCGCCTGGCTGGCTGGCTGCGCCATCCACGCAATGCCGAAGCGGTCGGCCGCCGGCTCACCGGGGTCGCGCATTTCGGCATCGCCGCGCTGCATGACGAGCGCGTGCGCGCCTTTGTCGAAGCCAAGGTGATCGGCCGCCTGCGCAAGTTCGACCTCGCCCCGCCGCTGGCCCAGGCACTGCGCGTGCTGACCAGCCAGGGGCGCCATCAGGCGATGCTCGACGAACTGCTGCTGCGCCTCGACTCGATCATGCAGGACGAACAGACCCGCGCGCTGGTCGCCGACGCCATCAGCCGGGAAATCCGCACCCTGCGCTATCTCGGCCTGAGCCGGCCGGTGAGCGGCTGGTCGGCCAACAAGTTCGTCGACGGCCTGTCCGCGCTGATCGCCGAGATCGCTGCCGACCCCGAACACCTGATCCGCCAGCGCTTCGACGAGCACGTCGGCGAATACATCGAACGCCTGGAACAGGACCCGCACTACGCCCTGGAGGTCGAGCGCATCCTCGCCCAACTGCTGGAACACCCGGCCACCAGCGCCTATTTCGGCAACCTCTGGCAGGAACTCACAGCCTGGCTGGAAAGCGACCTGGCCCGCGACGATTCGCGCATCGGTCGGCGTATCGTCGCGCTCTGCCGCGGTCTCGGCGACGGCCTGGCGGCGGACGAGTCCATGCGCAACTGGATCAACGAGCAACTGCTGGCGGCCACCCCCGGCCTGTTGGAACGCTACCGCGGGCAGATCGGCGCCTATATCGCTCAGCGCGTGGAGAACTGGGAAAGCCGCGAACTGGTCGAGCAGCTGGAACAGAGCGTCGGCAAGGACCTGCAGTACATCCGCATCAACGGCACCCTGGTCGGTGGCCTGGTCGGACTGGTGCTGCATGCGCTGACGCAGCTGGTGGCAGGCTGAAGGGTTCAGGCCCGACGCAGCGGCGCGCCGCTCTGGCTACCAGCCGCCAGCGGCTCATCGCAGCGCAGCGTTGCCGGGCGGCCGACCAGGTACCACAGGCGGTTGGCCAGGTAGTCGGCATCGCGCGGGTCATGGGTCACGCAGATCATCGCCATCCCGGGGTGCCGAACGAGCAGCCGCGCTATCAGGTCGCGCAGTTCGGCGGCGCGCTCGGCATCCAGCGAGGCGAAGGGTTCGTCGAGCAGCAACAGATCCGGCTTGATCGCCAGACAGCGCGCCAGTGCCGCCCTGCGCGCCATGCCCAGCGAGAGCTGATCCGGCAGGCTGTCGGCCGCGCCACCCAGCCCCACCTCGGCCAATAGCCGCTCGATGTCGGCCGGGCTGGCGCCGACCAGTGCCAGGTTCTGCCGCACCGTGCGCCAGGGCAGCAGCCGGTGTTCCTGGAACAGATAGCCGATGCGCAACCCGGCACGCTGCTGCACGCCTGGGCTCAACCGCGGCTCGAGGCCGGCGATGGCGTTGAGCAGCGTAGTCTTGCCGACACCGGAAGGCCCGAGCAGGCAGATGCGATCGCCGGCACACACCCGGCCCTCGATCACACCGAGCACCGGGTGGCCGGCGGCGGGGCCATTCAGGCGCAGCTCAAGCATGGCGCACGCCCGCTTCGCGCCAGGCGGAGGCGCGGCGTTCGAGCGGTTGCAGCAGGGCCAGCTCGATCAGCTGCACCACGGCGATGAACGCCAGGCTGTAGGCGAGGATGCTGGCCACGTCAAACACCTGGAAGGCCATGTGCAGCTGGAAGCCGATGCCGTCGGAACGACCGAGCAGCTCCACCACCAGCACGATCTTCCAGATCAGCGCCAACCCACCGCGGGTGGCCGCCATCAGGTAGGGGAACAGCTGCGGCAGCCAGACGTGGGCGAGGCGCTGCCAGCGGCCGAAGCCGTAGACCCGCGCCATCTGTTCGAGCTTGGGGTCTAGGCTGCGGGCGCCTTCGCGCACCGTCACCGCCACGTTCGGCACCTTGTTGACCACCACCGCCAGCACCGCCGCCGCTTCCACCAGGCCGAACCAGACGTAGAGCAGGATGATGGTGACCAGCGCCGGCAGGTTGAGAAACAGCACCAGCAGCGGATCGAGCAGCGCATTGGCCAGCCGCGAGCGGCCCATCCACACACCGAGCAGCGTGCCCAGCGCCATGGCCAGGGCGAACGCGATCAGCACTCGGCGCAGGGTCACCAGCAGGTGCTCGGGCAGCTCGCCGCTCTGCAGCGCTTGCCAGAAGGTATCGAGCACAGCGGCGGGCGTGGGCAGCAACGGTGTCTGCACCACCAGTGCGATGCCGGCCCAGAGCAGCAGCGCCAAAGGCAGCGCCACCCAGCAGGCCCAGCGCGAGCCGCTCATGGTGCGCTCTGGAACAGCGCGGCCGGCATCAGCCGCGCCGGATCGCTGCCGGTCAGCACCAGCAGCCGCTGCAGGTCGGCGACACGTGCGGCATCCATTGGCTGCGGAATGCCCGCGACGAAGCTGTCGCGCAGCGCGGCGAACACCGCCTCATCCTCGGCGCGCATGAGCGGACGGATCGCCTGCCAGTACGCCGGTTCGCTGGCGAGCTCGTGCTTGCTCTGACGCAGTGCGCTGGCGAAGCGTTGCAGCAACGCTTCGTTGGCCTGCGCCCAGGGTTCGGGAAACAGATAGCCGAGTACCGGCAACTGCGCGTCGAGCTGCAGATCGCCCAGCAGGTCGGCCAGGCCGAAGGCAGTCTGCACCCCACCCTCGCCACGCAGGCGCGCGGAGAAATGCCAGAACGTCAGCAGCGCATCCAGCTGGCCGCGGCGCAGCGCCTGGCCCAGCAGCGGCGGCGCGGCGTACTGCACGCGGGCCTCCCTGGCGAGATCGATGCCCTGCTCCGCCGCGGCGCGTTGCAGCAGCAGCCAGCCGATGCCGTCCGGCCCGCCGGCGACGCCGATGCGCTTGCCGCGCAGATCGGCCAGCGTGCGGATCGTGCTGCCGGCCGGCACCAGCACTTCACCGAGCTGCGAGGAGAACGGCAGGTAGCGATAGCTGCTGCCCGCCGCATGCCGCGTCTGCGCCCAGGGCAGGTCGCTCACCGCACCATCGACACTGCCGCTGGACAATGCCAGGCGCGACGCCGGCACGTCGGCTGCCAGGCGCACCTTCAGTTCGAAGCCGTTGGCGTGGTCCAGCTGACGTCGTTTGAGGTGTTCCAGCTCCCAGTGCGGCGTGCCGAACTGCAGCACGCTCAGGGTGAGCACCGGCAACGCCTCGGCGCGGGCGCACCAGGGCAGCACGGCGATGCTCAGCAGAACGCCGAACCGCAGCCACCTGCTGCAGGCGCTGAAGGCATGCTGTATACGGCGAACGAGGACGAGCGTGGGAGGCATCATGCCCGCAGGGTACGAAGCCCCCCGGCGGGCACGAATTGTACTTTGGTGCCTGTTTGCTGCTGCGATGGTCGCGAAGCGCGCCGGCCGCCGACATGGCCGGCGCCGTGATCAGGCCTGGGTGGCGATGCGTTGCAGCAGGCGCGCCTGCAGCTTCTCCAGCTCCGCCGGATCGGCCTTGCCCGCCGCGTGGATGCCCAGCCCTTCACCGGCGTAGCGCGGCACGATGTGCATGTGGATATGGAACACCGTCTGCCCGGCCGGCGCGCCATTGAACTGGGCGACCTGCACGCCGTCGGGCTCGAGCTCGGCGACGATGGCCCGGGTCAGCTTCTGCACCACCTTGATCACCTTCGCGAGCGCCTCGCTGTCCACGTCGAGGATGTTGCAGGCCGCCGAGCGCTTGGGGATCACCAGCGTGTGGCCGAAGGACTGCGGGAAGAGATCGAGAAAGGCGAGCACGTCGTCGTCCTCGTAGAGCTTGTAGCAGGGGGCGTCGCCGCGAATGATCTGGGCGAAGATGTTCTGCGGATCGTAGGTCGTGGTCAGGGACACCGGGAGTTCTCCGACAAGTGGAAAAGGCAGACCTTAGCACTCTCCAGGCGAGGTGAAACGCTGAACGTTGTGCCAACGGCGAGGCTCTGAGCTTAACCACCCCCCGCGATCCGAGGTCTTCCCGATGCACGTCCGCGCCATCGCCCCGCTTGCCGCCGCAGTCGCACTCTGCCTGTCGTCTGTGACCGCCGTGGCTGCCGAAATCGAACCCGCCGAATTGTTGAAACAGGCGAAAGCCGAACAGCCGGCCTATCTCGAAACCGTCGAGCAGCTGGTAGCCGTGGATACCGGCACCGGCCAGGAAAAGGGTCTGGCCACGGTCAGCCAGATGCTGGTCGAGCGCCTGCAGGCACTGGGGGCCGAGGTGAGCACCCGACCGGCCACGCCCTCGGTAGGGGACAATATCGTCGCCACCTTGCAGGGCAAGGGCAGCAAGAACTTCCTGCTGATGATCCACTACGACACCGTGTTCGCCGAAGGCAGCGCCGCCGAACGCCCGTTCCGCATGGACGGGCAGCGCGCCTACGGGCCGGGTGTCGCCGATGCCAAGGGCGGCGTGGCGATGATCCTGCATGCGCTCAAGCTGCTGCGCGACCAGCAGTTCGACGACTACGGCACGATCACCGTGCTGTTCAATCCGGACGAGGAGATGGGCTCGGCGGGCTCGAAGGCACTGATCGCCGAACTCGCCCGCAAGCATGATTACGTTTTCTCCTACGAACCGCCGGATCGCGACGCGGTAACCACCGCCACCAACGGCATCAACGCCGTGATGCTGGAGGTCAAGGGCAAATCGTCCCACGCAGGCTCCGCACCGGAAGATGGACGCAACGCCATCCTGGAGCTGGCGCACCAGCTGGTGCAGCTCAAGGATCTGGGAGATGCGGACAAGGGCACCACGGTCAGCTGGACCATGATCGACGGCGGCGAGAAGCGCAACATCATTCCCAACAAGGCCAGCGCGGAGGCGGACATGCGTTACTCGGACCTCACCGAGACCGAGCGGGTGCTCGCCGACGGCCAGCGCATCATTCAGAACCGGCTGATCGATGACACCCAGGTCGAACTGCGCATCGACAAGGGTCGCCCGCCGCTGGCGGAGAATTCCGCGTCCAAGCGCCTGGCCGAGACCGCCCAGCGCCTGTACAGCGAGATCGACCAGCGCATCGAACCCATCGCCATGCGATTCGGCACCGATGCCGGCTATGCCTATGTACCCGGCAGCGAAAAGCCGGCCGTGCTGGAAACCATGGGCGTGGTCGGTGCCGGGCTGCATTCGGAGGACGAGTACATCGAACTGGCCAGCATCGCGCCGCGGCTCTACCTGACCACGGCGATGATCCGCGCGCTGTCCACCGACGCGCCCTAGCAGGCGGCGAGCGGCTGGCGGTTCCCCTTGCCGGGATGGCGTCACGAAGCGCGGGCCAGACGGCCTGCGCTGCGGCACAATCGGCGCTTCGCCAGCCGCCTTCAGCAAGGAGCCCCGCATGCAACTGGCCAGGATCGAACAGCTGCTCGTCGGCACAGCCGTGCCCTTCACCCGCCCCGGCAGCCACAGCGCCATCGCCAAGCAGCCCACTGCCGGGCCGGTGGCGGTCGGCAGCGAAGGGCTCGCCGGCGACGAACAGGGCGATCGCCGTGTGCATGGCGGCGTCTACAAGGCGCTGCATCACTACCCGTTCGAGCACTATCACCACTGGCGTGCTCAGCTCGGCCATTCACCGCTGCTCGAGCGGCCCGGAGCCTTCGGCGAGAACATCAGCACCACCGGCCTCGGCGAGGCCGACCTCTGCCTGGGCGACGTGCTGCGCTGTGGCAACGTGCTGCTGCAGGTGGCGCAGACCCGCCAGCCCTGCTGGAAGCTCAACGACCGCTTCGGCGTGAAGGACATGTCGCTGCGCGTCCAGCGAAGCGGCCTGTGCGGTTGGTATTACCAGGTGCTCGAGCCCGGCGAGCTGCAGGTCGGCCAGGCACTGCTGCTGGAGCAGCGCGCCTACCCGCGCTGGCCTCTGACGCGGGTGATGGACGTGCTCTACCGCCGACCACTGGAGCGCGCCGACCTGCTCGAACTGGCCGAACTGCCGCTGGTGCCGAACTGGCGCACGCTCGTCGAACGCAGGCTGCAGAACAACGCGGTGGAAGACTGGAGCAAGCGCCTCGACGGCCTGGCGAACCCCGAGCAGCCGGCCGGCTGAGCAACATGCAAAGGCAGTAGGCGAAAGCCGGCGCGGCAGGTATCTTCGCCACCTCCCACAACAGGACCGCCTGCTCGATGCTCCGCCTCGCCACCCTCTGCGCCCTGGCGCTGTTCGCCTGCACCGCCCACGCCAAGGTCGAGGTACTGCCGCTGGAGCACGAGGACCAGGGGCTGGTACTGGTGGCTCGGGTTACCGAGCAGATCGCGCCGGGAGACTACGAGGCATTGCTCAAGGGCATCATGGCCCACCCCGGCAAATATGCGCGCAAGCTGCTGATCCTCGACAACATCGGCGGCAGCACCGCGGAGGCCATGCGCATGGGCTACGTGCTGCGCGAAACCGGCTTCGATGCGCTGGTGCCGGCAAGCGCGGTCTGCCAGGGCAGCTGCATCTACCTGCTGGCGGCCGGCCGACAGCGCACGATACGTGGCTATGTCGGCCTGCATCGGCCCTATCTCGCCAACGGCGAGTCGGCGCTGTCCATCGGCCAGCGGCCGCGACGCACGCCGCAGGCCTACCTGCGCGACATGGGCGTGAACCCGCGACTGGCCGATGACATGCAGCAGATCGATCCCTGGCGCATGCGCCTGCTGACGCCCCGTGAACTGGCGCGCTACCGGCTGCAGTGACGTGCGCGCCGCGCTGCCCTTGGGCCTCCCTCTCGCCACACTGCTGAGCGGCCTGGCACTCGGCCTGATCGAGCCGATCGGGGCGCTGCTCGTGCTGGCATTCGCCGGCTGGCTACTGGCCGAGCCGTACCTGCCACGGCTACCGTGGCTGGCAGCCACCTTGATCGGCGCCATTGTGCTGGCCGCGCATCTGCTGCCCGGCTTCGACCCCTTGCCGCTGGGGCCGCCCCAGGACCTGGGCGGTGCGGCACCCTGGCAACTGCGGCTCAGCCCGGACAAGGCCATGGTCGCCGCGCTGCTGCTCGCCTGGTGGCTGGGCCAGCCGCGCGCAGCCTGGCGCTCGAAGCGATGCACATGGCTGGTCTCGGTCGCGTGCCTGGCATCCGTGCCGCTGCTGGCGGTGGCCGGCGGCGTCCTCGCCTGGCAGCCGAAGTGGCCGGAGCAGTTCCTCGCCTGGCTGGCCGTCAATCTGGCCGTCACCTGTCTCGCCGAGGAGCTGATCTTTCGCGCTCTGCTGCAGCGTGAACTGGTCCGTCGCTTCGGCGCGGCCAGTGGCATCGGCCTCGCAGCGATCCTGTTCGGCGCGGCTCATCTGCCCTTCGGGACCGGTTTCGCCCTGCTCGCCGGCCTGGCCGGTTTGGGCTACGGCCTGGCGTTTCACTGTGCCGGCGACCGGCTATGGGTGGCGGTGTCACTGCATGGCCTCCTCAACTGCCTGCATCTGCTCCTGCTGAGCTATCCGCTGCGCTGATTCGGAAAGTTTCCACCGCCCTGTCGATTTGTCCCGCGCCCGTTCGACCAATGATCGGAGCCAGCGGAAATCCCGACATCCCCGTCTAGGCTCCTTTCCATCCAACGAAGGAGTCGACCGATGCGTTTCATGGTGATGATCAAGGCCACGCCGCAAACCGAAGCCGGCCAGATGCCCGGCGAGGACGTGCTTGCGGCCATGGGCCGCTACAACGAAGAACTGGCCAACGCTGGCGTGCTGCTCGGCGGCGAGGGCCTGCAGCCCAGCAGCAAGGGCGCGCGGGTGCGCTTCGAGGGCGAGCGCTGCAGCGTCATCGACGGCCCGTTCGCCGAGACCCGCGAGCTGATCGCCGGCTTCTGGCTGTTCCAGACCGCTTCGCTGCAGGAGGCGATCGATTGGGTCAGGCGCTGCCCGCCGTCCGCCATCGGCGAGGCGGAGATCGAGATCCGCCAGGTCTTCGAAGCGGAGGACTTCGGCGCCGAGTTCACCCCCGAACTGCGCGAGCAGGAAGAACGCCTGCGTGCGCAACTCAACCACTGACAGCAAGGAGCACGAAGATGAAGCTTTCCACCTACCTCACCTATGACGGCAATGCCCGCGAGGCCTTCACCTTCTACCAGCAGGTACTGGGCGGGACCCTGGAGCTGATGACCTTCGCCCAGGCGCCGGATGCCGAGCAGTTCCCCGCCGAGTACCGCGAGCGAATCATGCATGCCTGCCTCAACCTCGGCGACAGCACGCTGATGGCCTCCGACACGCTGCCCGGAGACACCTGTGGCGGAGGACCGTACGAAGGCATCAAGGGCTGCTCGATTTCCCTGCACCCGACCCGCGTGGCCGAGGCCGAGCAGCTGTTCGCTGCCCTGGGCGAAGGCGGTACGGTGATCATGCCGCTGGAGAAGACCTTCTGGGCCGAGCGTTTCGGCATGCTGACCGACCGCTTCGGTCTGTCCTGGATGGTCAACTGCGAGTGACGCCAGCCTCGCCCCCGCGCCGCTGTCGCCCCCGAAGCAGCACAGCGGCGCGCGGGACGGACAGGCGTTTGGATGCACGGCACTTTTGTTATAACGTATCGCACCTTGCCGGGCGCCGCCGTACCCAGGCCGAGAGGCATCACGTCCTCAAGGCCTCCGCGCCCGTTGTCCGCGAACTTCTGCCATGAGCCGTGCATGCCCGCCCCCGACCTGACCTCGCCCGTTGCGGCGCGCCTTCAATCCATCGACGCGCTGCGCGGCCTGGTGATTCTGTTCATGCTGTTGGACCATGTCCGCGAAACCTTTCTGCTGCACATGCAGGTGCCGGATCCGATGGACGTGGCGGTCACCGAGCCGGCACTGTTCTTCAGCCGCACCCTGGCGCACCTGTGCGCACCGGTATTCATCTTCCTGACCGGGTTATCAGCGTTCCTCTATGGCGAAAAGCATCAGGACCGCCACGCGGTGTCGAGCTTTCTGCTCAAGCGCGGGCTGTTTCTGGTGGCGCTCGAGTTCACCCTGGTCAACTTCGCCTGGACCTTCCAGTTCCCGCCGCAAGTCATCTACCTCCAGGTGATCTGGGCCATCGGCCTGAGCATGCTCGCCCTCTCGGCGCTGCTCTGGCTGCCACGCCCGTGGCTGGTGCTGCTCGGACTGCTGATCATCGGCGGGCACAACCTGCTCGATCCGCTGCACTTCCCCGTCGGATCACCCATGCACCTGCCGTGGGCCATCCTGCATGATCGCGGCTGGCTTGAGGTCTCGGACAGCCTGCGGCTGCGCACCTCCTACCCGCTGTTGCCCTGGATCGGCGTGATCGCCTTGGGCTACGCCGCCGGCCCCTGGTTCGGACGCAACGCCGATGCCGAACGCCGTCAGCACAACCTCGCCAACTGGGGCAGGGCCGCGCTGCTGCTGTTCGTTCTGCTACGCCTGATCAACGGTTACGGCGAGCAGCCCTGGGTGGTTGGCGAGGATGGACTGCGGACTCTGATGAGCCTGCTGAACATCACCAAATATCCGCCGTCACTGCTGTTCCTCTGCCTGACCCTGGGCACCGGCCTGCTTCTGCTGCGCCACTTCGAGCGCCGCCAGGATCGCGCCTGGCTGCGCCCGCTGACGGTGTTCGGCGCAGCGCCGATGTTCTTCTATCTGCTGCACCTTTACGTGCTGAAGCTGCTCTACCTCGCCGCGGTGGCGATCTGGGGCCTGAACCGTGGCAGCCACTTCGGCTTCGAGGCGGTCTGGCCGCTGTGGTTGTGGACCGTTGTGCTGGCCGTGGCGCTGTACCCGGCCGTGCGCTGGTTTGCCGAGCTCAAGGCCCGGCGCCGGGACATCGCCTGGCTCAAGTACCTGTAAGCTCGGGTCTCATGCGCGCCGCATCGGCAGCCTTCAGACGCAAGTCGACGGCTGCAGTGCGGTGCGCGGCTGGCGAACGGGCTCAGAACATCCCCAGAGCCCAGGCCACGGCGAACAGCACCAGCGAGAAGCCCCACATCCACCACAGCGAGTAGCGGATGTGCCGGCCAAGATCCAGACCGGCCAGGCCAAGCGCAAGCCAGAGCGCGGGCGAGAACGGGCTGATGAAGGTGCCGATGATGTTGCCGATGGTCATCGCGTACACCACGCTGGCAGGCTCCACGCCATGGTTCGCCACCACTTCCAGCGTCACCGGCAGCAGACCGAAGTAATAGGCATCGGTGCTCAGCATCAGCTCCATCGGCAGGCCGAAGACGCCAAGGATGATGTGCAGGCTGGGCACGACCGAGGCGGGCAGGATCTGCACCAGGTCCTGGGCGATGGAGGTCAGCATGCCCGTACCGGTGAATATCCCCAGCATGGAGCCCGCTGCCAGAATGATCATGCCCATGCTCAGGGCGGCGGGCGCATGGGCCGCGATGCGTTGCATCTGAGCCTTGCCGCCGGGGTAGTTGATCAGCAGCACCAGCGACAGACCGATCATGAAGATGTAGCCGGCCGGCAGCACGCCGGCGAACAGCGAAATCAGCACCAGCAGGAACAACCCGCCGTTGATCCAGAGTCGGCCCGGCCGCTCCAGGGCGCGCTCTTCTTCGGTGGGTTCGTGAAGGCTGTGGTGGCTTTCGACCAGTACGCCGGCATCCGCACCGCCAGCCCCTGAGGCGATACGCCGCTGCTCCCGCCGACCAAGCAGGACGGCGAGCGCCACCAGCAGAACCACGCCGACGCCCTGAATGGCGATCAGCGGCCGCCACAGTTCGGTGACCTCGATACCGGTCACCGCCGCGGCCCGCCCCAGCGGGCCGGCCCAGGGAACCATGTTGAAGATGCCTGCACCGAGCGCCAGCAGCAGCAACATCAGATAAGGGCTCATGCCCAACTTGCGATAGAGCGGCAGCAGTGCCGGAATGGTCAGCAGGAAGGTGGTCGCGCCCGCGCCGTCCAGGTGCGCCAGCATGCCGATCAACGCGGTGGCCACCGTTACGGCGATGACATTACCGCGGGTCAGCCTCACCATGGTTCCGATGATCGGGCGGAACAGTCCGGTGTCCTGCAACACGCCGAAGAAGGTGATGGCGAAGACGAACATCGTGGCAATGGAGATCACCTTGCCCAGGCCGTCGGTGAAGAACCCGGTGATGGCCTCCAGCCCGAAGCCGGCCAGCAAAGCGCCCGCCAGCGGTACCAGAATCAGCGGCAGAATGGGCGCCATCCGTCCTACGAGCAGCAGCACCACCAGGCTGCAGATGGTCAACAGACCAATCAGGGTCAACACAGCTTACCTCCTCTTTATTCTTGTCCGGCCGAAGCAGCAGGGGGAGCGGGAGGCTACGAAACAAAGCTTTCAGCAACCTTTAGTCGTGCCGGGGGTGCCCTCGGCATCTGTGAGCTGATGTGTCGCGCGCGTGAATCAGCCGCCACCGATCCGAAAACTGTGAAGTGGCTAGCAAAATGCCATCATACGAGCCATGATGACTGCAGCGCCCGCTGCGGGCCGGCCGAATTGCCATAAGCCCCCGCACGGCCCGGCTGCCTTGCACGGCGCCGTCGGCCACAGCCCTGCTGGCACCCGGAATGTTTATGTCGTCCTTTCGTCTTGCCGTTTGGCCCCTGCTCCTGCTCGCCGCCTGCTACACGCCCCTGGCCAGCGCCATCGGGCTGGGCGAGATCCGTCTGCATTCGGCGCTGGCCGAGCCGCTCACGGCTGACATCGAGCTGATTGACGCGCGCGGACTGGGTGCCGATGACATCAAGGTGCGCCTGGCACCGAGCGATGTGTTTGCCCGCGCCGGAGTCGAGCGGCCCGACTTCCTCGCCAAGCTGAGCTTCGTGCCGGCGCTCGACGGCAGCGGCCAGCGGATCCGCGTGAGCTCCACCGCACCGGTGAACGAGCCGTACCTGAACTTCATCGTCGAGCTCAGCCTGCCGGGCGGCCAGCTGCTGCGCGAGTACACCCTGCTGCTCGACCCGCCACTGTACCAGCCCGACCTGCCGGCGCTGCCGCGTGCCCAGCCGCAAGCACCGGCCATCGTCAGCGCACCACCCGTGGAACCGCCGCACGCTCGCGTGCTGCCTGCGGTCGAACAGGGCACGCGGTATCGCATCCAGCCCGGCGACAGCCTCTGGGCCATCACCCAGCGGCTTGCAGGCCGTGCTGTCGGCTCGCACGAAGCGTTGATGGCCGACCTCTACGCACTCAACCCGGACGCCTTCATCGGCGGTGACCGCAACCGCCTGCGGGTCGGCGCCGATCTGCTGCTGCCGGACGGACTGCAACCTGCCACGCCCAGGCCGACGACCGAGGTGGCCGCCGACGCAGCGATACCTCCTCCCGAGCACACCGCGCGGCAGACGCCAGTGACAGCTGATCGCGGCCTGGTGGATGTGCTCAGCCAACTCGAAGCCCAGGTGCTGAGCCTGCAGGCGCAGATGGATGCGCAGAATCGCCTGCTCGCCGAAGCACAGCGGAGCCTGGCGCAACGCGAGACCAGCCCGCTCGCCGCGGAATCTGCCGTCGTCACGGCGCCGGGGCCCCGTGAAGTCAGCGTGGAGCGCCAGGCACCCGCATCCCCGGTTCCCGCGCCTGCCGCGCCCGCTATGACGGACCAGCCGGACAGCCTCGCCAGCCCCTGGCTGCTCGCCCTTCCCGTGCTGTTTCTGCTGGGCGGCCTGCTGCTACAGCGCCGGCGCGCCAGCGCAGCCGCCACGGCGGCAATCATGGTCGAGGCCCGACCGGCCGGCGTGAAGCGGGCGGAAGCGTCCTTCCCTGACATCAACCCGTTCCAGCGCCAGGTGCCAGTCGTGACGGAGATGACCATGGACGAATACCTCGGCCACGGCCCTGACCACATACCGGCCCCCGTTGCGGCACCGGTACAACCAATGCCGTCGCTGGATGACATGATCGTCAGCCTGCCCACGGACCTGGACGAGCTGATCGGCATCGCGCCGGCCCCGGCGCCGGCAACCGACGCCCAATGGCGCGAGCGGCTCAACGAGGCCATCGGCTGCATCGACCGTGGTGAGGTCAACCGCGCCAGCGGTCTGCTGACTGCCCTGCTGGATCGCTCCGACGATGGCCGCTTCATCGACGAGCAGCTCGCCCGCAGCGCCTGAGGACGCAACCCCGGGACCGCTCCCCCGGTCGTACGGCATACTAGCCAGCCCCCTCTGGAGAACATGCCCGTGGACCTGCTCTTTCTCGGTACCTCGTCCGGCACCCCGACCCGCGCGCGCAACGTCAGCGCGCTGGCACTGCTGGAAGAGACCGGCAAGGCCTGGTACCTGATCGACTGCGGCGAGGGCACCCAGCATCGTCTGCTGCGCACGCCGCTGTCGCTGCACGACCTGCGCGCGATCTGCATCACCCATGTGCATGGCGACCACTGCTACGGCCTGCCCGGCCTGCTGGCCAGCGCAGGCATGATGGGGCGCAAGGCGCCGCTGACGATCATCGCCCCGCAGGGCATCGAGACCTGGGTACGCGCCACCCTGAGCATGAGTCAGAGCTGGCTGAGCTACGAGCTGGACTTCCATGCGGTCGAGACATTGGACGAATGGCGCAGCCCGAACATGCGCATCGAGGCGACCGAGCTGTCCCATCGCGTGCCCTGCTACGGCTACAGCTTCAGCGAGGCGCGCCCCGATCCGCGGCTGGACATCGATCGTCTGGAACATGACGGTGTGCCGCGCGGCCCGCTCTGGGGCCAGCTGGCGCGCGGCTTCGACATCGAGCACGAGGGGCGCGTGCTGCGCAGCCACGACTACCTGAGCTTCAGCCGCAGCCCGCGGCGCATCGTCGTCGGGGGCGACAACGACCGCCCCGACCTGCTGGCCGAAACCTGCCGCGATGCCCAGCTGCTGGTGCACGAGGCGACCTACACCGAGGCCGTGGCCAACGACGCCCGCAACGACTTCGGCCACAGCACGGCCGCCACCGTGGCGCGCTTCGCCCAGGCGGTCGGTTTGCCCAACCTGGTGCTGACCCACTTCAGCGCGCGCTATCAGAAGCACGTCGGCCGCGGCCATTCGATCGAGGACCTGCGCGCCGAAGCCGCTGCGCTCTACGCCGGCCAGCTGCTGCTCGCCGAGGATTACCTGCGCCTGCATCTAGGCAAGGATGGTCTACTGACGGTCGTCGAACCGCCGTCCACTTCGCGCCCGCCGCGCCGCGACGGCGAATCCAGGGCCTGAACCGGTAAATCGTCAGCAACCGCACCGGTGCTGACATGGCTGTCTACACTGGCTGCTGCCACCCAGCGCAACCGCCCTGCCATCTTTCGCCCCACCGAAGGAGCCGCCGATGGAACGTCTGACTGCCAGAGACTTCGCCCCCGAACTGCTCGAGCTCTACGATTTCTACGTGCACGGCAAACTCAACCGCCGCGAATTCCTCGACCGCGCCGCCGCCTTCACCCTGTGCAGCATGACGGCGGTCGCCGTGCTCGACGCGCTCACGCCCAACTATGCGCTGGCGCAACAGATCGCCTTTACCGACCCCGACATCGTCGCCGAGTATGTCCGCTATCCCTCGCCCAGAGGCCACGGCGAGGTCCGTGCCTATCTGGTGCGCGCGGCCAAGGCCGAGGGCAAGGTGCCGGGCATCGTCGTCGTGCACGAGAACCGTGGCCTCAATCCCTATATCGAAGACGTGGCCCGGCGCGTGGCCAAGGCCGGGTTCGTCGCCCTGGCGCCCGACGGCCTGAGTTCGGTCGGCGGCTACCCCGGCAACGACGACAAGGGCCGCGAACTGCAGACTCAGGCCGATCCGCAGAAGCTGATGAACGACTTCTTCGCCGCCATCGAATGGCTGATGGCCCACGAGACCACCAGCGACAAGGTCGGCATCACCGGCTTCTGCTACGGCGGCGGGGTGGCGAACGCCGCATCGGTGGCCTACCCCGAACTCGGCGCCGCCGTGCCGTTCTATGGCCGCCAGGCGGACCCGGCGGATGTGGAGAAGATCCGCGCGCCGCTGCTGTTCCACTTCGCCGAACAGGACGAGCGCGTCAACGAAACCTGGCCCGCCTACGAAGCCGCACTCAAGGCCGCCGGCAAGCCCTACGAGGCCTATATCTACCCCGGCACCCACCACGGCTTTCACAACGACAGCACGCCGCGTTACGACGAGCCGGCAGCCGAGCTGGCGTGGCAACGCACCATTGCCTGGTTCCAGCGCCATCTGAACTGACCGCGACGCCCTTTTCGTCGCCGCTTTCCGGTCTGTGCCACACCCGGTGCATTCGAGCCGATGCGCCATGGCCGATACATTCATCCGCGCATGTTGACGTTTACGTAAAAGAACAGTACAGCTATGCCTTCCGCCCCGCTCCAGGAAAGCGCCATGACCATCAGCACCCTGCTCGGCGACGGCCCGACCGATCTTTGGATCGACGGCAGCCACGGCCGGATGTTCGTCCGCAGCTGGTTCCCGGAGCGCGACGCGCTGCGCCCGAACCACGCCCCGATCCTGCTGTTGCACGAGTCGCTCGGCTGTATCGAACAATGGAAAGACTTCCCATCCGCCCTCGCCCAGGCAACCGGTCGAACAGTGGTCGCCTATGACCGGCTGGGCTTCGGCCGCTCCGACCGCTTGACTGCCCCACCCGCGCCAACTTTCGTCGAAGATGAAGCCGCGCATGGCTTCGCCTGCGTGCTGGAACATCTGGGTATCGAGCGCTTCGTGGTGCTCGGACACAGCGTCGGTGGCAGCATGGCCGTGCATTGCGCCGCGCGGTATCCCGAAGCCTGCCAGGCGATGATCACGATGTCGGCGGTTACCTTCGTCGAACAGCGCACGCTCTCAGGCATCCGCCAGGCCAGGGCCTGGTTCGCCGACCCCGCGCAACGCGAACGTCTGCGCCGCTATCACGGCGAGCGCAGTGACTGGGTCCTGAGCGCATGGATCGATACCTGGCTGGCGCCGGATTTCGCCACATGGACGCTGGCCCACGCGCTGCCTGCAGTCGGCTGTCCGAGCCTTGCCATCCATGGCGATGACGATGAGTTCGGCTCAGAACGCCACCCGCAGCTGATCGCCGACCACGCCAGCGGTCAGGTCGAACAGGCGCTGCTTTCGGGGGTGGGCCATGTTCCGCATCGAGAGCAACCGGAACTGGTGCTGGAGCGGATCGAACGGTTCCTGCAGCGGATCGGCTAGCTCGCTGCGCGCAAAGGCGCAGCAGAGCGTTTGCGCGCGAGGGTAGGCAGGGTGCCTTCGCCGCTGCGAAGGCACTGGAGGTCAGGCCCGCTGGTTGAAACGACCCAGGTCCATGTGTCGGTTCACATCCTTGTACAGCAGGTAGCGGAACTTGCCCGGCCCCCCGGAATAGCAGGCCTGCGGACAGAACGCGCGCAGCCACATGTAGTCGCCCGCCTCGACCTCGACCCAATCCTGATTCAAGCGATACACCGCCTTGCCTTCCAGGACGTAGAGGCCATGTTCCATCACGTGGGTTTCAGCGAAGGGGATAACCGCACCCGGCTCGAACGTGACGATGTTGACGTGCATGTCGTGACGCATGTCGCTCATGTCGACGAAGCGCGTGGTCACCCATTTGCCATCGGTACCCGGCATGGGGATCGGCTCGATATCGTTCTCGTTGGTCACGAAGGCCTCCGGGTAGGGCAAGCCTTCGACGGCCTGATAGCCCTTGCGGATCCAGTGGAAACGTACCGGCGCCGCTCCGGTATTGCGCACGCTCCATTTCGCAGCAGGCGGTATGAACGCATAGCTGCCGGGACGCATGTCGTAGAGGGTTCCCTCGATCGTCAGAGAGAACTCTCCGTCCACGACGAACAGCACGCCCTCGGCGTTCGGGTCATGCTCCGGCCGGTCACTGCCGCCGCCGGCGCCAAGCTCCACGATGTACTGGGAAAAGGTTTCGGCGAAGCCGGAAAGCGGACGGGACAGCACCCACATGCGCATGTTGTCCCAGAAGGGCAAGTGGCTGGTGACGATGTCGCGCAGCACGCCCTTGGGAATGACTGCATAGGCTTCGGTGAACATTGCACGATCGGTCAGCAGTTGAGTCTGCTCGGGATGTCCGCCCTTGGGGACGTAGTACGTTGTGCTTGCCATGGTTCTCCAGGTGCATGGAGGGCTTGCCGATACTCAACCGCAAGCCGGGTGGATGGAAAGCCAACTGTATACAAGGAAGATGTGAATGGTCAAAGATTGTATACAATCTTTTCTGCGCCCGATACCCACGAGTAGCGCGGCATGGCATATGGCGCGCTGAGCTCGCCGCGGCGCTGGTGGGGAGGTCATCTGGCTGGATGGAATGGCCAACCGGGCAGCTTCGAAGTTGCCGCCGATGGCCAGGGAAGAAGGGCTACGCCGCCTACCTACGCGACTCGACGCCATCGACTATGGCGCGGAGACGCGAGGAACTGAAAAATCATGGATGAGAAGGGATCGACAAGCGCATCCGCATTCCTCAAGACCGCACCGCCAGAACGCTCAACAGCGGCAGCCGGCCTTCGGACCCGCCTTTGCGTCACGCCGAATCGCTAGCCCTTGAAGCCTTTGGCCACCAGATAGACCTCCCGCGAACGCGGGCGCGACGCCTCCGGCTTGCGGATCACCACCTTCTCGAACGAGCTGCGCACGTCCTTGAGAAACTCGTCGGAGCCTTCGCCCTGGAACACCTTGACCACGTAATTGCCGCCGGGCTTGAGCACCTGGCGAACCATGTCGAGGGTAAGTTCCACCAAGTACATCGAGGCAGCCTGGTCGGCAGCGGCGACGCCGCTGATGTTCGGCGCGATGTCAGACACGATCAGGTCGGGCTGCCGGCCGTCGAGCATGTCGAGAATCTGCTGGAACACGGCGTCCTCGGTGAAGTCGCCCTGAACGAAATCGACGTTATCCAGCCCGCCCATCGGCAGGATGTCGGTGGCCAGCACCCTGCCCTTCTCGCCGACGATTCCGCCGGCCACCTGCGACCAGCCGCCAGGCGCGGAACCGAGATCCATGACCAGCATGCCGGGGCGTATCAGTTTGTCCTTCTCGTTCAACTCGATCAGCTTGTAGCTGGAGCGCGAGCGCAAGCCATCCTTCTGCGCGCGTTTGACGAAGGGATCGTTGACGTGTTCATCCAGCCAACGACGGCTGCTTTTGGATCGTTTCATGATAGAGCCAACCACGGAGAATCAAGGTAAGACGCGCGCCAACAGGCAGGACCCTGCGCAACTGTCGGGCAAATTGGCGGCGATTATAAGCCGATAATGCCGGGCCGCGGGCGCCGGGCGCAGCACCTGCCCCGGGGGAACCGCGTAGGCGCCGCCTGACAGGCGTGCTTGCCGCCGGTACAATCCGCGCCTCACGCCCCCTCTCGTTGCTTCCTCTGCCGGAGTCACCGGCCAGGATTACCGCCATGATTCGCATCACCGAACTGTCCTTGCCCCTCGATCATTCCGCCGATGAGTTGCGCCAGGCCATCGTCAAACGCCTGAACATCAGCGACGCCGATCTGCTGAATTTCACCGTGTTCAAGCGCAGCTACGATGCGCGCAAGAAGAACAGCGTCATCCTGTTCATCTACATCATCGATCTGGAGGCCCGTGACGAGGCGGCGATCCTGGCGCGCTTCGCCGACGACAACCACGTGCGTCCGGCGCCCGACACGCGCTACTACCCGGTCGGCCAGGCACCGGCCAATCTGACCGAGCGGCCACTGGTGGTGGGTTTCGGCCCTTGCGGGCTGTTCGCCGCGCTGCTGCTGGCACAGATGGGCTTCAAGCCCATCGTGCTGGAGCGCGGCAAGGATGTGCGCCGCCGCACCAAGGACACCTGGGCGCTATGGCGCAAGAAGACCCTGACGCCGGAATCCAACGTGCAATTCGGCGAAGGCGGTGCCGGCCTGTTCTCCGACGGCAAGCTCTACAGCCAGATCAAGGATCCGAAGTTCTACGCCCGCAAGGTGATGCACGAATTCGTCCGCGCCGGCGCGCCGGAAGAGATCATGTACGTCAGCAAGCCGCATATCGGCACCTTCCGCCTTACCGGCGTGGTTGCCGCGATGCGCGAGGAAATCATCGCCCTCGGCGGCGAGGTACGCTTCGAGACCAGGGTCACCGATCTGGTGATCGACGATGGCCAGCTCGAAGGCGTGGTGCTGGCCAATGGCGAGACACTTCGCAGCCGCCATGTGGTGCTGGCCCTGGGTCACAGCTCCCGCGACACCTTCCGTATGCTGCATCGCCAGGGCGTGCATATCGAAGCCAAGCCGTTTGCCATCGGTTTCCGCATCGAGCATCCGCAGGGCATGATCGACCAGGCCCGTCTGGGCAAGTACGCCGGCCATCCGGAGCTGGGCGCCGCGGACTACAAACTGGTGTACCACGCCAAGAACGGCCGAGCGGTCTACAGCTTCTGCATGTGCCCGGGCGGCACCGTGGTGGCCGCCACGTCGGAGCCGGGACGCGTGGTGACCAACGGCATGAGCCAGTACTCGCGCAACGAGCGCAATGCCAACGCTGGCATCGTCGTCGGCATCAACCCAGAGCAGGATTACCCCGGTGATGCGCTGGCCGGCGTGGAGCTGCAGGAGCGTCTGGAATCGCGCGCCTACGAGCTGGGCGGCAGCGACTACTGCGCGCCCGGGCAACTGGTGGGCGACTTCATTCGCGGCGTGCCGTCGACCGAGTTCGGCGAGGTCGAGCCGTCCTACAAGCCGGGCGTGCGCCTGGGCGATCTGGCGCCCTCGCTGCCGGAATATGCCATCGAGGCGATCCGCGAAGCGCTGCCGGCCTTCGGCAAGCAGATCCGTGGGTTCGATCGCGCTGACGCGGTGCTCACCGGCATCGAGACCCGCACCTCCTCGCCGGTACGCATCACCCGCGACAGCGAAACACTGCAGAGCCTCAACCTGCGCGGCCTGTATCCGGCCGGCGAAGGCGCGGGCTACGCCGGTGGCATCCTCTCGGCAGGCGTGGACGGCATCAAGGTCGCCGAGGCCCTGGCCAAGGCGATGCTGGCGGAAGCGGAGCAGACCGCCGTGCAGAGCCACTGAGCGCCGCCTTGATGAAATTCGACGACATCAAAAAGCTGCACCAGAAAAAGTACCGGGCCGAGTTCGGGCGTTTTCTGGTGGAGGGCGAGCATCTGGTGCTGGAGCTGCAGAAAGCGGCCCCGCTCAACCCGCTGCTGCAGGGCAGCGAGCTGTATGTGACCAATGCCTACGAACAATGGCAGAGCCCGTTCAAGACCCACTTGATCAGTGACCGCCAGATGGCGCAGATCGCCGATACCAAGACCCCGCAAGGCATCGTGGCACTGGTGCCGATGCCGGATGCGCCTGTCTCGGCACCTGTCGCAGGCGAACGCGCCATCTACCTGCATGAAATCCAGGACCCGGGCAACCTCGGCACCATCCTGCGCACGCTGGCCTGGTTCGGCAACTTCCGCTGCCTGCTCAGCCCCGGCAGCGTCGACCCGTACAACCCCAAGGTCGTGCGCTCGAGCATGGGCGCCATCTTCCATGCGCCGATGGAACTGGATGTGGCACTGGATTCGTTGCGCACGCGCTTTGCCCGCATCGCCTGCCTAGATATGCAGGGTGAGCCTGTGCAATCGACGGCTTTCACAACCTTCGAATGCTACCTGTTCGGCAATGAAGCCCGCGGCGTGCCCCGCGACCAGCTGAATGCACTCGGCGCCCGGCCATTCACCATCCCCGGTTGCGGCGCCATCGAATCGCTGAATCTGGCCGCCACGGTCAACATGTGTGCGTACGAGCTCAGCCGATAGCGCTTTCGAAACGCCTCCTTCGCGTTCCGTCGATCAGGCAAAGCCGCCCGATCAGCGGGCCGCGAAAGCCGGAACACAGCCAGCGGGACATTGCCCTCCTTTGCGCGAGTTAACAGTTTTGCGCTTGCCCCGCTGCCAGCCGATGACAGCCTCCCGGGCCCAACGCATCATGCTTGCTCGATGTCATGCCGCAGCGGGCCCACGCATGCAACCTACCCTCTCCGACTCCTTGCTGGACTACGCCGGAAACAGTTCGCCCGGGCGCAGGCGCAGCCATAACGAAGACGCGCTGCTCTGCGCGCCGACGCTGGGACTCTGGGCGATCGCCGACGGTATGGGTGGGCACCAGTGCGGCGAGGTGGCCAGCAGCCTGGCGCTGGTGGCCTTGCGTCAGGCCGTGGAGGATGGCGAACCGCTGGAATCGGCGGTCCGTCTGGCCAATCAGGCGGTGCTGGAAGCCGCCACCGATGACGGCATGGGCACCACGTTGGTGGCGGCGCATTTCAACGGCAGCGATTTCGAGCTGGCCTGGGTCGGTGACAGCCGCGCCTATCTGGTCAGCGCCGACGGCATCGCACAGCTCACCCGCGACCACAGCTGGGTGCAGATGATGATCGACGCCGGCGAGCTCGAACCCGCCGCTGCCCAGGGCCACGCCTGGCGCAATATCATCCTGCGCTGCCTGGGCCGCGAGACACCGTTGGAGGTGGGCATCGCCGCTGGCAGCCTGAAGCCTGACGAGCTGCTGCTGCTGTGCAGCGACGGTTTGACCAACGAGCTGACCGATGCGCAGATCCAGGCCAGCTGCACCTTTGCCGACACGCTCGAAAACCTGGTGGAACAGTTGATCGAGCAGGCCAATGCGCATGGCGGTCGCGATAACATTTCCTGCATCGTGATCGGCCGTACCGCGCAACCCCAGGCGACCGAATCGCGCGGCCGCCGCTTCATCAACATGCTGTTGAAACCCCTCAAGTCGTAACCAGGCACGAGCTTATCCATGACGCATCGGATGCTAGAAATTCCCGGCTATCGCCTGCACAAACGACTCGGCAAGGGCGGCATGGCGGAGGTCTACCTCGCCACCCAGCTGTCCCTGGATCGCGAGGTGGCAGTCAAGGTGCTGCTGCGCACCGAGGATGCGGCCTTTACCGAACGCTTCATCCAGGAAGGCCACATCGTCGCCTCGCTGCGCCATCCGGCCATCATCACCATCCACGACATCGGCCAGATCGCCGATGGCCGCCATTACCTGGCCATGGAATACCTCGGCGGCGGCGACCTGGCGCAGCATCGCGGCATCGTTTTCTCGCCGTCGCGGGCTCTGGACATCATTCGCCAGCTGGCCGGCGGCCTCGCGGTGGTGCATGACGGCGGGCTGGTCCACCGCGACGTGAAGCCGGCCAACATCCTCTTTCGCGACGATGGCAGCGTGGTGCTCACCGACTTCGGTGTGGCCAAGGCGGTGGAACTGGACAACGAGCTCACGCATTTCGGTATCGCCGTCGGCAGCCCGGCCTACAGCAGCCCGGAACAGGCCCAGTGCCAGCCACTGGACGCCCGCAGCGACATTTACAGCCTCGGCGTTATCCTTGCCGAGATGCTCACCGGGACCAACCCGTTTCGCGCCAGCAGCTATCCGCAAACCGTGCTCAACCACGTGCAGATGCCACTGCCGCAGTTGCCACCGGCGCTGGCGCCCTACCAGCCTCTGCTCGACCGCATGCTGGCCAAGCAACCGGACGAGCGCTTCGCCAGCTGTCGCGAACTGCTGGCCGCTATCGACACCCTCACCGAGCCGGACATGGACCAGACGCGCATCGCGCCGGCGATCACCCTCGAAGCCAAGCCCAGCCGCCGTCGCCGGCGTCGCGGGCGCGGCCTCGGCCGCTGGGCGGCGATCGGCGCCGCCATGGTGGCCACGGTGGCCGTTCTGGGGTTCGGCGGTTACCAGTGGTGGCAGTACAACCGTATCAGCGACCTGCTCGGCCGCGCCGAGACGCGGCTGGCCGCCGGTCAGCTGACCACGCCGGCGCTCGATAACGCCGACTTCTATTTCCGTCAGGCCCTGCGCCTGGATGCCGACAACACCGAAGCACTCGATGGCCTGCGCCGCGTGCTCGATGCACGCATCGCCGAAGCCCTGGAGCTGGCGGCGCAGCGGCTGGCCAGCGATCAGCTGCTGGAGCCGGCCGAAGACAGCGCCGTGCATTACTACCAGCGCGTGCTGGGCTGGCTGCCGGACAACCAGGCCGCGCTGGACGGGCTGACGCGCGTCAGCGAACGCTATGTCGAGCTTGCCGAAGCGGCCTATGACCGGCGCGAGTACGCCCTGGCACTGGAATACATCCAGCAGGGTCTGGAGGCCGCGCCGCAATACGCGCCGCTGCTCGCGCTGCACGACGCCCATGCGCGACGGGTCGCCAAGGCCCGCGCACCGCGTCCGGTAGCGCGCACCGCAGCCAGCGCGCCACGCACCACGCCAGCCACCACCCAGACGTCCCAGGCGCCGGCCAACCCGGTCAAGCGCCTGTGGAACCGGATCTTCAACCAATAAACACAGGCGATTGCCCGGTCCGGGCCCGATCGCCACTCTGCTCAGGGTTGTTCAGACATGCTCAGGATTCATTTCGTTGACAATCGCCAGAGCCCCGTCTGGCTGGCCGATGAACGTTTCACCCTCGGCTCCGACCGCAGCAACAAACTGGTCGTGAGCGATGCCGGGATAGAACCGTTCCATGCCGAACTGCTGCTGGAAAACCGCTTCTACTACCTCACCGACCTGGGAACTGCCGGCGGCACCTATGTCAACGACGAGAAGGTCGGCGAGCGCTACCAGATCCGCTCCGGCGACCGCCTCCGGCTGGGCACGCTCGAGCTGCAGATCGTCGATCCGGCCAAGGTCGGCGCCAAGGTGGCCGCGGCACCGCGCTGGCTGTTGCAGGTGGTGAAGGGCGAGAACCAGGGGCACAAGTATCACATCACCGGTTCCATGACCTTCGGCCGCTCGGTGAAGTGCGAGCTCTGCTTCAGCGATGCCGAGCTGTCGCGCCGCCATGCCGAATTCTTTCTCAAGGGCGACGTGCTGGAGGTGAAGGACCTCGCCTCGGCCAACGGCGTGCTGGTCAACCGGCAGAAGGTCAGCACCGCGGTGCTGCAGCCGGGCGATCAGATTCAGCTGGGCAACACCACCCTGCTGGTGATCGGGCCCAAAGTCAGTGCGCCGGAAGTCGTCGACGAGGACGCCACGGTGTTCGTTCGCGCCGCCGATCTGCCCGCGCCTCAGCCCAAGCCCGCGCGCCCGCGTCCGGCTACGCCGAACCCGCTGCATGTCGCGGCGGCGACCACGACCACAGCCGCCGAAAGCCCTCGCAGATCGAACCGCCTGATCTGGCTGGTAGGCGCGCTGGCGCTGGCAGTGGTCGCCGGGCTGGCGGTGCAGCAGCTCGTCTAACGACCGCCCGCAAGCCAGGCCCGGTGCAAACCGCTACGCAGCTTTTCCGCCCTGCGCCCGGTCAGCTCGCAGCCACTGCTCCCGGCTTGGCGTAGCGCACCGGCGCTACCTGCGGGCACGCCGCAATGCCCGCGCGCCTTCCAGCACCAGCACGGCGATGGCCGACCAGATTGCGCCGTAGGTCAGCCATTGCGACGCAGCGATGCTTTCTCCGAGCAGCAGGGCCACCACCACCAGCAATACTGGCTCGACATAGCTGAGCAGGCCGAACAGGGTCAGGTTCAGGTGTTTGCCGGCGACAATCATCAGCGCCAGGGCCAAGGCGCTGAGCGCACCGAGGCCGGCGATCAGCACCAGCAGCCGCGGGCTGGCCGTCAGCAGCTGCAAGGTGTCGCGGTCGGAGACGGCGAACAATGCGGCGACGGGCAGGCTGATCACCAGGTCCAGCCAGAGACCGCCAAGATTGGCGGTGCCCATCCTGCGGCGCAGCGCGAAGTAGCACGGATAGCCGAGAGCGACCGCCAGTACCGGCCAGGACAGCGACGCGGCGCCCAGCATTTCGTTGCCGACTCCGATCGCGGCGAGCAGGCAGGCCAGGCCCTGCAGCCGGCTGATGGCCTCGCCGAACAGCAGCCGCCCGGTGAGCACCAGGGTCAGCGGTAGCAGGAAGTAGCCCAGCGAGACATCCAGCCCGTGACCGTTGATGGGCGCCCACATGAACAGCCACAGCTGCAGCCCGACCAGCGCGGAAGACAATGGCAGCGCCAGCCACAGCCGCGGCTCGGCGGGCAAGCGCGCAAGAATCTGCCGTACCTCGCCCCAGCGACCGATGGCGATCAGCAGCAGTGCCAGACAGGGTGCGGTCAGCAGGATCCGCCAGCCGTAGACCTGCTGGCCGTCCAGCGGCTCGAGCAGCGTGGTGTAGTAGTACAGCGTGGCGAACAGCGCCGAGGCGCCGAGCGAACTGGCCACGCCCGGCAGGCTGTTGTGGCTGTACATGGCTCGATCCAGATGAAAGGCCACCCCGAACTCAGGGCTCGACCTGGCTCCATTGCTTGTTCAGGCGCTTGTCGGATACCGGCACCTTCGTGCCCAGCTGCTGTGCCCAGAGCGAGACGCGATATTCCTCGAGCATCCAGCGATAGAGCGCCAGCTGCGGATCGCGCTTGCCTTCCTGCTGGTGCTTGTTCAGCCGCGCCTGGTATTGCTCCCAGTAGCCGCCCAGTTCGCCGGACCAGACCCGGTCGCGCTGCAACTGCGCGCCAATCTTGTCGAAGCGCTGCTCGACGGCCTTGAGGTAACGGGGGTACTCCTTCAGCCACTCGGCCGGCGTCTCACGGACGAAGCCCGGATAGACCAGATGGGCGAGCTGCGCCTTGATGTCGTTGAGCGCCACCGCCTGGGCCAGATCGATCTTGCCCTTGAAGCGCTTCTGCAGGCCGTGCCAGTGCTTGAGGATTTCCAGCGTCAGCCGCGCCAGGCGCTCGGCGTGGGCGGTCCAGTCGCCACGCTTGCGCTCGGCCAGTGACGCCAGCGCCGCACCGTCACGCGGCAGCGCGGCCTCGCCGTCGAGAATGCAGCTGTCCAGGCTGGCCAGCAGGATGTCCTCGACCAGCGCATCGACCTTGCCCATGTCACGGTAGAGCAGGCCGAGCTCGGTAAGACCCGGCAGCCTGTTGCGCAGGTACTTGGCTGGCTCCGCCAGCTGCTGCAGCAAGAGGCGCTGCAGGGCGCGACGGTGCTGCCACTCGGCCTCGGCCTGGATCGAGAAGCGCCCTTCCTTGACCACCCCAGCCTCTTCCACCAGCGCCGGATAGACCGTCATCGACAAGCCGGCCATCTTTGCCTGAGCCTTTTCCGCGACCTGGGCAAAACCCTTGGCCTCGACCGGCTTCTGCTCGGCCTTCTGCTGGGGCGGCGCCAGGGCCGCCTGGCTGGCCTCGGCGAAGCGTGCCGTGAGTTCAGCCAGGTCACGTCCTTCACCGAGAAACTTGCCGCGCGCATCGACCACCTCGATGTTCATCTTCAGGTGGTTCTCCAGCCCGGCGGCGGCCTCGGCCCATGCCTCATCCGGCACTCGGGCGCCGGTCATGCGGGTGAGTTCACGACCCAGCGCCTCGGATAGCGCCCCCTCGCCGAAGGTGATCTTGGCCAGCGCCGCGCCGACGAAGTCCGGCACCGGCACGAAGTTCTTGCGGATCGCCTTGGGCAGGCCGCGCACCAGTGCGACCGCCTTCGCCTCGATCAGCCCGGGCACGAGCCAATCGAGCCGTTCGCGCCGCAATTGCGGCAACAGCGGCGCCGGCACGCGCAGGGTTACGCCGTCGCGCGGGTGGTTGGGTTCGAAGTGGTATTCCAGCGGCAACTGCAGCTCGCCGATGCGCAGGTGGTCCGGATACTGCGCGGCGGTGACCTCGCTGGCCTCCCGGGCGAGCACGTCCTCCTCGCGCATGATCAGGAGGTGTGGGTTCTTCTGGCTCTCGCGCTTGTACCAGTTCTCGAAGCTGGCGGTCTGGTAGATGTCCGCTGGCAGGCGCGCATCGTAGTAACCGAACAGGGTTTCCTCGTCGGCGAGGATGTCGCGGCGCCGCACCTTGGCCTCCAGCTCGTCCATGCGCTCGAGCAGCTCGCGGTTGGCTGTCAACGCGCGGGCACGGCTGTTGATCTCGCCACGCACCAGGCCTTCGCGGATGAACAGCTCGCGCGCCGCCGGAGGGTCGATGGGCCCGTAGTGCACCGGGCGGCGGCCGACCACGATCAGCCCGTAGAGCGTCACCTGTTCGTAGGCCACCACCTGGCCGCGCTTCTTCTCCCAGTGCGGCTCGAAGTGGTTCTTCTTGACCAGGTGGCCGGCCAGCGGCTCGATCCACTCCGGTTCGATCTTGGCGACCATGCGCGCGAACAGCTTGGTGGTTTCCACGAGTTCCGCGGCCATCAGCCAGTTGGGCTTCTTGCGTCCGATGCTGCTTCCGGGATGCACCCAGAAGCGCCGCTGGCGCGCGCCGAGGAAGTCACCCTCCTCGGTCTTGTTGCCGATCTGGCTGAGCAGGCCGGCGAGGATGGCCTTGTGCACGGCGGCATAGCTCTTGGCCTTCTGCGCGGCCTCGCTGGCTTCGACCTGCTGGCGGACGATGGCGTTGACCTTGTTGTCCTTGGTCGGTGCGGGGGCCTCGGCCGATGGCGCTGCTGCGGTCTTTCCGCGGTCGAGAGCGCTGCCACGGGGTTCGCCCTTCTGGGGACGACCTTGGCCGCGACTGTCCGCCGGGGCACCGAGCTTGAGTTCGCGGGCGATCAGCGTCAGCTGGCGATGGGCATCGCGCCACTCGCGAAGACGCAGATAGTTGAGGAAGTTCTTCCGGCACCAGCTGCGCAATGGGTTGGAGCCCAGCTCCTGGCGCTTCTCCTCGAAACCGCGCCAGAGATTGATCAGCGCGGCGAAGTCCGAATCCGGGTCCTTCCACTGCGCATGAGCCTGGTCGGCTGCCTGCTGACGGTCGGCCGGGCGCTCGCGCACATCCTGCACCGACAGCGCGCTGGCGACGATCAGCACCTCGGCGAGGCTGCCCTGCTGTGCGGCCTCGAGCAGCATGCGGCCCAAGCGCGGGTCAATCGGCAGGCGCGCCAGCTGGCGACCCATTGGGGTCAGCTGGTTTTCGCGATTGACCGCCGAGAGTTCCTGCAACAGGTTGAAGCCGTCGCTGATGGCCTTGCCATCCGGCGGCTCGATAAAGGGGAAATCCTGGATGTCGCCCAGGCGCAGATGCAGCATCTGCAGGATCACCGCGGCGAGGTTGGTGCGCAGGATCTCCGGATCGGTGAATTCCGGCCGGCCGAGGAAGTCTTCCTCGCTGTAAAGCCGAATGCAGATACCCGGCTCGACCCGTCCGCAGCGCCCCTTGCGCTGGTTGGCGCTGGCCTGTGACACCGCCTCGATCGGCAGGCGCTGAACCTTGGCGCGGTAACTGTAGCGGCTGATGCGGGCGGTGCCGGAATCGATCACGTAGCGGATGCCCGGTACGGTCAGCGAAGTCTCGGCGACGTTGGTGGCCAGCACGATCTTGCGCCCCGGGCGCGGCTGGAAGATTTTCTGCTGCTCGGCCGGCGTCAGGCGCGCATACAGCGGCAGCACCTCGGTGAACTTCAGATTGGCCTTGCGCAACACCTCGGCGGCGTCGCGAATCTCGCGTTCGCCGGGCAGGAACACCAGCACGTCGCCGGGGCGCTGGCCAACGCTGCGCTCGTGAGCGGCAATCTCGTCCAGTGCAGCGAGGATGCCCTGGTCGACGGTGAGGTCGTCCTCGACGCGGTTGCCGTCCTCGTCGATCTCGGCAGCCAGCGGGCGATACCAGGTTTCCACCGGGTAGGTACGCCCGGACACCTCGACGATGGGTGCACCGTCGAAGTGCTCGGAAAAGCGCTCCAGGTCGATGGTCGCCGAGGTGATGATCACCTTCAGATCCGGCCGCCGCGGCAGCAGCGTCTTGAGGAAGCCCAGCAGGAAGTCGATATTCAGCGAACGCTCATGGGCCTCGTCGACGATGATCGTGTCGTACTTCTCCAGAAAGCGATCGTGCTGCGTCTCCGCCAGCAGGATGCCGTCGGTCATCAGCTTGATCAGCGTGCGCTCGGTACTCTGGTCCTCGAAGCGCACCTGATAGCCCACCAACTCGCCCAGCGGCGCGCCGAGCTCCTCGGCGACGCGGGTGGCGACGCTGCGCGCGGCCAGGCGCCGCGGTTGGGTATGGCCGATCAGCCCGTGTACGCCCCGGCCGATCTCCAGACAGATCTTCGGCAGCTGGGTGGTCTTCCCCGAGCCGGTCTCACCGGCGATCACCAGCACCTGATGCTTTTCCAGCGCGGCCTTGATCTCGTCGCGCTTGGCGGCGATCGGCAGGCTGTCGTCGTAGCGGATGCGCGGCACGCTTTGCCGGCGCGCCTCGACCTTGGCGGCGGACGCCTGGAAGCGCTCCAGCCACTGGGCGAGCCTGGCCTCGTCCGGTTGCTTTCTCAGCTCGTGCAGCTGACGACGCAGGCGGTGGCGATCCGCGAACAGGGCCTGGTCAAGGTTCTTCAGCAGGGTATCGATAGCGGGCGTTGCGTCGGTCATGGACAGCCGTGGGCAATTTCGTGAAGGGCGCGATTGTCGCAGATTTGCCGGGCCGACCGTAGGAAAAGGGGGACCGCGCCGGCGAACCGGCGCGGTATTCAGGCGATCAACGGATCCAGTGACCCCAGCGCGACTTCTCCTGCACCTGCTGGATGCGCATGGTGCCGATGCTCTGCTCGGCCGCTGCGGCGATCTCGTCATCGATCATCTTGGTCGACAGCGACAGCCAGCTGGTGGCGAAGGCCAGCGCATCGCCGTGCAACTCCAGCGCCTCAATCGAGATGTTGCCGAGGTCGTCGCACTCGTTGTGATAGCACGGATCGAACGACTGGCCGGCTGCGCCTCCGTAACGCTGCGCCTGCTCCTCGGTCTTGATGTCCTCGGCGCCGGTGAACAGCCCGCCGAAGGCAATGCCGTCCTCGAAGAACTGTGCGTAGTCGGAGCGGAAGTCGATCTCGGTGCCTTCCGACGGCGCGTTGCGCAGCTGGAAGTAGGTGCGCAGCAGGCGTTCGATGGCGGCCGAGCCGGGCGGGCCCTGCAGGCCGAAATCCGAGCCGTCGCCGTCATAGATGAAGTTGGCGTAGTTCGGCGAGCCGATCATGTCGACGTTCAGGTAGGCCTTGATGCGCTGCTTCTGTTCGTCCGGCAGCTGGTTGACGTAGTAGGTCGAGCCCACCAGCCCAGACTCCTCCGCGCCCCACCAGGCGAAGCGAACCTTGTTCTCCGGCCGCGCCTTGCTCATCAGCAGCGCCATCTCTAGCAGCGCCGCACTGCCGGAACCGTTGTCGTTGATGCCCGCGCCTTCGAACACCGAATCCAGATGCGCACCGACCATCACCACATTGCTCGGATCACCCCGCCGTGTTTCGGCCAGCAGGTTGTAGGTCTCGGTCTGTTCGCGCACCACATCGACGTTCATGCTCAGCTGCAGACCCGCGGTCTGCGACCAGGCCACGCCGTTGTCGTAGGTCGAGAACAGCACCGGAATGCCGCCCGCATAGTCCTCGCCCAGGGTGGCGACCAGCAGGCCCTTGCGGTCCTCGGTGTCGCCCTGGTTGAAGATGATGGCCCCGGCCGCACCGGCAGCCGCGGCATTCGTCGCCTTCTGCCCGAACGCACAGCTGCCGCGCTGCATCAGCGCGATGGCACCGGCCGGGAAGCCGGCGAAGTCCTCCGGTTCACAGCCGCTGGTAGAGGTGTTGCCGGCACCGAGCGCCAGGTCCACCGGCACCACCGGTGCGGTGACGTTACCCGGATCGGTCTGGTCGGCATAGGTGAAATCTTCCTCCCAGACGTACTGCACCGTCTGTGGCGCCACGGCGCTCAGCGTGCCGGGATTGGCCGGATAGAACGCGAGGAAGGGAAAGGTTTGCACCTCGACGCGATAGCCGGCGCGCTGCAGCCGGCTGCGCACATAGTCGAGGGAGGCCTGGTAGCCCGGCTGGCCGGAGGCGCGATTGCCTCCATTGAGCGTGGCGATATCCTGCAGCGCTTCCAGGTGCTTCATGACGTTGCTCGCCTGCATGCAGCGCGGCAGGCCGATCGGCGTGCCAACCAGCAAGGGCGATCGGCACAGCGCCGCATTCGGCTTGGCCGGCGTCCAGAAGTCGTTGAATTGAGCGGTATCGGCCTTCGGCGCGGCAAATGCGGCGCTGCTGACGATCAATGCGAGAGAAGCAACTACCCGAACAGCATTGTTTTTCTTGTGCATGGGTAACTCATCCTTGCAACGAGATTGATGGGCAGGCCGCATGGCTTGCGCCATCGTCCCCTACGGCAATCAGCGGACGCGGCCATAGGGAGCTAGACCGGACGGCCACCGTCTCGTTCTGGCGCAACCGCCCGCCGGTACTACCGCTGATCGGGATGAAGGAACTTCGCTGAAGATCCAAGGCGTTCGGCAACGAACGCCGCGCCTTGGCGGCAGGCATTGCGCCTGCCGCCTGGCTGGGTCAGATGCGGAACTGACCCACCAGCTTTTGCAGGCGCTCAGCCAGGCCGTTGAGCTCGCGGGAGGTCTGCGCGCCCTGAGCGGCGTCGCTGGCCACACCGTCCACCGCATCGGCGATGTGGTGCACGCTGCGGTTGATCTCCTCGGCCACTGCGGTCTGCTCCTCGGCGGCGGCGGCGATCTGTGCGTTCATCGAATTGATGGTGCCGATCAGCGCGGAGATCGCATCCAGCGACTCACCGGCGTGATTGGCATGCTCGCGCGTGCTCTCGCCTTTCTCGCCGGCACGCAGCATGGTGCCTACGGTGTGGGACGTGGCGTTGCGCAGCCGATCGATCATGCCCTGAATCTCGCCGGTACTCTGCTGGGTGCGGCTGGCCAGCGCGCGAACTTCGTCGGCGACCACGGCGAAGCCGCGCCCGGCCTCGCCTGCACGGGCCGCCTCGATGGCCGCATTGAGCGCTAGCAGGTTGGTCTGCTCGGCAATGGCGCGGATCACGTCGAGCACGCCGACGATGCCTTTCACGTCCTGCTGCAGACCTTCCAGGGACTCGCCGCTGCCGCGCAGCTCGCCCACCAGCTCGTGGATCTGGCGAATGCTCTGGTCCACCACCTGCTTGGCGGCAACCCCCTGCTGATCGGTCTCGCGCGCCGCCTCGGCCGCACGCTGGGCGCTCATCGCCACTTCGTGGGCGGCGGCGGACATCTCGTTGATCGCCGTGGCGACCTGATCGGTTTCGCTGCGCTGGTCGGCCATGGCCTGCTCCGAGCGCTGCGCCTGGCTGGCCACTGCACCGACCAGACCGGTCAGCTGGGTGGTGGTGCCGGCGACCTGCTGTACCAGCGAATGGATCTTCTCGACGAAACGATTGAACGAGGTGGCCAGCTCGCCCAGCTCGTCCTGACTGGTGATCGGCAGGCGCTGGGTCAGGTCGCCGTCACCCTGGGCCATGTCATCCAGGTTGCGCTTGATCAGCAGCAGCGGGCTGAGCAGGGCGTTGCTCATCAGTACGGCGAGGCCGGCCATCAGGATCAGCAGCAGCGCCGCTGCGACGAGCATGATCATGGTCAGGCCGTCGATACGCGCCTGAAACACAGCGCGGGCTTCGACCACGTCACGCTCGACGTCATCCAGGTTCAGCGAGGTACCGAACACCAGGTTCCACTTGGGCAGATGCTCCGCATAGCCCACCTTGGGTACCAGCGCATCGCTGCCCGGCACGGCGAAGCTGTAGTCGACGAAATGGCTGCCGTCCTGCCCGGCCTTGACGAGCTCGCGAATGGCGTAGACGCCGTTCGGGTCACGGTAATCCGCGAAGCTTTCGCCGATGCGCTCGCGCGTGGCCCCCTGGAACACTCGGCGTGACTGACCATCGTAGCCCCAGAAATAGCCTTCGCTGCCATAGCTCAGCCGCTCAAACACGGCGACCGCCTGGTCGCGCGCCTGCAGGTCGCCCTCGGCAGAGCGTTCGTAGATCGGCCCGATGGCGTTGCGCGCCAGCTCGACGTAGTGCTTGAGCTCGGCACGGCGGTCGCGAATCAGATTGGCGCGGGTCTGCGCTTCCTGCTGGTCGGCCAGATCCTGCAGCTGTAGCACCGAGACCCCGCTGAGTATCAGGGTCAGCAACAGAATCGGGCCAAGCGCAAGCAGGAGCAGCTTCGCCCGCAGACGTAAGGAGGACAGCATGACGGCAAACCCATATAAAAAGCACGGTTAAGTAGTGCCATTGTGCCACCGACTACATGCCTAGAAGAACGCGACTAAATGCCAATTCAAGGGAACGGCCGCTGCTGCCGACGAACGCCGTTCGCATAAACGAAAAAAACCCCGCCGAGGCGGGGTTTCTTGTAGGCGCTGCGCGCTTACTTCTTGTGGCCCAGCTTGCGCAGCTCCTCGTCGCGCAGCTCGCGACGCAGGATCTTGCCGACGTTGGTGGTCGGCAGGCTTTCGCGGAACTCCACATAGCGCGGCCGCTTGTAGCCGGTCAGGTTGTCGTGCATGTGCTGCATGACCTGCTCCTTGGTCAGGCTCTCGCCCGGCTTGACCACCACGAACAGCTTGATCGCCTCACCGGACTTCTCGTCCGGCACGCCGATGGCGGCGCACTGCAACACGCCCGGCAGGCTGGCCAGCACATCTTCCAGCTCGTTGGGATACACGTTGAAGCCGGACACCAGGATCATGTCCTTCTTGCGGTCGACGATGCGGATGTAGCCGTCTTCCTGAATCACGCCGATATCACCGGTCTTGAAGAAGCCTTCGGCATCCATCACCTCGGCGGTGGCTTCCGGCCGTTGCCAGTAACCCTTCATCACCTGCGGGCCCTTGATGCACAGCTCGCCGATCTCGCCTTGCGCCAGATCCTGGCCATCGTCATTGATGACCTTGAACTGCGTCGAAGGAACCGGAATGCCGATGGTGCCGATCTGGATGTGCTCGATCGGATTGACCGAGGCCACCGGGCTGGTTTCGGTCAGGCCGTAGCCTTCGCAGATGGGGCAACCCGTCACCTGCTTCCAGCGCTCGGCCGTGGCCAGCTGCAGCGCCATGCCGCCCGACAGGGTGACCTTGAGCGCGGAGAAATCCAGCTTGCGGAAGTCTTCGCTGTTGCACAGCGCCACGAACAGCGTGTTGAGGCCGACGAAGCCGCTGAAGCGATACTTCGACAGGTCCTTGATCATCGCCGGCAGGTCGCGCGGATTGGAGATCAGGATGTTGTGGTTGCCGCTGAGCATCATCGCCATGCAGTGAAAGGTGAAGGCGTAGATGTGGTAGAGCGGCAACGGCGCGATCAGCACTTCGCTGCCGTCATTGAGGTTCGAACCCATCAGCGCCTTGCACTGCAACATGTTGGCGACGAGGTTGCGGTGCGTGAGCATGGCGCCCTTGGCCACCCCGGTGGTGCCGCCGGTGTACTGCAGCACGGCCACGTCTTCGCTCATGGGCGACGCTTCGCGCACCGCCTTGCCGCGGCCCAGCGCCAGGGCATCGTTGAGCTTCACCGCTTTCGGCAAGCTGTAGGCCGGCACCATCTTCTTCACGTGCTTGACCACCGCGTTGATCAGCATGCGCTTGAGCGGCGGCAGCATGTCGGCGACTTCGGTGATGACGACGTGCTTGATGCCGGTCTTGGGCAGCACTTCCTCGGCCAGGTGCGCCATGTTGGCCAGGCAGACCAGCGCCTTGGCGCCGGCGTCGTTGAACTGGTGTTCCATCTCCCGCGCGGTGTACAGCGGGTTGGTGTTGACCACGATGAGCCCGGCGCGCATGGCGCCGAACACCACGATGGGATACTGGATGAGGTTGGGCAGCTGCACCGCGATGCGGTCGCCAGGCTGGAGATCGGTGTTCTGCTGCAGGTAGGCGGCGAAATCGCCGGACAGCTTGTACAGCTCACCGTAGGTCAGGGTCTTGCCGAGATTGCTGAACGCCGGCTTGTCCGCGAAGCGCTCGCACGACTGTTTGAGCACAGCCTGGATGTTCTGGTACTCGTCGGGATTGATCTCGCTGGCGACCCCAACAGGATACTTATCCTTCCAGAAGTTATCGGTCATGAACCCCACTCCTAAGCAACCGCTTTATCACTGCGCGATGGCAGCTGTTTTGTTGTGATTTGTTAACTTTTGTACCGCTGATCGGGCAAAAAGCGTTCCCGAGGTTAGCAGCTTTGCCGGGGAGCGAATAGGGTCCGCGAAGGAGGCTTTCGACATAAAGTGACCGGAACAAATATCCCGGTCACTTCATTCCTTGTCTGCGACAGGCGCCCTGCTCGCGCCATCAGGCGCTTTCGCGCAGCTCCCGGCGCAGGATCTTGCCTACCGGTGTCATGGGCAATGCATCGCGGAACACGTAATGGCGCGGCATCTTGTATCCGGTGAAATTCTCCCGGCAGTAGGCGTGCAGTTCGTCCTGGGTCAACGTCGGGTCGCTCGGCACGACGAACAACTTGACCGCCTCGCCGGATTTCTCGTCCGCCACGCCGATGGCGGCGCAGGCTGCTACCTTGGGATGAGCCATCACCACGTCCTCGATCTCGTTGGGATAGACATTGAAGCCCGAGACGATGATCAGGTCCTTCTTGCGGTCGACGATGCTGACGAAACCGTCCTGGTCGATCACGGCGATGTCACCGGTTCGCAGCCAGCCCTCTTCGTCGAGCACTTCCGCCGTCGCCTCGGGGCGCTGCCAGTAGCCCTTCATCACCTGCGGTCCCTTCACGCACAACTCGCCGCGCTCGCCCAGCGGCAGGGCATTGCCCTCGTCGTCGATGACTTTCAGTGTGGTGCCGGGCACCGGCAGGCCGACGGTACCCAGCCGCGAATGCTCGCCGTGAGGATTGGCGCAGACCACCGGCGACGTCTCGGTCAGGCCGTAGCCCTCGACGACGGTGCAGCCGGTCATGTTCTTCCAGCGCTCGGCCACCGCCGAAACCAGCGCGGTGCCGCCCGAATTGGTGCCCTTGAGGCGGGAGAAATCGACCTTCTTGAACTGCGGATGGGCCATCAGCGCGACGAACAAGGTGTTGAGGCCGAGGAAGGCGGAGAACTGCCAGCGCTGCAGCTCCTTGACGAAGCCATTGATATCTCGCGGGTTGGTGATCAGCACGTTGTGGTTGCCGGTGACCATCATGCACATGCAATTAACCGTGAAGGCATAGATGTGATACAGCGGCAGTGGCGCGATCATCACTTCCTGGCCTTCGCGGATAACCGGGTGACCCTGGGCGTCGAGCTGCTGCATGTTGGCCCGCACCTGCTGCATGTTGGCCACCAGGTTGCCGTGGGTCAGCATGGCGCCCTTGGCCACCCCCGTGGTGCCGCCGGTGTACTGCAGCACAGCGATGTCATCCAGGCTGAGCGGCGTCGGCTTCAGGCTGTGGCGCGCGCCGTCGCGCAGCAGGTTCTTGAAGGCGACGGCCTGCGGCAGGCTGTAGTCGGGCACCATTTTCTTCAGATGCTTGACCGCCGCATTGACCAGCGCCCCGCGCAACGTCGGCAGCATGTCGCCGATCTGCACCTCGATCAGGTGCTCGATGACGGTGTCGGCCAGCACCTCCTGCACGTGGTTGCCGAACGTATTGAGGTACACCAGCGCCCGCGCGCCGGAATCCTGAAACTGGTGGCGCATCTCCCGCGCGGTATACAACGGGTTGGTGTTGACCACGATGAGCCCCGCACGCAGCGCGCCGAACACCGCGACCGGGTACTGCAGCAGGTTGGGCATCTGGATGGCGATGCGATCACCGGGCTGCAGATCGGTGTGGTGCTGCAGCCAGGCGGCGAACGCGGCGGAGTAACGTTCCAGATCGGAATAGCTGAGGGTCACGCCCATGTTGCTGAACGCCGGGCGGTCGGCGTGCGCCTTGCAGGCGCGCTCGAACACCTCCACGACCGAGCGATAGGCAGCGAGATCGATGTCGTTGGGCACGCCGGCAGGGCGTTTGTCATTCCAGAATTCAGGCTGCATTGTTATTGGCCTCTTTACCTGAGAGTGTCTGGCCCACGCACAGCGGGCTCTGGCGAACTTAGCAGGTCGGTGTCGCGGCGCAACAGCCCGAGCCGCATTAATCACCGCTGTGAATCTTTCATCACGGCATCACGCGGTCCGGCGCCGGGACAAGCGCAGCCCATGCCTCTAGAATGCAGCCCCAGCGCGCGGCACCGGCCAGTTCGGATCGCGCGAGCCGCTTCGATCCATCGGGCGCAGCATCCGGTGCGCCGACCAGCCTGAGGACAATCCATGAGCACGATCAGCAACACGCCTTACGCCGACCTGGAGGTCGGTCAGCAGGCGAGCTACGAAAAACACGTCGAGGAAAAGGACATCCAGCTGTTCGCCGCGATGTCCGGTGATCGCAACCCGGTGCACCTGGATGCCGAGTTCGCTGCCGGTACCCTGTTCAAGGAGCGCATCGCCCATGGCATGTTCAGCGGCGCGCTGATCAGCGCCGCGGTCGCCTGCACCATGCCTGGCCCAGGCACCATCTACCTGGGCCAGACCATGAAGTTCACCCGTCCGGTGAAGATCAACGACACGCTGACCGTGCGCCTGGAAATTCTCGAGAAGCTGCCAAAGAACCGCGTGCGCATCGCCACCCGGGTGTTCAACCAGAACGACGAACTGGTGGTCGACGGCGAAGCCGAAGTGCTCGCCCCGCGCAAGCAGGAAACCGTCGAACTGAAGGAGCTGCCGCCGATTTCCATCGGCTGAGCATTTCCAGGTTCGCCACCGGTTGGCGACGGCAAATGAAGAGGGCGCCCGAGCGGCGCCCTCTTCATTTCTACCACGCCTGTCGGCAGGGAACCGGCCCCAGACGGGGGACAGGCACAAGGCTATTACGGCCGTTGGCTACGCCCCGTGCACTTCCCGCCGGAAGGATGCCGATCCGATCACGCGCGTCGACCATCCAGCGAGCAGTACAAAAAGAACAACAACGGGACCCTCACCCATGCTCATTCGCTCGATCGCTCACTGGCGCCTGGCGGCGCTGCTCCTCGGCGGCTTGCCGCTGGCCGTGCCATCCGCTTCGGCTGTTCCGCTCGACCCTGGCGCGGACGAGGCCCTGCTCTACTACCAACGCGCCGACGGCGACTACAACGGCTGGGGCCCGCACCTGTGGAACACCGCCGACTGCAGCGGCAGTGCGACCGAAACCAGCTGGACGCAACCGCTCGCGGCGGCGGAGACCGACCCGGAGCATGGCGCGCTCTACCGCATCCCACTTAGCGCCGACGCCAGCTGCCTGAACCTGATCATGCACAAGGGCGACGAGAAGGATCTGGGCGGTACCGACCTGGTCTGGCGCTTCGACGAACTCGGCCGTCGCGTCTTCACGGTCAGCGGCAACCCGCAATTGTCCAGCACGCCAATAAGCGGCAGCGCCGTGGCGATCAAGGGCGCCCGTGCGCACTGGCTCGATCCGTTCACGCTTGCGCTGGTGGGCGGCGCACCGGGCGCCAGCCGCGTCGAGCTGCGCTATGCCCACGATGCCAGCATTCGCATCGACAGCGAGGCGCGTACCGTCAGCGGCGGGCAGGCGCTGGCGATGCAAACGGCCAGCCTGCGCAACGGCCTCAAGCGCCAGCACCCGCATCTGGCCGATGCCCCGGCGTACCGGATCAAGGCCAGCGCACATGCCCTGCGTCGCGCCGTGATGAGCCAACTGGTGGTGGTCGCCTATGACGCGGACGACCGGGTTATCGATGCCACCGAAGTGCAGACCGCCGGCATCCTCGACATGCTGTTCGCCTACAACGGCGAGCTGGGTGCAACGCTCGATGGCAGAGGTGTGTCCTTCAAGCTCTGGGCACCGACCGCACAGCGGGTTCGCCTGCATGTGTTCGATGCGTCCAAACGGCTGCTACCGGGATACCCCAAGCCTATGCGGGAGCGGCTCGGCGTCTGGAGCCTGGAAGGTCCGCGTTCGCTGGATCGGCAGTACTACCAGTACGAAGTCACCGCCTACCGCCCCAGCACCGGCAGGATCGAGACGACGCTGGTCAGCGACCCCTACGCCCTGAGCCTGTCACGCAACAGCCAGTACGCCCAGGTGGTCGACCTGAATGCCGATGATCTCAAGCCCGCCGGCTGGGATGCGGTGCGTCCGCCACGCCCGGAGCGCCCTGAAGCGAGCGTGATCTACGAAACCCACCTGCGCGATTTCAGCGCCAGCGACGCCAGCCTGCCGGCCGCGCTACGCGGCACCTACGCCGCGTTTACCCGACCTGAGAGCAACGGCATGCGGCACCTGCGCGACCTGCAGAAGGCCGGGCTCACCCACGTCCAGCTGCTGCCGGTGTTCGACATCGCGACCATCGACGAAGACCCCGCGCGGCGAATCAACCTCGACGATCCCTTCGCCAAGCTCTGCGACCTCTCGGACCAGGCGCGCCAGCGCTGGGCGCAATACTGCAGCGCGGCAAGCATCCGCCAGGTGCTGCAGGGCTTCGACCCGGCCAGCGGCCAGGCGCAGTCACTGTACAACGACCTGCGCGGGCTGGATGACTTCAACTGGGGCTACGACCCCTTCCACTTCACGGCGCCCGAGGGCAGCTACGCCAGCGATGCCGAAGGCGTGCAGCGCATCATCGAGTTCCGCCAGATGGTGCAGGCCTTGGCCGGCAACGGCCTGGCCACGGTGATGGACGTGGTCTACAACCACACCAACGCCTCCGGCCTGGCTGACAAATCGGTTCTGGACAAGGTCGTGCCCGGTTACTACCACCGCCGCAACCCCACCACCGGCGCGGTCGAAACCTCGACCTGCTGCGAGAACACCGCCAGCGAGCACCGCATGATGGCCAAGCTGATGATCGACTCGCTGAAGGTCTGGGCCCGCGACTATAAGATCGCCGGTTTTCGCTTCGATCTCATGGGTCACCACATGCGCGAGCAGATCGTCGATGCGTATCGCGCGGTCCGCCGCATCGATCGCGAGACCTATTTCTACGGTGAAGGCTGGGAATTCGGCGAGGTCGCCGGCAATGCGCGCGGCATCAATGCCAACCAGCTGAACATGGCTGGTACCGGTGTCGGTACTTTCAACGATCGGCAGCGGGATGCGGTACGTGGCGGCAGCCCCTTCGATGGTGGCGACAGCATCCGCCGCAACCAGGGCTTCGCCAACGGGCTCTACCTGAGACCCAACGAGCTGAGCGGCGCCGGGGCTCAGGAAAAAGCGCAGCTGCTGCACGCCGCCGATCTGATCCGCGTCGGCATCGCCGGCGGGCTGCGTGATTTCCAGTTCGTCACTGCCGACGGCAGCACACGCAAGGGCAGCGAGATCGACTACAACGGCCAGCCCGCCGGCTATACGCTGGACCCGCAGGAAACGATCAATTACGTCTCCAAGCACGATAACCAGACGCTGTGGGACAACAACCAGTACAAGTTCGCCAGCAGCCTGTCGGTTGCCGACCGGGTCCGCCTGCACCTGGTGGCGCTGTCGGTGCCGCTGTTCAGCCAGGGCGTGCCGTTCATCCATCTCGGCTCGGACATCCTGCGTTCAAAGTCCATGCAGCGCGACAGCTACGACTCGGGGGATTGGTTCAACGCGGTGGATTTCGGCTACCAGGACAACAACTGGAACAAGGGCTTGCCGCGTGCCGACAAGGACGGCGACAACTGGCCGCTGATTCGCAGGATCATCGTCGACCCACAGGCCGAACCGGGCGCTGCCGACATCGTCACCGCAAAGCGGCGCTTTCTGGAGCTGCTGAAAATTCGCAGCGACAGTGCGCTATTCCAGCTCGACAGCGCCCGCGAGGTGCAACGGCGTCTGCGGTTTCACAACACCGGTCCCGAACAGAAGCCTGGCGTGATCGCTTTCAGCCTGGCCGATGGCCCGCGTGACGGCCGCGACCTGGACCGCCGCTACAGCTCGCTGATGGTGGTAATCAATGCTTCGGACAAGCGGGTTCGCCTGCCGGGCGCGGACGGCTACGCGTTGCATCCACTACTGAAGAACTCCGTCGACCCGATCATCCGCCAGGCCGAGGTAGCCGGTGGGAAGTTCGAGATACCGGCGTTCACCACAGTCGTGTTCAGCCAACCTCAGACCCGTCGATAAATCGTGGGCAAAAAAAGGCGACCATAGGTCGCCTAAATGCCTTGCGTGCTCTTTGAATCTGGAAGAACTCAGCGCTTCTTGTGCGCGTCCTTCCAGATGAAATATCCGAAGCCTCCGAGGAAGGCGACCATCAGGCCGACCGTGACCACCCCTGCGAGCACCACATTATCGACAAACATGAGACCTACCTCCGAAACCTGATTCGCTGTTCGATGGGTTCAAGGTAAACCCGGGCGACCGGGAAAAAATTGACCCGCGTCAATGGCCGCAAGATGCCGATCCCAGTCGCGCGCAACGACTGATCCAGGTCAAGAAAACGGGGGTATCAGGAAGGAAACGGGGGCGATTCCGCCGCCGAGCGCATGAAGCGCGAATAGCGGCATTGGGTACTCATAACGAAACGGTATGAAACGGAGATAGGCGGGAGTGGGTGCCGTTCAGCGTTTCTTCGAGGGCTTCTTGCCCTTCTTCTTCGGCTTGCCAAGCGGCAGGACCTGCTCGAAGGTCTTGCGCATCTCCTCGAGTCGCTTGTCGTTCAGGTCGTGAATGCGGCGGGCACGTTCGGCGCTGAAATCGATCAGGTTCTCGTCACTGCTCATGTGGTTGGTCTCGGTGGATCAGGCGAAAGGTCAGGTTGAGACGCGGCTGCGATACCTTGCTGGTCCGCGCGATCTGATGTTGCCAATGATGCTGCGTGGCGCCACTCATGACCAGCAACGAACCATGTCCCAGAAGCAGCGAATGCTGAATCCGTCCACTGCCCTTGCGCCGCAGGTCGAAGCGCCGCTCGGCTCCCAGGCTCAACGATGCCACGACCGGATTGCGGCCCAGCTCGACTTCGTCGTCACTGTGCCAGCCCATGGCATCGCCGCCGTCGCGATACAGGTTGAGCAACACGCCATTGAAGCGGTGCCCCGTTTCGCGCTCCAGACGCTGACGGACCCCCTGCAACAGCGGCGTCCAGGCCAGCGGCTCATGCTGCAGGCCGGAATAGCGATACGCTGCCTGCGAATCACCGTACCAGGCCACCAGGCGCGGTACCGCGACCTGGCGGCCGTAGAGGCGTATCTCCGGCTGCGTCCAGGGCGTGGCGAGGATCAGCTCCTGCAGCCAGGCATCGGCGGTATCGCTGTCGAGCCAGTCCGCCGAGTAGTCCAGCGCTGCATCGGGCAGCTCGATCGATGGAACATGGCGCGGGCCGCTCGCAGGCACATCAGACCTCGACATTGACCCAGAGCCCTTGGCGCGGCAGTTCTTCGAGCGCGGCCTGATCCTGCTCGTCGGTCTCGCCCTTGGCCAGCTCCTCCGGGGTATAGCCACGACGCTGCCGCCGCCGTTGCTCGTCGCGCAGCATTTCCGCGCTCTCCTGCGGATGCCGGCGGTCGAGCGTGACGGCGCTTTCGTCGGAGCTCGCCTGTACGGGTGTCACCGGCGCCACCTCGGGGCGTGGCTTGACCACGTCCTGCTGAGCGGCAACCGGAATCACGCCGGTTGGAATGGGTGGCAGCATGCTGATGGCCCTCCTTACCTGTGAGTCGGCGCGGCACCGGTCAACTTTAACAGGACCGCTACACTTCATGCGTCGAGCAGTCGCCATCGGCGTCGCTCTCCCGGCGACGTTCCGTTACCATAGCCGGCTTTTTCACAGCGGGAGGCAGCATGGCGCAGCAGTATCTACCGGGGCAACGCTGGATCAGCGACAGCGAGGCGGAACTCGGCCTCGGAACCATCCTCACTCAGGATGGACGGATGCTCACCGTGCTTTACCCAGCGACCGGCGAAACCCGCCAGTATGCGACGCGCAGTGCGCCACTGACCCGCGTACGCTTCGTCCCGGGAGACGAGATCACCCACTTCGAAGGTTGGAAGATGACCGTGCGCGAGGTCGATGACGTCGAAGGCCTGCTGGTCTATCACGGCCTGACCGCGCAGAACGAAGCCCGCACCCTGCCGGAAACCCAGCTGTCGAACTTCATCCAGTTCCGCCTGGCCAGCGACCGCCTCTTCGCCGGCCAGATCGACCCGCTGGCCTGGTTCAGCCTGCGCTATCACACCCTGCAGCACCAGAGTGCCCAGCTGCAGTCCTCGCTGTGGGGCCTGGGTGGCGTGCGTGCACAGCCCATCGCGCACCAGCTGCACATTGCCAAGGAGGTCGCCGACCGCATCGCCCCGCGCGTGCTGCTGGCAGACGAGGTGGGCCTGGGCAAGACCATCGAAGCCGGCCTGATCATCCATCGCCAGCTGCTCTCCGGCCGCGCCAGCCGGGTGCTGATCCTGGTTCCGGAAAACCTCCAGCACCAATGGCTGGTGGAAATGCGTCGCCGCTTCAATCTGGAAGTTGCGCTGTTCGATGCCGAGCGCTTCATCGAGAGCGATGCCAGCAACCCGTTCGAAGACACCCAACTGGCGCTGGTGTCGCTGGAGTGGCTGAAGGAAGACGAGCGCGCCCAGGATGCCGCCTTCGCCGCCGGCTGGGACCTGCTGGTGGTGGACGAGGCGCACCATCTGGTCTGGCACCCGGAAAGTGCCAGCGCCGAATACCGGCTGGTCGAACAGCTGGCGGAAGTGATCCCCGGCGTGCTGCTGCTGACCGCGACCCCGGAACAGCTGGGCCTGGACAGCCACTTCGCCCGTCTGCGCCTGCTCGACCCGAATCGCTTTCACGACCTCGACGCCTTCCGCGCCGAGAGCTCCAGCTACCAGCCAGTGGCCGAAGCCGTGCAGGAACTGCTCGACGAGGGTCGTCTCTCGCAGCAGGCTCATCAGACCATCCATGATTTCCTCGGCGCCGAAGGCGAAGCCCTGCTCGCCGCCGCCACTGATGGCGATATCGAGGCCAGCAGTCGGCTGATCCGCGAGCTGCTCGACCGTCACGGCACCGGCCGCCTGCTGTTCCGCAATACGCGCGCCGCCGTGCAGGGCTTTCCCGAGCGCCAGCTGCACCCCTACCCGCTGCCCTGCCCCGCCGAATACATGGAGCTGCCGCTGGGCGAGCACGCCGAGCTGTATCCGGAAGTCGCCTTCCAGAGTCAGCAGGAACCGGCCGACGAGCAGAATCGCTGGTGGCAGTTCGACCCGCGTGTCGAGTGGCTGATCGACACCCTGAAGATGCTGAAGAAGTACAAGGTGCTGGTCATCTGCGCCCATGCCGAGACTGCGCTGGATCTGGAGGACGCGCTGCGCGTGCGCTCCGGCATCCCGGCCACGGTATTCCACGAAGGCATGAGCATCCTCGAACGCGACCGCGCCGCGGCCTACTTCGCCGACGAGGAGTTCGGCGCGCAGGTGCTGATCTGCTCGGAAATCGGCAGCGAAGGCCGCAACTTCCAGTTCAGCCACCATTTGGTGCTGTTCGATCTGCCGGCTCATCCTGACCTGCTCGAGCAGCGCATCGGCCGCCTCGACCGTATCGGCCAGCAGCACACTATCCAGCTGCACGTGCCCTATCTGGAAACCAGCCCGCAGGAGCGCCTGTTCAAGTGGTACCACGAAGCGCTGAACGCCTTCCTGGCCACCTGCCCGACCGGCAATGCCCTGCAACATCAGTTCGGCCCGCGCCTGCTGCCGCTGCTGGAAGATGGCGATGACGACACCTTCCAGGGCCTGATCGACGAAGCCCGCGCCGAGCGTGAGCGCCTGGAAGCCGAGCTGCATGCCGGCCGTGACCGTTTGCTGGAACTCAACTCCGGCGGTGGCGAGCAGGGCACGGCGCTGGTGGACGCCATCGAGGAGCAGGACGACCAGTTCGCGCTGCCGATCTACATGGAGCAGCTGTTCGATGCGTTCGGCATCGACAGTGAAGACCACTCGGAAAATGCCCTGGTGCTGCGCCCCAGCGAAAAGATGCTGGACGCCAGCTTCCCGCTGGGCGACGACGAGGCCGTGACCATCACCTACGACCGCGAGCAGGCGCTGGCCCGCGAAGACATGCAATTCCTCACCTGGGAACATCCCATGGTGCAGGGCGGCATGGACCTGGTGCTGTCCGGATCCATGGGCAACACCGCGGTGGCGCTGATCAAGAACAAGGCGCTCAAGCCGGGTACCGTGCTGCTCGAACTGTTGTTCGTCAGCGAGGTGGTGGCGCCGCGCGCCCTGCAGCTGAGCCGCTTCCTGCCGCCGCTGGCGCTGCGCTGCCTGCTCGACGGCAACGGCAACGACCTGGCGGCCAAGGTGGCCTTCGACACGCTCAACGATCAGCTGGAAAGCGTGCCACGCGCCAGCGCCAACAAGTTCGTCCAGGCCCAGCGCGACGTGCTGGCCACGCAGATCGCCGCCGCCGAGGCCAAGATCAAGCCGCGCCATGTCGAACGCGTCGCCGAAGCCCAGCGCAAGCTCAAGGCCGGGCTGGACGAAGAGCTTGCCCGACTGGTGGCCCTGCAGGCCGTCAATCCGAGCGTGCGTGACAGCGAAATCGAAGCGCTGCGCCAGCAACGCGAGGACGGTCTGGCGGCACTGGAAAAGGCCGCCCTGCGCCTGGAAGCGATACGCGTACTGGTTGCCGGATAAGCTGGCGCGTTCCGGCCCTGACCGGCGGGCTGAGGCCCGCCCCCAGGGCCACGTGCGAAGCTAACCGCGCTCCGCCCGGGCGATGCACCAGTAGGCCGCCATTCGGGTGACCAGCGCCTTCGGCCCCTCGGCGTAGAGCCGCCGGCCAAGGCGCAGCGCTCGTTGCTGCAGCTGCTCGCGGCGCTGCTGGATACAACGCTGCAACTGTTCTCGAGTCTCCGGCGCGCCGAACAGATCGGGCTCGCGCTCCATCAGCTGGGCCATCATCGCCAGGTCATGGTCATCGCCCAGGGCATCGGCGACCTGCTTGAGCTGATCGGCGCGGCTTTCCAGCGCGTCCGGCCAGCACGGCGAAAGCAGCTGGCAGTGATACCAATGATCCTTCACCCGCTTGCGCCACTCGTGCAGCAGCTCGTCCGAAGCATCCCGTTCCGCCCGCGCCAGATCCCGCACGCCGTCGCTGTAGGTGCGGCGCAACCCGTTGGCGAGCAGCCCGAAGCCCTTGCCGGACAGCTTCCAGTGCTGCATTTCCTGGGTCAGCGCACGCAACTCACCCAGCACTTCGGCCAGCTCCGCGTCGAAATCCGCGTGCACCTCGCCATCCGGCGCGGCGCGCTGCTGCAGTTGCAGGCGAATCTGGCGGAACGCGTCGCTGACGAACAGTGGCTGGTTGGCCCGTGCCAGGGCGTCCCAGCTTTCCAGCATCGCCGCGGCATCGCGGGACTCGGCCAGGCGCCGCCCCACGTCGCGCAGCCGCCGGTTGTCGAGCTTGAAACGTGCACCGAGCGGCTCGCGTACCAGCCGCAACAGGGCTCGCAGTTCCTTGAAGCGCTTGCGCGCCTGATGCACCCCTTCCGCGCGCTCATCCGCCTCGACCGTAAGCGCCTGGATCGCCTTGTCGATGCGCTGCAGGGCGGCCTTGCGCACTTCCTTGGCGGCGTTGCGAGTAGGTCGGATGCGATAGGCCATCGAATTGCTCTCCATGAAGACGCTCCGCTTGAGCACCGTTAATGGGACCCGCAGCCTGCACCCGACGTTGACCCGTCAGTGTGAAGTTTTTGTGTCAGCGAATGACGTTGCGGCCCGGCTCAACCGTAGCGCTTGCGCGCCTCGATGGCCAACCCGCTGCCGATGCTGCCGAAGCGGTTGCCCTCGACATGGCGCGCCCGCGGCAGCAACCCGGCGACGCTGTCGCGCAACGCGGGAATGGCGCTGGAACCGCCGGTGAAAAACACCGTGTCGACCTCCTCGGCACGCACCCCGGCATCGGCCAGCAGCTGCTTGATGCTGGCACCGATGCGTTCGAGCAGCGCGGCGATGGCGCTCTCGAAGCCCTGCCGGCTCAGCTCGACCCGCAGATCCGGCTCGATGCGCTGAAAATCGATGGCGAAGCGCTGCTGCTCGGTGAGCTCGATCTTGCCCTGCTCCACCTGCATCGCCAGCCAGTGGCCGGCGCGCTGCTCGATCAGGCGGAACAGCCGATCGATGCCGGTGGGATCGACGATGTCGTAGCGCATGCTCTGCAGCGCGCGCTGCGACGCCGGGGCGTAGACCGCGTTGATGGTGTGCCAGGTGGCGAGGTTGAGGTGGGTGCTGGTAGGCATCGGTGCATCGCTTTTCATCCGGCTGCCATAGCCGAACAGCGGCATCACCCCGTGCAGGCTGAGCTGCTTGTCGAAGTCGGTGCCGCCGATATGCACGCCGCCTGTCGCGAGGATGTCCGCCTGCCGGTCGTCCACCGCACGGCGCTCGGGCGACAGGCGCACCAGCGAGAAGTCGGAGGTACCGCCGCCGATATCCACGATCAGCACGCGCTCCTCGCGCTCGATACGCGACTCGTAGTCGAAGGCCGCGGCGATCGGCTCGTACTGGAAGGACACCTCGCCGAAGCCGATCTTGCGCGCAGCCCCCGCCAGGGTCTCGGACGCCTCGCGGTCGGCCTGCGGATCATCGTCGACGAAGAACACCGGCCGGCCCAGCACGACCTCCTCGAAAGGTCGGCCCGCCGCGGCTTCTGCCCGCTGTTTGAGGGTGCCGAGAAACAGCCCGAGGATATCCTTGAACGGCATGGCGCTGCCCAGCACGGTGGTTTCGCTCTTCAGCAGCTTGGAGCCAAGCAGGCTCTTGAGCGAGCGCATCAGTCGGCCCTCGTAGCCTTCGAGGTACTCGTCCAGCGCCTGGCGACCGTAGACCGGGCGGCGCTCTTCCAGATTGAGGAACACCACCGAGGGCAGCGTCGGCTGGTCACCTTCCAGTGCGATAAGCGGATCGACATCCGGCCGCCACCAGCCGACCGTGGAATTGGAGGTGCCGAAATCGATGCCGCAAGCGCGGGCAGGTGAAGCGTTGAACATGGTGTGGTCCGCGGGTACAGAAAAAACGGCCGCGCAGTGTAATGGAGGTAGCACCCGCTTGCAGGCCTATCGTCGGCTGCCGCAGCCAGCGTTCTACCCGCAAAAAAAAGGTTCATCGCGCTTTCCCGGGGAAGGCGGCCTTGATTTTCAGGAAGAAGTACTCCGAGTCCCGGAATCCATAGGCCATGCGCTTGATTACCTTGATGCGGTTGTTAACACCCTCAAGGACGCTGGTATGCATGTGGAAGTGAGCACTGGCAAGGATGCCTCGCGCGTATTTGCGCAGGTTGCGAGCGAAGCGTTGCAGCGGCGCGAGGTCGCTCTCGCGAGCATGTCGCAGCCAGGTTCGCCAGCGTCGCCAACCCTCTCGTACGCTGGGGGCGTACCAAACATCCTTCAGCGCATCCTTGAGCACATAGACCGTAGCCAACGGCTGGTTGGCAGCAAGCAGCTCCTGTAACTGCACGGCCTGTCCGTCCTTCAGGTTGTCGCGGTTGCGCAGCAGCAGCCAACGACTCTGCTTGACCGCCTTTCGTGCCGGCTTGTCTTCGCGCAGAAGGTTGGCCTGGTCGACCCGGATTCGGTCGATCACATCCCGACCGTAGCGCGCGACGACGTGAAACAGGTCGTACACCACTTCGGCCTGCGGGCAATGCTTCTTCACCTCCAGGTCGAAAGCCGTGTTCATGTCCATGGCCACCGCCTCAATCTGCTGGCAGTGCTCGCCGAGCAATTCAAAGAACGGGCGGATCGCCTCACGGCTGTTGCCGTGGCCGACCCACAGCACCCGTGTTCGCTCGGCGTCCATGATGACCGTGGCATAGCGATGCCCCTTGTGCAGGGCGAACTCGTCCATCACCAGGCGGCGGACACCGCTTGAATAGAAGGTGCCTACCTCGGCTTGCAGGCGGCGCTTGTCGAGCGTCTTGAGGGTGTGCCAGTGCAGGCCGGTGAGCTGGCTGACGTGGCTGATCGGCAGCAGCCGCAGCAAGCTTTCGAGCCAGACCTGTAACCGCCGGGTCAGGCGAGATGCAGGCTCCAGCCAGTCGATCCGCTCGGTCACCCGACCACAGTTCAGGCAATCGACTCGGCGCACGGGTAGTTGAAGCAAGACGCGCTGATCGAACAGATCACGATCGCGCACCAGACGAATTCGGCGCTCGTGAATCAACGGACTGAGCTGACCACAACGCCCGCACCTGGGCACTGAACCGGCTTGAGGCTCGAGCTCAATCAGAAGGGAGTTGTTGGCGGATGAACGGCAGGCAACGGCGTCATAGCCTGGCCAGAACGAGGCAAGATCAATAGGATGCACGGCGACAGCAGGGACAGGTGAAGGGTGTGTTTGGCGACTGCCAATTTACCTGCTTCCCTGACTGTCAACTCGCTCTTCCCCCAGAGTCCGCGAAGAACCAAAAAAAATGCCCGGCCATCACTGGTCCGGGCACAAACCCCATGACGCAACGCCCTGTCAGGCAGGCACCGCCTCCGCACCAGGCGCCCCGGCAGTCATTCCGGCCGTCATGCGCTTGGCATCGGCACAGAAGGTCCGTGAGGCCTGGAACAGGAACACCATGGTCAGCAGCAGGGACGCCGGAATCAGGTACATCGCGCCGTGCAGCCCTTCGGCGCGGAACGCCTCGGCCATTTCGCCAGCCCCTGCCGCCAGCATCGCCGCTTCGGCGAAATGGTCCGAGAGCAGCCCCACCACCACCGTGCCCATGCCACCACCGAGCAGGTACAAGCCGGCGAAGAACAGCGCCATGGCCGTGGCCCGCAGGCGCGGCTCGACCACGTCCTGGATCGCGGTGTAGACGCAGGTATAGAAGTTGTAGGAGAACAGCCAGCCGATGCTGAAGACCGCAACGAACAGGCCCACGTCGATCCGCCCGGCGAGCAGCGCGTAACCGGTCGCGAGCGTGGCGATCAGCATGCTCACCGCGGCGAACATCAGCCGGCCGCGGGCGAAGCGCTGATGGATGCGATCGGCGACCCAACCGCCCAGGGTGAGTCCGATCAGGCCGGTCAGGCCGACGATCACACCGGTGGCGACCGAGGCATTGACCAGCGAAACCCCGTGATAGCGCATCAGCAACGGCACCATGAAAGCGTTGCAGGCGTAGGTGGCGAAGTTGAATGCCAGCCCGGCCATTACCAGCCACCAGAAGGTGCGGATCGACAGCACCTTGCGGATCGGCTGCTGCACGGGTTCCTGCGAGACCTTGACGGTCTCGGCCGCGCCGCGCGTGGGCTCGCGGATCAGGAAGATGAACACTGCCAGCACCAGCCCGGGCACCGCGGCGATGAAAAAGGGCGCACGCCAGCTGCCGAAGAACTCGACCATGGAACCGATGGTGAAGAAGGCCAGCAGCAGCCCCAGCGGCAGGCCCAGCATGAAGATGCCCATGGCCCGGGCCCGCTTGTGCGCCGGAAACAGGTCGCCGATCAGCGAGTTGGCCGCCGGCGCGTAGCTGGCCTCGCCGATACCGATGCCCATGCGAATCAACAGGAAGCTCCAGAAGTTCCAGGCCAGCCCGTTGATAGCCGTCAGGCCGCTCCAGGCGGTGAGCCCCCAGCCCATGATCTTGCGCCGCGAGCCGAGGTCGGCCATGCGCCCCAGCGGCAGGCCGGCAATGGCGTAGACGATGGTGAAGGCGGTGCCGATCAGGCCGAGTTGGAAGTCGTTGAGGCTCCACTCCAGCCGGATCGGCTCGGCGATGATGGCCGGGATGGTGCGATCGAAGAAGTTGAACAGATTCGCCAGAAACAGCAGAAACAGCACGCGCCAGGCGTTGGAAGCTTGGGTGGAAGGCTGCATGACGTCAATCTCGATTGTTCTTATATTCCGGCCGCAGACCAGCCGGGACTCGACAATGACTCTAGAGTCTGTGCCTGCTCCTGTCTCCGAACATCAGCCTCGCTTATGCCGCGCGATGGTTCAGCGGGCGCGCCATTCGGCGAGCCAGCCGAGGCTGGCCTCGCGGCCCTGCTCGCCCGGCTTGTATTCGGCGCCCAGCCAGCCCTGGTAGCCGCTGGCCTGCAGCGCCTGCAGCGCCGCCGGGAAGTCCACCTCGCCGGTACCGGGCACGCCGCGCCCGGGGCAATCGGCAAACTGCACATGACCGATGCGCCCGGCCAGCCGGGCGATGCAGTCCGGCAGGTCCAGCCCCTGACGGGCCATATGGTAGAAGTCCAGCTGCGCCATGCAGTTGGGTGCTCGACCCGCTCCAGCAGCGCACGCAGGTCGGCCGCGCTGTTGATCAGAAATCCCGGCATGTCCAGCGGATTGATCGCCTCGCAGAGCACGCGGATGCCGAGCAGATCGAAGGCATCGGCGGTCTTCCACAGGTTGCGCTCCAGGGTCTCCAGCGCCAGTTCGCGTTCGACACCCTCGGCCAGGCGCCCCGGCAGCACGTTGACGCAGGCCGGGCGCACCATGAGCGCGTAGTTCAGCGCCTCCTGCAGGGCGGCATCAAAGGCTTCCTGCCGCTCCGGTACCGCCGCCAGCCCGGGGCCGCCCTGCATCAGGTCGCCGGCCGGCAGGTTGATCAGCACCAGCGGCAGGCCGGCGCGCTCGAGCTGGTCCTTCAGCCGGATGGCCGGGACTTCGTAGGGGAACTGGATCTCCACACCATCGAAGCCGGCGATGCGGGCGGCGAGGATGCGCTCGACCAGCGGCAGCTCGGTGAACAGCAGCGAAAGATTGGCCGCGATCTTCACTGGTCGCCCTCCCGGTACATCTGCACCAGCGTTGCCGGATCGCGTTCCAGGTTGCCCTGGCTGCCGTGCAGGCGCATCAACTGCGCGGCCAGACCGCTCAAGGGCGTCGCCGCCCCCTGCTCACGGGACAGTTTCACTGCGGTGTCGAGATCCTTGAGCAAGGTGCGCACGTGCCATTTCACCGGCTCGAACTCACTCGCTGCCATCTGCGGAGCGAGGATCTGCAGCGGTCTGGAGTCAGCGAAACCGCCCGCCAGTGCCGGCGCCAGCAGGCTGGCATCGACCCCGGCGCGCTCGGCCAGCGCCACCACCTCGGCGATCACCAGGGCGTTGCAGGCGACGATCATCTGGTTGCACACCTTGGTCACTTGCCCGGCGCCGACCTCGCCCATGTGGGTCAGACGCTGGCCGAGGTTCATCAGAATCGGCCGCACCCGCTCGACATCCTCGGCACGGCCGCCGGCCATGATCGCCAGCGTGCCGGCTTCCGCGCCGGCAGTGCCGCCGGAGACCGGTGCATCGACCCAGCGCATGCCACAGCGAAACTCCAGCTCTGCCGCCATATCCCGGGTCGCGGTGGGTTCCAGGCTGGAATGGTCGACCAGCAGCTTGCCCGCCTTGCCGCCCTCGGCGACCCCCCCCTTGCCGAACAGCACCTCGCGCACGGCGGCGGTGTCGGCCAGGCAAAGCAGCACGACATCGGCCTCGGCGCACAGCTCGGCGGGGGTCGCCACGGCCCTGGCGCCCAGATCGACCAGTGGCTGGCATTTCGCCGATGAGCGATTCCACACCACCAGACGATACCCGGCCGCCAGCAGGCGTCGACACATCGGCAGGCCCATCAGGCCGATCCCGGCGAAGGCAATGGTTGGCAGATCGGACATGAGACGGCTCCTTGGTGAACGAATGGCCGATTCTAGCCCCGCCCCGGCGTATCCGGCCATGGCGCGAGGCGCAGCAGCGCTGCCCCATGCGACCGTGCAATGTCACAATGTCATCAAACGCAATCCAGCATTTTGCCCGACCAACCGGAACGATCCGTCTTCAAGCGCCTCTGAAGGAGGCCCCGAGGCATCGCCTCGCGCAGACCATCCGCTCATCGCACGTGCTCGTCGTGCATCAGAAGACATCGCAGGAAACACGCAATGGATTTAATTCAGATCATCGTCCTGGCCATCGTGCAGGGGCTTACCGAGTTCTTGCCGGTATCGAGCTCCGCTCACCTGATCCTCTTCCCGCACCTGGTGGGCTGGGACGACCAGGGGCTGGCATTCGACGTAGCCGTGCACCTGGGCACGCTCGCCGCCGTGGTCTGGTACTTCCGCCAGGAAGTGTTCGGCATGACCCGCGACTGGTTCGCATCCCTTGCCCGCCGCGAGCGTGTCGGTGACAGCCGGCTGGCCTGGGCCGTCATTCTCGGCACGATCCCGGCGGGCATCGCCGGGCTGCTTTTCAAGGGATTCATCGAGGAGCAGATGCGTTCGCCGCTGGTGATCGCCTGGGCAACCATCGGCTTCGGCCTGCTGCTGTGGTGGTCCGACGTGGTCAGCCGGCGTACCCCGCAACCGCGCGATGAGCACAGCCTGAGCTGGAAAGACATTCTGCTGATCGGCTGTGCACAAGCACTGGCACTGATTCCCGGCACCTCGCGCTCAGGCGTCACCATGACGGCCGGCCTGCTGCTGGGACTGTCGCGCTCCGGCGCGGCGCGCTTCTCGTTTTTGCTGTCGATCCCGATCATCGTGCTTGCCAGCGGCTTGAGCACGCTCGATCTGGTGGAAGGCGAGGTAGCCGTGGACTGGACGGCAATGGGGCTGGGGGTGGTGCTGTCGGCGATCAGCGCCTACCTGTGCATCCACTTTTTCCTCAAACTGCTGGAGCGTGTCGGCATGTTGCCGTTCGTGATCTATCGCCTGATTCTCGGCGCCGTGCTGCTGGTACTGTTCAGCGGCGTCTGAGTGATCACGCCGCGGCTCGCGCTGAGCGCTTGCCGCGGCGTTTGGCCGGATCGTCTTGCGACGCCCTAGCCTTGTGGCAGATCGATCAGCAGCGGGCCGAGCACGAACGCCGCCAGACGCGCCTGGGTGAACATCTTTTCGCCAAACGCCATGCCAGGATCGTCCTTGGATTCGACCGGCTGCTCCCGAATTCTGGCCACCTCCCTGAAGGAGTGGCCATCCGCCCAAACCATGGTCGACTGACGCTTCTCATCGCACATCACATTCGTTTCCTTCGCCCTGCGGGGTGGCACATTGCTGATATTCGGCCACTACAGAACCCTTAGGTTTGGCGCCTGAAAAAAGTTCGTCGTGTTGCAGGATATTTCGCCAGCGGTCCAGCCAGGGCGATGGCCGGTTTTGAAGTCGTTCAGCTTTTCGCTTGGCTCCCGGTGGCCGCCAGGCTCTATAATCCGCGCGCTTTTTCCGCTATTGAACCGGAGAACCCTCAATGCTGAAGCGCTCCCTGGCAGCCGTCGCCGGCCTTGCCCTGTCCTTGTCCATTGCCACTACCCATGCCGCCGAAACCCTGCGGGTTTCTGCCATTCCTGACGAAGCCCCGACCGAGCTGATCCGCAAGTTCAAGCCGCTGGGCGAATATCTGGAACAGCAGCTGGGCATGCCGGTGAAATTCACCCCGGTGTCGGATTACGCCGCGGTCGTCGAGTCCCTGGCATCCGACCGCCTCGATCTCGCCTGGCTCGGCGGTTTTACCTTCGTGCAGACGCGCCTGAAGACCGGCGATGCGATCCCGCTGGTGCAGCGCGAGCAGGACGAGCAGTTCACCAGCAAGTTCATCACCGCCGACCCTGAGGTCAAGTCGCTGGCCGACCTGAAAGGCAAGACCTTCGCGTTCGGCTCGGTGTCCTCCACCTCCGGCAGCCTGATGCCGCGCTACTTCATGCTCAAGGACGGCATCGAGCCGGAGCAGTACTTCAAGCGCATCGCCTACTCCGGCGCCCATGACGCCACTGCGGCCTGGGTCGAAGCCGGCAAGGCCGACGCCGGCGTGCTAAACGCCTCGGTCTGGGACAAGCTGGTCGCGGCCGGCAAGGTCGATACCGCCAAGGTGCGAGTGATCTCCACCACCCCGCCCTACTATGACTACAACTGGACGGTGCGTGGCAACCTCGATCCGGCGCTGGTCGAGAAGATCAAGGCAGCGTTCCTCGCCCTCGATCCGGCCAACCCGGAGCACAAGGCGATCCTCGATCTGCAGGCCGCCAGCCGCTTCATCGAGACCAAGCCGGAGAACTATGCCGGCATCGAGGAAGCCGCGCGCGCAGCCGGCCTGCTCAAGTGACGCCATCGCTGCGTCGCCCATGAACAGCCTGCAAACCGAGCAGATACCGGGCCACGTCGGCATGCAGGGCCCGGCGCTGAAGCTCGCCGGCGTGGACTATACCCACGCCGGCGGCCAGGTGGCGTTGCAGGGCATCGACCTGCAGGTCGCACCCGGCGAGCGCGTTGCCATCATCGGCCCGTCCGGTGCTGGCAAGACCACCCTGCTGCGATTGCTGGCCACGGCGCTCAAGCCTGACGGCGGCGAAGTCGAGCTGCTCGGACAACGTCCCTGGTCGATCTCCGCCGGAGCTCGCCAACGCCTGCGCACGCGCATCGGCCTGATCCACCAGGCGCCGCCGCTGCCACCTCGGCAACGCGTCATCACCGCGGTGCTGGCCGGTCGTCTCGGCCAGTGGTCGCTGGCGAAAAGCCTGCTCAGCCTGATCTACCCACTGGATCGCCAGGGCGCTGCCGACGCACTCGGTCGCCTGGACCTGGCGGACAAGCTGTACATGCGCTGCGATCAGCTCTCCGGCGGTCAGCTGCAGCGCGTCGGTATCGCCCGCATGCTCTACCAGGGCGCGGACCTGATCCTCGCCGACGAACCCGTTTCGGCAATGGACCCGGTGCTGGCCAGCCACACGCTGGGCCTGCTCAACCGCGAGGCACAGCGGCGCAACGCCACCCTGCTGGCCAGCCTGCACGCGGTGGAGCTGGCGCTGGAGCACTTCCCGCGCATCATCGGTGTGCGGGACGGGCGCATCCTGTTCGACAAACCGTCCGCCGAAATCGGCCCGGGCGAGCTGGCTGCGCTGTACGCCAACGAGCAGCTCGAACACACGCCGGCATCGGCACCAGCGCCGCGCGTGCAGCTGAACATTCCACGATGCTGAACCCCGCGCTCGTTCGCCATGACCCTGCCGCCACCTCCCGCCTGCTGCTGACGCTGCTGGCCGTGGCGCTGCTCTGGCCGGGCCTGCGGTTGAGCGAGCTGGACATTGGCGTGCTGTTCGACGGCAGCAACGCCGACACCATGGGCAGCTTCGTTTCGGCCTTCTGGCCGCCGGAGCATGGCGGAGACTTCCTTGCCCTGCTCTGGCAGGCGACGCTGGAAACCCTGGCCATCGCCACCGCCGGCATGACCCTCGCGCTGGCCATCGCCATTCCCTGCGCCCTTCTCGCCACTCGCGCGCTGTCGCTCTCGGCACTCAGCCGAGGCGGCCGCCCGGCCTGGTGGACCCACGCCCTGCGCTGGCCGGTACGCGGCCTGCTGATCGTGCTGCGCAGCATTCCGGAGATCGTCTGGGCGCTGCTGTTCGTTCGCGCCGTTGGCCTCGGCCCGACCGCTGGCGTGCTGGCCATCGCCATCACTTACGCCGGCATGCTGGGCAAGGTCTATGCGGAGATCTTCGAATCGGTCGACCCGTTGCCGGCCCGCGCCCTGCTCGGCAGCGGCGCCTCACGGTTGCAGGCGTTTTTCTACGGCGTGCTGCCACAGGCCACCGGAGAAATGCTGTCCTACAGCGTGTACCGCTGGGAATGCGCGATTCGTGCATCGGTGGTGATGGGCTTCGTCGGCGCTGGCGGGCTGGGTCAGCAGATGGATCTGTCGATGCGCATGTTCGCTGGCGGCGAAGTGGCGAGCATGCTGCTGACCTTCCTGGCGCTGGTGCTGCTGGCGGACCTGCTCAGCCGTCTGCTGCGCTGGAGGTTCGCATGAGGTTGCTGTCGCGCCTGCTCATCCCGCTGGGTCTGCTCGGCGCCGTGATGGCGGCGTTCACCTTCCTGCAGCTTGACAGCGCCGCGCTGCTCAGCCGCGACGGCCTGACCCAGATGGCTGCCTACGCGTCGGGCTTCATGACCCCGGATCTGTCGGCCAATCATCTGCGGGCGATCGCTCACGGCACGCTGGAAACCCTGGCCATGTCGGCCATTGGCACCCTGCTCGCCGCGCTGCTCGGCCTGCTGCTGGCGCTACCGGCGGCCGGGCGCTTCGGTTTGCTCGCGCAAGCGGCGTCGCGCCTGCTGCTCAATGCACTGCGGGCAATTCCGGAACTGGTGTGGGCGGCACTGATGGTGCTCGCCGCCGGCCTCGGCCCGAATGCCGGGACCCTGGCGCTGGCGCTGCATACTGCCGGTGTGCTGGGCCGCCTGTTCGCCGAGGCGCTGGAGAACACCCCGCCGCAGCCCGCCGACGCCCTGCGCCTGGCCGGCAGCGGCCGGGTCGCCGCGTTCTGCTACGGCACCCTGCCGACTTTGTGGCCGCAGCTGGTGGCCTACACGCTGTATCGCTGGGAGAACAATATCCGCATGGCCAGTGTGCTCGGCTTCGTCGGCGCCGGTGGCCTCGGCCAGATGCTCTACATGAGTCTCAGCCTGTTCCAGGAAGCCCAGGCCTCGACGGTGATCCTCGCCATGCTGGCGATGGTGCTGGCGGTGGACAGCCTGAGCGCCTGGGCGCGGCAGCGGTGGGTGAGAGGCTGAGGGCGGCGTCAGCGTCACGCCCGCCCCGTTTCAGTGCAGCGCCGGCTTCGCTACGCGTTCCTGCACCAGCACCCAGGGCGCCACGACCACGGCCCACAGGTCGGGGTCACGCTCCAGCCAGTCCTGCGCCTGCTCGGCAGGCATCTTTGCCAGTTGCCCGCCGGTCAGCCAGGCGGCCACCTTGGCCTGATCGTCCTCGGCCACCGCCACCGCCACCTCGACCAGATCGGCCTCGCCAGCCACCTGCAGCAACGCGCCGCGGGCGAAGAAAGGCTGCAGTTCCTGCCAGGTGATCGCTGCGGTTTCGCCCAACAGCTTGGCATAAAGAGTGCTTGCGTCGTCGGCCATGGGACTCGTCCGTAACGAAAAAGGCGCCATGATACCCGCGCCCCGATTCCCATCAAACGGTTGAATCTGCCGGCTGTGCAAACGGAGGAGACACTTCTACACTGTGCCGGTACAGTTGCCGGAGCGTTTCGGGATGTTCGCCTCTTAACGGCACTCCGGCCCGCAGGATTCAAACAATAACGATGCAAGTGGAGCACTTATGAAGACCAACCAGCGTCTTTCGAAAATTTTCCTGGCAATGGCACTGACCGGCGCAGCCAGCTACAGCCTGGCCGCCGACACGATCCGCATCGGATTGGCAGGGCCGGTAACCGGGCCGGTGGCGCAGTACGGGGACATGCAGTTCATCGGGGCCGAAATGGCCATCGAGCAGATCAACAAGGCCGGCGGGGTGAACGGCGCGCAACTGCAGGGCGTTCGCTACGACGATGCCTGCGATCCGAAACAGGCCGTGGCGGTGGCCAACAAGATCGTCAATGACAACGTCAAGTTCGTCGTTGGCCACCTCTGCTCCAGCTCCACTCAGCCGGCGTCCGATATCTACGAGGACGAAGGCATCCTGATGATCACCGCGGCGTCCACCAGCCCGGACATCACCTCCCGCGGTTACGAGCTGATCTTCCGCACCATCGGCCTGGACAGCCTGCAGGGTCCGACCGCCGGCAACTTCATTGCCGATCACGTCAAGCCGAAGAACGTCGCCGTCATCCACGACAAGCAGCAGTACGGCGAAGGCATCGCCACGGCCGTCAAGCAGACCCTTGAAAGCAAGAACATCAAGGTCGGCCTGTTCGAAGGCATCAATGCCGGTGACAAGGACTTCTCCTCGCTGATCGCCAAGCTCAAGCGCGAAGGCGTCGACTTCGTCTACTACGGCGGCTACCACCCGGAGCTGGGCCTGCTGCTGCGTCAGTCCAAGGAAAAAGGTCTGAACGTGCGCTTCATGGGTCCGGAAGGCGTCGGCAACTCGGAAATCTCCGCCATCGCCGGCCCGGCATCCGAAGGCATGTACGTGACGCTGCCGAAGTCCTTCGACCAGGATCCACGCAACAAGGAACTGGTTGATGCCTTCAAGGCCAAGAAGCAGGACCCGAGCGGCCCGTTCGTGTTCCCCGCCTACGCCGCGGTTCAGGTCATCGCAGAAGGCATCGAGAAGGCTGGCAGCACCGACACCGACAAGGTCGCCGAAGCGCTGCGCAGCAACACCTTCGACACTCCCACCGGCAACCTCGCGTTCGATGAAAAGGGCGACCTGAAGGACTTCAACTTCGTCGTCTACGAATGGCACCAGGACGGCACCAAGACCGAAGCCAAGTAACTTTCATCAGCCTGGCAAAGCCCACACTCGCTTGTGGGCTTTGTTTTAGCGGGCGGCCCTGCCACAAGCACCGGGCCGCCTTGCCATACCTGTAATCCAACGAGCGGCCTGAACAGCAGGCCCGCCTCGAACCGACGCCATGCGTGATCCGCAGGGTGCCGTACCGCAGTGGCGCCGCGCCAGGGTGTGCGGTGTGTTCGAAGTGGGCAGCGCAGCCAGACCGGATGGAATTGCAGGGACTTCGGGAGAGCAGTGATGCCTGAGCTTTACCACTACCTACAACAGCTGATCAACGGGCTGACCGTTGGCAGCACCTACGCGCTGATCGCCATCGGTTACACGATGGTGTACGGCATCATCGGCATGATCAACTTCGCCCACGGCGAGGTGTACATGATCGGCTCGTATGTCGCTTTCATCGCCATTGTCGGCCTGTCCATGATGGGCCTGGATGCCTTGCCTATCCTGATGATCGGCGCCTTCGTCACCGCCATGATCGTCACTAGCGCCTACGGTTACAGCATCGAACGGGTGGCCTACCGCCCGCTACGTGGCAGTAACCGCCTGATCCCGCTGATCTCCGCCATCGGCATGTCCATCTTCCTGCAGAACGTCGTGCTGCTGGCCCAGGACTCCAAGGACAAGGCGATCCCCAACCTGATGCCGGGCAACCTGGTCATCGGTGAAAGCACCATGAATGGTGTGGTGATCTCCTACATGCAGATCCTGATCTTCGTGGTCACCTTCGTCGCCATGTACGGTCTCACGCTGTTCATCTCCCGCTCCCGCCTGGGCCGTGCCTGCCGCGCCTGCGCCGAGGACCTGAAGATGGCCAACCTGCTGGGCATCAACACCAACGGCATCATCGCGCTGACCTTCGTCATCGGCGCGGCGCTGGCTGCCATCGCGGCGGTGCTGATCAGCATGCAGTACGGCGTGATCAACCCGCACATCGGCTTCCTCGCCGGCATCAAGGCATTCACTGCCGCAGTGCTCGGCGGCATCGGCAGCATTCCGGGCGCCATGCTCGGCGGCCTGGTGCTGGGCGTCGCCGAAGCCTTCGGTGCCGACATCTTCGGTGATCAGTACAAGGACGTCGTGGCCTTCAGCCTGCTCGTGCTCGTGCTGCTGTTCCGCCCCACCGGCATCCTCGGCCGCCCGGAGGTGGAAAAGGTATGACCGGCAATCTGCGTATCGCTTTCTTCAGCGCCCTGCTGGTCATCGCCGTGGCGGTGCCGGTGTTCGGCCTGAAGCTCACCACCGTCGGTATCCGCGTCGAGGTGCATGGCGCCGAAGCCGGCACCTTCTGGATCATCGCCGCCTGCGCGGTGGCCATGTTCGTCTGGCAACTGTTCCGCACGCATCTGGCCGCCGGCTGGGCCGCCAGCCCGAGCCTGCCGAGCGTGCCAGCCGGTGCTGGCAACTTCCTCACCCTGCCCTCGACCCAACGCTGGATCATCCTGGCGCTGGTGCTGGTTGCGCTGGTCTGGCCGTTCTACGGCTCGCGCGGCGCCGTAGACATCGCCACGCTGATCCTGATCTACGTGATGCTCGGCCTCGGCCTGAACATCGTGGTCGGGCTGGCCGGCCTGCTGGACCTGGGTTACGTCGGTTTCTACGCCGTGGGCGCCTACACCTACGCGTTGCTGTCGCACTACTACGGGGTCGGCTTCTGGACCGCGCTGCCAATCGCCGGAGCGATGGCCGCACTGTTCGGCTTCCTGCTCGGCTTCCCGGTACTGCGTCTACGCGGTGACTACCTGGCCATCGTGACGCTGGGGTTCGGCGAGATCATCCGCATCCTGCTGCGTAACATGACCAGCATCACCGGCGGCCCCAACGGCATCAGCGGCATCGACAAACCGACCTTCTTCGGCCTGTCGTTCGACCGCCGCGCCGCCGAGGGCATGCAGACCTTCCACGAGTACTTCGGCATCGCCTACAACTCGGTGAACAAGGTGATCTTCCTCTACCTGATCGCCCTGCTGCTGGTACTGCTGACCCTGTTCGTGATCAACCGGCTGCTGCGCATGCCGATTGGCCGCGCCTGGGAAGCCCTTCGCGAAGACGAGATCGCCTGCCGCGCACTCGGCATGAACCCCACGGTGATCAAGCTTTCCGCGTTCACCCTCGGCGCCACCTTCGCCGGGTTCGCCGGCAGCTTCTTCGCTGCACGCCAGGGGCTGGTCTCGCCGGAGTCATTCACCTTTATCGAGTCGGCGATCATTCTCGCCATCGTCGTGCTGGGTGGCATGGGCTCGCAGCTCGGCGTGATTCTCGCGGCCATCGTGATGATCCTGCTGCCCGAGCTGATGCGCGAGTTCAGCGAATACCGCATGTTGATGTTCGGCGCCCTGATGGTGCTGATGATGATCTGGCGTCCGCAAGGCCTGCTGCCGATGCAACGCCCGCACCTGGAGCTGAAGCAATGAGCCGCCCGATCCTGGAAGTACGCGGCCTGACCATGCGCTTCGGCGGCCTGCTGGCCGTCAACGAGGTGGCGCTGACCGTACACGACAAGCAGGTGGTTTCGATGATCGGCCCCAACGGCGCCGGCAAGACCACCGTATTCAACTGCCTGACCGGCTTCTACCAGCCGACCGCCGGCGAAATCCTGCTCGACGGCACGCCGATCCACGGCCTGCCCGGCCACAAGATCGCCCGTCAGGGCGTGGTACGCACTTTCCAGAATGTCCGCCTGTTCAAGGACATGACGGCGGTGGAGAACCTGCTGGTAGCGCAACACCGACACCTGAACACCAACTTTCTCGCCGGTCTGCTGAAGACGCCGGCGTTCCGTCAGAGCGAACGCGAGGCCATGGACTTCGCCGCCCACTGGCTGGAACAGGTGAACCTCACCGACATCGCCAACCGCCCGGCGGGCACCCTCGCCTACGGTCAGCAGCGTCGCCTGGAAATCGCCCGCTGCATGATGACGCGTCCGCGCATCCTCATGCTGGACGAGCCGGCGGCCGGCCTGAACCCGAAGGAGACCGAGGACCTCAAGGCGCTGATCGCCCTGCTGCGTGATGAACACGGTGTCACCGTGCTGCTGATCGAGCACGACATGAAGCTGGTCATGAGCATTTCCGACCACATCTACGTGATCAACCAGGGCACCCCACTGGCCAACGGCTCGCCCGAGCAGGTGCGCAACAACCCTGACGTGATCAAAGCCTATCTGGGGGAGGCGTGAGCATGCTGACTTTCGAAAACGTCTCGACCTTCTACGGCAAGATCCAGGCTCTGCACGGCATCAACGTGCAGGTACAACAGGGCGAAATCGTCACCCTGATTGGCGCTAACGGTGCCGGCAAATCGACCCTGCTGATGACCCTCTGCGGCACACCGCAGGCGGCCAGCGGCAGCATTCGCTTCCAGGGTGAAGAGCTGGTCGGCCAACAGACCTGCGACATCATGCGCAAGGCCATCGCCGTGGTGCCCGAGGGTCGGCGGATATTCTCGCGCCTGACGGTGGAGGAGAATCTCTCCATGGGGGGCTTCTTCACCGGCAAGGCGGACTTCCAGGAGCAGCTGGACAAGGTGCTCGGCCTGTTCCCGCGGCTGAAGGAGCGATATCAGCAGCGCGGCGGCACCATGTCCGGTGGTGAACAGCAGATGCTCGCCATCGCTCGCGCACTGATGAGCAAGCCCAAGCTGCTGCTGCTCGACGAGCCGTCGCTGGGCCTGGCGCCGATCATCATCCAGCAGATCTTCGAGATCATCGAGCAGTTGCGCGAAGACGGCGTGACCGTGTTCCTGGTCGAGCAGAACGCCAACCAGGCGCTCAAGCTGGCCGATCGCGGCTATGTGCTGGAGAACGGCCATATCGTCATGCAGGGAAGTGGTGAGGACCTGCTGACCGATCCGAAGGTACGCGACGCCTACCTGGGCGGCTGACCCCAACCATGGTCGACGAAAAGCCCTGCCGTCCTGGCGGGGCTTTTTCGTTTTCCGGTCCGGCATGCCGCCAGACGAACCCTCACGCTGCGCGTACGGTCGAACAGCCGCTATGCTTGCTCGAATGCCTCTATCCCACTAATGCCCGTCAAGGAGACCTCACGATGCGCCTTTGCCTGCTCGGCCTGCTCATGGCTGCCAGCGTCACCGCCAATGCCGCGGTACAGACGCAGGAAATCCCCTACACCGCTGCCGACGGCACCAAGATGATCGGTTACTACGCCTACGACGATGCCATCGAGGGCAAGCGCCCCGGCATCGTGGTGGTGCATGAATGGTGGGGCCTTAACGACTACGCCAAGCAACGCGCCCGCGACCTCGCCGAGCTGGGCTACAGCGCCCTGGCCATCGACATGTATGGCGAGGGCAGGAACACCGAGCACCCCAAGGACGCCATGAGCTTCATGCAGGCCGCACTGAAGGACGCCGATGCAGCCAAGGGCCGCTTCAACGCCGGCCTGGATCTGCTCAAGGAGCAGACACAGACGGATACCGACAAGCTGGGTGCGGTCGGCTACTGCTTTGGCGGCAAGGTAGTCCTGGACATGGCGCGCCAGGGCGTGCCGCTGGACGGCGTGGTCAGCTTCCACGGCGCATTGGCCACCGAAACCCGCGCCGCGCCGGGTAGCGTCAAGGCGCGAGTGCTGGTCGAGCACGGCGCCGAAGACAGCATGATCAGCGCCGACGATGTCGCGGCCCTGAACGTCGAGATGGTCAAGGCCGGCGCCGATTACCAGTTCGTCAGCCTGCCGGGGGCCAAGCACGGCTTCACCAATCCGGGCGCCGATGCCCATCAGAAGAACGGCCTCGACGTGGCCTATCAGAAAGCCGCCGACGAGCGCTCCTGGCGTGATATGCAGCGGTTCTTCGAGGACACCTTCGGCCCGTCGACGCCTGCCCGGTCGCAGTGACCGTTCGACGCGCCGCGTTCGATTCGCCCCGGCGGCACGCCTGCCGCCGGGGCTCGTGCTAGCATTGCGCGCACAACTCAGCGTCGAACACGAGTCATGACCGAACACGATTTCCGCTACACCCTGCTCAACCCCGCCCACACCCTCACCGAATGCCGTGCACTGGCGCCGGGCCGCTACCAGGTCACCGGCAATGGCGGCTCGATTCGCAGCGGCGACGTACTGATCGTCACCCTCAAGGGCAGCCGCGATCTTTCGCAGCGCCTCACCGTCGAGAAAGTGCGCCATCTGATCAACCCGCCCGGACAGTGGATGGCCGTGGCCAGCGGGCCGGTGTTTCACGAACTGGAGATCCTCAACTGGCAGGTCGCCTGTGACAGCTGTGGCAAGCGGCTGGACTTCGAGTTCGCCGTCGACGCCAGGCTCGGCGAGGCCGCACGCAAGCCGGCAGCCCAGGCACGCATCGCCGAGCTGGGCTGGTCCGGCCAGGATGGCCAGCACCGTTGCCCCAGTTGCCGGAAGGAGGAACAGCTATGACATTGCGCGTCTTGCCCCTGGTTGCAGCGCTCGGCCTGATCGGTTGCGCAACAGAACCGCTGGAACTGCAACGCGACGTAACCTATATCGCCGAGTGGATTGGCGACGAACCGGTGATCGGCCGCACACCGGTCTCGCTGACCTTGAGCGAAGGGCGTGCCTACGGCAATGCCGGCTGCAACCACTGGTTCGGCAGCTACGAGCTCGATGGCCAGCGGCTGCGCTTCAGCAATCTGGGTAGCACACGAAAGATGTGCGCCGAGGAGATCATGGAACAGGAGCACCAGTTCCTCGACCTGCTCAACCGAGTCGAACGCTGGGACGTCTCCAACATCGACCAGCTACGCCTCTGGCCAGGCGAAGGTGCCGCGCTGCGCCTCTGGCCGGAACTCGAATAAGCCGCGCCAAATGTGCGCAGACGACGGCGTCTGCGCACCGCTTTCAGGCACCGAAAGCCACTCCGCGACGCCATGCGCCGGCGCTTTTCCCCGCTGAATCCCGGAAAAAGCCTCCCATACGACCGTCAACTGGCCTCTGAGGCCTCTTCTGCACGATGGCGCCCTCCGGTCTGCGAAACTGGCACAGCCCATGCAATTACCCAGGTATCCAGTTTCGGGGACCTTGGTACAGGCAGGCCGAGAATCCCCTCTTTTATGCCTGCGAGGCCGCTCGAAAGAGCGGCCTCGTGCTTTTCGCCCAAGCGGCGCACGAACGAGGCGCTGTCTCAGAACAGGCGCAGCTGTTCGAAACCGCCACGCAGGTCGATCAACCGCACGCCGACGCCAATCAGGCGCACGGGCCGGGCGCGGCGTGAGAATGCGGTCGCCAGCAGGTCGGCATAGTCGTCCAGCTCCAGGCCGGCGCCAGCCTGTTCCAGGGTGGTCTGGGTGAAGTCATGAAACTTGAGTTTCACGAATGGCTTGCCCGGGCGATAACCGCTGTCCAACCGGGCCATGCGGGTCGACAGCTGCTGCAGCAGTTGGGGAAGCCGCTCGAGGCAGGCTGCCAGATCAGGCAGATCGCGATCGTAGGTCTGTTCGACGCTCACCGACTGGCGCCGGCTTTCCACCTGCACGGGACGCTCGTCGATTCCCCAGGCCAGACCCCAGAGCCGCTCGCCAAAGGCACCGAACTCCCGAACGAGCGACAACCTCCCCCACTCGCGCAGATCGCTGCAGGTGCGAATGCCCAGGCGGCCCAGTTTTTCCGCGGTGACCCGGCCAACCCCGTGCAAGCGCTTGACCTCGAGCGCTTTCACGAACTCCTCGACCTGCGCGGGCGTGACGACGAACAGGCCGTCCGGCTTGTTCCACTCGCTGGCGATCTTGGCGAGAAACTTGTTTGGCGCGACGCCGGCCGACACCGTGATACGCAGCTGCTGCCAGACCCGTCGACGGATGTCCTCGGCGATACGCGTCGCACTGCCGGCGAAGTGCTCACAGGCAGAGACATCCAGGTAGGCCTCGTCGAGCGATAGCGGCTCTATCTGCTCGGTGTAAGTACGGAAAATTTCATGGATTTCCCGCGACGCTTCGCGGTAGGCCTCCATCCGCGGGCGCAGGATCAGCAGGTCGGGGCACAGCTTCAGGGCATGCCCGGATGCCATGGCCGAGCGCACCCCGTAGGCGCGCGCCTCGTAGTTGCAGGTAGCGATGACACCGCGCCGATCCGCCGCGCCGCCGACGGCAATCGGGCGGCGCGCCAGGCTGGGATCGTCGCGCATCTCGATCGCGGCATAGAAACAGTCGCAATCGATATGGATGATCTTGCGAAGGGCGGTCTGGCTCACGAAACGGGGCACCGGCAAGGAGTGAACGAATCTTCAGCGCAACGGGTCGGTTATTGAGATGGTAAGTCCTTTACCGCCCCGATAACCGGAGGTTCAGATGAAAATCTTGTACGCGAGCGTGATCGTCCTTGGCGGCCTGTTTTCGGCAGCCGCAATGGCCGATCAGGATCAGATGAATACCCAACCGCAAGGCACCAATGTTCAGCAGGAAAAGCACGGCGACAGCCATGTGCGCGACAACGAGGACGGCGCCAAGCAGCGAATGAAGGAAGAAGTGCAGGACGACTGGCGCGAGGATGCGGAAAAGCGCCGCGAGAGCGACGCGATGAAGCCCGAGCAGCGCGGCTAAGCGTCAGGCTTCACAGCTCCAGCGGGTACGGCTGTACGAGCGCCTTGCCATAGCCGTCGACGAATTCCAGCGGCATGCGCTTGGGTTTCCCGCTGGAGAGTTCGATGCAGACGAAAGTGGTCTGCGCGCGCAGCAGCGTCGCACCATCTGCAGGCCTGATCAGCTGGAAGTTTCGCTTCATCTTCAGACGCTGATCGGACTCCGAGATCCAGGTGCCGAGTTGCAGTGCATCACCTTCGTAGGCCGCTGCCAGGTAGTCGATCTCGTGCCGCAGAACGGCCATGGCGCGGTCCAGGCGGTGATAGTCATCGATACCCAGGCCGAGGCTCTGGGAGTGCTGCCAGGCACAGCGTTCGAGCCACGTCACATAGACCGCGTTGTTGGCGTGTCCCAGTTCGTCGATATGTTCCGATGCCACGTGCAGGTCGATGATGAACGCCTGCGGCTGATCCCAGCTCATTCGTCAGATGCCTCGATGGCCGATTGCGATGGCCTATGAAAGCGCAGCGTGGCCGGCGAGTCACGCGCCTTGCGGCTCGCTATGACGGAGCATTCAGCAACCCGTCATTGACCCGGCACTTTCCAGCGCACAAAACAAAAAGGGCCATCTCATGATGGATGACCCCTTGATGCCCAAAACGGGCAATAAAAATGGCGTCCCCTAGGGGACTCGAACCCCTGTTACCGCCGTGAAAGGGCGGTGTCCTAGGCCACTAGACGAAGGGGACGAAACCTTCGACGATCCCGAAATCTTGGAATCGCTGGCAATTTGGTGGAGCTAGACGGGATCGAACCGTCGACCTCTTGCATGCCATGCAAGCGCTCTCCCAGCTGAGCTATAGCCCCGGATTTAGCGTCTCTCGACGTGCGATGCAAACATCGCGAATAGTGGCGTCCCCTAGGGGACTCGAACCCCTGTTACCGCCGTGAAAGGGCGGTGTCCTAGGCCACTAGACGAAGGGGACGCAAACCCTTCAAGCGCAACCTGCATCTACAACTACAGGCTGGTGGCAATTCTGCTCTTCGAGATTGGTGGAGCTAGACGGGATCGAACCGTCGACCTCTTGCATGCCATGCAAGCGCTCTCCCAGCTGAGCTATAGCCCCATCTCGAGGACGGGGCGCATATTAGGGGCGCCCCTGGGCAGTGTCAACAACAAATTTCCGCGCGACTAAAGTTTTTTGGCAGCAGGAACAATTACTTACCGCCGACCAACGGTCCTGCCCCGCAACGCGGCGGCGCCGAACGTCGGCACCGCCTTGGCTGCGTTGGCTCAGCCGAGGCTGGCCAGCAACTTCTCCCACTCCTTGGCTTCCTTCTTCGAAGCGCCGCCAAGCAGTTCCAGCGCGTTGCGCAGACGGAAGCGCGTCAGGTCGGGACCGAGGATTTCCATCGCATCGAGCACCGAGACGGAACTGGCCTGTCCGGTGATCGCGGCGAACATCAGCGGCATCACATCCCGCAGCTTGAAGCCGAGGTGTTCGGCCACCTGCATGATGCAGGCGGTGATGCGTTCCTTCTCCCACTGGCGCAGTGCCTCCAGCTTCCACAGGATCAGTTGCATGACCTGACGAACCTGCGTGGCATCGAGCTTCTTGTGCGCGAACAACGCCGGATCGAGTTGCAACGCGCCGGAGAAGAAGAAACCGGCCAGCGGCGCGATCTGACTGAAGGTCTCCACGCGCTGCTGCACATGCGGAGCGATCTTCATCATGTACTCGGGATTGAACGCCCACTTCCGTACCTCGGCGGCGAACTGCTCGACCGGCAACTCGCGCAGCCACTGGCCATTGAGCCAGGACAGCTTCTCCAGATCGAAGATCGGCCCACCGAGCGACACGCGCTGGAGGTCGAAATGCTCGATCATTTCCTCGAGGGTGAACTTCTCGCGCTCATCCGGCATCGACCAGCCCATGCGGCCGAGATAGTTGAGCATCGCCTGCGGCAGGAAGCCCATGCGTTCGTAGAAGGTCACCGAGGTCGGGTTCTTGCGCTTGGACAGCTTGCTCTTGTCCGGATTTCGCAGCAGCGGCATGTAGCACAGCTGCGGCTGCTCCCAGCCGAAGTATTCGTAGAGCTTGATCAGCTTGGGTGCCGACGGCAGCCACTCCTCGCCACGCAGCACATGGGTGATGCCCATCAGGTGGTCGTCGACCACGTTGGCGAGGAAGTAGGTCGGCAGGCCGTCGGCCTTCATCAACACCTGCATGTCCATGCGATCCCAGCCGATCTCGACGGTGCCGCGCAGCATGTCCTGCACCTGGCACACGCCTTCGCTCGGTACCTTCATGCGGATCACGTGGGACTCACCGGCGGCGATGCGGCGCTCGGCCTCGGCCGGGTCGAGGTGCATGCAATGGCCGTCGTAGCGCGGTGTCTCCTTGTTGGCCATCTGCTCGGCGCGGACCTGGTCCAGGCGCTCGGCGCTACAGAAGCAGGGAAAGGCGTGCCCCTTGGCGACCAGCTCGTCCGAATACTTCTTGTAGATCTCGCCGCGCTCGCTCTGCCGGTATGGGCCATGCGGGCCACCGACGTCCGGACCCTCGTCCCACTCGATACCCAGCCAGCGCAACGCATCGTAGATCTGCTGTTCGGACTCACGGGTCGAGCGCAGCTGATCAGTATCCTCGATGCGCAGGATGAACTGGCCGCCGTGCTGACGGGCGAAGCACAGGTTGAACAGCGCGATATAGGCGGTGCCGACGTGAGGATCACCGGTCGGGGAAGGCGCGATGCGGGTGCGAACCGTGGTCATGGAAGCTCTCGGACGAAAATGGAGAAACGAAAATCGAAGGGGCGAATGTTAGCAGGCACGCCGCGTCAGGCTCCAGCCGAACGCCTGCGCAGCGCTCGCCATGGCACGCCTCATACAGGCCGCTCGCAGGAGCGGGCCTGGGGACTCGAGAGGAAGCCTCACACCTGCAGCAACAGTTCGCGCAGCTTGTGAATCTCGTCGCGCGCCTCGGCCGCCGCCTCGAACTCCAGGTCGCGCGCCAGCAGCAACATCTTTTCCTCCAGCTGGCGGATGCGCTTGGTGATCTCGCTCGGCGAGCGCAGCTCGCTCTCGTAGCGCGCGCTCTCCTCTGCCGCCTTCGCCTCGCCCCGACGCTTCTTGCTGCGCGAGCCGGGCACCGTGGCACCCTCGAGGATGTCCTGCACATCCTTCTTGACGCCTTTGGGCACGATGCCGTGAGCTTCGTTGAAGGCGATCTGCTTGGCTCGACGACGCTCGGTCTCGTCGATGGCCCGCTGCATGGAGCCGGTGACATTGTCCGCGTAGAGAATCGCCCGTCCGTTGAGGTTGCGCGCAGCGCGGCCGATGGTCTGGATCAGCGAGCGCTCGGAGCGCAGGAAGCCCTCCTTGTCCGCATCGAGAATTGCCACCAACGAGACCTCGGGCATGTCCAGCCCCTCGCGCAGCAGGTTGATGCCCACCAGCACGTCGAAGGTGCCCAGGCGCAGATCGCGAATGCTTTCCACCCGTTCGACGGTGTCGATGTCCGAGTGCAGGTAGCGCACCTTCACATCATGATCGCCAAGGTAGTCGGTGAGGTCTTCAGACATGCGCTTGGTCAGCGTGGTGACCAGCACCCGCTCCTCCTTGGCCACGCACTTGCGGATCTCCGACAGCAGGTCGTCCACCTGCGTGAGCGCCGGGCGCACTTCGATCTGCGGATCGACCAGACCGGTCGGGCGCACGACCTGCTCCACCACGCGGCCAGCATGTTCGGCCTCGTATGGCCCGGGCGTCGCGGAGACGAAGATGGTCTGCGGGCAGATCGCCTCCCATTCGTCGAAGCGCATCGGCCGGTTGTCCAGCGCCGACGGCAGACGGAAGCCGTACTCCACCAGGGTTTCCTTGCGCGAGCGGTCGCCCTTGTACATCGCGCCGACCTGCGGCACCGAAACGTGAGACTCGTCGATCACCAGCAGCGCATCGGCCGGCAGGTAGTCGAACAGCGTCGGTGGCGGCTCGCCGGCATCGCGCCCGGACAGGTAGCGCGAGTAGTTCTCGATGCCATTGCAGTAGCCCAGCTCCATGATCATTTCCAGATCGAAACGCGTGCGCTGCTCGAGCCGCTGCGCCTCCACCAGCTTGTTCTGACTGCGCAGGTAATCGAGCCGCTCGCGCAGCTCGTCCTTGATCTTCTCGATGGCGTCGAGCAGCGTCTCCCGAGGGGTCACGTAGTGACTCTTGGGGTAGAAGGTGAAGCGCGGGAGCTTGCGGATCACCTCGCCGGTCAGCGGATCGAAGGCTGACAGGCTTTCCACCTCGTCGTCGAACAGTTCGATGCGTACCGCCTCGAGGTCCGATTCCGCGGGGAAGATGTCGATCACGTCGCCGCGCACACGAAAGGTGGCACGGGCGAAATCCATGTCGTTGCGGGTGTATTGCAGGCCGGTCAGCCGCCGCAGCAGCTCGCGCTGATCGAGACGGTCACCCCGATCGACGTGCAGCACCATCTTCAGGTACGACTGTGGATCGCCCAGGCCGTAGATGCACGAGACCGTGGTGACGATGATCGCATCCGGCCGCTCCAGCAGCGCCTTGGTCGCCGACAGGCGCATCTGCTCGATGTGGTCGTTGATCGAGGCATCCTTCTCGATGAAGGTGTCCGACGACGGTACGTAGGCCTCCGGCTGGTAGTAGTCGTAATAGGAAACGAAGTACTCCACCGCATTGTTCGGGAAGAATGCCTTGAACTCACCGTACAGCTGCGCGGCGAGCGTCTTGTTCGGCGCCAGCACCAGCGTCGGTCGCTGCACGTGAGCGATCACATTGGCGATGCTGAAGGTCTTGCCCGAGCCGGTCACACCAAGCAACGTCTGGTGCGACAACCCCGCCTCGATTCCCTCGATCATCTGCCGGATGGCCTCCGGCTGGTCGCCGGCCGGTTTGAAACGCGTGACCAGTTCGAACTTGGACATTTCGCCTCTCTAGTAAACGTGCATGGCCTTGATGTCGGAGCTGTGAAAGGTCTGTTCAGCACCTTTGTTTGCCCCATCGGCCTTTGCCAAAACTGGGTTGCCAGTCGATGCCGCCGGAGCAATCAAACCGCCCATCCGCCGGCGGGCAAAACGCACCAAAAGGCCGCAGAAAACCTCGGTAGCATATCGCAGGCGCCAGGCATGACCGCTATACTACCGCCCCGTTTGCGCATCACCCTGCGCGCCGACGCGAGGGTGGTGAAATCTGTCACTCCTTCTCTTTCGAGCCCCCTCACCATGAGTTTGTTCTCTGCTGTCGAAATGGCGCCGCGCGATCCTATCCTCGGCCTCAATGAAGCCTTCAACGCCGACACGCGGCCGAACAAGGTCAACCTCGGTGTCGGTGTCTACTACAACGAAGAAGGTCGCATTCCGCTGCTGCGCGCCGTGGCCGAGGCCGAGCAGGCACGCATCGCTGCCCATGCGCCGCGCGGCTACCTGCCGATCGAAGGGATCGCCGCCTACGACAACGCGGTGCAGAAGCTGCTGTTCGGCAATGACGCGGCCCTGATCGCCGAAGGCCGCGTGGTCACGACCCAGGCACTGGGTGGTACCGGAGCTCTAAAGGTCGGCGCCGACTTCCTCAAGCGTCTGCTGCCCGATGCCGTTGTCGCGATCAGCAACCCGAGCTGGGAAAACCACCGCGCGCTGTTCGAATCGGCCGGCTTCCCGGTACAGAACTACCGCTACTACGATGCCGCCAGCCACGGCATCGACCGCGCCGGCCTGCTGCAGGACCTCAATGAGCTGCCAGCGCGCTCCATCGTCGTGCTGCATGCCTGCTGCCATAACCCGACCGGCGTCGACCTGGACCTGAACGACTGGAAGCAGATCCTCGAGGTGCTGCGCGCTCGGGACCACGTGCCGTTCATCGACATCGCCTACCAGGGCTTCGGGGACAGCATCGAGGAAGATGCCGCCGCCGTGCGCCTGTTCGCCGAGTCGGGCATGACCTTCTTCGTATCCAGCTCGTTCTCCAAATCCTTCTCGCTGTACGGCGAGCGGGTCGGCGCCCTGTCGATGGTCACCCAGAGCCGCGACGAGTCGGCGCGCGTGCTGTCGCAGGTCAAGCGGGTGATCCGCACCAACTACTCCAACCCGCCGACCCACGGTGCCACCGTGGTCGCCTCCGTGCTCAACAGCCCGGAACTGCGCGCCATGTGGGAAGCCGAGCTCGGCGAGATGCGCAGCCGAATCCGCGAGATGCGCCTGGGTATGGTCGAGCAACTGGCAGCCAAGGGCGCGAAAGTCGACTTCAGCTTCGTCGCGGCGCAACGCGGCATGTTCTCCTATTCGGGCCTCACTGCCGAACAGGTCGAGCGCCTGCGGGTCGAGTTCGGTGTCTATGCCATCAGCACCGGCCGCATCTGCGCCGCAGCGCTGAACCGCAACAACCTGGGCACCGTCACCGACGCCATCGTCCAGGTGCTCTGAGCCTACGCACCGGGGCCACGGCGCACCTCGCGTCCGGCCCCGGCGCACTGCTGGAGGGGTTGACTTCTCCTTTCCAAACAGTAGGATACGCACCGTTGTTCCGCGATAGCTCAGTCGGTAGAGCAAATGACTGTTAATCATTGGGTCCCTGGTTCGAGTCCAGGTCGCGGAGCCAAATTCAAGAACCCAGCCAGCGCGCTGGTTTTTTTATTGCCTGCTGGACTCTCACCAGGGGCTGCGTCCCAGGTTATTCGCTTCGCTCACCCCTGCGGGGCCGCGCTGAAGCGCGTTCTGCTGACGCAGTCGAGTCCAGGTCGCGGAGCCAAATTCAAGAACCCAGCCAGCGCGCTGGGTTTTTTATTGCCTGCCGGACTCTCACCAGGGACTACGCCTCCTCTCATATAGAAGTGGAGCGCAGCGCTTGCAGCCGACTCACTCGGCCACCGGAGTACCCATCCGCTGGCGCCACCAGCCTTGCGCGAGCATCCAACAGCACCAGCCGGAAATCACGCCAAGCACGTTCGCGACCATATCCCAGCGCGAGGCGGTGCGATGCGGCAGCATGCCCTGTGCCATCTCGATGCCCAAGGCCGCCACGAGCGTGAGGCCGACACCCCAGAAGATCGGTAGCCGCGGGAACGCCAGCCGCAGAGTGAAGACCAGTGCTGCGAACCCCATCATGTGATGCAGCTTGTCCTGCTGGCTGAACAGCTGGGGCACGGGCTCGGGTTTGAGACCGGCAAACAGAACGACCGCCAACACGATCAGAAAAGGCAACACTCGCAAATAGGGCATACGGCGGAATTTCTCACTCGGAAGACTGATTGATGGTGGGCGATGCCCTTGCCGCGATCTCTGACCGGCAAATGGCAACAAAGGTCAATGGAGCGGCTCGCTGTCCTTTTACCGGATATCTCTGGCCCCCAAAAAAAAAGCCCGCATCCATGGATGCGGGCATTCACTGGCGCGCTGTTGCGGCGCCTGAAACTCAAGCCTCGGTCTTGCCTACCGCGGACTTGATCAGGGTCTGCAATTCGCCCTTCTCGAACATCTCGAGGATGATGTCGCTGCCGCCGACCAGCTCACCGTTGACCCACAGCTGGGGGAAGGTCGGCCAGTTGGCATAGATGGGCAGGTTGGCGCGAATTTCGGGGTTCTGCAGGATGTCGACGTAAGCGAACTTCTCGCCACAGCCCATTACCGCCTGGGTCGCGCGGGCGGAGAAGCCACACTGCGGCGCATTGGGCGAGCCCTTCATGTACAGCAGCACCGGGTTGTTGGCGATCTGCTCTTTGATGGTTTCGATGATATCCATGGACTACCTCGGCTAGACACGGTTGCCGGGCATTGTACCGGAAAACCTCTCGGAAAGCCGAGTGCGAGACTCGGCTATGTTGCCGCGCAAAGGCCGTCATTACTGAGATTCAGCCCTGCCAGGCCCCTGGACCGAGGATTTGCGCCTGTGCTTGCTTTCTGGATAAGATCGCGCCTTTCCCGTTTCGTCGCTCCCCGTGCGACTCCCCAGTCGTCGGTCCCCTTTTCTGTCGAAAATCCTCGGATCGCGCGCTGCGGCAATAAAGGTAGTTGATATGAGCGCAAGGCATTTTCTCTCACTGATGGACTGCACGCCCCAGGAGCTGAACAGCCTGGTCCGCCGCGGCATCGAGTTGAAGGATCTGCGCAAGCGCGGCGTCCTGTTCGAGCCCTTGAAGAATCGCGTGCTGGGCATGATCTTCGAGAAGGCCTCGACCCGCACCCGACTGTCCTTCGAAGCCGGCATGATCCAGCTCGGCGGCCAGGCGATCTTCCTTTCCCCGCGCGACACCCAGCTTGGCCGCGGCGAGCCGATCAGCGACTCGGCCATCGTCATGTCGCGCATGCTCGACGCGGTGATGATCCGCACCTTCGCCCATTCGACCCTGACCGACTTCGCCGCCAACTCCAGCGTACCGGTGATCAACGGCCTGTCCGATGACCTGCACCCCTGCCAGCTGATGGCCGACATGCAGACCTACCACGAACACCGCGGCAGCATTGCCGGCAAGACGGTAGCCTGGATCGGCGACGGTAACAACATGTGCAACACCTATATAGAAGCGGCCATCCAGTTCGACTTCCGGCTGAAGGTCGCCTGCCCCGAAGGTTACGAACCCGACGCCGAGCTGCTGGCACGCGCCGGCGAGCGTGTGCAGGTGCTGCGCGACCCACGCGAGGCAGCGGCGGGCGCCAACCTGATCAGCACCGACGTCTGGGCATCCATGGGCCAGGAAGATGAAGTGGCCGCGCGCCTGGCCACCTTCCGCCCCTATCAGGTAAACCGCGCGCTGCTCGACTGCGCCGCCGCGGACGTGCTGTTCATGCACTGCCTGCCGGCCCACCGTGGCGAGGAAATCAGTCACGATCTGCTCGATGACCCCCGCTCGGTCGCCTGGGATCAGGCCGAGAACCGCCTGCACGTGCAGAAGGCACTGCTGGAGTTTCTTGTCGAGCCGGCCTATCACCACGCATGAAACCTGAACTGCCGCTGCTACAACTGCGCGACCTGGCCTGCGGCTATGGTGAGCAGCGCATCGTTCAGCATCTCAACCTGCACCTGAATCGCGGCGACATCGGCTGCCTGTTGGGCCCGTCCGGCTGCGGCAAGACCACCACGCTGCGCGCCATCGCCGGCTTCGAGCCCGTGCACCAGGGAGAGATCCAGCTAGCCGACACCGTCATTTCCCGTGCCGGCTTCACCCTGGCGCCGGAGAAGCGCCGCATCGGCATGGTGTTTCAGGATTACGCCCTGTTTCCGCACCTTACCGTGGCGGAGAACATCGCTTTCGGTATCCGCAAACAGCCCGATTGCGCGCGCATCGTCGACGAAATGCTCGAGCTGGTACACCTGAGCGCGCTCGGCAAGCGCTATCCCCACGAGCTCTCCGGCGGTCAACAGCAGCGTGTGGCGCTGGCCCGGGCACTGGCGCCGGAACCGGCGTTGCTGCTGCTCGACGAGCCCTTCTCCAACCTCGATGTAGAGCTTCGCCGGCGCCTCAGCCACGAGGTGCGCGAGATCCTCAAGGCGCGCAAGACCAGCGCCATTCTGGTCACCCATGACCAGGAAGAAGCGTTCGCCGTCAGCGATCAGGTCGGCGTGTTCAAGGATGGTCGACTGGAGCAGTGGGACACGCCGTTCAACCTCTACCACGAACCGCTGACGCCCTTCGTCGCAAGCTTCATCGGCCAGGGTTATTTCATTCGCGGGCAACTGCTCGACCCGGAAACCGTGCAGACCGAGCTCGGTCCTATTCGCGGCAACCGTGCCTACAACTGGCCAAGCGGAAGCTCGGTGGACGTACTGCTGCGCCCGGATGACATCGTCTACCGACCGGACAGCCCGTTGCGTGCACTGATCGTCGGCAAGACCTTCCTCGGCGCGTCCACGCTGTACCGACTGCAACTGCCCACCGGCAACCAGCTGGTGGCGATCTTCACCAGCCATGCCGACTACCCCACCGGACAGGAAGTCGGCATCGCCATCGCCGCCGACCATCTCGTCATCTTTCCGGCACAAGGCAGCGTTGCCGCCCACGAAACGCTGCAGCCGACAACGGCGGCGCGCTAACCCTTCTGCCGGCGCTGGCGAAAGAACTCGCTGAGCACCGTCCCGCACTCCTCGGCCAGCACGCCACCTTCGACCAGTACCCGGTGGTTGAGAAAGCCCTGATCGAAGAACTGACCACGACTGACAACCACGCCGGCCTTCGGCTCGGTGGCACCATAGACGACTCGCTGAACGCGCGAATGCACGATCAGCCCGGCGCACATGCTGCACGGCTCGAGCGTCACGTAGAGCGTACTACCGGGTAGCCGATAGTTCTGCAGCGCCTGCGCGGCAGCACGTATGGCGACCATCTCTGCATGGGCACTGGGGTCGTGGCGCGAAATCGGGCAATTGAAGCCGCGCCCGACGATCTGCCCCTCATGCACCAGCACAGCCCCCACCGGCACTTCGCCCAATGCGGCACCCTGCGCTGCCAGCGCCAGTGCTTCGCGCATGAACCGCTCGTCCTGGCTGCGATCGAGGATCAGCGGTTTCCTCACGACTGCGCCCTACCCTGTTTCATACCACCTCGATTGCCGCCATCAGTCCGGTTTCCATATGGTCGATGACATGGCAGTGGAACATCCAGGTGCCCGGATTATCGGCGACCAGCGCGATGCGTGCCGTCTCGTTCTTGCCCAGCAGGTAGGTGTCGGTGAACCAGGGGTCGATCTTGCGCCGGTTGGACGAGATCACCTGGAAGGTCATGCCGTGCAGGTGGATCGGATGTTGATACTGACTGAGATTGCGCAGCTCGAAGATGTAATGGCCATCCTTCTTCAGCGTCGCGATCGGCCGTTCGGCGCAGCTCTTGTCGTTGATGTCCCACGCCTGGCCGTTGATCTGCCAGAACGTGTAGGCCGCCCCCTGCTCGACATCTGCCGACAGATGGCCAGCCCACTCAAAATTGAAGCGCAGCGTCTCCGCCCGCTGCAGGTCCGGCACCGCGACCGGGTTGGCCGGCAGCGCCGGCGGCCAGTCGCCAGCAGTTTCGTCATGGGCCACCGCGCGCAGCGTCGCCAGCCGCAACGGGCCGTTGCGCAAGGACAGCTCGGTGCCCGCCTGTGGCACCTTGAGCGCGAGGTCGATGCGCATGCCCGGGCCGAGCCAGTATTCCTTGCCCAGCGGACGCGGCGCGACCGGATGGCCGTCGAGGGCATAGACGCGCGCGTCGCCGCCCGGCAGGTTCAGTCGATAGGTCAGCGTATTGTCGAGATTGAGCACGCGCAGCCGTACGACCTGCCCGGCCGGCAGATCCAGCAACGGGGCATGTCTGCCATTGACCGTCGACAGCACCCCGGGTGTGCCTCCGCGGGCCGCCTCGCGGGGCACGCTGAACTCGGTGAAGGCGCCCTGCTTGTCGATGTGCCAGCTCTTCAGATTGAGCGTGCGCTCGTGACGGAAGCCGCTCGGCTCACGCTCCTCGACGATCAGCGGGCCGACCAGCCCGCGTCCCAACTGCGCGGCGCTGGTGGTGTGCGGGTGATACCAGAAGCTGCCGGCGTCGTGCAGCTGGAAGCGATAGTCGAAGAATTCGCCGGGCAGGACCGGCAGCTGCGACACATAGGGCACGCCGTCCATTTCCAGTGGCAGACGGATGCCGTGCCAGTGAATGGTGGTGGGCTCCGGCAGCTGATTGATGAAGCGCACACGCAACCAGTCGCCCTGGCGGCCGCGCAGCTCCAGGCCGGGCGCCTGCCCGCCATAGGCCCACGCCGGCGTAACGTGACCGGGCACCAGCTCGACATCCAGCGGCGCGGCGATCAATTCGTAATCATGGGTGGTGACATCGATCGGGCGACCGAGCCAGTAGCGCACGCCACTGCCGGCCAGACCGACAACACCGAGGCCGGCCAGGCCAGCGAGCACTTGTCTACGGGTAAAACGCATGAGAAAACCTGCTCCTGCACGACAAAGATGGCTCATCAGGGCGTCGAAAATTGAGCGCCTCGTCTGCGCGAGGTCGCGAGCACGAAACGAAACGGCCACACGATGGCTTCGCCCGGTTCGATGGCGCGCAAGGTTAGCGGAATACACCCACAGCGGCCATAGCGCTGCCTTGGGCGTCACCCTGCCGTCTCGGCAGCCCCGCCTTGCATTCTTTCTTCAAGGAACATCGCTTGTAGCAAAGTCGCGAAGCGCGAACCCAGATTGTTCTGCGGTCGATGATCGGCGTACAGCAGATAGCTGGTGAAACTGAAATCGGCAGCGAACGGACGCACCTCGATGCCCGCATGTAGGTAGCCCTGCGCCACCAGGGGGCTGACGATACTCACCCCGAGCCCAGTACCGACCATGGCGCAGATGATCGCAGCATAGGGCGCCTCGAGGCTTAGCTTGCGACGATCCCCATGCTGCAGAAACAGCCGATCGATGCGGCGCCGAGTGCCGTCGTCGTGCGCCAGCGAGACGAACTCCTCCCCGGCGAGATCATCGATCCCGACGCGCTCCAACGCCGCTAGGCGATGCCCTTTGGGGAAGATGCACACCGCAGGCAAGTCGCCGATCAGACGTGCCCGCACCCCAGGGGTTTCCTCACCGATGAACGACACTAGGCCGAAATCGCAGAACTGCGAAGCGACCCAGCGCGCTACCGTCGTCGAGTCGCTGGTATGCAGCGAGATTGCGACCTGCTCATGACCTTCGCGAAAGCGCTGGATGGCCCGTGGCAGCACGGAAAGGGACAGCGACGGCACGGCGCCTATGCGTATCCGTCCGGTGCCGAGCTGGCGAATGTGCCGCGCCGAGTGCTCAAGGTTGCGCAGGCCGATGAACGCTCTGTCCACTTCGTTGAAGAATGCCGTGCCCTCATCGGTTGGGACCAGCCGGCTGCCTATTCGCTCGAACAGGGAAAAACCGTTGAGGCGCTCCAGTTGCGCGATCAACCGGCTGATATTGGGCTGTGACGTATGCAGCGCTTCGGCCGCAGCGGTCATGGAGCCGGACAGCATCACGGCCCGGAAGGCTTCCACCTGCTTGAAGTTCACGGCATCCCCATATCATTCATGCATGAACACGTAGCGTATTAGCATTTGTCAGTATGAGCCATTCCCTTTAAAACTTCAGCCAAGGCCCGCGCCAATGTGATCGGAACGCACAGCGAGGCTCATATCAACGTTCCGCTACTCCTAACTGCCATGGTTCCGCTCGAGCTCAGGCTCACCCATTGCGATAACAAAAAACAGGAGACACCTATGCCATCGTTCCCCAAGCTTCAGCTCGCCCTTGTCGTCGCCACTTCGCTCGGATTCGCCGCCCACTCGGTGGCCGCTGAGGGCATGCCGCCCGTGCCGTCATCCATCAGCAAACAGGACAAGTTGCGCGCAGGCGTGCGCTGCGACCAACCACCTTATGGCTACCAGGACAACAACGGCAACTTCGCCGGAGTCGAGGTGGAAATGTCCCGGCAGATCGCCGAATGGGCTCTCGGCTCCAAGGACAAGGTAACCTTTACCTGCGTTACCGCGGAAAACCGCGTGCCTCAGCTGCTTGGCCACAAGGTCGACCTGTTGATCGCCACTCTGGGCGTTACCCCGGAGCGCCAGCGCGTGATCGCCTTCACCCAGCCCTATCGCTGGGGTGCTAGTGACGTATTGGTCCGCAAGGACAGCGGCATCGAAAAGATCGACGACCTCAAGGGCAAGACCCTGGCAACACTCAAGGGCTCGGTGCAGGCCAAGTGGTTCGAAGAGCGTATGCCAGAAGTAAAGACCCTGCGCCTGAACAGTGCCGCCGATGCGCTGCAGAGCTTCCGACAGGGCCGCGCCGACGCTTACACCCACGACGCCGCGACCCTGGTAGTGGTGACCGGCAATGACGATTCGCTGCGCTTGGTCCAGGAGCCGTTCCAGATCTCCGACGCCGCCATCGGCCTGCGCAAGGGCGAGGACGAATGGCAAACCTACCTTTCCACCGCCGTCGAGCGCATGCACGAGGAGCGGCTCTTCCGCCCGTGGATCGAGCAATACGTCCCGGAAACCATCCGCGGCTACTACCTGAGCGTGTTCGAGCAGCCCAAGCCCGAAGAATCCCACTGATCGGCGGTTTCCCATGAGCTTCGATTTCGACTACCTGCTCACGCAGTGGCCTGCCCTGCTCGACGGGTTATGGATGACCCTCCAGGTTTCGGCACTGAGCATCGTCCTGTCGCTGCTGATCGGCGTGCTGGGTGCTGGCGTCAGGCTGTTCAAGCTGCCAGTGCTGTCACAACTGGTGGTGCTCTATGTCGAGCTGATCCGCAACACGCCGATTCTGGTACAGCTGTTCTTCATCTTCTACGGCCTGCCTGCCGTGGGCATGAAGCTGTCGCTGTACTGGTCGGGCGTGCTCTGCCTGTCACTCTGGGCGGGCGCCTACCAGATCGAGAATCTGCGCGGGGGCCTGGCCACAATCGACAAGGGACTGCGGGAGGCCGGGATGGCGCTCAACCTGCAGTCGCGGCAGTTCTTCCGCCTGATCGCGGTGCCCATCGCGTTTCGCATCAGCCTGCCGGCCATGCTCAACACGGCCATCTCGCTACTGAAGAACTCGGCATACCTGCAGACCATCGGACTGGCCGAGCTGACCTTCGTCGCGGTGGACCGTATCGCCACGGATTTCCGCGCCATCGAGATGTTCGCAGCCATCTGCGTGATCTACCTCGCTCTGGTGGCGGTCCTGGCGCTGCTCGCGGGACGCCTCGAAGCACGCCTGCAACGCCCCTTCCAACAATGAGGCCGCCATGGAATTCGTGATCGAGAACTGGGGGTTCATTTCCAAGGGCCTGCTCATGACCCTGAAGCTGGCACTGGTGATTCTGATGTTCACCACGCTGATTTCAGTCGTGCTCGGCACCTTGGCCACGGTGAAGAACCGCCCGCTAAGCTGGGCGATCCACGGTTACGTAGAGCTGTTCCGCTCGATACCGCTAATCGTCAACGTGTTCTTCATTTTCTTCGGCGCGCCGTTGTTGGGGATCAACCTTAGCCCCTTCGCCGCGGTGACCCTTGGCCTGACCTTGTGGGGCAGCGCCAACGGCATAGAAATCGTGCGTGGCGGTCTGCTCTCGGTGCCGCGGCACCAGTGGAAGAGCGCCTGGGCGCTCGGCCTGCGGCCCTGGCACATCTATGCGTACATCGTCGTGCCGCAGTCGCTCAAGGCGATCCTGCCGGCTTATACCGGCCTGCTGACCCTGCTGGTGCAGGCCACGTCACTGGGTGCGCTGGTCGGTGTCAGCGAGTTCCTCAAGGTCGGCCAGATCATCGTCGAGCGCAGCACCATGATGGGGGGCGTGAACCCCGCCTTCACGGTGTATAGCGTGGTCCTGCTCGTCTACTTCGTCATTTGCAGCGCGCTGACCTGGCTCAGCCGCTACCTCGAACGTCGCCTGGGCCGCAATGCGTCCCGACTCGGCCAACCTCAGCCCTGATGTCCAGAAGGCCTGTTCCCATGCTCGAATCCAAAGTCAGCCGTCGACTCAAGGAACCCACCGCAGCGGAAGTCTGCGACCTCATCTACGCACCGCGCCTCGCAGGGTTCGCCGACGGCTTCGGCTATCTCGGTGACGTCAACAAGGCCCATATCGTCATGCTTGCCGAATGCGGCCTGATAGACGCGCCAGTGGCCGTCGCCCTGGCTCGCGGCGTGCTCGAAATGGAGCAGGTCGGCCCGCAAGCCGTGACGCTCGATCCGCTGCGCGAAGACGCCTATTTCAACTACGAGGCACACCTGATCGAGAAGGTCGGCACCGACGTCGGCGGGCGTCTGCACATCGGACGCAGCCGCAACGATTTGCTGGCGACCCTGGACCGCCTGCGCGGTCGCGACGTCCTCATGGACCTGCTCGACGCGCTTTACAACGTGCGCCAGAGCGCCCTGGACGCCGCGGCGAAATACACCGACGCGATCATGCCGGGCTACACCCACCTGCAACCAGCACAGCCGATCACCTTCGGTTTCTACCTATCCGGCGTTGCCCAGGCCCTAGAACGTGACTGCCTGCGCCTGGCCGCGACCCTCGACAGCATGAACCGTAGCCCCATGGGTGCCGCCGCCTTCGCCGGCACGCCGTTCGCCATCAACCGCGCGCGCACCGCCGAGCTGCTAGGTTTCGACGGCTTCCTGGAAAACACCCTGGACGCGGTCGGCTCGCGGGATTTCGCCTTGGAAAGCATGGCGCAGATGACGCTCCTGGCGGTGTTCTGGAGCCGCGTGGCGCAAGACTTCTTCGTCTGGTCGACCCACGAGTTCGCACTCATCGATTTCCCGGACAGCGTCGCCGGCACGTCCAGCATCATGCCGCAGAAGAAGAACCCGGTGGTCCTGGAGTACCTCAAGGGGCGTACCGGGCAGATACTCGGCTCACTGGTCGCCTCAGCCGCAACCATCAAAGGCACAAACTTCACCCATACCGGCGACGGCAATCGCGAGAGCATGCGCGGCTTCTGGGAGTCGGCACAGGAATGCCAGCAATGCCTGACCCTGCTGGATCTGGTCCTGCGGACCGCGCGGCCGAATCTGGAAACCGGGCTGCGCAAGGCGGCGGAAGACTTCTCCACCGCTACTGGCTTGGCCGACCTAATGGTCAGCGCGGCCGACCTCTCGTTCCGCGAGGCGCACCACGTCGTCGGCGCGGTGGTACGCCAGGCGATGGACGATGGGCTGCCGGCAAGTCGCATCGACAGCGCGATGGTCGAACGCGCTGCCCAGCAGCAGCTTGGCCGCTCCCTAGGTCTGAACGAACAGCAGGTTCGCGAGGCTCTGGACCCGATTACCAATGTCAGGTCGCGCAGCCTGCCCGGCGGTCCGGCGGCCAGTGCCCAACGCGTACAGATCGATGCCGCGCGCCAACGCCTGGAGCAGGAGCGAGCCAGTCACGCAGGTCGTCGCCAGCGCCAGAGCGAGGCGCAGCAGGCACTGCAAGCCGCCACCGAGAGGCTCGCACAATCATGACCACCTTGATGACCGTACGCGGCCTGCGCAAACGCTTTGGCGACACCGAGGTCATCCAGGACGTCGATCTCGATATACACGAAGGCGAAGTAGTGGTGGTGATCGGGCCCAGCGGCTCGGGCAAATCGACCCTGATCCGTTGCCTGAACGCCCTGGAACCGGCGACGGCTGGCGAGATCACGCTGACCGGTTCGAACAGCAGCCGTGAATCCATGGCCCGGCTGCGCGACGAGGTCGGCATGGTGTTCCAGGACTACACCCTGTTTTCGCACCTGAGCATCCTGCGCAACATGACCCTGGCACCGATGAAGCTGCGCGGCCTGTCCCGCGCCGATGCCGAGGCCATGGCGATGAAACTGCTGGAACGGGTCGGCCTGGCGCACAAGGCGCAAGCCATGCCAACCGAGCTCTCGGGTGGTCAGCAGCAACGGGTGGCCATCGTCAGGGCGCTGGCCATGCAGCCCCGGCTGATGCTGTTCGACGAGCCAACCTCGGCGCTTGACCCCGAGACGGTCAACGAGGTGCTGCAGGTAATGAAGGAACTGGCCGCTGAGGGCATGACCATGGTGGTGGTCACCCACGAGATGGGTTTCGCGCGGGAAGTAGCCGACCGAGCGATCTTTTTCGACGGCGGCAGGATCGTCGAATGCGCAGCACCCACCCAGTTGTTTTCCGCGCCGCGCGAAGAGCGCACGCGCCAGTTTCTCACCCATGTCTTGAAGTGAGCGATCCCATGCCCGATGCCCCAATTATCGAGATAGACGGCTTGAACAAGTGGTACGGTGCCTTTCATGCCCTGAACGACGTGAGCCTGCGGGTCGCTCCTGGGGAAAGACTAGTGATCTGCGGCCCCAGCGGCTCGGGGAAGTCGACCCTGATCCGCTGCATCAACTCGCTGGAGCCCTTCCAGCGCGGCCGACTCGAAGTGGCGGGCATCGCCCTCGACGACACACCCTCAACCATCACCCGCGTACGTGACCACGTGGGCATGGTGTTCCAGAACTTCCACCTGTTCCCGCACTTGAGTATCGCCGAGAACTGCGCTCTGGCGCCGATTCACGTGCTCGGCATGGACAAGCGTGCAGCGCGCGAGCGAGCCGTGCAACAGCTAGAGAAATTGCGCATCGCCGATAAGGCAGACTGTTATCCGGCGCAGCTTTCGGGCGGCCAGCAACAGCGCGCCGCCATAGCCAGGGCGCTGTGCCTGGAACCCAGAATCATGCTATTCGACGAGCCGACATCTGCACTCGATCCGGAGATGGTCGGCGAAGTGCTCGACTCCATGGTCGCGCTGGCCGAGTCGGGCATGACCATGTTGGTGGTCACCCATGAAATGGGCTTCGCCCGGCAGGTCGCCGACCGCGTGGTATTCATGGATGCTGGCGCGATTGTTGAGACCGCGGCACCAGAAGGCTTCTTCGCCCACCCTCAGAGCGAGCGAGCCCGGCAATTCCTGTCAAAGATCATTCACTGAGATTGCGGTCAGCTGACCCAATGCAACGAACCCCGGCTAGCCGGGGTTCTTCATCAGCGCCAGGGCGCATGCCCCTGCAATCATTCCCACTCGATGGTGGCCGGCGGCTTGCTCGACACATCGTAGGTGACGCGGGAAATGCCTTCGATTTCGTTGATGATGCGGTTGGACACCTTTTCCAGCAACTCGTAGGGCAGGTGCGCCCAGCGCGCGGTCATGAAGTCGATGGTTTCCACCGCGCGCAGCGCGACGACCCAGGCATAGCGGCGGCCGTCGCCGACCACGCCGACCGACTTCACCGGCTGGAACACTACGAAGGCCTGGCTGACCTTGTGGTACCAGTCGGCGTTGCGCAGTTCGCTGATGAAGATGTCGTCGGCGCGACGCAGCAGGTCGGCGTATTCCTTCTTCACCTCGCCGAGGATACGCACGCCCAGGCCCGGGCCCGGGAACGGGTGGCGGTAGACCATGTCGTAGGGCAGGCCGAGTTCGAGGCCGATCTTGCGCACTTCGTCCTTGAACAGCTCACGCAGCGGCTCGACCAGCTTGAGGTTCATCTCTTCCGGCAGGCCACCGACGTTGTGGTGCGACTTGATCACATGAGCCTTGCCGCTCTTGGCGCCTGCCGACTCGATGACGTCGGGGTAGATGGTGCCCTGGGCAAGGAACTGGATGTTCGGCAGTTTGCTGGCCTCGGCATCGAACACGTCGATGAAGGTACGACCGATGATCTTGCGCTTCTTCTCCGGGTCCGCCTCGCCTTCGAGGTTGCCTAGGAACTGCGCCTCGGCATCGGCACGGATCACCTTGACGCCCATGTTCTCGGCGAACATGGCCATCACCTGGTCACCCTCGTGCAGGCGCAGCAGGCCGTTGTCGACGAATACGCAGGTCAGCTGGTCGCCGATCGCCTTGTGCAGCAGCGCCGCGACCACCGACGAATCCACACCGCCGGACAGGCCGAGCAGCACGTTGGCGTCGCCGACCTGGGCACGCACCTGGGCGATGGCGTCCTCGACGATGTTCGACGGGGTCCACAGCGCTTCGCAGCCGCAGATTTCCAGGATGAAGCGCGACAGGATGCGGCCGCCCTGGCGGGTGTGGGTCACTTCCGGGTGGAACTGCACACCGTAATAGCCGCGGGCATCGTCGCCCATTGCAGCGATCGGGCAGCTTGGGGTGCTGGCCAGGATATGGAAGCCGGCCGGAATCTCGGTGACCTTGTCACCGTGGCTCATCCACACGTCGAGACCGAACACGCCATCGTCGTCCATGTGGTCTTCGATGCCGTCGAACAGCCGGGACTTGCCCACCAGATCGACGCGGGCATAGCCGAACTCGCGCACGTCCGAGCCCTGCACCTTGCCGCCGAGCTGCTCGGACATGGTCTGCATGCCGTAGCAGATGCCGAACAGCGGCACGCCCAGATCGAACACCGCCTGCGGTGCACGCGGGCTGCCCGCTTCATGAACGGACTCAGGGCCGCCTGCGAGGATGATGCCGCGTGGCGCGAAGGCACGGATGTCGTCCTCGCTCATGTCCCACGGATGCAGCTCGCAGTACACGCCGATCTCGCGCACGCGGCGGGCGATCAGCTGGGTGTACTGGGAACCGAAGTCGAGAATCAGAATGCGGTGAGCGTGGATGTCAGGATGAGACATGGAGCCTTCCTTCGGAAAGAGCTTGAAGCTGAAAGCCGAAAGCTGGAAGCGCAGACCGGATCGTGCAATTTCCGGTCTCCACCTTCCAGCTTCCAGCGCCTGTCAATCGAGGCTTATCAACCGACGCGGTAGTTCGGCGCCTCTTTGGTGATCTGCACGTCGTGCACGTGCGATTCGGCCATGCCGGCACCGGTGATACGCACAAACTGCGGCCGGGTGCGCATCTCGTCGATGGTGGCGCTGCCGGTGTAGCCCATGGAAGCGCGCAGGCCACCCATCAGCTGATGGATGATCGCCGACAGCGAACCCTTGTACGGCACACGACCTTCGATGCCTTCGGGTACCAGTTTCTCGGCACCGGCGGACGAGTCCTGGAAGTAACGGTCCGAGGAGCCCTGGGCCTGGGACATGGCTCCCAGCGAACCCATCCCACGGTAGGCCTTGTAGGAGCGGCCCTGGAACAGTTCGATCTCGCCCGGCGCTTCCTCGGTACCGGCGAACATCGAACCCATCATTACTGCGTTGGCACCAGCGACGATGGCCTTGGACAGGTCACCGGAGAAGCGGATGCCGCCGTCGGCGATCATCGGCACGCCGGTGCCTTCCAGCGCGGCGGAAACGTTGGCGATGGCGGAGATCTGCGGCACGCCGACGCCAGCGACGATGCGGGTGGTGCAGATCGAGCCCGGACCGATGCCGACCTTGACCGCGTCGGCGCCAGCCTTGACCAAGTCCAGCGCGGCTTCGGCGGTGGCGATGTTGCCGCCGATCACCTGCACCTGCGGGAAGTTCTCCTTCACCCAGCGCACGCGATCGATCACGCCACGGGAATGGCCATGGGCGGTATCCACCACCACCACGTCGACGCCGGCCGCAGCCAGCGCCTCGACGCGGTCACCAGTGTCGGCGCCGGTACCGACCGCCGCGCCGACGCGCAGGCGGCCCTGGCTGTCCTTGGAGGCCAGCGGGTAGGTCTTGGCCTTCTCGATATCACGGAAGGTCACCAGGCCGCGCAGGTGGAAGTTGGCGTCGACCACCAGCATCTTTTCGATGCGGTGCTTGTAGAGTTCGGTCTTGATTTCTTCCAGGCCGGTGCCTTCGAGCACGGTGACCAGCTTTTCCTTGGGCGTCATGATCGCCGCGACGGAATCACCGGCGTTCGGCGTGAAGCGCAGGTCACGACCGGTGACGATGCCCACCAGCTCTTTGCCGGATACCACCGGGAAGCCGGAGAAGCCCAGTTCATGGGCCTTGCGCAGCAGCTCGCTGATCTTGGTTTCCGGGGTGACGGTGACCGGGTCGTGGACGATGGCAGTCTCGTGGCGCTTGACTTTGCGCACCTCGGCGGCCTGCTGCTCGATGCTCATGTTCTTGTGGATGATGCCAATGCCACCTTCCTGCGCCATGGCGATGGCCAGGCGGGCTTCGGTGACGGTGTCCATGGCAGCGGAAACCAGCGGAATGTTCAGCTCGATTTCGCGGGTCAGGCGGGTCTTGAGGCTGACATCCTTCGGCAGAACCTCGGAATATCCCGGGATCAGGAGAACATCATCGAAAGTCAGGGCTTCTTGGCTGATACGCAGCATGGCGGGGGCTCCCAGGCGGGAAAAAGGAAGCGCGGCATTATACCCACGCACCCCCTTGCGCTCAATGCGGATGTGAGCGACGGCACGAACGACGACAGGCACAGCCTCGCCGGAGTGACCGACTGGTCACGGTCGATCGATCACCAGCGCCACGGCAAACCCCAGGCGCTCGGCGAACTCGTCGAGAAACGCCTGAGTGAAACCGGCCTCACCCCAGCCATTGAAGATGAAGCCCAGGTTGGAGAAGGCACACGCCGGGATGAACAGGAAACCGTTGATGTCGTCGTCGTGGCCGCATTCCGGGCAGGTGAAATTTTCGGTCTGCCGCGGCATCCACTCGTCCAGGCTTTCGAACAGCGCCTCGCCGATTTCACGCCGGCACTCGGGGCAACCGGCTTCCTCGGCGAAGCCCTGCGTCGGGGTGTAAATGCAGCGCTTGGTGACCACCTCAAGGCCGTTGATGGCCTCGCCAAAGGGCAAGCGCTCCGGATGCTGCACGACGCTGCGCGCGCCGGAAGCGATGGCGTAGCCCATGCCGCCAACACCGCGGCCACAGGTGGTCGGCAGCGACTCGACGATGCGCCGCTCGGCCAGCCAGCGAAGAATCATCCGCGCCTTGGCTTCGTGCGCTGGGAACGTCGAAATGCGCGGCACGATGATCGCTTGACTGTGGCTCATGACGGCTCGGAACCGGAGATGGAGAAAGGCCGCGCAGCTTAGCGCCGCCCGTAGGCTGGTCAAGGCCCGCTGGACGGACGCCAAGCAGATTCGGTTTCCGCTTGGCCGCGCGCGGCTTATCATCGCCGCCATGCTCAAAGATCCCTTCCAGCGCCTCAATCTCGATCGCGAAGTGCTGACCGTCAGTCAGCTCAACGGTCGCGCCCGCCTGTTGCTCGAGGACGTGTTCGCCCAGGTCTGGGTCGAAGGCGAGATTTCCAACCTCGCCCGCCCCGCCTCCGGCCACGTCTATTTCACCCTCAAGGACAGGAACGCCCAGGTGCGCTGCGCCCTGTTCCGCCAGAATGCCGCGCGGGTACGCCAGGCACTGCGCGACGGCCTGGCGGTGCGGGTGCGTGGCAAGGTCTCGCTGTTCGAAGGCCGTGGCGACTATCAGCTGATCCTCGACATGCTGGAGCCGGCCGGCGACGGCGCACTGCGCCTGGCCTTCGAAGCGCTGAAGGAAAAGCTCGCCGCCGAAGGCCTGTTCTCCGCCGAGCGCAAGGCCGCCCTGCCCGCCCATCCGCGGCGCATCGGCATCGTCAGCTCACCGACCGGCGCGGTGATCCGCGACATCATCTCGGTGTTTCGCCGCCGCGCACCGCAGGTGGAGCTGACGCTGATCCCCACCGCCGTGCAGGGCCGCGAAGCCACTGGGCAGATCGTCCGTGCGCTGCAGCTGGCGGACGCCCAGGGCTTCGACGCCCTTATCCTCGCCCGCGGCGGCGGCTCGCTGGAAGATCTCTGGTGCTTCAACGAGGAAGCCGTGGCGCGTGCGGTGGATGCCTGCGTCACGCCGATCGTCTGCGCGGTTGGCCATGAGACCGATGTGTCCATCGCCGACTTCGTCGCCGATGTGCGCGCCCCGACGCCGTCCGCGGCGGCAGAGCTGCTGGCGCCTAGCAGTGCCGATCTGCAGCAGCGGCTGAACGGCCTGCAGCAACGTCTGGTACTGCGCATGCGTGATCGCCTGCACCGCGACGCCATGCGCCTGGACGGCCTGACCCGCCGCCTGCGCCATCCCGGCGAGCGTCTGCAGCAGCAGGCCCAGCGTATCGATGACCTGGAGCAGCGCCTGCTGCGTGCCCTGGACCGCCGCCTGTGCAGTGGCCAGGAGCGCCTGGCCCGACTGGAAACACGCCTGGCCGCGCAGCATCCGGGGCGCACGCTGAATCTGCTGCGCCAGCGCCTCGACCATCTGTCCTCGCGCCTGCCGCGGGCGATGCAGGCCAATATTAAAGGCCGCCGCCAGCAGCTGCAGGGCCTGGCCCAGACGCTCAACGTGGTCAGCCCGCTGGCCACGCTCAGCCGCGGCTACAGCATCCTGCTCGACGACCGCGGCCAGGCGATCCGCAGCGCCAGCCAGACGCAACCCGGCCAGCGCCTCAAGGCCAGGCTCGGCGACGGCGAGCTCGACGTACGCGTGGAAGACAATCATCTGCAACCGGTCACCCTGCCGCTGCTCTAAGCAAGCCGAGCCGGCAATCTCCTGACATTCTTGGCCCTTTCTCTTGCCGGAGGTTTACGCGAGGATGGGCCGTTTCCTGCAACGGACCCATCCATGTATCGCGTCTTCGCCCTGCTGTTCGCCCTCTCCCTCGCATTGCCTGCCCACGCCGAGGGCTTCATCACCCGCCTGCTGAACAAACCGGTGCCCGGCGGCGTCGCCGTGATCGAACTCGGCAACGGCCCCAGCGCACCGCAGGCCCGCTATCAGGGCAAGCCGACCCTGGTGGTGCGCGAGGATGGCGAGCGCTGGATCGCCATCGTCGGCATCCCGCTGTCGGCAAAGGCTGGCCCCCAGCAGCTGGAGGTCGATGGCCGCAGCACCAGCTTCCAGGTTGGCAACCGCGACTATCGCGCGCAGCACATCACCCTGAAGAACCAGCGCCAGGTCAACCCGAACCCCGCAGACCTCAAGCGCATCGAGCGTGAACTGGATGAGCAGAACCGCGCCTACCGGCAGTTCAGCACCCGCCAGCCGAGCAATCTGTTGTTCGACCGCCCGGTGGACGGCCCGCTGTCCTCGCCGTTCGGCCTGCGCCGTTTCTTCAACGGCGAGGAGCGCAACCCGCACTCGGGCCTGGATTTCGCCGCCAAGACCGGCACGCCGATCAAGGCGCCGGCGGCCGGCCAGGTCATACTCACCGGCGACTATTTCTTCAACGGCAAGACCGTGTTCGTCGACCACGGTCAGGGGCTGATCAGCATGTTCTGTCACCTGTCCGAAATCGGCGTGAAGGTCGGCGATCAGCTGGCGCGCGGCCAGGTTCTCGGCAAGGTCGGCGCGACCGGCCGTGCCACCGGCCCGCACCTGCACTGGAACGTCAGCCTGAACGACGCCCGTGTCGATCCGGCGATCTTCATCGGCGCCTACAAACCCTGAACCACGAGGAAGCACAGCGATGCGCATCAAGGCAACGGATTCCACCCTGTTGATCGTCGACATCCAGGAGCGCCTGTTTCCGGTGATCCTGGACGCCGCCGCGATGGCCGAACACACCGCCTGGCTGCAACAGGTGGCCAAGCGGGTCGGCGTACCGGTACTGCTGACCGAGCAGTACAGCAAGGGCCTCGGCCAGACCATCGCCACGCTGCGCGACGGCGTGGAAGACAGTGCGATCCTCGAGAAGCTGGACTTCTCCGCCGCTGGCGACGGCGAGCTGTTCAAGCGCCCCGGTGGTGAACGTCGCCAGTTCGTCGTCTGCGGCTGCGAGACCCACGTCTGCGTGCTGCAGACGGTGCTCGACCTGCGTGCCCGCGGCAACGAGGTGTTCGTCGTCGAAGAAGGCGTCAGCTCACGCCGCGCCAGCGACAAGGCCCTGGCCCTGGAACGCATGCGCCAGGCCGGTGCGCAGATCGTCTCGCGGGAGATGGTCGCCTTCGAGTGGATGGAACGCGCCGGCACCGAGCTGTTCAAGAGCATCAGCCGCGAGTTCATCCGCTGAGCCGGACGCTGCGAACCGACGGGCCGCGACCACCGTGCGTTGCTGAGGTCGCGCCCGACCTTCTGTGATGGAGAACCCCATGTCCCACGACCTGGCCGGCTGGCTGGACTGGCTAAGAGCCCACCCCGAACTGCAGACGCTGCTCGCCAGCGCCACGCTGATCTTCGCCGCCTGGCTGTCCAACTGGATCGTCAAGCGCATCCTCGTCCGCGGCCTGTACCACCTGTTGCAGCACACCCGCGAGAACAAGCTGCAGGACTTCGGCGTCATCAAACGGCTGTCGAACATCGTCCCGGCACTGGTGCTGTCGATCGGCGTCACGACGGTCCCCGGCCTGCCGGAAGGCGCCGTGACCGTGGTGCGCAACGTCTGCGGTGGCTTCATCGTGCTGACCATCGCACTGGCCCTGGGCGCGGTGCTGGACATCATCAACCTGATCTATCAGCGCCGTCCGGATGCGCGCCTGCACCCGATCAAAGGCTACCTGCAGGTGGTAAAGATCGTCGTCTATGCCATCGCGACGATCCTGATCATCGCCACGCTGATCGACCGCTCGCCGCTGATCCTGCTCTCCGGTCTGGGTGCCATGGCCGCGGTGCTGATGCTGATCTTCCAGGACACCCTGCTGTCGCTGGTGGCCAGCGTGCAGATCACGTCCAACGACCTGATCCGCGTCGGCGACTGGGTGGAAATGCCGCAGCTCAATGCCGACGGCGACGTGATCGACATCGCCCTGCACACCGTCAAGGTGCAGAACTGGGACAAAACCATCACCAGTATTCCCACCAAGCGCTTCATTTCCGACTCGTTCAAGAACTGGCGCGGCATGCAGGAATCCGGAGGACGGCGCATCAAGCGCAGCCTCTATCTGGATCAGCAGAGCGTGCATTTTCTCAGCCGCGACGAATGCGAGCGCCTGCATCGCTTCAACCTGCTGGACGAGTACCTGACGGAGAAGACCAAGGAAATCGAGGAGTGGAACGCCAAGCTCGCCGAGCGTGGCAAGGAGCCGGTGAACACGCGCCGCATCACCAATATCGGCAGCTTCCGCGCGTACGTCGAACGCTACCTGCGCAGCCACGGCGGCATCCATCAGAACATGACGCTGATCGTGCGGCAGCTGAGCCCGACCGCGGACGGCCTGCCGCTGGAGGTCTACTGCTTCACCAATACGGTGGCATGGACGCAGTACGAGGCGATCCAGTCGGACATCTTCGATCACCTGCTGGCGATCCTGCCGGAATTCGGCCTGCGCGTGTTCCAGCACCCGAGCGGTGCGGACATGCGCAATTGGGGCGAATCGCTGACGCAACGCGGCACGCCGGCATTGCCCGAGGCACAAACGCCTCCGTTCGACGCAGGTGCCGATCGAACCGGCTAATCGTAGGTTGGCGCTGAGGCACGAAGCAGATGGCGCAGCCTTGAGCACTGCCCATTGCGTCCTCCCTGACGCCAGCGCCGCGGGCCACGCCTTCGAACCCCGCGCCTCAGCGCCAACCTACGTCCGGAGCGAGGGAACGCCCCGCTCCTTTACCGTCGTCAGTTCCTTCAGAAGCTCATGTCGACCCGCGCCCAGTAGGTGCGGCCCGGCTCGTTGACACGACTGGTAGGTTCGAGCCCGTAATCGGCAAAACCCGCACTACCGGCGAGATTGAGGTGCTCGCTGTAGGCCTTGTCCAGCAGGTTGTCGACGCCGGCGCTGAGCTTGAAGTTCTTGTTCAGCCGGTAGGCGCCATTGACCGCCAGTACACCAAAGCCAGCGCTCTCGTCGAAGTCCTTGCCGACCACGGTGCCCTGGTTCTCGGCAACACGGTTCTGCGCAGCAACGACTCGCCAGAGGCCGCTGGTGCTCCAGTTGTCGCGCTCGTAGGTCAGGCCAAGACGCCCTTCCAATGGCGGAATCTGCGGCATTGCGCGGTCATCGCTGCGGTTCTTGCCCCAGGCGTAGGCCAGGCTCGCGTCACCCTTCCAGTTGTTGGTGAAACGGTAGCTCGCACCCATCTCGGCACCGGCGATGGTGGCGTCGATATTGCTGACTTCGGCGCGGACCATGCCGGGCATCACGCCTGGCACATAGCTGAACAGGATGTAGTCTTCGACCACCCCGGCATAGGCGGAAACCCAGGCCTCCAGCGGCCCCCTGGCGTACTGCAGGCCGACGTCCAGCTGCGTGGTCTTTTCCGGGCGTACCGAGTCGAACGGCTGTACGGTGCCCACCGGGCCGGGGTTGGAGACGAACAGCTCCCAGTAGTCGGGGAAGCGTTCGGCATGGCCGAGGCCGGCATACCAGGTCGCCGGCACGCTGACCAACTCTTCCTCGTAGCGTACGAACCCGCTGTACAGCGTGTCGCGACGGGTCTCGCCGGCGGTGGGGTTGTCCCAGTTGCGCGAGACGATGGGCATGCTGGAAGGATCGTGGCTACGGAAAAAGGCGCGCTCGTCGGTCGCCTCATGCAGGTCCAGGCGCAGCCCGCTGATCAGCTTCTCGCGCTCGCCGAGCTGCCAGCTCAGCTCACCAAACACGCCGTAGCTGTGCAGCATCGCATCCGGCACCCAGGGCAAGGCGTCGCTGCCGGCGGCGTTGACCATCTGATTGGCGGCGCCAGCCGGGTTCATCACCTTGCGATGTTCACTGCGCTGGGCGTCGACCCCGGCCTTGAGCTCGACGTCGGTCCACTGCCAGGTGCCGACCAGACGGCCTCCCAGGGTACGACGGTCGACGCGCGACAGCGTCGGGTTGGGCATCATCATGGACGGCACAAAATCGCGCAGGCTGTAGTTGTCCATGATGTGATCGGCGTAGTTGTAGTAGACCTGTGCCTCCAGGCCATAGAAGCTCTCGCCAATGTTGGTCTTCTCGAAACGCAGGCCAAGGCTCTCGCGCTGGAACTGGCTGCCGTCCATGCCGCGCCCAGCATAACGGGCGAAGCCGTCGCCGCGGCCGGCGGTGAACTCGACGAGCGTGTCTTCGTCGGGCGTCCAGCCCAGGGCGACATCGGTGTTCCACTTGTCGTAGCGCGACGGCACGGTGTCACCGTTGCCATCGGCATAATCATCGGCCTGAGAGCTGTTGGCCATCAGCCGCGCGTAGCCCTGACTGTTGCCGGCGGCGGCGTCCAGGTTGCGGTCGAAGCGGCCGTTGGAGGCGGTCAGCAGGCTGCCGTTGATGCGGTAGTCGGGCTTGCTGAACTGCTCCGGCTCGCGCTCGAACAGCACCGTCGCCGCCGAGGCACCAGGGCCCCAGAGTACGGTCTGCGGGCCCTTGATGACGGTCAGCTTGTCGAAGGTATCCGGGCTGATATAGGAGCTCGGCGAATCCATGCGGTTGGGGCAGGCGCCGAGCATCTCGCCGCCATTGGAGAGCAGTTTCAGACGCGAGCCGAACATGCCGCGGAAAACCGGATCGCCGTTCACCCCGCCGTTACGCACCGCGGAGAAACCGGGAATGGTCTTCAGGTAGTCGGCGCCATCGCTGGCCGGCATCGGCTGGCGGGGGATCTTCGGGTCGGTGACGACCGTCAATGGCGATTGCTGGGCGACTCCGGTGATGACCATGGGCGCCAGTTCAACGCTGTCGCCCGACTCGCTGTGGGCGGCATGATCATGCTCGGCGGCCAGGGCGCCGCTGGCGAACATTCCCAGCAAGGCGGCGTGGGCGAACTGCCACCGCCTCCGCGACGGTTGAATCAAAAAACGCTCGGACAGGCGCGCACGCGCCGTACAGCCATGAGTAATGCTGGACATAGAACTTCCACTTCTGCAGGTGATTGAACCGCCAAGGGCGGTCGATGACGTCAGCTGTGCAGAAGCGGGGGTGCGCGTGGATGACCACTGCTGCATCGCAGCGCTGGTGGCAGCGGTTGTTCGGGAAGGGGCTGGAGATGGTCGGCTTCGTGGCGCGGCAGCACCAACTGCAGGGCCAGACTGAGCGGCGGGTTGACCGTCAGCAGTTCGCAGTAGCCGCACAGTTCCAGCGCGGTCAGCCAAGCCGGCTCACCCGTGCGCGGCTGACCATGATGCCCCTGGGCGTAATGCCGCTGCCCAAGGTCATGGGCGGACGGTTGGTGTTCGGCGTGGTGATGGTGTTGCACGCCCGCTTGGGCGGCCTGGATGGCGGAGAACAGCGGGCCGGCATGAATCATCAGCATGGCGAACAGGCCAAGCCAGATGCTCATTGTCGATAGCCGTTTGCGTGTCACCGCCATGTCCTTAGTCGCCCGAACCGATCCTGCGGGGTTGACCGGATGATCGCACGTCCGCCGCGCCTCGACCGCTGCGACATGAGGCCGCAAGCCGAGCGAGCAATTGAACACGAAGTTTTCCCCTGCAAAAGAAATAAAACGCTCAACAAGCCAAATAATCGAAACAAATCACCAATTTTCTTCGATGTATTGCAATGCGTGCGTACGAAGCAATAGCTTTGCACCATAAACCGGTGTCCGCACCGGGCAGACAACTTGCTTAGCTCGAGCTTCACCTGGGGAAACGCCATGACCATGCTCAAGAATCCATCGAATAAATACCGTGCCTTCCCGGCCATCGACATCCCAGATCGCACCTGGCCGTCGAAGGCCATCACCCAGGCGCCGATCTGGCTGAGCTCCGATCTGCGCGACGGCAACCAGTCGCTGATCGAACCGATGGATGCCGCGAAGAAGATGCGTTTCTTCAAGACACTGGTGCAGGTCGGCCTCAAGGAAATCGAGGTGGGCTTCCCCTCCGCTTCGCAGACCGATTTCGACTTCGTTCGCGAGCTGATCGAGGGCGGCCATATTCCCGACGACGTCACTATCCAGGTGCTGACCCAGGCGCGAGAGGATCTGATCACCCGCACCTTCGAGTCGCTGAAAGGCGCCAAGCAGGCCATCGTTCATTACTACAACGCCACCGCGCCGAGCTTCCGCCGCATCGTCTTCAATCAGGACAAGGCCGGCGTGATCCAGATCGCCGTGAACGCAGGCAGGATCATCAAGCGCCTGGCCGAGCAGAACCCGGAGACCAACTGGCGCTTCGAGTATTCGCCGGAAATCTTCAGCTCCACCGAGCCAGAGTTCGCCGTCGAGGTGTGCAACGCGGTGATCGAGGTGTTCCAGCCGACGCCCGAGCAGAAGCTGATTCTCAACCTGCCGGCCACCGTCGAAGCCGCTACGCCGAATGTCTACGCCGACCAGATCGAGTGGTTCTGCCGGCAGATCGACCGACGTGACAGCGTGCTGGTCAGCCTGCATACCCACAACGACCGCGGCACCGGTGTGGCGGCGACCGAACTGGGCCTGATGGCCGGCGCCGATCGCGTCGAAGGCTGCCTGTTCGGCAACGGCGAGCGTACCGGCAACGTCGACCTGGTCACCGTGGCGCTGAACATGTACACCCAGGGCGTCGACCCGCAGCTGGACTTCTCGGACATCGATGCCGTGCGCAAGGTGGTGGAGGAATGCAACCAGCTGCCGGTGCATCCGCGCCATCCCTATGTCGGCGACCTGGTGCACACCGCGTTCTCTGGCTCGCACCAGGATGCGATCCGCAAGGGCTTCAGCCAGCAGGACCCGAACGGCCTCTGGGAAGTGCCCTATCTGCCGATCGACCCGGCCGACATCGGTCGCAGTTACGAGGCCGTGATTCGCGTCAACAGCCAGTCCGGCAAAGGTGGCATCACCTTCCTCCTCGAACAGGAATACGGCATCAGCCTGCCGCGGCGCATGCAGATCGAGTTCAGCCAGGTGGTGCAGAAGGAGACCGATCGGCTGGGCCTGGAAATGAGCGCCAAGCAGATCTATGCGCTGCTGGAAGCCGAGTATCTGCAGGCAACCGCGCCCTATACGCTCAAGGGGCATCGTCTGCAGGAAGAGAACGGCACCAGCGCGGTGGATGTGGAAGTGGCTGCCGATGGCGAGGTCGTCCATTGGCGCGGCATCGGCAAGGGTCCGCTGGAAGCACTGGTGGCCGCGTTGCCGGTCAAGCTGGAGATCATGGACTACCATGAACACGCCATCGGCGCTGGCAGCAACGCCAAGGCCGCTGCCTATATCGAGGTGCGTCTGGATGGTGAGCGGCCATTGCACGGTATCGGCATCGACGAGAACATCACCACCGCCAGCATTCGCGCCCTGTTCAGCGCCATGAACCGCGCGCTGCGTGAAGCGCAGGAGGCAGCCGCCTGAGGCTGATCGCTCAGTTCTGACGTGACGACGGGCGCCATCCTCGATGGCGCCCGTTTTCTTATGGCAGCTCATCACCGCAGCAACATGCGGCTGAACTGTCCCCACCCGACGCTCTCCCAGTTCAGTCGGCAGCGCGAGCCTCGGCAATCAGCAGAAACACGTAAGCCATCGGCAGGATTGTGCAAACGATGCCGATGCGCTCGCCATTAGGCTTGCGCTGTGCAACCCCGATCATCAAAGGAGCCGTCATGAGCCAGACCCTCGGTTACGCCGCACTCGACCCGAACAGCCCGCTCGCACCCTATTCGTTTTCGCGCCGCGAGGTGGGCCCGAATGACGTGAAGATCGACATCCTCTACTGCGGTGTCTGCCATTCGGACCTGCATACCGCACGCAACGAGTGGAACAACACGCTCTACCCATCCGTGCCCGGCCACGAGATCGTCGGCCGTGTGACGGCAGTCGGTTCAGCCGTGAGCGCATTCAAGGTCGGCGACGTCGCCGGCGTCGGCTGCCTGGTCGACAGCTGCCGCACGTGCTCGTCCTGTGGCGAAGGGCTGGAGCAGTATTGCGAGAACGGTTTCGTCGGCACCTACAACGGTCCGGCGTTCGGCGGCGGCGAAAACACCCTCGGCGGCTACTCGGACAACATCGTGGTGGACGAGAAGTACGTGCTACGCATCAGCCACACCGACAACCTGGCCGCGGTCGCGCCGCTGCTCTGTGCCGGCATCACCACCTACTCGCCGCTGCGCCAATGGAAGGTCGGCCCGGGACAGAAGGTCGGCGTGGTCGGCCTTGGCGGACTCGGCCATATGGCGGTGAAGATCGCCAATGCCATGGGCGCGAAGGTCGTGCTGTTCACCACCTCGCCGGACAAGCGGGAAGATGCCCTGCGCCTCGGCGCCGCCGAAGTGGTGGTATCGAAGAACAAGGAGGAGATGGCGGCGCACGTCAACAGTTTCGACTTCATCCTCAACACCGTTGCCGCGCCGCATAACCTCGATGCGTTCGTGAACCTGCTCAAGCGCGACGCCACCATGACGCTGGTCGGAGCACCAGCCGCGCCGCATCCGTCGCCCAGCGTGTTCGGCCTGATCTTCAAGCGCCGCCGCATCGCCGGCTCGTTGATTGGCGGCATCGCCGAGACCCAGGAGATGCTCGACTTCTGCGCCGAGCACGGCATCGTCTCGGACATCGAGATGATCCGCATGCAGGACATCAACGAAGCCTACGAGCGCATGCTCAAGAGCGACGTGAAGTACCGTTTCGTCATCGACATGGCCACCCTGAAGGCGGCCTGATCGTTCGGCTGGCGAGCCCGCAGGCGCGCCAGCCCTTCCCTCTTTCATGCGCAGCCGCTAAGGTCGCCCGCCTTCGTCGTGGAGGCGGCATGCGCTATCTGATCTTCATCACCCTGCTCTGGGCCTTTTCCTTCAACCTGATCGGCGTTTACCTGGCCGGCCAGGTGGACAGCTATTTCGCCGTGCTAACGCGGGTAGTTCTCGCCGGGCTGGTGTTCCTGCCATTTACCCGCTGGCGCGGTGTCGCGCCCGGCTTCATCGTCGGCGTGACCCTGGTCGGTGCGCTGCAGTTCGGCGTCACCTACCTGTGCCTGTACCTGAGCTTCAACGTGCTGACGGTGGCCGAGGTGCTGCTCTTCACCGTGCTCACGCCGCTGCACGTGACGCTGATCGATGACGCGCTCAACCGCCGCTTCAACCCCTGGGCACTGGTCGCCGCGGCCGTCGCAGTGTTCGGCGCCGGACTTATCCGTTACGACGGCGTTTCCGGCGATTTTCTCGGCGGCTTCCTGCTCATGCAGCTGGCCAACTTCACCTTTGCTGCCGGCCAAGTGGCCTACAAGCATCTGGCGCAGCGTTACCCCTCCGACGTACCGCTGCATCGTCGCTTCGGCTACTTCTTTCTTGGCGCGCTGGTAATCGTGCTACCCGCGTGGCTGCTGTTCGGCGATGCGCAGAAGCTGCCGACCACGACGACACAATGGTCGGTACTGATCTGGATGGGGGTGCTGGCCACCGCCCTGGGCCAGTTCTGCTGGAACAAGGGCGCCACGCTGGTGGATGCCGGCACGCTGGCGGTGATGAACAACATGTCCGTGCCGGTAGGCCTGCTGCTCAACCTGCTGATCTGGGGCACCAGCACCAACCTCGTGCTGCTCGCGGTGGGCGGGACAATCATCCTCGCCTCGCTGCGGATCAATCGCCTGGGCCAGATGAAGGCCAGGTGACATCACACAAGTTATTGTTTTATATGGCTTTTCATAGCCGTAACGGTAGAATGCCGGCCCTTCGCATGGATGCGGAACTCGTTCAGTCGTCGAGATTTCCATGCGCCGCTTCAGCTTTCTACTGCTCGTCCTGCTGTTTTCCTCCAGCGCCTGCGCCGACGCGCCTCGCACCTTCCGCGAGGCCAAGAAGGTGGCCTGGACCATCTATGCCGATCGCCCGGTGGATTTCTATTGCGGCTGCCAGTTCAAGGGCAACCGCATCGATCTCGCCAGCTGCGGCTACGTTCCCCGCAAACAGCCCAAGCGGGCCGAGCGGGTCGAATGGGAGCACATCGTGCCGGCCTGGGTGATCGGCCATCAGCGGCAATGCTGGCAACAGGGCGGACGCAAGCACTGCACGGCCAACGACCCGGTGTTCAGTTGGGCGGAGGCCGACCTGCACAACCTGGTCCCGGTGGTCGGCGAGGTGAACGGCGACCGCAGCAACTTCGGCTTCGGCATGCTCAGCGAAAAGCCCAGCCAGTACGGCGCCTGCCCCTTCGTGGTCAACTTCAAGCAGCGTACGGCGATGCCGCCCGAATACAGCCGCGGCGCCATTGCCCGCACCTATCTGTACATGAGCGAGCGCTACAAACTGCGTCTGTCGAAGCAGGACCAGCGCCTGTACGACATCTGGAACCGTCAGTACCCGGTCAGCGAGTGGGAGCGCTGGCGCAATCAGCGCATCGCCTGCGAACAGGGCAACGCCAACGACTTCGTCGGTGCAGTCGATCTGCAGCGCTGCAACCGTGCGCTGTCCCATTCAGCGAAACGCACCGACGGCCAGGGTTAACCGGCGTCGGTTGCACGCCGCCCGGTGCCGCTGCATGCTGCCGGCTGGTTGGGCCATGCTGGCAACTTCGATGCAGGACAGAACGCTTCACCTGACGCTCGGCACTCTCGTGCTACTGGCGCTGATCGCCTCGGCCATCGCGCCATACGATCGCGCCACCTGGCTGCTGGAGGTCGTACCGGTACTGATCGCCGCGCCGGTGCTGCTGCTCAGTCATCGGTCGTTTCCGCTGACCCGCCTGCTCTACGTCGTGATCGCCATTCACGCACTGATCCTGATTCTCGGCGGCACCTATACCTATGCCAGGGTACCGGCGGGTTTCTGGGTGCAGGAATGGTTCGACCTCAGCCGCAACCCCTACGACAAGCTCGGGCATTTCATCCAGGGCGTGACGCCGGCCCTGCTCGCCCGGGAAATCCTGTTGCGCCTGCGCTTCGTCGTGCCGGGGAAGATGCTGGGCTTTCTCGCGGTCTGCGTCGCGCTGGCATTCAGCGCCTTCTATGAACTGATCGAGTGGTGGGTGGCGCTGCTGGCGGGACAGGGCGCCGTGGACTTCCTCGGCACCCAGGGCGATCCCTGGGATACCCAGTCCGACATGCTCATGGCGCTGCTCGGTGCGCTACTGTCGGTCAGCCTGCTGGCGGGCAGGCAGGACCGGCAGATCGAGCATCTGCAGCGTGCCGGCGCGGCGGGCTGACGCCATGCTCTATCGGATCGGTGCCGACGCCGTACTGCTGTTGCACCTGAGCTTCATCCTTTTCGTGCTGTTCGGCGGTCTGCTGGTGGCCTGGAGACGCGGTTTTCTGCTGCTGCATCTTCCGGCCGTAGCCTGGGGCATCTATATCGAACTGAGCGGAGGCGCCTGCCCGCTGACCTATTGGGAAAACCTGCTGCGACGGCTGGCCGGCAACGAAGGCTACGAAGCGGGATTCATCGAGCACTACCTGCTGCCGCTGATCTACCCCGACTGGCTGAGTACGCCGGTGCAATACGTGCTGGCCGCCGTGGTGGTGCTGACCAATCTGCTGGTCTATGGCTGGTTGCTGTGGCGGCTACGCCACAGGTGACCCGGACGGGCCCCGGAACAGGCAGGCATATCCTTCACATCGCGTTACAAGCCGGTAGTTCGAGGGCAACGCCCGTGCCACGCGGCCTGGGAGGCAGCGAGCGAGCCTCGCCGAGCATTCCATCAACCGGCGACGAGAACCTTGCGAGCAGCCGTGGGTCCGGACATTAACGTCCACCCAAGCCCAACGGGCCGAACCAAGGGGATCACCCATGTCGCTCGCCACCGCCCGCCGTCCGGCGTCGCTTGCAGTCCTGGCCTTGCTGCTGACCGCACTGCTTCCCGCTCACGCGCAGATTGCGCCGGAGCTTGACGTTCCCTACGTGCCGACGCCCGATCGCGTCGTGGCGCGGATGCTGGCGATGGCCGATGTGAAGGCCGGCGATACCGTCATCGACCTCGGCTCCGGTGATGGCCGCATCGCCATCGCCGCGGTCCGCGATCGCGGCGCCGACTCGGCGCTGGGCATCGACCTCGACCCGGAACGCATCCGCGAGGCCAAGGCCAATGCCGAGGCGGCGGGGGTTGCCGACAAGGTCAGCTTCGAGCAGGGCGACCTGTTCAAGAAGGACATTGCCGAGGCTACCGTAGTGACCATGTATCTGCTGCCGCGGATCAACATGCGCTTGCGCCCGGTCATCCTCGATACGCTCAAGCCTGGCACCCGGGTGGTATCGCACGCGTTCGACATGAACGATTGGCCGGCCGATCGCACCGACTACGTCGGCGGCAGCTACGTCTACCTGTGGGTGGTTCCGGCCAAGGTCGACGGGCGCTGGGAAGTCGAAACAGCGGACGGCCGCTTCACCCTCGAGCTGCAGCAGCAGTTCCAGCAGGTGCTCGGCGTCGCGCGCTCCGGGGGGCTGCACAACAGCGTGACCGGTAGCCTCGAAGGCGACGTGTTCCACTTCAACGTGGGCGGCATGGACTACGTGGGCAAGGTGGAAGGCGACCGTATCAACCCGCTGCAAGGTGAAGGAGTCGCCTCCGGCTGGAGCGCGCGGCGTAGCTGAACATGAGTAGCCAGATGCGCTCGCGGCACAGCGGCGACCTCTCGGTGATCGATGGCGTAGCCGTGCTGGTCGGCGTCGTGGTGGGCGTCGGCATCTTCGGCTTCCCGCCCCTGGTCGCCCAGCATGCCGACAGCGGGACGCTGTATATCGCCCTCTGGCTGGCCGGAGGCGCGCTGATGCTGGTCGGCGCGCTGTGCTACGCGGAGCTGGGCGCGAGCTTCCCCGACGAGGGCGGCGAGTACCACTACCTGCGGCTGGCCTGGGGTCGCCGTTTCGGCCTGATGTTCGCCTGGGCCCGCGGTACCGTGATCCAGACCGGCGCTATCGCCGCGGTGGCCTTCATCTACGGCGACTACGCGCAACGGCTGATGCCCCTGGGCGACCACGGCGGCACGCTGCACGCCCTGCTCTCGGTGGCATTGCTGACCACGCTCAACGTGTGCGGCACGCGCGAGTCCAAACGCGTCCAAATCGCCCTGAGCAGCCTCACCCTAGTCGCCGTCATCGGCGTGATGCTGGCCGGCCTGCTTTCCAGCGGCCCCAGCTCGCCGGCCGCGATCGAGCCGCGCGACGGAGGCCTCGGCATGCTGGGCATGGGCATGGTCTTCGTGCTGCTGACCTACGGAGGCTGGAACGAAACCGCCTACCTGTCGGGCGAGCTGCGCAACCCGGCGCGCAACATGGGCCGCGTACTGCTGCTCGGCACGCTGCTGGTGACCACCCTCTATTTGCTGACCAACCTGGCATTGCTGCAGATATTCGGTCTGCAGGCGCTCAGCCAGTCGGACGCGATCGGTGCCGATCTGATGGAGATCGTCGCCGGGAGCTGGGCGGCTCAGGGGTTGAGCCTGCTGATCTGCTTTACCGCCCTTAGCACGCTCAACGCGACGATCCTCACCGGAGCACGGGTGTATTACGCGCTGGGCCGGGACGTGCCGCGGCTGCATCGGCTCGCGGCCTGGAACGAGCGTGGCTCGACGCCCGTGCGGGCATTGCTGGTACAGGCGGCGATCACCCTGCTGCTGATCCTGTTCGGCGCGCTGAGCCAGAGCGGCGTGCAGGCGATGGTCGCCTACACCGCGCCGGTATTCTGGTTCTTCATGTGCATGACGGCGCTCTCGCTGCTGCGACTGCGCCGGCTGGAGGCCTCGGCGCCACGGCCATTCCGCGTACCCTGGTACCCCTGGCTACCGCTGCTGTTCGCCAGCAGCTGCCTGGGCCTGTTCGTCTCCAGCACGCTCTACGCGGGACCGGGCGCGCTGCTGGGGCTGCTGGTCCTTGCCTTCGGCCTGCCGCTTCTGCTGGTGCGCAGCCCGGCTGCGGTGAGCGCAACCTCGGGCGTCGAGCCCTAGAGCTTCAGCTCGAACTCGTCGCCGTCGTGGTACGCCGGGAAGCGCTCGCGGAATGCCGCCAGGTCACGGGCGCGCAAGGAACAGCGGAACACGCCATCGCGATCACCGGCATCGAGCAGCGTATCGCCCTTGAAGTCGAGCACCTGGCTGTCACCGCTATAGGGGTAGCCCTTGCCGTCCTCGCCGACCCGATTGACCGCCGCCACGTAGCAGAGGTTTTCGATGGCACGCGCCGGCAGCAGGCGGTTCCAGGCATCGCGGCGCGCCGCCGGCCAGTTGGCCGTGTAGAGCAGCAGATCGGTGCCGTGCGGATCGCGACTCCACACCGGGAAGCGCAGGTCGTAGCAGATCAGCGGACGCACCCGCCAGCCGTTCACCTCGAACAAGGCCTGTTGCAGGCCTGGCGTGTAGTGCTTGTGCTCACCGGCCATGCGGAACAGGTGGCGCTTGTCGTAATGCAACACCTCACCATCGGGACGCGCCCAGAGCAGGCGGTTGCGATGGCTGCCGTCGGCGGCCTCGATGATCACGCTGCCGGTGACGACCGCATCCAGCCGCGCCGCCTGGCCGCGCAGCCAGGCATAGGTCGCGCCCTCTTCCGGCTCGGCCAGGGCTGCCGAGTCCATGGAAAAACCGGTGGTGAACATCTCCGGCAGGACGACCAGATCGGCACCGCGGGCCTGCTCGAGCAGCCCGGCGAAACGCTCGCGGTTGGCATCGGCATCCTGCCAGACCAGGGTGGTCTGGATCAGGGCCAGTTCGAGATCGGGCAGTTTGTTCAGATCGCGCATAGTCGTTCCGCCGCCTGACGCAGCGTCTCCTCTCGTTTGGCAAAGCAGAAGCGCACCAGCCTGAGATCGGCCGGCGCATCCTGGTAGAACAACGAGATCGGGATGCTCGCCACACCGTGCTCGCGGGTCAGCCATTCGGCCATGGCGACGTCGTCGAGGTCGGGGCGGATCGCCGAGTAATCGGCCAGCTGGAAGTAGGTGCCAGCGGCGCGGGTGAAGCGGAAGCGGGAGCCAGCCAGCAGGTCGCAGAACAGATCGCGCTTGGCCTGATAGAACGCTGGCAGCTCGGAGATGTGTTCCGGATACGCCGCCATGAAGTCAGCCAGCGCCCATTGCAGTGGCGTGACGCCGGTAAAGCTGACGTACTGATGCACCTTGCGCAGTTCGCTGCTGAGCGACGCCGGCGCCACCACGTAACCGGTCTTCCAGCCGGTGACGTGATAGGTCTTGCCGAACGAGCTGACGACAAAGGCACGCTGATACAGCTCCTCGTGACGCAGCACGCTGGCGTGCTCCCGGCCGTCGAAGACCAGGTGCTCGTAAACCTCGTCGCTGAGCAGGTAGATGTCGCGCTCGCGGATCAGTGCTGCCAGTCGATCCAGATCGCCACCATCGATCAACGCGCCGCTGGGATTGTGCGGGGTGTTGAGCACGATCATCCGCGTGCGGGGGGTTATGGCGTCGGCCAGGCGCTGCCAGTCGATCCGGAAGTCCGGAAGGCTCAGCTGCTGGTGGATACAGGTGCCCCCGGCCAGTTGCACGGACGGCTCGTAACTGTCGTAGCAGGGATCGAACACGATCACCTCGTCGCCTGGGCGGACCACCGCCTGGATCGCGCAGAAGATCGCCTGGGTGGCGCCAGGGGTGATGGTGATTTCGCTGGCGACGTCCACCTGCCGTCCGTACAGGCCGGCCACCTTGGCCGCCACCTGCTCGCGCAGCGCCGGCAGGCCGGCCATCGGGGCGTACTGGTTGTGGCCCGCCATGACGTGGCGCGTAAGGGCTTCGCGCAACGCCTCGGGGCCATCGAAGTCGGGAAAGCCCTGGGAGAGATTCAAGGCACCGGTGTCGGCAGCGAGCTGCGACATGGTGGTGAAGATGGTCGTGCCGACATTGGGCAATTTACTGGTGAGCATGACGATCGTCCGACAGGCCTGCCGTTTGAGAGTCGGCAGCGAAGACCGACAGGATAGCCGATGAGCGCGACCCGATACGAGACGCGCCGGCCGACGGCCTGTTCAGGCTGCTACAGTTCAGGCAATGGCCAACCCGTCATCGACCCTCAAGGAACTGCCATGTCGAACCTTTCCGTCAGCGACCTGTGGAACGAGCTGCGCGCACAGGCGCAACGTGCCCTGGACACCGAGCCGACCCTGGCCACGATCGTCCGCCAGACCATCCTCGATCAGCCGGACTTCGGTGGCGCGCTCGCCCACCGCATCGGCCATGCCCTGGCCGACAGCATCGAACAGAGCCACACCCTGACCGATCGCTTCGCCGGGCTGCACCACCAGCTGCCTGTGCTGGCCGAGACGGCCTGCTGCGACCTGCAGGCGATCGTCAGCCGCGACCCCGCATTCGACAGTGCACTGGAGGTCTTCCTGTTCTCCAAAGGCTTTCTGGCATTGCAGGCGTACCGCATCGGGCATCAGCTGCACGGTCGCGGCGAGCGCTTGCTGGCGATGTACATCCAGGCACGCTGCAACGAACGCCTCGGCATCGACATCAATCCGGCCAGCCGTATCGGCAGCGGCATCATGCTCGACCATGGCACCGGAATCGTCATCGGCGAGACGGCCGTGGTCGGCGACGATGTGTCGATTCTGCAGGGCGTGACCCTGGGCGGAACCGGCAAGGAAGGTGGCGACCGTCATCCGAAGGTTCGCAGCGGCGTGATGATCGGCGCGGGCGCGAAGATTCTCGGCAACATCGAGATTGGCGAGGGGGCCAAGGTGGGTGCCGGCAGCATCGTGCTGCACCCCGTTGCGCCGCATACCACCGTGGTCGGCAACCCAGCCCGCCAGGTCGGCAAACCGCGCCACGCACGACCGGCCCTGGACATGGACCAGTCGTTCGACGGCGACAGCTGAGGCATCACCGAGCCCACACGTGGGGCCGACAGCGGGAATGGGAGGAAACACCCGCCCAGTTCCCAAGCTTGCAGAAATGCGCGATCAGCGCTTTTTGTCGCGGCGCTTCTTCTCGGCCTTCTTGTGGTGGGACATGAGACGCCGCTTCTTGTTGACCTGGCGGTCGGTGAGCGTGTTCTTCTTGCCCTCGTAGGGATTGTCGCCGCCCTTGTACTCGATGCGGATCGGCGTACCGACCAGCTTCAGTACACGCCGATAGGTGTTCTCCAGGTAGCGCGTGTAGGACTTGGGCACCGCATCGACCTGGTTGCCGTGGATGACGATCAGCGGCGGGTTGGCGCCACCCAGGTGCGCATAGCGCAACTTGATGCGCCGGCTGTTGACCATCGGCGGCTGGTGCTCGCGCACGGCGTCCTCGAGGATCTGCGTCAGGCGGCTGGTCGGCCAGCGGGTGATCGCCGACTTGAACGCGGCCTGCACCGACTTGTAGAGGTGCCCGACGCCAGTGCCATGCTTGGCTGAGATGAAATGGATATCGGCGTAGTCGACGAAGAACAGCCGGCGCTCCAGCTCCGTCTTCACGTAGTCCTTCTCGCCCTGCTCCATGCCGTCCCACTTGTTCAGCGCGATGACCAGCGCACGGCCGGTCTCCAGCACGAAGCCCAGCAGGTTGAGATCGTGCTCGACGACACCTTCGCGGGCATCCATGACGAAGATCACCACGTTGGCGTCCTGGATCGCCTGCAGCGTCTTGACCACCGAGAACTTTTCCACCGCCTCGAAGATCTTGCCGCGACGACGTACGCCGGCGGTGTCGATCAGGGTGTACTTTTCCTCGTCGCGCTCGAAGGGGATGTAGATGCTGTCGCGCGTGGTGCCGGCCTGATCGTAGACGATGACCCGCTCTTCACCGAGCATGCGGTTGACCAGAGTCGACTTGCCGACGTTGGGCCGCCCGATGATGGCGATCTTGATGCCTTCCTTCTCGCTCGGGCCCGGAATGCGCTTGGGCTCCTGGCCTTCGGCTACCACTTCCTCGCCTTCCGCGAGCTCCCCGCCCTCCTCGCCTTCCGCGTTCTCGTCGGCGTTGTCCTTGGGGAAAATGCCCAGCGCCTGCTCGAGCATGTGGCTGATGCCACGACCGTGGGCGGCAGCGATCGGCAGCGCATCACCCAGGCCCAGCGGACTGAATTCCGCGCGGGCAATATCCGGATCGACGCTGTCGACCTTGTTGGCCACCAGGAAGCAACGCTTGTTCCGCTTGCGCAGGTGTTCGCCGATCATCTGGTCCGCCGCGGTCAGCCCGGCGCGGGAGTCGACCATGAACAGGACGGCATCGGCTTCCTCGATGGCCTGTAGCGACTGCTCGGCCATCTTCGCATCGATGCCTTCCTCGTCACCGGAAATACCACCGGTGTCGATCACGATGTAGGTGCGCCCCTGCCACTTGGCCTCGCCGTACTGGCGATCGCGGGTCAGCCCGGCGTACTCGGCGACGATGGCATCGCGGCTCTTGGTCAGGCGATTGAACAGGGTGGATTTGCCGACATTCGGGCGACCCACCAGGGCGATTACGGGAACCATGCGGCTCTCCACTGCGATATTTCAGAAAACACGAAGGCCGCTGCAGGGCAGCGGCCGAATATTCATGGCTCCGCCAGGCGGAGCCGCGGGTCCAGCAGGCGGTCAGTCGGCCTGACGAATCGTCAGTGCGACCAGCTTGCCGTCATTGCCGAAAGCATACAGCCAGTCGCCCTCGACCACCGGGCGAGCCCGGACGCCGGAGCTGTCGACCCGCTCACGGGCGACGAAGCGGCCATCTACCTGACTCAGGAAGTGCAGGTAGCCCTCGACATCACCGACCACCACGTAGCTGGACAACACGGCAGGAGCCGACAGCTGACGACGCGCCAGCGACTCGTTGCGCCACAGCGCAGTGGTGGAGCGCTCGTCGATGCCCTCGACAGTACCGTCGGCCAGGCTCAGGTAGACACTGCCGTAGCCCAGCGCCACACCGGAGTAGCTCGACGCGTCACGCTGCCAGAGCACGCGGCCGGTCTCCAGTTCCAGCGCCGCAGCGCGCCCCTGGTAGGTCGCCACGTAGAGGGTGCCACCGGAGAGCAGCAGCCCACCGTCGATGTCCACAACCCGCTCCAGTTCGGACCGGCCCTGCGGGATGGCGACCCGCTGCTCCCATACCGGCAAGCCGCGACGGGTATCCAGCGCGATCACCTTGCCACTGGACAGACCGGCGATGGCCAGCTGATTGGTCAGCAGCGGTGCACCGGTACCCCGCAACGTCAGCACCGCCGGCGAGCTTTCGTAGCTCCAGCGTTGTGCGCCGGTGTCGATCTCCAGAGCGATCAGCCGGTCATCCTGGGTCTGCACCAGCACGATATCGCCGTTCACGGCGGGGGCGGCCAGCACTTCGCTGCTGACCTGGCTGCGCCAGCGCTCTTCACCGGTGCTGACATCCAGCGCCAGCACTTCACCGCGCAGGGTGCCGATCAGCACCAGGCCGTAGCCGGCACCCACCGCACCGGAAACCGGCTTGTCGAGCTTCTTCTTCCAGTTGACCTTGCCAGTCAACCGATCCATGGACACCACCAGACCTTCGACGTCTGCGGCATAGATCTGGTCGCCATAGACCACCGGGGTCAGCAGGTTGTAGGTCTTGCCCTGCCCTTCGCCGATAGAACGACTCCACTCCTTCTTCAGCGAGATCTCCGCATCGAACTTGGTCAGCTCCGCCGGCTCTGGCTCTTTGGAACTATTGCTGCTGCAACCTGCGGCCAGTACGGCCAGGGTCAGCAATGCTGCAGTCTTCCAGCGCATCGGTTACGCCTCCCCTCGGGCCAGATCATCCAGTTTCATTTGCAGACCGCCAATGGCCGCATCCTGGGACAGCGACTCCTTGGCCTTGCTGTAAGCGGCGTGCGCCTCGTCGTTACGGCCGAGCTGCACCAGCAGATCGCCGCGCAGTTCCTCACGGCTGGCTACGAAGGCGGCATCCACCTTGCCATCGAGCAGCTTGATCGCCTCGTCGGCCTTGTCCTGCGCTGCCAGCACACGTGCCAGACGCTGGCGCGCCAGCTCGTCCAGCGTCTTGTCCGCAGGCTTGTCGACGATGGCGCGCAGCTCGCTGGCGGCCTCGTCCAGGCGGCCGGATTCCACCGCCACCTTGGCCACGAACAGGCTGCCGTACTGCGCATAGTGCGTACCGGCAAAGTCCTTCTTCAGCAGATTGCCCAGCCGCGACACTTCGGCGGCATCAGCCTCGCCGGATTCCAGGGCGGCGCCGAGCAGTTGCTGATAAACCACCGAGGCGCTCTGCGCCTGATTGATCTGGTGCTTCTGCCAGAACTGCCAGCCGAACACCAACACCAGGGCGATCACGGCACCCAGCACAAGCGGCTTGCCGTTGCGCTGCCACCAGTCTTTGATCTGCGCCAGTTGTTCTTCTTCAGTACCCGAGGTCACGCTGTCACTCCTTTTATTCGCTAAGTCTCAGACCTGCTCGAGGCAGGCAGCCAGACGCTCGGGCAGAGCATCCCAGGCAATGCTTTGTTGCTCGCTGTCATCGCGCAGCGGCTTGCAACCTACCACGCGCCCTGCCAGTTCGTCGTCACCCAGAATCAGCGCATAGCGCGCTCCGCTCTTGTCGGCCTTCTTGAACTGACTCTTGAAGCTGCCACCGCCAGCGTTGACCAGCAGGCGCAGCCCCGGCAGTTCATCACGCAGACGTTCGGCCAGCGCCAGTGCCGCCAGCTCGGCGGCCTCGCCGAATGCACAGATGTAGGCATGCGGTGCCAGGTTCAACGTCTCCGGCACCAGGCCGAGCGTTTCCAGCAACAGCACCAGACGCTCGACGCCCATGGCGAAGCCGACACCCGGCGTCGGCTTGCCGCCGAACTGGCTGACCAGACCGTCGTAACGCCCACCGGCACAGACCGTGCCTTGCGCGCCGAGCTTGTCGGTAACCCACTCGAACACGGTGCGGCCGTAGTAATCCAGTCCACGGACCAGTTTGGGATTGATCTCGTAGGCGATGCCGACCGCATCCAGACGGGCCTTGAGCCCTTCGAAATGCGCCCGCGACTCCTCGTCCAGATAGTCGTGCAGGGTCGGTGCATCGGTCAGCAAGGCCTGGGTGTGGGCGTTCTTGCTGTCGAGGATGCGCAGCGGATTGGTGGTCAGGCGACGCTGACTGTCCTCGTCGAGCTGCTCGAAACGCTGTTGCAGGTAGGCCACCAGAGCATCGCGGTAGCGCGCCCGAGCCTCGCTGGAGCCCAGGCTGTTGAGCTGCAGCGTCACCGCGTCGGCGAGGCCGAGCTGCTTCCACAGGCGCGCGGTCAGTACGATCAGCTCGGCATCGATATCCGGTCCCGGCTGGTTGAACACTTCCACGCCGATCTGGTGGAACTGCCGGTAGCGACCTTTCTGCGGCTTCTCGTAGCGGAACATCGGCCCGGTGTACCAGAGCTTCTGCACCTGCCCGCCACCCGTCATGCCATGCTCGAGCACGGCGCGCACGCAGCCGGCGGTACCTTCGGGACGCAGGGTCAGCGACTCTTCGTTGCGATCGAGGAAGGTATACATCTCCTTGTCGACCACATCGGTGCCCTCGCCGATACCGCGGGCGAACAGGTCGGTGAACTCCAGGATCGGCAGACGGATCTCGCTGTATCCGTAGCTTTCCAGCAGCTGCGCAAAGGTGCTTTCCAGATAACGCCAGGTCGGCGTCTGCGCAGGCAGGATGTCATTCATGCCACGAATGGCTTGCAGGGACTTGCTCAATGGGATTCCTTAAAGATCAGCTGCGCGCGATGACCGCCGCGTCGGACGCAAGCTTCTCGGCGGCCTTGCGCCGGATGAGCTGCTCCAGCTCATCGACGAGGTTTTCGTTGTTCAGTTTCTGCGCCGGCTTACCATCGATGTAGACCAGGTTGTTCGGGGTGCCACCGGTCAGGCCGATGTGGGCCTCCTTGGCCTCGCCCGGACCGTTGACCACGCAGCCGATCACCGCGACGTCCATCGGCACCAGCAGGTCCTCGACGCGGGTCTCCAGCTCGTTCATGGTCTTGACCACATCGAAGTTCTGCCGCGAACAGCTCGGGCAGGCGATGAAGTTGATGCCGCGCGAGCGCAGACGCAGAGACTTGAGGATATCGAAGCCGACCTTGATCTCCTCGACGGGATCGGCCGCCAGCGACACACGAATGGTGTCGCCGATGCCTTCGGCGAGCAGCATGCCCAGACCCACTGCGGACTTCACCGTGCCGGAACGCAGCCCGCCCGCCTCGGTAATGCCCAGGTGCAGCGGCTGCTCGATCTGCCCGGCCAGCAGCCGATAGGCCTCCACGGCCATGAACACATCGGACGCTTTGACGCTGACCTTGAAGTCCTGAAAGTCCAGGCGATCGAGATGGTCCACATGACGCAGTGCGGACTCCACCAGCGCCTGTGGCGTCGGCTCGCCGTACTTCTTCTGCAGGTCTTTCTCCAGCGAACCGGCGTTGACACCGATACGAATCGGGATGCCCTTGTCACGCGCAGCGTCAACCACTGCGCGAACGCGATCCTCGCGGCCGATGTTGCCCGGGTTGATGCGCAGGCAGTCGACGCCGAGCTCGGCTACCCGCAGAGCGATCTGGTAATCGAAATGGATATCGGCGACCAACGGCAACTGTACGCGCTGCTTGATCCGGCCGAAGGCCTCCGCAGCCTCCATCGACGGCACCGAGACCCTGACGATGTCAGCGCCGGCATTGGCCAGGCGCTGGATCTGCCCGACCGTCGCCTCGACGTCGCAGGTTTCGGTGTTGGTCATGCTCTGTACGGAAATCGGCGCATCGCCACCGACCGCAACGCCGCCTACCCAGATCTTGCGGGACTGGCGACGTTTGATAGGAGATTCGGAATGCATGGTGAGCTTACTGTCCGAGCTTTAGGCGCGCCGTCTCGCCGCGCATGTGGGTGGCGAGATTCACCGCTTCGCCGTTGTAACTGAGTTGTGCACCGCGAGCGTACCCCAGATGGACGTCCAGCGGCGCCTTGCCTGTGACTGTCCTGCTGGTACCGGCCTTGGCCAGGGCACTGAACAGCACGCGACCATCGGCATCCGTCACACGGGTCCAGCAATCGGCGGTAAAGCGCAACTCCAGTTGAGCCTCACCCGGCGCGGCGACAGGTGCCGGTGTGTCAGTGGCTGCGCTCGGAGCGGTGGCTGCAGGCGCCTGCACGGGCACTGGCGCGCTATCACCGGTCTCTGGAAGCGGCAACGGCTGCGATTGCTGGGGAGGAGCCGCCGTCGCGCTCGAGCCTGTAGCTTCCGGTGTGCTTTCTGGCGTTACGGCCGCCTCGCTCGCATCCGAATCGACGACAGGTGGCTGTCCATCCGCTACGTCGACCGGCGCCTCGGCCACTTCGTCGGCCCGATCGAGCAGATGAATCTCGGTGGTGCCGTCGGCGCTTTCGACTTCGATCCGCTCAAGTGCCGAGACCGGCGTTGTGCTGGCTTCCCGCGCCGTATGTTCCTGCCACCAGAACCAGGCCGCTGCCGCCAGAGCCAGCAGCAAGGCGAAGCCGAAGAAACGCATGAAACTGCGCGACAGTCGGCTGGGCTCCTCGATACGACCGAGACTGTTGACGCTGCTGCCAGATGCGTTGGTGCCGGTGTGCTGATCGAACTCCTGGACCAGGCGGGTCTGATCCAGACCCAACAGCTTGGCATAGGCCCGAACGTAACCGCGGGCAAAGGTATGGCCCGGCAGCTGGCTGAAGTCGCCTGCCTCGATGCGGGCGAGCGCGCGCTCGGTGAGATTGAGCTGCTGTGCAACCGCAGACAGCGTCAGGCCCTTGTCTTCACGAGCCTTGCGCAGCGTTTCCCCGGGGTTGTTGCCCATCGGTGCAGCCTGTTCTTGGTGCGGCGCGGTCATCGTTGCTCCGAAAGATATTGCTTGTACTCATCCGTACCGGGATACAACCGCCTCAACTGCAGCGCCAGGCTGGCAGCCGTGTCGCGGTCCTGATGGATGTTGGCCAGGCGAATGCCGAGCAGCAGACTCCGTGCAGTCTGATCGGACATCTGGCTGAAGCTGTCGTAGTAACGCTTGGCTGGGACGTACTGCTTGTCTTCGTAGGCCATCATCGCAAGTTCGAGCAGCGCTCGGGGCTGGCGGCCATCCAGACGCAGCGATCGGCTGAAGTAGCTTTCGGCTTCCTCGCGCTTGCCCAGTTGCAGGGCGGTCATGCCGAGGTTCTGGAAGACACGGGCGCGCTCGGGATACATGTTGTCTTCGGCGGCCTGGCTAAAACGCTCCATCGCTTCCGGATAGCGCTTCTGCTCGAAGAGGAAGCTGCCGTAGTTGTTGAGGATGCGCGCGTCCTTACGGCTGGACAACGCTTCACGGTAGTGCTTGTCGGCCAGGTCGTTTTCCATTTCGGTCTGGAATACCAGTGCCAGCGCCGCATGCGCGTCGGCGCTGCGTGGGTCGATTTCGAGCGCCTTGCGCAGCGGCGTCTTCGCACGGGCGGCCGCGCCTTGCTGCAGATAACCGATACCCAACTGAATATAGGCATCCCGTGCCTGCTGCCGACCTTCGTCGGTCTTCAGTGGATCGACGGTGCCAGAAGACACGCAACCGGCCAACAGGCCGGTCAGTACAAGCAGCAGCGCAGCGCGCAGAATCATCAGCATCCCCCTCAGGATCGGTTCGAAGCAGTTTGCGCCGCACCCGGCTCGCTCTGCAGCTCGCGTACAGCGATGTATCGCTCGCTTCGACGCGTCCGGTCCAGAACCTGACCGACAAGCTGACCGCAAGCCGCGTCGATGTCCTCGCCGCGGGTGGTACGCACCGTCACATTGTGCCCGCCTTTATGCAGGATGTCCTGAAAACGGCGGATCGCATTGTTGCTCGGCCGCTCATATCCGGAATGAGGGAACGGATTGAACGGAATCAGATTGATCTTGCAAGGAATGTCCGCCAGCAGAGCGATCATCTGCTCGGCATGCTCGGGCTGATCGTTGACACCCTTGAGCAGCGTGTATTCGATGGTCAGCACGCGTTTCTCGCCCAGGCGCGACACATAGCGTTTGCAGGCCGCCAACAGCACGTCCATGGGGTACTTCTTGTTGATCGGAACCAACTGATCGCGCAGCGCGTCGTTGGGCGCATGCAGCGACAGCGCCAGGGACACGTCGATGACCTTGGCCAGCTCGTCGATCATCGGCACGACGCCGGAGGTCGACAGGGTCACCTTGCGCTTGGAAATGCCATAACCGAGGTCGTCCATCATGATCTGCATGGCAGCGACGACGTTGTCGAAATTCAGCAACGGCTCGCCCATCCCCATCATCACCACATTGGTGATGGCGCGATCGATCTTCGCCGGGACGGTGCCGAAAGACTTGTTGGCAATCCACACCTGACCGATCACCTCGGCCGCCGTGAGATTGCTGTTGAAACCCTGTTTGCCGGTGGAACAGAAGCTGCAATCCAGCGCACAGCCGGCCTGCGAGGAAACGCAAAGCGTTCCACGGCCGCCCTGGGGGATGTACACCGTTTCCACACAGCTGCCCGATGCGACCCGAACCACCCATTTGCGGGTGCCGTCGCTGGAGATGTCTTCACTGACGATCTCCGGGCCGCGAATCTCGGCGCAGGCCTTGAGCTTTTCGCGCAGGGCCTTGCCGAGATTGCTCATGGCATCGAAATCATCGACGCCGAAGTGGTGAATCCATTTCATCACCTGACCGGCGCGAAAACGCTTCTCCCCGATGGACTCGAAGAAGCTTTCCAGTTGCGGCTGGGTCAGACCCAGCAGATTCACCTTACCGGTCGTGGCAATCATTGGACTCACCTTCGCTCACTCAGCGAATGCGTGCGCACACTTCGGTGGCAGCAAAGAAGTAGGCGATTTCACGGGCGGCCGAGGCTTCCGAGTCGGAACCGTGAACGGCGTTCTCGTCGATGGAGACCGCGAAGTCGGCACGGATGGTGCCCGGAGCCGCTTCCTTCGGGTTGGTGGCGCCCATCAGCTCGCGGTTCTTGGCGACGGCGTTCTCGCCTTCCAGAACCTGAACGATGACCGGACCGGAAGTCATGAAGGCAACCAGATCCTTGAAGAAGCCGCGCTCGCTGTGCTCGGCGTAGAAACCGGCAGCTTCGCGCTCGGACAGCTGAACCATCTTGGAAGCGACGACACGCAGGCCGGCCTTCTCGAAACGGGTGGTGATCTCACCGATCACGTTCTTGGCGACAGCGTCAGGCTTGATGATGGAAAAGGTGCGTTGCAGGGCCATGTAGGACTCCAAAACTGATGGGTTAAAGCGAACGAGTAAACCCGCGGATTATACGCGGGTTGGCGTTAAAAACATAAGGGTAGAGGGCCTTGCCGCGGACGCGCGGCCCGATCGCCGAACGGTAACGGCACGCTGGGTGCGAACGCCCCAGGAGGCGTTACTCTGCCTCTTCGATCCAGGCGGCCTGGATGGCTTCGAGCACCTTTTCGCCGCCACGACCAGGCTCGTCAGCGAAGTCAGGCAGTTCGAGTACCCAGCGATGCAGATCGACGAAATTCACATAGCGCGGATCGACACCGGCCTTGCGCTCGGCGAGTTCGATGGCGATGTCCTGCACATCAGTCCATTTCAGTTGCATGTCCTTTGCCCTCAATGCCCTTCCGACACCTGGTTGATGGTGTACTTCGGAATCTCCACGACGAGATCGGTATCGGCCACTACCGCCTGACAGGACAGCCGCGAGTTGGGCTCCAGTCCCCAGGCCTTGTCGAGCATGTCGTCCTCCAGCTCATCGGAGGCCTCGAGCGACTGGAAGCCCTCGCGAACCACCACGTGACAGGTGGTGCATGCGCAGGACTTCTCGCAGGCATGCTCGATATCGATGCCGTTGCGCAGCGCGGCGTCCAGCACCGTCTCGCCGGTTTTCGCCTCGATCACAGCACCCTCGGGGCAATGATCGGCATTGGGCAGGAAAATGATCTGCGGCATCTGGGTCAATCCTCGATATCGTTAAGCCGCCGCCCGGCCAAGGCGGCCTTGACGGTGGAATCCAGACGACGCGCAGCGAAGGCGTCGGTGATCTGGCTCAGGCGTTTGGTCTGGCGCTCGATGGCGGACACGTCCTGACTGTCGAGCAACGCACGCAACTCGGCCATCTGCGCCTCGATGGCGGCACGCTCCTCGGCGGAAAGCAGACGTTCCCCGTCGGCAATCAGCGCTGCTTCGACAGCCTCCAGCAAGCGCTGGGCGTCGACCAGCTGCTCGCGCAGGGCGCGGGCGTCGCGATCCTGATCCGCCTTGCGGAACGAGTCCTCGAGCATCCTGGCGATCTCGCCATCGGTCAGGCCATAGGACGGCTTGACCTGAATGCTGGCCTCGACGCCGGAGGCCAGCTCACGCGCCGAAACGCTGAGCAGTCCGTCGGCATCGACCTGGAAGGTCACGCGAATCTTCGCCGCGCCCGCAACCATCGGCGGGATACCACGCAGCTCGAAGCGCGCCAGCGAACGGCAGTCGGAGATCAGCTCGCGCTCACCTTGCAGCACATGGATCATCATGGCCGACTGGCCATCCTTGTAGGTGGTGAAGTCCTGCGCACGTGCAACCGGAATCGTGGTATTGCGCGGGATGATCTTCTCCATCAGCCCGCCCATGGTCTCCAGACCCAGCGACAGCGGGATCACGTCGAGCAGGAGCAGCTCTTCGCCGTCCCGATTGTTGCCCGCCAGGGTCTCGGCCTGGATCGCGGCACCGATCGCCACCACTTCGTCCGGATCGATATCGGTCAGCGGCTCCCGACCGAACAGCTGGCCCACGGACGAACGCACTTTTGGCACGCGGGTCGAGCCGCCGACCATGACCACTGCCGTGATCTCGTCCAGCTCGACACCGGAATCACGCACCGCGCGCCGGCACGACCTGAGGCTTCGGGCAATCAGCGGCTCGATGAGAGCATCGAACGTCTCACGGTGGAGCTCGCCCGCCCATCCGGCGTAGGCGACCTGAACCGTCTCGTCCACGCTGAGGCGCTCCTTGGCATCGCAGGCGATCTTCAACAGCTCGCGCTGCTCGCCGGGCGCCAGATCCTCGGAAACCCCGGCCTGCTGGAGAATCCAGTCAGCCACGGCGTGATCGAAATCGTCACCGCCCAAGGCGGTATCGCCGCCTGTGGCCAGCACCTCGAACACACCCTTGGTCAGACGCAGAATGGAGATATCGAAGGTTCCGCCGCCGAGATCGTAGATCGCGACGATACCCTCGGCCTGACGGTCCAGACCGTAGGCGACCGCCGCTGCGGTCGGCTCATTGAGCAGGCGCAGCACATTCAGGCCGGCCAGCCGCGCCGCATCCTTGGTCGCCTGACGCTGGGCATCATCGAAGTAGGCCGGCACGGTGATCACCGCCCCGACCAGCTCGCCACCCAGCGTCGCCTCGGCGCGCTCGCGCAGCGCCCGCAGGATCTCCGCCGAGATTTCCACCGGGCTCTTGGCCCCCTGGACCGTCTCGATGAAGGGCATCTGCGATTCGGCCTGACGGAAACGATAGGGCAGCTGTTCGCCCAACTGCTTGACGTCCGCAAGCCCTCGCCCCATCAACCGCTTGACCGAGCTGATGGTATTGAACGGATCGGCAGCTGCTGCACGCTTGGCACACGCACCGACCTCCACACGATCGGCGTGATAACGCACAACGGACGGCAGAATCACCTGCCCATCGGCATCGGCCAGCGGGGCGGTGACGCCACTGCGCAACGCGGCAACGAGGGAGTTGGTAGTGCCCAGGTCTATTCCGACAGCCAGGCGCCGCTGATGGGGCTGAGGGCTTTGTCCGGGCTCGGCAATCTGAAGTAAGGCCATGTCTGTCTGGTATCGGGCGCAACGCGAGCGTCGCGCGGGTTAATCGTCGAGGCGCTCTTCGAGCTGGCGCACTTCCTGGGTCAACTTGTCGAGAAACTGCATGCGGCGAACCAGTCTTTCGGCATCCACACGGCGCGCGGGGTCTCGCCAGATCTGACCGAAGTCGTCGTTGAGACCTTGCTGAGCCTGCTTGAGCCGCGACTTGAATGCCGCAACACCATCAAGATCGGCCTGCTCGTGAAGCTCTTCGAGCTCTTCGCGCCAATGCATCTGCTGCATCAGGAAGGCAGGATCCTGAACGGTCGCCTCCAACGGCACATCGTGCCCCTCCAACGCCAGCAGATAGCGCGCGCGGCGGCTCGGGCTCTTCAGGGTCTGATAGGCCTCGTTCAGATTGGCCGAACGCTCCAGCGCCTGGCGCTGCTCGCTTTCGCCAGCATCGGCGAAGCGATCCGGATGAACCTGGCGCGCAAGCTCGCGATAGCGATCGGCGAGTTGCGCAAGGTCCAGCTCGAAGTCAGGCTTCAGATCGAACAGTGCAAAGTGACAGGGAGTACCCACGGCGTCCTCAGATATTGAAGCTCTCGCCGCAGCCGCATTCGCCACGAACGTTCGGGTTGTTGAACTTGAAGCCCTCGTTGAGGCCTTCGCGAACGAAGTCGAGCTCGGTGCCATCAAGGTAGACGAGGCTCTTCGGATCGATGATCACCTTCACCCCGTGGCTTTCGAACACCGAATCTTCCGCTGCGGTCTCGTCGACGAACTCGAGGACGTAAGCCAGCCCCGAGCAGCCCGTGGTGCGAACCCCAAGCCGCACACCCACACCCTTGCCGCGCCCTTCCAGCGAGCGACGAACATGCTGAGCTGCAGCGGGCGTCATGGTGATAGCCATCACAATCTCCTGTCAGAGCAGACCTTTCTTTTCCCGGTAATCACGCACCGCGGCCTTGATCGCATCCTCGGCGAGAACGGAGCAGTGAATCTTCACCGGCGGCAGCGCGAGCTCTTCAGCCAGCTGGGTGTTCTTGATGGTTTCCGCCTCTTCCAGCGTCTTGCCCTTCATCCATTCGGTGGCAAGGGAGCTGGAGGCAATCGCGGAGCCGCAGCCATAGGTCTTGAACTTGGCATCTTCGATGACACCCTGCTCGTTGACCTTGATCTGCAGGCGCATGACGTCGCCGCAGGCCGGCGCGCCGACCATGCCGGTGCCGATGTTCGGATCTTCGGCGTCGAACTTGCCGACGTTGCGCGGGTTTTCGTAGTGGTCGATGACCTTGTCGCTGTATGCCATGGTGCAATCCTCTTAGATCAGGCTGTGCGGCGCTTGACGCCGGTCAGTGGGCTTGCCACTCGACCTTGGAGATGTCGACGCCGTCTTTGAACATGTCCCACAGGGGCGAAAGCTCGCGCAGCTTGGTGACGGCCTCGCATACCTTCTGCGCTGCGTAATCGATTTCTTCTTCAGTGGTGAAGCGACCGAAGGTGAAACGGATGGAGCTGTGCGCCAGCTCGTCGTTGCGCCCGAGAGCGCGCAATACATACGAAGGCTCCAGCGAAGCAGACGTACAGGCGGAGCCGGACGATACGGCCAGATCCTTGAGCGCCATGATCAGCGACTCACCCTCGACGTAGTTGAAGCTGAGATTGAGGTTGTGCGGTACACGCGCCGTCATGCTGCCGTTCACATACAGCTCCTCGAGATGCTCGACCTGCTTGTAGAAGCGGTCACGCAGTGCACGAATACGCTCGTTCTCCTGCGCCATCTCTTGTTTGGCGATACGGAAGGCCTCGCCCATCCCTACCAGCTGATGCGTAGCCAGGGTGCCGGAGCGCATGCCGCGCTCGTGACCACCACCGTGCATCTGCGCCTCGAGACGAACGCGCGGCTTACGACGGACATAGAGGGCACCGACGCCCTTCGGCCCGTAGGTCTTGTGCGCGGAAAAGGACATCAGGTCGACCTTCATCTTCTCCAGGTCGATCTCCACCTTGCCGGTGGACTGGGCGGCATCGACATGGAACAGGATGCCGCGCGCCCGGGTCAGCTCGCCAATCGCGGTGATGTCGTTGATGGTGCCGATCTCATTGTTCACGTGCATCACCGACACGAGGATGGTGTCCTCGCGCAGCGCCGCCTCGACCATCGCCGGGGTGACGATGCCGTCTTCGCCCGGCTCGATGTAGGTCACTTCGAACCCTTCACGCTCGAGCTGACGAGTGGTATCCAGAACCGCCTTGTGCTCGATCTTGGTGGTGACGATGTGCTTGCCCTTGGACGCGTAGAAGTGGGCGACACCCTTGATCGCCAGGTTGTCCGACTCGGTGGCACCGGAGGTCCAGACGATCTCACGCGGGTCGGCATTGACCAGCTCGGCCACCTGGCGACGCGCATTTTCCACTGCTTCTTCCGCTTTCCAGCCAAAGGCATGCGAGCGCGACGCCGGGTTGCCGAAATTGCCTTCGTTGGTCAGGCATTCGATCATCTTTTCGGCGACACGCGGGTCGACCGGCGTGGTTGCGGAGTAGTCCAGGTAAATCGGCAATTTCATTCAGATATCTCCTATCAGGCGGTCGCCCTGCTCAATCGATGGCGGACGTTTCTATCTTGTCTATCTGCGGCGAAGTGCCGCTGGCCTTGCGCATGTCCTGGCGCAGCGCGACCTGCTGTACGTCCTGACGATTGACCAGATCGGCCAAACTGATGCCGCTGAGGAATTCATGGATCTGCTGACTGAGGTCGCACCACAGATGATGGGTCAGGCAGGTATCGCCGGAGTGACAACCCCCGAGCCCCTGGCAACGGGTGGCATCGACCGATTCGTTGACCGCGTCGATAACCTGAGCAACCTGGATACCAGCCATGTCGCGAGACAGCTGATAACCTCCGCCAGGCCCGCGCACACTGGTGACGAGACTCCCACGGCGAAGCTTGGCAAACAGTTGCTCGAGATAGGAAAGCGAAATTCCCTGGCGCTCGGAAATGTCGGCCAGGGAAACCGGCCCATGCTGCGCATGCAGCGCAAGATCAAGCATGGCGGTGACGGCATAACGGCCTTTGGTGGTCAATCGCATCGGTCTGCACCAAGCATTACGGTTTGGCGCAATTATGCAATTCCCGAGTATTTGAGTCAACTATAAGACCTATTAAATTAGTAGGTCTTTAGCGAGACACCCTGATCGTACAGGCGGATGGCAAAGCTGGACGCATGATACCAGCTACTGCCAAGACCCGCACTTCAGCCGCGCGCTTCTCCGGCATCAGGCTTCACTTCGACGAAATCCTCTTCGCGCAACTCCGGTAGTTCCTTTGCGCAGTAGTCGCTACCGAGCGCCTTGAGCGCGCCACACATTCCCTCCAGTCGCTCCTCGACGGCCTGCACGTGATCGAGCAACTGCCCGATCGCCCGCGCCACCGGGTCCGGCATGTCCTCGCTGACACCGTAGGCGTCGAAGCCGATCTTTTCGGCAATCGCCTTGCGCTTCGCCTCCTGCTCATCGCTGGATTTGACGATGACACGCCCAGGAATACCCACGGCGGTCGCACCCGGCGGCACTTCCCGCGTGACCACCGCGTTGGAGCCGATCTTCGCACCTGCACCGACCGTGAACGGGCCGAGAATCTTCGCGCCCGCACCGACGATCACGCCATCCTCGAGCGTCGGATGGCGCTTGCCCTTGTTCCAGCTGGTCCCGCCCAACGTCACGCCGTGGTAGAGCGTCACGTCATCGCCGATCTCGGCGGTCTCACCAATGACGATACCCATCCCGTGGTCGATGAAGAAACGACGCCCGATCCGTGCACCCGGGTGAATCTCCACCCCGGTCAGCCAACGCCCGAGATTCGACGACATGCGCGCCAGCCATTTCCACTCATGCGTCCACAGCCAATGGGAAAGTCGATGGATCCAGATGGCGTGCAGCCCCGGGTAACAGGTCAGCACCTCGAACGCGTTGCGGGCTGCCGGATCGCGATGGAATACGCTTTGGATGTCTTCGCGCATGCGTTCGAACATCAATCACTTCTCCGTTTGTGAGGTTCGCCGCGGGCCGCCTTTTGCGTCTCGGTGAGGATGCCCCGCAGGATGTTCATCTCCAGCTTGCTGATTCCGCTGCGCCCGTACAGCCTGCGCAGGCGCGGCATCAGATGGCGCGGCTTGGCCGGGTCGAGAAAACCGATATCCACCAGCGTCTGCTCAAGGTGGCCGAAATAGTTTTCCAGCTCGTCCACCGTGACCGGCTGCGCGTCGAGCATCGCCGTGGTCTCCAGTTTTTCCACCTTGGTCGGCCGCCCCTCGGCCGCCAGCCAGGCCATGCGCACCTCGTATGTGAGCACCTGGACGGCTGCGGCGAGGTTCAGCGAGCTGAACTGGGGATCGGACGGGATATGGACATGGTATTGGCAGCGCTGCAGCTCTTCATTGGTCAGGCCGGCGTATTCACGACCGAACACCAGCGCCACGTCGCTACCGGCGGCAGCCTGCTCCACCGATACCGCGGCGCACTCGCGCGGGTCCAGGAGCGGCCAGGGTATGCGCCGATCCCGGGCACTGGTGCCAAGCACCAGACTGCAGCCGACCAGCGCCTCTTCCAGCGTGGCGACGACCTGGGCCGAATCGAGAATATCGGTCGCGCCGGACGCCCGGGCGACCGCGTCCGGGCTCGGAAAGTCTTCCGGATCAACCAGCACCAGACGCGACAGGCCCATGTTCTTCATGGCCCGCGCCGCGCCGCCGATGTTGCCGGCGTGGCTGGTATTGACCAGCACCACTCGAATGTTCTGCAACGACACGATGAGTCTCAGCAAGAAAACCAGCGGAAAGCTTACAGGAAGCCGCTCGCCGTCCGCCATCGACCAAAGCCTGCAGCGACGCCGGTGACGCTACATGCGCCCGAGCTTTCCTGATAGAATTTCGCGCTTTCTTTAACGACCAGGTAATTGATCCATGCAGCCCATGCTGAATATCGCGCTGCGCGCCGCCCGCAGCGCCGGCGAACTGATTGTCCGTTCCACCGATCGCCTGGATGCAATCTCGGTCAACGAGAAAGAAGCAAAGGATTACGTCACCGAGATCGACAAGGCGGCCGAGCAGAGCATCGTTGCAGCGCTGCGCAAGGCCTATCCGAATCACGGCATCCTTGGCGAGGAAGGTGGACTGCTCGAAGGCAGCGGTGACGGCGCCGATTACCTGTGGATCATCGACCCGCTGGATGGCACGACCAACTTCGTGCGCGGCATTCCGCACTATGCCGTGAGCATCGCCTGCAAATACCGCGGCCGTCTCGAGCATGCCGTCGTCCTGGACCCGGTCCGTCAGGAAGAATTCACCGCAAGCCGCGGCCGTGGCGCAGCCCTGAATGGCCGGCGCCTGCGCGTCAGCTCGCGCAAGAGCCTGGACGGCGCCCTCCTCGGTACGGGCTTTCCGTTCAAGGACGGCCAACTGGACAACCTGGACAGCTACCTGAACATGTTCCGCAGCCTGGTCGGTCAGACCTCCGGCCTGCGACGCGCCGGAGCGGCGAGCCTCGACCTGGCCTACGTAGCCGCGGGCCGCTTCGATGCGTTCTGGGAGTTCGGCCTTTCCGAGTGGGACATGGCGGCCGGCGCACTTCTGATCCAAGAGGCTGGCGGCCTGGTGAGCGACTTTAGCGGCGGCCATGAATTCCTCGAGAAGGGGCAGATCGTGGCCGGCAATACCAAGTGCTTCAAGGCTGTGCTGACGACCATCCAGCCCCACCTTACGCCATCGCTCAAGCGCTGAGCTTGACGCAAAGAAAAACGCCCCAACAGGGGCGTTTTTTATGCAGCTTGTTCAGTTCACTGCTGAGACACCATCAGCTGCCCATCCTGTACCGGAATCTGGCTGCCCGGATCACGATCCATCCGTACGCGCCCGACCTTGCCAGCCAGATCGTACTTGACGTCATAGCCGACGATCTTGTCGTGCGTGTCGGTGACCGTGCTGCAGCGGGTCTCGGTGGTGGTGTAGGTGCTGTTGGCTTGCATGCGCCCCTGCACCTGATTGCCGGCATAACCACCGCCGACCGCACCGGCGACCGTGGCGATCTTCTTGCCATTGCCGCCACCGACCTGGTTACCCAGCAGACCACCGACGACGGCGCCCACTGCGGTACCTGCGATCCGGTGCTCGTCCTGCACAGGCTTCTGCCGGGTCACTGTGACGTCCTTGCAGACTTCACGCGGCGTTCGGATGGTTTCCTTGATGGGTTCGACCGCCAGCACCTCGGCGAACTTCGGACCGCGATCAACCAGGCTATAAGTAGCGAAAGCTCCACCAGCCGTGGCGACGACCACTCCAAGTGCCGTACCGACCAACATGGACTTGTTCACTGTGACATCCTCTTCCTTCGGGCTGCGCCCGTTCCGCAGCCTTGGACCTCGCAAGGCTGCGGAAGTTCGAAAGAAGATCAGGGGCGCTCGTCGGCCTCTTCTTCCACCACCGGCGGAATCAGATCGTCACGCGTGAGTTTGAGCCAGACCAGCAGCGTGCCGGCAACGTAGACCGACGAGTAGGTACCAACGCCGACGCCGATCAGCAGCGCCAGCGAGAACCCCCACAGATTCTCGCCCCCGAAGACCATCAGCGCCCCAACTGCCAGCAGCGTGGAGACCGAAGTGGCCATGGTGCGCAGCAGCGTCTGGGTGGTGGAGATGTTGATGTTCTCCAGCAGCTCAGCCTTGCGCAGCATGCGGAAGTTCTCGCGGATCCGGTCGAAGATGACAATGGTGTCGTTCAACGAGTAGCCGATCACCGCCAGCACAGCCGCCAGCACCGTCAGGTCGAAGGAGATCTGGAAGAAGGAGAACACGCCCAGGACCACGATCACGTCGTGGAACAGCGACAGCACGGCGCCGAAGCCGAACTTCCACTGGAAGCGGAACGCCACGTACACCAGGATGCCGCCCAGCGCCAGCAGCATGCCGAGACCACCCTGATCGCGCAGCTCTTCACCGACCGCCGGCCCGACGAACTCCACGCGCTTGACGCTGACCGCGTTGCCGCCATCGGCGTTGCGCAAGGCGCTGGCGATGCGCTCACCCAACTGGGGATCGTCGCCCGGCATGCGCACCAGTACGTCGGTAGTCGCACCAAAGCTCTGCACCACGGCATCGGTGAAGCCGGCTTGGACCAGCTGACCACGAACCTGCTCGAGCTCGACTGGACGCTCGTAGCCCAACTCGATCAGCGTGCCGCCGGTGAAATCCAGCCCGAAATTCAGCCCCTTGACCACCAGGCTTCCCAGCGAGGCGACCGTGAGCAGCACGGTAAGGGCGAAGGCCACATGGCGGACGCCCATGAAATTGATAACGCGTTTCATCGTGCTAGCCCCTTAAATCCACAGCTTCTTGAGATCGCGGCCACCGTAGATCAGGTTGACCATGCCGCGCGTCACGATGATTGCGGTGAACATCGACGTCAGGATGCCGATCGACAGGGTCACCGCGAAGCCCTTGATCGGGCCGGTACCCATGGCGAACAGGATGCCGCCCACCAGCAAGGTGGTGAGGTTGCCGTCGAGGATCGCCGAGAAGGCCCTGTCGAAGCCCTCGTGGATGGCCCGCTGGATCGACATGCCATTGGCAATCTCCTCACGAATACGCGAGAAGATGAGCACGTTGGCGTCCACCGCCATACCCATGGTCAGCACGATACCGGCGATACCTGGCAGGGTCAGCGTGGCGTTGAGCATCGACATCAATGCCGTCAGCGCGACCATGTTGAACAGCAGCGCAATGGTGGCAAGCACGCCGAAGAACTTATAGATCAGCACCATGAAGATGGCGACGAAGAGGAAGCCCCACATCGCGGCCTGCACGCCCAGCTTGATGTTCTCGGCGCCCAGGCTCGGACCGATGGTGCGCTCCTCAGCGAAGTACATCGGCGCCGCCAGACCACCAGCGCGCAGCAGCAGGGCAAGTTCCGACGATTCGCCCTGACCATTGAGGCCGGTAATGCGGAACTGACTGCCGAGCGGCGACTGGATGGTCGCCAGACTGATGATCTTCTTTTCTTCCTGGAAGGTTTCGACCCGCACTTCCTGCTCGACGCCATCGACCATCTGCCGCACGTAGCGAGTCAGCGGCCGCTGCTCGATGAAGATCACCGCCATACTGCGCCCGACGTTGCTGCGGGTAGCGCGGTTCATCAGATCGCCGCCATGTCCGTCGAGGCGAATGTTCACCTGCGGGCGGCCATTTTCGTCATAACTGGCTTGCGCATCGGTCACCTGATCACCGGTGATGATCAGGGTACGCTCGAGCTGCACGGGCGGGCGACCTTCCTCGCGGAACTCGAAGGTTTCGGTCGAGGCGCGCGGCGCATCGGACTCGGCCGCAAGGCGGAACTCCAGATTTGCCGTCTTGCCGAGAATGCGCTTGGCTTCGGCAGTGTCCTGTACGCCCGGCAGTTCGACCACGATCCGGTTGGCCCCCTGGCGCTGCACCAGCGGCTCGGCGACGCCCAGCTCGTTGACGCGGTTGCGCACGGTGGTCAGGTTCTGCTTGATCGAATATTCGCGGATCTCAGCCAACTTGGCCTCGGTCAGCGTCAGACGCAGCACGAACTGGCCGTTGCGCTCGCTGGTGGTCAGCTCGAAATCGGTGAAGTTCTTGCGAATCAGCGACTGAGCGGCGCTGAGGGTTTCCTGATCGGCGAAGCCCAGCTGCACGGCATCCTTCAGATTCGGCAGGCTGCGATAGCGCACGCGCTCCTTGCGTAGCAGGCTCTTGACCTCGCCTTCGGAGACATTAAGCCGCGTCTCGATGGCCTTCTCCATATCGACTTCCAGCAGGAAGTGCACGCCGCCGGAGAGGTCGAGACCGAGCTTCATGGGGCTGGCCCCGAGACTGCGCAGCCAGTCTGGAGTGGTCGGTGCAAGGTTGAGCGCAACGACATAGGCATCACCCAGCGTGCGCCGAACGATATCTTTGGCCGGCAGCTGATCATCCTGACGCTCCAGACGCACGAGACCACCACGGCCCTGTTCGTCGAGCGAAGCGGACTTCACCGCAATGCCGCCTTCCTCGAGCGCCTGGCTTATGCGCTCGAGATCGGCCATACCGATCTCCTGTGCCGCGCTGGCACCGGTGACCTGGATCGCCGGATCGTCCGGATAGAGGTTGGGCGCCGAATAAACAAAAGCAACCGCGAGCACTGCCAGAATCAGCAGGTATTTCCAGAGAGGGAATCTATTGAGCATGACGCAGCCCGTTTAATGAACGCGGGGCGCCTTGCGCGCCCCGTCGGTGTTGAATGAAGTCAGCTCAGATCGCTTTCAGCGTGCCCTTGGGCAGCGTGGCGGCGATAGCCACTTTCTGGAACTTCAGCTCAACGTTGTCGGAAACCTCGATCACCACGAAATCGTCAGCGACCTTGGTGACCTTGCCGGCGATGCCGCCGGAGGTGACCACTTCGTCGCCCTTCTGCAGGCCGGCGATCAGGTTCTTGTGTTCCTTGGCCCGCTTGGCCTGGGGGCGCCAGATCATCAGATAGAAGATGACCAGAAAACCGACCAGAAACACCCACTCGAAGCCAGTGCCGGCAGGACCAGCGGCAGCCTGCTGGGCATAGGCGGCGGGAATCAGAAAGCTCATGTAGCACTCCTGTTGCAGAAAGGATTGTTTTGCTCTGGCACGTCACGCAAGCGGCGGCGTTGGCAGACCGCGCTTGGCATAAAAGGCGTCGACAAAGGCCGCCAATGTACCCTGTTGAATGGCGTCGCGTAAACCAGCCATCACCCGCTGGTAATGCCGCAGGTTGTGGATGGTATTCAACATGCTACCCAGCATTTCGCCGCATTTATCCAGGTGATGCAGATAGGCGCGGGAGAAGTGTTTGCAGGTGTAACAATCGCAGCTCGGATCGAGTGGCGAATCGTCGTGCTTGTGCACCGCGTTGCGAATCTTGATGACGCCGGTGTCGGTGAACAAATGGCCGTTGCGCGCGTTACGCGTCGGCATCACGCAGTCGAACATGTCCACGCCGCGCCGCACCCCCTCGACCAGATCTTCCGGCTTGCCCACGCCCATCAGATAGCGCGGCTTGTCGGCTGGCATCTGCGGCGGCAGGAAGTCCAGCACGCGAATCATCTCCTCTTTCGGCTCGCCCACGGAAAGCCCGCCAATCGCCAGGCCGTCGAAGCCAATCTCGCACAACCCGTCCAGCGAGCGCATGCGCAGCGATTCGTGCATGCCGCCCTGAACGATGCCGAACAGCGCCGACGGGTTGTCGCCATGAGCGACCTTGGAGCGCTTGGCCCAGCGCAGCGACAATTCCATCGAGCGGCGCGCGACGTCCTCGTCAGCCGGATAGGGCGTGCACTCATCGAAGATCATCACGATATCCGAGCCCAGGTCACGCTGGACCTGCATGGACTCTTCCGGCCCCATGAACACCTTGGCGCCATCGACCGGCGACGCGAAGTAGACGCCCTCCTCCTTAATCTTGCGCATCGCCCCCAGACTGAACACCTGAAAACCACCGGAATCGGTAAGGATCGGCCCCTGCCACTGCATGAAGTCGTGCAGGTCGCCGTGGCGCTTGATCACTTCGGTGCCGGGTCGCAGCCAGAGGTGAAAGGTGTTGCCCAGGATGATCTGCGCACCGATCGCTTCGATGTCGCGCGGCAGCATGCCCTTGACGGTACCGTAGGTGCCTACCGGCATGAAGGCCGGCGTTTCCACGGTTCCGCGAGGAAAGGTCAGGCGCCCCCGACGCGCCTTGCCATCGGTGGCGAGTAGCTCGAAAGACATGTGGCAGGTACGGCTCATCGGGTTTCCTCGGGACCGCGCGCGGCGGGGTTGCGGGTAATGAACATGGCGTCGCCATAGCTGAAGAAGCGGTAGCGCTGAGCCACAGCCTCGGCATACGCCGCCATGGTTTCCGGGTAGCCGGCAAAGGCAGAAACCAGCATCAGCAGCGTCGACTCGGGCAGATGGAAATTGGTCACCAGCGCATCGACCACATGAAAGGTCTTGCCCGGATAGATGAAGATATCGGTGTCGCCACTGAACGGCTTGAGCTCGCCGTCGCGTGCAGCCGTTTCCAGCGAGCGGACACTGGTGGTACCCACTGCGATCACCCGACCTCCGCGCGCGCGGCAGGCCGCCACCGCATCGACCACCTCCTGCGTCACTTCCAGCCACTCACGATGCATATGGTGTTCTTCTATGCGCTCCACGCGCACCGGCTGGAAGGTGCCGGCACCGACATGCAGGGTGACATAGGCGGTCTGGACGCCGGCATCGCGGAGTGCATCCAGCAGGGCCTCATCGAAATGCAGCCCGGCGGTCGGAGCCGCCACGGCGCCGGCTCGCTGCGCGTAGACGGTCTGGTAACGCTCGCGATCGGCGGCATCGTCCGGCCTGTCTATATAAGGAGGCAAAGGCATGTGGCCGATGCGCTCGAGCAGCGGCAACACGTCCTCGTCGAAGATGAGCTCGAACAGGGCATCGTGCCGCGCGACCATTTCAGCTGCGCCACCACCGTCGAGCAGGATCTGAGAGCCGGGCTTGGGGGACTTGCTTGAGCGCACATGCGCCAGCACGCTGCGATTGCCGGTCACGCGCTCGACCAGAATCTCCAGCTTGCCGCCGGTAGCCTTCTGACCAAACAGCCGCGCCGGGATGACCCGCGTATTGTTGAAGACCATCAGATCACCGGGCCGCACGTAGTCCAGCAGATCGGCAAAGTTGCGGTGCGACATCTGCCCGGACTCACCGTCGAGCACCAACAGCCGGCTCGCTCGGCGCTCGGCAAGTGGATGACGGGCGATCAGGGCGTCGGGGAGCTCGAAGTAGAAATCGGCGACTTGCATGGGCGGTTTCGGGGCGCGGAAAGGGCGCAAATGTTATCCGAAAGACGTCGAGCTGGCCACGCCAAACGATTGACCACTCAGCCCCGCATCCCTATACTGCGCCGCCACTGTGCCTCGATGGCGGAATCGGTAGACGCAGCGGATTCAAAATCCGCCGTTGGTAACAACGTGAGAGTTCGAGTCTCTCTCGGGGCACCATCACAGTACCAAGCCTGTGCGCAGCGAACTCCGTATCGATATGCGACACAGGCAGAAGCGTCAGCTTTACCGCCTTCTCGCTGACTGAAAAACAACACAGTCAGCCGTGGCTTTGACGATCCGCCGTAGCGGAGATGCATGTCGAACCACCCTTCAAAAGCGCTGAAATGGCGCCGCCTGGACAGGCAAATTCTATGGCTCCGAGGGGTTGGCATTCCCCGGCGAGTTATCGTAGAGTGTGCCCACTGTGTTTGCATGGGTCGCTGTTGAATCGTGACCTGGTGCAGTAGATCTTCAGATCCGCTACTCCGCTCGACTCTCTTACTCCTTGCAACCAGTTCCAGCTTCCTGCTTTGCGGGGGCAATTCTACTTTTGAGTTTCAAGGATACAAAGACATGTCGAATCGTCAGAACGGTACCGTCAAGTGGTTTAACGACGAGAAAGGTTTTGGTTTCATCACTCCTGAGAGCGGTCCGGATCTGTTCGTGCACTTCCGCGCGATCGAAGGCAACGGCTTCAAGAGCCTGAAAGAAGGCCAGAAAGTCAGCTTCATCGCCGTGCAAGGTCAAAAGGGCATGCAGGCCGACCAGGTTCAGATCCTGGGCTAAGCCTTCTCTCCGAAAAGCCCCTGATGGCAACATCAGGGGCTTTTTTATGCGCGCAATTCCGTAGAATGCCCCGCCTTCCCCTTGATCGAGACAAGCAATGCGCCGACATCTGCTGAGCCCGCAGGGCCAATTCCCCGCTGCCGGCCTGATGCGCCGACTGGCAGCAATGTTCTACGACAGCCTGCTTTGCATCGCTCTGATGATGGTGGTGACGCTGTTCTATCAACAGGTGCTGCTGCGCCTGCTATATGGCAGCGACCAACTGAAGGTGCTCGCCGACGCCGGCCGCCTGGATATCGACCCACTGCTCTCGACGCTGCTGCTGTTCAGCCTGTTCGGCTTCTTCGCCAAGTTCTGGACCCACAACGGTCAGACGCTGGGCATGCAGGTCTGGGGCATCCGCATCCAGAACAGCGACGGCCGCGCCATCGATCTGTGGCAGGCGCTGCTGCGCTTTCTGATCGCGATCGTTTCGCTGCTGTGCCTGGGAATGGGCTATTGGTGGATGCTGATCGACAAGCAGAAGCGCACCTGGCACGACATCTATTCCGAGAGCCAGGCGGTGCAACTGCCGAAAAACATCCACAAGAAGTAATCGCAGCGCCCGAGCCATCAGACCTGGCCGGGCACGCGCCTCTCTACCGGTCGCCGTCGCCATGCGCGACGGCGAGGCGATGCCTCAGCCGGCGCGCCTCAGCAACCAGGCGCCGATCAGCGCACAGACACAGGCCGGCAACACCACCGCCAGCAGCGGCGAGAAACCGAACACCTGACTCGCCGGCCCCAGCAGATCCTGAATGATCCGGAACACGAAGCCGACGACCACGCCGGTGAAGATCCGCTGCCCCAGCGTCACCGAACGCAGCGGCCCGAAGATGAAGGAAATCGCCAGGAGCACCAGCGCCACGGTGACCGCCGGCTGCAGGACCTTGGTCCAGAACGCCAGCCAGTAGCGGCTGTTGTTCAGCCCCTGTTCGCCCAGATAGTGAATGTATCGCCACAAGCCGGTGATCGACAGTGCCTCCGGCTCCATCACCACGGTGCCGAGCAGCTGCGGTGTCAGCTGGACGTCCCAACGCTCCTCGGGCGCGCGCGCGACTTCGGTGTGATCACCACGAAAATGGGTGGTGGCAATGTTCTCGAGCCGCCAGTGATCGCCCTGATAGCTGGCGCGACGCGCGAAGCTGGAGGACAGCAGGCGACGTTCCTCGTCGAAGCGGTAACGCGTGACCCCCACCAGCACACCGCCGGGCTGCACCGCGTTGACGTGCACGAACTCGTTTTCCTGACGATGCCACAAGCCGCGCTTGCTGCTCTGCGCCTCACCCGCCCCCTGCGCCAGGGAGCGCCTGGCCTGGGCGATGTCTTCGGTCAGCGGCGCAACATACTCGCCAATCAGAATTCCTGCGACGAGCAGAACGAGCATCGGCTTCATCACTGACAATACGATGCGCCCCAGGGAAACCCCGGCCGCGCGCATGATGGTCAGCTCGCTGCTGCTGGCCAGCGTGCCGAGACCGATCAGACAGCCGATCAGCGCCGCCATCGGCAGCATGTCGTACAACCGGCGCGGCGAGGTCAGCAGGACGTATTGCAGGGCGTCGCCCAGACCGTAGTTGCCCTGGACGTCGCCCAGCTCGTCGATGAACGCGAACAGCAGCGCCAGACCGACGATGATGCCGAGCACCGTGAGGATGGCGAGAAAGACGTGGATACCGATGTAGCGATCGAGCTTAACCACGAGCCACCTCCAGCTGCGCGCGACGCTTCTTCATTCGCAGCCTGATGGGCTCCCAGAACAGCATCAGCAGGCCGATCGCCAGAAACAGCCCGTGCACCCACCACAGACCCAGCGCCATGGGCAGGCGACCCTTGTCCAGCGCACCACGCACGGCGATCAGCAGCGCGAGATAGGTCATGTACAGAAGGATGGCCGGCAGCAGCTTGAGGAAGCGCCCCTGCCGCGGATTGACCTTGGCCAGCGGCACGGCGAGCACGGTGACGACGAATACCAGCAGCGGCAGCGACAGCCGCCAGTGCAGCTCGGTGCGGTGCCGAAGGTTATCGCTACCCAGCAGCTCGCGGGTCGGCATCGCCTCGCGCTCGCTCAGCTCCATGCTCACTTCCGGCTTGGGCAGCAGCACACCGTAGGTGTCGTACTGAATCGCACGGTAATCCGCCTGCCCCGGGTTGCCGTCGTAGCGATAACCATTTTCCAGAATCAGGTATCGGCTGCCGTCCGGCTGAATCTCCTGCCGACCGCTCTCGGCGACGAGTACGGACAGCCCGCTCTCCTTGCCGGTCTGACGCGAAACGTTGGTCTCGGAAATGAACACGCCGCCCAGCTCGCTGCGGTCGGCCGAGAGCTCACGGGTATAGGTGACGCGCGAACCGCCGCGCAGGGTCTGGAAACGCCCTGGCACCAGGGTGTCGAACTCGGTCAGCGAATCCTGCTGATTGAGTATCCGATCCACCTCGGCGATGCCTTGCGGCGCCAGGCCCAGGCTCAGCCAGCCGACCAGCGCAGCGACCAGCGCTGCCGGTGCCAGGCTGTAGGCCAGCAGGCGTCGCTGACTCATGCCCGTGGCCGAGAGCACGGTCATTTCGCTTTCCAGATAGAGGCGCCCGTAGGCCAGCAGGATGCCGAGGAACAACCCCAGCGGCAGGATCAGTTGCAGGAAGCCCGGCAGGCGGAAGCCCATGATCAGCAGCAGCACGCCCGGATCGAGCACCCCCTGCGCAGCCTGGGCCAGATACTTGATGAAGCGGCCGCTCATGATGATCACCAGCAGCACGGCACTGACCGCGCTCATGGTGATCAGCAGCTCTCGGGACAGGTAACGAAAGACGATCAAACCAGACACTCCAGGGTTGTCAGGCTCTGGCGGCAACGCTCAAACTAGCCGCCAGTTGCCGGCCCGCCGCAGCAGACCGTTGGAAATTGGTAATGGCGCGCAAGTCGCGTCGTCGCGATCACTGACAAGCTCAGGCGATTGCAACGTTTCTAGCCTAGCGCAGTCGTCAAGTAACGACCGAACAGGCGAACCACCGGAAAATAAGCCCGGCATTATCCTGCAAACCCGACTCTTTGTCTTGGGGACACCACGTCATGGAATTTGTTGTCAAAAGCGCCAAAGCCTCCACCCAGAAGACCGCCACCCTGATCCTGCCGCTCGGCGAGAACTGCCAGCTCGGCAGCGTCGCACAGAGCGTGGACAGCGCCAGCGCTGGCGCGCTCAGCACTGCGCTCAAGCGGGGCGACATCCAGGGCAAGCCGGGACAGACGCTGCTGCTGCACGGCCTGCCGGGCCTCAAGGCCGAGCGGGTACTGCTGGTCGGCACCGGCAAGGCGGATGAACTCGACAGCCGCCAATGGCGCAAAGTGGTCAATGCAGCGCTGGCGGTCATCAAGAATCTGGGTGGTGGCGATGCTGCTTTCGCCATGCAGGACGTGCAGGTCAAGGGGCGCGACAGCTATGCCCGCACACGCCTGCTGGTGGAGATCGTTGCCGACGGCCAGTACGTGTTCGACCAATTCAAGAGCAAGAAGACCGAACCGCGTGCTCTGCAGAAGATCATCCTGCTCTGCGACAAAGCCGAACAGGCCGGCGTCGAGCGTGCCGCCCGCGAGGCCTCGGCGATCGCCACCGGCATGGCCTTCACCCGCGACCTGGGCAACCTGCCGCCGAACGTCTGCCACCCGACCTTCCTCGCCGATCAGGCCCGGCAGCTGAGCAAGGCCTACAAGGGCGTCAAGCTCGATGTGCTGGACGAGAAGAAACTGCGCGAACTCGGCGCCGGCGCGTTCCTCGCGGTATCCCAGGGCAGCGACCAGCCGGGCTGCATCATCGTTCTGCAGTACAACGGCGGCAAGAAGGGCGACAAGCCCTACGCACTGGTCGGCAAGGGCATTACCTTCGACACCGGCGGCATCAGCCTCAAGCCGGGCCTGGGCATGGACGAGATGAAGTACGACATGGGCGGCGCCGCCAGCGTGCTCGGTACGCTCAAGGCCGTGCTCGAACTGCAGTTGCCGATCAACCTGGTCTGTCTGCTGGCCTGCGCCGAGAACATGCCCAGCGGCGGCGCGACTCGCCCGGGTGACATCGTCACCACCATGAGCGGCCAGACCGTTGAGATCCTCAACACCGACGCCGAAGGCCGACTGGTGCTGTGCGACACCCTGACCTACGCCGAGCGCTTCGAGCCGCGAGCCGTGGTCGACGTGGCCACCCTGACCGGCGCCTGCATCGTCGCGCTGGGCAGCAATACCTCGGGCCTGCTCGGCAACAACGACGAGCTCATCCAGCAGCTGCTGCAGGCCGGCGAAAGCGCCGCCGACCGCGCCTGGCAATTGCCGCTGTTCGACGAGTATCAGGAGCAGCTGGACAGCCCCTTCGCCGACATCGCCAATATCGGCGGGCCCAAGGCCGGCACCATCACTGCCGCCTGCTTCCTCTCGCGCTTCACCAAGAAGTACCCCTGGGCCCACCTGGACATCGCCGGCACCGCCTGGACCAGTGGCGGCAAGGAAAAAGGCGCGACTGGCCGTCCCGTGCCCCTGCTGACCCAGTATCTGCTGGACCGGATCAACGGATGAGCCCGATCACCGCGCGTGACAGCGGCCGACACGGCCCCGCGCTCGCCGGGCCGGCGGGCGCACGTCCATGACACGCATCGAGTTCTACGTGCTGCCGGACGACAACCCGCTCGGGCGGCTGCGCGCGGCCTGCCAGCTGGCAGCCAAAGGCTGGCAACATGGCCTGCAGGTATTCGTCCGCTGCAGTGACGAGGACCAGTCGACCCGGCTCGACGAGCTGCTCTGGAGCTTTCGCGCGGAACGTTTCATCCCGCACGAGCAGTACGCCGAGGAGGTGCAGGCGCCAGTGGTCATCGGGCTCGAACAGGAGCCACCGACCGCCCAGGGCCTGCTGATCAACCTGGCACCGACACTCTCGGCGCATATCGACCGTTTCAGCCGGGTCATCGAGATCGTCAACCAGGAGCCGCAGCTGCTGACCGCCTGCCGGGAGAATTTTCGCCTGTATCGGCGCCAGGGCTATGATCCACAAAGGGTCGAGCTCTAACCGCTCCAATCTTTAGACAGCAAGGGATACCCCCTGGCAAACAGCCGGGATGCACCAGCCCGGAACCACGCAGATGACACCGAAAGCCCCGAACAAACCCGCCGAACTGCTGAGCGATCTCGAATCCATTCGCGCGCTGCTCGGCGACGATTTCCCCGACACCGCCGCAACAGGCGCCCCCGTGGATCCGGACAGCATTCCGCTTCTGTCCGATATCGTCGAACCCGGGCCGGCCATCGCAGCGGCCACCCCCAGCGACGACGAGCCACGGGAAACCAGCGTGCGCAGCGCCTTCCGCTCGCTGGCCGAGCGGCATATCGATCACGAGTTGCGCACCGCGGCCAACCTGATCCTGCAGGAAGTGATCGACGACTTCGTGCCGCAGATCGAAGCCGAGCTCAAGCGCCGCCTGGAAAGCCGGATCGACCGGCTGGTGCGCATACCCCCGCCTCGCAGCTGACCGGTGAATGCGTAGTTAATCCGCACGGCCGCGAAATCTCGCGGCCGTTTGCCTTTATACTTGCCCGTTTTTCCGACCAGCCGTTTTAAGGGTCCCGCCGCATGGACAAGACCTACCAGCCGCACGCCATCGAGACTTCCTGGTACCAGACCTGGGAATCGAACAATTACTTCGCCCCACAAGGCTCCGGCGAGCCCTACACCATCATGATTCCGCCGCCGAACGTCACCGGCAGCCTGCACATGGGCCATGGCTTCAACAACGCAATCATGGATGCGCTGATCCGCTGGCGCCGCATGCAAGGCCGCAACACCCTGTGGCAGCCAGGCACCGACCATGCCGGTATCGCCACGCAGATGGTGGTCGAGCGGCAGCTGGCCGCGCAGGGCACCAGCCGTCATGACCTGGGGCGCGAGAAGTTTCTCGAGAAGGTCTGGCAATGGAAGGAAGAATCCGGCGGCAACATCACCCGGCAGATCCGTCGCCTGGGCAGCTCGGTGGACTGGTCGCGGGAGCGCTTCACCATGGACGACGGCCTTTCCGAGGCGGTCAAGGAAGCCTTCGTACGCCTGCATGAAGACGGCCTGATCTATCGCGGCAAGCGTCTGGTCAACTGGGATACCAAGCTGCACACCGCCATTTCCGATCTGGAAGTGGAAAACCACGACGAGAAGGGTCACCTCTGGCACCTGCGTTATCCGCTGGCCGATGGTTGCAAGACCGCCGATGGCCTGGATTACCTGGTGGTCGCCACCACCCGCCCGGAAACCATGCTCGGCGACGCCGCCGTGGCAGTGCATCCCGAGGACGAGCGCTACAAGAACCTGATCGGCCGCCATGTCATGCTGCCGCTGGTCAACCGCCTGATCCCCATCGTGGCCGATGACTACGTCGATCTCGAGTTCGGTACCGGCTGCGTGAAAATCACCCCCGCTCATGACTTCAACGACTACGAAGTCGGCAAGCGCCACCACCTGCCGCTGATCAATATCTTCGACCAGAACGCCTGCGTGCTGGCCCGCGCCCAGGTGTTCAACATCGACGGCACGGTGAACGACAAGATCGACGGCAGCCTGCCGGACGGCTATGCCCACATGGACCGTTTCGATGCGCGCAAGGCCATCGTCGCCGAGTTCGAGGCCATGAGCCTGCTGGAAAAGATCGACGACCACGCGCTGAAGGTCCCGCGCGGTGATCGCTCGGGCACCATCATCGAGCCCTGGCTGACCGACCAGTGGTACGTTTCCACCAAGCCGCTGGCCGAGAAGGCCATCGCAGCCGTGGAAAGCGGCGAGATCCAGTTCGTGCCCAAGCAGTACGAGAACATGTATTTCAGCTGGATGCGCGACATCCAGGACTGGTGCATCAGCCGCCAGCTCTGGTGGGGCCATCGCATCCCGGCCTGGTACGACGAAGCCGGCAACGTCTATGTCGGCCGCGACGAAGTGGAGGTACGCAGCAAGTACAACCTCTGCAACAACGTCGAGCTGCGTCAGGATGAGGATGTGCTGGACACCTGGTTCAGCTCCGGCCTGTGGACCTTCTCCACCCTCGGCTGGCCGCAGCAGACCGAGTTCCTCAAGACCTTCCACCCCACCGACGTGCTGGTCACCGGCTTCGACATCATCTTCTTCTGGGTCGCCCGGATGATCATGCTGTCCACCCACCTGACCGGGCAGATCCCCTTCAAGACCGTTTACGTGCACGGTCTGGTCCGCGATGGCCAAGGGCAGAAAATGTCCAAGTCCAAGGGCAACGTCCTCGATCCGCTGGACATCGTCGATGGCATCACCCTCGATGAACTGCTGACCAAGCGCACCAGCGGGATGATGCAACCCAAGCTGGCCGAGAAGATCGCCAAGCAGACCCGCGCCGAATTCCCCGAAGGTATCGCCAGCTACGGCACCGACGCCCTGCGCTTCACCTTCTGTTCCCTCGCGTCGACCGGCCGGGATATCAAGTTCGACATGGGTCGTGTCGAGGGTTACCGCAACTTCTGCAACAAGATCTGGAACGCCGCCAATTTCGTCTTCGAAAACACCGAGGGTAAGGACACCGGCGTCAATGGTGAGCCGGTCGAGCTTTCCTCGGTAGATCGCTGGATCATCTCCGCGCTGCAGCGCACCGAAGCCGAAGTGACCCGCCAGCTCGAGGCCTTCCGTTTCGACCTGGCCGCCCAGGCGCTCTACGAGTTCATCTGGGACGAGTACTGCGCCTGGTATCTGGAGCTGGTCAAACCGCTGCTGTGGGACGAGACCGCCAGCGCTGAACGCCAGCGCGGCACCCGGCGCACCCTGGTACGCGTGCTGGAAACCGCACTGCGCCTGGCCCACCCGTTCATGCCGTTCATCACCGAGGAAATCTGGCAGCGCGTCGCGCCGCTGGCCGGCAAGTCCGGGCCGACGCTGATGCTGCAGCCCTGGCCGGAATTCAACCCGGAGCGCATCGATGAAGCCGCCGAAGGCGATATCGAGTGGGTCAAGGCCTTCATGCTCGGCATTCGCCAGATCCGCGGCGAGATGAACATCTCCATGGCCAAGCGCATCGACGTCGTGCTGGGCAACGCCTCGGCCGAGGACCAGCGCCGTCTGGCCGACAACGAGCCGTTGCTGAAGAAACTGGCCAAGCTGGAAAGCGTACGCCTGCTCGGCGGCGGCGAAGAAGCGCCGCTCTCGGCGATCGCCCTGGTGGGCGACATGCAGGTGCTGGTGCCGATGGCCGGCCTGATCGACAAGGACGCCGAACTGGCACGCCTGGACAAGGAAATCGCGCGCCTGGACGGCGAGGTCAAGCGCGTCGGCGGCAAGCTGTCCAACGCCGGCTTCGTCGACAAGGCGCCGGCCGAGGTGATCGACAAGGAGCGCGCCAAACTGGCCGAGGCCGAACAGGCCAAGGCCCGGCTGCAGGAGCAGCGCGACCGTATCGCAACGCTCTGATCAACCGCTCGAAAGCGTTAAATGAGAAGGCCAGCCCGAAAGGTGCTGGCCTTTTTGCTTAAGAAGGTCATCTTGATTGATGACAAGTTATTACCGCGAACGCTGATACACTATGCCGCACATGAAACACCCTTTACAAACTGGCAGGCCGTTATAGCCAAGACGAACAGCCCGACGATGTGAAATGAGCCCCCTGCTGCGAAGCGCAATGCCCATGTATTCCGCCGAACGCGCAACCGTCTCCCAGGGCAGTCCACCGCCCCGAATTGTTTCACCTCGCTAGCGAATCGTTCCCCTGCCAGCCGCTGAGGCTGCGTCGACACACCCGTATGCCCCGGCAAGGTTCCTCAAGATGGAGTCCCTCCGATGTATGCACTCATGGCTGTCGTGTTCGTCTTGGGCTATCTATGTATAGCCTTTGAACATCCCCTGAAAATCGACAAGGCCGCCGCAGCGATTCTGACTGCGGTGTTGTCCTGGACCGTGCTGATTCTGGGCGCAGATAGCATATTGCCACTTCTGCAACCGGGCAGTCATGATCCGATAGACTCGTCGACGGTGGTGGTGACCGAGTTACGCCACCACCTGGGCGAAATTTCCGAGATTCTTTTCTTTCTCCTCGGCGCGATGACCATCGTTGAGTTGATCGACTCCCACGAAGGCTTCAAGGCCGTCACCGATCGCATCCAGACGCGCAAACGCGCGCATTTGCTGTGGATCATCGGCTTCCTGACCTTCTTCCTCTCCGCAGCGCTGGACAACCTGACCACCACCATCGTCATGGTTTCGCTGCTGCGCAAGCTGATCCGTGGTCGTCCGGAACGCTGGCTCTATGTCGGTATTGTGGTTATCGCAGCCAACGCCGGTGGCGCCTGGTCGCCGATCGGAGACGTGACCACTACCATGCTCTGGATCGGCGGTCAGATCACCGCATCCGGCGTTATCACCAGTTTGTTCCTGCCGAGTCTGGTCTGCCTGCTGGTGCCGCTGACCATCCTCAGCTTCACCCTGCGCGGTGAGGCTCCGCGTCCGCGTGCCCGGGCTCACTTGGCGGAGAAGCACCCACCGGCCACCAGCACCTTCGAACGCAATCTGGTACTGGGCCTCGGTCTGGGTGCCCTGTTGTTCGTCCCGGTGTTCAAGACGGTGACCCACCTGCCCCCATACATGGGCATCCTCTTCGGCCTTGGTGTTCTCTGGGTAACGACCGAGTTCATCCATCGCAACAAGAATGACGAGGACAAGCACCCGCTTTCGGTGGTCGGCGTCCTGCGCAAGGTCGACACACCCAGCGTACTGTTCTTCCTCGGCATCCTGCTGGCGGTTTCTGCTCTGGCCACCGCTGGCCATCTGACCCAGGTCGCCACCGCGTTGCGTGAAACCTTCGGCCATGTCTACGCCATCAACTACGCCATCGGCTTGCTCTCGGCGATTGTGGACAACGTACCGCTGGTGGCTGGCTCGATGAAAATGTACCCGCTGGTCAGCCCGGCCACATTGGCTGGAGCCGCCCCGGCAGAAGCCGGCTGGATGTCCCAGTTCGTCGTCGACGGCAACTTCTGGGAAATGCTGGCCTACTGCGCCGGTACCGGCGGCAGCACGCTGATCATCGGCTCGGCCGCAGGTGTCGCCGCGATGGGCATGGAGAAGATCAGCTTCACCTGGTACATCAAGCGCGTCAGCCTGCTGGCCTTCCTCGGTTACACTGCGGGCGCCGCGACCTACATCGGCATGCTCGCGCTGCGCTGAACGTAGCGAGCCCGGCCAGGTCGCAGTCCCCACAGACGACCTGGCCAGGGACCTTCCATGACCGTCAGCAAGACCAAAACCAGCTTCTACCGCCGACTCTACGTCGCCTGGCTGATCGACAGCGGCACCGCCTGCAGCGTCCCGGCGTTGATGGAAGCCACCGGTATGCCGCGCCGCACCGCCCAGGACACCCTGGCCGCCCTGGCCGACCTGGATATCGACTGCGTCTTCGTCCAGGACGACGGCGAACGGCATAACGCCGGGCGCTACCTGATCCGCGACTGGGGCGCCATCGACAGGGGCTGGATCGAACGCCAGCTGCCGCAGATCAAAGCCATCCTCGATTACCCCTGATTGCCATGAACGGCGATCTGCTTCTGGTCCTCGCCCTGCTGGCCGGCTGCGTCGGCCTGTTCGTGCTGAACAGGCCGCGCATGGACGTGGTCGCGCTGCTGGCCATGGTCGCCCTGCCCCTGACCGGCGTGCTCAGCGTGCAGGAGGCACTGGCCGGCTTCAGCGATCCGAGCGTGGTGCTGATCGCCGCACTGTTCGTCATCGGCGACGGCCTGGTACGCACCGGCATCGCCTACCGCCTGGGCGACTGGCTGATGCGCGCCGCGGGCAGCAGCGAAACGCGCCTGCTGGTGCTGCTGATGCTGGCGGTCGCCGGGCTCGGCTCGGTGATGAGCTCCACCGGCGTGGTGGCCATCTTCATTCCCGTGGTGCTGGGTATCGCCAACCGCATGAAGGTCTCGCCGCGGCGCCTGCTGATGCCGCTGGCCTTTGCCGGCCTCATCAGCGGCATGCTGACCCTGGTGGCGACGCCGCCGAACCTGGTGGTCAACAGCGAACTGCGCCGCGCCGGCCTCGAGGGCTTCGCCTTCTTCGACTTCACGCCCATCGGCCTGGCGATCCTGCTGCTCGGGATTGGCTACATGCTGCTGGCGCGGCGCTGGCTCGGCTCCGACAAGCACGGCCCGGCCGTGGAACCGCGACACACCCTGGCCGATCTCGCGCGAGATTACCGGCTCGACGAGCGCGAGCGACGCCTGCGCGTGCTGCCCGGCTCGATCCTGGCCAATCAGGCACTGGACGCCCTGCGGCTGCGCAGCGAGTACGGCATCAACGTGATCGCCATCGAGCGCACGCACCGGTTTCGTAAGCAGCTGCTGATCGCCACCGGCAACACCGAACTCTTCGTCGGTGACGTGCTGCTGGTGGACCTGGCCAGCCCGGCCATCGGCCTGCTCGGTGCCTACCGCGAACTCGGTCTCGAGCCGCTGCAGCTGAGCACCTCCTACTATGCCGACCACGCCCGCGAGCTGGGCCTGGCGGAAGTGGCGCTGCCACCGGACTCGCGCCTGCCGGGCAAGACCATCCAGCAGCTGGGTTTTCGCAGCCGACACAAGCTCAACGTCGTCGGGCTGCGGCGCAATCGAGAGGCGCTGCAGGGTCTGCTGGTGGACGAGAAGCTAAAGCCGGCCGACACCCTGCTGGTTGCCGGCAGCTGGAAGCACATCCACCGCTTGCAGGGTCTGAGCCGCGACTTCCTGGTGCTGAGCCTGCCGGCGGAGGTGGACGACGTGGCGCCCGCGGCCAACCAGGCGCCATTCGCCCTGCTCGGCCTGGCGCTGATGGTCGCACTGATGGTCAGCGGCCTGGTGCCCAACGTGCTGGCGGCGCTGATCGGCTGTCTGGTCATGGGCCTGTTCCGCTGCATCGACATGGACAGCGCCTACAAGGCGATCCACTGGCAGAGCCTGGTGCTGATCGTCGGCATGCTGCCGTTCGCCCTCGCGCTGCAGAAGACCGGCGGCATCGCCCTCGCCACCTCGGGGCTGGTCGGTCTGCTCGGCGATGCCGGACCGCACGCGCTGCTCGCCTGCCTGTTCCTGCTCACCGCACTGATCGGCCTGTTCATCTCCAACACCGCCACCGCCGTGCTGATGGCGCCGGTGGCGCTGGCCACCGCCGAACAGCTGGGTGCCTCGCCGTACCCGTTCGCCATGATCGTCGCGCTCGCCGCCTCGGCCGCCTTCATGACGCCGATCTCCTCGCCGGTGAACACCCTGGTGCTCGGCCCGGGGCAGTACCGTTTCGGCGACTTCGTGCGCATCGGCGTGCCCTTCACCGTGCTGGTGATGACCGTCGCGGTGCTGCTGGTACCGCTGGTGTTTCCGCTCTGAGACGGCATCACGCAGGGCGCCGTGACGCTCAATGTGCCATGGCGGGCAAGCGGCACAGTCGTTAAGCTCAGGACCTCATTCGAAAAAGAACAACTCCATGCCTCAACGCGTCGCGCTGTTTCCGGTCCTGCTGGCCGGTGCCATTCTTTTGCTGGTCGTCCACGGCCTTGGCCGCTTCGTATACACCCCGCTGCTGCCCTGGCTGGTGGAAGACGGCCTGCTGACCGTGCAGGAAGGCGCCAGCATCGCCAGCTGGAACTACCTCGGTTACCTGATCGGCGCGCTGCTCGCGGTGCGCTGGCACCGCGTCGCGCAGATCCGCCGCAGCCTGCCCTGGGCACTGGCGTTGCACGTGCTCAGCAGCCTGCTGCAGACCCAGGCCGAATCCGCCGATGCCCTCGCCGCGCTGCGCCTGGCCAACGGCATCAGCAATGGCCTGGTGTTCGTCCAGGCGCCCTCGCTGATCCTCGAGTGGCTGGCACGACAGCAACGCGTGTCGGCCAGCGGGCTGGTCTACCTCGGCGTTTGCGTCGGCCTGATCCTGTCCAGCCTGCTGGTCAGCCTGAGCGACGGTTACCTGCTGGGCGCCGATCGCTGGTGGCCGGCGGCGCTGCTGTCGATACCACTGGCCTGGTGGGGCTGGCGCCAGCTTTCGCGACTGGACCTGCCAACCGAGCAGGCCCCCGCCCCGTCCGCGACGGCGCCGAGTGGCAAGCTGCTCGACCGCGCCAGCACGCCTCTGTTTCTTTCCTACGCTGGCGCCGGGATGGGCTACATCCTGCCGATGACCTTTCTGCCCATGGTGGCGCGCCTGCAGGTGGAGCCCGGCGACTTTCTCATCGGCGGCAGCTGGCTGGTGGTGGCGCTGGCAACCCTGCCCTCGCCCTGGCTGTGGAACCGTCTGGGTGTGCGCCTGGGCGACGACATCGCCCTGCGCCTGAGCTATCTGACCCAGCTGCTCGGCGTGCTGGCCGCTCTGCTGTTGCCGGGGGCCGTCGGCATCCTGCTGTGTGCGGTGCTGGTCGGCGGTACCTTCCTCGGCACCGTGCTGCTGACCCAGCGCCTGGCCCGCGCGCTGCAGCCGCATCAGGGCCCACGCCTGTCGGCGGCACTGATCGCGCTGTACGGCCTGACCCAACTGGCCGCGCCCTGGCTGACCAGCATCTGGATGGGCATGGGCGGCAGCCTGCACAGCGCCTTCTGGCTTGGCGCCGGCGCGCTGCTCTGGGGGCTGCTGTGGATGCTGATGGTGCCGCGCCGGCACTAGCCAGCCGAGGCGGTTGTGGGACAATGCGCGCCCAGCCGCCAACCTCCAGTCGACCCGATGCCACGCAAAACCTCGTCCCAGCCGCGCCCTGCCGAACCGAAGGCCGTGCTGCATCCACGCAACCGCCACAGCGGCCGCTACGACTTTCCCAAGCTGATCGCCGCCTGCCCGGAGCTGGGCGAGTACGTCATCCTCAATCCCTACGGCAAGCAGAGCATCGACTTCGCCAATCCGGATGCGGTAAGGGTGTTCAACCGCGCACTGCTGCGGCAGTTCTACGGTATTCAGCACTGGGACATTCCTGCCGGCTACCTCTGCCCGCCGGTGCCGGGGCGGGCGGATTACCTGCACGGCCTGGCCGACCTGCTGGCCGCCGATAACGCCGGCGTCATCCCGCGCGGGGCCGCGGTCCGGGTGCTCGATATCGGCACCGGCGCCAACTGCATCTACCCGCTGATCGGCCATCGCGAATATGGCTGGCGCTTCACTGGCAGCGACATCGACGCCACGGCGCTGGCCTCGGCGCGCACCATCGTCGCGGCCAACAGGCTAGACAAGGCCATCGAGTTGCGCCGGCAGGACACCTCGACGCAGCTCTTCAAGGGCATCCTGGCGGCGGACGAGCGCTTCGAGTTGACCCTGTGCAATCCGCCATTCCACGCCTCGCAGGCCGAGGCTGCCAGCGGCAGTCAGCGCAAGTGGCGCAATCTTGGCAAGCTGGACCCGAGCCGCAAGCTGCCGAAGCTGAACTTCGGCGGCCAGGCGGCAGAGCTCTGGTGCGAGGGTGGCGAGGCGGCATTCGTCGCGCGCATGGCGGACGAGAGCGTGGCGTTCGCCAAGCAGGTCTACCGGTTCAGTACGCTGGTATCGAAGGGTGGCAACGTGGCACCGCTGATGGCGCGCTTGCAACGCCTGGGTGCGCTGCAGGTTCAGGCGCTGGATATGGCCCAGGGGCAGAAGAAAAGTCGCTTCGTCACCTGGACCTTTCTCGATGCAGCCGAGCAGGCTGCCTGGCGCACCGAGCGCTGGCCGCGGTCCTGAACCGCGGCGACGCTCAACGCCGTAGATGCATCAGACGGCAATGTCCCAGACCTGGCGGTCTTTGAGCGCCAGCGTACGGATGTAGCGCGGCTCGCCGTTGATCTCTTCCAGTTCGGTCATCCCGGCCAGCTCGCCCACCACGCGGTATCGCTTGCCGACGCGCTTGTCCTTCAGCGGATAGAGCTTGGCGATTTGCTGGGCGAGTTCGGTGAGAGTGGACATCGGTTATTGCTCCATTGACTGCGTGCGGCAGGTATTTACCAACTGTTGATGACGGTTATGCGACAGCCGTGCCTGAAATCAGGGGACCCGGACAGTCACGTGTTAGTGGGCGTGCACGCACAAATGCCGATAGCTTGCTGCTAAGAACCGGCGATTTGTTCTTAACTTCTTCTACGCCGCTTCGTCTTTGAGCAGTGAACGGCCAATTGATTCCCTGCTTGCCGTACCGTTTGGCGGCCGTTGCGGTGCCAGACTGCGGGAGCGGAAGAAGAAAACGGATCGAACGAGGAAACCGGCGGCACTGCCGCCAGGCTCAGCAGGTGCCCAGGCCCAGCTGCAGCAGCGCCAGGCCACCGCGCTGCCAGCCCCACCAGGCGAGCAGCGCCAGCGCGCCCAGTAGCAGGGCACCCGCCGCGCCGAGCCACAGGCGACGCATCAGTTGGCCTGTGCCGCGCGCAACCTATCCACCGGCTGCTCGCGAATCGGCCAGTTGAGCACCGCGGCGATCAGGCTGAGGGCGATCGCGATCTGCCAGACCAGGTCATAGCTGCCGGTACGGTCGTACAGCCAACCGCCCAGCCAACCGCCGAAGAACGAGCCCAGCTGATGGAACAGGAAGGCGATGCCACCGAGCATGGACAGGTTGCGCACGCCGAACATGGTAGCCACCGTGCCGTTGGTGAGCGGCACCGTGGACAGCCAGAGCAGCCCCATGACGATGCCGAACGCATAGGCGCTCCACACGCTCAGCGGCATCAGCAGGAAGATGCTGATCACCACCCCGCGGATCAGGTACAGCCCGGCAAGCAGCTTCGGCTTGGAGTAGCAGCTGCCGAGCCAGCCGGCGGTGTAGGTGCCTACCACGTTGAACAGCCCGACCAGCGCCAGCACGGTGGTGCCGACCTGCGCCGGCAGGTGCTGGTCGACCAGATAGGCCGGCAGGTGCAAACCGATGAACACCACCTGAAACCCGCAGACGAAGAAACCCAGCGCCAGCAGGCGGAACCCCGAATGACCGACCGCTTCGCGCAGCGCCTCACCCAGCGACTGCTGCGTTCCGGCCGCCGCCGGCGCCTGAGCGGGGCTGCGCATCATGCCGGCGAGCGGCACGATCAAGGCGACCAGCAAGGCCAGCGCCAGCAATGCCGAGGACCAGCCCAGCCATTCGATCAGCCCCAGGCTACCCGGCAGCATGATGAACTGGCCGAAGGAGCCGGCCGCACTGGCGATACCCATCGCCATGCTGCGCTTCTCTGGCGGCACCGCGCGGCCGACAGCGCCGAGAATCACGGAAAACGAGGTACCCGACAGGCCCAGGCCGATCAGCAGTCCGGCGCTGAGGGTCAGCGTCGCTGGGGAATCGGACACCGCCATCAGCGCCAGCCCCACCGCATAGAGAATGCCGCCGATGAGCACGGCACGTGCGACGCCGAAGCGATCGGCCAGCGCACCGGTCACCGGCTGCACCAGCCCCCAGATCAGGTTCTGCACAGCAATGGCGAAGGCGAACACTTCCCGCCCCCAGCCGAACTCAGCACTCATCGGCGGCAGGAACAGGCCGAAGCCATGCCGCACCCCGAGGGAAATGGCGAGGATCAGCGAACCACCGGCGAGTATCCAGGCAGCATTGCGCCATGCAGCAGTCATAGAAACGTACCCTGTTGAGAGGGCAGCCAGTCTACTCGCGGCGGCTACCCTTCCGGCAAGCCCGATTTGCCTCGGGCCGCCGCATGCCGCCTGGTTTGGCGTTAGAGGATCGTCAGTCCCAGCGCCATCAGCAGCGGTGTCGCGACGCTGATGGCCGCGTTCAGCCCCAGGGCAGGCAACAGTCGCTGCGGCCGGTGCCACAGCAGCCATGTCGCGCGCAAAGCCAGCGGCAGACAGAGCAGCCCCAGACCGGCGCCGGAAATCTCGGCCTGATAGAGCGCCAGCAGCAACGCGCCGTAGGCCAGCAGCCATTGGCCGATGACCACCCACAGCGCTCCGTCGCAGCCAAGCCGCATCGGCAGGGTACGCCGGCCCACCGCCCGATCCGCCTCGACGTCCGGAAACTGGGCGAGCAGCAGCAGGTTGTTGCACAACAGCAGCGGCGTCAGGGTCAGCCACAGATCGCCTGCGCTCGGCGGGCCGGCCAGGGCGATGCGCGTCCCCAGGACCATCAGGGCGAAGCCCAGCCCAGGGGCGAACAGACAGAGCCAGGGGTGCCGTGTCAGCCAGGGCGTGTAGCCAACCACCAGCAGCAGGCCGACCACTCCGAGCGGCGCCAGGCTGCTCAGCAGCTGTGGCTTGCGCAAGAGGAAGAACAGCCCGATCAGCACGCAGAACAGCAGACAGCCGAGCCCGAGCAGCAGTGTGCGACGCAGCAGGTGCGGCAGGACCACGAGCGTGCCGCTGCCGCCGCTGAACGCGGTGCGACGGGTTTGCAGATCCAGCCCGCTGCGGTAGTCGCCCCACTCGTTGAGGGCATTGACCGCCACATGCGCGGCCAGGGCGCCGAGCAGCACCAGCACGGCTTCGCCGATCACCAGTTCCCCGCCGGGCGCACTTGCCGCCAGGGCGATGCCGAGCGCCACGCAGCTCAGCGTCAGGAGGAGGAAACGCCCACGCGCGACGCCCAACCAGGCCAGGAATTCATTGTTCACATGCCGTACCTCGCAAAGCCGATGCAGTCAGCAGGCTAGCGCTGCATGCGGTCCCCGACATTGATCCGTGTCCGCTACCCTGAGCAGAACCGACAAGCGCTCATGCCCGTGCTCTCGGGTAAACTGCCGCTCCTGTTGCATTCAGCCCGCGAGTTCGCCATGCCCATCCGTCACTGCATCGTCCACCTGATCGAGAAAAAACCGGACGGCACACCTGCCGTTCTCCACGCCCGCGATTCGGAGCTGGGCGAATCGCAGGCCATGGAGAACCTGCTGGCGGACCTCAACGAAAGCTACAACGCCAAGCAGGGCAAGGCCTGGGGCTTCTTTCACGGCGAATCCGGCGCCTATCCGTTCAGCGGCTGGCTGGCGCAATACATGGAAGGCAGTCAGGACTTCACCGCCTTCAGCCGCCAGGCCGTGGAACACCTGCAGAAGCTGATGGAAGAGTCCAATCTGTCCACCGGTGGTCACGTGCTGTTCGCCCACTACCAGCAGGGCATGACCGACTACCTGGCCATCGCCCTGCTGCATCACAGCGAAGGCGTGACGGTGACCGAGTCGCTGGATGTGGCGCCAGCCAAGCATCTGGACCTGGGCCAGCTGCATCTGGCAGCCCGCATCAATATCTCCGAGTGGCAGAACAACAAGCAGTCGAAGCAGTACATCTCCTTCATCAAGGGCAAGAACGGCAAGAAGGTCTCCGAGTACTTCCGCGATTTCATCGGCTGCCAGGAGGGCGTCGATGCCCCCGGCGAGACGCGCACCCTGCTCAAGGCGTTCAGCGACTACGTGGAGAGCGAGGACCTGCCGGAGGAGCAGGCCCGCGAAAAGACCTCGGCATTGGTGGACTACGCCAGCACCCAGGCCAAGCTCGGCGAGCCGATCACCCTCGAGGAACTGTCCGGGGTGATCGACGAGGACCGCCCGCGGGCCTTCTACGAGCACATCCGTAACAAGGATTACGGTCTGTCGCCGGAGATCCCGCCGGACAAGCGCACCCTCAACCAGTTCCGCCGCTTCACCGGCCGCGCCGAAGGGTTGTCGATCAGCTTCGAATCGCACCTGCTGGGCTCGAAGATCGAATACGACGAGGACCGCGACATGCTGATCATTCGCCAGCTGCCCACCCAGCTCAAGGATCAGCTCAAGCGCCGCAAGGACTGAACCCACCATGCGCCTGCCGGACAGCCTGCTCGATGACTGCCTGTGCGACCCCAGCGCCCCGCTGGGGCATGATCCGGCGCGGGACTACGGGCTGGGCAAGCCGCAGGCACAGACACAGCTGGCCGGGCTGAAGGAGTGGCTGCGCGAGCAGCAGAGCATGCTCATGGCCAATCGTCAGGACGCCCTGCTGCTCGTCCTGCAGGGCCCCGACTGCGCAGGCAAGAACGGCGTGGTGCGCCGCGTGCTCGCCGGCCTCGACCCGCTCGGGATGTCGGCCATCGGTTTCCAGGCACCGACTCCGGACGAGCGCCGCGAGGGGTTTCTCCAGCGTTACCGCGAGCGCCTGCCGGCCCCTGGCACGCTGGGCGTGTTCAACCGCAGCTACTACGAGGCGCTGGTCAGCGATGTGCGTGACGGCCTGTGCGCGGTGGCGGACCTGCCGCAACGCTACGGAGCGATCGCCGAGTTCGAACAGCGGATGCACGCGCAACGGATTCACCCCCTCAAGTGCTACCTGCAGCTCTCGCTCGGCGAGCAGAAGCGGCGGCTGCATCGCCGTCTGGATCATCCGGAAAAGCGCTGGAAACTGACCCTGGGCGATCTGCGCGACCATCGCCACTTCGCCGATCACCAGGCGCAATGGGCCGAGGTGCTGGGGCGCACCCACCGCGACGCGGCGCCCTGGTACGTGATTCCTGCCGATCATCGCTGGCTGCGCGACCTTATCGTCGCCAGCCTGCTGGCCCGTGAGTTCGAACGCCTGGCGCTGAGCTGGCCGAGCCGCCCGGCGCCGTTCAGCCATGCAGACCTGGACGGCACACCATGAAACGGTTCGCCTGGTTGCTATGGCTGCTGCCGATGCTGGCCCCGGCGCAGGACGGCAGCACCGCGCCCGAGCTGTCGGTGGAAGCGGTGCGCTTCACCGTGGCCAACGCCGAGTTCACCCTGATGCATGAGATGGGGCACCTGCTGATCAGCGAACTGCAGCTGCCTGTGCTTGGCCGCGAGGAGGACGCCGCCGACCAGCTCGGTTTCATGGGCCTTTTCCTGTTGCAGCAGGAACAGCACCGCGACGATTTCTACGCCAAGCTGATGGACGTCGCCGATTACTGGCGTATGGAATGGCAGAACGCGGAACGCGACGGCTCCCCGGTACCGGTCTGGGACAGCCATGCGCTGGACGCCCAGCGCTTCTACAACATCGCCTGCCTGGCCTACGGCAGCGACCCGGATCGGCTCGACTGGGTGCTGGAAGTCAGCGGCCTGCCGGTGGAACGCGCGCTGTACTGCCCCGACGAATACGAGCAGGTCGCCCATGCCGTGCAGTGGTTTCGCGAGCACTTCGGGCGCAGCGCCGCGCAACCGCTGAAACACCGCATCAAGGTGGTCTACGACACCCCTCCCGCGCACCTTGCAGGCGGTACCGAGCTACTGGAGAAGATCCGAGCCAGCGGTGAGCTGGAAGCGGTGGCGGCCAAAGCCAGCGAAGCCTTCGCCCTGCCGCGGGACCTGACCCTGCGCATGTCCACCTGCGGCGCCCCGGACGCCTGGTTCAACCGCATCAGCGGCGAACTCACGCTGTGCTACGAGCGCATCGCCTATTTCCGCGATCTGGCCGCGGAGCTGCCCAGCGTGCACCAGGCGGCCCCGGCGGCGCAGTAGACCTCAGCGCGCCTCGATGCGATAGCCGCTGCGCGGGAAGTGCACATGCACGACGCCGGCGCGATCGTCGCTGCGGCGCAGGATCAGCTCTTCCGCTCCGGCGAACACCAGCTCGCCCTCGACCGGATCGGCCCCATAATCCACCGCGGCGATCGTCACCGGCTGGCCTTCCTGAAAACCGTTGGGATCGGCGAACGCCTCCTCGGGCAGCGCAGCCGGTTCGGCCTCGCGGGCCACGCGCACGGCATCCTCGCCAGACATCTCGCTGCTCGAGCCATGGCCGACGCCCAGCACCTTGCCGAGCCATGCACGGATCTCCGGATAGTCGTCCACCAGCGGGGCGGTGACCGGCGTCGCGCGCAGGAACCAGAGGCAGTGCGCGACGGCGAAATCCGCCAGCGAAGGCGCAGCGCCCAACAGGAACTCGCCCTCCTCGCGCGCCAGTTGCTGCTGCAGGCGCGACATGAACACCGGCCAGTCGCTCTTGGCCTGCTCCAGCGGCACCCGGCTCACCGAGCCGTTGGCGAACAGCTGCGCGCGGTCCTTGCTGAACACCTGGACGAACTCCTTGGGCACCTGGGCGAAACGCAGCGCCATGGATTCGGGCTGGAAGACCAGGCTCACGGCATTCAGAAACAGTACCGAGTCGGCCCATTGAGCGAGCGTCGCCGCGGTGAATTCCTGACCTTCGGGGAACAGCGCCGGAGTGGCCTTCTCCGCTTCCAGCCGACGAGCGATCAGCGCCGTGTCGCAGTAGATATCGGCGCCGACCTGCAACACCGGCGTACGCCGGTAGCCCCCGGTCAGCGCGGTGAGATCCGGCTTGGGCATGACCGGCGGGATCATCATCGAACGCCAGGACAACTGCTTGAATCCGAGCATCAGGCGCGCCTTCTCGGCGAAGGGCGAGGTGGGATAGTGGTGCAGGATCAGCTCGTGCATGACAGGCTCCGCCAGAGGAAGTGTCGAGATGCCCCGTTAAGCGGAGCATCGTCGTGGAAAGATGCATCAGCTTAGACGCTCCGCTCGGGCGAGCCTACCGGCTGATTAGGGCGTCATTCACGCCACGGGCCCGGCCTGGCTTACCAGGCGTTCCTTGGCACGCTTGTCCAATCGCTTGATGGCGATTTCCCGGCGCAGCGCGTCGCCCTTGCTGGCACAGGCCTCGACGTAGACCAGCGCCTGCGCCGGGCTGGAATGGAAGAAACGCGCCCCGCGCCCGCGCTGGTGCTCGGCGAAACGTCGCTGGGCATCGTCGCTGATCCCGCAGTACAGCGCGCCATTGGCGGCACGCACCAGGTAGACGAACCAGGGTTTGGGCAGGACCTCGGTCATGTTTGGCAACGATCTCGGCGACGACAACGGCAGGGCCGGCATTATGCCCAACTGCCGCGCTGCGGTCGTCCACCCAGGCCCGCCTAGCAGAGAGGCCGAACGCTGTCCAGATATGGTGGCGGTTCGCCTTTGCGTATACTGCGCCGATGTTTGCCCATACCCTGTTCCGCAAGCGCTGCGCCATCTGGCTGTTGGCGATCGGAATCTTCCTGATGCTCGGCAGCTGCGCCGAAAAGCCCAGCGAGCTCGAGCGCATTAAGGAGGAAGGCGTACTGCGCGTGATTACCCGCAACAGCCCTTCCACCTATTTCCAGGATCGCAATGGCGAAGCCGGCTTCGAGTACGAGCTGGTCAAGCGTTTCGCCAGCACCCTGGGCGTCGAACTGCAGATCGAAACCGCCGACAACATCGACGACATCTTCAGCCGTCTCAACCGTCCCGGCGGCCCGGCACTGGCCGCTGCGGGACTGGTTGCCAGCGAAGGCCGCCAGGAACTGGCGCGCTTCACCCGTTCCTACCTCGACGTCACCACCCAGGTCGTCTACCACAGCGGCCAGCGCCGACCGACCAGCCCGAAGGATCTGATCGGCAAGCGCATCCTGGTGCTCAAGGGCAGCAGCCAGGCGGAGAAGCTGGCCTCGCTGCAGGTGGAATACCCCGAGCTGCGCTACGACGAATCCGATGCGGTGGAAGTCGTCGACCTGCTGCGCATGGTCGATGAAGGCCAGATCGACCTGACCCTGGTGGAGTCCAACGAGATGTCCATGAACCAGGTGTATTTCAGCAACATCCGCGCCGGCTTCGACATCGGCGAACAGAACAGCCTGGCCTGGGTGGTCGCCAAAGGCGAGGATGACAGCCTGCTCAAGGCGGCCGATGCCTTCCTCGAGCAGGCCCAGCAGAACGGTACGTTGCAGCGCCTGCGCGAGCGCTACTACGGCCATGTCGACGTGCTCGGCTACGTCGGCGCCTATGCCTTCGCCAAGCACCTGCAGCAGCGTCTGCCACGTTATGAAAAGGCCTTCCGTGAAACCGCCAAGGAACATGGCATCGACTGGCGCCTGCTGGCTGCGATCGGCTACCAGGAATCCCACTGGCAGCCGGAAGCCACCTCCAAGACCGGCGTGCGCGGACTGATGATGCTGACCCTGCGCACCGCCAATGCCATGGGCGTGACCAATCGCCTCGATCCGGTACAGAGCATCCAGGGTGGCGGCAAGTACCTGGTGCAGGTGCATGGCAGCCTGCCCGAGAGTATCGAGGAGCCGGACCGCACCTGGTTCGCCCTGGCCGCCTACAACGTCGGCGGTGGCCATCTGGAAGATGCACGCAAGCTGGCCGAGGCCGAAGGGCTGGACCCCAACAAGTGGCTGGACGTGAAGCAGATGCTGCCGCGCCTGTCGCAGAAGCAGTGGTACAGCAAGACCCGCTACGGCTATGCCCGCGGCGGTGAGCCGGTGCACTTCGTGGCCAACATCCGCCGCTACTACGACATCCTCACCTGGGTGACCCAGCCGCAGATGGAGGGTCAGCAGCTGGCCAAGAGCGAGCTGCACATCCCGGGCATCAACTCCACCGACCTCATGGAAGAGCTGCCGCCGCTCTGACCCCTACGGCGCCACCTCAGGACGGGCCGACGCCCATGCGTCGCAGCAGCGCCTTCTCGATCTCCAGGATCAGCAGCACCGCCACGCCGGCCAGTACCACCAGCATGCCGGTGTCCAGCGGCAAGGCCTCGGAGGCGAACAGCGACTGCATGAACGGCGCGTAGGTGAACAACAGCTGCAGGCCGAACACGCTGAACACCGCCACCAGCACCCGCGGCGTGCCTTTCACGCCCTGCACCGTGAAGGACGGCGCCTTCAGGTAGCGCACGCTGAACAGGTAGAACACCTCCATGCATACCAGCGTGTTCACCGCAACGGTGCGCGCGGCCTCGACCGTCGCGCCCTGCGCCAGCATCCACTGGTACATGCCGAAGATCCCGACCAGGAACAGCGCCGAGACGAAGAAGATCCGCCAGATCACGAAGCGCGACAGCATCGGTTCGTCCGGTCGCCGCGGCGGGCGCTGCATCACGTCCGCCTCGGTCGGTTCGAAGGCCAGCACCATGGCCAGCGCCACGGAGCTGACCATGTTGACCCAGAGCACCTGAACCGGCGTGATCGGCAGCGCCAGGCCGAGCAGCACCGCCAACAGCAGCGACAGCGACTCGCCGCCGTTGATCGGCAGCAGGAAGGTCACGGTCTTGCGCAGGTTGTCGTAGACGGTACGCCCTTCTTCCACGGCATGCGCGATAGAGGCGAAATTGTCGTCCGCCAGCACGATGGCGCCAGCCTGCTTGGCCGCCTCGGTCCCCTTCATGCCCATGGCCACGCCGACGTCGGCCTGCTTCAGCGCCGGCGCATCGTTGACGCCATCGCCGGTCATGGCGACGACCTCGCCATTGGCCTGCAGCGCACGTACCAGACGCAGCTTGTGTTCCGGGCTGGCACGGGCGAACACCCGTGCCTCGGCGACTGCCTGGCGCATGGCAGTGTCGTCCATCAGCTCCAGCTCCGGGCCGGTGATCGCCTTGATGTCCTCGCCCATGCCCAGCTGCCGGGCGATGGCGCTGGCGGTCACACCGTGGTCACCGGTGATCATCACCACACGAATGCCGGCCGCGCGGCACTGCGCCACCGCCCGGATCGCCTCGTCACGGGGTGGATCGATGATGCCCACCAGGCCGAGCAGGGTCAGCCCGCTGGCGACATCGGCATGCTCGAGGTCCTGCTTGCCCACGCCCAGCCGACACCGGGCGAAGGCCAGTACCCGACGCCCGGCGCGCGCCTGCGCCTCGATCTGGTTGTGCCAGTGCGCCTCATCCAGCGCGCGCTCGACGCCGTCGGCCTCCAGCTGCTGCGAGCACATGGCCAGAATGCGTTCCGGCGCGCCCTTGACCAATACCTCGCTGCCCGCCTCGCAGGCATGCAGCGTCGCCATGAACCGATGCTCGGATTCGAACGGAATCACGTCCAGCCGCGGCCGGTCGACCTGCACTACCGTCGGCGAAAGCCCGGCCTTCATCGCCAGAGTCAGCAGCGCGCCCTCGGTGGGATCGCCAGCCAGCACCCAGTGCTGTTCCTTTTCGTGCAGGCTGGCGTCATTGCACAGCGCGGCGGCTTCGACCAGCGCGGCCGCCGCCGGCGAGTGGGCAGCCAATGCTGCCGCATCGACCGCCGAACCCTGCAGCAGCAGGCTGCCGGTCGGCGCGTACCCGGCCCCCTCGACGTCCAGCGACTGGCCGGCACAGATCACCTCCTGCACGGTCATCTCGTTGCGCGTCAGGGTGCCGGTCTTGTCCGAGCAGATCACCGTAACCGAACCCAGCGCCTCCACCGCCGGCAGCCGACGGATCACCGCGTTGCGTGCGGCCATGCGCTGCACGCCGATGGCCAGGGTGATGGTCATGATCGCGGGCAGTCCTTCCGGGATCGCCGCGACCGACAGGCCTACCGCGGCCATGAACATCTCACCGGCCCCCATGCCACGCACCAGCGTGCCGAACAGGAACAGCAATCCGCCGGTGGCGAGAATGAAGAGGGTCAGGATGCGGCCGAAGTCCTGCATCTTTCGCAGCAGCGGCGTGGTGCCCTGCTCCACCGCTTCGAGCATGCGGCCGATACGGCCGATCTCGGTGGCGGCGCCGGTGGCAACCACCACGGCCCGCGCCTGGCCCTGGGTGACCAGGGTGCCCGCATAGCCCATGCAGATCCGGTCGCCGATGGCCGCGTCATCGGCCACGGCATCGACCTGCTTGTCCACCGGCACCGATTCACCGGTCAACGCCGCCTCGTCGATGCGCAGGTTGCGCGCCTGCAGCAGTCGCACATCGGCCGGCAGGCTGTCGCCGGACGCCAGCAGTACCACATCACCGGGCACCAGATCGGCAGCATCGATGTCCTGCTGCCGGCCGTCGCGCAGCACCACTGCGTGCGGCGCCAGCAGATGGCGGATCGCCTGCAGCGCCTTTTCCGCCTTGCCTTCCTGAACGAAACCGATGGCAACGTTGAGCACCACCACCGCAATGATCACGAAGGTGTCGACCCAGTGCCCCATCAATCCGGTGACCAGCGCCGCGGCGATCAGCACGTAGAGCAGCACGTTGTTCAGATGCCGCAGCACGCGTTGCCAGACGCTGGCCGGCTTGGCTTCGTCGAGCCGGTTCGGACCGTAGCGGAGCAGACGCTGCGCGGCCTGCTCGTGCGTCAGGCCGGCGGCGGTGGAGTCCAGCTCCAGCAAGGCCTCCTCGGCCTGACGGGCGTGCCAGCGGGTCGATTGGATCTGCTGTTCGGGCATTGGGTCCTCCAGGGCGGATGATTCGTTGCCGGGCGCACTGCAAAACTAGCCCATGAGAGCCGAAACAGAGCGGTTCTGACCATCGCAACGAAACGGCTTGCAACACTCGGGCAGTGGTCGATTGCCGCATGCCGGCCCGCTGCGCGCGAAGCCGGTCCTCGCGCTATTCTTGCCCACGTCATGACCTTCGAGATTGCTCCATGCCAAAGAACATACTGATTGTCGGCGCCTCCCGCGGCCTGGGCCTCGGCCTGGCGAAGCAGTTCTCCAGCGCAGGCTGGCAGGTGATCGCCACCGTCCGCGATCCACAGCGTGCCGAAGCGCTAAACGGGTTGCCGCAGCTGCGCATCGAGACCCTGGACATGGACGACGCGGCCAGCGTCGATCAACTGGCCGCACGCCTGGCCGGCACCCCGATCGACGTCCTGTTCGTCAACGCCGGCATCGCCGGGCCGCAGGACAAACCGGCCACCGAAGCCAGCCAGGCGGAAGTCGGCCAGCTGTTCTTCACCAACGTCGTCGCTCCGGTGCGCCTGGCCGAACGACTGTTGCCACTGGTGAACCTGGATCAGGGCGTGGTCGTCTTCATGAGCTCCATTCTCGGCAGCGTCGAAGTCGGCCCTGGCATGGGCATGGACCTCTACGGTGCGAGCAAGGCCGCGCTGAACCACATGACCCGCACCTTCGTTGCCAAGCTCGGCGAGACGAAGCTGACCGTGCTGTCGATGCATCCGGGCTGGGTCAAGACCGACATGGGTGGCGATCAGGCCCCGCTGGATGTCGAGACCAGCGCTCGCGGCATGGCCGAGCAGGTGACGCGGGCCATCGGCCAGGGCGGGCATCGGTACATCGACTATCTGGGGGACGCGCTGCCCTGGTAGGAGGCAAGACCGTGATCGACCGTGAACGGACTCACCCCGGTGTCCCGGTCGCGGTCGGGACCGCTCCGCTAACCGGCCCTTGGCAGCCCCTGTGGCATCCCTTATCTTTCCGTCCGCGGCACAAGCAACCCCCTCCGCCCCTGGATCAGCAGACAGGGCATAACTGAGCTGGCTACTCTGAACTCAACCCTTCAGGAGAAAGCCGGCCATGCCTGCTGACCGTATCTGGATCAAGAATCCGCTTGCCCTGTTCACCGCCAACGACACCCAGGCCCCTGGCGGGCTGGTGGTCGAGAACGGCGTCATCGTCGAAATGCTCGCCGCCGGGGCCTCGCCCGCGCTGCCGGTGAACGAGACCTTCGACGCCCGCGAGCACGTCGTGCTGCCGGGGCTGGTCAACACCCATCACCATTTCTACCAGACCCTGACCCGAGCCTGGGGGCCGGTGGTCAACGAGCCGCTGTTCAACTGGCTGCTGACCCTCTACCCGGTCTGGGCACGACTGACGCCGCAGGCGCTGCAGCTGGCGAGCAAGGTGGCGCTGGCCGAATTGCTGCTGTCTGGCTGCACCACGGCTGCGGATCACCACTACCTGTTTCCGGGCGGGCTCGAGGACGCCATCGACATCCAGGTTGAGGCCGTCCGCGAGCTGGGCATGCGCGCCATGCTCACCCGCGGTTCGATGAACCTGTCCAAGGAGAACGGCGGCCTGCCCTGCAAGAGCGTGGTGCAGGACGCCGAGACGATTCTTGCCGACAGCGAGCGGCTGATCGATCGCTACCACGAGCGCGGCGACGGCGCGCAGATCCAGATCGCCCTGGCGCCCTGCTCGCCGTTCTCGGTCACCACCGACATCATGCGGACCTGCGCGGAGCTGGCCGAAGCACGCGATGTGCGTCTGCACACCCACCTGGCCGAAACGCTGGACGAGCAAGAGTTCTGCGCGAAACGCTTCGGCATGCGCACCGTGGATTACCTGCAGAGCGTCGGCTGGCTCGGCCCGCGGACCTGGCTGGCCCACGGCATCCATTTCAACCAGGTGGAAATCCACCGCCTGGGTGCAGCCGGTGTGGGCATCTGCCATTGCCCGAGCTCCAACATGCGTCTGGCCTCCGGCATCTGCCACACGCTTGAGCTGGAGGACAAAGGCGCCATCATCGGCCTGGGCGTGGACGGTTCAGCCTCCAACGACGCCTCCAACATGATGCTCGAAGCGCGTCAGGCGCTGTTCATCGGGCGCCTGCGCTACGGCGCCGAAAAGATCACGCCAGAGAAGGTGCTCGGCTGGGCGACCCGCGGCTCCGCGCGCCTGCTCGGGCGCAGCGACATCGGCGAACTGGCGGTCGGCAAGCAGGCCGATCTGGCCCTGTTCAAGCTGGACGAACTGCGCTTCTCCGGCAGCCACGATCCCGTCGCCGCACTCCTGCTGTGTGCCGCCGACCGTGCCGACCGGGTGATGGTCGGCGGCAAATGGCGCGTCGTCGACGGTCAGGTCGAAGGCCTCGACGTGCAGGGGCTGATCGCCGATCACCAGCAGGCGGCCCGGCAGCTGGTAAACGGCTAAACAACCACGATCGAGGCTTGCACCAAAGCTGGGCGCCGTGGATTACTGGCGCACCAGCGCAAGTCTCGATCGGGCCTCTGCGTCGAGTCGAATCGGCCGCAATCCGGCACAACGAAGGTATCTGTCCAGTTGGTCAGCTTTTTGCTAACCAGCTATCAGCCAACACAGGCTCTGTAGCTAGACAAACAGGAGCGTCACCCGCCATGCAGAACAACTCACGGAAAACCCTGCTGCGCGCCCTTGCCGCAGCGATCGGCTTCAGCGCCGCTCTCACCACGGCCGCCGCTTCGGCCGCCGATCCGCTGAAGGTCGGCTTCGTCTATATCGGCCCGATCGGCGACCACGGCTGGACCTACCAGCATGAGCAGGGTCGCAAGTACATGGAAGAGAAGCTGGGCGACAAGGTGAAGACCAGCTTCGTCGAGAACGTGCCGGAAGGCGCCGATGCCGAGCGGGTTATCCGCAACATGGCCAAGAGCGACTATGACCTGATCTTCACCACCTCCTTCGGCTACATGAACCCCACGCTGAAGGTCGCCAAGCAGTTCCCCAAGGTCACCTTCGAGCACGCCACCGGTTACAAGCAGGCGAAGAACGTCGGTACCTACCTGACCCGTTCCTATGAAGGCCGCTACGTCGGCGGCTTCCTCGCGGCGAAGATGACCAAGACCAAAAAGGTCGGCTACATCGCGTCCTTCCCGATTCCGGAAGTGATCCGCGACATCAACGCCATCCAGCTGGCGCTGGACAAGTACAACCCCGGCACCGAGATCAAGGTGGTATGGGTCAACACCTGGTTCGATCCGGGCAAGGAAGCCGACGCCGCCAACGCGCTGATCGACCAGGGCGTGGACGTGATCTTCCAGCACACCGACAGCCCGGCACCGATCCAGGCCGCCGAGCGCCGTGGCGTCTATTCCGTCGGTTACGCCTCGGACATGCAGCACTTCGGGCCGAAGGCCGTGCTGACTTCCATCGTCAACGACTGGGGCCCGCACTACACCAAGTCCGCCGAAGCGGTGATGGCCGGCAACTGGAAGTCCGAGGACTTCTGGGGCGGGCTGGCACAGGACAGCATCAGCCTGCCGATCAGCGATCTGGTGCCGGCCGATGTGAAGACCGAAGCGGAAGCGATCATCGCCAGCATCAAGAGCGGTGAATTCCACCCGTTCACCGGCCCGATCAAGGACCAGGCTGGCGAAGTGCGCATCGCCGAGGGCGAGACCGCCAGCATCAAGGACCTCGCCTCGATGAATTACTACGTCGAAGGCGTCAAGGCTGAAATGCCGAAGTAAGCGTCACCTGCGCCGGCCCGACCGGCGCACTGCGGAATCTCGCGTGCCGTCCCGCCTCCGGGCGAACCGCACGCAGGGGCATTGCCCTCGAAGGCCGCCGGTACGAGAAGACCGGCGGCGCCGTACCCGGAGTCAGCCATGAACTCACTGCCCGTCATCGATATTTCGCCGCTCTATAACGCCGACGAGGCCGGCCATCTGGCCGTCGCCGAGGCCATCGACCGCGCCTGCCGCGAGTGGGGCTTCTTCTATATCAAGGGTCATCCGATCAGCGCCGAGCGCATCGCCACCTGCACCGACCATGCCAAGCGTTTCTTTGCCCTGCCCGCCGACGAAAAGCTGAAGATCGATATCACCAAGAGCCGCCATCACCGCGGCTACGGTGCCGTCGCCACCGAGCAGCTCGACCCGAGCCAGCCGTGCGACCTCAAGGAAACCTTCGACATGGGTTTCCATATGCCTGCCGATCATCCCGAGGTACTGGCCGGCAAACCACTGCGCGGGCCCAACCGTCATCCGCTGCAGATCGAAGGCTGGACCGAGCTGATGGAAGGGCACTACCGCGACATGCAGGACCTTGCCTGCACGCTTCTGCGTGCCATCGCACTCGCCCTTGGCATCGAGCGGGACTTCTTCGACAAGCGCTTCGTCGAGCCCATCAGCGTATTCCGCATGATCCACTACCCGCCCCGGCAGACCGCCACCAGCGCCGATCAGCAAGGCGCCGGCGCGCACACCGATTACGGCTGCGTCACCCTGCTCTATCAGGACCAGGCCGGCGGCCTGCAGGTGCAGAACGTCAAGGGCGAGTGGATCGACGCACCGCCCATCGAGGGCACCTACGTGGTCAACATCGGCGACATGATGGCGCGCTGGAGCAACGACCGTTACAAGTCGACGCCCCATCGCGTGATCAGCCCGCTGGGCGTGGACCGCTACTCCATGCCGTTCTTCGCCGAGCCGCATCCGGACACCGAGATCGCCTGCCTGCCCGGTTGCTACGACGAAACCAACCCGCCGAAATACCCGAGCACCACCTGCAGCCGGTACATGCTCTCGCGCTTCGCCGAGACCTACGCCTACCGACGGCAGGGCGAGGCCGAACCCGTCTGAACGGGCTTTAATTGCAGTATGCAAACAGGGGCGAGCGCATCGATATGCCTCGCCCGATCTGCGCGCGTCTGCCGCATTGACTTTTGAGTCAGGAATTAGTTGACCGAAAAGTCAGATAGCGATAGTTTGCGTGTCAGAACAACAACAGCGGAGGCTTCGCCTTGATCCAGTTTCTTCTCAATCGAGAACTGCGCAGCGAGCGCGCACTCGATCCCAACACCACGGTGCTGCAGTATCTGCGCGAGTATCGTGGCAAGACCGGAACCAAGGAGGGCTGCGCCTCCGGTGACTGTGGCGCCTGTACCGTGGTGGTCGGCGAACTGGTGGGCGAGCGCCTGCGCTATCGCACCCTCAACTCGTGCCTGACGTTCGTCTCCGCGCTGCACGGCAAGCAGTTGATCAGCGTCGAAGACCTCAAGGACCAGGGCCGGCTGCACAGCGTCCAGCAGGCGATGGTCGACTGCCACGGCTCGCAGTGCGGTTTCTGTACCCCGGGATTCGTCATGAGCCTGTTCGCCCTGCAGAAGAACGCCGGCGCGGTCAATGAATACGATCCGCACCAGGCCCACGAAGCCCTGGCCGGCAACCTCTGCCGCTGCACCGGCTACCGGCCGATCCTCGAAGCCGCCGAACAGGCCTGCTGTGCCAAGCAGCCGGACCAGTTCGATGCCCGCGAAGCCGAGACCATCGCCCAGCTCAAGGCCATCGCCCCGCGTGAAATGGCCGAGCTCAGCGACGGCGAAAAGCGTTGCCTGTCGCCGCTGACCGTCGCCGAACTGGCCGAGGTCTACGCCGCCAATCCCGACGCACGGCTGCTTGCCGGTGGCACCGATCTGGCACTGGAGGTCACCCAGTTTCATCGCGAGCTGCCGGTGATGATCCATGTCGGTCAGATCACCGAGATGAAGCAGGTCCAGATCGCGGACTGCCATATCGAGATTGGTGCAGCCGCCCCGCTGACCGACTGTTACGCCGCGCTGGCCACCGAGTATCCGGATTTCGGCGAGCTGCTGCAGCGCTTCGCCTCGCTGCAGATCCGCAACCAGGGCACGCTCGGTGGCAACATCGGCAACGCCTCGCCGATCGGCGACTCGCCGCCGCTGCTGATCGCCCTGGGTGCCGACGTAGTCCTGCGCAAGGGCGCCAGCAGCCGCACCCTGCCGCTCGAGGATTACTTCATCGACTACAAGGTCACCGCGCGCCAGCCCGGGGAATTCATCGAGAAGGTACGAGTGCCGCGCGCCACACCGGATCGCCTGTTCCGCGCCTACAAGGTTTCCAAGCGACTGGACGACGACATCTCCGCTGTCTGCGCCGCGTTCGACCTGCAGATCACCGATGGCGTGGTCGCCGATGCCCGGGTCGCCTTTGGCGGCATGGCGGCGATTCCCAAGCGCGCCGCGGCCTGCGAGGCGACCCTGAACGGCGCGCCCTGGAACCAGCAGACCGTGGAGGCGGCCTGCGATGCACTGGCCGAAGACTTCACGCCGCTGACCGACTTCCGCGCCAGCCGCGAGTATCGCCTGCTGGTCGCACAGAACCTGCTGCGCAAGTGCTTCCTCGAAAAACATGCACCGAAGACCGAGACGAGGGTGACCGCTTATGTCTAACCACGTAACCACCCGCACTCAGGAAGAAATCGCGGCGCTGTTCACCCAGGACCTGGTCACCGGCGTCGGTCGCAGCGTCAAGCACGACAGCGCGCCCAAGCATGTCTCGGGCGAGGCGGTGTACGTCGACGACCGGCTGGAGTTTCCCAATCAGCTGCACGTCTATGCCCGCATGAGCGAGCGCGCCCACGCCCGCATCGTCCGCATCGATACCAGCCCCTGCTACCAGATTCCGGGTGTGGCCATCGCCATCACGGCGAAGGACGTACCGGGCCAGCTGGACATCGGTGCCGTGATGCCCGGCGACCCGCTGCTGGCCGACGGCAAGGTCGAGTTCATCGGCCAGCCGGTGATCGCCGTGGCTGCCGACAGCCTGGAAACCGCACGCAAGGCGGCGATGGCCGCGATCATCGAATACGAGGATCTGGAGCCGGTGCTCGACGTGGTCGAGGCGCTGCACAAGAAGCACTTCGTGCTCGACAGCCACACCCACAAGCGCGGCGACTCGGCCACCGCCCTGGCCAGCGCGCCGCGTCGGCTGCAGGGTTCGCTGCACATCGGCGGGCAGGAGCACTTCTACCTGGAGACACAGGTGTCCTCGGTCATGCCTACCGAAGACGGCGGCATGATCGTCTACACCTCGACACAGAACCCCACCGAGGTGCAGAAGCTGGTGGCCGAAGTGCTCGGCGTACCGATGAACAAGATCGTCATCGACATGCGCCGCATGGGCGGCGGCTTCGGCGGCAAGGAAACCCAGGCCGCGGGACCTGCGTGCCTGTGCGCGGTGATCGCGCACCTCACCGGTCGGCCGACCAAGATGCGCCTGCCGCGCATGGAAGACATGACCATGACCGGCAAACGCCACCCCTTCTACGTCGAGTACGACGTCGGCTTCGACGATGACGGTCTGCTGCACGGCATCGAGATCGATCTCGCCGGTAACTGCGGCTACTCGCCGGACCTTTCCGGCTCGATCGTCGATCGCGCCATGTTCCACTCCGACAACGCCTACTACCTGGGCGACGCCACCATCAATGGCCATCGCTGCAAGACCAACCTCGCCTCGAACACCGCCTACCGCGGCTTCGGCGGCCCGCAGGGCATGGTCGCCATCGAGGAAATCATGGACGCGGTGGCCCGCGAGCTGGGCAAGGACCCGCTCGAGGTGCGCAAGCGCAACTACTACGGCAAGACCGAGCGCAACGTCACCCACTACTACCAGACCGTCGAGCACAACATGCTCGAGGAGATGACCGCCGAGCTGGAAGCCAGCAGCGACTATGCAAAGCGACGCGAAGATATCCGCGCGTTCAATGCCGCAAGCCCGATCCTGAAGAAGGGCCTGGCGCTGACGCCGGTGAAGTTCGGCATCAGCTTCACCGCCAGCTTCCTCAACCAGGCCGGCGCGCTGGTGCACGTCTACACCGACGGCAGCATCCACCTGAACCACGGTGGCACCGAGATGGGTCAGGGCCTGAACACCAAGGTCGCGCAGGTGGTGGCCGAGGTGTTCCAGGTGGATATCGAGCGCATCCAGATCACCGCCACAAACACCGACAAGGTGCCCAACACCTCGCCGACGGCGGCCTCCAGCGGTGCCGACCTCAACGGCAAGGCGGCGCAGAATGCGGCGCAGACCATCAAGCAGCGGCTGGTGGAGTTCGCCGCACGCAAGTGGCAGATCTTCGAGGAAGACGTCGAGTTCAAGAACGGCCAGGTGCGCCTGCGCGACCACTACATCAGCTTCGAGGAGCTGATCCAGCAGGCCTATTTCGGCCAGGTCTCGCTGTCGTCCACCGGCTTCTACCGCACGCCGAAGATTTACTACGACCGCAGTCAGGCGCGCGGGCGGCCGTTCTACTACTTCGCCTACGGCGCGGCCTGCTCGGAAGTGATCGTCGATACCCTCACCGGCGAATACAAGATGCTGCGCAGCGACATCCTGCATGACGTCGGCGCCTCGCTGAACCCGGCCATCGACATCGGCCAGGTCGAGGGCGGATTCGTCCAGGGTCTGGGCTGGCTGACCATGGAAGAGCTGGTCTGGAACGACAAGGGCAAGCTGATGACCAACGGCCCGGCCAGCTACAAGATCCCGGCGGTGGCGGATATGCCGCTGGATCTGCGGGTCAAGCTGGTGGAGAACCGCAAGAACCCCGAAGACACCGTGTTCCACTCCAAGGCCGTGGGCGAGCCGCCGTTCATGCTCGGCATTTCGGTCTGGTGCGCGATCAAGGATGCGGTGGCGAGCCTGGCCGACTACCGGGCGCAGCCGCAGATCGATGCTCCGGCGACCCCCGAGCGCGTGCTCTGGGGCGTGGAACAGATGCGCAGGTTGAAGCAGGCGGCGAGCAAGTCTGCGACAACGGAGACCACCACGGCCTGACGCAGGGTGGACAACGCTTTGCTTGTCCACCCTTAGCGCAACACGAACGTCCCGATGGCGACGCCTTGCACGCGCCACCGGGCGATACGAAGGACAGAACCATGAGCAACACGGCCTGGATCGAAGCACTCGCCGACCTGCAACAACAAGGCGAACCCTGCGTGCTGGTGACCATCATCGAGGAGCGCGGCTCCACGCCGCGCAATGCCGGCTCGAAGATGGTGGTCAGCCGTGAGCGCCTGTACGACACCATCGGCGGCGGCCACCTGGAGTACAAGGCCCAGCAGATCGCCCGCGAAATGCTGGAAAAGCGCAGCCGTGACACCCGCCTGGAGCGCTTCTCCCTCGGCGCCAGCCTCGGCCAGTGCTGCGGTGGCGCTACGGTGCTGCTGTTCGAGCCCATGGGCCAGCCGCAGGCGCATATCGCCGTGTTCGGTGCCGGGCATGTCGGGCGCGCGCTGGTGCCGCTGCTGGCCAGCCTGCCGTGCAAGGTGCGCTGGATCGATTCGCGCGATAACGAATTCCCCGCCGAGATTCCGCGCGGCGTGGAAAAGGTGGTCTCCGACGATGTGGTCGAGGAAGTGGATAACATGCCCGCCGGCAGCTACTTCATCGTCATGACCCACAATCATCAGCTCGACCTGGAACTGACCGCCGCGATCCTTTCGCGCAACGATTTCACCTACTACGGGCTGATCGGCTCCAAGAGCAAACGCGCCAGGTTCGAACACCGTCTGCGGGACCGCGGCTTCCAGCCGGAGACCGTGCAGCGCATGCGCTGCCCGATGGGCATCGCCGAGGTGAAGGGCAAGCTGCCGGTGGAAATCGCCGTGTCCATCGCCGGCGAGGTGATCGCCACCTACAACGCGCATTTCGGTGAAAAGGGTGGGGAGAACGCCGAGGACGGTGAAAAGCCGGTACCGATGCTGGTCCCCGCTTCGCGCCGCGCCCAGACCAACTGACCACCCGACATTGTTGCAGGCACGCCCTTCGGCGGCGGCCTGCCCATGTCAACGCAACACCCTCATACAACGATTTTCGAGAGTCACCATGCCAAGCACCAAAGCCTACCGTGCCGCCCTGCTCCACTGCCTCGCCGACCCGCGTGAAGTGGGCATCGAGCAAGCCCATGAATACTTCCAGGACGGCCTGCTGGTTGTCGAGGACGGCAAGGTCGCGCGCATCGGCCACGCCGCCGAACTGCTGCCGACCCTGGCGGCCGGCACCGAGGTTGTCGAATACCCGGACGCGCTGATCACTCCGGGTTTCGTCGATACCCATATCCACTACCCGCAGGTCGGCGTCATCGGCTCCTACGGCGCGCAGCTGCTGGATTGGCTGGAAACCTACACCTTCCCCAACGAGGGCCGCTTCAGCGACATGGCCCACGCCCGCGAGCAGGCCGAGCTGTTTCTCGGCGAGCTGCTGCGCAACGGCACCACCACCGCGCTGGTGTTCGGCACGGTGCACAAGCAGTCGGTGGACGCCTTCTTCGAGGCCTGCGAGAAGCGCAATCTGCGGATGATCGCCGGCAAAGTGCTGATGGACCGCAACGCCCCGGAGTTCCTCACCGACACCGCCGAGTCCGGCTACGCCGACAGCCGCGAGCTGATCGAGCGCTGGCACGGCAAGGGCCGTCTGCACTACGCCGTCACCCCGCGTTTCGCCCCGACCAGCACGCCGGAGCAGCTCACCCTGGCCGGCAAGCTCTTCGCCGAATTCCCCGACCTGTACATGCACACCCACATCTCCGAGAACAAGCAGGAGGTCGAGTGGGTCAAGGAGCTGTTCCCCGAGCGCAAAGGCTATCTGGACGTCTACGACCACCACGGCCTGATCGGCCCGCGCTCGGTGTTCGCCCACGGCATCCACCTGTGCGACGACGAGTGCAAACGCCTCGGTGAGACCGGCTCGGCGGTGTCGTTCTGTCCCACCTCCAACCTGTTCCTCGGCAGCGGCCTGTTCGACCTGGCCAAGGTGGAAGGCTTCGGTGTGCGCGTCGGCCTGGGCACCGATGTCGGCGGCGGCACCAGCTTCTCGCAGCTCGCCAGCCTCAACGAGGCGTACAAGGTGTTGCAACTGCAGGGCCAGAAGCTTGACGCGTTCAAGGCACTCTATCTCGCCACCCTCGGCGGCGCACGAGCGCTCTATCTGGACGACCGGATCGGCAACCTGCAGCCGGGCAAGGAGGCCGACTTCGTGGTGCTCGACTACAAGGCGACGCCGCTGATCGACTATCGCCTGAGCCAGGCGACGACCCTGCAGGAAAAGCTCTTCGCCCTGATGATCCTCGGCGACGACCGCGCAGTGAAGGAGACCTTCGCCGCCGGCGTCTCGGTGCATCGCAAGACTGGCTAGCGCTGCAACGCCTGCATCAGCGTATCGAGGTTGTGCTCGAACATGCCGAGGTAGGTGCTGGCCGGCCCTGCGCTGGCCAGCGCATCGGAGTACAGGGTGCCGCCTACCGTGGCGCCCGCCTCTTCGGCGATCTGCTCGATGAGCCGCGGATCACGGATGTTCTCCACGAACACGGCCCTCACCCCTTCCTGGCGGAGCTGGCGGATCAACGCGGCCACGTCGGCGGCCGAGGGTTCGTCATGGGTCGACAGCCCCTGCGGCGCGATGAACCGGAGCTGCCAGGCCTGCCCCAGATAGCCGAAAGCGTCATGGCTGGTCACCACCTTGCGCTGGCTGGCCGGCAGGCCGCCGATACGGGTATCGGCCTTCTTCAGCAGCGCGTGAAGCCGGCTCAGGTAGGCGTCACGACGCCGCTCATAGTCGTTGCGATGCGCCGGATCGAGCGCCACGAGCGCCTTGGCGATATTGCGCACGTAGATTTCGGCATTGGTCAGGCTCTGCCACGCATGAGGGTCAGGCACTGCCTCGCCCTCCTCTTCCAGCATCAGAGGCACGACGCCCGCACTGGCATCGATCCGCTTTCCCGCAGGCTCGCTGCTGGCCAGCAGGCGCTCCAGCCAGGGTTCGAAGCCCAGCCCGTTGGCGATGATCAGGTCGGCGCGGAGCAAGGCCTGGGCATCATCCGGGCTGGGTTCATAAAGGTGCGCGTCGGCGTCGGGACCGACCAGATTGGTCAGTTCGATATGCTCGCCACCGACCTCCCGTGTCATGTCGGCAAGGATGCTGAAGCTGGTCACGACGCTGATCTTTTCGGCCGCCTGCAGGGAAAGGGGCAGCCAGAGGGCCAACAACAGAAACAGGTAACGCATGGGTTGATACCTCAGACGGTCTGGATTGAAGCACGCGAACGCAGCAGGCCATATACCGGGCCCGCAACGACTGAAATCAGGTAGAACGCCCCCGCGAGCAGGACGATGCACGGCCCGCTGGGCAGGCTGGCGTAGAACGACAGCAGCAGCCCCAGCCATACGCACAGGGCGCCCAGCAGCGCAGCCAGCGGCAACAGGACGGGCAGGCGTCGGCTCCAGAAACGCGCGGCCGCAGCCGGCAGCATCATCAGCCCCACCACCATCAGCGCACCGATGGCCTGGAAGCCGATCACCAGGTTGAGCACCACCAGTGTCAGAAAGCCCGCATGGGCGAGTGGCCCGATTCGGCTGACGCTGCGCAGGAACAACGGGTCCAGGCTGTCCAGCGCCAGGGCGCGGTAGATCAGTGCCAGCACCAGCAGGCTGAACGCCGCCGTGGCGAGCATGCCGCTGAGGGTGTCGGCGTCCACGGCCAGCGCGGAGCCAAACAGCAGGTGCAAGAGGTCGAGCTTGCGTCCCGCCAGGCCGAGCAGCAGCACGCCGCTGGCCAGCGAAATGGGATAAAGCGCGGCGAGGCTGGCGTCTTCACGCAAGCCGGTACGGCGGCTGACCCAGGCCGCTGCGCCGGCCATGCCGAGCCCGGCGGTCAGCCCACCGAGCGTCAGTGCAGGCAGGCTGAGACCGAACAGCCAGAATGCCAGCGCCGCACCCGGCAGGATGCCGTGGGCGATGGCATCGCCGATCAGACTCATCCGCCGCAGGATCAGGAAGACACCCAGCGGCGCCGCGCTGCAGGCCAGCGCCACGCCGCCGAGCAGCGCGCGGCGCATGAAGGCGAACTCGGCAAACGGGCTCCAGAGCAGATCGGCCGTCACGCCACTCGCCCGAGCGGATCACGATCGAGTAGCTGATCGATCGGCGCTGCGACGCAGCCGCTGCGCGCGATACGCAGTGCGTTGCAGCGCTTCTCCCGAAGGCGGTCGAGGTTGTGGCTGACCAGCACCAGCGTTCTGCCTTGTTGCTGCCAGCGTCGGAGGTGCTGCCAGAGCAGATCGAGACCGGTCTCGTCGAGTGCCGCCTCGGGTTCATCGAGCAGCAGTACCTGCGCATCGGTCAGGCTCATCCGGGCCAGCAGCGCCCGCTGCAGTTCCCCACCAGACAGCGCGTGCAGGCCCTGGGTCTGCAGATCGAGCAAGCCCCAATCGGCCAGTACCTGACGTAGCCGAGCCTGGCGTTCGCTACGGCCGAGCCGGCTGCCCCAGAAACCGCCCCTGACCAGCTCCAGCAGACGTATCGGAAACTGCCGGTCGATCTGTTGCTGCTGCGGCAGATAGGCCACACCGCCTGGACGCGCCACGCTCATTCGAATGTGACCGGCCAGGGGGCGATCCAAACCGGCCAATACCCTGAGCAGGCTGCTCTTGCCCGAACCATTGCTGCCGATCACCGCGGTCAGGCTGCCGGCCGCTAGCTTGAGGTTCAACGGCGGCGTGAGGGCCCGCCCGCCGGCGCCCCACTGCAACTCTCGACATTCGATCACGATCAAGAAACTCCATCTCCGCACCGCTCGAAAAGCGGTGTCAGCAACCAAATCAATAAAAGTTATAACATAACATTTACCAGCAGGCACAGCGCGGTAGCAGAGCGGTTCAATAGGCATGAGATAGATCAGCCGGCGGCGGCTGAAGGCTGACGCTACCGCTGCGATGCCGCACCGACCCAGGAAAGATGGCGAGGCCAGCGGAATACGCGCGCTGCCGCCTGCAACGGCAGCGCGAATGAGGTCAGCGGGGCGTACGCGCCTTTTTCTTCATCAAGGTCAGATGCGAGAACACCGCGTGCAGGTCGTTCGAGGCACTGTCTTCCTCGAGGTTGAGCTTGCTGTCGATGTGATCCATGTGATGCATCATCAGGTGCACGGCCTTGTCGGCGTCGCGCGCGGCTATGGCATCGATCAGCTCATTGTGTTCGTCGTAGGAGCAATGCGAGCGACTGGCCCCTTCGTACTGCGCGATGATCAGCGAAGTCTGCGACACCAGGCTGCGCTGGAAGCTCACCAGTGGCGCGTTCTTCGCCGCCTCCGCCAGCTTGAGGTGGAACTCGCCTGACAGACGGATGCCAGCGCCTCGATCGCCGCGGGCGAAGCAGTCGCGCTCGTCGATGACCATCTGCCGCAGCTCGGCCAGTTGCGCGTCACTGGCGTGCTGCACGGCCAGTTCGGTAATGGCCTTTTCCACCAACCGACGGGCGAAGAAGATCTGCCGTGCCTCCTCGACGCTCGGGCTCGCCACCACCGCGCCGCGATTGGGCCGCAGCAACACCACGCCTTCATGGGCCAGCCTCGACAATGCGCGGCGGATGATGGTGCGGCTGACACCGAAGATCTCGCCCAGGGCCTCCTCGCTGAGCTTGGTGCCTGGGGCCAGGCGTTGTTCGAGGATGGCATCGAAGATGTGCGCATAAACGATATCGTCCTGCGTCCCGGTGCGAGTCTTGCCGGTCTTGTTCGGCTTCTTCAGGGGCTGCAACTGTTCGTTCATCGATGGCTCGCAAGTGAAGTGTCGGCAAGGCCGAACTTTACTGCGTTCGCGGCTTCACTGGCAGTCGTCGGACGAACAAAACGAGCAAAAACATCGTTGGGCTTGTGCACAATCAATTTCCTACCGTTCTGTCCTCCAATCACCGCCATATCCGCGATGTGCGCCACGCGAGCCAGCTCCCGTGACAAGCGAGGGCGATTTAGTGTTTGCAATTCTTGTATACAAAAGCATAATCCAGACAGCCCTTCCTGACCTTTCGGTCAACTAACAGAACGAAGGGCACACCATCACCCGCCCCTCGGGAGTGTCGTGCTCCGGGTGATCGACAACAAGAACGATGAGGAAAGCCCAGTGGAAAGCATCAAGCGCAAGCCCCAGGCAGCACCCTTGCAACGCACCGCCCCCGGCTGGCTGGACCGGCTGTTCAAGCTAAGCGAACACCGCACCAGCATCCGTACCGAACTGCTCGCCGGCCTGACGACCTTCGTCACCATGGCCTACATCATCTTCGTCAACCCGAACATCATGGCCGACGCCGGCATCGACCACGGCGCCGCCTTCGTTGCGACCTGCATCGGTGCGGCGCTCGGCTGCCTGTTGATGGGCCTGTACGCGAACTGGCCGGTGGGCCTGGCACCAGGCATGGGCCTGAACGCCTTCTTCACCTACACAGTCGTCGGCGAGATGGGCTACAGCTGGCAGATCGCCCTGGGCGCCGTGTTCATCTCCGGCGTGCTGTTCATGATCATGAGCCTGTCGCGCATCCGCGAATGGTTGCTCAACAGCATCCCCATGAGCCTGCGCTTCGCCATGGGCGCGGGGGTCGGCCTGTTCCTCGGGCTGATCGGCCTGAAGACCGCCGGCATCGTGGTCGACAGCCCGGCCACCCTGCTGACCATGGGCTCGTTCGGCGAACCCACCGCCCTCCTCGCCGCGGTGTGCTTCCTGATGATCGCAGTGCTCAGCCACCGCAACGTGTTCGGCGCGATCCTGCTGAGCATGCTGGCGGTCACCGGTATCGGCTGGGCCTTGGGGCTGGTGGAGTACAACGGCCTGGTGTCGATGCCGCCGAGCCTGGCGCCGACCTGGCTGGCGATGGACATCGCCGGCGCGCTCAACGTGGCGATGGTCAGCGTGATCCTGGCCTTCCTCTTCGTGAACATGTTCGACACCGCCGGCACCCTGATGGGCGTCGCCCATCGTGCCAACCTGGTGAACGAGGACGGCAAGATCGAGAACCTGTCCCGCGCGCTGAAGGCCGACAGCAGTTCCAGCGTGGTCGGCGCCTTCGTCGGCTGTCCGCCGGTGACCAGCTACGTGGAAAGCGCCTCGGGCGTCGCAGCCGGCGGCCGCACCGGGCTGACCGCCGTGACCGTCGGCGTGCTGTTCCTGATCGCCATGTTCTTCGCCCCGCTGGCCGGCATGATTCCCGCCTACGCCACCGCCGGCGCGCTGATCTACGTGGCGATGCTGATGATGAGCGGGCTGGCCAACATCGACTGGAAGGACCACACCGACACCATCCCGGCCATCGTGACCGTGGTGATGATGCCGCTGACCTTCTCCATCGCCAACGGCATCGCCCTGGGTTTCTTGACCTACGCAACGCTTAAGCTGTTGACTGGCCAGCGCGACAAGGTCTCCATCAGCCTCTACGTGCTGTGCGTGATCTTCATCGCCAAGTTCGCGTTTCTCTGAACGAGGCGCGCCTCACCGCCCCGTCGCATGCGGCGGGGCTTTTTCATTTCTCAGGAGGCTGTGATGAGTCTGGAAACCTGGTTGTTGTATGCGAGTGCGGCGCTGGTGGTGATCCTCATCCCCGGACCGCTGTCGCTGTTGATGATCAGCAACAGCCTGAACTACGGAGTGCGCCGCTCCTGGCCAGCCTTTCTCGGCGGCGTGACCGCTTCCATCGCCCTGCTCAGCGCCTCGGCACTGGGGCTTGGTGCGCTGTTGGCGGCCTCGGAGCGCCTGTTCAGCGCGCTCAAGCTGATCGGTGCGCTGTACCTGTTCTACCTCGCCTGGCAGAGCTGGCAGGCGGCACGTCAGGCACCGGCTGCCCGCGAGATCGAAAGCCCTGCCCTCGCCCCGCGTTTCAGCCGGCTGTTCGGCCGAGCGTTCATTCTGGGAGGCAGCAACCCGAAGGACATGCTCTTCTTCGCCGCCTTCCTGCCGCAGTTTCTCAACGCGGGGCAACCGTTGCTGCCGCAGCTGCTGGTGATGACCCTGACCTGGGCCATACTGGATCTCTGCTGCAAGCTGGCCTATGGGCTGGGCGCGCGGGGCGCGGCGCGCTATCTGCGCACCGGGAAAGGGCATGCGTGGTTCAACCGGACCAGCGCGGCACTGTTTGGAAGCGCGGGAGCGGCGTCCTTGATGAGTCGGTGACTCGGCTGGCGTTGGCAGCGCCGGCTCGCGACCTGATGGAGGGCGACACGCCTGCCGCGGTGCAACCTGCAGTCCGACCCGAGAAACGCGCGGCGCATCCGTACCGACCCCTTCGCGGTCCACACCGCAGACGGCTCTTGTCACGCGCTTCGACTCTCACCAATAAAAAGCCCGCCATTACGGCGGGCAAAAGGGACTCCAGAAGAGTCAGCACTGAACAAGCACCGCCTCAGCTACCCCGGTAGGTCGAGTAGCTGTACGGCGAAATCAGCAGCGGCACGTGATAGTGATCCTGCCCGGCGTCGATGCCGAAGCGCAGCACCACCTCGTCGAGGAACGCCGGCGCCCCCAGCGTCACACCGCGACCACGGTAGTAGTCGCCAGCGTGGAAATGCAGCTGATAGACCCCGGACCGGTAGTCCGCACCGTCCAGCAACGGGCTGTCGCAGCGGCCATCGGCGTTGGTCTTACGCGTGGCGACCAGCGTCAGGCCCTGATCTTCGACGCGATACAGCTCCACCTTGATTCCGCTGCCCGGGCAACCGTGGGCGGCATCGAGTACGTGTGTGGTCAAACGGCCCACGGGCACCTCCGCTCTGTTGAATGGAAACTGACCCGGAGCATAGCCACCACGCACAACAGACTCAAGACAATTTGTAGATATTTTTGTACACAGTTTCAGAGACCCGCAGTTGGCCCGTTCTCTGCAGATACCGTCTGTCGTGGCGGCCTGCTCGAAAACCGCCGACCGCAGCGCTTCAAGGCAGGCGCTACGAAAAAGCTATTTACAAGCTACGCATCGACTTGTATACAATCTGGCCATCCGGTCGTTACATCACGACCCGCCACACAGGAAGCAGCCCAGTGAGCGCCGACTACCCACGCGACTTGATCGGTTACGCCAGCAACCCGCCCCATCCGCAATGGCCGGGCGACGCCCGTATCGCCCTGTCCTTCGTGCTGAACTACGAGGAAGGCGGCGAGCGCAGCGTGCTGCATGGCGACAAGGAATCCGAAGCCTTTCTCTCCGAGATGGTCGCGGCGCAACCCCTGCAGGGCGTACGCAACATGAGCATGGAGTCGCTCTATGAATACGGCAGCCGCGCTGGCGTCTGGCGCCTGCTCAAGCTGTTCAAGCGCCACGACATTCCGCTGACGATCTTCGCCGTGGCCATGGCCGCGCAGCGCCATCCGGAGGTCATCAAGGCCATGGTCGCCGACGGCCACGAAATCTGCAGCCACGGTTATCGCTGGATCGACTACCAGTACATGGATGAGGCCCAGGAGCGTGAACACATGCTCGAGGCCATCCGCATCCTCACGGAGCTCACCGGCGAGCGCCCGCTGGGCTGGTACACCGGCCGCACCAGTCCCAACACTCGGCGCCTGGTGCGCGAGGAAGGCGGCTTCCTCTACGACTCGGACACCTACGATGACGACCTGCCCTACTGGGACCCGGAGTCCACGCCGGTCAAGCCGCACCTGGTGATCCCCTATACGCTGGACACCAACGACATGCGCTTCACCCAGGTGCAGGGCTTCAACAAGGGTGACGACTTCTACCAGTACCTGAAGGACGCCTTCGACGTGCTCTACGCGGAAGGCTGCGAAGGTGCGCCGAAAATGCTGTCCATCGGCATGCACTGCCGCCTGCTGGGTCGCCCCGCTCGTCTGGCCGCGCTGCAGCGCTTCGTCGAATACGCCAAGGGGCATGACAAGGTCTGGTTTGCCCGCCGCGTCGATATCGCCCGCCACTGGCACGCCACTCACCCCATGACCGCGGAGCGCAATTGATGACCCCGTTCAAGACGATCAAGCCCTCGACCCTCGACCGCGATGCCTTCGTCGCCGCCTTCGCCGATGTCTACGAGCATTCGCCCTGGGTCGCCGAGACGGTCTATGGCGCTGGCGTCGACGAGACGCTGGACTACGTCGAGGTGATGCACACCCGCCTGTCCCAGGCGATGCTCGCCGCCGACCACGACACCCAGCTCGCGCTGGTCAATGCGCACCCGGATCTGGCCGGCAAGGCGGCCGTGCGCGGCGAGCTGACTGCCGCCAGCACCTCCGAACAGGCAGGCGCCGGCATCCATGAGTGCACACCGGAAGAGTTCGCCCGTTTCACCGAACTCAACGACGCCTACAAGGCGAAATTCGGCTTCCCCTTCATCATGGCGGTCAAGGGCAGCAACCGGCACCAGATCCTCGCCGCATTCGAGGAGCGCATCCACAACAGCCCGGAACAGGAATTCGCCCGGGCACTGGCGGAAATCAACAAGATCGCCCTGTTCCGCCTGCAGGCCATGTAGCCGGAAAGGGACCGGCAACACCGCACTACAGGCTGCAAGGGCAGAACGCTCCACTCCATTTCAAGGCAGATCGCGATGAAAGCTTACGCCGTACCCTTCGAGAAATACGTCAACCTGGCCGACGCACGTCTGGGCACCCGCGCCATTTCCGTCACCGACGACTGGTTCGCCGACGTCAACCGGCTGTTCCAGCCCACGCCGGCCGTATGGAAGGAAGGCGTATTCGATGACAACGGCAAGTGGATGGACGGCTGGGAGTCGCGCCGCAAGCGTTTCGAAGGTTACGACCACGCGGTGATCCGCCTCGGCGTACCGGGCTGGATCAAGGGTGTGGATATCGACACCAGCTTCTTCACCGGTAACTACCCGCCGTCTGCCTCGCTGGAAGCCTGCTTCGTCGCCGATGGCGACCCGAGCGACGCGACCGTCTGGACCGAAATCCTTCCGGCCGTGGAGCTCAAGGGCAACAGCCACCACTACCATGAGATCGCCTTCGACAAGCCGGTCAGTCACCTGCGCTTCAACATCTACCCGGACGGCGGCGTCGCCCGCCTGCGCGTACACGGCATCCCGTACCGCGACTGGAGCAGCGTCGGCGACAACGAGCAGGTCGACCTGGCGGCCGCCCTCAATGGCGGCCGCGCACTGGCCTGCTCGGATGAGCACTTCGGGCGCATGAGCAACATCCTCAACCCGAACCGCGGCGAGAACATGGGTGACGGCTGGGAGACCGCCCGCCGCCGCACCCCTGGCAATGACTGGGTGATCGTCGCCCTCGGCCACCCGGGCGAGATCGAGCGCGTCGTCGTCGATACCCTGCACTTCAAGGGCAACTACCCCGACAGCTGCTCGATCCAGGCGGCCTACGTGAAGGGCGGCACCGACAGCCAGATCGAAACGCAGAGCCTGTTCTGGCGCGAACTGCTGCCCAGCCAGAAGCTCTCCATGCACGTCGAGCACGAGTTCAGTGAGCAGATCGCCAAGCTCGGCCCGGTGACCCACGTACGCCTGAACATCTTTCCGGACGGCGGCGTCAGCCGGCTACGGCTGTTTGGCAAGGTGGTGAAGTAAGGAGCGGGACTCAGCCCCTCACCCGAACCCTCTCCCTTCGGGTGAGGGCGCGGGCTCCAGCGAACAATGAAAAGCATCCACTAACTGAACGAGCAAACCATGCGCACCCTGACCATCGAGCCACTGACCAAGGAAGCCTTCGCCCCCTTCGGCGACGTCATCGAGACCGAAGGCAGCGACTACTTCATGATCAACAACGGCTCGACCCGCCGCTATCACAAGCTGGCCACGGTCGAGACCGCCGCGCCCGAGGACCAGGCGATCATCAGCATCTTCGCCGCCGAGGCGCTCGAGATGCCGCTGGTCATCCGCATGCTGGAACGTCATCCGCTGGGCAGCCAGGCCTTCATCCCGCTGCTCGGCCATCCCTTTCTGGTCGTGGTCGCGCCACTTGGCGATGCACCTGTACCGGGCCACGTCCGCGCCTTCCGCAGCAACGGCAGGCAGGGCGTCAATTACCACCGCGGCGTCTGGCACCACCCGGTGCTGACGATCGAAAAGCGGGATGAATTCCTGGTGGTCGATCGCAGCGGTTCTGGCAACAACTGCGACGAGTACTTCTTCACGGAGGATCAGCAACTCCTCCTCGACCCCCAACAGGTTTCGCGCTGAGCCCAACCGCGCGCGGTGACTCGGACCGATACCCATAAGAAGAAAGGACGGCGGCTACAGCCGCCGTGCAAGAGGTAATCAACGTGGACGCACATCTGACCGAATGGCTGAACCTGGGAATTCGCTGGATACACATGATCGTCGGCATCGCCTGGATCGGTGCCTCCTTCTATTTCGTCTGGCTGGAAAACAACCTCAACCGCAGCAACCCCCGCGAAGGGCTGTCGGGGGACCTGTGGGCCATCCATGGCGGTGGCATCTATCACCTGGAGAAATACAAGCTCGCGCCCCCGCAGATGCCGGAGAACCTGCACTGGTTCAAGTGGGAGGCCTATACCACCTGGCTGTCGGGCGTGGCCCTGCTGATGGTGATCTACTACCTCAACCCGGGCCTGTACCTGATCGCCCCCGGTAGCGACCTGTCGCCAGCGGCGGCGGTGCTCATCGGTTTCGGCTCGCTGATCGTCGGCTGGTTCGTCTACGACCTGCTCTGCGACTCGCCGCTGGGCAAGACGCCCGCGCTGCTGGGCCTGGTGCTGTTCGTGCTGGTGATCGCCGCCTGCTGGGGCTACTCGCAGATCTTCAGCGGCCGCGCGGCCTACATCCACACCGGAGCGCTGATCGGCACCATCATGGTCGGCAACGTGTTCCGCATCATCATGCCGGCCCAGCGCGCGCTGGTGGCGGCCATCGAGCAGAATCGCACCCCCGATCCGGTGCTGCCGGCCAAGGGCCTGCTGCGCTCGCGGCACAACAACTACTTCACCCTGCCGGTGCTGTTCATCATGATCAGCAACCACTTCCCGAGCACCTACGGCAGCCAGTACAACTGGCTGATCCTCGCCGCCCTGGGTGCGCTGTCGGTACTGGCTCGCCACTATTTCAACACCCGCCACGACAGCAACCGCTTCGCCTGGGCGCTGCCGGCCGCCGCGGTGGGGATGATCTGCCTGGCCTTCGTCACTTCGCCGAACCGCCCGAGCAGCACGCCGAACCTGACTGCCACCACGCCGGAACAGGCCAGCCAGGCCGCGCAGCAGCAGCCGCAGCAGGCCGCCGAACAACCGGCGGCGGCCGCCAGCGATGGCGTCGCGTTCGCGGAAGTCAGCAACGTGATCCACGAGCGCTGCACCGTCTGCCATTCGGCACAGCCGACCAGCCCGCTGTTCAGCGCCGCCCCCGCCGGCGTGATGTTCGACACCCCGCAGCAGATGCGCCAGCAGGCGGCCAAGATCCATGCACAGACCGTCGCCAGCCAGATCATGCCGCTGGGCAACATCACCCAGATGACCCCGGAAGAGCGCCAGTTGATCGGCCAGTGGATCGCCCAGGGCGCCCATACCGAATAACGGCCCGCCCCGGAGAAAAGCCGAAGCCCGCTCGATGCGGGCTTCGGCTTTTTCAGACCTCGAGTTCGGTTCTTCGCATTTCATGGGGACATGGGTTGCCTGACACTGGACTGGCAAGGTTGGGTGATGGTGCTGCTGTTCGGTTTGGTCTGGATTTTCGTCGTTAAATCGATTATCGAGTGTGCTGATACTTCTGGTTTCGCCCTGCTGGGCGAGTCCCTTTTTCTTGTTTGGCCAAGAAAAAGGAACCAAAAAGAAGGCCACCCGACATCCGGCCCCGGCTGCGCCGGGGTTCCCTCCTTCCGGTGCCGCTCCGGGGGCCGTCACGATGGGAATAGGAGTCCGAGTCGCCTGGAAGATCGAAAAGCTTGTGGGCTGTTCTGCCTTGGCCTTTCTGGCACGAACTGCCAGGCGACGCCAAACGCCCCATCAGGAGGGTGAGTGGAATCGTTGCACAGACGGGCGAGCCGCAGGGATGCGGCGAGAGAACTTGGCGCCCCCTCGTAAAGGGCCATGGATGGCCCTTGTACGACGACCCTCGGAGCGACGATGGAGCGTAGCGGAGTAACAGCCACAGGCTGGCCCGAAGGGCGAACGAAGCGAGCAACGAACCCCGGCGCAGCCGGGGCCGGATGCAGGGGCAAGCGTTTTTGGTTACTTTTTCCGCGACTGGAAAAAGTGACTCGCCCAGCAGGGCGAAACCAAGCTATCAGACGGCTCGGCAAAGGCCAATGAAAGCGAAACTTTCATTAAAAACACCCAACCTTGCCAGTCCGGTATCAATCTTTGCCTCTCCAGGAAAGCGCAATGAAACGCCAGTCCCCCTGGCAGGCCTGTACCATCGCAGGACGCACGTCCACGGATCCGCTGCAAGCCAATCGTCCCCCTGCAGTGTTCGGAAACACAACTCTTGCGTTAAATCATGCCGGCCGACGGGTGGTTGGGTAAGCTCGAAGGCGCCAGGCGAATCGGCCTGCCACGAACACACCGCACCCCATGGACCTCCAAGAGGCGCCGGTCATGAACGATCGCTCGACCACCCACCCCAGCGAACATTCGCGCCCGGACTGGCACACCCTGCCGGCCGCCGAAGTCGAAACGCAGTTGCAAAGCAGCCCGGGCGGGCTGGCGGACGACGAAGCGGCGCGGCGCATCGCCCAGTACGGTCCCAACCGCCTCGCCCCGCCCAAGCGCCGCGGTGTGCTGACGCGGCTGCTGATGCAGTTCCACAATATCCTGCTCTACGTGATGCTCGGCGCAGCGGTGATCACCGCCATCCTCGGGCACTGGGTCGATACCGGCGTGCTGCTCGCCGCCGTGGTGATCAACGCCATCATCGGCTTCATCCAGGAAGGCAAGGCCGAAGCCGCGCTGGATGCCATCCGCGCCATGCTCTCGCCACACGCCACCGTGGTGCGCGGCGGCGACCGCCGCCAGATAGACGCCGCCGACCTGGTTCCTGGCGATCGGGTCTTGCTGGTTTCCGGCGACCGGGTGCCGGCCGACCTGCGCCTGGTGAAGGCGAAGGAACTGCGTGTCGAGGAAGCCGCGCTCACCGGCGAATCCCTGCCGGTGGAGAAAAGCATCGAAGCGGTGGCGGCCGATGCGCCGCTGGGCGATCGCTACGGCATGGCCTATTCCGGCACGCTGGTGGTGTTCGGCCAGGCCACGGGCATCGTCGTCGCCACTGGCGCGGCGACCGAACTGGGCAAGATCAACCAGATGCTCACCGGCATCCGGAACCTGACCACCCCGCTGCTGCGCCAGGTGGATCATTTCGGCCGCTGGCTGGCCTTCGCCGTGCTGGCCGCCTCCGCCGCCACCTTCGCCCTCGGCACGCTCTGGCGCGGTCATCCGGCCGCCGACATGTTCATGATGGTGGTGGCCCTGGCCGCCTCGGCGATTCCCGAGGGCCTGCCGGCGATCATGACCGTCACCCTGGCCCTGGGCGTGCAGCGCATGGCCCAGCGCAACGCGATCATCCGACGCCTGCCGGCGGTGGAAACCCTGGGCTCGGTGACGGTGATCTGCTCCGACAAGACCGGCACCCTCACCCGCAACGAGATGACCGTGCAACGGGTGGTCTGCGCCGATCACGTATTCGACGTCTCCGGGGTGGGCTACGAACCGGTGGGTGATTGCAAACTCGACGAGCGGATCGTCGACCCCGAGCATTACCCCGCACTGGCGCTGGCGATCCGCACCGGCGTGCTCTGCAACGACGCCCACCTCCAGCAACAGGCCCATCAGTGGCGCGTCATGGGCGATCCCACCGAGGGCGCGCTGCTGGTCCTGGGCGGCAAGGTCGGCTTCAGCCAGCATGTCGCCGACGGCGCCTGGCCGCGCCTGGACTCGATTCCCTTCGAGTCGCAGCACCGCTTCATGGCCTCCTATCACCATGACAGCGACGGCGCGCCGTGGATCTTCGTCAAGGGCGCGCCCGAACGTATCCTGGAAATGTGCGACAGCCAGGCCGGGCACGCCGGCGACCAGCCTCTCGATCGCGACTACTGGCGGCGCATGGCGATCGATACCGCGGCCAAGGGGCTGCGCCTGCTGGCGCTGGCCTGCAAGCGCGCCGCGCCGGCGAACGGCCAGCTGACCTTCACCGATGTCGAAGCCGGCTACACCCTGCTGGCGCTGGTCGGCATCATCGACCCGCCGCGCGAGGAGGCCATCGTCGCGGTGGACGAATGCCACCGCGCCGGCATCCGCGTGAAGATGATCACCGGCGACCATGCCGAGACCGCGCGGGCCATCGGCGCCCAGCTCGCCATCGGCGCCGGCAAGCCGGCGGTGACCGGCGCCGAGGTGGCGCTGATGGACGACGCCGCCCTGCGCCAGGTCGCCATGGACGTCGACGTGTTCGCCCGCGCCAGCCCGGAGCACAAGCTGCGCCTGGTGCAGGCACTGCAGGACGACGGCCAGGTCGTGGCCATGACCGGCGACGGGGTCAACGATGCACCGGCGCTCAAGCGCGCCGATGTCGGCGTGGCCATGGGCATGAAAGGCACCGAGGCGGCCAAGGAAGCGTCGGACATGGTGCTGGCGGACGACAACTTCGCCACCATCGCCTCCGCCGTGCGCGAAGGGCGTGCGGTCTACGACAACCTGAAGAAATTCATCCTGTTCATGCTGCCCACCAACGGCGGCGAGGCGCTGGTGGTGATCGCGGCGATCCTCTTCGAGCTGACCCTGCCGCTGACGCCGGCGCAGGTGCTGTGGATCAACATGGTCACCTCCAGCACCCTGGGGCTGGCGCTGGCCTTCGAGCCGGCCGAGCGCGGCATCATGGGTCGCCGGCCGCGCCCGCCGGGCGAGGCCCTGCTGTCGGGGTTCTTCGTCTGGCGCGTGCTGATGGTGTCGGCACTGATGATGACCGGCGCCCTCGGCCTGTTCCTCTGGGAATTGAACAGCAGCGGCAACGTCGAAGCAGCGCGCACCATGGCGGTCAATGCCGTGGTGATGGCGGAAATGTTCTACCTGCTCAACAGCCGCTCGATCCTCGCCTCGGTCGCCAACCGCCAGGGCCTGACGGGCAACCCCTACGTGCTGCTGGCCATTGCGGCCTGCATCCCCTTGCAGCTAGCGTTCACCCACGCGCCGATCATGCAGTCGATCTTCGGTTCGACCGACCTTTCACCGCTGCAATGGGCCCAGGTGGTCTGCGCCGGCCTGCTGGTGTTCTGCGTGGCGGAGCTGGAGAAGCTGGTGATCCGCCGTTCCCCGTTGGCCGCACGGATCGCGCCGACCGCGGTGTCCTGAGCCCGCGGCGTAACCGAATCCAGGCAGAAGCCTCCCGCCTGGATTCGCGGCCGCTGATGGCGCCGCGACCGGTGAGCAATTGGCACAAGCAAATTGTGCACAATATTAAAGTTAATTGTTTATCGCCCTGTCTACAGATTGCTATAGTCAGAGCATCCTGAGTGTTCGTCCGTTTTCGTCGCTCAGCGAAGACGAGGCGCCGTGAAGCCTCGCAAGCCCATGACCGAACAACAACAAGATGGCAGGCTTAACCATGACCGCAACCGCCACCAGCAGCGGCATCGCTCCTTCGCGCCCGCACCCCGCTCTTCCAGCCGGACGACCATCCCGCTTCCGCCCTCCCGTTCGCCCCAGCGCCGCCTCGCCTCCGGACGTCGTCACCACTGCCGGCTGAGTCGCCGCGCTCGCACTTCCCGCCGCCAGGCCCTTCGCGGAGAATACGCGCCGGTCGCCGCTCGGCTTCATGAAAGACACCACAGGAAAACCACACCATGCATTCCAAGACTGCCCCGCTCTGCCTCGCCCTCGCCGGCGGCCTGCTCGCCGCCCCGGCCATGGCCGGCGACCTGCTGCACTGGCAGAACAACAGCCTCACCTACCTCTACGGCCAGGACTACAAGGTCGACCCCGACACCCAGCAGACCGTCACCTTCGAGCACGCCAGCGGCTGGGCCTGGGGCGACATGTTCTTTTTCGTCGACAACATCTGGTTCAACGGCGTCAGCGGCAGCGACGGCCACACCTACTACGGCGAATTCAGCCCGCGCCTGTCGCTGGGCAAGGTCAGCGGCCGCGACCTGTCGTTCGGCCCGGTCAAGGACGTGCTGATCGGCGCCACCTACGAACGCGGCGAAAGCTCGGCGGACGGCGTGCCGAACCAGAACTACCTGCTCGGCCCGGCGGTGGACCTGGAGCTGCCCGGCTTCGACCGCTTCGCCCTCAACTTCTACTATCGCAAGCCCGACGGCTCCACCGGACGCGCGTCCGGCCAGTGGCAGGTCACCCCGACCTGGGCCATGACCTTCCCGGTCGGCAAGTCCGACATCCTCTTCGACGGCTTCATCGACTGGGTGGTCAACGACGCCGGCTCGAAGTCCCGCGGCGACTTCCTCTCGAAGAACCTGCACATCGTGCCGCAGATCAAGTACGACCTGGGCAAGGCGCTGGACTATGCGCCGGGCAAGCTCTATGTCGGTATCGAGTACGACTACTGGTCGAACAAGTACGGCCTGGAAGACGGCTCGCTGCCGTTCAAGACCGACCAGAACACCTTCAGCGCCATCGTCAAGGCGCACTTCTGATCGCGCCGGCCGGGGCACGGGCCCCGGCCACCCCGCCTTACCTCCCTCCCGACCGTCGAACCACCGCGCCCGGCTCGGCGGGTCGATGCCTCAGAGCCTGAAACTGCCCATCTGCCGGCTCAGGTCGTCGGCCAGCCGCGACAGCGCCTGGCAGTCGGCCCGGCAGTTCCGCACGTCGACCGCCGTGGCCTGGGCCAGGTCGGCGATACCCTGCACGTTGAGGGTGATCTCCTCGGTGACGCTGGTCTGCTCCTCGGTGGCCGCCGCGACCTGGGTGTTCATGTCGCTGATGGCCTCGACCTGCTCGGTGATGGCGCCGAGCGACTGGCCGGTGCGCTGGCTGGCCTGCACGCCGGTGCCGGTGGCCGCCTGGCCGGCATGCATCGAGGCGACCGCGTTCTCCGCGCCGTTCTTGAGGCGCAGGATCATCTGCTGGATCTCGTCGGTGGAGGCCTGGGTGCGGCTGGCCAGGGTGCGCACCTCGTCGGCCACCACAGCGAAGCCACGGCCCATGTCGCCGGCACGGGCCGCCTCGATGGCGGCATTGAGGGCCAGCAGGTTGGTCTGCTCGGAGATGCTGCGAATCACCGCCAGCACCTGATCGATGGAGGCCACCTGCTGCGCCAGTTCGGTCACCGAGCCGGCGGCCTGGCCGATCTCGCCGGACATCCGCCCTCGATATGGGCGATCGATTCGCTGACCACCTGGCGCGCCTCCAGCGCCTCGCTGCGCGCGCCCTGGGAAGCCTGCGCCGCATTGCTGGCGTTGCGCGCGATCTCCTGCACGGTGAGCCCCATTTCGTGCACCGCAGTGGCCACCATGTCGGTCATCTCGTGCTGCCGCCCGGCACGCACCGCGGTGTCGTCCACCACCCGTGCCACCTGGCCGACCGCGCTGCGCAGCTGCTCGCTGGTCTTGAGCACATCGCCGATGAGGCTGCGCAGGCTGCCGATGAAACGGTTGAAGCCACGCGCCAGGTCGCCGAGTTCGTCGGCCCGGTTTTCGTCCAGGCGACGGGTGAGATCGCCGCCGCCGCCACCAATCTCCACCAGCGCCGCCGTCACCTGGCGGATCGGCCGAACCAGGCCGCGCGCCAGCAGAACGATAACGCCGAGAAAGAACAGGCCGATGGCCGCGCCGATCAGGCTGGTGGTCCAGAGCGTGCGCCGCGCCTCACCGAAGATCTCCGCCTCGGGCACCTCGGCGATCAGCGCCCAGCCGAGCCCTTCCAGCGGCTGCGCCATGGCCAGGAACGTTTCGCCATTACGTTCGAAACGCACCACCTGTCCCGCCTGGGTTTCCAGTTGCCGCGCGGCCTGCGCGCCGGCCAGCTCCGCCAGTGCAGCACGGCCGTTGTGCTCGCTGCGCGGGTGGATCTTCACCTGGCCATCGCTGCCGACTAGATAGACCTCGCCGCGCTCGCCGAAGCGGAAGTCGGCGATCAGTGCGGACATGGCGCTCAGGCTGTAACCCAGCCCGGCCACGCCAAGCACTCGTCCGCCGGCGCTGATGCGCTGGTTGATGAACAGGGTCGGCTGGCCGGTGGCCTTGTCGACGTCCAGCTCCACCCAGCGTTCGAGGGCGCCGTCCACCAGGCTGTAGAACCAGCCATCGGCCGGTGTCGAGCGTGACAGGGTCCGGCTCAGCCCGGCGTCGGAGTAGTAGTGGCCGCTGCCAAGCACCGCGACCGAGGTGGTCAGCGCGTTCTGCTGGGCTTTCACGCCATTGAGGTAGCGACCGATGGCCTCGGCCTGCCGCGAATCCTCACCCTGGATCAGCCAGTCGTGCACCAGCGTGTTGCCGGCGATACCGGCGGTGGCGGTGATGGGTGCCGCCAGGGTGCGCTCGATATCGTTGCGGATGGCATTGATATTCGCCGGCAGCGCCTCGTCGAGCAGGTAGCGCTCGGCGAGGCGCTCGACAGCCGAGGCATACACCAGGATGACGATCAGCAGGCTCGCCAGCAGCGCCGCGCCCATGCTGAGGATCAATTGCCACTGAATGCTGCGCTTGAAGAACTGCATGGAAGGCCCTCGCGTTATTATTGGACACATCAAAGTGCCACTACTGTACACAATTTATGACGCACGCAAGGCCATTTAGCGGCATGGCTGTCGGGAACTTGATGGCGTTTAGCCTTGGCTCGGGCTGAACCGACGGATGGCGGCTCGGTTGAGGCCGCAAAGAAGCGAGTGCTAGCATGCCGAACCGCCGCCAGGCCGGGCGGCGCCAGCCAAACAGGTCCGCATGTCCAGCATTCGAGAGCGCAACCGAGACGTGATCCTGCGAGCCGCCAGCGAGGAATTCGCGGAAAAGGGCTTCGCCGCCACCAAGACCAGCGACATCGCCGCCCGCGCCGGGCTGCCGAAGCCCAACGTCTACTACTACTTCAAGTCCAAGGAAAACCTCTATCGCGAGGTGCTGGAGAGCATCGTCGAACCGCTGCTCGAAGCCTCTGCACCGTTCAATCAGCCAGGCCATCCGGCCGAGGTGCTGCGCGCCTACATCCGCACCAAGATCCGCATCTCCCGCGATCACGCCTATGCCTCCAAGGTGTTCGCCAGCGAGATCATGCATGGCGCCCCGCACCTGTCACCGGAGCGCACCGCCCAGCTCAACGCCCAGGCCGCGCATAACATCGCCTGCATTCAGGGCTGGATCGACCAGGGTCTGATGGCGCCCATCGACCCCAGCCATCTGCTCTTCAGCATCTGGGCCGCGACGCAGACCTATGCCGACTTCGACTGGCAGATCAGCACCGTCACCGGCAAGGCCCGGCTCGACGAGGCGGACTACGATGCCGCTGCCGACACCATCATCCGCCTGGTCCTCAGGGGCTGCGAAATCGCCGAGCCGACGGCGGCCTGAGACTGCGCACGGCAGCGCCCGCTGCTGGCGATGCCGTGATCGGGTGAGCGGAGGGCGAAATTCGTTGCAGCGCTTGTCCTACCTAGGACCGCGCCCGTCGGCGCAACAAGCTGCCGAGTCCAGATGCCCGAATACCTTGCCCCGGTACCACGCTGGGAACCCCACGAACGCCCGTCCATGCCCGGCTCGCCGGCGATCCTGCTGCACAGTCCGCCGCGGCGCCTGGCCTACGCCGCGGTTGCCGTACTGGTGGGGTTGACCGGCGGGCTCGGCAACGCGCTATTCATCGCCAACCTGCCGGCGATCCAGGGCGATCTGGGCCTGACGCCCGCGCAGGGCGCCTGGCTGCCGGCCGCCTACTTCATGGTCAACGTCTCGACCAACCTGCTGCTGATCAAGATGCGCCAGCAATACGGCCTGCGGCATTTCGCCGAGCTGGGGTTGGCGGTCTATGCGCTGCTCAGCATCGCCCATATGTTCGTCGAAGGCCTGGGCATGGCGATGTTCGTGCGCGCAGCGAGCGGTTTCGCCGCAGCGGCCACCACGTCGCTGGGGCTGTTCTACATGCTCCAGGCCTTTTCCAAGGCCCACCTGCCGCGCGGGGTGATCGTCGCCTTCGGCCTGACGCAAGTCGCCACGCCGCTGGCCTGGCTGTTATCGCCACCATTGGTGGATATCGGCCAGTGGCATCGCCTGTACGTGTTCGAAAGCGGCCTGGCGCTCTGCTCGCTGGCCGCCGTGGTGGTGCTCAAGCTGCCGCTGGGCGAGCGCATCAAGGTGTTCGAGCCGCTGGACTTCCTTACCTTCGCCCTCTTCGCCCCGGCGCTGGCGCTGGTTGCCGCAGTCTTCGCCCAGGGCCGCGTGCAGTGGTGGACCGAGGCGCCGTGGCTGGGCTACGCACTGATCGCGGCCCTGCTGCTCAGCTGCCTGACCTTCATGATCGAACATCACCGGCGCAACCCCTTGCTGCAGACACGCTGGCTGGGCACCGCCGAGATGCTGCGCTTCGCCTTCGGTGCGCTGGCGCTGCGCTTTCTGCTGTCCGAACAGAGCTATGGCGCGGTCGGCCTGCTGCAAACGCTCGGCATGGGGCCGGATCAGCTGCGCCCGCTGTACGCGGTGATTCTGCTGGGGCTGGTGATGGGCATCGCCGCCAGCGCGCTGAGCTTCAGCCCGCGGACCGCCGCGGCGCAGATACTGCTCTCGATCCTGCTGATCGGCATCGCCAGCTTTCTCGACGTCGACGCCACCAGCCAGACCCGCCCGCATGACCTCTTCCTCAGCCAGGGATTGCTGTCGTTCGCCAGCGGCATGTTCCTCGGCCCGCTGCTGATCACCGGCATCGGAAAGGCGCTGGCCAACGGGCCGAACTACCTGGTCAGCTTCATCGTGCTGTTTTCCATGACCCAAAGCCTGGGCGGGCTTGCCGGTCCCGCCGTGTTCGGCACCTATCAGATCGTCCGCGAGCAGTACCATTCGGCACACCTGACCGAGCAGGTGGTGCCGGACGACCCACGCATCGCCGCCCGTCTCGCCCAACAGAGCCAGGCAGTGGCCGCCACCCAGCTCGACCCGCAGCTGCGCCAGGCACTCGGCGGCGCTCGCCTGTCGCAGACCGTCACGCGTGAAGCCAACGTGCTGGCCTTCAATGACGTGTTCCGCCTGATCGGCCTGCTCGCCATCGCCGTGCTCGGCTGGTCACTGTTCCACACCCTGCGCCTGGCGCGACAGAAGAAGGCTTCCGCCCCATGAGCGATGCGCGCACACCCGACGCCGAGACCACGCCGACCACGGACGCCGGCGGCACACCACCCGAGCCGCCCAAGACGATCCAGCCAAGCCGCCGCTCGATCGTCCTGATGACGCTGGTGGCCCTGGTCGGCGTGCTCGCCATCCTCTATGCCTGGCAGCTCTGGCCGTTCACCGGCAGCCTGGTCACCACCGAGAACGCCTATGTGCGCGGCCAGCTCACGGTGCTCGCGCCGCAGGTCGCCGGCTGCGTCACCGAGGTGCGGGTGCAGGACTTCGAGCAGGTCCGCCAGGGCCAGGTGCTGGTACGCATCGATGACAGGCAGTACCAGCAACGGGTCGCCCAGCGCCGCGCTGAACGGGACGCCGCACGCTTCGAACTGGAAAACCTCGACCAGCAACTGGCCGCCGACCGCGCCACCCTGGCCGCGCGCCGCGCCGACCTGTTCGCCGCCGAGGCCGAAGAGGCACGGGCACGGGCCGACGAGCGTCGCGTCGACGAACTCGCCGAGCGCGGCTCGGTGTCCATCCGCGAGCGCGACCAGACCCGCGCCAGCGCCCGCGCCGCGTCGGCCAACGTGCGCAAGGCACGCGCCGCCATCGAGATCGCCGAGCAGACGCTCAAGGCCAGCGGCATCTCCCGGGGCGGCCTGCAGGCGCGGGTCGAGATCGCCCAGGCAACGCTGCACCAGGCCGAGATCGACCTGGCCAACACCGAGATCGTCGCCCCTGGCGATGGGCGGGTCAGCGAGGTGGGCGTGCGCCTGGGCCAGTACGTTACTGCCGGCACGCAGCTGCTGTTCCTGGTGCCGCCGAAGCTCTGGGTGATCGCCAACTACAAGGAGACCCAGACGGCGAACATGCGCCCCGGCCAGCCGGTGAGTTTCGAGGTCGATGCCCTCAACGGCGCGCGCCTGACCGGCCGCATCGAGCGCATCGCCCCGGCCACGGGCTCCGAGTTCAGCCTGCTGCGCCCGGACAACGCCACCGGCAATTTCACCAAGGTGGTCCAGCGGCTGCCGGTACGCATCGCCATCGACCCGGACCAGCCGCTGCTCGAGCGCTTGCGGCCGGGGTTGTCGGTGGTCACCCACGTGGACACCGCGGCGCCATGAGGAAAACCGGTCTGCTCGGCACGCTGGCGCTGACGCTGGTGATGGCCGGCTGCGTGCCTCCGCGCCAGCCGCTGCCACCCGAAGCCCGGCTGGACGAGGTGCCCTCGCAGTGGCGCCAGCCCAACCATGGCAACGCACCGGTTGCACAGTGGTGGCGCGGCTTCGGCGATCCGGCTCTGCTCGATCTGGTGGATCGTGCGCTGGCGCGCAACACCGACGTGCTGATCGGCGCCGAACGGCTGGCGGCGGCCCGCGAGCGGATACGCCTGTCTCGCGCCGCGCTGCTACCGAGCCTGGACGCGGTGTTCGGGCTGGAGCGCAGCCAGGACCTCGGCCCCCTTGGCCTGACCCGCACCACCGCCGCGCAACCCGGCCTGCAGTTCGCCTACGAGGTCGATCTCTGGGGCCGCCTGGCCAGCCTGCGCGAGGCGGCAGAGTTGCAGTTCCAGGCCAGCGAAGCCGAGCAGCAGACCCTGCGCCTGGCGCTGGCCGCGACCGTCGCGCAGGGCTATGTGGCGCTGCTGTCACTGGATCGTCAGCTGCAGCTGACCCATGAGACGGTGCGGTCCCGTCGCGCCGCCCTGGCGGTTGCCGAGGACCGGTCGCGCATGGGCTACACCTCCGAACTGGAGCAGACCCAGGCGCGTTCGGAGTACGAGGCGGCCGCGCAACTGGTGCCGCGGCTTGAGCAGGCTAGCCTCGAGCAGGAACACGCCCTGCGACGCCTGACCGGTGACCCGCCCGGGCCGGTGCCACGGGGCACGCTTGCCGCACTGCAGGCTCCAGCGGTGCCGGGCAGCCTGCCTTCGGCGCTGCTGCGGCAGCGGCCGGATCTGTACCAGGCCGAGCTGCAGCTGGCCGCCAGTGACCGTTTCCTCGACAGCGAGCGCGACCGCTTTCTGCCGCGGGTGCAACTCTCGGCAAGCCTGGGCCGGCTATACGTCGATGCGCTGGATTACGACCCGGTGAAGGTCTGGAGCCTCGGCGCCAGCGTACTGGCCCCGCTGTTCGATGGCGAGCGGCTGGAGGCCGGCGTGGCGGTGGCCACGGCCGAGCGCAATCAGGCTGCCTACGCCTATCGCAGGGCGGCGCTCAATGCTTTCAGCGAGGTGGAGAACGCGCTATCCGGACTGGACAGCCTCGCCCGTCAGAGCCGCCGTCTTGAAGCGCGCCGCGAAGTGCTGGCGCGCTCGCTGGCGATCGCCGAGGACCGCTATCACGGCGGTTATTCCTCTTATCTGGAGGCGCTGGATGCGCAGCGCAATCTGTTCGATACCCAACTGGCCGAGGTGCAGCTGCAGGAGGCGCAGCTGAACAGATTGATTGAACTCTACCGCGCCCTGGGTGGCGGCTGGCGGGCGCCGGAGCATGCAGCTACCGAGCGCACGGAGTGAGTGCGGGCATAAAAAAACGCCAGCAAGTGCTGGCGTTTCGTGCAGACGGGTAACGCGCGATCAGCCGCGTGCGCGAGCGGCGTCACGCAGTGCCTTGACCTGATCATGGTTGCGCTGCACGCCCTGGTACTGGCGTTCCACAACGATCCGCACCTCGGCCGGCAGGTCTTTTTCCAGCGCCTTGCGGTAACTCTTCACCGCCACGTCCTCGCCACGTTCGCATTCGTTGAGAATCGCCTCGTCGTCCTTGCCGGTGATCATCGCCTTGAGGTCGACCCAGCGGCGGTGCATATCGGCCGAGAGGCTGGTGCTGGTCTCCGGATCGCCACCCATCGAGCGCACCAGTTGCTGCAGCTCGGCAGCGGCGGTGGCGCAATCGCGCGAACGCTGGTTCATGGTGCTCTTGAGCTGCGGGTCGCGCAGATCCTCGGCACATTCGAGAAAGCCCTTTTCCCCATCCTTGCAGGTCTCTATCAGATCGTTGAGCACGGAAATCGTCTCTTTCGTATCCATCTTGTACCTCCTGGCAAGTCGACTCGAAGGGCCAAAAGCACTGGCCCGTGTTAAAAATCGACTGCCCGCGCACCATAAAGGTTCAGCGAAACCGCCCGAAGGCGCAGGCACGCCGAGACAGCTGCGGAACAGCCGCTCAGCCCGTTGCCACGCGAGCGCTGAGTGCGGACGGTCGGCCGAGCAGGTAGCCCTGGGCCTTGTTCACTGCCAGACGCCGCAGCATCGCCAGCTCTTCCTGCGTCTCGACGCCCTCGGCGACCACCTTGCAGCCAGTCTCCTCGGCGAAGCGGATCAGCGCCGCGGCCAGGGCGCGACAGCCGGTGTCGCTGTCGACGTTGCGGATCAGACTGGCGTCGAGCTTGATGACGTCCGGCTTGAGTTTGAGGATGTGGCGGAAGCTCGCGTAGCCGGCGCCGGCATCGTCCACGGCGAGCCGCAGGCCCTCGCGGCGCAGCGGTTTTAGTGCCTCGGCGAGCCGCTCGTAGTCCTGCACCAGGGCATGTTCGGTGACTTCCAGCATCAGCCGGTCCAGTGGCTGGCGGGCGAGCACCTCGCCGACCGCCCCGGCCAGGATGGTTTCGGGCGAGACATTGAGCGACAGGTAGCTGTCGGCCGGTAAACGGTCGAAGCCCTGCAGCGCGGCCTCGATCAAGGCGATCTCCAGTTCCTTCTGCAGCCCGACCTGGCCCGCTTCATCGAACCATTTGTCCGGCGTGCGCTGCGGGTCGGCGCGGAAACGCGCCAGCGCCTCGTGGCCGACGATGCGGTTCTCCACCAGATGCACGATGGGCTGGTAGACGACCCCATAGCTCCGCTCGGCCAGCACGCTCTCGATCCGGCTGCGCTTGCTGGCGCAGCTCTGCTGGCTTTTCGCCTGAGTCTCCAGCAGCCGCCCGGCGAAGGCAGCGAACAGCCGCAGCGTGTTGAGATCGCGCTCGTTCAGGCTGCCATCCGGCCGCGTGCTGAAGCAGCAGAAGGTGCCGTACACACCGCCGTCGCTGAAACGGATCGGCACACTCAGGTGCGCGCCGACCGGCAGTTCGCGGGTAACCGGCAGCTCCAGCGCCGCAGGCAGCTGGGTGGCGTCGTTGATCAATTCCGGCAGGCGGCCATCGACGACGCGCTGGCAGTAGCTCTCTTCCAGCGGATTGGAGTCGCCGACACACAGCACCAGGTGCTCGGTCCGCCCATCGACATGGCGGAACACCCGGGCCCCCTCGCTGAACTCGGCGATAAACGCAACTTCCATTCCGAGGTGGCTGCGCACCGCATGCAGCGCCTCGCACAGCATGGAGCCGATCGGCACATTGCCGGCTTCGAGCTTCGCCAGCACGGCAACCGGGTCGATCAGGTCCTCAACGGCCGCAAACGGCCTCAAATGTCCGAGCATCCATACCTCCGGGGTCTACGCCTGCAACATAACCCGCCGGCCCTGACGACCGGCCGGCCACAACCGCTGCGCGCCAGCCAGCGGCCGCGCAGCCTCACCTCCAGCGGTCACACGCACGTCGCGACCGCCTTGGCCATCAGTCCGCCTCGCGCGCCAGGCTGACCCAGGTCGGCGCATGGTCGCTGGCGTGCTCCTGACCACGCACCCAACGATCGACACCGGCCGTCTGCAGGCACGGCGCAAGATCGGGGCTGAGCAGCAGATGGTCGATGCGCAGCCCGGAATTTTTCTGCCAGTGCTGACGGAAATAGTCCCAGAAGGTATAGACCGGTTCGTCCGGAAACTGGGCGCGCAAGGCATCGGTCCAGCCCTGAGCCAGCAGGCGCTCGTAGCACGCGCGGCTTTCCGGCTGCAGCAGCGCATCCTTGCGCCAGGAGCGCGGGTTGTAGATGTCTTCGTCAGTGGGCACCACGTTGTAGTCGCCGGCGAGCACCACCGGATGCCCGCTGGCGAGCAAGCCTGCGGCGTGCTCGATCAGCCGCTCGAACCAGGCCAGCTTGTAGTCGAACTTCGGCCCGGGCTGGGGGTTGCCGTTGGGCAGATAGAGGCTGGCGACGATCACTCCGTGCACCGCGGCCTCCAGATAGCGGCTGTGGCTGTCGTCCGGGTCGCCGGGCAGGCCGCGGCGGATCTCCAGCGGCTCGCTGTCACGGGCGAGTATCGCCACGCCGTTCCAGGACTTTTGCCCGTGCCAGATGGCGCCATAGCCGGCGCCGCGGATGTCGTCGATGGGGAAGTCGGCATCCTGCGCCTTGAGTTCCTGCAGACAGACCACGTCGGGCTGCTCGCGCTCGAGCCATTCGAGCAGGTTGGGCAGGCGCGCCCGGATGCCGTTGATGTTGAAGGTGGCGATTTTCAGACGATCCACAAGCGCCTCTCTGCTCAGCTGGTGATATTCACCTTAGCTGTGACCTCACGGGCCGGCATCCGTCCTTGGGCGCCGTCAGTCGGGATCAGCCGGCAAGCACAGGGTGAAGCGGGTCGCGCTGGCGTCGCTGTGCACCTCCACCTCGCCGCCATGCAGCTGCGCGATCGAACGTACGATGGCCAGCCCCAGTCCGCCGGAGTCGCCCGGCTCGGCGCGCGAAGGGTCGCAGCGGTAGAAGCGGTCGAACAGGCGTGGCAGATGCTCCGGGGCGATGGGCGGGCCCTGGTTGATCACGCTGACGCGCCGCCAGCCGTCCCCGGTAGCGCTGACGATTCGCACCGGGCTGTCGGCTGCGCCGTAGCGCAGCGCGTTGGCGACGAGATTGGCCAGCGCCCGGCGGATCAGTTCGGGGTCGCCGCACAGCTCGCCCTCGGTCTCGTCGAGCAGCTGGATGCCGCGCTCTTCGGCGACGCCTTCGAAGTAGTCGCACAGTTGCCCGACCAGTGCCGGCAGTGCAAAGCGCTGCCGCTCGATGGCCGCCGCCGGCTGCTCGGCACGCGCGAGAAACAGCATGTTGTCGATCATCCGCGCCAGGCGCTCATACTCCTCCTGATTGGAGACCAGCAGCGCCTGGTAATCCTCCACCGAGCGGGCACGGTGCAGCAGTTGCTGGGTCTGGCCCATGAGGTTGCCCAATGGCGTGCGCATCTCGTGGGCCAGGTCCTCGCTGAAGCGCGACAGTCGGGCGAAACCCTGCTCCAGCCGGGCCAGCATCTGGTTCAGCGCCGCACGCAGCGGTTCCAGCTCGCTCGGCACGGTCGAGTCGTCGAGGCGCAGGTGCAGGTGTTGCACGTCGATCGCCAGGGCCTGACGCGTCAGCCGGCGCACCGGGCGCAGCGCGCGCCGGCTGATCAACCAGCCGAGCACGGATGCCAGCAGCGCGCCGACACTCAGCGCCCACCACAGCTTGGCGCGATAGGCACCCAGCATCTGTTCGCGCTCGCTCAGCAGGCGCCCGGCCACCAGCGTCAGCCCCGCCTCGCCGGGCAGCTGTCGCCAGGCCAGACGCGCCTCGCCGATATCCCGCAGCGCCACCGGATCGGCGGCCGGCAGTGGCGGAATCGCCAGACGGGTCGGGTTGATCTCGATCAGCGCGCGCCCCTGGGCATCCAGCAGCCAGAGCAGGCTGTCGCGGTTGCCCAGCATGTTCTCGTACAGCTGCGGCCGCTGGCGCAGCGCGTCGACGCTGGCGCTGTCGTCCAGTAGCGCCTGCATGCGCTCCAGCCGGCCGAGCAGCGCCTGGTCGTCGCGCCAGACGATCTCGCGTTCCAGCGAGCGGTACAGGTAGAGGCCGATGGCCCCGAGCAGCACCACCGCGACGAGGGCGAAGGCCAGTGCCAGGCGCAGGCTGAGTGAGCGTGGCAACAGACTCATGCCGAGATGTCCAGCACGTAGCCCATGCCGCGCACGGTGTGGATGAGCTTGAGCGGGTACGGATCGTCGACCTTGGCGCGCAGCCGGCGGATCGCCACGTCGACCACATTGGTGTCGCTGTCGAAGTTCATCTGCCAGACCTGCGAAGCGATCTGCGCACGGGAAAGCACCTCGCCCTGACGACTGAGCAGCAGGTGCAGCAAGGCGAACTCCTTGTTGGTCAGGTTGATGCGCTCGCCCTGACGGGTGACGCGGCGGCGCAGCAGGTCCAGCTCCAGGTCGGCGACGTGGAAATGCTCGACTTCCCGCGGCGGGCCGCGACGCAGCAGCGTGCTCACCCGCGCCAGCAGCTCGGCGTAGGAAAAGGGTTTGATGAGGTAGTCGTCGGCGCCCAGTTCCAGCCCGCGCACCCGGTCTTCCACCGCATCGCGGGCGGTGAGGAACAGCACCGGCGTGTGCGCCGAACGCTGGCGCACCACCTGCACCAGCTGCCAGCCATCGAGCCCGGGCAGCATGACGTCGAGGATTACCAGATCGAACGTTTCCTCCTCGATCAGGTGTTTGCCGTCGACGCCGTTGCGCGCGACCTCCACCCGGTAGCCGGACTCCTCCAACCCTCGCTTGAGGTAGTCGGCCGTCTTGGCCTCGTCCTCCACCACCAGAATTCGCATCGGGTCACCTTGCCAAATGTGCGTCGCAGGCCGTTGAAGGACGTCAGCGAGGCAACGCAGGTAGTTCTTCAACGGCCTGCTAGGTTATGGGAGGCGACGACTACCAGCCATTACAAAAGCGTAATGCGCTGGCAACGGTTCTGACGGGCAGGCATCGGCACCATGCACCCCGAAGCCACGTCACCGAAGGAACTACCGATATGCGTATCGCCGCCACACTGTCCCTGCTGGCCCTGGCAGTGCTTACCCCGGCCCTGAGCGCCAACGCCGCCACGCCGACGCCGATCACCCAGCAGAACGTCTCGCTGGCTCTGGCCGACGGCCTGATCCAGCAGACCCTGGATGCCTGCCATGCGCAGAACCGCACTGCGGTGGTCGCCGTGGTCGATCGCGGCGGCAACCTCGTTGCCCTGCGCCGCGACGACAACGTCGGTCCGCACAACACCCTGGCCGCGCAGCGCAAGGCCTACACCGCGCTGTCGAGCAAGACGCCGACCCGCCTGTTCGCCGAACGCGCCGCCAGCACGCCGGATGCCGCCAACCTCAACACCCTGGACGAACTGTTGCTGCTCGGCGGCGGCGTGCCGCTGAAGGTCGGCGACGAGGTGATCGGTGCCATCGGCGTGGCCGGTGCCGGCGGTGCCAAGAACGACGAGGCCTGCGCCGTGGCCGCCATCGAAAAACTGCTGCCCTCCTCCCACTGAAGAAAGGAAAACACCATGAAAGCACTACGTTCAATCGCCGCCGGCTTGATGCTCAGTGGCCTGTCCGGTCTCACCCTCGCAGCTGGCAACCCGCTCAGCGTGCACGTGCTGAACCTGGAAAACGGTCTGCCCTCGCCGGATGTGCGCGTTACCCTGGAACAACGTCAGGGTGACACCTGGAAATCACTCAACAGCGGCGAGACCAACGCGCAGGGTCGGATCACGGCGCTCTACCCGGAAGGCAAGGCGCTGGAAAAAGGCACCTATCGCGTCACCTTCAAGACCGGCGACTGGTTCGCCACGCAGAAGGCCAGCACCTTTTTCCCCGAAGTTCCGGTGATCTTCGAAGCCGATGGCAGCGTCGAGCACTACCACATCCCGCTGCTGCTGAGCCCCTACGGCTTCTCCACCTACCGCGGCAACTGAGTCGCTCAGCGCACTTCCCAGTAGCCCGGTGCGTTGTAGATGTCCTTCAGGTAGTCGATGAAGAAACGCACCTTGGCCGGCAGGTAGCGCTGCTGCGGGTAAACGGCCTGGATGTCGTAGGCCGGCAATGCGTACTCGTCGAGTACCGTGACCAGCTCGCCGCGCTTGAGCTCGGCCTGGATCTCCCAGGTCGAGCGCCAGCCGATGCCCAGGCCCTGCTTGACCCAGTCGAACAGCAGCTCACCGTCATTGCAGTCCAGATTGCCGGCCACGCGGATGGCCACCTGCCGGCCGTCGCGCAGAAAGGTCCAGCCGCGCTGCTGACCGCCCTGCAGGTTGAAAGCCAGGCAGTTGTGCTCGGTCAGTTCCTCCAGCGTCGTCGGCGTACCATGGCGAGCGAAGTACTCGGGCGAGCCGCAGACCACCCGCCTGTTGGGGAACAGCCGCACCGCCACATAGTTGGGGTCGGTCACCTCGCCGATGCGAATGCCCATGTCGTAACCGTGGCGCACCAGGTCGACCACGCTGTCGGTGAAGTTGAACGACAGTTGCAGGTCCGGGTAGCGCGCCTGGAACGCCGGTGCGTGCGGGCCGATATGCCGCCGCCCGAATGCCGCCGGCGCCGACACCACCAGGTGGCCGCGTACCGAGGTGCGGTCGTGGCTGATGCTGGCATCCACCTCATCGAAGTCCTTGAGCAGCCCGCGGGCGCGCTCCAGATACTGCTCGCCCAGATCGGTCAGCGACAGGCCGCGGGTGGAGCGGTGCATCAGCTTGACGCCCAAATGCCGCTCCAGCGCATCCAGCCGCCGCCCCATCACCACCGGGGTGACGTTCTCCTTGTGCGCGGCGGCGGCGAAGCTGCCGCAGTCGGCCACCAGCACGAAGCTGCGCAGGGTCGTATAGCGATCCATTCGATACTCCTGATATCGACAGAACTGAAGTCTCGGCCAATTCCTCCACGGAATCCAGGGCGGCATGCTTGGGCCACGTATAAAAACTATCGAGTTACCCAGGAGGAACGATCCATGGCCCGAATGAGAGCAATCGATGCCGCCGTCGCGGTGTTGCGCAAGGAAGGCATCGACACCGCCTTCGGCATCCCCGGAGCCGCGATCAATCCGCTGTATTCCGCCCTGCGGGCCGATGGCGGCATCCGTCATATCCTCGCCCGCCACGTCGAGGGTGCCTCGCACATGGCCGAGGGCTATACCCGTGCCAAGCCAGGCAACATCGGCGTGTGCATCGGCACCTCCGGCCCGGCCGGCACCGACATGATCACCGGCCTGTACTCGGCATCCGCCGACTCCATTCCGATCCTCTGCATCACCGGGCAAGCACCGCGTGCCCGCCTGCACAAGGAAGATTTCCAGGCCGTGGACATCGAGTCCATCGCCAAGCCGGTCACCAAGTGGGCGGTCACCGTACTCGAGCCGGCACTGGTCCCGCGCGTGTTCCAGCAGGCCTTCCACGTGATGCGCTCCGGCCGCCCCGGCCCGGTGCTGATCGACCTGCCGTTCGACGTGCAGATGGCCGAGATCGAGTTCGACGTCGACACCTACGAGCCGCTGCCGGTCTATAAGCCGGCGGCAACCCGCAAGCAGATCGAGAAAGCCATCGACATGCTCTGCGCCGCCGAGCGCCCGCTGATCGTCGCCGGTGGCGGCATCTACAACGCCGCGGCCGAGGCCTTGCTGGTGGAATTCGCCGAGACCGTGGGCGTGCCGGTGATCCCGACGCTGATGGGCTGGGGCTCGATCCCCGACGACCATCCGCTGATGGCCGGGATGTGCGGGCTGCAGACCAGCCACCGCTACGGCAACGCGACCCTGCTCGAATCCGACTTCGTGCTCGGCATCGGCAACCGCTGGGCCAACCGTCACACCGGCTCCGTGGAGACCTATACCAAGGGCCGCACCTTCGTCCACGTCGACATCGAGCCGACCCAGATCGGTCGGGTGTTCGCGCCGGACTACGGCATCGTCTCCGATGCCCGCGCCGCGCTGGAGCTGTTCGTCGACGTGGCCAAGGCGCGCAAGGCCGAAGGCCGTCTGCCGGATCGCCGCGCCTGGGCCGCCGACTGCCTGGAACGCAAGCGCACGATGTTGCGCAAGACCAACTTCGACAGCGTGCCGATGAAGCCGCAGCGCGTGTACCAGTGCATGAACAACGCATTCGGCAAGGACACCTGCTACGTCAGCACCATCGGCCTGTCGCAGATCGCCGCCGCGCAGTTCCTGCACGTTTACCAGCCGCGCCACTGGATCAATTGCGGCCAGGCCGGCCCGCTCGGCTGGACCATTCCGGCAGCGCTCGGCGTGGTTGCCGCGGACCCGGCGCGCAAAGTAGTGGCGCTTTCGGGCGACTATGACTTCCAGTTCATGATCGAGGAGTTGGCGGTGGGCGCGCAGTTCAAGCTGCCCTACATCCACATTCTGGTGAACAACGCCTACCTCGGGCTGATCCGCCAGTCGCAGCGCGGCTTCGAAATGGATTACTGCGTGCAGCTGGGCTTCGAGAACATCAATGCCGACCAGAGCGGCATGGAAGGCTACGGCGTCGATCACGTCGCGGTGGTCGAGGGCCTGGGCTGCAAGGCGCTGCGCGTGTTCAAGCAGGAAGACCTGCGCCCGGCCATCGAGCAGGCCCAGGCCTGGATGGCCGAACACCGCGTGCCGGTGGTGATCGAGGTGATCCTCGAGCGGGTGACCAACATCGCCATGGGCACCGAGATCGACGCGATCAACGAGTTCGAGGCGCTGGCCGCAGGCCGGGAAGATGCCCCGACCGCGGTTGGATTGCTGGACTGATTCAACCGTAACCAGACGCGTGGAAGACGCTTCGCGGTCTTCCATCCTACGAACACTTCGGACCGTAGGGTGGCTATCGCGAAGCATATCCACCGCAAACGCAACACCCAGGGTGGCCACCACACCACCGCAATGCGAAATCGAATGTGATCCCTACAGATCAGGAGAAAACCATGCCCCGCTTTGCCGCCAACCTGTCGATGCTGTTCACCGAGCAGGACTTCATGGACCGCTTCGCCGCTGCCGCCCAGACCGGCTTTTCCGGTGTCGAGTACCTGTTCCCCTATGACTTCCCTGCCGAGCAGATCAAGGCTCAGCTGGATGCCAACAAGCTGACCCAGGTGCTGTTCAACCTGCCGGCCGGTGACTGGGCCGGCGGCGAGCGTGGCATCGCCATTCTGCCGGAGCGGGTCGAGGAGTTCCGCGCCGGCGTGGACAAGGCCATCGCCTACGCCAAGGTGCTGGGCAACACCCAGGTCAACTGCCTGGCCGGCATCGCCCCGCGTGGCGCCGATCTCGGCCAGCTGGAAATCACCTTTATCGAAAACCTGCGCTACGCCGCGCAGAAGCTCGAGGAGGCCGGCATCCGCCTGGTGATGGAGATGATCAACACCCGCGACATCCCGCGCTTCTTCCTCAACAACACCTCCCAGGCGCAGGAGATCCGCGGCAAGGTCGGTCACGCCAACCTGTTCCTGCAGTACGACATCTACCACATGCAGATCATGGAGGGAGACCTGGCGCGCACCATCGAGAACAACCTGGCGGCGATCAACCATATCCAGCTGGCGGACAACCCCGGACGCAACGAGCCAGGCACCGGCGAGATCAACTATCGCTTCCTGTTCGAGCATCTGGATCGCATCGGCTACCAGGGCTGGGTCGGCTGCGAATACAAGCCGGCCACCACCACCGAAGCCGGCCTTGGCTGGCTGAAAAGCCACAACGCCATCTGATCAACAGCGCGCCGCCCAGGCAGCAACGCGGGCCGCACAGCGGCCTGCACCACAGAATCGAGGAGAACACTCATGGCTAAAATCGGATTCATCGGCACCGGCATCATGGGCAAGCCCATGGCAATCAACCTGCAGAAGGCCGGCCACCAGATCTTCCTGTCCCAGCACCACGACCAGGCACCGGCCGAACTGACCGAAGCCGGCGCCATCGGCCTGGCCAATCCGCAGGAAGTCGCCCAGGAAGCCGAGTTCATCATCGTCATGGTGCCGGACACCCCGCAGGTCGACGACGTGCTGTTCCGTGCCGATGGCGTGGCCGCCGGCGTCGGCGCCGGCAAGGTGGTGATCGACATGAGTTCGATCTCCCCCACTGCCACCAAGCAGTTCGCCGAGAAGATCAAGGCCACCGGCGCTGAATACCTCGACGCCCCGGTATCCGGTGGTGAAGTCGGCGCCAAGGCGGCCACCCTGTCGATCATGGTCGGCGGTAGCGAAACGGCCTTCGACCGCGCGCTGCCACTGTTCCAGGCGATGGGCAAGAACATCACCCGTGTCGGCGAGAACGGCGATGGCCAGACTGCCAAGGTGGCCAACCAGATCATCGTCGCGCTGAACATCCAGGCGGTCGCCGAGGCACTGCTGTTCGCCGCACGCAACGGTGCCGACCCGGCCAAGGTGCGCGAGGCGCTGATGGGCGGTTTCGCCGGCTCGAAGATTCTCGAGGTGCACGGCGAGCGCATGATCAAGGGCACCTTTGACCCGGGCTTCCGCATCAGCCTGCACCAGAAGGACCTCAACCTCGCCCTGGCCGGTGCCCGCGAGCTGGGCCTGAACCTGCCCAACACCGCCAATGCCCAGCAGGTGTTCAGCACCTGCGCGGCAATCGGCGGCAGCGGCTGGGACCATTCGGCGCTGATCAAGGGCCTGGAGCACATGGCCAACTTCTCGATCCGCAAGGAGTAAAGCCTTCGAGCACGCTGCAATGGGCCAGCGACCCCACCTTCAGGGACAGACAGACCGGGTGGTGGGTCATCGCAACGCCCGCGCAGCGCCGCTCAAAGGGCCGGGCCAGAGGTGCGTCAGGTCGGAATCATCGCGTCTCCCCACGACCAGCATGACCTGCGCATCTCAGCCCGACCGCCGTCACCAGACGGCACCTTTTCGATTCGCCCGGCACAAGGAGTCACGGCCCGACTGCCGGGCGGGTCGATTTCAATTGCAGACCTTAGCGCTTGCATTGGCGAGCCCTAAGGTCTGGAATCGGTTGCAGACCTCATACAAGGAGCTTCAGATGACCCTCGACCCGCAAGCCCTGCTGCGCCAGTTGTTCGACAGCGCCATCGAGGCCGCCCATCCGCGCCATGTACTCGCCGACCATCTGCCCGAAGACCGCAGCGGCCGTGCCATCGTCATCGGCGCCGGCAAGGCGGCCGCGGCCATGGCCGAAGCCATCGAGAAGGTCTGGGAAGGTGAACTGTCCGGACTGGTGGTGACCCGCTACGAACACCACGCCGACTGCCGGCGTATCGAAGTGGTGGAAGCCGCACACCCGGTCCCGGACGACGCCGGCGAGCGCGTCGCCCGCCGTGTGCTGGAGCTGGTCAGCAACCTCGAGGAAAGCGATCGGGTGATCTTCCTGCTCTCCGGCGGCGGCTCGTCATTGCTGGCATTGCCGGCCGAAGGCATCTCGCTGGCGGACAAGCAGGCCATCAACAAGGCGCTGCTGCGCTCCGGCGCGCACATCGGCGAGATGAACTGCGTGCGCAAGCACCTCTCGGCGATCAAGGGCGGCCGCCTGGCCAGAGCCTGCTGGCCGGCCAGCGTGTACACCTACGCGATCTCCGACGTGCCCGGCGACGAAGCCACGGTGATCGCCTCCGGCCCCACCGTCGCCGACCCCACCACGTCGGCCGAGGCGCTGGCGATTCTCGAGCGTTACCACATCGAGGTGCCAGCCAATGTGCGCGCCTGGCTCGAGGATCCGCGCTCGGAAACCCTCAAGCCGGGCGATCCGATGCTCTCGCGCAGCCACTTCCAGCTGATCGCCACGCCGCAGCAGTCCCTCGATGCCGCGGCCCAGGCGGCCCGTGACGCCGGTATCACCCCACTGATCCTCGGTGATCTGGAAGGCGAAGCACGCGAAGTGGCCAAGGTGCATGCCGGCATCGCCCGCCAGGTGGTGCTGCACGGCCAGCCGATCGCCGCGCCCTGCGTGATCCTGTCCGGCGGCGAGACCACCGTCACCGTGCGCGGCAACGGACGCGGCGGGCGCAATGCCGAGTTCCTGCTCGCCCTGACCGAAGCGTTGCAAGGCCTGCCCGGCGTTTACGCTCTGGCCGGCGACACCGATGGCATCGACGGCTCGGAGGACAACGCCGGCGCGCTGATGACCCCGGACAGCTTTGCCCGCGCCGAGGCGCTGGGTCTGCGTGCCGCCGACTCGCTGGCCGACAACGACGGCTATGGCTATTTCGCCGCGCTGGACAGCCTGATCGTCACCGGCCCGACGCGCACCAACGTCAACGACTTTCGCGCGATCCTGATCCTGCCGTCGTCGGATTGACGGCCTCCACTTCGTTCAGGCGCGCATCAGAACAACAACTGCCCCAGAGCACCGCCATGACACACGACAAGAAGGTCAAGATCCTCGCCACCCTCGGCCCGGCCACCCGCAGCGTCGACGACGTGCGCGCACTGGTCGAGGCCGGCGTGAACCTGTTCCGCCTGAACTTCAGCCACGGCGAGCACAGCGACCACGCCGAGCGCTTCGCCTGGATTCGCCAGGTCGAGCAGGAGCTGAACCAGCCGATCGGCATCCTCATGGACCTGCAGGGGCCCAAGCTCAGAGTCGGCCGTTTCGCCGCCGGCAAGGTCCGCCTTGAGCGTGACCAGGCCTTTCGTCTGGACCTGGACCCGACACCGGGCGACAGCCGGCGCGTGAACCTGCCGCACCCGGAGATCGTCGCCGCGCTGGAACCGGGCATGCAGTTGCTGATCGACGATGGTCGCCTGCGCCTGACGGTCGTCGAGCGTCATGCCGACGCCATCGAGACCCGCGTGGTGGCCGGCGGCGAGCTGTCCGACCGCAAGGGCGTGAACGTGCCGGAGGCGGTGCTGGAGCTTTCGCCGCTGACGGCGAAGGACCGCCAGGACCTGACCTTCGGCCTCGAGCTGGGCGTGGATTGGGTGGCGCTGTCGTTCGTGCAACGCCCGCAGGACATCCAGGAGGCGCGCAAACTGATCGGCGAGCGGGCCTTCCTAATGGCCAAGATCGAAAAGCCTTCCGCGGTGCAGCACCTGCGCGAGATCGCCAGGCTGTCCGACGCGATCATGGTGGCGCGTGGCGACCTGGGCGTGGAGGTACCGCCGGAAAACGTGCCGCGCATCCAGAAGAACATCGTGCGCATCTGCCGCCAGCTCGGCCGCCCGGTGGTGGTTGCGACGCAGATGCTCGAATCCATGCGCTTCGCCCCGGCCCCGACCCGTGCCGAAGTCACCGACGTGGCCAACGCCGTGGCCGAGGGTGCGGACGCGGTCATGCTGTCGGCGGAAACCGCCTCCGGCGATTACCCGCTGGAAGCGGTGAGCATGATGGGCAAGATCATCCGCCAGGTGGAAAGCGGCCCGGACTTCCAGGCGCAGCTCGACGTGCACCGGCCCAACGCCGAGGCGACGCTGCCGGATGCCATCAGCTGCGCGATTCGCCGCATCAGCGGCATCCTGCCGGTGGCAGTGCTGGTCAACTACACCGAATCCGGCCGTTCCAGCCTGCGCGCCTCGCGCGAGCGGCCGGCCACGCCGATCCTCAGCCTGACGCCCAGCACCGCCACCGCACGCAAGCTGACGGTGGCCTGGGGCGTGTACTCGGTAGTGGATGCGCCGATGCGCGACATGGAGCAGGTCAGCGGCCACGCCGTCGAGCTGGCACGGGCGCAGGGCATGGCCGAGAGCGGCGATACGGTGCTGATCACCGCCGGTGTGCCACTGGGCCAGCCGGGTACCACCAACTCGCTGCGCATCGAAGTCCTGCCCTGAATGGAGCCGGGCGCAGGCCCGGCCCACCTCCCCACGACAGCAGTCGTCGACCCCTTGCGGGTCGGCCCCCTTGCGCTCGCCTGGATTTCGCCGATGCCCGACTCTTCGCACCTGCGCGCCGTGCTGCATGCCTTCGCCCAGATTTTTTTGCAGCGCCATGCCGGCTGCGGAGCGCTGGTCATGCTCGCGCTGGCCAGTGGCGCCCCGGCACTGCTCGTCGGCGCCTTGAGCGGCGTGCTGGTCGCTCACCTCGGCGCCACCTGGCTCGGCTATCCGCAGGCTGATCGAGACGACGGTCTCTACGGTTACAACGCCGCGCTGCTCGGCGCGCTGCTGGTGACCCAGCTGGGCCTGTCAGGCGCCAGCCTGGTGCTGGTCGGCGTGGCGGCGCTGGCCAGCTGTCCGCTACAGGCCTGGCTGCTCGCTCGACTGCGCCACAACAGCGGCCTGCCGGGCTTCACCCTGCCCTTCGTGCTGATCGGCCTGCTCGCGCTGTTGTGCATCGCGCCGGTGTCGGTTTCATCGCCCGATGTCCCCGCACCCGACGCAACGACGCTGCGCGACGCCTGGCTGCTGGGTATCGGCCAGGTGGTCTTTCTCCACCAGCCGCTCGCGGCCGCCTGCCTGCTGGCGGCCGTGGCCCTGGCCTCCTTGCACGATGCCCTGTGGCTGCTGGCGGGCTCGGCGATGGGGTTGTTGGCTGCGGGCCTGTTCGGCGCACCCTGGGCGGACGGCCAGGCCGGTTTCAACCCGGCCCTCGCCGCGCTGGCCCTGGTGCAATGGCGTGGCGGTTGGCGCCTGCCGCTGCTGGGCATGGTTGCCGCAGTGGCGATCTGGCGGGTGTGCATCGAACTGGGGCTGCCGGCCCTGACCCTGCCGTTCCTGCTGGCGACCTGGCTGGGCCTGGCGCTGCGCGCACCCCATCCCAGCCGGGTCGATTAGCCAGCAAAAGGCATCACCCTCCGGTTGCCAGCGGGTCCTGTTCCTGCGGGTAGCGGTGCTCCTCGGCGACGTCGCCACCCTCGGCGTGCACCTTGACCAGCGCCGTGCGCAACTTCATGTAGTCCCGGGTTTCGTCGAGGATGTCCTGCCGGTTCGCCGCTTCGAGCAGGGCGCGCTGGTCGCCCTCTTCGCGCAGCACCCAACGGTCGTCTTCATGGGTGATGTGATAGATCTCCATGCCTTTCTCCAGCTGATGAAATGTTCGGGCTCTCCCATAGGAAAGCCGGACGGCGACGAAGGTTCGGCACGCAAGCGGAGTGTACATTCCACCCTCATGGGTTCGTATGACCCGTGCAAATCAGGGTGAATTTCACCAGCAACGCCCCGAAAACCTTGATTCAAGTCAATTTCAGAGCTGGAACGATTGTTGAAAGCCCTCTGCATGACGTTCGCCACGGCGACCGTCGGTTTTTCCCACCAGAGGAATATTCGATGCTTTGCGCTGAACAGATCGCCCTTATCAAAGCCACCGTGCCGTTGCTGGAAAGCGGTGGCGAAGCCCTGACCAACCATTTCTACAAGCTGCTGCTGAGCGAGCATCCCGAGGTTCGCCCGCTGTTCAACCAGGCACACCAGGCCAGCGGCGAGCAACCGCGCGCCCTGGCCAACGGCGTGCTGATGTACGCCCGGCATATCGACCGGCTGGACGCCCTCGGCCCGCTGGTGGCACAGATCATCAACAAGCACGTCGCCCTGCAGGTGCTACCCGAGCATTACCCGCTGGTCGGCAATTGCCTGCTGCGCGCCATCCGCGAGGTGCTTGGCGAGGCCATCGCCACCGATGCGGTAATCGACGCCTGGGCGGCGGCCTATCAGCAGCTCGCCGACCTGCTCATCGGCCAGGAAGAACACCTCTACCAGGCCAAGGCCGAAGCGCCGGGCGGCTGGCGTGGCGCGCGCCCGTTCCGCATTGCGCGCAAGGTCAAGGAGAGCGAGGAGATCACCTCGTTTCACCTGCAAGCGGAGGATGGCGGGCCGCTGATGGAGTTCCTGCCCGGCCAGTACATCGGTCTGAGGCTGGAAATCAATGGCAAGGAAGAGCGCCGCAACTATTCGTTGTCCGCTGCCGGCAACGGTCGCGAGTATCGCATCAGCGTCAAGCGCGAGCCTGGCGGCGTGGTCTCCAATGCGCTGCACGACATGCCGGAGGGCGCGATCGTCGAGCTGTTCGCGCCGGCAGGCGAGTTCACCCTTGCGCCCGGGAACAAGCCGTTGGTGCTGATCAGCGGCGGCGTAGGAATCACCCCGACCCTGGCGATGCTGGAGCAGGCGCTGGCGACGTCCCGGCCGGTGCACTTCATTCACTGCGCGCGCAATGCCGGGGTGCACGCCTTCCGCCGCGCCGTGGACGCACTCGCCGAGCGCCACACGCAGCTCCAGCGCTTCTACTGCTACGAGGAGCACGACGGCTCGGCTGACGCACCGGATGCCATCGGCCGGCTGACCGAACAGCAGTTGGCGGACTGGCTACCGCAGAGCCGCGATGTCGACGCCTACTTCCTCGGCCCGAAACCGTTCATGGCGGCCGTGCGCCGGCAACTCAAGGCCATTGGCGTGCCGGAGCAGCAAACGCGCTACGAGTTCTTCGGTCCCGCATCAGCCCTCGATTGACCCATTCGAGGCTCGCGCCACGCGAGCCTCCTCCAGAGGAGATTCAGTCATGCCGTTCCAGCCCGGTTGTTCCCGAAACCTGTGGTTCATGGCCAACAGCTTCATGGTGGGTGGCGTGCTGCTGTTGCTGCTCGGCATCAGCGGTGCCTATCTGTTCGATCATCGGCTTGCGATGGGCAGTGTGGTCGCTGCCCACGCTCTGGTCATACTTGGCCCGACGGCGCTGAAGATCGGATACGTCATGCGCCTGCTCGCCGAGCGAAACGCGCGCTTCGCCTATCAGGCCAAGCTGACCGGCTGCAATTAACAGAACTCTTTTCTACGCCAAAGCCCATTTACCGCTTCGCTTGTAATTTCATCACGCCATAGTCCTACTGCATATGAGGAAAACCATTCGTCTGCACTTTGAAACAGGGCGAAACTCCTGTGGCGATACCCCCTCTGAGACAGTGAAGGCTGATTGATCTCTCTCTTTCAGCCGTTTGTGAAAGTGTCTATCCAATCGAGGAGAAAAACACATGGCAAATAACAACCCTGGCAACTTCGCCAACGATCGAGAGAAAGCTTCCGAAGCCGGCCGCAAGGGCGGTCACAACAGTGGCGGCAACTTTGCCAATGACCGCGAGAAGGCCTCCGAGGCCGGCCGCAAGGGTGGCCAGAACAGCCACGGCGGTGGCCGCAGCAGCTAACTAACGCTACGGCAAAACAGAAAAGGCAGGCGCTTCGGCACCTGCCTTTTCTTATTTAACAAAGGCCGCTACCCGTCACCGACAGATATTATTATCTTTTACCGTATGCATTAAAAAATCTGCGCTAAGTTGCTATCGAATAGATATCAAATCGATACACTAAACAATGGCGATCGATATATATTTGCCAGCCCGTTAACATCAAAAACCCGCAACGAGCGCTACGTGACGATAATATTCCGACCAACTGCACGACCGCACATGTTCGCCTTTCGAATTCTTGATCGACAGCGCGAGTCGACCAATGGCAGCACCCGCTCGGCAACACGCCAAAGGCCTTCGGGCAGCGCCTTGCTCGCCATTTGCCGCTACCATCACCCGATGTCCAGAACGGAACGACCCGATGAGCAGCGCATTTTCGGACCGCATCATCCAGAGCCTGCTGGATACCGACTTCTACAAGCTCACCATGATGCAGGCGGTCCTGCATCACTACCCCAATGCGGAAGTGGAATGGGCCTTTCGCAGCCGCTCCGGCGAAGACCTGAGCCCTTACCTGAGCGAGATCCGCCACCAGATCGAAGCGCTGGCCGAGCTGCAGATGTCCGCCGAGGAATTGGCCTTCCTCGAGCGCGTCCCCTATATGCAGCCCGACTTCATCCGCTTTCTCGGGCTGTTCCGCTTCGACCTCCGCTACCTGCGGGTGGATGTCGAGGACGGTGAGCTGGTGATGTACCTGCGCGGGCCCTGGCTGCATGTGATCCTGTTCGAAGTACCGCTGCTGGCCATCGTCAGCGAGGTGCGCAACCGCGCGCGCTATGCGCAGGTGACGCTGGAACAGGCGGGCGCCAGGCTGGACGAAAAGTTCGCCTGGCTGCGCAGCCAGGCGACTGCCGAGGAGCTGGCCAGCTTCACCCTGGCTGACTTCGGCACCCGGCGACGATTCTCCTTCGCGGTTCAGGCCATGGTGGTCGAGCGCCTGCGCTGCGACTTTCCCGGCCGTTTCGTCGGCACCAGCAACGTGCATCTGGCCCGCACGCTGGACGTGAAACCCATGGGCACCATGGCCCACGAATGGATCATGGCGCACCAGCAGCTCGGCCCGCGCCTCATCGACAGTCAGGTCGCGGCGCTCGACTGCTGGGTTCGCGAATACCGTGGCGCACTGGGCATCGCGCTGACCGACTGCATCACCATGGATGCCTTCCTGCGCGACTTCGATCTGTACTTCGCCAAGCTGTTCGATGGCCTGCGCCACGACTCGGGCGATCCCCTGGAATGGGCGGAGAAAGCCATCGCACACTACCAGCGCCTCGGCATCGATCCGAAAAGCCGTCAGCTGATCTTTTCCGACGGTCTGGATTTCGCCAAGGCACTGCACATCCACCGCGCCCTGATCGACCGCAGTAGACCCAGCTTCGGCATAGGCACCGGGCTCACCTGCGACATTCCGGGAGTGGAGCCGACCAACATGGTGATCAAGATGACCGCCTGCAACGGCCAGCCGGTGGCAAAGATCTCCGACTCACCAGGCAAGACCATGTGCCGCGACGAAGCCTTCGTCAGCTACCTGCGCCACGTGTTCGGCGTCGCTGCCGGCTGACCCGGGCGCGCCGCACACTACCCTACGGCTAGCCGCTCAGCGCGAGCGACCCCTGCTGCAGCACCGCATCCGGCTCCATTGCGCAGAGCCGATTGCGCCCGCCGGTCTTGGCGTAGTACATGCGTTTATCCGCCAGCTCCAGCAGATCCCGGTAGTCGCCCACCTGATCGCAGCGCCGCTCCGCCAGGCCGATGCTGGCGGTCAGCGGTGCGCCGTCCGGGCGCAGGCCGAGGCCTTGCCCGACAATACGCTCGAGCGCCAGGTGCGCCTGCTGCATGTCGGTATCCGGCATGATCAACAGGAACTCCTCGCCGCCCCAGCGCAGCAGGCTGTCGGACGCGCGCAGGGTCGTCACCAGGCGCCGCGCCGCGCAGCGCAGCACCTGGTCGCCGGCTTCATGCCCGTGGTTGTCGTTGATCGACTTGAAATGATCCAGGTCGATGAAGGCCAGCGCCAGCGCGCCGTCCTTGCGCTGCGCGCTATCCCACTGCAGGCGCAGGATCTCCTCACCGCTGCCACGGGAAAATACCCCCGTGAGCGGATCACGGATCGCCTGGCGCACCAGCGCGAACATGAATGCCAGCTGACTCATGCTTGCCAGGCTGGTGACGCCGGCAATGAGGATCAGCAACCAGAACGCCCCTGCGAACGACGGCCAGTTGAGCGTGGCCCAGCTGAGACAGCCGGCAAACGCCTGGGCCAGCAGCAGCAGGCTGGCCAGCACCAGATTCTCCACCAGGGTCAGCGGGAAGATGGTCAGCCCGGCCATCAGCACGAACGGCAGGAAGGCATAGCCCGCACCGACCACGGCCGAGAACTGCGCCAGCTGATAGCTGCCGAGCAGGGTATGTGACGCGATGTAGAAGATCGTAGGTATCGCGAAGAGGATGGCGATCGCGCGGTAGGCATCCAGAAGATTGCCACTCGGCCGGTAGAACAAGAGCAGTCCGGTGAAGGCGAGGCAGGCCATCATGCGCAACCCGGCCAACGCCAGCCACAACCGCGGCTCGAACACCATCAGGTCGATCAGACTCCACAGAGGCGTCAGCACCGCGAAGAGAAAAGCGAACAGGCGGACACGGTTGACGATCAGCGTCGCCCGGCGCTGGCAGAGCAGCAACGGATGGCGACCCGGCGTCAGCAGATGGCGCAGTTCATTGGGCTTGAGTTCGCTGGGCAGCAGCGTTGTCAGGCGGTTGAGCAGCAAATCGAGGGGCGATGGCATCTTATTGTTGTGCTCCCAGCTGGGACGGTCTGTTCGCAGCAGGCACGCCTCCGGCGACTCCCGAATACCGATGGCGGCTCTTCAATCCATTTCAAAGCGGCGACTACTCGGCAGGGCGAAAGCATCACCCCAGGCGCAAGCGGAGCCGATGGTAGCCAGTTGACCCCAGCATTCCCTTGAGCCAGGACAATGAATTGATTGCAAACAGCCATTACTTCCTTAGAGGTAGCGCCACTGAGGAACAATCGCCCTTTTGAGCGCTTATCGGCACGGACACCAGCCAGTAGCGTGACCGGGTCGCCCGCCCCGTCTGCGAGTCGACGTATCCACAAAAAGAACAATAAGGAGATACCCCCGTGCAAAGCGCTCTCAAGCCGCTTGCGGCAGCCGTTCTGCTCACCTGCGTGTCCAGCGTCGCTACTGCCGATAGCGGGCCGTTCAGCCAGTTCATCGTATTCGGCGACTCGCTGAGCGATGCGGGCAACTTTCCGGATCTACAAAGCCCGACGCTCGGCGGCAACCCCACCGGGGGGTTGCGCTTCACCAACCGCACCGGCCCCACCTACGGACCGGGCGAATACATCGGCGAGGTCGGCACCCAACGACTGGCCGGCATGCTGGGTCTGCAGTCCCTGCCATCCACACCGCTGCTGCCGGCGCTGCTGACTGGCAACCCCGACGGGACCAACTATGCAGTGGGCGGTTACCGTACCGATCAAATACTCGACTCGATAAACGGCGACTCCATCGTCGAGGTAGGCGGCCTTAGCCGTACCCGACCCGGTTATCTGCGGGAAAATCCGCGAGTCGACAGCAATGCCCTGTATTACCTGAACGGTGGCGGCAACGACATCTTCCAGCTCAACACCAACCCGGTGACCATGGCCCAAGCCGCGAGCAATCTGGTGGCTGGCGTCGGCGCCCTGCAGGCAGCAGGAGCGCGCTACATCATCGTTTCCGATCTGCCCGACGTCGGTACCACGCCGTTGGGCGCCTTCACCGGGCAGGCTGCGACGTTCAACTTCCTGAGCGACCAGTTCAATGCCGAGCTGGCCAGCCAACTGCAAGCCCAGGGCGGCAACTACGTACTGGTGAACAATCGCCTGCTGCTCGCCGAGGTGCGCGCTGATCTGGCGGCGTTCGGCTTCGACCCCAACGTGGCGCAGACCGCAGTGTGTTTCGACGCATCGGCCGGCAACTGCCAGGCAGATCCGGTTTACAGCCTCGGCGGCAGCGCGCCGGACCCAAGCCGCCTGCTGTTCAACGACGCCGTGCATCCAACCACCGCGGTTCACCAGATCAGCGCCGACTACCTCTATTCAATCCTGTCCGCGCCCTGGGAAGTCTCGCTGCTGCCGGAGATGGGCCGCTCCGCATTGCGCGCCCACCTGCAGCAGCTGGATACCGAGCTGGCCGCTCTGCGTAGCGATTGGCAACCGGTCGGCGCATGGCGCACCTTCGTTCAGGGCGGTTACAACCGACCTGAGTACGACGGTTACGGTGGTGGAGACGGACATGGTCTGAGCCTGTCGCTGGGTGTTACCCATCGACTGAGCGAAGCCTGGCTGGCCGGCGTCAGCCTCGGGCTGGCGGAAAACTCGCTGGAGCTGGGTCGAAACGACTCCGACTACGACATGCGCAGCTATCTGGCCACGGCGTTCGCCCGTTACGAGTATCAGCGCCTGTTCGCTGACTTCAGCCTCAGCGCAGGCTACCTGGACTACCACGACCTGAAGCGCACCTTCGCCCTCGGCATCACCGAGCGCACGGAAAAGGGCGACACTGAGGGAACCCTCTGGGGCGCCGCGGTGAAGACCGGCTTCAACCTGATGCAGCCGGGCGATCGCCTGCAGTTCGGGCCGTTCATCGGTGCCAGCTACCAGAAAGTGGACGTCGACGGATACAGCGAGAAAGGCGCCCGCTCCACTGCCCTGAGCTATGACGATCAGGAGCTGGACTCGCTACGCCTGTCGCTCGGCCTGTTCGGCGACTATGCCCTGACCGAACGCACGCGGCTGTTCGGCGAGGTGGCACGGGAGGTGGAACGCGAGGATGAGGACCGCCGCGACTTGCGCATGTCCTTGAACAGCGTGCCGGGCAACAGTTTCGAACTGCCCGGAGCGGTGCCGACCGGCGACCAGACACGTTTCAGCGTCGGCCTGACGCACCGTCTGACGCCCGGCCTGGCGCTGCGTGCCAATTACCATTACCGCGGAAACGACAACCGCGACCACGGGCTCGGACTGTCGCTGGCCTTGGATCTGTAGAGGGAGACGCTCAAAGGCCGCCGCCGCGAATGCGCGCGGCGGCCGAGCGCGGCGAACTCAGCGCCCGTCGATCTGCCCTTGCAGGTTGGCAATCTGCCCCTGCATGGCGTTGATGGTGCGGGTGACCTGGGCGCGGAAGGAATCGAATTCGGCGGTATTGGTATTGTTGGCAGGCGCCGGACGGTTTTCCAGTTCGCTGCGCAGCACCAGGATGTCCTGCTCCAGACGGCTGATCGCCTGACTCTGGTTACCACCCTGCTTGAGCACCGCCACGTCCTTGCTCAGGCTGTCGATCCGTCCGGCCAGCTTGGCCTGCTCGTCCAGCGCAGACTTCAGCGTGGCCTGCTCGCTACCGAGGGTCTTGACCGTCTCGGCCAGCGATGCGGTGGTGCCCTGCTGGCTCTGCACGTCGGCCCCCAGCCGCTCCAGGCGCTTGCCCTGCTCTTCCATGCGCTGATCCTGATTGCCTTGCCGGCCGGCCAGGCTCTGCTGCTCGGTGGCAAAGGCCTGCTGTTGGCGAGCAAGGTCGATGGCCTGCTGCTCGAGCTGCTTGATCCGCAGTTTCACCGCCTCGCTCTCGGTGGTGACGTTGGACTCGGTCGCCACCACCTTGCCGGAAATGTCCTGCAGCCTTCCGGCGGCGTCCTCGCTGATCCGCGCGAAGCTTTCCTGCGTGGCGACCAGCTGCATCTCCAGCATCGCGATCTTCTGATAGCTCCACCAGCCCAGGGCGCCGAGGCTGATCAGCAGAGCCAGCACCACGACCCACAGCGGCGCCGTGCTCGCCTTGCCACCGCTGGCCGGGCGGCGCTTCTGCCGCGGACGGGTGTCGTCGGTGTAATCGCCCGAGCCCTTGCGAATCGGCTCCAGATCCGGCGCCGGGTAGGGCTCCACACGGTCACGGCCTGCGGTCAGGCTGGGGATGTTGTCCAGTTCGTCGTGAGCATCGTTGCGCATGGGTTACCTTCGATGGCGCGGTGCGAAAAACAGCGCGCAGTATAAACGGTTCGGGGCGCGGCCATCAGCGACTCGCGTCTGCCGCCCTGGATGCACCGAGGTAGAGCATCGCGAGGGCGCTGACGCGCATCACGGTGCAGTGAAAGCCAGCACCGGATCGATCGCCGACAGCTGCCGGGACTGATTCGGCGATGGCTCGACAGTCTGCACGCCTCGCCAGCCGGGCGTTTCGCTTGCCCGTCACATTCCTGATGAGACGCAGCCAGCAAATTGGTACGCCGCTTGCTCCATCACCCGTGCCAGCGGATAGACACTTCTGACAGGGATGTCGGGCCTTAGGGCAATCACGAGGAACACAGCATGGAGCTGAACAAGGCAGTGATCGACTGCATGCGCAGCCTGCGTCGCAGACTTCGCGACGAACAGCAACTGGACATCCACCTCAACCAGCCGGACGCCGTGACCGCCATGCTTGCCGGCTGCATGCGTTCGAACGATGAACTGACGCGCGAACTCGGGCGCCAGCTCGCCGTCTTCAGCGACCAGCTACCGCCCGCTCCGCCGCCGGTATCCCACGCGGCCAGCAGCGGCGGCAGCGTGCGCATCTATCGAGGCCAGCGAGTGCTCGCCTGAGCCAGACCATCACTCGACCAGCAACCAGTCGCTGGCGCAGCGCACCAGATGCCGAGTCAGCTCGTCGAGCAGCTGTCCGCCGTTACGCCAGTGGTGCCAGTACAGCGGCACGTCGATCGGCGGCCCGGACAGCACATCGACCAGCTCACCACGCGCAAGTTCGCCACGCATCTGAAGCTCCGGTGCCAGACCCCAGCCGAGCCCGCTTCGTAACAGGCGCACAAAGCCTTCTGACGATGGGCACAGGTGGTGAAGGAGGATCTCCCCGCCGCCGACCGCCGCCATGTAGCGATGCTGCAGCTGGTCGTCCGGGCCGAACACCACGGCAGGAACACGCCCCAGGTCCGCCGCACGCGCGCCCCGCTGGAAATGTCGCTCGATGAACGCCGGGCTGGCCAGGGCGCGATAACGCATCGCCCCGAGAAACTGGCTGCGCGCGCCCGCCACCGGTCGCTCCGCAGCGCAGACGCAGGCCGCAACCTCCCCTGCGCGCATGCGCTTGAGCCCGACCGCCTGATCTTCCACGACGTGATCGAGCAGCACCCGGTGCTCGGCGCAGAACGGCGCCACTGCACCCGCCCACCAGGTCGCCAGCGTGTCGGCATTGAGGGCGATACGCAGGCGTTCCGGCAGGCGGTTTTCATCCAGCGCCGGGACCTGTCCCTGCAAGTCGCGTTCGAGCAGCCGTACCTGCTGCACATGGTTGAGCAGGCGCTGGCCCAGTTCGGTGGGCCTGGGCGGCGTGTCACGCAGCAATACCGGCTGACCGACGCGTGCCTCGAGTAGCTTGATCCGCTGCGATATTGCCGACTGCGACAGCCCCAATGCCTGGGCGGCACGCTCGAAACCCGCCTGTTCCACGACCGCCGCCAGCGCAGCCAGCAATTTGTAATCGAACATCAGTTTTCCTAATGCCACCTGAGCATAATTGGTTTCTCTTATAGCTTGCCGATGCCCAGACTCGCCAGCAGAAAACGAACGAGGCGTGCGGCATGAATGCGATCTGGCAGAGCTATATCAACGGACTTCTGGTGGCGGCGGGGCTGATCATGGCGATCGGCGCCCAGAACGCCTTCGTGCTCGCCCAGAGCCTGCGCCGCGAACACCACCTGCCGGTAGCAGCGCTGTGCATCGTCTGCGATGTCCTGTTGGTCAGCCTCGGAGTGTTCGGGCTGGCCGCACTGCTGGCGAGCAGCCCGCTGCTGCTGGAGACCACCCGCTGGGGCGGCGTGGTTTTTCTGCTCTGGTACGGCACGCTGGCCCTGCGCCGCGCGGCCAGACCGCAGAGCCTGCGCAGCGAAGATGCACAGCCTCGCCCCCTGCGCGCCGTGCTGTTGGCAGCGCTGGCGGTGACGCTGCTCAACCCACATGTCTATCTGGATACCGTGGTGCTGATCGGCACGCTCGGCGCGCAGCAACCGGAACCGGGCGCTTACACGCTCGGCGCGGCCAGCGCGTCGACCCTCTGGTTTATGACACTGGCCCTGGGCGGTGCCTGGCTGGCGCCTTGGCTTGCCCGCCCGCTGACCTGGCGCCTGATCGACCTCGGCGTGGCCGCCATGATGTTCGCCATCGCCGCGCAACTCGCATTCGCCGGCTGAACTGGCGGTACGCTGCGGCGCCCTGCCACGTCCATTTTTTGCACTGACCAAGGAACGCCATCGTCTGCCCTGCGGTCCACGCAAGGCACAGCCGATCGTCCGCAACCGAGGCGCCGCGCCGCAACCGCTCTGGAACCAATAGTCCATACAGTTGCCGCGTGGTTTTGCCGCAGGTCGGGTGCTATGATCGCTGGCTCGCAGACATGGAGCGGAAGGCTTCAGTCTGTCTGTTCGGCCGACCGTGAACGGCCAGAGATTGCGCAAGCATGTAGCGAGCGAAGGGAACGACAGAGGTAAGAGCAGGACGCGATGCATCGCCTGCTCACCGGCAACGCCGGCAAACCCCGCACGTCCCTCCGAGCTGGCCGCATCAATCCTCGACACCTGAGTAGGAGATACATCATGGCTTTCGAATTGCCGCCGCTGCCTTACGAAAAGAACGCCCTCGAGCCGCACATGTCCGCCGAGACGCTCGACTACCATCACGACAAGCACCACGCTGCCTACGTGACCAATCTGAACAACCTGATCCCGGGCACCGAGTTCGAAGGCAAGGATCTGGAATCCATCATCAAGACCTCTTCCGGTGGCATCTTCAACAACGCCGCCCAGGTCTGGAACCACACCTTCTTCTGGAACTGCCTCGCGCCGAACGCCGGTGGCCAGCCGACCGGCGCCCTGGCTGATGCCATCAACGCCTCCTTCGGCTCGTTCGACAAGTTCAAGGAAGAGTTCACCAAGACCGCCATCGGCACCTTCGGCTCCGGCTGGGCCTGGCTGGTCAAGAAGTCCGACGGCAGCCTGGGTCTGGCCAGCACCATCGGTGCCGGCAACCCGATGACCGCAGGCGACAAGCCGCTGCTGACCTGCGATGTCTGGGAGCACGCCTACTACATCGACTACCGCAACGCCCGTCCGAAGTTTGTCGAAGCGTTCTGGAACCTGGTGAACTGGGACTTCGTCGCGAAGAACTTCGCAGGCTAAGCCCAAGCCCCAGCAGTGAATCAAAATGCCCGCGCTCATGCGGGCATTTTCATTTAAGGCTCGGGCACGGCCTGCCGCTATAAAGATGCAGGGCAGGACGCCGTAGCGCTACTGCATGCGCGCCCGTTATGCAATGTTTCCTTCGGATGACGGGCCGCGCTTGCATCACGCAAGGCACTGCCTGCACAGTCGCCGCTGCTGACTTACCGGTGTAAATTGCCTCTTTGACGATTGCAGAATGACTATCAATACTTCCGCAACCGCGCGTCGGCACGGAAAAGGACCTTCATTTGAAGCTGGAAATGCGCAATAGCCTGTCACGGAAGCTCCTGCGTGTAGTCCTGCTATCGGCGCTGGCGGTAGGGCTGGTGCTCAGCTGCGCGCAGATCATCTTCGGCGCCTACAAGACGCGCCAGCTGATCGAGGCCGATGCCCAGCGCATCCTGCGCATGACGCGCGATCCTTCCACCCAGGCCATCTACAGCCTGGATCGGGAAATGGGCGCGCAGGTGATGGAAGGCCTGTTCCAGCACGAATCGATTCGCATGGCCTCGATCGGCCACCCGGACGAAGGCATGCTGGCACTGAAGATCCGCCCGCCCATCAGCCTGCCGACCCGCTGGCTGACCGACCCGATCCTTCACCAGGATCGCCAGTTCTCCATTCCGCTGATCGGCAAGCCGCCCTACAACGAGTATTACGGCGAACTGCGGATCACCCTGGACACGGCCCAGTACGGCCAGGAATTCGTCAACGACTCCATCGTCATCTTCATCGTCGGCATTCTGCGCGCCCTCACCCTGGGGCTGGTGCTCTTCCTGATCTACCAGTGGCTGCTGACCCGCCCGCTGACCAAGCTCATCGAGCACCTGGCACAGATCAATCCGGACCGCCCCGGCGAGCACAAACTGCCGATGATCCGAGGACATGAGCGCAACGAGCTGGGCCTCTGGGTGGAAACCGCCAACGGCCTGCTGGCCTCCATCGAACACAACATGCACCTGCGCCAGGAAGCCGAGAGCAGCCTGCATCGCATGACCCAGTACGACTCCCTGACCGGCCTGCCTAACCGGCAACAGCTGCAAAGCCAGCTGGACCATATCCTCGACGAGGCGCGCCGCCTGCAACGACGGGTCGCCGTACTCTGCCTGGGGCTCGACGACTTCAAGGGCATCAACGAGCAGTACAGCTACCAGGCAGGCGACTGCCTGCTCAAGGGGTTGGCGGATCGCCTGCGCGAATCGGCGGGTCGCCTGGGTGCACTGGCGCGGCTGGGCGGTGACCAGTTCGTGTTGGTGCTCAGCGGCATCGAACAACCCTATGAGGCTGCCGAACTGGCCCAGGCCGTGCTCGACGACCTGGATAATCCGATCGACCTGGACGGCCACCCGATTCGTCTGCGCGCCACCATCGGCATCACGCTGTACCCCGAGGATGGTGACAATACCGAGAAGCTGCTGCAAAAGGCCGAGCAGACCATGACGCTGGCCAAGAGCCGCTCACGCAACCGCTATCAGTTCTACGTCGCCAGCATCGACAGCCAGATGCGCGCGCGGCGGGAGCTGGAGAAGGATCTCAGCGAAGCCCTCAAGCGCAACGAGTTCCACCTGGTCTACCAGCCGCAGGTCGACTACCGGCAGAACCGCATCACCGGAGTCGAGGCGCTGATTCGCTGGAAGCATCCGCAGGGCAAGCTGGTACCGCCGGACCTGTTCATACCTCTGGCCGAGCAGAACGGCAGCATCATCGAAATCGGCAAGTGGGTGCTCGACCAGGCCTGCAGCCAGCTGCGCCAGTGGCACGCCGAGGGGCATACCGGGCTGCGTGTGGCGGTGAACCTGTCCACCGTGCAGCTGCGTCATCCGCAGCTGCCAGCCATGATCGGCGAGCTGCTGCAGGCCCATCAGTTGCCCGCCGAGACCCTCGAACTGGAGGTCACCGAGACTGGCCTGATGGAAGATATCGACGCGGCGGCGCACAACCTGCACAGCCTGCGACGCTCCGGCGCGCTGATCGCCATCGACGACTTCGGCACCGGCTATTCCTCGCTGAGCTATCTGAAAAGCCTGCCACTGGACAAGATCAAGATCGACAAGAGCTTCGTGCAGGACATCGGTCAGGACGAGGGCGCAACCATCGTCCGGGCGATCATCCAGCTGGGCAAAAGCCTCGGCATGACCGTGATCGCGGAAGGCGTCGAAACTCCTGAGCAGGAAGCCTACCTGATCGCCGAGGGCTGTCAGGAAGGCCAGGGCTACTACTACAGCAAGCCCCTGCCGGCGCGGGATCTCGACCTGCTGCTGCGCCAGTCGGCGCCCTTCGACCGAGCGGGCAACTCCGAGCTGCGCTAGTCGCGCGGCCACTTTGGCATGCAGCGCCCAAGCGCTGGCCAGCGCCAGCGACTTGCGCCACACTCGGCGCCCTTCTGGCCCATCGCGGCCGACGACGAGCCGCCCATGAAACGCTTCGTACTGCTGGATACCGCCGCCATTCCCGCCGGGGGCGCCTTGTGTCTGTTCGAATATGGCGACGATTTCGTCATCAAGATCCAGGGTGGCAACGGCAACCAGCTGATGAACACTCGCACGCACGGCTCGGAAGACGCGCTGGCGGAAATCCCCTGCAAACGGATCGCCAGCCGAGCGCAGGTTCGAGTACTGATCGGCGGGCTGGGGATGGGCTTTACCCTCGCCTCGACCCTGCGCCAGCTGGGCGCGGACGCCGAGGTACTGGTCGCCGAGCTGGTGCCCGGGGTCATCGAATGGAACCGCGGCGCGCTCGGCGAGAAGTCCGGCCATCCGCTGCGCGATGCTCGCACCCGGGTACTGAACCAGGATGTAGCCGAACTGCTCCGGGCTCAGCCAGAGGGCTTCGATGCGATCATGCTGGATGTCGACAACGGCCCCGAGGGCCTGACGCAGAAGCGCAACAGCTGGCTCTATTCGCTGGATGGCCTCGATGCCTGCGCCCGCGCCTTGCGGCCGGGCGGCGTACTGGCGGTGTGGTCGGCCAGCGCTGACCGGGCCTTTTCCGAGAAGCTCGCCAGAGCCGGCTTCAAGGCCGAGGAGGTGCAGGTGTACGCCCATGGCAACCGCGGCACCCGACATACCATCTGGATTGCCGACAAGCGCAAGCGCTGAGCGGCCCTACCAGGCCGTCACCCCCAGCTGCAACGCCAGCCACAGCGCACCTGCCAGACACATCAGCGCGCCGCCCGCCGCCTGCCAGTGGAAGCGTCGCGCCAGCACGTCCTCGCCATGGCTGGACAGCACGAAAGGCAGTGCCTCCGCCGGCCGCGCCAGGTGATGCAACGCCGGCGCCGTGCTCTGCTGGCGATGCCGGTCTTCGGCCTCGAGCCGCGCCGCCAGGCGCACACGGCTCCATTCCTGCTCGTCCAACTGGCCGTCGGCGTTGCTGTCGAAACGCTGCAGCAGACCGGCGAAATCACCCTTCCACTCGCGAATCACCTCGCGCTTGGCGGCGGGCAGATCCAGCCCGTGCCGACCGCCACCACGGGTGCGGAAATCGCCGATGGCGTAAAGCGGCTCGCCTTCGTGCAGCCGCTCTTCGGTATAGCGGTAGCGTTTGCCACTGCTGAACAGACCCAGCCAGCCGCTCGGCGCAACGCCACGAGGGTGGCGCAGATCGCCGGTCCAGACCCGGCGAAAGGCTGGATGGACGTCCGCGCCGCGCGGATCGATCAGGCATTCGCCGGTGGCGTCGGCCAGACGCAGCCAGGCTTCACTGGTGCCGCGCTCCACCACGTTCCAGCTGCTGCGCTTGCCATTGGAGCGGTACTCCTCGATACGGTAACGCCACCACAGACAAGGCTCGCCGGTCAGCGGCGCCACTGGCTGTGGCACCGCCAGCTCGCGCAGCACGCCGACCAGCTCGACATAGCCTTGGGCCGCTGACCGAATGCGCGATGTCGGGGTGTCCAGCAGATGGCGCGCACGCGACCAGCGATCGATGCATATCCATGCGCCGCCGACGCAAAGGGCTGCAGCCAGGACGTAAGTGAACAGCTGACCGGGATCCATCTCAGCCAAACAGCGCCTTGAGGTTCACGTCGGCCTTCTCCGCCTCGCTGAACTGCAGCAGCGCCGCCTCCTTGAAACCGAATGCACGGGCAAGGACGACATCGGGAAATTGCTCGATGCGCACGTTGTTCAGGTTCACGGCCTCGTTGTACAGCTCGCGGCGATCGGCGATGCCGCTCTCCAGGCCGCTGATACGCTGCTGCAGATGCCGAAAGCTGTCGTTGGCCTTGAGCTCGGGATAGTTCTCGGCCAGCGCGAAGAGCCGCCCAAGCCCGGCCCGCAGTCCGGTCTCGGCCTGCCCCAGCGCGCCGACATCGCCCAGCTCGCGCGCACTGGAAACCGCGTTGCGGGCACTGATCACCTGCTCCAGCGTGTTGCGCTCGTGCTGCATGTACTGGCGGCAGGTCTCCACCAGTTTGGGCAGTTCTTCATGGCGCTGGCGCAACAGCACGTCGATGTTCGCCCAGGCCTTGCCGACGCCATGCTTCAGACGCACCAGACCGTTGTAGAGGATCACCCCATAGGCGGCGACGAGGAACAGCACCACCAGCACAACCACCATACTCAAGCTCATCCCTTTCTCCAGGCAATTCCAGAACGCCAGCATTCTATCGGCAGCTGCGTAACGCGATAGAGAGCCGGCGCACGCATTGGCTTTGCACAAAATGAAAATCTTTCGCATTATTGACCGCTTCCGAGCAGTCCTCGGCTTCGTTCACTCGCACGCAAAGGAACCCGCACATGCTACGCACCCCCATCTGGGCAACCGCCAGCCTTCTCGCCGTGGCCATCTCCCTCGCCGGTTGCGGTGAAGACAAGACGCCCACGAACCAGACCGCGGCCCCGCAGAGCACGACCGAAAGCGTGCCGGCCGAGCAAGCGCAGAAGCCTGACGAGAAGGCCGCCAAGGCTGTGGTCAGCCACTATGCCGACCTGGCGCTGGCCGTGTTCAGCGATGCCCATGCCACCGCAGTGCAGCTCCAGCAGGCCATCGACGCCCTGCTCGCCAACCCCAGCGAAGAAACCCTGCAGGCCGCTCGCCAGGCCTGGCTGGCCGCCCGCGTGCCCTACATGCAGACCGAGGTGTTCCGCTTCGGCAACCCGGTGGTGGACGAGTGGGAGGGCCAGCTCAACGCCTGGCCGCTGGACGAAGGCCTGATCGATTACGTCGAAGGCGACTACCAGCATGCGCTGGGCAACCCGGGCGCCAATGCCAACATCATCGCCAACACCGAGCTGCAGGTCGGCGAAGACAAGATCGACACCAGCGAGATCACCGCGGAGCTGCTGACCAGCCTCAACGAGCTGGCCGGCTCCGAGGCCAACGTTGCCACCGGCTACCACGCCATCGAGTTCCTTCTCTGGGGCCAGGACCTCAACGGCACCGGTCCCGGTGCGGGCGAGCGGCCGTACACCGACTACGTCGAAGGCGAGGGCTGCACCGGCGGCAATTGTGACCGTCGCCGTACCTATCTGAAGGTGGCCACCGACCTGCTGGTCAGCGATCTGCAGGAGATGGTCGAGCAGTGGCAGCCGGGCGCCGAGAACTATCGCGCCAGCCTGGAAGCCGAATCGGCGGAGAACGGCCTGCGCAAGATGCTGTTCGGCATGGGCAGCCTGTCGCTCGGCGAACTGGCCGGCGAGCGCATGAAGGTCGCCCTGGAGGCCAATTCCACCGAAGACGAGCACGACTGCTTCAGCGACAACACCCACAACTCGCACTTCTACAATGCCCGCGGCATCCGCAACGTCTATCTGGGCGAGTACAAGCGCGTCGACGGCAGCACCCTGACCGGTCCGAGCCTGGCCTCGCTGGTCCAGGGCGTGAGCCCGGAGGTGGACAGCACGCTGAAGACCGACCTGGAAAGCACCGAAGCCAAGCTGCAGGTGCTGGTGGAAAGCGCCAACAACGGCGAAGCCTTCGACCAGCTGATCGCCGCCGACAATGCCGAAGGCCAGGAAAAGGTGCGCAACGCGATCGCCGCGCTGGTCAAGCAGACCGCGTCCATCGAACAGGCTGCTGCTGCCCTCGGCATCAGCGACCTCAACCCGGACACCGCCGATCACGAATTCTGATCGGGAGCGGCACGGGCGCCGCGCGCTGGCGCCCGTGTCTCCGTTCGGCGAACAACCGGCGGCGGAGCCTGCAATCCGCCGCATCCTCAAATGCAAATCCCTCTTATTCCATTTCGATTAGGCTGCTAAGATTGCGCGGCTTAATCCAACGCTCCGCAGGTATCCCCGATGCGCCCGTCGTTTCGCCGCTTCTTCCCGCTGCTGGCCGTGTTTCTGGCTGCCTGCGGCAACGACGAAACCCCGCGCTTCGAGCAGGCCGAGCCCGGCGAAGCCCTCTCGGGCGGTAACGCCACGGTGATGAAGTTCGACCAGAACGCGTTCTCCATGCCATCGGCCAACCTGGCACCGATGCGCCGACTCGACTTCAGCGTCGGCAACAGCTTCTTCCGCAATCCCTGGGTCATCGCCCCCGCGTCCACTACCGCACGCGACGGTCTCGGCCCGCTGTTCAACACCAACGCCTGCCAGAACTGTCACATCAAGGACGGGCGCGGGCATCCGCCGGCAGCCGATGCCGCCAGCGCCGTCTCGATGCTGGTACGTCTGTCCATTCCGGCCGGCCCGGAACACGCCGAAGTCGTCCGCGAGCGCGGCATCGCACCGGAGCCGAGCTATGGCGGCCAGCTGCAGGACATGGCGATTCCCGGCGTCGCGCCGGAGGGCAAGGTGCGCCTGCGTTACTCCACCGAGCGCGTGCGTTTCGCCGATGGCAGCGAAGTCGAGCTCCGTAAACCGGAGATCGAACTGAGCGAGCTGGGGTACGGCGACATGCACCCCGACACCCTGATGTCGCCGCGCATCGCACCGCCGATGATCGGCCTCGGGCTGCTGGAAGCCATCCCAGAGGAAGCGCTGCTGGCCAATGCCGACCCCGACGATCGCAATGGCGACGGCATTTCCGGCCGACCCAATCGAGTGTTCGACCAGACCAGCCGGCAGACCGTCATCGGCCGTTTCGGCTGGAAGGCCGGCCAGCCGAGCCTCAACCAGCAGAACGCCGACGCCTTCTTCAACGACATGGGACTGTCCACCAGCCTGTTCAGCGGCAGCAGCTGCACCGAGCGGCAGGTCGAATGCCGGGCGATGCCCAACGGCGGCGAGCCTGAGGTAAGCGACAACATCCTCGCCCAGGTGCTGTTCTACACGCGCAACCTCGGCGTACCGGCACGGCGCAACGTTGGTGATCCGCAGGTACTGGCCGGCAAGACACTGTTTCACCGCGCCGGCTGCCACGGCTGCCACGTACCACAGTTCACCACCGCCGCCGATGCCGCGGAGCCCGAGCTGGCCAATCAGGTGATCCGCCCCTATACCGACCTGCTGCTGCACGACATGGGCGAAGGCCTGGCCGACCACCGCCCCGAGTTCGAGGCCAGCGGCCGCGAGTGGCGCACCCCACCGCTGTGGGGCATCGGCCTGACCAAGACGGTCAGTGGACATACCCAGTTCCTGCATGACGGGCGCGCCCGCAACCTGCTCGAAGCCATTCTCTGGCACGGCGGCGAAGCGGAGCGATCGCGCCAGATCGTGCTGGGCTTCGATCAGGACGAACGCAACGCACTGCTGAGCTTCCTCGAGTCGCTCTGAGTGAACCCATGTATCCATGCTTTCCCGGCGCGAGAGCGCTGCAAACCGGCAATGCCGACGAGGACACCATGATTCGTTCCAACACCCTGCGCATGGCCAGCGGCGGTCTGTTGACAGCCCTGCTGCTGAGCGCCTGCACGCCTGCCGATCCGCAGGCCGAAACCAGCAAGGCGCTGACCGATGGCGTCCTGCTGCCCGCCTACACCCACTGGGCCGAAACCGACCGTCGCCTGGCGGCCAGCGCCATCGCCTACTGCGCCGACAACCAGACCCTCGAAGAGGCGCGCGAAGCCTTCGTCCATGCGCAGACGGCCTGGGCCGGCCTGCAACCCTTGCTGATAGGCCCGATGGGCGAAGGCAACCTAGCCTGGCAGGTGCAGTTCTGGCCGGACAAGAAAAACCTGGTCGCGCGTCAGGTCACGGCCCTGCTCGGGGCCAAGCCCAACCTCACGCAGGCCGATCTGGACGGTGCCAGCGTCGTCGTACAGGGTCTCAGCGCCTACGAGTACGTTCTCTTCGACAAGACGATCGATCTCGGCGACAGCGCAACCAAGGCCCGCTACTGCCCGCTGCTGACATCCATCGGTGAACACCAGCAGCAGCTTGCCGCCGGCGTGCTGCAGCAGTGGGAAGACAAGGACGGCATGGCCGACCAGCTGCGCAGCTTCCCCAACGAGCGCTATGCCGAGCCAAGCGAGGCGATCGCCGAGCTGCTGCGAGTCCAGGTCACCGCCCTCGATGGCCTGAAGAAGAAGCTCGGCGCCCCGCTCGGTCGACAGACCAAGGGCCATCCGCAGCCTTACCAGGCCGAGGGCTGGCGCAGCGACACCACGCTGGCCAGCATCGCCGCAGCGGTCAAGGGTGCCGAAAGCCTCTGGCTAGGCGCCGACAACAACGGCCTGCGTTCGCTACTGCCTGCCGAGCAGGCGGACCTGGCCCAGCGCATCGACGCCGCTTACGCCCAGCTGCTGCAGCACCTGGGCGGGCTGACGCAACCATTCGGCGTGCAGCTGGCGGACGAACAGGGCCGCAGCGAACTGGATGCGCTCTACCAAGGCATCGACCGTCTGCATCGCCTGCACCAGCAGGAGCTGGCCCGCGCCCTCGGCGTGCAGATCGGCTTCAACGCTCACGACGGGGACTGAGATGAAACGTCGAACCCTGCTCGGTCTGGGTGGCGCCGTGCTCGCGGCAAGTGGCATCGCGGGCTGGAGCCTGAGCCGTCATGGCGGGCAGCCGGTGCTGCTCTCCGCACGCAACGATCAGCAGGGGCGACACTATGCCGTCGGCTATCGGCTCGACGGGAGCCAGGTGTTCGCCACCCCGGTCGCCGAGCGCTGCCATGACGTGTATCCGCATCCCTACCTGCCGCTGGCGGTGTTCGTTGGTCGGCGCCCTAGCCGCGAGAGTTACCTGATCGATTCGCGTGACGGACGCCTGCTGCAGGTGCTGGCGTCGCCACCCAACCGGCACTTCTACGGCCACGGCGTGTTCCACCGCGATGGCGAATGGTTCTACACCACCGAGAACGACACCCGCGACGCCGGCCGTGGCGTGCTTGGTGTCTACCGCCTGCAAGGCCGAGAGCTGGTGCGCGTCGGCGAGCACGCGACCCATGGCATCGGCCCCCACCAGCTGCTGTGGATGCCGGATCACGAAACCCTGGTGATCGCCAACGGCGGCATCCGCACCGAGGCCGACAGCCGCGAGATGATGAATCTCGACGCCATGGAGCCGAGCCTGGTGCTGCTGCGTCGCGACGGCAGCCTGGTCAGCAAGGAACAACTGCCGGAGCGCATGAACAGCGTGCGCCACCTCGCCGTCGCCGCCGACGGCACGGTCGTCAGCGGCCAGCAGTACGAAGGCGACCCGATGGACCGCGTGCCGCTGCTGGCGATCAAGCGGCCCGGGCAGCCCTTCCAGCACTTCCCGCTGGGCGAGGCGCAGCGGCAGATCATGAACCAGTACACCGCCAGTCTGGCCATCCACGACGAGCTGCGGCTGCTGGCCGTCACCGCGCCACGCGGCAACAAGGTGTTCATCTGGGACCTGGACAGTGCCGCGCTGCGCCAGGAGGCTCACCTGCCCGATTGCGCCGGCGTCGCGGCAGTCGCCGAGGGCTTCGTGGTCAGCTCCGGACAGGGCCGCTGCCGCCTGTTCGACTGCCGCGGCGAGCGTTTCACCAGTACGCCGCTGCAGATGCCGGCAGGGCTCTGGGACAACCATCTGCGCATCGTCTAGCTCAAGAAACACGTCACTCGACCGATGTGCTGGACAACGGCAGGGATGCTCATTGACGTTTCTCAAACGACGAGACCTTGCCCATGCTCCAGAAGTCCCTGCGCGCGCAGATCCTCGCGCTGATCGGCGGCAGCCTGCTGCTGACGCTCCTCATCGCCCTCGGCTGCATCCGCATGCTCAGCAGCGATATCGACCAATTCCAGACGCTGCTCGACGGGCCCCTGGCTGAGCTGCAACTGATCGACGAGGCCAACCTCGAGTTCAAGGTACAGGTGCAGGAATGGAAGAACGTACTGCTGCGCGGCAAGCAGCTCGAAAATCGCAACCGCTACTGGAGCCAGTTCGAGGCACAGGAAGCCAAGGTGCAGAAGGTTCTTGGCGAGCTGCTCGTGCTGAGTGCCGACGAACCGGCGCTGGCCGGACAGATCGAGCGCCTGCGCAACGAGCATCGAACGCTGGGCGGCGCCTACCGCAAGGGCCTGGACGCCTTTATCGCCGCCGGCAGCGACCCGCTTGCCGGTGATGCTGCGGTGGCCGGGATCGACCGTGCCACCAGCGCCCAGCTCAGCGAACTGGTCAAGCAGCTGCATGCGGCCGCCCGGCAGCGTTCGGAGGCGATACAGGCCGATGCCGAAGCCACCGCGCTGCTCGGCCCGGTCATCATGATCCTGGCCGGCGTGGTGGTGGCGCTACTCAGCCTGTGGCTGGTCAATCGACGCATCATCGAGCCGATCCGCACGCTGATCGAGCACATCGCGCGTCTCAGCCAGGGCAAGTTCGCCGAGCGGGTGGACGCCAGCCGCGCCGACGAACTCGGCCGACTCGCGGTTGCCGCCAACGTGCTGCGCGATTTTCTCGCCGATACCTTCACCCGCCTACAGCAGAGCACCTCCAATCTGGACAGCGCCAGCGGCGAACTGAACGCCATCGCCAGGCTGATGGCCGATGGCGCCCGCGAGCAGTTCTCGCGCACCGATCAGGTCGCCACTGCCGTGCATGAGATGTCGGCAACTGCCCAGGAAGTCTCGCGCCATGCCGCCGAAGCGGCGCAGGCCGCCGATGCCGCCGATCACGCCGCGCAACAGGGCGAGGCGGTGATGCGCGGCACCATCGCCAGCATCACCGACATGAGCAGCGCAATCGCCAGCACTGCCGAGGTCATTCGCCGGCTGGAGGGCGACAGCGGTCGGATCGGCAAGGTGCTGGAAGTCATCCGCGGCATCGCCGACCAGACCAACCTGCTGGCGCTCAATGCCGCCATCGAGGCGGCCCGTGCTGGCGACGCCGGCCGCGGTTTTGCCGTGGTGGCCGACGAGGTGCGCACCCTGGCCCAGCGCACCGCCGAATCCACCGCCGAGATCCACCAGATCATCGATACCGTGCAGACCGGCGCAAGCAATGCGGTGCGTGCCATCGAGAGCGGCCAGGTGCGCAGCGAACAGGGGGTCGGCCAGGTGACCGAGGCCGGACTGATGCTGCAGCGCATCACCGAGGCCGTGGAGGCGATCCGCGACATGAACCGGCAGATCGCAACCGCGGCCGAGGAACAGACAGCGGTGGCCGAGGACATCTCGCGCAACCTCACCGAGATCACCTCCATCGCCACCATCAACCAGCAGAACGTCGAACGCACCGAAACCGCCAGTCAGAACCTGCACGGCCTGTCGGCGCAGCTCACCGAGGACACCCGCCGCCTCGCTGGCTGACGATCAGCGGGGCGGCCCGACAGCCTGTCGCCCGCCCCGCCTTTCGGTGGCCCTGCGCCCCCTCTCCCCCTTTACTTGCTTCCGATTCGGGGCTAAGTTCCTCCCTCCCCGGTCCGGCTGCGCCAGTGCAGCCACCGTCCAAGCGACGCTGACCGGACGATCGAACGGCTGCCTCGATCACGGCAGTAGACAGCCGGCTCACATCTCCAAGGAAATCGGAAAATGTTGCGCCGCATGCTGTTTATGCTGGGCGCGGTGGTCGTCGTCGTTGCGATCCTTGCCGCACTCAAGTTCAACTCGATCTATCAACAGATTCAGCAGTTCCAGGCACCCAAGCCGGCGATCGATGTCGAGGCGGAAGTTGCCCGGCGCATGGACTGGCAGAGCCGCCTGCCGGCGATCGGCACGCTCAAGGCATCGCAGGGCATCGACCTCAGCGTCGAGATCGCCGGCACCATCACCGACGTGCAGTTCCAGTCCGGCGAGAAGGTCAGCAAGGGCCAGGCCATCGTGCTGCTGGACAGCGAAATGGAGCAGGCCAGCCTGGTCAGCGCCGAGGCGGACCTCAGCCTGGCCCGCCTGGAGTTCCAGCGCGCCCGCAGCCTGCTGGATCGCCAGGCCATCTCCCGCAGCGAATACGACCGTCTCAATGCCCAGTCGCAGAAGGCCGAGGCCAGCGTCGCCCAGCTGCGTGCCAGCCTGGCGAAGAAGCGCATCCTCGCCCCCTACTCCGGCACCATCGGCATCCGCCAGGTGGATGTGGGTGATTACATCGCTGCCGGCACGCCCATCGCCACGCTGCAGGACCTCTCCACGCTCTACGTCGACTTCTTCCTGGCTGAACAGCACGTACCGCTGCTGGCGCTCGGGCAGAAGGTGCAATTGCGCGTGGCGGCCTACCCGGACGACCGTTTCGAAGGCGTGATCAGCGCGCTGAACCCGAAGGTGGAAACCACAACCCGCAACGTGCAGGTCCGCGCCGAACTGGCCAACCCCGACGGTCGGCTGTTGCCTGGCATGTTCGCCGACCTGCAGGTCCTGTTGCCGACCGAAAACGCGCAGGTGGTTGTGCCGGAAACGGCCATCACCTACACGCTGTACGGCAACTCGGTGCTGCTGGTGACCGAGGGCACGCCGCCTGAAGGGGTCAGCCGCGACGAGCCGTACCTGGTGGTCGAGCGCCGCTTCGTCACCACAGGCGAGCGTCGCGACGGCCTGGTGGTGGTCCTCGACGGCCTGGAAGGCGGCGAACAGGTGATCACCGCCGGCCAGCTCAAGCTCGACAGCGGCACCCATGTCGCCATCGCCGAGAACCGCACGCTCAAGCTCGACGGCGCCGAGCCGGCGTCCGAATAAGGGGCCTGCCGCTCCGGCGGCAGCGCCACATCGAACAGTTCCAGGGACTTGCCCATGGCCTTCACCGATCCCTTCATCCGCCGCCCGGTACTGGCGAGCGTCATCAGCCTGCTGATCGTGCTGCTCGGCATCCAGGCCTTCAACAGCCTGACCATCCGCCAGTACCCGCAGATGGAAAGCGCACTGATCACGGTGACCACCGCCTACCCCGGCGCCAACGCCGAAACCATTCAGGGCTATATCACCCAGCCGTTGCAGCAGAGCCTTGCCAGCGCCGAAGGGGTGGACTACATGACCTCGGTCAGCCAGCAGAACGCCTCGGTGATCTCGGTCTACGCGCGCATCGGCGCCGACACAGATCGCCTCTACACCGAGCTGCTCAGCCAGGCCAACTCGGTCAAGAACCAGCTGCCGCAGGACGCCGAGGACCCGGTGCTGAACAAGCAGGCGGCCGATTCCACTGCGCTGATGTACATCAGCTTCTACAGCGACCAGCTGTCCAACCCGCAGATCACCGACTACCTGTCGCGAGTCATCCAGCCCAAGCTGGCGACGCTGCCAGGCATGGCCGAGGCGGAGATCCTTGGCAACCAGGTGTTCGCCATGCGCCTGTGGCTGGACCCGGTGAAGCTGGCAGCCTACGGCGTCTCCGCGGGCGACGTGAACGAGGCGGTGCGCAAGTACAACTTCCTCTCGGCAGCCGGCGAAGTGAAAGGCCAGTACGTGGTCACCAGCATCAACGCCGACACCGAGCTGAAGACGCCGGAAGCGTTCGCCGCCATCCCGCTCAAGACCCAGGGCGACAGCCGCGTCCTGCTGGGTGACGTGGCACGGGTGGAGATGGGCGCCGAAAGCTACAACTCGATCAGCTCGTTCGACGGTATTCCTTCGGTCTATATCGGTATCAAGGGCACGCCCAGCGCCAACCCGCTGGACGTGATCAAGGAAGTGCGCGCGATCATGCCGCAGATCGAGGCACAGCTGCCGCCGGGCCTGAAGGCAACCATCGCCTACGACGCCACCGAGTTCATCCAGGCGTCCATCGACGAGGTGGTGAAGACTCTGGCCGAGGCCGCGGTGATCGTCATCGTCGTGGTCTTCCTGTTCCTCGGCTCGCTGCGCACGGTGCTGATTCCGGTGGTGACCATCCCGTTGTCGATGATCGGCGTGCTGTTCTTCATGCAGGCGATGGGCTACTCGATCAACCTGCTGACGCTGCTGGCCATGGTGCTGGCGATCGGCCTGGTGGTGGACGATGCCATCGTCGTGGTGGAGAACATCCACCGGCACATCGAGCAGGGAAAATCGCCGTTGCAGGCGGCGCTCGACGGCGCCCGGGAGATCGCCATGCCGGTGGTCTCGATGACCATCACCCTGGCCGCGGTCTATGCTCCCATCGGCTTCCTGCAGGGGCTGACCGGTGCGCTGTTCCAGGAGTTCGCCCTGACCCTGGCCGGCGCCGTGCTGATTTCCGGTGTGGTGGCGCTGACGCTGTCGCCGATGATGTGTTCGAAGCTGCTGCGCCACGAAGAGAACCCCAGCGGCTTCGCCCATCGCCTGGATGAGCTGTTCGAACGCCTCAAGCAGCGCTACCAGCGCGCCCTGCACGGCACCCTCAACACCCGCCCGGTGGTCCTGGTGTTCGCCGTGCTGGTGCTGGCGCTGATTCCGGTGCTGCTGATGTTCACCGAGAGCGAACTGGCGCCCGAGGAGGACCAGGGCATCGTCTTCATGATGGCCAGCGCACCGAAGACCGCCAACCTGGACTACCTGAACGCCTACACCGACCAGTTCCTGGAGATATTCAAGAGCTTCCCGGAGTACTACTCCTGGTTCCAGATCAACGGCTTCGATGGCGTGCAGAGCGGCATTGGCGGCTTCCTGCTCAAACCCTGGGACGAGCGCGAGCGCTCGCAGATGGAAATCCTGCCCGAGGTACAGGCCAAGCTCGATCGCCTGCCCGGCCTGCAGATCTTCGGTTTCAACCTGCCTTCGCTGCCCGGCACCGGCGAAGGCCTGCCGTTCCAGTTCGTGATCAATACCGCCAACGACTACGAAACGCTGCTGCAGGTGACCGAGCGCATCCGCAAGCGCGCCGAGGAGTCCGGCAAGTTCGCCTTCCTCGATGTGGACCTGGCGTTCGACAAGCCGGAGATCGTGGTCGAGATCGACCGCGAGAAGGCCGCGCAGATGGGCGTCTCCATGGAAGACCTCGGCCTGACCCTGAGCACCCTGCTCGGCGAGGGCGAGATCAACCGCTTCACCATCGAGGGCCGCAGCTACAAGGTCATCGCCCAGGTCGAACGCGCCTACCGCGACAACCCCGACTGGCTGAGCAACTACTACGTGCGCAACCAGCAGGGCCAGATGCTGCCGCTCTCGACCTTGATCAAGGTACGCGACCGCGCCCGGCCGACTCAGCTCAAGCAGTTCCAGCAGCTCAACGCCGCGATGATCCAGGGCTTTCCCATCGTCAGCATGGGCGAGGCGATCGAAACGCTGCAGACCATCGCCCGCGAGGAAGCGCCGGAGGGCTTCAGCTTCGATTACGCCGGCGCGTCGCGGCAGTACGTGCAGGAAGGCAATGCGCTGTACCTGACCTTTGCCCTGGCGCTGGCGTTGATCTTCCTGGTCCTGGCCGCACAGTTCGAGAGCTTCCGCGATCCGCTGGTGATCCTGGTCACCGTACCGTTGTCCGTGTGCGGGGCGCTGGTGCCGCTGTTCCTCGGCCTGTCGAGCATGAACATCTATACCCAGGTGGGCCTGGTGACGCTGATCGGTCTGATCAGCAAGCACGGCATCATGATCGTCGAGTTCGCCAACCAGCTGCGTCGTGAGCGCGGCCTGAGCCGCCGCGAAGCGGTGGAAGAAGCGGCGGCGATTCGCCTGCGGCCGGTGCTGATGACCACCGCAGCGACAGTGTTCGGCATGGTGCCGCTGATCATCGCCAGTGGGGCCGGCGCCGTCAGCCGGTTCGACATCGGCCTGGTGATCGCCACCGGGATGTCGGTGGGCACGCTGTTCACGCTGTTCGTGCTGCCTGCCGTCTATGAACTGCTGGCCAGACCGGACAAGGCACCGCAGTCGGCCGCCGCGCCCGGCATCGCCTGACGCCGGAGGCGTTAGCGCATGCCTTGTGACAGGCCGTAGAGAAGCAGGAGCAGATCCTGATCGGGGCGCGCCGCCTCGAAGCGGGATTTGCTGCCTGGCGGCAACGGGCAATAGCTGCGGCTTTCGCTGCTCTGCACCAGTGTCGCTCCGGGCTCATTCCATGCCGCTACGCAAAGCGTGGTCACTCCGAGCGCGCCGATGAGGAACAATCCTCGAGCGATTTCCAGCTTCATGGCGTAAACCCTTGATTAGGCGGTGGTTAACTGACCGTAGCTCAGCTAGTTAATTCCTGCGTTCTTTTTGACGAACGGTCGAGGATGCACTTAACGGCACGCAAAAAAAACCCCGCACGAGGCGGGGTTCTTTTTATGGAGCCAAGGGGCCGGTCGGCTTACATCATGCCGCCCATGCCACCCATGCCGCCCATGTCCGGCATGGCCGGGGCCGGCTTGTCTTCTACCACTTCGGCAACCATGGCTTCGGTAGTCACCATCAGACCGCCGATGGAAGCAGCAGCCTGCAGCGCGGAACGAGTGACCTTGGCCGGATCGAGGATACCCATCTCGATCATGTCGCCGTAGGTGTCGGACGCAGCGTTGAAGCCGTAGTTGCCCGAGCCCTGCTTGACCTTGTCGACCACCACGCTCGGCTCGCCGCCGGCGTTGGCAACGATCTGACGCAGCGGAGCTTCGACGGCACGACGCAGCAGCGCGATACCGACGTTCTGGTCTTCGTTGTCACCCTTGAGCTCGGAGATGGCCTGCAGAGCGCGCACCAGAGCCACGCCACCGCCAGGCACCACGCCTTCTTCAACGGCCGCACGGGTCGCATGCAGGGCGTCTTCGACGCGGGCTTTCTTCTCTTTCATCTCGACTTCGGTACCGGCACCGACCTTGATCACGGCAACACCGCCAGCCAGCTTGGCCAGACGCTCTTGCAGCTTTTCCTTGTCGTAGTCGGAGGTGGTGTCTTCGATCTGCTTGCGGATCTGCGCCACACGAGCTTCGATGTCGGCCTGGGCACCAGCGCCGTCGATGATGGTGGTGTTTTCCTTGTTCAGCACGACGCGCTTGGCGTTACCCAGGTGCTCCAGGGTAGCGGTTTCCAGGCTCAGGCCGACTTCTTCGGAAATCACGGTACCGCCGGTCAGGATGGCGATGTCCTGCAGCATGGCCTTGCGGCGATCGCCGAAGCCCGGTGCCTTGACCGCAGCGACCTTGACGATGCCGCGCATGTTGTTGACCACCAGGGTGGCCAGGGCTTCGCCTTCCACGTCTTCGGCAACGATCAGCAGCGGACGACCGGCTTTGGCGACGCCTTCCAGCACCGGCAGCAGTTCGCGGATGTTGGAGATCTTCTTGTCGACCAGCAGCAGCAGCGGGTTGTCCAGCTCGGCAACCATGGTGTCCGGCTTGTTGATGAAGTACGGCGACAGGTAGCCGCGGTCGAACTGCATGCCCTCGACGACGGACAGCTCGTTCTCGAAGCCCGAACCTTCCTCAACGGTGATCACGCCTTCCTTGCCCACGCGCTCCATGGCCTCGGCGATGATCTGGCCGATGGACTCGTCGGAGTTGGCGGAGATGGTGCCGACCTGGGCGATGGCCTTGGAGTCGGTGCACGGCTTGGCCAGCTGCTTCAGCTCGGCGACGATGGCGATGGTCGCCTTGTCGATGCCGCGCTTCAGGTCCATCGGGTTCATGCCGGCAGCGACGGCCTTCAGGCCCTCGTTGACGATGGCCTGGGCCAGGACGGTGGCGGTGGTGGTGCCGTCACCGGCCTCGTCGTTGGCCTTGGAGGCAACGTCCTTGACCAGCTGGGCGCCCATGTTCTCGAAGCGGTCCTTCAGCTCGATTTCCTTGGCAACGGAAACGCCGTCCTTGGTGATGGTCGGAGCACCGAAGCTCTTCTCCAGCACCACATTGCGGCCTTTCGGGCCGAGGGTCGCTTTCACCGCATCAGCCAGGACGTTCACACCGACCAGCATCTTCTTGCGTGCGGAGTCGCCGAATTTGACTTCTTTAGCAGCCATGTTGATTGATCCTCAATTCGTGAATTATGTACGGAGATTCGCGGTAATCAGGCTTCGATGACGGCGAGGATTTCGTTCTCGCTCATCACCAGCAGGTCTTCGCCGTCGACCTTGACGGTGTTGCTGCCGGAGTACGGGCCGAACACCACCTTGTCGCCGACCTTAACGGCCGGAGCGCGCACTTCGCCGTTGTCCAGCACACGTCCGGTACCGACAGCAACGACTTCGCCACGGTTCGGTTTCTCGGCAGCGGAGCCCGGCAGGACGATGCCGCCTGCGGTCTTGGTTTCTTCTTCGCTGCGACGAATCACGACGCGGTCATGCAGAGGACGAAGCTTCATTGTCGATCTCTCCTAGTAGAGTGGTTCCATGCCGATGACCCTTCATCGGCGGGTTGGGCAAATCCGGCTGTGCCGGTTGCGGCCCGCAGTGCGAGCCGCAGAAGACGGACTGTCGAACACGACAGCGACCTTGCGGTGTCCGCTACATGCGGGCGTTCAAGAGCATTTCAAGGGGCGCGGATGAAATTTTCATGGCCGCAACTGAAAAACGGCATGCCTGCTGGCATGCCGGTTATCGAGCGAGCGGATCATTTGTCCTGGTCGCGTCGCTCCCATTCGCCCTCGATCACATTGGGCCGTTGCGGGTTGGCGCGGGCCTGCAAGTCGTCGGCGAAGGCGCGCTGACGGCGCATCTGCGCCTCCATGCGACGGTTGATCTGGCGGAACAGGAAGTTGCGTGTCGGCGGGAAGAGCACGATCAGCGCCAGCAGGTCACTGATGAAGCCGGGCAGGAACAGCAAGCCGCCGCCGATTGCCATCATCAGCCCCTGCAGCATTTCACGCTCGGGCAACTCGCCCCGCGCCAGGCGCTCGCGGGCGCGCCAGGCAGTGGCGAAACCGGCCAGACGCAGCAGCAGAACACCGGCAATGCCGCTGAGCACCAGCAGCAGGATGGTGGCCAGCGCACCGATGGAGCTGCCGACCTTGATCAGTACGAACAGCTCGGCCAGCGGGAACAATAGAAACAGCACAAAGAAGATTCGCATCGATGGTCCTTGGCGGAAGATCAGCTTCCAGTCCTCTGTAGATGGCGGCATCCCGGGTCTAATTCAACCCGGGAGAGAAAAGGCCTGTAACCGGATTATGCGCAGCGCCGCTGAAGCCAAGCTGAACCGCGTCAGCGCCGCGCCATCGCCACCAGCGTCTGGCGCACCGCCCCGGGCGTCGAGCAGGGCTCGGGGAAGGCTATCCAGTGCAGTGCCTGGCCGATACGCAGGTGGAAGCCTTCACTGTCGATACCGACCATTTGCGCTGGCGCACCCTGCGACAGCCCGGCCTGCTCGACATAGTGGGCAATGGCCGCTGCATGATCATCGTTCATGTGCTCGACCATGCCCCGCTCCACCTCGCCATTCTCGGCAGCGAAGGGATTGGCCGAGGCGACGTCGTCCAGCCAGTGAATTGCACCGAAACCACCTATGTAGCGCCAGCGCACCGGCTCCAGCACCCAGAAGTCGAAGTCATGTACGCGGTGGTAGTCCTGCGACTCGGGGAAGTAGCGGTAGTAGCGTTGCGCAGCCGCCTCGACCGCCGCCCCGTCGTCGAGCTGGCGGGCCTCGGCCAGCAGCGTGAGCCGGCCCGCTGCCTGTACGTCCTCGGCGGCGCGCTCACCGACCAGCAGCGAACAGCGCACATCGGCCTTGAGATTGCGGGTGTGCTGGGCGATCCGACTGATCAGCAGCAGCGGCCAGCCACGCGCGTCCAGGCAATAGGGCACGACCGAGCCGAACGGAAAGCCGGGCATGGCCTGGGAATGGGTGGAGAGCACGCCGCGGTATTCCTTGAGCAGAAGTTGTCGGGCATGCTTGCGGGCTTCGGCGCTCACCTGTGGCTCCTCGATACGGTCCGGGATGACGGAGCGCCCAGCATAACGATTTCCCTGGCGGGCGTCGTTCCCGCTTAACAAGGACAACTAGGAGACGCGCATGCAACTGCAAGACAAGGTCATCATCGTCACTGGCGGCGGCCAGGGCCTCGGCCGTGCCATGGCCGAGCACCTGGCAGGCAGGGGCGCACGCCTGGCTCTGGTGGACCTCAACCAGGAGCGCCTGGACGAAGCCGTGGCCGCCTGCAAGGCCGCCGGTGGCGAGGCCCGCGCCTACCTGTGCAACGTCGCCAGCGAGGAGCAGGTCTGCGAGATGGTCGCGCGTGTCGCCGAGGACTTCGGTGGCCTGCATGGGCTGGTCAACAATGCCGGCATCCTGCGCGACGGCCTGCTGCTCAAGGTCAAGGATGGCGAAATCAGCAAGATGAGCCTGGCCCAGTGGCAGGCGGTGATCGACGTCAACCTCACCGGCGTATTCCTCTGCACCCGGGAAGTCGCAGCGAAGATGGTCGAGCTCAAGAGCGAAGGCGCGATCATCAACATCTCGTCGATCTCCCGCGCCGGCAACATGGGCCAGACCAACTACTCCGCGGCCAAGGCCGGTGTCGCCTCGGCCACCGTGGTCTGGGCCAAGGAGCTGGCGCGCTATGGCATTCGCGTGGCAGGGGTGGCGCCCGGCTTCATCGAGACCGAGATGGTCGCCAGCATGAAGCCCGAAGCGCTGGAGAAGATGACCGCCGGCATTCCCCTCAAGCGCATGGGCAAGCCGGCGGAGATCGCCCACTCGGTCGCCTACATCTTCGAGAACGACTACTACACCGGCCGCATCCTCGAGCTGGACGGCGGGCTGCGCCTCTGAACGAACCTGCAAACAAAAAGGCAGCCATCGGGCTGCCTTCTTTCTATAGACGGGAACGAATCGCCAGGGCTTACCAACCCACCCCGAAACCGATGCTGTAGCGAGTCTCGTCGAGGTCGCTGTCGGCACCGCTGATGATGTCTTTCTGCACCTTCATGTTCAGCGAGGCCCAGTCGGTCACCTTGTAGCGCAGCCCGACTTTGGCATCCAGCGCGTAGTCGGCAACGTTCTCCAGCGGCTTGCCGAGCTCGCCGGTGCTGAACAGCTCGAACGTCTTGCCCACCAGGTAGCGGTTGTAGTCCCACTTCACCGCGGCCAGGTAGAAGGCTTCCTTGTCGCCATCGGCGAACTGGTAGTCGCTGCGGTTGATCAGGCTGGCCAGGGAGAAGGCACCCAGCTCGTTATCCCAGAACTGATAACCCGGACCGGTACCGATGGTGCGCTGGCGGCGGACGTCTTCGATCTGGTCGTGCTTGTAGCTCAGGCGCCCCTGCCAGAACCAGTGTTCGTCGAGGAAGCGGTCCAGCGCGTACTCGGCATCCCAGTTGTCGGTAACCGTCACGCCGTCGCGGTACTCGCGGTTGTAGTTGCCGGTGCCATTGTGCCGCCACAGGCCGTGACGCGCCTTGGTGTCGAAGGAGACGTCGTAGTCGTCGGTATCGGTCTCGGCACGCTTGTAGTCCATCGCCACGTCGACATTGCCCTTCCAGGTGAAGTCCTGGATCAGCGGCTTGGGATGGATGATCTGGGTGATGCTCGCCAGCTCCACGGTGCGCGGCGCGGCACCGTTGACCAGAGTGACCTGGCCCTGCTCGGCCGCCTGCAGCGACTGGGCGACCTCACCGGTGACGTCATCCTGCTTGATGAGCAGCTTCTGGTCGCTTTCCAGCGTGGCAATCTGGTTCCACTTCAGCGGGATCGAACCGCCGTATTCGGTCTCGATAAGCAGCTTGCCGCCATCGAGCACGCTGATCTTGCCGGTGAGGCGATCGCCATTCTTCAGCCACACGGTGTCGGCGAGCGAAGGCAGGGCAACGGCGGAAAGGGTCGCGCAAAGCAGGGTTCTGGTGAGCATAAATGTGCTGGGATTATGGTCGAAGTGGGTTGAAAGGCTGGCATTATCCCTATGCATTCAGCTACAGCAAGCACAGACCGCCGAATGGATCACGAGTTCGGCGAGCCGACCTCCACCACCGACCGGAAGCTCTGCATGAATGACCACGCACCGCTGTCACCCCCCGGTGCCGATGCCGAAACGCGGCGCACCGCCGTTTACCTGGTGATGTCACAGATCCCGCCGGGCAAGGTGGTGAGCTACGGCGAGCTGGCCGCCATGGCCGGCCTCGGCCGCGCCGCGCGCTGGGTTGGCCGCCTGATGTCGCAGCTGCCGGATGACACCAGCCTGCCCTGGCACAGGGTGATCGCCGCCGGCGGCCGCCTCAGCCTGCCAGCCGGCACAGCGGCCGGGCACGAGCAACGCATGCGGCTGCGCGCCGAGGGGCTGACCATCGTCAACGACCGCGTGGACATGCGTCGGCACGGCTGGCATTCGACGGAGCTCAACGGTTAGAGTGCGCCCTTCGTCCCATCAGCACAGAACCTTGATGTATGTCCCGTGATACCTGGCGCGATGCGCTAGCCGCCTACGCCAGTCCTGCCACGCTCGCCCTGTTGTTACTGGGGTTCGCAGCCGGTCTGCCGGCGGTCCTGGTGTTCTCCACCCTTTCGGTGTGGTTGCGCGAGGCGGGTGTTTCCCGGGAGACCATCGGCTTTGCCAGCTGGATCAGCCTGGCCTACGCCTTCAAATGGGTGTGGTCGCCGATGCTCGACCAGTGGCGATTGCCCTGGATCGGCTCGCTGGGCCGGAGACGTTCCTGGCTGGTGCTGTCCCAGGCGCTGATCGCCGTCGGCCTGATCGGCATGGCGCTGTGTAACCCGCAGCACAATCTCACCATGCTCATCGCACTGGCCGTGGTGGTGGCGTTCTCATCGGCCACTCAGGACATCGCCATCGATGCCTACCGCCTGGAGATCGCCGAGGACAAGCTGCAGGCGACCCTTGCCGCCAGCTACATGACCGGTTACCGCATCGCCATGCTGCTGGCCAGCGCCGGTGCCCTGTTCCTCGCCGAATGGCTGGGCTCCAGCAACCTGAATTACGACCAGGCGGCATGGACCACCACCTACCTAGTCTTTGCCCTGCTCATCGTGCCAGGCCTGGTCACCAGCCTGGTGATCCGCGAGCCGGACGTCGCCGCGCCGCTACCCAACGAACCCTCGCGCTACACCTTCAATCATCAGCTGGCCGCGGTCGGGCTGCTGCTGGTGCTGCTGATCTCGGTGCCGGCGATGATCAACGCGCTGATCGCCCAGGCCTGGCCGCGCGCCACACTGTACGCACTGTTCATTCTCGGCAGCGTATCGCCGGTGGGCCGCGCGCTGTTCGTCCCGGTGCGCCACATTCTCGGTCAGGCCAAGGCGCGCCAGCGGCCGACACGCTTCGACTTCGCCCACCAGGCGGTATCGGTGATCGTGCTGATCATCCTGATGGTTTCCACCACCGGCATGTTCCAGTCCTACTGGGGCGGCTACTGGCCGCGCGGCACCATGTACCTGCTGATCTGCTGGGGCTGCCTGTCGGCGCCCGGGCGCATCCTGATGGGCCCGGTACTGACGCCGATCACCGACTTCATCGTGCGCTACCGCTGGCAGGCGCTGCTACTGCTCGGGCTGATTGCCACCTACCGGATGTCGGACACGGTGATGGGCGTGATGGCCAACGTCTTCTATATCGATCAGGGCTTCTCCAAGGACGAGATCGCCAGCGTCAGCAAGCTGTTCGGGCTGGTGATGACGCTGCTCGGCGCGGCCTTTGGCGGCCTGTTGATCGTGCGCTTCAGCATCCTGCCGATCCTGTTCATCGGCGGTGCGGCATCGGCCGCCACCAACCTGATGTTCATGCTGCTGGTGGAGATGGGCGCCAACCTGCAGATGCTGATCGTCACCATCTCCTGCGACAACTTCAGTGGCGGTCTGGCTTCCACCGCATTCGTCGCCTATCTGTCGAGCCTGACCAACCTGAAGTTCTCGGCGACCCAGTACGCGCTGCTCAGCTCGCTGATGCTGCTGCTTCCGCGCCTGCTCGGTGGGTATTCCGGCGTCATGGTGGAGCACCTGGGTTACAGCAACTTCTTCCTGGTCACCGCCCTGCTCGGCATACCGACGCTGGTATTGATCGCCTGGCAATGGACCCGAACTCGCCAGCAGCCGCTTGACGGCGAGGGCGAAGGCGCCTCGGAGCGCAGCTGAAAACGACGAAGCCGGCAGATGCCGGCTTCGCTTCGTTTGCAAAGGGTGATCAATGCTGCACGAGGTGCACCACGCGCTGCGGGAATGGAATCCCGACGCCTGCGGCGGTCAGGCGCTCCTTGGCCTGCTCGGTAAAGCTGAAGGTCACCGGCCAGAAGTCAGCGGTCGCCACCCAGACGCGCAACGACAGGTTCACCGAACTGTCGCCGAGCCCCGTCACGAATACCACCGGCTCGGGCTCGCGCAACACTCGCGGGTCCTCGGCGATCTCCAGCAGGATCTGGCGGGCCAGCTTGATGTCGCTGCTGTAATCGATGCCGATGTTGATATCGGCACGGCGGCGCGGCTCACGGGAAAAGTTGGTGATATGGCCATTGGAGAGCGCGCCGTTGGGCACCACCACGGTCTTGTTGTCACCTGTCTTGAGCACCGTATGAAAGATCTGGATGGAGTTGACGGTGCCCGCGATACCTTGCGCCTCGATCCACTCGCCGACACGGAACGGGCGGAACAGCAGGATCAGCACGCCGCCCGCGAAGTTCGCCAGGCTGCCCTGCAATGCCAGGCCAATGGCCAGACCCGCGGCGCCGATCACGGCGATGAACGAGGTGGTTTCGACGCCGATCATCGATGCCACGCTGACCAGCAGCAGCACCTTGAGCACCACGCTGGCCAGGCTGCCGATGAAGCCATGCAGGGTCGGGTCCACCTGACGGCGCTGCAGCAGACTGCTGACCTTGGCGGTGAGGGTGTTGATCAGCCACCAGCCGAACAGGAAGGTCAGCAGTGCCAGCGTGACCTGGGCGCCGTACTGCAGCGCGACCGGCAGCCAGGCTTCGGAAAGATCGACCAGATAGTCGACGGAGAGGTCCATGGAGATACTCCTTCGAAGGATCGGTGTCCGCGCAGCCGGGACACCGAGGAAAGCGGGGGGTTGATGCGTGCGCCGAAGCGCGGCGGGAATCAGTCGCGGAAGTTGTTGAACTGCAGCGGCATGCCGAACTCGTGGCCACGCAGCAGAGCGATGGCCTCCTGCAGATCGTCGCGCTTCTTGCCGGTCACGCGGACCTGTTCACCCTGAATCGCTGCCTGCACCTTGAGCTTGGCATCCTTGATATGGGCGACGATCTTTTTCGCCAGCTCCTTGTCGATCCCCTCGCGCAGCACCGCTTCCTGTTTCATGGTCTTGCCGGAAGCGTAGGCATCCTTGACTTCGAGGCACTGGATATCGATCTTGCGTTTGACCAGGCTCAACTTGAGGATCTCGAGCATCTGCTCCAATTGGAACTCGGCTTCTGCCGTCAGCTGCACGGTCAGGTCCTTCTGCTCGAAGCTGCCTTTGCCGCGCAGGTCGTAACGTCGATCCAGTTCCTTGATCGCGTTGTCGATCGCGTTGGTGACTTCGTGCTTGTCCAGTTCGGACACCACGTCGAACGAGGGCATGGGATTCCTCCACTATGTTGCGCGACGGGCCGCATGAGCCGAGCGCGCGTGTCTTGACGGTTAAGAAAGCGCGGTCATTATAGCGATTCGACGTGTCAGCGCCCGCCCCCGGAGTGACAGGACGTCCCCCTCCAATTGATTGAGCTCGCCATGCCCAACCCCCAGCTGAGCATCCTCGTCGTCGACGATGCCAAATTCTCCAGCGTCATGATCGGTCGCGCGCTGAGCAAAGCCGGCTATCAGGACATACGCTTCGCCAGCAGCGCTGCCGATGCCCTCGCGCAGCACGCCCAGCGTCCCGCCCACGTTCTGCTGGCGGACTGGCTGATGCCGGAAATGGACGGCCTGGAGCTCACCGGCCAGATTCGTCAGCGCGACGCCAGCAGCGGCCACTACAGCTATATCATCCTGCTCACCGGTCGCGAGAGCGAAAATGCCCTCGGCGAGGCCTTCGACCACGGCGTCGACGACTTCATCAGCAAGTCGACAATGAACGAGCAGCTGCTGCCGCGCATCTACGCAGCCGACCGCCTGTGCGCCTCCCTGCAGCGCCTGAAGCAGGAAAATCACCAACTGGCGGAAAACGTCGCCAGCCTTGAACAGCAGAGCCTGTTGGACCCGCTGACCGGATTGGGCAATGCCCGTTATCTGCACCAGCAGTTGGCCGCCAGCCTGCGCCAAGTGGAAAGCCGCGGCACGGCACTGTGCTACCTGCAGATCGGCCTGCCCGACGCCGGAGTGCTGAACGATCGTTACGGCGAAGCCGGTTATGCCGAGATACTGCGTGCCATCGCCGGGCGTTTGCAGCAGCTGGTCCGGCCGCTGGATGTGGTGTGCCGGATCGACGAGAAGCAGTTCGGGCTGCTGGCGCTGATCGACGATCTTAAAGGCTGCTCGCCGAGCAGCTTCAAGCGCCTGCACGAAGGGCTCAACCTGCGGGCGCTGAAGACCAGCGAAGGCTTCGTCTCGATCAAGGCCGGCATCAGCCTGGTCAGCCTCGACGCCGAAGCGCTGCCGGTGACGCCCCAGGCCATCATCGAACGTGCAGCAACCCTGCTGCCCAGCGCTTACAGCACCGGGCGTATCGTTCCGCTGCGCCTGAAGCAGCCGGCCTGAGGCGATGACCTGGCACGTTCTCGGCGCAGGCGCGCTCGGCAGCCTCTGGGCCACCCGCCTGGCCAGAGCGGGGCTGCCGGTACGTATCATCCTGCGTTCGGCCGAACGCCTCGCCGATTACCGGCAGGCCGGCGGCCTCACACTCGAGGAGGCAGGCCAGACCAGCCAGCAGGCGATCACGGCGGAACTGCCGGACGCCCCCAACCCCATCCATCGGCTACTGGTCGCCTGCAAGGCTTACGATGCGGAGCCCGCCATCGCGCAGCTGGAAGCCCGCCTGGCGCCCGGTTGCGAGATCCTCCTGCTGCAGAACGGCCTGGGCAGCCAGCAGGCCATCGCCGAGCGGTGGCCGTTGGTACGCTGCATCTTCGTCTCCAGCACCGAAGGCGCCTACCGGGACGGACCGACGCGCGTCGTGTTCGCCGGCCGCGGACAGAACTGGCTGGGCGACCCCGATGGCGGCTGCGCCCCCGGATGTTTGGGTGAACTCGACAAGGCCGGCATCCCCAATGCCTGGAGCGACGACATCCTCGGCCGACTGTGGCGCAAGCTCGCGCTGAACTGCGCGATCAATCCCCTCACCGTCCTCCACGACTGCCGCAATGGCGAGTTGCGCCAGCACCGCGCTCAGCTCGCCGCGCTCTGCAACGAACTCTCGCGGCTGCTCGCTGCCTGCGGCCAGCACGCGGCAGCCGAGGAGCTGGAAAGCGACGTGTGGCGAGTAGTCGAAGCGACCGCCGCCAACTACTCATCGATGCACCAGGATGTCCGGCTCGGCCGCCGCACCGAAATCGCCTACCTGCTTGGCCATGCCTGCACAACCGCCGATGCGCTGGGCGTCGCCGTTCCGAGGCTGCACGATCTGCATGACCGTCTGCGGGAGTACCTCGGCCTGCGCGGATTGCCCACGGACTGAGCGACGGCTACCCTGCTGAAACCCTCCGCCAAGCCGTGCCCGTTCCATGAAGCTGCGTCAGCGCCTCGAAAATCTCCCGGTCGGCCGCAAGCTGCTGCTCGCCCTGCTCGTCCTGCTCGCCGCCGTGCTGCTGGTATCCAACCTCACCTTCATCAGTGCCGCCTACTGGATCTCGCGGCAGAGCGTCGCTCCGCAAGCCATGCACACGCTTGGCGAACTTTTCACCACCGAGGAGCTGAGCAGCCGCGCCCTGTCCTCGCCCGAGGCAGCCAGCGAGTTGCTCAGGCGCCTGGACGGCTATGCTCCGCTGCGCGCAGCAGTGATCTACGACCGCGACGGCAACAGCCTTGCGCAGCTGCAGCAGGGTGAGCGGCTGCGGCTGCCGGAGCGGATCGACAAGGTCGCCGACTGGCGTGCTGGCGAAATCCGCGCCAACCTGCTGGTCAGGCTACCGCAAGCGGACGGCAGCGCCGGGCATCTGCTGATGGTGGCCAGCAGCGAACTGCCAGGCGCGTTCTACACCGGCACGCTGACGGCGAGCCTGGCCATCCTGGTAGCCAGTCTGCTGCTCTGGATTCTGGTGGCGCGTCAGATCCGCCAGCTCATTACCCGGCCGATTCGCGATCTGGAGGCGCTGTCGCGCCAGGTCACCCGCGAGGAGGACTATTCCCTGCGCGCCAAGCCCGGCAACCAGGACGAGATCGGTCGCCTCGCCGATGCCTTCAACACCATGCTGTCGCGCATGGAAGCCCGTGAGCAGCAGCTCAAGCGCGCCCGTGACGACGCCCAGGAAGCCTTCGACCATGCCCAGGGTCTGGCCGAGGAAACGCGCCACTCCAACCGTAAACTGGAGCTGGAAGTGCAGGTGCGCAGCAAGATCGAACAGAAGCTCACCGGCTTCCAGAAATACCTCAATAGCATCATCGACTCGATGCCCTCGGCGCTGATCGCCCTCGACGAGCAGCTCTACGTCACCCAATGGAATCAGGAAGCCAGCGCCCTTTCCGGCACGCCGCTGGACGATGCGCTGAATCAACCGGTATTCGTCGCCTTCGAGCCGCTCAAGCCCTTCCTCACGCAGATCCGCCGCAGCTCCGAGCAGCATGTGGTGGAAAAGATCGAGAAAGTGACGTGGCTGCGCAACGACGAGCCACACCACTACGCGCTCACCTGCTATCCACTGACCGGCGGCGGCGGTCGTGGCGTGGTGATCCGCATCGACGACATCACCCAGCGCATCAACATGGAAGAAATGATGGTGCAGTCGGAGAAGATGCTCTCGGTGGGCAGCCTGGCGGCCGGCATGGCTCACGAGATCAACAACCCCCTCGGCGCCATCCTGCACAACGCCCAGAACATACGTCGCCGGCTCTCCGCCGAGCTCGAGCGCAATCGCGAGGCGGCCGAAGAAACCGGGGTGCGCCTGGAGGCAGTCAACCAGTACCTGCAGCGCCGCGAGGTGCCGCAGCTGCTCGATGGCATCCAGCAGGCCGGCTCGAGGGCCGCGAAGATCGTCAGCCACATGCTCAGTTTCAGTCGCATGAGCAACCGCCAACTGGCCGACTGTCATTTGCCGGTGCTGATCGACCAGGCACTGGAGATCGCCGGAAACGACTTCGCCCTGATGGAAGGCTTCGATTTCAAGGCCATCGATATCGTCCGTGACTTCGACCCGCGCGTGGATCGGGTGCCCTGCATCGGCAACGAGCTGGAGCAGGTGCTGCTCAATCTGCTGAAGAACGCGGCCCAGGCCATCCATGCGCACCACAGCGGCGAGCCCGGGCAGATCATTCTGCGTACGCGGCTGAACCCGCCCTGGGCGGAAATCCAGGTGGAGGACAACGGCGGCGGCATCCCCGAGAACGTGCGCAAGCGCATCTTCGAACCTTTCTTCACCACCAAGGAAGTCGGCCAGGGAACCGGACTGGGCCTTTCCGTTTCGTATTTCATCATCACCAACAATCACCAGGGTCAGATGGAGGTGCAGTGCCAACCCGGCCACGGCACCACCTTCACCCTGCGACTGCCGCTAAGCTCGCCAGTCGAGCCGACTGCGACCTGAACAAGGAAAAACCATGGGCAATCGACTATCCAAGATCTACACCCGCACCGGCGACGGCGGCGAAACCGGCCTGGGCGACGGCCGTCGGGTCGCCAAGGATCACCCCCGCGTCGAGGCCATGGGCGAAGTCGATACGCTCAACAGCCAGCTCGGCCTGCTGCTTGCCGAGCTGGCCGATGCGCAGGTGCAGTGGCCGGCGCTCGATGAGCTGATCAGCGTGTTCGGCCCGTGCCAACACCGCCTGTTCGATCTTGGCGGCGAGCTGGCGATGCCCGACTACCAGGCGCTGCAGGAAAGCGAGATCGAGCGCCTGGAGCAGGCCATCGACCGTTGGAATCAGGAGCTGGGCCCGCTCAAGGAGTTCATCCTGCCGGGCGGTTCTCGACTCATCGCCCTCGCCCACCTGTGCCGCAGCGTGACGCGCACTGCCGAACGTCGGTGCCAGCAGCTCAATGCCAGCGAAACCGTGCGCCCGGTGCTGCTGGCCTATCTGAACCGGCTGTCCGATGCGCTGTTCGTCGCCGCCCGCCTGATTGCGCGGCGCCAGGGGTGTGGCGAGATCCTCTGGCAACCCGCCGCCGCGGCAGCCGGCGCGGATGACTGAGCACCGCGTGGATCAACAGGCGCGACGGCGCGACGGGCTGCATGCCGCCTGGGAAGCCTTCATCGTCCTGCTGGTCTGCGTGAACCTGGCGCTGATCCTGTTCGACAGCCTGTTCGCGCTGCAGCCGGTCAACACGGCGCTTGCCAGCCTGGTGCCGCAGCTGCACGAGCGCTATCAGCAAAGCATCCACGTCAACTTCCAGTACATCGACCTGGCCTTCGTCGCGGTCTTCCTTCTCGACGTGCTGCTCGGCTGGACGGTCGCGCTGTTCGAGCGCCGTTATGCGCGCTGGTACTACTACCCGTTCGCTCACTGGTATGACGTGCTCGGCTGCATTCCGCTGGCGGGGTTCCGGTGGCTGCGGGTACTGCGGGTTGGCAGCCTGCTCATTCGCCTGCAGCGTCTGGGCCTGATCGACATGCGCCGGTGGGCCGTCTATGGGCTGTTCAGCCGTTATTACTACCTGCTGATCGAAGAGCTTTCCGACCGGGTGATGGTGCGCCTGTTCGGCCGTCTGCAGCAGGAGATCGGCGCCAGTGACGACCTCTCGCGGCGCCTTCTGCAGGAGGTGGTCCGACCGCGCAAGCAGCGCGTGCTCAACGACCTGTCGCGGCGCCTGCAAGGCATGCTGGAAACCGGCTACCGCGACAATCGCGGCGCCATCGAAGGCTACGTCAGCCAGCTGATCCACCAGGCGCTGCGGGACAATCCGGAAATGCACAGCCTGCGCCGCCTGCCGCTGGGCAATCGCCTGGCCAGCACGCTCGACGATGCCCTCGGCGATATCGCCGCACGGCTGATGCAGGGCGCTGTGGAGGGCATGCGCGGCCCGCAGTTCCAGGCGTTGGCGGCCAATCTCGCCGACGAGTTCTTCGATGCCTGGGTCTATCAGGACGAGCACACCGATCTGGCATTGGAGGAGCTGCTGGTGGATGTGATCGAGGTGCTCAAGCAACAGGTTCTCGACCGCCGCTGGAGCCGCTTCGTTGGCCCGACACCGCCCGCCACGCCGCCGGGTTGAAGCGGACGACCGTCGCTCAGCCGCCCGCCTCGCCCTCTTCGACCGGCTTGAAGCCGATCGGCGACTTCTCGTCGAGGCGCGCGCCGACGATCATTTCGGTCGCCCAGTTCACCAGGATGGACGTATAGGCCTCCTGGCAGCGCTCACTGCTCAGCGCGTGGTCGGCGCCATCGATGATCCGATGGGTCAGTGAATGAGTGGAATGAAAGGCGGCGCGATAGCTCATGATCGTTTCGTGAGGCACGAAGGTATCGTGCTCGGACTCGACGATCAGCACGTCGCCGCGGAATGCCGCGCAGGCCGCCAGTGCACGGTTTTCCTCGGGCCGCACGCGGCGGCTGCGCAGCTGGTTGAGTACCTCGCGGTCCAGCTGGCGCTTGGGCACCTGCCATTCCTCGTCGCGGTACAGCGCAGGCACGCGCAGCGCCAGCCACTTCACTGGGCGCAAGGAGGTGAGGATTGCTGCCAGGTAACCGCCATAGCTGGTACCCACCACAGCGATCGCCGAAGGGTCGATATGCGGGTGCTGGGCGAGCAGGTCGTAAGCGGCCAGCAGATCGTCGAGGTTCTGCTCGCGGGTCACGGTTTCCTGCTGTGCCCGGGTCTGCGCATGGCCACGCAGGTCGAACGACAGGCAGACGCAACCGAGCCCGGCGATGCCCCGCGCGCGCGTCAGATCGCGCTGCTGACTACCGCCCCAGCCATGCACGAACAGTACGCCGGGCATCTTTTCCGGCGGTGACAGAAAGGTCCCGGCGATGTGCTCGTCGCCCACCAGGATGTTCACCATCTCGCTATGCGTCGCCATAGTCCTCCACCATTACGCATTTGGTGATGAAGCCCACTTCGGCGTCCTCGTCCCGATACAGCACCTGGGCACCGGCCGGCACCTGCTGCTGTTCACCATAGAGTTCGATCGAAGAGGCCTTTACCGCACGCACCCCACTGCCCCGCCTGAATGCTTCGAGCGCGGCGATCTCGGCGCTGCTGGCACCGCCGATGCGCCAGGATTGCTCGAGTACGCCGGAACGTGGTTGGCCACGCCCGTCGATGCCCTGGGCGATGTCGTAATTGCGCCGCGAGGCGAAAAAGTGCCGGTAGCAGCTCGAAGCTGCCTCGTCGTAGACCTGTGCCTGGCTGACCGCCAGGCGCGTGGTTTCCGGAAGGTCCAGTGCCAGCAGCGCCTCGAAATCACCATCGACGACCACGAGGTCCGAGCCGCCATAGACCTCGTTGCCGGCATTGTCGCGGGTCAGTCGCTGGGTACCGTAGTAACTGGCCAGACGCCCGCCGACACGTACCTGACCAACGCTGAAGGTGGTGACGCGCTCCAGATGAGCTTCGAGCACGACGCCGTACTGACCCAGCTCCTTCTCCTCGAGGGCGAACAACGCCTGGTCGAGGGCATCGCTGTCGTCAACGCGCAGCTGGCCGCGCCCGCCCGTCGCGCGGACCGGTTTGATCCGCACCGCCCCCTCATGCAACAGCCGTCGCCCCGCGTCCCTGGCATCCTCCAGGCTGAACGCGCTGTAGCCGGCCAGCACGCTGCCTTTGACCTGGGTACCGAAATCGCGCGACCAGCCGACCGGCGCCACGGCGTCCGGACGCACCAGCGGATGGGTGATGGCCTTGGTCTCGACGAAGGGCTGCGGCACGACGCCGCCGAACAGGTCGCCCTCTTCGTTCAGCCCCAGCTCGTGGGCCTCGTGCAGACCGACAACGGTTCCCGACGGCACCAGGTAAGGATGGGCGTCGTAGCGGCGAGTCGGATCGTATTCGCCGCCGTAACTCAGGCCCAGCAACACGGCCAGGCGTTCGGCCAATGCGGCGTGGACAATCTTCTCGTGCTGGGGCTCGCGCGGGCGATTGGGATAGGTCAGCACGACCCTGCGAGACCCCTGCAGCGTTTGCGCATTCATCATCTTCGTGGACAGCTCCATGGACTGCTCGACATGCACGCCAGCGGCAAAGCCGTGGCGTTCGCTTCCACCTGAGCGGTAGCACGGTGTACCGGAGTAGACCGCAGCCAGCACGCAATGATCCTCAGCCGGGACGGGCACTCGCCCTGTCCCCTGTCACCCACGAAGAATCGCCCACGAAAAAGGGGAGCAACCTCTCGGTTGCTCCCCTTTTTGTTTGCCGATCCCGATCAGGCCGGCGCGGAGGTGCGGATCAGGTGATCAAAGGCGCTCAGCGAGGCCTTGGCGCCTTCGCCGACGGCGATCACGATCTGCTTGTACGGCACCGTGGTCACGTCACCGGCGGCGAACACGCCGGGGATGCTGGTCTGGCCCTTGGCGTCGACGATGATCTCGCCGAAACGCGACAGCTCCAGGGTGCCCTTGAGCCATTCGCTGTTGGGCAGCAGGCCGATCTGCACGAAGATGCCTTCCAGCTCGACGCTGTGCATTTCTTCGCTGCTGCGGTCCTTGTAGACCAGGCCGGTGACCTTCTGGCCGTCGCCCTTGACCTCGGTGGTCTGCGCCATCTTCAGCACGCGGACGTTGGGCAGGCTGTTGAGCTTGCGCTGCAGCACGGCGTCGGCACGCAGGTCTTCGCCGAATTCCAGCAGGGTCACGTGGGCGACGATGCCGGCCAGGTCGATGGCCGCTTCCACGCCGGAGTTGCCACCGCCGATCACCGCCACGCGCTTGCCCTTGAACAGCGGGCCGTCGCAGTGCGGGCAGTAGGCGACGCCACGGCCGCGGTATTCCTGCTCGCCCGGCACGTTCATTTCGCGCCAGCGCGCGCCGGTGGCGAGGATCAGGGTCTTGGCCTTGAGCTCGCCGCCATTGTCGAACCGGACGCGGTGCAGGCCGTCTTCGCCGGCCGGGATCAGCTGGCTGGCGCGCTGCAGGTTCATGATGTCGACCTCGTACTCGCGCACGTGCTCTTCCAGCGCGCGGGCCAGTTTCGGGCCTTCGGTTTCCTTCACCGAGATGAAGTTCTCGATGGCCATGGTGTCCAGCACCTGACCGCCGAAGCGCTCGGCCGCGACGCCGGTGCGGATGCCCTTGCGCGCGGCGTAGATGGCCGCTGCGGCGCCGGCCGGACCGCCGCCGACCACCAGCACGTCGAAGGCGTCCTTGGCCTTGAGCTTCTCGGCATCACGGGCGCTGGAACCGGTGTCGAGCTTGGCGAGGATCTCTTCCTCGCTCATGCGGCCCTGGGTGAACAGCTCGCCGTTGAGGTAGATGCTCGGCACCGACATGATCTGCCGCGCTTCGACTTCATCCTGGAACAGCGCGCCGTCGATGGCCACGTGCTTGATGTTCGGGTTGAGCACGGCCATCAGGTTCAGCGCCTGGACCACGTCCGGGCAGTTCTGGCAGGACAGCGAGAAGTAGGTTTCGAAGCGGTAGTCGCCGTCGAGCGCCTTGATCTGCTCAATGACTTCCGGCGCGGTCTTCGACGGGTGGCCGCCGACCTGCAGCAAGGCCAGCACCAGCGAGGTGAACTCGTGGCCCATGGGGATGCCGGCGAAACGCAGGCTGATGTTGCCGCCGATGCGGTTGAGCGAGAACGACGGCTTGCGCGCATCGTCGCCGTCGGTCTTCAAGGTGATCTTGTCGCTGAGGCCAGCGATGTCCTGCAGCAGGCTCAGCAGCTCCCGGGATTTCTCGCCGCCATCGAGGGACGCGACGATCTCGAAGGGCTGGGTGACCTTCTCCAGGTAGCCTTTCAACTGGGTCTTGAGATTGGTGTCCAACATGAGCAGCAGTACCCCGTTTGGAATTCAGGAAATAAAACGCCCGGACGGTTCGCGTCCAGGCGTCGGGTCGAAGGAGCGAACAGCAGCTCCCTCGACAGGCAAGCAAGGCAGATAGACGTTAGATCTTGCCGACCAGGTCCAGCGACGGAGCCAGGGTCTTCTCGCCTTCTTTCCACTTGGCCGGGCAGACTTCACCCGGGTGAGCGGCGGTGTACTGAGCAGCTTTCAGCTTGCGCAGGGTCTCGGACACGTCACGAGCGATCTCGTTGGAGTGGATCTCGACGGTCTTGATCACGCCTTCCGGGTTGATCAGGAAGGTGCCGCGCAGAGCCAGGCCTTCTTCTTCGATGTGCACGCCAAAAGCGCGGGTCAGTTGGTGAGTCGGGTCACCGATCAGCGGGAACTGAGCCTTGCCAACGGCCGGCGAAGTTTCGTGCCAGACCTTGTGCGAGAAGTGGGTGTCGGTAGTGACGATGTACACCTCGGTCTCGGCCTTCTGGAACTCGGCGTAGCTGTTGGCAGCGTCTTCGATTTCGGTCGGGCAGTTGAAGGTGAAGGCAGCCGGCATGAAGATCAGCACGGACCACTTGCCCTTCAGGGACTCTTCGGTGACTTCGATGAACTTGCCATTGTGGAAGGCATTGACTTTAAACGGCTGAACCTGAGTGTTGATCAACGACATGCTAACTCCTCGGGGTTTTGGAAAAGGAATTCAAAAACTTTGACGGCGCCTACGATAGCGCACCCGACAGCATACTGTTAATTGATTAAGGGAATAGCCTTCATTGCTTTTCACTATCAATGAAACATTTCAGTTGCAGTCTTTCAGGCGGCATCGGCAGTGACCCGCGATTGGCTCCGCGGTTCAATCCGGCCAGAACGCGCGGATGGCCGCAATGCCTTGCGCGCCTATCTGCCGAGCCCGTCCCATATCGCCTGCCTGTAGCCCACCGAGCAGGAAAACCGGCCGGTCGAAGCCTGACAGCAAGTCCGCTGCCCGCTGCCAGCCCAGAGTAGGCGCGCCGGGATGAGTCGCCGTGCTCTGCACGGGCGACAAGGTGACGAAATCTACCTCCAATGCCGCTGCCAGTGCCAGCTCTTCTGCCCCATGACAGGACGCTGCCAGCCATCGCTGCGCTTGCACTGGCCGCCCGCTTCCGGCCCGCCGCAGCTGTTCGGCAGTGAGGTGCCAACCCGCGCCGGGAAAGTCCTCGACCCACTCCAGTGGGCCCTTGAGCATCAGTTGGGCACGTCCCGCGCACAGGGCCAGCACACGCTCGGCAAGCGTCCGATAGTCCGCAGGCGGGAGGGACGGCGCACGCAACTGGATGAGCCGAATGCCTGCATCCAGCGCCCGCGCAATTCCTTCGAGCAAACGCGGCACGGCAAGGCCGTCGGGGGTGATCAGATAATGCTGCGGGAGACGGGCAGCGGTCACGATCGGCTGATTGGCGGCGGGAAAACTGTAGTCGACAAGCTCCTCCGGGGCGACCCAGGCCAGCGGCTGGCCCTCGGCACCGTGCGGCTCGCCGGCGAACGCCAGCACTTCCCAGACATCCAGCAGGACCTGCTTGTCCGGATAATCGTGGCGTACCTGTATTAACGGTTGGGCCTGGGTCACCTCGATGCCCAACTCCTCCTGCAGCTCACGGGCCAGCGCCGATTCCACGCCTTCACCGTCCTCGACCTTGCCGCCCGGAAATTCCCACAGACCGCCCTGATGCTTGTCGAGTGGGCGTTTGGCGATCAATACGCTCGATTCCGGCCCGCGGATGACGGCCGCAGCAACATGGATACGCTTCACTTCATCACTTCCTGCACGGCTCGTTCGCGCCAGCGCTGAAAGGCTGGCCATTGGTGGATCGTCTCGACATAAGCCGTCGCGTCGGGTGGCAGCTCAACCCGATAGCTGCGCAGGCGCGACGCCACCGGCGCGTAGAAGGCATCGGCGACGCCTGGCTGACCGAACAGGTAAGCTCCGCCGTGGCCGAAGCGCCCGCGGCAGTCGGCCCAGATCGCGCAGATCCGATCGATGTCCTCCTGCACCGCTTCAGGCAACTGCGCCAGTGCCTGATCACGCGCCATATCCATCGGCAGGTGGCTGCGCAGCGCCTGAAAGCCGCTGTGCATCTCGGCACAGATGCTGCGCGCCAGCGCTCGTGCATAACGCTCTTGTGGCCACAGCTGCGCCTTGGGCGCAACCTCGGCGAGGTACTCGGCAATGGCCAGCGAGTCCCATACCGGGCCCTCGTCGGTCAGCAGCACCGGCACCTTGCCGGTTGGCGAGTAGCTGAGCAGGCGCGCCAGACTCTCGGGTCGATAGAGCGCTACGGGGATATCCGAAAACGCCTGGCCGGACAGTTCCAGAACCAGGGCAGCCCGCAGCGACCAGGACGAGTAGTTGCGGTCGCCAATAACCAGTTGCAAAGCCATGATCGATGCGCCTCACGTCGACAGAGGAAGTCAGCGGACGTTAAAGCTCAACGCGTGGAGAAGGCAATTCCCGCTGCACATGGCCCATGCGCAACGGGAATAGCGAGGGGCGAGACGATCAGGTCCGGTATTCGGCGTTGATCTTCACGTACTCGTGGGACAGGTCGGTGGTCCAAATGGTCTCGCTGCAGCTGCCGCGGCCCAACTCGATGCGAATGCTGATCTCCTCACGGGCCATTACCGCGGCGCCCTGCTCTTCGGTATAGCTGGGCGAGCGGCCACCCTGGCTGGCGATGCAGACCTCGCCGAGGAAGACATCGATCTTGCTCACATCCAGATCCGGCACACCGGCATACCCCACGGCCGCGAGGATGCGCCCCCAGTTCGGGTCGGACGCGAACAGCGCGGTCTTGATCAGCGGCGAATGGGCCACGGCGTAGGCGACGTCCAGGCATTCCTGATGATTGCCGCCCCCGTTGACCTGCACGGTGACGAACTTGGTCGCTCCCTCGCCATCGCGGACGATGGCCTGGGCCACTTCCATGAACACCTCGAGAACCGCCTGCTTGAGCTTGCCGAACAGCTCACCGGCGGCGGATGTGATCTCCGGCAATGCAGCCTGGCCGGTGGCGATCAGCATGCAGCAGTCGTTGGTCGAGGTATCGCCATCGATAGTGATGCGATTGAAAGACTTGTTCGCCGCATCGCGCACCAGATCCTGCAGCACGTTGCCGGCCACCTTGGCGTCGGTGGCGATGTAGCCGAGCATGGTGGCCATGTTCGGCCGGATCATCCCGGCGCCCTTGCTGATACCGGTGACGGTGACAGTGACGCCGTCGTGCTGGAACTGTCGGCTGGCGCCCTTGGGCAGGGTGTCGGTGGTCATGATGCCGGTCGCGGCCTCGGCCCAATGATCGGGCGAGAGGTCGTCGAGCGCGGCCTGCAATGCCGACTCGATCTTCTGCACCGGCAGCGGCTCGCCGATCACACCGGTGGAAAACGGCAGCACGGCAGTCTCGTCAACGCCGGTCAGCGCTGCCAGCGCGGCGCAGGTGCGACGGGCGTCGGCCAGCCCCTGCGGCCCGGTGCCGGCATTGGCGTTACCGGTGTTGGTCAGCAGGTAGCGCACCGGACCGTGCATGCGTTCGCGGGTGATCAGTACCGGCGCGGCACAGAACGCGTTGGTGGTGGTCACTCCAGCCACTCGCGAACCTTCGGCGCAGCGCATCACCACCACGTCCTTGCGGCCCGGGCGCTTGATGCCGGCGGAGGCGATGCCCAGCTCGAAGCCGGGAACCGGATGCAGTGTAGGTAAAGGACCAAGACCGACAGCCATGGAGCGCTCCTTCAAGACAGTGGTGGCCAACAGGCCAGGTGACGGGGAGAAAAACGCCGCGAGCGGCACAGGCCGGTCGCGGCGTGGATCAACGGGACAAGGTCGGGCTTATTGGACCTGTCCGTGGCAATGCTTGTACTTCTTGCCCGAGCCACATGGGCAGGGCTCGTTGCGACCGATCTTCGGCTCGGTGCGCACCGGCGCCACCGCGACGTCGGGCTGGCCGGCCACCTCGGGCTGTTCTTCGGGCTGATCCAGCGCGGACACCTCGGCGTGCTGGAACTGCATGCGCTTGGCCAGCTCCTCGGCCTCGCGACGCAGACGGGCCTCTTCTTCGGCCGGGTCTTCGCGGCGAACCTGCACGTGGGAAAGCACGCGGATGCTGTCGCGCTTGATGGATTTCAGCAGGTCCTGGAACAGTGCGAAGGACTCGCGCTTGTATTCCTGCTTCGGGTTCTTCTGCGCATAACCGCGCAGGTGAATGCCGTGGCGCAGATGGTCCATGGTCGACAGATGTTCTTTCCACAGGTCGTCCAGCACGCGCAGCACGATCTGCTTCTCGAAGGTGCGCAGCGCCTCGGGGCCGGCCAGCTCTTCCTTCTCCTGGTAGTCCGCCAGCAGCGCCTGCATGATTTTCTCGCGCAGGGTCTCTTCGTAGAGCTTCTCGTCCTCGTCGAGCCACTGCTGAATCGGCAGGCGCGCGCCGAAATCGCTGTACAGCACAGCCTCCAGACCGGGGATGTCCCACTGCTCGGGCAGCGACTGCGGCGGGATATGCGCGCTGATGGAGGCGTCCAGCACCTCCTGGCGGAACTCGGCAATGGTCTGGCCGATTTCGTCTGCCGCCAGCAGGCTGTTGCGCATGTGGTAGATCACCTTGCGCTGCTCGTTGGCCACGTCGTCGTATTCGAGCAGCTGCTTGCGCATGTCGAAGTTGCGGCCTTCGACCTTGCGCTGCGCCTTCTCGATGGCATTGGTGACCATGCGGTGCTCGATGGCCTCGCCGGACTCCATACCCAGCGCCTTCATGAAGTTCTTCACCCGGTCGGAGGCGAAGATGCGCATCAGGCTGTCTTCCAGCGACAGGTAGAAACGGCTGGAGCCTGGGTCCCCCTGGCGTCCGGCCCGGCCACGCAGCTGGTTGTCGATACGCCGCGACTCGTGACGCTCGGATGCGATCACGTGCAGACCGCCCGCCTCCAGCACCTGTTGGTGGCGCTTCTGCCAGTCGGCCTTGATCTGCGCGACCTGCTCTTCGGTCGGATTCTCCAGTGCCGCGACTTCCACTTCCCAGTTGCCACCGAGCAGGATGTCGGTACCACGACCCGCCATGTTGGTGGCGATGGTCACCGCACCCGGGCGACCGGCCTGGGCGATGATTTCGGCTTCCTTGTCATGGTGTTTGGCGTTGAGCACTTTGTGTTCGATGCCTTCCTGCTCCAGCAGACGCGACACGTACTCGGACGTCTCGATGGTCGCGGTGCCGACCAGTACGGGGCGGCCCTGTTCGCGGCATTCCTTGATATCGGCGATGATCGCGGCGAACTTCTCTTCCTGGGTCAGGTAGACCAGGTCATTGAAGTCCTTGCGCGCCAGCGGCTTGTTGGTCGGGATGACCACCACGGGCAGATTGTAGATCTGCTGGAATTCGAAGGCTTCGGTATCGGCCGTGCCGGTCATGCCGGCGAGTTTCTTGTAGAGGCGGAAGTAGTTCTGGAAGGTGGTGGAAGCGAGGGTCTGGCTTTCCGGCTGGATCTGCAGCCCTTCCTTGGCCTCGATGGCCTGGTGCAGCCCTTCCGAGAGCCGGCGCCCCGGCATGGTCCGGCCGGTGTGCTCGTCGATCAGCAGCACCTGGTTGTTCTGCACGATGTATTCGACGTTGCGGTGGAACAGCTTGTGGGCACGTAGCCCGGCGTACACGTGGGTCAGCAGGCCGAGATTGTGCGCCGAGTAGAGGCTCTCGCCTTCGGCCAGCAGGCCGGCTGCGGTGAGCAGCTCTTCGATGTACTGATGGCCTTGCTCGTTCAGTTCGACCTGACGGGTCTTCTCGTCGATGCTGAAGTGCCCTTCCTGGGTAACGACGCCTTCTTCTTCCTCGATGTGCTGCTTGAGGCGAGGAATCAGCTGGTTGATCTGCTGATAGAGCTTGGAGCTGTCTTCGGCCTGGCCAGAGATGATCAGCGGGGTACGTGCTTCGTCGATCAGGATGGAGTCGACTTCGTCGATGACCGCGAAGTTGAGTTCGCGCTGGTTCTTTTCCTGGAGGCTGAACGCCATGTTGTCGCGCAGGTAGTCGAAGCCGAACTCGTTGTTGGTGCCGTAAGTGATATCGGCGGCATAGGCGGCGCGCTTTTCTTCCGGCGGCTGGAACGGCGTGACGATACCGACGGTGAGGCCGAGAAACTCATACAGCGGGCGCATCCAGTTGGCGTCGCGGCGGGCCAGGTAGTCGTTGACGGTGACCACGTGTACACCCTTGCCGGCCAGTGCGTTGAGGTACACCGCCAGGGTTGCCACCAGCGTCTTGCCTTCACCGGTGCGCATTTCGGCGATACGCCCTTCGTGCAGGGTCATGCCGCCGATCAGCTGCACGTCGAAGTGGCGCATGCCCATGACGCGCTTGCCGGCTTCACGGCAGACGGCGAATGCTTCGGGGAGGATCTGGTCGAGGGTTTCGCCTTTCTCGAGACGGGCCTTGAACTCTTCGGTCTTGCTGCGCAGTTGCTCGTCGGAGAGCGACAGCATCTGCTCTTCGAGTGCATTGACGGCTTGCACCGCCTTGAGCATGCGTTTGACTTCACGCTCATTCTTGCTTCCAAAGAGTTTCTTCAATAAAGGCGCAAACATATCGACAAAGACGTCCATGCTGGGGATGGAGGCACGTCCGTGAGGTCACGGCAACGTGCAAAGGGGCCATTCTACTCGGAAACGGCACTGAGGAAAGGTGCCTGACTGCGCAGCACGGCGACCCGCCAATGGCGCTGGCAGGCGACCGTTCGCCGCTCAACATGGGGCTCGTGACGCCTCATTTCAACCACACGCCTCCCGTACTGGCCGGCTTCGGCCGTGCGGCCTTCTGTTACCATGAATGCCGTCATCACGGATCTTCCGACCATCATGGCCTTTCGCCCATCACCGGCCCGCGCACCCGCCTCACTGTTGCGCGAAGCAAAGCCGCTCAGAGCCATGTTCGGTGAGGCGCTGCGACTCGAGCGTCTGCAGCGGTTGCTGGAAAGCCAACTGCAGCCGGCTGCGCGCGAACATTGTCGGGTGGCATCCTGGCGTGAAGGCTGTCTGCTGCTGATCGTCACCGATGGCCATTGGGCCACGCGCTTGCGTTACCAGCAGCGCCGCCTTCAGCGCCAGCTGGAAGCCATGGATGAGTTTGCCGGACTGCTACGCATCCAGTTCAAGGTGCAGCCACCGCCACCACCGAGACACAAGCCCGCCGCTACGCCCCCACTGTCGAGAAACGCGGCAGACAGCATTCAGGCCGCCGCTCAGGGCATTCGTGATCCGGGACTGCGGGCCGCACTCGAGCGCCTGGCCAGCCGCGGCAAAACCAGCGACTGACATCCTGCTACAAATGCGCGCCGCGTCCTTGCGCAGCCTCGGCCGGCACGGGTTAGCATGGGCCCGTCAATGCGGAGGTGTTCCATGTCGCTAAGCCGTTTGTTCGCAGGAGCGCGCTCATGCTGATCGGCGCCCTGCTCATCCTCACCTGGCTGGTACTGCTGATCCGCTACCCGCTGAGGGCCGTGCCGATCTCGCTGGGGGCCGTGCTCGGCCTCGCACTCGTCGCCGGCTGGGTGCTCTGGCAGGAACATCGTGAGGAACAACTGCTGGCGCGCCTCGAGATTCGGCTGAGCCACGACCCGCAGCGCTGTCCGGGCGCTCAGCCGCTGCATGTGCAACTGGTCAACCACACGGACAGGAAGCTGCAGAGCCTGCAATGGGAAGTGGCCGCCTATTCCCCGGGCTCACGCACAAACCTTGCACGCCGTGCCTACGATGCTCCCACCTACCAGGGGCCCGGCGATCTGCAACCTGGCGCCCGTTGGGAATCCTGCCTGCCCCTGCCGCTGCTGCGCAGCGGATATCGCGCCGCGACCTTGGAGTTTCATGCCGAGCGGCTGCAAGGACATTTCGTTCGCTGAAGCAACGGCACACTACCAATCTTCGCCGCACCCGCTTATGCTGTATAAATAAACAGTATCAATCTGCCAATAACCGAGGTGGTAAATGGCCGTCGAAGTGGTGTACCGCAGCAGTCGGGACCTGGAGCGTTTGTTCATGGATAAAGCCGAAGCCGATCGTCATGACAAAATGCTGGAGCTGGCCGAGACGCTAGCCACGGTTTTGCAGCAGGCTTCGCCATCGCTCAGCGAGCAGCAGGCCGAGGACATCGGCATCTATATGGCCAAGCATCGAGAGCTATTCGCCAAGGCGTTCAAGAGCAGCCCGGAAGCGCTGGCCGAGCTGAGCAGCCAGGCGTAACGCCAAGGAGCATTGCGGCGTTTTGCAGCAGTCAGGACACGCTGCGCCCGGGAAACTTGTCATTGCCTTACCGGGTCCATTGCTGGCAACCCCCTATACAGGTACTTAGGCATGACGAGTCCATTCCAGAAGATCAGTGATGTGTTTCGTCCCCGCTACAACGTCAACTTCAGCATCGAGAAGCCGGACGGCAGCATCCTGCTGACCCTGACCGGCGCCGAAGGCGTCGCGGTGAAGCGCTTCATCAGTGCGGAGCAGTGGCGCGATCAGCAACAGCTGCAACGCCTGATCACCAGCCTGCAGGTCAGCCTCGCCATCGAACGCGGCGAGCAGATGCCGCCACGCGCACTTCACGGAGATTTGCAGCCCGCCCTGCTGTAGCGGCTTCAGCCTGACTGCCTGCAGGTTGCCGCGTTTCCCCGATCGTCCTCCAAACAACAACAAGAACTCTCTCCCGCTGCCGATCAACGTATCCGCAGCGTATCGTTGCGCCTGGCGTCTGACCCAGGCGCAACGGTGTTCCCCGGCATCAGAGCCAGGCAAGCGCCTTGGCCTTGGCCACCGCCTGAGTCCTGCGCGCGACCCCCAGCTTGGTGTTGATCCGCCGCGCATGGGTCTTGACCGTATGCAGCGAGATGAATAACTGCTCGGCGATCTCCTGGTTCGAACAGCCCTGAGCGATCAGGCGCAAGACAGTGAGCTCGCGATTGCTGAGAACGGTTTCCTCCGTCGCGACCTGAGTAGTCTCCGGCTCGCGCTCGTATCTCAACAGACGCTGCCGCAGCGATTCCCCCTTCACCGCAGGCAGCACCCGCGCCAGCCACTGAGGTTGGCGGTGCGCCAGTTCGTACAGCGGCTTGACCAGATGCTGCCGAGCCGCCTCTCCCAGCGCCAGACGCACCTCGGCCTCCGCTTCCACCGCCTGGCCATCGACGTGCAAGGCCTCAGCCAGGCTGAAACGGCACTCGCACGCAAGTCCGAGGCGCTGCGCAGCGAGGTTCTGCTCGATCTGTTCACGTAACGCGGCAATCGCTTTCGCCGGCTGCCCGTCCAGGATATCGATCACAGCCAGATAGCGGCGCACCCTCGGCAGCAATTCGTAGAAGCCGGACGGCGACAGATAACCGCGACCTTCGTAGAGTTCCAACACCTGGCAGAGTGCACTGCGAGCCTTGCGCAATTCCCCCTGATGTAGCCAGGCCACTCCGTTTATCAGCGGCAGGATGCCGCGGAAACGCGCCTCAGGGACATGGCGCCACTGTGACAGCCGCTCGGCGTCGCGCAGCCAGTGATAAGCGCAGGCGAACTCCTGATTGCGCGCCGCCAGCTCGGCAAGCCCGACGTAGCCGAAGAAACAGTAGGAGTCGCCGCAGGTTTCGGTCTCGGCCTTGCCCAGCTGGTAGGCCTCCTGCGCGGGGTCGTCGAGCCCCTGATAGGCCAATAGGTGGCCCTGCAACAGCTGCAGCCGTCCGATCAACGGGCTATGTCGAACCGACTCGCGCAGGGCCTGCAGTGCCTCGTTCAGCACCCCGACTGCCCGCTCGAACTCGCCGGTCAGCTCCAGCAACTGGATTCGGTCGACGCTGAGCATTACCTCATAGAGCACACTGCCCTTGAGCCGTGCGAGCTTCATGCCCTCGCTGTTGTAGTGCTGGGCAAGCTCCAGCTCGCCTTCGGCCATGGCTTGCTGCGTCAGAACCTGCAAACAGAGGACGCGTTGCGCCCAGGCGTGGTCGGAGAGCACTTCCAGCGCCTGCAGGCAGTGCTGTCGCGCCTCGGGCTCGCCGCGCAGACGCGCCAGAAAGCCCCGTAGCGCCTGCCACTGCGCCAGCAGCTGCGCCTGCCGACGCGCGTCGGGCTGAGGGAAGAACTTGGCGAGCTCGGCCAGGCAGTCATCCACCTCGTCGAGTCGCGCCGAAATGATCAACGCCCAGCCCTGTAACACGATCAATCGCGTAGTACTGGCGAACAGGTCTTGGGGTAGCTCGCTTCGCCATTTGAGGAAGCGCGACACGTTGTCGCCGATCAGCAACTGTTCCTGGCCGTACCGCTGCAGGTAATTGGCCGCCACTTCCGGCTGCCCGGCCCACAAGGCATGCTCCACTGCTTCGCGCATCTCGCCGCGACTGGCGAACCACTGACAGGCACGCAGATGCGCCTGAGTCGGCGCCGCATTTTCCGCGGAGCGCTGCAGCATCAGGGCCAGGGGCTTCCACAACCTGAACCACTCTCCACAGTTGTCGATCTGCCTGATGAAGAGCTGGCGTGTCTTGAGAACATCGAGGATCTCGCGACCCACACCGTCGAGGACGTGATCGCACAGTTCTGCGGAGAAACGCGGCATGCGCGCCAGGGCCAACAGCGCGCGCCGCACCTCGTCGCTCAACCCCGCCATCACTTCCCGCTGCACGTAATCCCTGAGCAGCGGTGTGCCGGCCAGCAGCCGCTCGCGCAGGGCGTGTTCGTCGGCGTTCAGCAGCATCAGGCAGACGCCGGCTGGCCAGCCCTCCAGGACGCGCTGCAGCTGCTGGAAGCTCTCTGGGGAAAGGGCCATACGATGGACCTTGAGCACCTGTTCAAGCTCATCGGCCGTGAATGCCAGCGCTTCGGCCTCAAGTTCGAACAGGTGCCCCTGCAAGAGCAACCGGGGCAGTTTCCACGCCGGCTGACGCCGACTGGTGACCCACCAGCTGACCGTGGACGGCCCCATGTCCAGTAGAAGATCGAGGCAATCATCGAGTTCGGGACTGGAGTCCCGCGGGTAGTCGTCGAGCATGATCCAGACGGGCTGGCGGATACGACGCAGCAAAGCCAGCAAGTCGTTTTCAGAACCGCCGCCTGCGGGCTCCGCCAAGGCAGCACCGAGCTGCTCATGCAGCGCTTCCACCGTGCAGGCTCGTCCACCAAGGTCCAGCCAGACCAACCGCGTGTCCGCCGGCACCTGCCGAGCGCACTCGCTCATCAGCACGGTCTTGCCGAATCCTGCCGGAGCGCAGATCAAGCGCAGCCGGCAGTCGCTGTCGAGCAGCGCCTGCGTCAATCGAGGCCGCCGGACGTGCAGCGGAGGCAGACGGGGAATGGACGGGAATTGCCCTGCGGGACTTGCCTCTGCACTGAGCGCATCAGGAATGAAGCGTACGGACATGGCAACGGTTCTCTTGTTCTGATCAATCCATTGAAACACAGCGCAGTGCGTGCCAGGCGTTACGCTCGGTTATCACGGCCGTCAGTCGAAACGCCATCCCTGTCATTGCATGCGGCCGCAACGTTGGTTAGCAGGTCCAGCCGGCGCGATAGCGTTCTGACACTGGAACTCTTAATCGGAAATTATCATCCGCTGGATGGAAGCAAAAAAAAAGGCGGCCAATCCGGCCGCCTTATTCACAAGCCAAATATCAGACGATCAACGTACCCCGGCATTACGCAGGGCGGCCGGCGTGAAGTCACGGGCAGAGGCACGATAGCCATACTCATGAGGCTTCTCCTCGTTGCTCATGCCGATCGCGATATAGCGGCCGGAAATGATGTCGTACAGCGCCTCGAATGCGTAGGCCGGAACCTTGTGCTGGTAGTACTGCAGCGAATGGGCTTCACCTACGCGCCAGAGCTGTCCACGGCCGTCGTAGAGCTCAGACTGAACGATGGTCCAGCTGTCCTCGTCGACGAAGAAGCGACGCTTGGCATAGATGTTCCGCTCGCCGCTCTTGAGCGTGGCCTCGATCTCCCAGACGCGGTGCAGCTCATAGCGCGCCAGATCCTGATTGACGTGACCAGCCTTGATGATCTGGTCGTACTTCAGGTCGCTGGAGGCGATCTCATAGCTGTTGTAAGGGATGTACAGCTCTTTCTTGCCGATCAGTTTCCAGTCGTAGCGATCCGGGGCGCCACTGAACATGTCGAAGTTGTCGGTGGTGCGCATACCGTCGGATGCGGTACCCGGGCCGTCATACGCGACCTGCGGAGCGCGGCGAACGCGACGCTGCCCGGCGTTGTAGATCCAGGCCTGACGCGGCTCCTTCACCTGATCCAGCGAGTCATGCACCAGCAGCACGTTACCAGCCAGTCGCGACGGTGCTGTCACGCGCTGTTTGAAGAACAGCAAAGCGTTCTTGGCGCGTTCCGGATCCAGGTCCGTCATGCCCAGCGGGAAGGCAACCTCGTCCTCGAAGTGGACCATTGTGTAGCTGCCGTTGGTTTGCGGAGTCGCCTGAACGATGTTGCGTCGCACATTGCCGCCGTGATAGCGGGTGATGTGGTTCCAAATCACCTCCAAGCCGTTCTTCGGAATCGGGAAGGCGTAATAGCGGCTGTCGGTGAAGTTGGCGAGACCATTGCCACCTTCGACGAGCTCGGTATTCAGCGCGCTTTTCTTGGCGGCCTCATAGATCTCGTCCGGGACCGCTACGGAGCGGTGAGTCGGAAAGACACGGATTTTGTAGGTTTCCGGGTAGCGCTTGAACATGGCCATCTGACCTGCGGTCAGCTTGTCCTTGTACTGCTCGGCGTTCTGCGCGGTGATCACGAACTTGGGTTGTTCGTCCTTGAAGGGGTTGGTCAGATGACCATTCTTGAGCGGCGCGGCATCGGTTTTCAGGCCACCGGTCCACTCCGGAATGGTGCCGTCTGCGTTACCAGCCTTCTCCGCACCCAGCGGCGTGAGGGACGTTCCGAGCTTGGCGGCTTCTTCGGGGGAAACCGCGGCCATCACACTGCTGGCGAGCAGAGAGAAGGCCAAGACACTGAATAGCTTTCTTGTTGTTTTCATACGATTCCAGTTCCTCTTGATCTTGTTTACCGGAGGCCTTGCTTATCGTCGTAGTCCGGCCGACCTTCCTCATCGGCCGGACACAGCGCGGGTCTCCTTAGAAGTTCACGCCCACGCTGAACGCGAGGAAGTCGCGATCAACCAGCGTGTTGTAGTCGCCGCCGAAGAAGTCGGTGTAGGACAGGCTGGCGGTGTACATGTTCTGGTACTCGGCATCCAGACCAATGCTGACCGCCTTGGAGCCTTCGTTGAACAGACCGTTCGGGCCATAGCCATCGACGTCGTGAGAGAACGACAGGTTGGGCTTGAAGTTGATGCCAGCAATGGCATTGGGGTATTCCAGTATGCCGCGCGCACGATAACCCCAAGAATTGGCAGTGGTGAAACCATGATCACCATAACGCGCCAGAGAGGTTTCATCCGGGTCCACGGCACTTCCAGTGATGCCGTAAATCGGATCGCGCCCATAACGGTTCTTGTTCTTGCCTTCAAGGCCGCCGACATGAGCAAAACCAACCTCGCCTACCAGCGTTAGGCGCGAAGCCCCCAGAACCTGATCGAAAAAGTGAGTGAACGTGGTCTGAATCTGGGTGATTTCCTTGCGGTCATACCCTTGTTGAATGGCGCCTGGCGCCGACCCGCCCGTCACCACGTTGGCCAGAGCCAGGGTCATCTGCTGGGTGTTGATCTGCACCGGAGCGTTCGGACGATAGCTGAGCTCGCCCTGCCAGGCAGTGCCGGTGGGTAGTACGGTGGAGAAGCTCAGGCCGTAGAGACGAATATCCTCAGGATAGTCCATGAAGTAACGACCGTTGCCGACCGCCACTGCTGCAGCTGCGAGAGCTTGGGCTTGGGCACCCAATGCGGCGTTGTAGCCCGCCGCCCCCGGATTACCATTGCCTCCCATTCCCCAATAGTTGCCCGTCCCCAACCAGTTAGCCGCCCCACCGGCCATGCTCGCACCCAAAGCGTTATAGATGCTCTGCATGGCCCCCGGAATACCCGCCAGCGCTGCCGCATCCGCATTCTGCATGCTGAGGAAGGGCGTACGGCTGTGGTAGTTCATGAAGTAGGCGCCGTATTCGGTATTGTCACCCTGCCAGCGCAGTGCCAGCCCCCACTGGCCATCGTCGCGAGCCGTGTTGTTCTTGCCGCGACGAACCAGCATGCCCTCCTGGCTATAGCTCAGACCCACGTCAGATGTACTGACAGGAGCCAGCTCCACAGGCAGCACCGCGGACGCTGCATTCAGGGCGTCTACTCCACCCAGCAAACCGATCAACTCGCTGTTGAGAATATGGTAGTTGTCGTTACAGCCATTGGCCGCCACATCAGCCGAGGAGAAGAAGGTGCCACAGTTATCAACAATGGTCTGATCCCATTCCAGCTGATAGAAAGTCTCCATGCTCAGCCGGTCCGTGAGGCTTTGGGAGACGTACAGCATATTGACCGGAATCAGGCCTTCCTTGATTTCCGCACCAGGACGACGGAAAGCGGCGGCATCGAGGGGGTTGATGGAGTTGATCGAGTTACCGATGAAGGTGCTCTCACCCCAGCTCACCACTTGGCGACCGACCCGCACCGTACCCGGCAGATCGCTGATGGAGTAGTTGTGGTAGAGGAAGGCGTCGAGGATCTCGGCACCGGAGGATTGCGCGGCTTCCTTGCGACCGCTGTCGCTGATCTCCTTATGCAGGCGGCTTTCGTCCTTCAGTTCAAAGTCGTACCAGTATTTACCACGAACGAAGGCACCACTGTCGCGGTAGCGCAATTCAAGGTCATGCACACCTTTGAAAATCTTGGAAAAGGTCTCGCCACGCTTGAAGTTCAGCCGACCATCGTCTCCGGTCTGAGTGTAGCCAGTGCCGCCGTTGGCTTCGCCGACCAAGTCCATGTCGGGCTTGTCCATCGCCCAACTGGCCCCTACAGACATGGACGAATCGAACTGACCTTCTATTTCCCCGATGTTGAAACTGACGGCATAAGCAGGTGCAGCAGTGCCCAGCGCAACGGCGAGAGCTAGAGACTTCGGCTGGAAGATTCCTTGCCTTGTTGTTTTTGTCATGAGGCGCTCCTGGTTGGTTCGAAGTGCGTCAACCCTACCCAGACGCCGAAGGGGGGTTAAGCGCACTAAGGTTTGATTTAGCTTGTAATCCTTTAGTGTTATTAGCCTTCCCAGCAGTGGCTTTCAGCGCGATTACCTCAGGCCATGCGTACAAGGGACGTTGAGAGCTTAGCCGCGAATGCACAGGCCGCAAACCCCGTCGCAGAGCCTTTGCCGCGCTCAGCTTGAAGAAATGCCGGCCAGTTATCCTAAAGTTCAATTCATGGGAGCGATACCTCGCTCCAAACCACGCGCATGCCACTACCCGGGCGCGTGTATCCGCGTGCTTAGAGCGAGGCGCGAGGACCGACGAGTACCGCTGAATAGCGCGGATCAGCGTTACCTTTGGTGCACTGGTGGGGGGAAACGAAACAGAAAGCAGGCACTACGCCAGCGCGGCGAGCTTGTAACACAGCCGCGATATCAGGCGCACCCATTGCGGGCGCGCCCTCGTACAAGGCAAGACGTCGCGCTAAGGGACGTTTACAGGCCTTTTACCGCATAGATTCCGGCGGCGTTGCGCCAGTAGCCCTTGTAGTCCATGCCGTAACCAAAGATGTAGCGGTCGATACAGCTGAGGCCAACGTAGTCCGCCTTCAGATCCGGGCGCGCCTTGCGCTGGTGGTCCTTGTCGATCAGTACCGCGGTATGCACGGCGGCAGCCCCGGCATGACGGCAGAAATCGATGATTGCGCCCAGCGTGTGCCCCTCATCCAGGATGTCATCGATGATCAGCACGTCGCGATCGATGAAGGAAATCTCGGGCTTGGCCTTCCAGAACAGCTCACCACCGCTGGTCTCGTTGCGGTAACGGGTCGCATGCAGGTAGGACAGCTCGAGAGGGAAGTTCAGCTTCGGCACCAGCTTGCCGGAGAAGATCAGCCCGCCGTTCATGACGCAGAACACCACCGGGTTGCGCTCGGCCAGTTCAGCGTTGATGGTTTCGGCAACCTTGGCGATAGCCGCTTCGACTTGTTCCTCGGTGTACAGGCAGTCTGCCTCGGCCATGACTTGGCGGATATGTGCGAGATCGACGGACATGAAGCGATTCCCCAGAGAATTTAGTTGGGAGCACCAGCCGGGGCTGGCAGCTCGTGCGGTTGAATCGCCGTAATGCCAGGCGAACCCGGACAGCGAAAAACCTGACCGAACAGCCCGGTTTTGGCCGTTCGCGAAAGGGCGGGGAAGATACCCACCCTCGCCGCGCGCAGCAAGTCCGCCGGCCGGATGACGCACGAATAGCCGCTGACCCGGCGATGCTTTAATCTAAGCCGGTTTATTTGCCCGCCGGAGCCCACAATGCCCATTCGAGAGATCCGCCACCCGCTGATCCGCCACAAGCTCGGTCTGATGCGCCGTGCAGACATCAGCACCAAGAACTTCCGTGAACTGGCGCAGGAAGTGGGATCGATCCTCACTTATGAAGCGACCTCGGACCTGCCGCTGGAACACTACAGCATCGATGGCTGGTGCGGCCCCGTTCAGGTGGAAAAGATCTCCGGCAAGAAGATTACCGTAGTACCGATTCTGCGTGCCGGCATCGGCATGCTCGATGGCGTCCTCAGCCTGATTCCCGGCGCCAAGGTCAGCGCGGTCGGCATTGCCCGCAACGAAGAAACGCTGCAGGCGCAGACCTATCTGGAAAAGTTGGTCCCGGAAATCGAACAGCGCCTGGCGATCATCATCGATCCAATGCTTGCCACCGGCGGCTCAATGGTTGCGACCATCGACATGCTGAAAAAAGCGGGCTGCAAGGAGATTCGCGCGCTGGTCCTGGTCGCCGCACCGGAAGGCATCGCCGCCGTGGAGAAGGCGCATCCTGATGTGCTGATCTTCACCGCATCCATCGATCAGCGCCTGGACGAGCATGGCTACATCGTCCCGGGTCTGGGCGATGCCGGTGACAAGATTTTCGGCACCAAGCAGAAGGACATCTGAGCATGTCGCATCCCGAGGAGCCGGTAGGCCGGCAGGTACTGGCCGGCGCGCAAATGCTGTTCGTCGCCTTCGGCGCGCTGGTGCTGATGCCACTGATCACCGGCATGGACCCCAACGTAGCTCTGTTCACCGCAGGTCTCGGCACGCTCCTGTTCCAGCTGATCACCAAGCGCCAGGTACCGGTGTTCCTTGCATCGAGCTTCGCCTTCATCGCCCCGATCATCGCCGCCAAGGGTGAGTTCGGGCTGCCGGCCGTAATGGGTGGCGTGGTGGCGGCCGGGCTCGTGTACATGGTGCTCGGCTTCGCCGTGCGCCTGAAAGGGCCGGGCTTCATCGACCGCTTGCTGCCACCGGTGGTCATCGCTCCGGTGATCATTTCCATCGGCCTGGCGCTGTCGCCAGTGGCTGTGAACATGGCCATGGGCAAGGCCGGCGACGGCAGTGCTCAACTCATCCCGTACCACACGGCGATGTTCATCTCCATGCCGGCGCTGATCACCACGCTGCTGGTAGCGGTATTGGGCAAGGGTCTGTTCCGTCTGGTGCCGATTCTCGCTGGCGTCGCTGTGGGCTACGGCCTGTCCTTTGCCTTCGGCGTGGTCGACACCAGCGGCATCGCCGCGGCGCCCTGGCTGGCGATGCCCAACTTCATCACGCCGGAGTTCAACATCGGCGCCATTCTGTTCATGGTCCCCGTAGCCCTGGCTCCGGCGATCGAGCACATCGGCGGCGTGGTCGCCATCGGCAGCGTGACCGGCAACAACTATGTGAAGAAGCCGGGCCTGCATCGCACGCTGCTCGGTGACGGCGTGGCGACGTCCGCGGCCGGCCTGTTCGGTGGGCCGCCGAACACGACCTACGCCGAAGTGACGGGCGCGGTGATGCTGACCAAGAACTACAATCCGAAGATCATGACCTGGGCGGCGATATTCGCCATCGCGCTGGCCTTCATCGGCAAGTTCGGCGCCGGCTTGCTGAGCATTCCGGTACCGGTCATGGGCGGCATTCTCTGCCTGCTGTTCGGCTCGATCGCGGTGGTCGGCCTGAGCACGCTGATCCGACATCAGGTCGACCTATCCGAAGCACGCAACCTGATCATCGTCTCGGTGACGCTGGTGTTCGGCATCGGCGGCATGGCGATCGGCTACGGCGAGTTCACCCTGTCCGGCATCTCGCTGTGCGCGATCATCGCGCTACTGCTCAACCTGGTGCTGCCCGGTGGCGAGGGGTGGCGCAACAAGCAGCTGAACGAAGAAGCCTGAAACAAACGGCCCCAGCGTCCGCTGGGGCCGTCCTTCGCCCCGCCTGAGTCGCCCACATCGGCTAGACTGCCGCCATGACCGACGCGACCATTGCCCACCGACAACTCGAAGACCCCATCGTCAGCTGCTCCACCTGCGCGGCGTGCTGCTGCCGTCTCGAAGTCATGCTGTTCGGCGATACCGGCGTACCGCCGCGATTCATCGACAGAGACAGCTGGGGCGGCGAAGTGATGCGTAGGCTGGATGACGGCTGGTGCGCGGCGCTCGACCGGGACAGCATGCGCTGCACCATCTACGCGCAGCGGCCGCTGATCTGCCGGGAGTTCGAATTGGGTTCGCAGGATTGCCGCGAAGAGCGCAAGGGCAGCGCCACGGCGTATGGCTGAGACTGCGTGAGCAGGCGCACTGCAGGGCCGGCGAAAGCCCTGCAGGAGGGTGCGTTATCGCTTAGAACGCCACCCGGTAATGCAGGGCGTAGCTCTCGATGCCGTCGTTCGGCTTCTTGATGCCCGCGTTGGAATAGTGGATCGCGCGCACGCCGACTTCATGGCCGCCGGCGAAGCGCAGACCCGCACCGATGCGGTCTTCGAACTGGAACGACGACCCCAGACGGTTGCCCTCCACCTCGGTGTTCTCGAATGCCGCCACGCCGATGCCGGCCTCGACATAAGGCTTGACCGACTGACCGGCGAACTCGTAGACGAAGACCGGAGCCAGCGAAATGCTGTGATTGCTGGTGGACTCGTCGCCCTCCCAGTAGGTGTAACCCGCATCCCAATACCCGGTCAGTCGCCCGACGCTGGTCTGGAACCAGCTCCTGTTGAAGTCGAATTGCGCACCCAGGCGATAGGTCATGGTCGACTCGTCGGTCTGGCCGACCGCAACGGTGAAGTCCACAGCGTGAGCAGCCGCCATCTGCCCGACCGAGAGTGCCGCTACTGCAGCCAGGGTAAACAGTTTTTTCATGGGAACTTCCTTATAAAAACACTGCGTTTGTTTGGTTAATTATCGCCAGCATCAATTGAGAAACTCCGCCGCGGCGGGAGTTCCTACCGGGAGAACAACTCGACCTCTGCATGTTCTCCCCAAAGTGTAGGCAACACGCCGGACATTCGCTGCGGATCGCCGCTGCAATAAAACCGCTGACTGGCCTCGCCGCTGCTCAGCAGATGGCGTTCGGCCAGCAGTTCGTGCAAGTGTCGCGCGACGGCCGCCCCGGTATCAATCAGACGGACGTCGCCGGGCAGCAACTGCGCCAACAGTGGTCGAATGAACGGGTAATGGGTGCAGCCCAGGATCAGGGTATCGCAGCCCTGCGCCAGCAATGGCCCGACCCACCCTTCGAGCATGGCCCGTGTCTCGTCGCTGGCGAGATCGCCTGCCTCGATACGCTCGACAAGCCCCGGGCAGGGCTGAGTGATAACGCGCACGTCGCCGGCGAAGCGATCTAGCAACGCAGCGAACCTGGCGCTTTTCAGCGTACCGGTGGTGGCCAGCACGCCTACCACGCCACTGCGGGTGGCCGCGGCGGCGGGCTTTACCGCCGGCTCCATGCCGATGATGGGCAAATCCGGGTACAGCTCGCGCAGCTCGGTCACACCCGCCGCCGTCGCGGTGTTGCAGGCCAGCACCAGCGCCTTCGCGCCCTGCTCGACGAAAAATGCCGCGATGATGCGGCAGCGCTCGCGGATGTACTCCGGACTCTTCTCGCCATAGGGCACATGAGCGCTGTCGGCCAGATACAGCAGCGATTCGTGCGGAAGGCGCCGGCGAATCTCACGCAGCACCGAAAGCCCGCCGACGCCGGAATCGAATACGCCGACGGGGGCGTTGCAATCACTCATCGGTCGAGCCACACACCGCGCAATGCGGATCGCGCTTGACGCGCAACTCGCGAAAACGACTGGACAGCGCATCGATCAACAGCAGACGGCCGATCAACGGCTCGCCGAATCCGGCCAGCAACTTGAGCGCCTCCAGCGCCTGCAGGCTGCCGACCATGCCCACCAGCGGACCGACCACGCCCGCCTCGCTGCAGGTCAGCTCGGCCTCGCTGCCATGCCCGTATAGGCAGTGATAGCAGGGACTGGTTTCCAGCCGCGGATCGAACACGGAGAGCTGTCCCTCGAGACGAATCGCCGCACCGCTGACCAGGGGCTTTCGGGCCTTCACGCAGGCTGCATTGACCGCCTCGCGGATGGCGAAATTGTCCGTGCAGTCGAGCACCAGATCGACCTGGGCGACCACTGCATCCAGCGAGTCGGCATCCAGCCCGCTGCGATAAGGAATCAGGCGCACATGCGGGTTCAATGCTTCCAGCCGGGCCATGGCCGAATCCACCTTGTGCAGCCCCAGGGAGCGGCTGTCATGCGCAATCTGGCGCTGCAGGTTGGTCAGGTCCAGCGTGTCGAAGTCGGCCAGATGCAGTTCGCCAACCCCTGCAGCCGCGAGATACAGCGCCACCGGCGAGCCGAGCCCGCCGAGGCCGACGATCAGCGCCCGGCTCTGCTTGAGGCGCAGCTGCCCCTCGATATCGACCTGCTTGAGCAGGATCTGCCGGCTGTAACGCAGCAGTTCTTCGTCACTCAGCATCGAGCACCTCGCGTAACAGAAAGGTCATGGCTGCCGCCCGAGACTGACGCGCTCGTGGCCGCTCAGGTCGCGGCGGCTTTCGCACGCCTCGAAGCCGTGCGCCGCCATCAGTGAACGCACCGCCGGCGCCTGATCGAAGCCGTGCTCCAGCAGCAGCCAGCCGCCCGCGGTCAGATGGGCGGGAGCCTGGGCGATGATCGTACGGATGTCGTCCAGCCCGTCCACCCCGGCCACCAGCGCACTCTGCGGCTCGAAGCGCACGTCGCCCTGTTGCAGATGCGGATCGCTGGCAGGGATGTACGGCGGGTTGCTGACGATCAACTGGAAGCGCTCCCCAGTCACCTCGGCGAACCAGTCGCTGCGTGCGAAGTGGGCGTTGCCCAGTCCGAGGCGCAGGCGATTGCGTTCGGCGAGCGCGACCGCGGCCTCGATGCGGTCGACACCGCTGACCTGCCACTGCGGCCGTTCAGCCGCCAGCGCCAGCGCGATCGCACCGGTTCCGGTGCCCAGGTCGAGTACCCGGGCCGGCGTTGCCGGAAGCAGCTGCAGAGCGGTTTCCACCAGCAGCTCGGTGTCCGGACGAGGAATCAGGGTATCCGGCGCGACCTCCAGCTCCAGGCTCCAGAAGCCCTGGCGGCCGAGGATATAGGCAACCGGCTCGCCGCGCCGACGGCGGGCCAGATCAGCCGCGAAGCGCTCGGCAAGGTCGCCCGGCACCTCACGCTCGGGCCAGGTGCGCAGGTAGCTGGTGGACTTGCCAAGGGCGGCAGCGAGCAACCACTCGGCATCCAGCCTGGCGCTCGGCGAATCCGGCAGATCGGCACTGTGCAGCAGGGACTCGATGGTAGGCATGGGATGCTCGTGGAAACGCCGCAAGGCGGCAAGGATCAGTCGCCCAGCGCGGCCAGCTGGTCGGCCTGGTATTCCTGCAGCAGCGGCTCGATGACCTGCTCCACGGCGCCGCCGATCACTTCGTTGAGCGAATACAGTGTCAGGTTGACCCGATGGTCGGTGACGCGGCCCTGAGGGAAATTGTAGGTACGGATGCGCTCGGAACGATCACCGGACCCGACCAGCAGCTTGCGCGTCTCGGATATTTCCTTGTGCGCCGCGGCATCCTGGCGGTCCTGCAACTTTGCCGCCAGCCAGGCCAAGGCCTTGGCGCGGTTCTTGTGCTGGGAACGCTCTTCCTGACACTCGACGACGATCCCGGTCGGCAGGTGGGTGATGCGAATCGCCGAATCGGTCTTGTTGACGTGCTGGCCGCCGGCGCCCGAGGAGCGGTAGGTGTCGATGCGCAGGTCGGCCGGATTGATTTCCACGGCCGCCTGCTCGTCCGGCTCCGGCAGGACCGCCACGGTGCACGCCGAGGTATGGATACGCCCTTGCGACTCAGTTTCCGGCACGCGCTGCACACGATGCGCGCCGGACTCGAACTTGAGCTTGGCGTAGACGTTGTCGCCCTCGACGCGGGAAATCACTTCCTTGTAACCGCCGTGCTCGCCCTCGCTCTCGGAAAGGATCTCCACGCGCCAGCCCTGTTTCTCGGCGTAGCGCGAATACATGCGGAACAGGTCGCCGGCGAAGATCGCCGCCTCGTCGCCGCCGGTACCGGCGCGGATTTCCAGGAACACGTTGCGCCCGTCGTTCGGGTCCTTGGGCAGCAACATGCGCTGCAGATTGGCTTCCAGGGTTTCGAGCTGCGCCTTGGCCTCGGCCACTTCCTCCTCGGCCATCTCGCGCATGTCGGGATCGCTGTCCTTGAGCAGCGCCTGGGCGCCTTCGAGGTCCTGCTGGACCTTGCACAGCTGGCGATAGGCGACGATCACCGGCTCGACGTCGGCGTATTCGCGCGAATAGGCGCGGAAGCGGTTCTGGTCACTGATGACCTCGGCATCGCCGAGCAGCGCGGTGAGCTCTTCGAAACGGTCCTGCAGGATGTCCAGCTTGTTCAGCAGCGAAGCTTTCATGTCTTTTCCGTGCCCTCGTGCAGGGCGAAGAGTTCCTGGGCCATGCTCAGCGCCTCGACGCGGCCCTCGGCGGAGAGTTTTTTCAGCTGCACGCTGGGGGCATGCAGCAGCTTGTTGGTCAGCCCCCGGGCGAGCTGAGCGAGGACGTCCTCGGCGCTGGCGCCATTGGCCAGCAGACGCTGGGCCTTGCTCAGCTCATCGTCGCGAATCCGCTCGGCATGCTGCCGATAGGCCTTGAGCACATCCACTGCGGCCAGCTCGCGCAGGCGCTGCATGAAATCCTCGGTACCGGCGGCGACCAGCTCCTCGGCGGCCTGGGCAGCACCCTGACGGCTCTTGAGGTTTTCCGCGACCACCTCGTGCAGGTCGTCGACGGTGTAGAGATAGACATCATCCAGCTCGCCGACCTGTGGCTCGATGTCCCGCGGCACGGCAATATCGACCATGAACATCGGCTTGTGCTTGCGCCGCTTCAGCGCCTGCTCCACCGCACCCTTGCCGAGGATCGGCAGCTGGCTGGCGGTGGAGCTGATGACGATGTCGCTGTTGTGCAGCTCTTCCGGGATGTCGGCGAGCAGGATCGCCTGCGCTCCCAGCTCCGCCGCCAGGGCGCTGGCGCGCTCGAGGGTACGGTTGGCGACGACGATCTTCTTCACGCCCTGCTCGTGCAGGTGACGCGCCACCAGGGTGATGGTTTCGCCGGCGCCGATCAGCAGCGCCTGGCTGCGCTGCAGGTTGCTGAAGATTTGCCGTGCCAGGCTGACCGCGGCGAAGGCCACGGACACCGGGTTCTCGCCGATGGCCGTGTCGGTCCGCACGGTCTTGGCCGTGCTGAAGGTGGCCTGGAACAGTCGCCCGAGCAGCGGGCCGATACTGCCGGCCTCGCGGGCGACCGCGTAGGCAGACTTCATCTGCCCGAGAATCTGCGGCTCGCCCAGCACCAGCGAGTCGAGCCCGGAGGCGACGCGCATCATGTGACGCACGGCCTGGTCGTCGACGTGTACATAGGCACAAGCCTTAAGTTCGTCGAGGCTGAGGCGGTGATAGTTGGCCAGCCAGGCCAATACCGCGTCGGCTTCCAGCTGATCCTGCTGCAGATAGAGCTCGCTGCGATTGCAGGTCGAAAGGATCGCGGCCTCGCGAGTTGGCGTGACGCGACACAGCTGGCGCAAGGCCTCGACCATCTGATCCGGCGTGAAGGCTACGCGCTCGCGGACGTCCACCGAAGCGGTCTTGTGATTGATGCCAAGCGCGAGGAAAGCCATGCAGAATCGCTGATTCGATAACGGAGCGCGCAATTCTCCTACTTCGCCAGATGGAGAACAACCATTGCCCTCGATTGTCGGATTCGATTGGTACGGCCGAATGCCGGCCAAACCGGCCTGCGCGCCCCATGGGGCCATGGGCTTGCCCTGCGGCTTGTGTCATCATGCCGCGACCGCACACCAGCCGTACATTTCCCTCTATGAATAGACTCGCCGCACTTGCCGCCCTGCTGATTCTCGGCGGCTGCCAGACCTTCACCCAGCAAGCGCCGGAAAGCGGCCCGCCGGTCGAGGACGCTGCGCCGGAGGCTGCCGCCAGCGAGGTCACCGAGTACGGCTCGTTCACCCGTCAGTCCCTCTATGCACTGCTGGTCGCGGAACTCGCCGGCCAGCGCAACCGCTTCGATATCGCCCTGGGCAACTATGTGCAGCAGGCACATGCGACGCAGGATGCCGGTGTCGCCGAGCGCGGCTTTCGCATCGCCGAATACCTCGGCGCCGACCAGGCTGCGCTGGACACGTCGCTGATCTGGGCACGCAATGCACCGGAGAACCTCGACGCCCAGCGCGCCGCCGCCGTGCAGTTGGCGCGCGCCGGGCGCTACGAGGAATCCATGGAGTTCATGGAAAAGGTCCTGCAGGGCCAGGGCGACACGCACTTCGACTTCCTCGCGCTGTCGGCTTCGGAAACCGATCCGGACACCCGCGCCGGCCTGCTGCAGAGCTTCGACAAGCTGCTGGCCAGGCACCCGGACAATCCGCAGCTGTCCTTTGGCAAGGCCGTACTTCTGCAACAGGACGATCGCAGCGAGGAAGCGCTCGCCCTGCTGCAGAAGCAGCCGGCCAAGCAGCGGCAGATCCCCTCCATCCTGCTCGAGGCGCGCCTGCTGCATAGCCTGCAACGCAGCGACGAGGCCCTCACACTGCTGGAGAAAAGCCTGCGGCAGCATCCCGAGGACAAGCGCCTGCGCCTGACCTATGCGCGCCTGCTGGTCGAACAGGAACGCCTGGAAGACGCCATGGGCGAGTTCGCCACCCTGGTTCAGCAGTACCCCGCCGACGATGACCTGCGCTTCTCCATGGCCCTGGTCTGCATGGAGGCCGAAGCCTGGCGCGAAGCCACCGTCTACCTCGAGGAGCTGGTCGAGCGCGGCAGCCATGTCGATGCTGCCCACTTCAACCTTGGCCGCGCCTATCAGGCCATGGGGCGGAATGCCAAGGCACTGTCCGCACTGGCGCAGGTTGGCCCAGGCAACGAGTTCCTCCCGGCGAAGCTGCTGCAGAGCCAACTGCTGTATTCCGCCAACCGCGACGAGGAAGCCTCCGCGGTGCTGGCCGACGCCCGTCAGCAGCAACCCGACTATGCCATCCAGCTGTATCTCATCGAGATCGAAGCCCTCTCCGAGCACGACCGCACCGAGCAGGCCTGGAGCCTGGTCGAGCAGGCGCTCGACGAATTTCCCGACGACCTCAACCTGCTGTATACCCGCGCCATGCTTGCCGAGAAGCGCGGCGACCTGGGCCAACTGGAACGTGACCTGCGCTTCATCATCGAGCGTGAGCCGGACAATGCCATGGCGCTCAATGCCCTCGGCTACACCCTCGCCGACCGCACCGATCGCCATCAGGAAGCACTGCAGCTGATCGAACAGGCCTACCAGCTCAACCCCGATGACCCGGCAATTCTCGACAGCCTCGGCTGGGTCAATTTCCGTCTGGGCAACCTCAGCGAAGCCGAGGCCCTGCTGCGCAAGGCCCTGCAGCGCTTCCCCGACCACGAAGTGGCGGCGCACCTGGGCGAGGTACTCTGGACCAAGGGTGAACGCAGCGAGGCCCGCGCGGTCTGGTCGAAGGCACTCAAACTACAACCCGACAGCCAGATCCTGCGCGAAACGCTCAAGCGGCTGACCGGATCGGAGAAGCCCTGAGCCATGACCCTGCTGAAAAAACTCGTCGCCCCCTGCCTGGCCCTGCTGCTCGCCGGCTGTGCCGGCATGGGCCCGCGCGAATCGGTCGAAGGCCCCGGCAACGCGGCGGCCTGGAAGGAGCACCGCAGCCAGGTCGAGACCCTCGACGGCTGGCAGATCAGCGGCAAGATCGGCATCCGAGCGCCGCAGGAATCGGGCAGCGGCACGCTGTTCTGGCTGCAGCGCCAGGAGTATTTCGATATTCGCCTGTCCGGCCCGCTTGGCCGCGGCGCCACCCGACTGACCGGCCGACCGGACGCCGTTTCACTGGAAGTGGCCGGCCAAGGCCGCTTCGAAGCGGATTCGCCGGAAGCGCTGGTAGAGGCTCAGCTCGGCTGGCAATTACCGGTATCGCACCTGCTGTGGTGGGTTCGCGGCCTGCCCGCACCGGACAGCCGCAGCCGCCTGAGCCTAGACAGCGACAGCCGCCTGGCGCGCCTGGAGCAGGACGGCTGGCAGGTGAACTACCTGGCCTACGCCGAGCACAACGGCTTCACCCTGCCCGAGCGCATCCGTCTGGAAGGTCATGACCTGCAGATCACCCTGGTGGTCAAAGACTGGCAACCGCGCCAGCTGGGCCGCTGAATGCAGATGCTGACCCTGCCGGCGCCGGCCAAGCTCAATCTGATGCTGCACATCACAGGGCGTCGTGCCGATGGCTATCACGAGCTGCAGACCCTGTTCCAGTTCCTCGATTACGGTGACGAACTGGTCTTGCGTCCGCGAGAGGACGGGCAGATCCGCCTGCTCACCGAATTGCCAGGCGTCGACCACGACAGCAACCTGATCGTCCGTGCCGCACGCCTGCTGCAGCGCGAAAGCGGCTGTGCGCTGGGCGCCGACATCCAGCTGACCAAGCGCCTGCCCATGGGCGGCGGAATCGGCGGCGGCAGCTCGGATGCCGCCACCACCCTGGTCGGCCTCGACCATCTGTGGAATACCAGACTTGGCGAAGATCACCTGGCCGAACTGGGCCTGAACCTCGGGGCCGATGTACCGGTGTTCGTTCGCGGTCGCGCGGCCTTCGCCGAAGGGGTCGGAGAGCGCCTGCAACCAGTCGATCTCCCCGAGCCCTGGTTCCTCGTCATAGCGCCGCAAGTCTCTGTTAGTACAGCGGAAATATTTGCCGACCCGGAGTTGACACGTAATACCCCGGCCATTACAGTTCGCAGCCTTCTTGCAGGGGGCGGTCATAACGACTGTCAGCCGGTGGTCGAGAAGCGTTATCCCGAAGTTCGTAACGCTTTGAGCTTGTTGAACAAATTCGTTCAGGCAAGGATGACCGGCACTGGAGCTTGTGTGTTTGGGAGCTTCCCAAACGAGGGCGAGGCTGATAAAGTCCGCCGCCAACTTCCAGCCACTTTGCCGAGTTTCGTGGCCCGCGGCCGCAACGTCTCGATGTTGCACCGAAGCCTGGAACGGATGGCACAGGAAGCGAGTGCGTAGCACAAGGGTTGTACGATACAGGGGCGTCGCCAAGCGGTAAGGCACCAGGTTTTGATCCTGGCATGCGTTGGTTCGAATCCAGCCGCCCCTGCCATAACCTTCCAAGGTTCGTACGATCAGCGCACTAGAAGTTGACCCTACAGGGGCGTCGCCAAGCGGTAAGGCACCAGGTTTTGATCCTGGCATGCGTTGGTTCGAATCCAGCCGCCCCTGCCATACACTTGAAGCTGTTCAAGAGCTCGCCTTTTGAACAGCTTTTTATTCATCGGACCCACCCTCAGGCAGGTACTGCGCGTGTCCAAGATGATGGTCTTCACGGGGAACGCCAACCCCGATCTGGCCCGGCGTGTCGTACGTCAGCTGCATATCCCCCTCGGTGATGCCTACGTCGGAAAGTTTTCCGACGGTGAAATCAGTGTCGAGATCAACGAGAACGTTCGCGGCAAGGACGTCTTTCTGATTCAGCCGACCTGCGCGCCGACCAACGACAACCTGATGGAACTGGTGGTGCTGGCCGATGCCTTCCGCCGCTCCTCGGCTTCGCGCATCACCGCCGTGATCCCCTACTTCGGCTATGCCCGTCAGGATCGCCGTCCGCGTTCGGCCCGTGTGCCGATCAGCGCCAAGGTCGTGGCCGACATGCTCGACGTCGTCGGCGTCAACCGCGTCCTGACCGTCGACCTGCACGCCGACCAGATCCAGGGCTTCTTCGACATGCCGGTAGACAACATCTACGGCTCGCCGGTCCTGGTCGACGACATCCAGGCACAGCGCTTCGAGAACCTGATGATCGTCTCCCCCGACATCGGTGGTGTGGTCCGCGCCCGTGCCGTGGCCAAGTCCCTCGGCGTCGACCTGGCGATCATCGACAAGCGTCGCCCGAAGGCCAACCAGTCCGAAGTGATGCACATCATCGGTGACATCGAAGGCCGTACCTGCATCCTCGTCGACGACATGGTCGACACCGCCGGCACCCTGTGCCATGCAGCCAAGGCGCTGAAGGACCATGGCGCTGCCAAGGTCTACGCCTACTGCACGCACCCGATCCTGTCCGGCCGCGCCATCGAGAACATCGAAGGCTCCGTGCTCGACGAGCTGGTGGTGACCAACACCATCCCGCTGTCGGCCGCCGCACAGTCCTGCACCCGAATTCGCCAACTGGACATCGCGCCAGTGGTGGCTGAAGCGGTACGCCGCATCAGCAATGCCGAATCGATCAGCGCGATGTTCCGCTAAGCGTAAGCTGCGGAAATCGAACTGAACGTAATGTGCCCCGCCTCGCGCGGGGCTTTTTGCCCAACAGCCCGAGCGCTGGTCGCAAGCGCGACGGGTAATGTTGTTACTGGAGAAACGAAATGACCGATTTCACCCTGAATGCCCAAGTGCGTTCCGACCTGGGGAAAGGTGCGAGCCGCCGCCTGCGTCGTAACGCTGCCCTGGTTCCGGCCGTCATCTATGGTGGCGACAAGGCCCCGCAGTCCATCAGCATCCTGGCCAAAGATCTGGCCAAGCTGCTGGAAAACGAAGCCTCCTTCAGCCACGTGCTGAGCCTGAACGTCGACGGCCAGAACGAATCCGTTCTGATCAAGGCGCTGCAGCGTCATCCGGCCAAGAGCTTCGTTCTGCACGCCGACTTCGTTCGCGTCGTTGCCGGCCACAAGCTGACCGCTACCGTTCCCCTGCACTTCATCAACCAGGAAACCTCGGTTGGCGTGAAGCAGCAAGGCGGCGAGATCCTGCACAACCTGAACGAAGTCGAAGTTTCCTGCCTGCCGCAAGACCTGCCGGAATTCATCGAAGTCGACATGGCCAACGTCGAAGTCGGCCAGGTTCTGCACATGACCGACATCAAGCTGCCGAAAGGCGTTGAGCTGGTTTCCCTGGCCCACGGCAGCGACCTGCCGGTTGCCAACGTTCACGCCCCGCGCGTGAGCAAGGAAGACGCTCCGAAAGAAGAAGGCGCTGCCGAGTAATCCACTCGTCTAGCCGAAGAAGGGGCCCCCGTCGTGACTGCCGTAAAACTGATCGTCGGCCTGGGAAATCCAGGCCCTGAATACGACCAGACCCGGCATAACGCGGGGGCCCTTTTCGTTGAGCGTTTGGCAGCCCGCGAGGGCGTCTCGCTCAGCAGCGATCGCAAGTACTTCGGCCTGGTCGGCAAGTTCAGCCATCAGGGTGAAGACATCCGCCTGCTCATCCCCACCACCTACATGAACCGCAGCGGTCAGGCGGTGGCGGCACTGGCCGGCTTTTTCCGAATTCCTCCCGAGTCCATCCTGGTCGCCCACGATGAACTCGACATGCCCCCCGGCGTCGCCAAGCTCAAGCAGGGCGGCGGTCATGGCGGGCACAACGGGCTGCGCGACATCATCGCCAAGCTCGGCAACCAGAACGGCTTTCATCGCCTGCGCCTGGGTATCGGCCATCCGGGCCACGCCAGCCTGGTCAGTGGCTACGTGCTGGGGCGGGCGCCGCAGGCCGAGCGCGAGAAGCTCGACGCCAGCATCGACTTCGCACTGGATGTCGTGCCGGAAATCCTGGCCGGCGACTGGACCCGCGCGATGCAGCGCCTGCACAGCCAGAAGGCCTGAACCTAACTCCGAGGCAAGATCACCATGGGATTCAACTGCGGCATCGTCGGTCTGCCCAACGTCGGCAAGTCCACCCTGTTCAACGCCCTGACCAAGTCCGGCATCGCGGCGGAGAACTTCCCCTTCTGCACCATCGAGCCGAACAGCGGCATCGTGCCGATGCCCGATCCGCGTCTCGACGCGCTGGCGGCCATCGTCAAGCCGGAGCGGGTGATCCCGACCACCATGGAGTTCGTCGACATCGCCGGCCTGGTCGCCGGCGCGTCCAAGGGTGAAGGCCTGGGCAACAAGTTCCTCGCCAATATCCGCGAGACGGATGCGATTGCACATGTGGTGCGCTGCTTCGAAGACGAGAACGTCATCCACGTCGCCAACAGCGTCGATCCCAAGCGCGACATCGAGATCATCGACCTCGAGCTGATCATGGCCGACCTCGACAGCTGCGAGAAGCAGCTGCAGCGCGTCGCCCGAACCGCCAAGGGCGGTGACAAGGAAGCGGTGGCGCAGAAGGCGCTGCTGGAGAAGCTGATCCCGCACCTCACCGAAGGCAAGCCGGCCCGCTCCCTGCTGAAGCACTTCAGCGACGAGGAAAAGCGCCTGGCCCGTACCTTCCACCTGCTGACCACCAAGCCGGTGATGTACATCGCCAACGTCGCCGAGGACGGCTTCGAGAACAATCCGCACCTGGACGTGGTCAACGCCATCGCCGAGGAAGAAGGCGCCATCGTCGTGCCGGTCTGCAACAAGATCGAGGCCGAGATCGCCGAGCTGGACGATCTGGAAGAGATGCAGATGTTCCTCGAGACCATGGGCATGGACGAGCCGGGCCTGAACCGCGTGATCCGCGCCGGCTACGAACTACTCAATCTGCAGACCTACTTCACCGCCGGGGTGAAGGAAGTTCGCGCCTGGACCGTCAAGGTCGGCGCCACGGCGCCGCAGGCCGCCGCCGTGATCCATACCGACTTCGAGAAGGGCTTCATCCGCGCCGAAGTCATCGCCTACGACGACTTCATCCAGTACAAGGGCGAAGCCGGCGCCAAGGAAGCCGGCAAGTGGCGCCTGGAAGGCAAGGAATACATCGTCAAGGACGGCGACGTGATGCACTTCCGCTTTAACGTCTGAGCACGCTCGACGCTCGCCTGAAGGCCCCGACTCGTCGGGGCCTTTTCGTTTCCGCCTGAGCCGGTTACAGCGGCCCCGGGTCGGGAACTGGCTCTGGTGGCGGCGCGACTTTCTCCAGCTGTTCGAGGACTTCTTCCGGCAGCTCCTCCGGGGCATCCAGCTCGGTGTCGCTTTCGGCATCGTCCAGATCGTTGAGCGGCGATTCGTCGGCGCGCCAGGGCCAGGCGCGATGGGGATGGGTCAAGTGTTCGCTGGCAAGCATGGTCGTGTCTCCCGGTGAGGCCTGGAAGATTAGGCAGGCATCCACGCGCAGGGTTCGCGGCAGCTGCATCGCCAGGCGGCGCGCCGCTGCCGCGTGCGTATCTCGCTACTTGAAGTTGCGCTTCACCAGCCGCTCCAGCCAGCCGACGATGCCGGAGCGGAACAGCAGCACGCAGAGCACGAAGATCACGCCGAGAATCACGTGCACCCATTCGCCCAGCGGTCCATTGGACAGGTAGCTCTGCAGCGTCACCACCACCGTGGCGCCCACCAGCGGGCCGAGGATGGTGCCGACCCCGCCGAGCAGGGTCATCAGGATCACCTCGCCCGACATGTGCCAGTGCGCGTCGGTCAGCGAGGCCAGCTGGAACACCACGGTCTTGGTCGAGCCGGCCAGCCCCGCCAGCGCCGCCGAGATGACGAAGGCCAGCAGCTTGTGCCGATCGACGTTGTAGCCCAGCGACACGGCGCGCGGTTCGTTCTCGCGGATGGCCTTGAGCACCTGACCGTACGGGGAGTGGATGGTGCGCTGGATGATGGCGAAGCCGAGGACGAACACCGCCAGCACGAAGTAGTACATCGCCAAGTTGTTCTTCATGTCGACAAGGCCGAACAGGTGCCCGCGCGGCACACCCTGCAGGCCGTTCTCGCCGCCGGTGAACGGCGCCTGGACGAAGACGAAGAACACCAACTGCGCCAGCGCCAGGGTGATCATCGCGAAATAGATGCCCTGCCTGCGGATCGCCAGCATGCCGAACAGCGCACCGAGCACCGTCGAGGCCAGGGTGCCGGCGAGAATACCCAGTTCGGTACTGAGCCCGCTGTAGCTGCTCAGCATGTAGCCTGTGATGTAGCCGCCGGTGGCGAAGAACGCCGCATGGCCGAAGGACAGCAGGCCCGCGTAGCCCAGCAGCAGGTTGAAGGCGCAGGCGAACAGCGCGAAGCACAGCAGCTTCATCAGGAACACCGGGTACACCGCCAGCGGCGCCAGCAGCGCGATCACCAGCAGCACCGCATAGAAGATCTTCTGCCGCCGCGCCGCCGCATGCCGGCGCTCACGCACCACACTTGCCTGCAGCACCGAGGCCGCCTGGGTATTGGCCGTATTCGTCATGCTCATGCCTCCTTCCCGAAGAGTCCCGCAGGACGAATCAACAACACCGCCACCATGACCAGAAACACCACGGTATTGGCCGCTTCCGGATAGAAGACCTTGGTCAGCCCTTCGATCAGGCCCATGGCCACACCGGTGACGATGGCGCCGAGGATCGAGCCCATGCCGCCGATCACCACCACGGCGAACACCACGATCAGCAGATTCGAGCCCATGCCCGGCGTCACCGCGTAGATCGGCGCCGCCAGCACGCCGGCGAAGGCCGCCAGGGCCACGCCATAGCCGTAGGTCAGGGTCACCAGCAGCGGTACGTTGATGCCGAAGCCCTGCATCAGCTTGGGGTTCTCCGTGCCGGCACGCAGATACGAGCCCAGGCGGGTGCGTTCGATGACGTACCAGGTCGCCAGGCACACCACCAGCGCGGCGACGATCACCCAGGCGCGGTAGGTCGGCAGGAACATGAAGCCGAGGTTGAAGCCGCCGCGCAGCAGTTCCGGCATCGGGTAGGACGAGCCGGACACCCCGAACAGCTTGACGAAGCTGCCCTCGACGATCAGCGCCAGACCGAAGGTCAGCAGCAGCCCGTAGAGATGGTCCTCATTGGCGATGCGCCGCAGCAGCCCGCGCTCGATGGCCATGCCGAGGCAGCCCACCAGCAGCGGCGACAGCACCAGTGCGACCCAGTAGCTCACGCCCAGGTAGTTCAGCCCGAGGAAGGCGACGAAGGCGCCCAGCATGTACTGCGCGCCGTGGGCGAAGTTGATGATGCGCAGCAGCCCGAAGATGATCGCCAGGCCCAGGCTCAGCAGCGCGTAGAACGCCCCGTTGATGAGGCCGAGCAGCAGCTGCCCGAGCAGCACGCTCAGAGGAACGCCGAATACGAGAGTCATGGTTCACCACCCAAAGGAAGTCCGTGGCACCCGGCCGCCGCCGGCCGGGTGATGGCGCGGATCAGCCGGTCAGTCCTTGGCGACCAGCTTGGTGCACTGGCTTTCGGCCAACGGCCGGTAGGCCTGGTCGCCGGGGATGGTGCTGACGATCTTGTACAGGTCCCATTCGCCCTTGGACTCGGCCGGTGTCTTGACCTGCACCAGGTACATGTCGTGCACCATGCGGCCGTCCTCGCGAATCTGCCCACCCTTGGCGAACATGTCGTTGACCGGGGTCTTGGCCATCTGTGCACGCACCGCCACGGTTTCGTCGGTGCCGGCGGCCTTCACCGCGTTCAGGTAGTGGGTGGTCGCCGAGTAGATGCCGGCATGCACCATGGTCGGCATGCGCTTGGTGCGCTCGTAGTAGCGCTGGGCCCAGGCGCGGGTCTCCTCGTTCATGTCCCAGTACCAGCCGGTGGTGAGCATCAGGCCCTGGGTCACTTCCAGGCCCATGGCGTGGATGTCGTTGAGGAACACCACCATGCCGGCGAGCTTCTGCCCGGACTGGGTGACGCCGAACTCGCTGGCGGTCTTCAGCGAGTTGACGGTATCGGCGCCGGCGTTGGCCAGGGCGATCACCTCTGCGCCGGAGCCCTGGGCCTGCAGCATGTAGGAGGAGAAATCGCTGCTGGGGAACGGATGGCGAACCTTGCCGACGATGCTGCCGCCATCACCTTCCACCACCTTGGTGATGTCGGCTTCCATGGCGTGGCCGAAGGCATAGTCGGCAGTGAGGATGTACCAGCTCTTGCCGCCATCGGCGAGCACCGCCTTCGCCGTGCCGTTGGCCAGCGCGTAGGTGTCGTAGGTCCAGTGGATATGGTTTGGCGAGCAGAACTCGTTGGTGATGCTGGAGGCCGCCGCGCCGGAGATCAGCGCCAGCTTGCCGCCCTGCTCCACCACCTTGCTCGCCGCCAGCACCACGGAGCTGGCGACCATGCCGGTCACCATGTCGACGTTGCGCTCGTCGATCCACTGGCGCACGGTGTTGGCGCCGACGTCCGGCTTGTTCAGGTCATCGGCATGGAAGACGACGATCTTCTTGCCGTCGACCGTGCCGCCGAAATCCTCCACCGCCATCTTCAGCGCCTCCAGGCCGCCGGGGCCGGAGAGGTCGCGGTAGGTACCGGACATGTCGGCCAGATAGCCGATACGGATTTCGTCGTTGCTGATCTCGGCCTGGGCGGCCGTGGCGATCAGGGAAGCAGCCAGGATGGCGCTTGCGCGCTTGCGGAAAAAGCTCATGTAGTCACCACTCTCGATTGTTTTTGTTGTGGTTCGGGCCGGCATCCACTGCGGCCGGTTTACAGCTTCCTGGGGCTCACACCCCGAGACAGGAATTGAGGAACTCCTTTTTCGAATCCAGGTCGGCCGCCTCGATCTCTTCGATGATGCGGCCGTGCTCCATCACGTAATGACGGTCGGCCAATGGCGCGGCGAAACGGAAGTTCTGCTCTACCAGGACGATGGTCAGGCCGCGCTGCTTGAGCTTGATCAGCACCTCGCCGAGCTTCTGCACGATGACCGGCGCCAGGCCTTCGGTGATCTCGTCGAGCAGCAGCAGGTTGGCGCCGGTGCGCAGGATGCGCGCCATGGCCAGCATCTGCTGCTCGCCGCCGGAGAGCCGCGTGCCCTGGCTGAAACGACGCTCATACAGGTTGGGAAACATTTCGTAGAGCTCGTCCAGGCTCATGCCGCCGCTGCGCACCGTGGGCGGCAGCAGCAGGTTCTCCTCGACGCTCAGGCTGGCGAAGATGCCCCGCTCTTCCGGGCAATAGCCGACGCCCAGCCGTGGAATCTGGTGGGCCGGCATGCCGATGGTCTCGTTGCCGTTGACCACGATGGAGCCGGTGCGGCGCCCGACCATGTTCATGATCGCCCGCAGCGTGGTGGTGCGCCCGGCGCCGTTGCGCCCGAGCAGCGTCACCAGCTCGCCGCGGCCAACCACCAGATCGACACCGTGAAGGATGTGCGACTCGCCGTAAAAGGCATGAAGGTCGCTGATGCGCAGCTGATCGCGATCCATGGGTGGATTCATGCGTGCGCCTCCTCGAGTGTCGCGGCTTCGCTGCCGAGATAGGCTTCGCGCACCTGCGGGTTGGCCGAAACGCTTTCGTAATCGCCCTCGGCGAGCACCGAGCCACGCGCCAGCACAGTGATGCGATCGCACAGGCGGCTGACCACGCTGAGGTTGTGCTCGACCATCAGCACCGTGCGGTTGGCCGCGGCCTTGCGCACCAGTTCGACGACCATGTCCACGTCTTCGCTGCCCATACCCTGGGTCGGTTCGTCGAGCAGCAGCACGAAGGGGTCGAGCGCCAGGGTGGTGGCCAGCTCCAGCGCGCGCTTGCGGCCGTAGGGCAGCTCGACGGCGAGGGTCTGGGCGAAGGATTGCAGGTCCACTTCGGCGAGCAGCTGCATCACCTGATCGTCCAGCTCGCGCAGGCTGCGTTCGGACTTCCAGAAGTGGAAGGAGGTGCCCATCTTCTGCTGCAGCGCGACGCGCACGTTCTCCAGCACGCTCATGTGGCCGAACACTGCGGATATCTGGAACGAGCGCACCAGGCCGAGCCGGGCGATCTCGTTGGCCTTCATCGAGGTGATGTTCTTGCCGCGATAAAGGATCTCGCCGCGAGTGGGCGTGAGGAATTTGGTGAGCAGGTTGAATACGGTGGTCTTGCCGGCCCCGTTGGGACCGATAAGCGCATGGATATGACCCTGACGGACCTTCAGATCGACGGAATCCACGGCGGTGAATCCGCGGAATTCCTTGGTCAGGCCGCGCGTTTCCAGCACAAACTCTGGTTCCATGGGGTGCCCTCTAACCTTGATTGTTGTTGTTGGTTATGGCGCAGGTCGCTGCATGACCTTTACGTAAACGATAACAATCGGTTTCCGCAAACGGCAAGTGGCTTTTTCAAACAGGTGATTGAGCGATAAAAGCGTGCAGTTTGCAGGCAAATAGCCAGCATCGAATCACATCGAGAGCAGTTACCCCTAGGCGCACATTTTCCTGTTCGCCCCGTTCGCGGAGCACTGGAAAGCCGAAGGCAGCGTCTCTAATCACGCGAAAAAGCCGGGCCTGTGCGGCCCGGAAATTCCAACGAGGAGGTTCACTGCGGCGTTGCGGTTACCACAACGGCAGGCTGTAGCTGACGATGACGCGGTTTTCGTCCATATCGCTCTGGAAGTTGCTGCGGGTGGTGGCATTGCGCAGCTTGAGACCGAGGTTCTTCAGCGGGCCGCTCTGGATGACATAGGCGATATCGGTGTTGCGCTCCCAGGTCTTGCCTTCGCTGGCGCCGACACCGCGGTCGACGTTGTCACCCGAGACGTAACGGGTCATCAGCGTCAGCCCAGGGATGCCCATGGCAGCGAAGTCGTAGTCGTAGCGGACCTGCCAGGAACGCTCGTCCTCGTTGCCGAAGTCGTTGATCTGCAGCAGGTTGATCAGCGCGTTATCGCCCCCGGCGACGTAGGCGAAACCGGTGTCGCCGCGCATGTGCTGATAGCCACCGGTGAAGCCGTGGCCGCCGTGCCTGTAGGTGAACAGTGCGCCGAACGCATCGTTGTCGACATTGCTGCCGCCATCGTCGCTCGAGCGCACGAAGCGCAGGTCGGTCTTGAAACTCTGCTTGTCGCCGAGCGGCAGTACATGGATCAGGTTGAAGTTGTGCTGGTCGTAAATGCCATCCAGCCCACCGTAGTAGTAGCTGGTGGCCAGCTGCGGCGACCAGTCGTAGCGACCACCGGCGAAGAGGAACTCGTCGCTGGTAGTTCCGCCACTGCCGAAGGTAATGTTGCGCCGGCCGCCGTTGAAGACGGTCATTTCCTCGTTGTCCGAAGAGTCGCGCTGGTTGACCCGGTCCAGCTTGCCCAGGTCCAGCGTCAGACCGCTGACCTCCTTGCTCTGCAGCCAGGCACCACGGTAGGTCTGTGGCAGCAGACGGCTGTCGTTGCGCATCAGCACGGGCAGCACCGGCTGCAGGGTGCCGACGTGCAGGGTGGTGGCTGACAGCTTGGCCTTTGCCGTCAGGCCGGCCGAGCCGTAATCGTCCTGGGCGCGGTTAGGCGCGTTGCGATCACGCTGCAGGATGCCGGTGCCGGTACGGTCCGGACTCGAATCGAGCTTCACGCCCAGCAGCCCGACGGCGTCCAGGCCGAAGCCGACCGGTCCTTCGGTGTAGCCGGATTCCATCTTCAGGATGAAGCCCTGGGCCCACTCCTCGGCCTTGGACTGAGTGGCGCCCGATTGCCGGAAGTCGCGGTTCATATAGAAGTTGCGCAGTTCGACAGCGGCCTTGCTGTCTTCGATGAAAGCGGCCGAGGCCACGTTCGATGCACCGAGGGCGATGGCCGCGATGCTGGCGGACAGGACGGTTCGGCTTGCTGGTTTCAGTTGCATAGCTTTCTCTCTTGTTGTTGTGATCGTTGATGCAGCTGTTGAGTCCGGCTGCGAACTGCCCGGGCTCGGATTACCACGTCATGCGGTAATGCGGTGCTCGCGCTCAGCGCGCGGGGCTCCTGGGCACGCGGCCCAGCAGATAGAACTCGTCGTTGGGCGGGGTCCGTGCCATGGACACCAGGCGGTTGGAGAGGCCGAACAGTCCGGCGATAGCGCCGATGTCCCAGATGTCATCGAGGCTGAAACCCTGAGCCTCCAGGCGTGCCTGCCAGGCGTCGTCCAGCACGCCACGGCCGGCGGCCAGGTGCAGGGCGAAGTCGAGCATGGTGCGCTGGCGTTCGGAGATCGGCGCGGTGCGGTAATTGACGGCGATCTGGTCCGCCAGCTGCGCGTCCTTGGCGAGGATGCGCAGGATCGCGCCATGGGCGACCACGCAATACAGGCAGCCGTGGTCGGCGCTGACCGCGACCACGATCATCTCCTTCTCGGCCTGGGTCAGGCTGTCGGCTTCGCGCTCCATCAGCGCATCGTGATAGGCGAAGAAGGCGCGAAACTCCGCCGGCCGATGGGCCAGCATGAGAAACACGTTGGGAATGAAACCGGCCTTTTCCTGCACGGCGAGAATCCGCTCGCGCAGATCGCAGGGCAGTGTGTCGAGGCTGTCGGGCAGCGGAAAACGGCTGATCGACTGAGTAGTAGGCAGCGCCATGGAAAGCTCCATTTCGGATGAGCGAATGGCCGGCCGGGCGAACCCGGCCGGTGCCGGTCAGTGCTGTTCGCTGATGCCCAGCTCGACCACGCTGATCTCGCGCATGCGGAACTTCTGGACCTTGCCGCTGATGGTCATCGGGAAGTCGTCGACGAACTTGATGTGCCGCGGCGTCTTGAAGTGGGCAATGCGGCCCTTGCAGAACTCGCGCAGCGCCTCGGCCTCGACCTGATGGCCCGGGTGCAGCTTGACCCAGGCGACGATCTCCTCGCCGAACTTGCTGTCCGGCACGCCGATCACCTGCACGTCGGCCACCGCCGGGTGGGTGAAGAGGAATTCCTCGATCTCGCGCGGGTACACGTTTTCGCCGCCGCGGATGATCATGTCCTTGTTGCGGCCGACGATCTTGATGTAACCCTCGTCGTCCATCACCGCGAGGTCGCCAGTGTGCATCCAGCGCGCGCCGTCGATGGCCTCGCGGGTGGCATCCGGGTTGTTCCAGTAGCCGAGCATCACGCTGTAGCCGCGGGTGCACAGTTCGCCGATCTGCCCGCGCGGCACAACCGCGCCGTGCTCGTCGACGATCTTGCTTTCCAGGTGCGGCTGGGTGCGGCCGACGCTGGTGACGCGGCGTTCCAGGTCGTCATCGGCACTGGTCTGGGTCGAGACCGGGCTGGTTTCGGTCATGCCGTAGGCAATCTGCATTTCGGCCAGGTGCATGTCGTCGATGACGCGCTTCATCACCTCGATCGGGCAGGTGGAGCCGGCCATGATGCCGGTGCGCAGGCTGCTCAGGTCCAGCGACTGGCGCTCCGGATGGTCGAGCATGGCGATGAACATGGTCGGCACGCCGTACATGCCGGTGGCCTTTTCCTCGGCCGCAGCCTGCAACGCGGCCAGCGGCTCGAAGGCGGCGCTCGGGTAGATCATGGTGGTGCCGTGGGTGACGCAGCCGAGGTTGCCCATGACCATGCCGAAGCAGTGGTACAGCGGCACCGGGATCACCAGGCGGTCGTGCTCGGTCAGCCTGAGGCTCTCGCCGACCATGTAGCCGTTGTTGAGGATGTTGTAGTGGCTGAGCGTGGCGCCCTTGGGGAAGCCCGTGGTGCCGGAGGTGTACTGGATGTTGATGGGGTCGTCGAACTGCAGGCGCTCGCCGCACTGGCGCAACTGCTCGGGACCGACCTGCTCGGCCATCTCCATCAGCGCCTGCCACTGCAGCATGCCGTCCACCGGCTTGTCGCACAGGCTGATCACCCCGCGCAGCTCGGGCAGCATATGGCTTTGCAGGGCCCCGACGGCGGCGCTTTCCAGCTCCGGCAGCAGCTCGTGGAGCATGGCGTGGTAATCGGACGTCTTGAAGGCATCGGCGCAGATCAGCCAGCGGCAGCCGGACTGTTTCAAGGCGTACTCGAGTTCGCTGAGGCGGTAGGCGGGATTGATGTTGACCAGCACCACGCCGATCTTCGCCGTGGCGAACTGGGTGATGCACCACTGGGCATTGTTCGGTGACCAGATGCCCACTCGTTCGCCAGCTTGCAGTCCGAGGGCCAGCAGGCCACGCGCGCAACGGTCCACCGCCTCCGCCAGTTCCGCCCAGGTGTAACGCAGCTGCTGATGGCGCACCACCAGGGCCTCACGCTGGGGGAAGCGCTCCACGGTACGATCGAACGCCGCGCCGATGGTCATGGGCAACAGGGGTTTGCTCTGCGGTCCGCAGGTATAGCTCGGAAGACTCATGACGATTTCCTCAGTCTTATGTTTGTTATGAGGCGTACTCGCAAGGGCGCTGGCGCTGCTGACAGTCACCCTAGGCCACGATTACGTTAACGTAAAGGTAACTAAGTGACAACATGTCGCGGAGTAGGCGAAAGTCGAGGGCGCGAGAAGGCAAATAGCCAGTATCCAGCGGTGTGGCGCGAGGGCGTTGCGGGTCAGATCAGACGGCCATGGCATGCCTGGATGCAGGCAATCGCGGCACGGATTCAGGAGCTTCGCAATGATGCCGCGCGCTCCCCCATCACGCGCATTCGCACTGGTACTCGTGATGGAAGTCCAGCGCAGCGAGGTTCTTGTCCTTGGCTTCGAGCATGATGTCGAAGCGATCCAGAAACTGAAACGCATAGCGATTCGTCCAGCGGTTCCACATGCGCTTGCTGTGCGCATAGAGGTCGCGCTTGCTGACCTGCTCCAGCAACTCGGGGATTTCCAGCTTCCGCTCCGGGGCGAAGCCCAGCTCCATCAGGCGCTCCGGCGGCTGCGAGTAATGCATGGTCGGCCGCACGCCGCGCCAGCTTTCCAGGATGCGCTCGATGCGCGGGTCGTCCGGCTCGATGTGGCGGTCCTCGTGAATCCAGCAGTGATGGATGTCCAGCACCACCGGCGCGAGGTCCGCGAGACCCAGACAGTCGTCCAGGCCATAGGTCTTTTCGTCGTTCTCGAAGGTGATGCACTGGCGCGCCTCGGCCGACAGCCGCGGCCAAACGGCACGCACGCCCTCGGCGCCGAGCCGCCCGGCGATATGCAGGTTGCACTTGAAGTCCTGGAAGCGCCGGCCATAACCCATCATGCGGATCATGTCGGCGTGGTACTCGAATTCCGCCAGGCTGTTCTCCACCACCTGCGGCTTGTCCGACCCCAGCACGCAGTACTGGCCGGGATGCATCGACAGGCGGATGTCGTGGGCCCGCGCCAGCTCGCCGATCGCGGCGAAACCCGCCTCGAGGCGATTCCGTATCTCGGTGCGGCGATAAAACGGCGCGATCTCGGCATGACTGTAGAACGGCAGCAGGTCGCTGGACAGCCGCAACATGCGCAGCATCGGCGGCAACGTCGCGACGTATTCGAGCAATACCCGCTGGGCGTTCAGGTTGTGCTCGACGATCTCCTCGAGCTTCGCTTCGGCCGCCTCGCGCCCCGCCGAGGCCATCCAGCGCAGCGTGGTGCTGCGCGGGTTGAAGGTGCGCTCGATGCGCTCCAGTTCCTTCAGCGAGAGGCTCTGTTGCGGATGGCGATACATGCAGGCGAAGCCGATACGGGGCATGGATTCCTCGTGGATGACAGGCCGGCGCTCCGACCATTGCCTGTTTAGTCCCGCCCGCGCCGAGCCGAGTGCCCGACCGCCGACGAAACACCACCCGCGGCATCCATGGCCGGCGGCACCGCCCTTGCCGTGCACCTATGCTTGCAGAACGCCGCCCGCTGGCATGTTGACAGACCGCCGGCGGACCTTTACGTTAACGTAAAGTAGCGAGCAGCCAGTTCCCGAAGCCGCTCAGGCTGCGACCGGAGCGCCGGCCGGAACCCGCCGGATGCACGAATTCTCTGAACACAGAACAATTACAAGACAAGCAGGTGGCCCCATGAACTACTCCAGCCTCAATTTCGCCCTCGGTGAAACCATCGACATGCTGCGCGAGCAGGTCCAGGCCTTCGTCGCCGCCGAGCTGGCGCCGCGCGCCGAGGCCATCGACCAGGACAACCTGTTCCCGGCCGACATGTGGAAGAAATTCGGCGAGATGGGTCTGCTCGGCGTCACCGTCTCCGAGGAATACGGCGGCGCCGGCCTTGGCTACCTGGCCCACGTGGTGGCGATGGAAGAGATCAGCCGCGGCTCGGCCTCGGTCGCCCTTTCCTACGGCGCCCACTCAAACCTGTGCGTCAACCAGATCAACCGCAACGGCAACCCCGAGCAGAAGGCCCGCTACCTGCCCAAGCTGATCAGCGGCGAACACGTCGGCGCGCTGGCCATGAGCGAGCCGAATGCCGGTTCCGACGTGGTATCCATGAAGCTGCGCGCAGAAAAGCGCGGCGACCGCTACGTGCTCAACGGCAGCAAGACCTGGATCACCAATGGCCCGGACGCCAACACCTATGTGATCTACGCCAAGACCGACCTGGACAAGGGTCCGCACGGCATCACCGCCTTCATCGTCGAGCGCGACTGGAAAGGTTTCTCCCGCGGCAACAAGTTCGACAAGCTCGGCATGCGTGGCTCCAACACCTGCGAGCTGTTCTTCGATGACGTCGAGGTGCCGCAAGAGAACGTGCTGGGCGTCGAGAACGGCGGCGTCAAGGTGCTGATGAGCGGCCTGGATTACGAGCGCGTGGTACTGGCCGGCGGCCCGACCGGGATCATGCAGGCCTGCCTCGACGTGGTGGTGCCCTACATCCACGACCGCAAGCAGTTCGGTCAGAGCATCGGCGAGTTCCAGTTCATTCAGGGCAAGGTGGCGGACATGTACACCCAGCTCAACGCCAGCCGTGCCTATCTCTACGCCGTCGCCCAGGCCTGCGACCGTGGCGAGACCACCCGCAAGGACGCCGCCGGGGTGATCCTCTATACCGCCGAAAACGCCACGCAGATGGCCCTGCAGGCGATCCAGATCCTCGGTGGCAACGGCTATATCAACGAATTCCCCACCGGCCGCCTGCTGCGTGACGCCAAGCTCTACGAGATCGGCGCCGGCACCAGCGAGATCCGCCGGATGCTGATCGGACGCGAGCTGTTCAACGAATCCAGGTGAGCTGCGGGCGGAACAACGCCCAACCCTCGTAGGGTGGAAAACCGCGAAGCGTTTTCCACCGCAGTCGGTGGATGGCAGAGCCATCCATGATGGAATTGAACGGAGCCAACCATGGCCATCCTGCACACCCAGATCAATACCCGTTCGCCAGAGTTCGCCGCCAACAGCGCGGCGATGCTCGAACAGGTGAACAACCTGCGCGCCCTGCTCGGCCGCGTCAGCGAAGGCGGCGGCGCCACCGCCCAGCAGCGCCATGTCTCACGCGGCAAGCTCCTGGTGCGCGAGCGCATCGATACCCTGCTCGACGCCGGCTCGGCCTTTCTCGAACTCGCGCCGCTGGCCGCCCATGAGGTCTATGGCGAAGACGTCGCCGCTGCCGGCGTGGTCGCCGGTATCGGCCGCGTCGAAGGCGTCGAGTGCATGATCATCGCCAACGACGCCACCGTGAAAGGCGGCACCTACTACCCGCTGACGGTGAAGAAGCATCTGCGCGCGCAGACCGTCGCCCGCGAGAACCGCCTGCCCTGCATCTACCTGGTGGACTCCGGCGGCGCCAACCTGCCGCGACAGGACGAGGTGTTCCCGGACCGCGAGCACTTCGGCCGCATCTTCTTCAACCAGGCCAACATGAGCGCCATGGGCATCCCGCAGATCGCTGTGGTGATGGGCTCCTGCACTGCCGGCGGCGCCTACGTGCCAGCGATGGCCGACGAAACCATCATGGTGCGCAACCAGGCGACCATCTTTCTCGCCGGCCCGCCGCTGGTGAAGGCTGCCACCGGCGAAGTGGTAACCGCTGAGGAACTGGGCGGCGCCGACGTGCACTGCAAGACCTCGGGCGTCGCCGACCACTACGCCGAGAACGACGAGCACGCGCTTTCCATCGCCCGCCGCTGCGTGGCCAACCTCAACTGGCGCAAGCTCGGCCAGCTGCAGACCCGCGAACCGCGCGCACCGCTGTATGCCGCCGACGAGCTGTACGGCGTGATCCCGGCACAGGCCAAGCAGCCTTATGACGTGCGCGAAGTGATCGCACGGCTGGTGGACGGCAGCGAGTTCGATGAATTCAAGGCGCTATTCGGCACCACCCTGGTCTGCGGCTTCGCCCACCTGCACGGCTACCCGATCGCCATCCTCGCCAACAACGGCATCCTCTTCGCCGAGGCGGCGCAGAAAGGCGCGCACTTCATCGAACTGGCCTGCCAGCGCGGCATTCCGCTGCTGTTCCTGCAGAACATCACCGGTTTCATGGTCGGGCAGAAATACGAGGCCGGCGGCATCGCCAAGCACGGCGCCAAGCTGGTCACCGCGGTGGCCTGTGCCCAGGTGCCGAAGTTCACCGTGCTCATCGGCGGCAGCTTCGGTGCCGGCAACTACGGCATGTGCGGCCGCGCCTACGACCCGCGCTTCCTCTGGATGTGGCCCAACGCACGCATCGCCGTGATGGGTGGCGAACAGGCCGCCGGGGTGCTCGCCCAGGTCAAGCAGGAACAAAGCGAGCGCGCCGGCAAGAGCCTCGGCGACGATGAGGTGGCAGCTATCAAGCAGCCGATCCTCGAACAGTACGAGCGCCAGGGCCATCCCTATTACTCCAGCGCGCGGCTGTGGGACGACGGCGTGATCGACCCGGCGCAGACCCGCGAGGTGCTGGGGCTGGCGCTGTCCGCCGCGTTGAACGCGCCGATCGAGCCGACCCGCTTCGGCGTGTTCCGCATGTAATCCGTGCAGCCGGCAGCCGAGCGCGCCGGCGCCTGCAGTCGCATCGAGGATGCCGAGATGACCGATTTCCAGACCATCGAACTGAACAAAGACGCGCGCGGCGTGGCCACCCTCTGGCTCAACCGCGCGGACAAGAACAATGCCTTCGACGCCCAGGTGATCGGCGAACTGAACGCAGCGCTGGCCCAGGTGCAGGACGATGCGGGTATCCGCTTCCTCATCCTGCGCGGGCGCGGCAAGCACTTCTCCGCTGGCGCGGATCTGGGCTGGATGCGCGAGTCGGCCAAACTCGACTACCAGGCGAACCTGGCTGACGCCCACGAACTCGGCGAGCTGATGCAGCGCCTTTACCAGCTGCCGCAGCCGACCCTGGCCGTGGTACAGGGCGCGGCCTTTGGCGGCGCGCTGGGGCTGATCGCCTGCTGCGACATGGCCATCGGCGCCCGCGACGCACTGTTCTGCCTGTCGGAAGTTCGCATCGGCCTGGCGCCGGCGGTGATCAGCCCGTACGTGGTCAAGGCCATCGGCGAGCGCGCCACCCGCCGCTACGCGCTGACCGCCGAACGCTTCGACGGCACACGTGCCCGCGAACTTGGCCTGCTCGCAGAAACCTACCCGGCCAGCGAGCTGGACGCCGCGCTGGAGCAATGGGTCGACAACCTGCTGCTCAACAGCCCGCAGGCGCTCAAGGCCTGCAAGGACCTGCTGCTGGAAGTGGGCGATGGCGATTTCAGCGCCGACCTGCGCCAGACCACCGAACAGGCCATCGCGCGCCTGCGCACCAGCCCGGAAGGTCAGGAAGGCCTGAGCGCCTTTCTGGAAAAACGCACGCCCGCCTGGCAGGAGAAGAAGTGATGAATCGCCATATCGATACCCTGCTGGTCGCCAACCGCGGCGAGATCGCCTGCCGCGTGATGCGCACCGCCAAGGCCATGGGCCTGACCACCGTTGCGGTGCACAGCGCCATCGATGCCAGCGCGCGCCATGCCCGCGAGGCCGATATCCGCATCGACCTGGGCGGCGCCAAGCCGGCCGAGAGCTACCTGCGCATCGACAAGCTGATCGAGGCGGCCAAGGCCAGCGGCGCCCAGGCGATCCACCCGGGCTACGGCTTCCTCTCGGAGAACGCCGAGTTCGCCCGCGCCATCGAACAGGCCGGGCTGATCTTCCTCGGCCCGCCCGCCTCCGCTATCGACGCCATGGGCAGCAAGTCCGCCGCCAAGGCGCTGATGGAAGAAGCCGGCGTGCCGCTGGTGCCCGGCTACCACGGCGAAGCGCAGGACGTGGAAACCTTCCGTGCTGCCGCGGAAAAGATCGGCTACCCGGTGCTGCTCAAGGCCACCGCCGGTGGCGGCGGCAAGGGCATGAAGGTGGTCGAGCGCGAGGCGGACCTGGCCGAAGCACTGGCGTCCGCCCAGCGCGAGGCGCAGTCGTCGTTCGGTGACTCGCGCATGCTGGTCGAGAAATACGTGCTCAAGCCGCGCCATGTGGAAATCCAGGTCTTCGCCGACCAGCACGGCAACTGCCTGTACCTCAACGAGCGCGACTGCTCGATCCAGCGCCGCCATCAGAAGGTGGTCGAAGAGGCCCCTGCCCCCGGCCTGTCCCCCGAGCTGCGCCGTGCCATGGGCGAAGCCGCGGTGAAGGCGGCCAAGGCCATCGGCTACGTCGGCGCTGGCACCGTGGAATTCCTGCTGGATGCCCGTGGCGAATTCTTCTTCATGGAAATGAACACCCGTCTGCAGGTCGAGCACCCGGTCACGGAGGCCATCACCGGCCTCGACCTGGTCGCCTGGCAGATTCGCGTCGCCCGCGGCGAACCGCTGCCGATCAGCCAGGAGCAGGTGCCGCTGATCGGCCATGCGATCGAGGTACGGCTGTACGCCGAGGACCCGGACAACGATTTCCTTCCCGCCACCGGCACCCTCGAGCTCTACCGTGAAGCCGCGGATGGTCCGGGCCGTCGCGTCGACAGCGGCGTCGCCGAGGGCGATACGGTGTCGCCGTTCTACGATCCGATGCTCGGCAAGCTGATCGCCTGGGGCGAGAACCGCGAGGAAGCGCGCCTGCGCCTCTTGGCCATGCTCGACGAGACCGCCGTCGGCGGCGTGCGCACCAACCTCGCGTTTCTGCGCCGCGTCGTCGGCCATCGCGCCTTTGCCGAGGCCGAGCTGGATACCGGCTTTATCCCGCGCCACGAAAGCGAACTGCTGCGTCCGGCCGGCGAGCTGTCCGATGCCTTCTGGCAGCAGGCTGCCGAGTGCTTCGTACAGAGCGAGCCGACCTCGGTCCGCGACGACGATGCCCATTCGCCGTGGTCCAAGCGCAACGGGCTGCGTTTCGGCATGCCGGCGCAGGTCAGCCTGCATCTGCAGTGCAATGGCGAGAGCCACCGGCTGAAGGTCGACCCGGCAGCGCCGCGGCAGAACGTCCGCAAGCCCAGGGCGATCCGCCAGGGCGATGCACTGTACCTGCAGTGGAACGGCGAATGGCTGGCCGTGCGCGCCTTCGACCCCATCGCCGAAGCCGAGGCCAGCCACCAGCATCACGGCGGCCTGACCGCGCCAATGAACGGCAGTATCGTGCGTGTACTGGTGGAGGCCGGTCAGCATGTCGAAGCCGGTACCGCGCTGATCGTGCTGGAAGCGATGAAGATGGAACACAGCATCCGCAGCGCCCAGGCTGGCGTAGTCAAGAGCCTGTTCTGCAACGAAGGCGAAATGGTCAGCGAAGGCGCGGTGCTGCTGGAGATGGAAGAGGCCTGAAGGATGCACAGGGTGGTGGCTTCGCCGTTGTCCACCCTACGCACGAACGCAAGGCCTTAGGGTGGAAAACGCCGCAGGCTTTTCCACCGGTAGCCGGACGCCTCGGCTGACACACATGAACCGGCGAGCCCGCCAATCGCGCTCGCCCCTGGAGGACATATGAGCCAGCCCAAACAGGTCCGGCTGGTGGAAGTCGGCCCGCGTGACGGTCTGCAGAACGAGCAGCAGCCGATCAGCGTGGCGGACAAGGTGCGTCTGGTCGACGACCTGAGCGCCGCCGGGCTGTCCAATATCGAAGTCGGCAGCTTCGTCTCGCCCAAGTGGGTGCCGCAGATGGCGGGCTCCGCCGAAGTCTTCGCGCAGATCCAGCGCAAGGCCGGGGTCACTTACGCGGCGCTGACGCCGAACATGAAGGGCCTGGAGGCGGCCGCCGAGGCCGGCGTGAAGGAAGTCGCGGTGTTCGGTGCGGCCTCCGAAGCTTTCTCGCAGAAGAACATCAACTGCTCCATCGCCGAGAGCCTGGCACGCTTCGCGCCTTTGATGGAGGCTGCCCGCGAACACGACATTCGCGTGCGTGGCTACGTTTCCTGCGTGCTCGGCTGCCCTTATGAGGGTGAGGTATCGCCAGCCAAGGTCGCCGAAGTGGCCCGCGAGCTGTATGCCATGGGCTGCTACGAGGTTTCCCTGGGCGACACCATCGGCACCGGCACACCGGGCAAGACCCGCACCCTGTTCGATACCGTGGCCCGCGAAGTGCCGCGCGAACGGTTGGCCGGGCATTTCCACGACACCTACGGCCAGGCGCTGGCGAATATCTATGCAAGCCTCTTGGAAGGCATCGCGGTGTTCGACAGCTCGGTCGCCGGCCTCGGCGGTTGCCCTTACGCCAAAGGCGCCAGCGGCAATGTCGCCAGCGAAGACGTGCTGTACATGTTCAACGGGCTGGACATAGCCACCGGCATCGACCTCGACGCACTGATCGCCGCCGGCCAGCGCATCAGCCAGCTGCTGGGGCGCGCCAACGGTTCGCGGGTCGCCCGCGCCAGACTGGCCGGTTAGCGGCACCGTTCTTGCTAAACCCTATTCGTCGGGCGCCCATTCAGGTAGCGCCCGGCACGGACAGAACAACAAGTAGAGGTAATTCATGAACAAGATTTACCCCAACGCCGCCCACGCCCTGGAAGGGTTGGTTCAGGACGGCATGACCATTGCCGTCGGCGGCTTCGGCCTGTGCGGCATCCCCGAGCAGCTGATCGGCGCGCTGCGCGACAGCGGCAAGAAGGACCTGACTGCCATCAGCAACAACGCCGGTGTCGACGGTTTCGGCCTCGGCCTGCTGCTGGAGACGCGACAGATCAGCAAGATGATTTCCTCCTACGTGGGTGAGAACAAGGAGTTCGAGCGCCAGTACCTGGCCGGCGAGCTGGCCCTGGAGTTCACCCCGCAGGGCACCCTGGCGGAGAAGCTGCGTGCCGGCGGCGCGGGCATCCCGGCGTTCTACACCAGGACCGGCTACGGCACGCTGGTGGCCGAAGGCAAGGAAACCCGCCAGTTCAACGGCGAGTGGTACGTGATGGAAGAATCGCTGACCGCGGACCTGGCCCTGGTCAAGGCATGGAAGGCCGACAAGGCCGGCAACCTGCTGTTTCGCAAGACCGCGCGCAATTTCAACCCGCTGGCAGCGATGGCCGGCGAGGTCTGCGTCGTCGAGGTGGAGGAGATCGTCGAGACCGGCGAGCTGGACCCGGACCAGATTCACCTGCCGGGTATCTACGTGCATCGCATCGTGCACAACCCGAACCCGGAAAAACGCATCGAAAAACGCACGGTGAGGAGCTGAGACCATGGCCTGGACACGTGAACAGATGGCGCAACGCGCCGCCCAGGAGCTGCAGGACGGCTTCTACGTCAACCTCGGTATCGGCCTGCCTACCCTGGTCGCCAACTACATCCCGGAAGGCATGGACGTCTGGCTGCAGAGCGAGAACGGCCTGCTCGGCATCGGTCCCTTCCCGAGCGAGGAAGAGATCGACCCCGACCTGATCAACGCCGGCAAGCAGACCGTCACCGCCCTGCCCGGCTCGAGCTTCTTCGACAACGCGCAGAGCTTTGCCATGATCCGCGGCGGCCACATTAACCTGGCCATCCTCGGCGCCATGCAGGTGTCGGAAAAGGGCGACCTGGCCAACTGGATGATCCCCGGCAAGATGGTCAAGGGCATGGGCGGCGCGATGGACCTGGTAGCCGGCGTCAAGCGCGTCGTGGTGCTGATGGAGCACACCGCCAAGGGCGGCGCGCACAAGATCCTGCCGGCCTGCGACCTGCCGCTCACCGGCCTCGGCGTGGTCGACCGGATCATCACCGACCTCGGCGTGCTGGACGTCACCGAGCAGGGCCTGAAGCTGGTGGAGCTGGCCGAAGGCGTCAGCTTCGAGGAGCTGCAAGCGGCCACCGGCTGCCCGATCCAGCGCTGAAGCCTGGGTGCGGGAAGCACGCCGGAGCATCCCTTGCCCGCTGCGTCTTCCCGCCTGCCCCGAACGCCCCGAGCCGGCGGCGCGCCAGCACTGGCCAGTCACCCAGGCGCCCGTATACTGCGGCATCGACCGGTCTGCCAGTGCGCTGACCAACGGCTTGCCCCCTGTCGTTCGAGGGCACCCTTTCCCGGAGCCAGGCCGTGTGCCTGGTCCTCGCGTTACGCCCCGGCGTAGCGCTTTTTTATTCGGAGTCCGTCATGCAAGACGTCGTCATCGTAGCTGCAACCCGCACCGCCATCGGCAGTTTCCAGGGCTCGCTGGCCAATGTGCCGGCAGTCGAACTGGGCGCCACCGTGATCCGCGCCCTGCTGGAAAAGACCGGTATCGACCCGGCCCAGGTCGATGAAGTCATCCTCGGCCATGTGCTCACCGCCGGCGCCGGGCAGAACACCGCGCGCCAGGCCTCGATCAAGGCCGGCCTGCCCCACGCCGTACCGTCCATGACGCTGAACAAGGTCTGCGGCTCGGGCCTCAAGGCCGTGCATCTGGCCGTGCAGGCGATCCGCTGCGGCGATGCCGAAGTGGTCATCGCCGGCGGCATGGAGAACATGAGCCTGGCGCCCTACGTTCTGCCCGGCGCACGCACCGGCCTGCGCATGGGCCACGCGCAGATCGTCGATACCATGATCACCGACGGCCTGTGGGACGCCTTCAACGACTACCACATGGGCATCACCGCGGAGAACCTGGCCGACAAGTACGGCATCGACCGCGCCCAGCAGGACGCCTTCGCCGCACAGTCGCAGCAGCGTGCCGCGGCGGCCATCGAAAGCGGCCGCTTCGATGCCGAGATCACCCCGGTCATGATTCCCCAGCGCAAGGGCGACCCGGTCGTCTTCGCCCGTGACGAGCAGCCCCGCGCCGGCACCACGGCCGAATCCCTCGGCGGCCTGCGTGCAGCCTTCAAGAAGGACGGCTGCGTCACCGCCGGCAACGCCTCGACCCTCAACGACGGCGCTGCCGCAGTGGTGCTGATGAGCGCCAGCAAGGCCGAGGCCCTGGGCCTGCCGGTGCTGGCCAAGATCGCCGGCTACGCCAACGCCGGCGTCGACCCGGCGATCATGGGCATCGGCCCGGTCACCGCCACCCGCCGCTGCCTGGAAAAGGCCCGCTGGACGCTGGCCGAGCTGGACCTGATCGAAGCCAACGAAGCCTTCGCCGTGCAGGCGCTGTCGGTGGGTAAGGAATTGGGCTGGGATGCCGATAAGGTCAACGTGAACGGCGGCGCCATCGCCCTCGGCCACCCGATCGGCGCCTCGGGCTGCCGCATCCTGGTGACCCTGCTGCACGAGATGCAGCGCCGCGACGCGCGCAAGGGGCTGGCGACACTGTGCATCGGTGGTGGTCAGGGAGTAGCCTTGGCAGTCGAACGCCCCTGAGCGAATCACACGGCGCGGGGCAGACATACGCGCCCGGATCACCGGGCGTGACAGAGGATGATCGGAAGGAATCATGGCTAAACAGACCTACAGCATTTCCGACCTGGCCAACGAGCTGGACATCACCACCCGCGCCATCCGTTTCTATGAAGAACAGGGCATGCTCACGCCAACCCGCCGCGGCCAGGAGCGCATCTATTCGCCCAAGGATCGCGTCGCGCTGAAGCTGATCCTGCGCGGCAAGCGCATCGGCTTCTCGCTAGCCGAATGCAAGACCCTGATCGAGCTCTACGATCCCAAGGCCGGCAACCAGAAGCAGCTCAACATCATGCTGCAGATGATCGCCGAGCGGCGTCAGCAGCTGGAGCAGCAGCTGCTCGACATCCAGCAGATGCAGCTGGAGCTGGACACCGCCGAGGAGCGCTGCCGCACCGCTCTGGAAAGCACACTGGCCAAGCAAGCCGCCAGCTGATCCGACGCCCTTCTCGCCTGCCTCTCATCCGGCGTTGCGCCCTGCGCACGCCGGATTCGTTTGTCCGCCAGTTCGTTATCGCGCCGTCCAAAGAAATGGACATGTTCCAGAATTTCGGACACTGCCGCATATCCACCCGGCCAGTGTCTGCCGCAGCGGACACCGCTATCGCCCTGCAATCACTCCAATAGCGCTGCAACGCGCGCCTTTCCTCGTTCGCGGGGCGATAGGCACAGAACCTGCAATCCACCCCGCGACGCCAGAACAAACCAAAGAACAAGACTGGCGCCGGATCGGCAGCATCGGCTCGGCCTCTGTTCTTGTTCTGGCCTGTTAACGCCCTCGACCCACGGGCGGTTACGCGTCCGCCCTCGGGCACAGAACAACAACAAGAAGGAAATCTGCATGTCGACCAAGAACAAGCTTTCCCGTATCGCCTGCGCCATCGGTGCCACCACCCTGCTCGGCGCCAGCCTGCTCAGCGGCGTCGCCAGTGCCGCGGAGAAGATCCGCTGGCAGGTGCCGCTGGCCTTCCCCTCCCACCTGATCGGCCTGACCACGCCGGTCAAGCACCTTTCCGAATCGCTCAAGGCCGTCTCGGGCGGCGACATCCAGCTGCGCTACTACGAGCCGGGCGAACTGGTGCCGCCGTTCGAGATCATGGATGCGGTGAGCAGCGGCAAGTACCCGGCCGGCTACACCTGGATCGGCTACGACCAGGGCACCATTCCGGCCCTGCCGCTGTACTCCGGCGCGCCGTTCAACATGGAGCCGCCGGCGCACCTGGCCTGGTACTACCAGGGTGACGGCAAGAAGCTGCTCGAGGAAATCTACGCCCAGCGCAACATCCATCCGATGCTGTGCAGCATCATCGGCCCGGAAGGCGCCGGCTGGTTCGCCAAGCCCATCGAGAAGCTGGAGGACTTCGATGGCCTGCGTATCCGCTTCGCCGGCATCGGCGGCAAGGTGCTGGAAAAGCTCGGCGCCTCGGTGACCATGGTGCCGGGCGGCGAGATCTACCAGGCGCTGGAGCGCAAGACCATCGACGCCACCGAGTTCTCGCAGCCGGCGGTGGACAAGATGCTGGGCCTGGACCAGATCATCAAGAACTACATCATGCCCGGCTGGCACCAGACGCTGACCACCTCGCACCTGCTGGTGAACAAGGATGTCTGGGACAAGCTCAAGCCGGAGAGCCGTGCGCTCATCGAGATGGGCTGCGAGTCGGCCACGCTCAAGGGCTTCGCCGAAAGCGAGTGGGCTCAGCCGACCGCGCTGCGTGACTACCAGAAGCAGGGCGTGAAGGCCCAGGTGCTGCCCGAGCCGGTACTGCGCGAGCTGCAGAAGGTCACCGATGAGGTGCTCGACGAGATGGCCGCCAAGGACGAGATGTTCAAGCGCGTACTGACCAGCCAGCGCGAGTTCATGAAGCACCACTCGATCTGGCACGGCATGGGCTACCTGCCGCGCGACTTCTACAAGTACGACTGACGGCTGCGCTGCAGCCCGCGGGCACGGCGACGTGCCCGCCTTCTATCCCTGTGCCGAGATTCCGAGGTCCGCCGTGTCCTTCAAGCCCGTCTCTCCCGATGCGCCAGCGCCCGACGCGCTGCCGTACAACCGTATTTCGCGGCCGCTGGACCGCCTGCTGGTCGCCATCGGCCAGGCCAGCGCCTGGCTCTGGCTGGCGGTTCTGCTGGTCGTGCTGGCCAACGTGTTCAGCCGCTTCGCCCTCTCGCGCGGTTCCATTGCGCTGGAAGAACTGTCCTGGCACCTGTTCGGCGCCGCCCTGATGCTCGCCCTCGCCTACGCCGTGGTGCGCGACGACCATGTGCGCGTCGACGTGCTGCGCGAGCGCTTCAGCCTGCGCAGCCAGGCCTGGATCGAGCTGCTGGCCATCGCCCTGCTGGCGCTGCCGGTGATCGTGCTGATGATCGATGCGCTGATCCCCTACGCCTACAAGGCCTACCTCTACAACGAACGCTCCCAGGCGCCCAGTGGGCTGCCCTACCGCTTCATCTTCAAGAGTGTGCTGCCCATCGGCCTCGTGCTGGTGGCGCTGGCGCTGCTGTCCCGCGCGCTGCGCTGCAGCACCCTGCTGTTCAATTTCCCGCGGGCCCTGACGGCCCGCTCGGACGAGCGCGACCGCACTCGTTCGCAGCCCTGATGGAGTAGTCGCAATCATGGGTCTGGAAGAAATCCTCGTCATCGCCATGTTCGCCAGCTTCATGGGCCTGCTGCTGCTCGGCTTCCCGGTCGCCTGGTCGCTGGCCGGCATCGGCCTGCTGTTCGCCGTGCTCGGCTATGTGCTGGTCGAACACTTCGACGCCAATCTCTGGTTCACCTGGGATGGCACCATCGGCGTGCTCGACGCGCGCATCTACGGCATCGTCGCCAATGAGCTGATGGTGGCCCTGCCGCTGTTCATCTTCATGGGCATCATGCTCGACCGGTCCGGCATCGCCGAACGCCTGATGCACAGCCTGGTGCGCGTGCTCGGTCCGCTGCGCGGCGGCTATGCGGTGACGGTGGTGGTGGTCGGCATCCTGCTCGCCGCCTCCACCGGCATCGTCGGCGCCTCGGTGGCGCTGCTCGGCATGCTCTCCATCGGGCCGATGCTGCAGGCCAACTACAACAAGAGCCTGGCGGTGGGCACCGCCTGCTCGGTGGGTACGCTGGGCATTCTGATTCCGCCGAGCATCATGCTGGTGCTGATGGCCGACCGCCTCGGCACCTCGGAGGCTTCGGTGGGCAAGCTGTTCATGGGCGCGCTGATTCCGGGAATGATGCTGGCGCTGATGTACGTGCTGTACATCGTCATCACCGCCTGGCTGAAAAAAGACTTCGCCCCGGCCCCGGTCAACCGGCAAAAGCTCGACGCCCGTGCCCTGCTCGACGTGTTCTGGGCCGTGGTCCCGCCGCTGGCGCTGATCTTCGCCGTGCTCGGCTCGATCTTCTTCGGCATCGCCACCACCACCGAGGCTTCGGCGGTGGGCGCCTTCGGTGCGTTGCTGATGGCCGCCGGTAGCCGCCGGCTGAGCCTGCCGGTGCTCAAGGATGCGCTGTACCAGACCAGCCGCACCGCCGCGTTCATCTTCGGCATCTTCATCGGAGCCACGGTATTCGCCGCCGTGCTGCGCGGCCTGGGTGGCGACGACGTGATCCGCGCGGCGCTGACCGGCCTGCCGTTCGGCCAGACCGGCGTGCTGCTCACCGTGCTGGCAATCACCTTCCTGCTGGGGTTCTTCCTCGACTGGGTGGAGATCACCCTGATCATCCTGCCGCTGGTGGCGCCGGTGCTGTTCTCCATGGGCGTCGATCCGCTGTGGTTCGCGATTCTCTTCGCGCTTTGCCTGCAGACCTCGTTCCTCACGCCGCCGGTGGGCTTCGCGCTGTTCTACATCAAGGGCGTCTGCCCACCGGGCATCACTACCCGCGATGTCTACCTCGGCGTGCTGCCCTATATCCTCATCCAGCTGCTCGGTCTGGCCCTGGTGTTCTATTTCGCACCGCTCGCCACCTGGTTGCCGAACGAAGTGTATTCCCAGCCCTGAGCATGTCCCGGTTGCCTTGCCCGTGGCAGCCGGGGCCAACCATAATCGGCCGCTCCAGAACGGACCCTGACTGCCCATGAGCATTGCCCGCGACGCACTCGACAACCACGGCCTGATCGTCGGCGTTTCCCCGGAACGTTTCCGTGCCGTGGCCATGCCTCTGTTGTTCGATCACCTCAACGCGCAGTGTGAGGGCACCATCGCGGTCAACCGTCAGGCGCGCATCGTCTGGATCAACGACAAGTACGCCGAGAAGGTCGGTATTCGCGATCCGTCCAGCGTGCTCGGCAAGGAGATCGAGGAAGTGCTGCCGGCCAGCCGCCTGCGCGAGGTGGTGGAAAGCGGCCAGCCGAGCATGCTCGACCTGATGGCCTTCGGCGACGAGCACTTCGTGGTCACCCGCATTCCGCTGCGCGACGAGGACGGCACCCTGGTCGGCGCGCTGGGCTTCGTGCTGTTCGACCGCGCCCGCCACCTCAAGCCGCTGATGTCCAAGTACACCAGCCTGCAGACCCAGCTGGTCGCCACCCAGAACGAACTGGCCAAGGCACGCCGGGCGCGTTACACCATCGCCGGTTTCATCGGCAACAGCCCGGCCGCCAGCGAAATCAAGCGTCAGGCCCGGCGCGCCGCGCAGCTCGATGCCACGGTGCTGCTGCGTGGCGAGACCGGCACCGGCAAGGAGCTGCTGGCCCAGGGCATCCATAACCTCTCGCCGCGGGCGCGCGGGCCCTTCGTCGCGGTCAACGTCGCGGCGATTCCGGAAAGCCTGGTGGAGGCCGAGCTGTTCGGCACTGCGCCAGGCGCCTTTACCGGCGCCGACCGCAAGGCGCGCATCGGCAAATTCGAGGTGGCCAACGGCGGCACGCTGTTCCTCGACGAGATCGGCGACCTGCCCCTGCCGCTGCAGGCCAAGCTGCTGCGCGTGCTGCAGGAACAGGAGGTGGAGCCGCTCGGCTCCAACCAGGTCAAGGCGCTCAACGTGCGGGTGATTGCCGCGACGCATATCGACCTGGAAGCCAAGGTCGCCGCCGGCCAGTTCCGCGACGACCTCTACTACCGCCTCAATGTCCTCGCCCTGCGCGTGCCGCCGTTGCGCGAGCGCGCCAGCGACATCCCCGCCGTGGTCGAGCACCTGCTCGACGACATCGCCAACCGCTCCGGCCAGCCGCCCATGGAGCTGAGCCCCGAGGCGCTGGCCCTGCTCTGCGCGCAACCCTGGCGCGGCAACGTGCGCGAGCTGGGCAACCTGCTCGAGCGCGCCCAGCTCTGTGCCGATGGTTCGCAGTTGCAGGCCGCGCACCTGCTGCCGTTGCTCGGCGAGCAGGCACGTTCCGCCGATGCGACGAACTACGTTGCGCCCGCTGCCGCGTCCATCCCGCCGAGCGAGGCCGCACCAAGCGAAGAACTGCCGCTGCAACCGCTGGCGCAGACCCTCGCCCAGGCCGAGCGCCGCGCCCTGCAGAGCGCACTGGTCGCCTGCAAGGGCAACCGTCGGCGCGCCGCCATGGAGCTCGGCATCTCCCGCGCCAGCCTCTACAGCAAGCTGCAGCAGCATGGCCTGAGCCAGCGCTGAGCGGTCTAGCGCGCGGCTTGGCCATAGTTGACGACGCGGCAATGTCACAGCGGCTGATCTACATTGGAGGCAGGGCGCCGATTCCCGGCGCCGCAATGGGACGCGCAACGATGACAGACGATGCAGGCAAACTGGTTCTCAGGCTCTCGGTCGGCGTACTGATGCTGCTGCATGGCATCCACAAGCTGTTGCACGGCGTCGACGGCATCGGCGGCATGCTCGCCGGCATGGGGCTGCCGGCCTTTCTCGCCTATGGCGTGTTCCTGGGCGAAGTGGTCGGCCCGCTGCTGGTGATCGTTGGCCTGTATACCCGCCTCGGAGCCCTGCTGATGCTGGGCAACATGGTCGTCGCACTGGCGCTGGCGCACCGGGCCGAGCTGTTCGACATCGGGCCGATGGGCGGCTGGGCCATCGAACTGCAGGGCCTGTTCCTGTTCGGCTCGCTGGCCATCCTGCTGCTCGGCGCCGGGCGCTACAGCGTCGGGGGGCTGAACGGCCGCTACAACTAGCCACCTGAGTGTCCGGCGCGGCGGACGGTCGTCCAGCGCGCCGGACACCCTGCCTCGCCCGCCTGAGCCCCAGGCGCCTCGCGCAACCTTCCCCCGTTATCGACCCGATCCCTGCGCCAGAGCCTTCGCCGCAAGCGCGGCGACCGGCCATCGCCTGCTCTCCCTTCCTTCCGTCCGCTGGCATGTCATTGGCTTGAGCGCTTATGCGCCTACCCGGCGCACGGCCCGAAAACAAGAAGAAGGAAAGCCTCAATGATGCATCCATCCTGCAACTCGCTTGCGCGCTGTTCCCTGCCCCTGGCCTCCCTCGCCCTGGCGCTGCTGGCCAGTCAGTCCGCCCAGGCGGCGACCCCGGTGGCCGCCGGCGGCAGCGCCCCGCAGACGTTCGGCGCCTATTGCGATGTCAGCGCCGAGATTCGCCCGGTCGATCCCGCCGCACCGGCAATCCGCATGCGCCTGGTGCTGCCCGAACAATGGAACCGCAAGGCGATGATGTTCGGCGGCGGCGGTTACAACGGCACGGTGCCGAACGTCGCCGGCAACGTCCCCGCCGGCCCGCTGGATCAACCCACGCCGCTCGGCCGTGGCTACGCGGTGTTCGGCAGCGATTCCGGGCATGTGGCCGATCCGCTCAGCCCCGGCTCCTTCGCCTGGAACGACGAAGCCCTGGCCAACTACGCCCACGATGCGCTGAAGAAAACCCGCGATACCGCCGTCTACCTGATCGAACAACGCTACGGCGCCGCGCCCGAGCGCAGCTATTTCGCCGGTGGCTCCACCGGTGGCCGCGAGGCGCTGGCCGTGGTGCAGCAATGGCCGACCGACTTCCACGGCGCCATCGTCCTCTACCCCGCCTACAACGCGCTGGCGCTGGACCTGCAGTTCGGCCGCATCACCCGCGCCCTCGCCCAGCCCGGCGCCTTTCCCAGCCTGAAAAAACGCGCCGCACTGCTGGAAGCCGCGATGCAGGCCTGTGACGGGCTGGACGGCGTGCGCGACGGCGTGATCAGCCATCAGGCCGCGTGCAATGCGCAGTTCGACCCGGCCCGCGCCAGGCTCAACGGCAAACCGCTGCGTTGCCCGGGCGGTGCCGACACCTCGCAGCGTTGCCTGTCGGATGCGCAGATCCAGGCGCTGCGGGTGTTCAACAGCCCGATCCGCTTCAACTTCCCGCTGGCCAGCGGCGAGACCCACTACCCTGGCTTCAACACCTGGGGCACCGACCTCGGCCGGCCGGGTGAAGGCGTGCAGCTGGTGGTCAACCGCCTCGGCCTCAACACCCTGCAGCCGAGCTACCCGATGCCCGTGCACGGCACCGGCTTCGCCGAGGGCGCGCCCTACCATTCCGGCTTCTGGGACGAATGGGTGCGCTTCTTCGTGACGCGCAATCCCACCTTCAACTCGCTGACCCTCGCCCCGCAGAACCCCGGCCCGTGGCAGGCGCGCATCAGCGAGCTGTCGCTGCGCCAGGACGTCAAACGGACCGACCTGTCCGCATTCGCCCGCAACGGCGGCAAGATCCTCATGGCCCACGGTACCTCCGACCAACTGGTGAGCACCCGCGCCACCGCCGAGTACTACGAGCGTGTGCGCCGCGACATGGGCCCGGGCAAGACGCAGCGCTTCCTGCGCTACTACGAGATCCCCGGCTACGGCCACGCCGCCAGCACCGTGTTCAACGCCGCCTGGGATTCGCTGAGCGCACTGGAAGACTGGGTCGAACAGGGCCGTGCGCCGCGGCGGCAGGTCGTTGCCGACAGCGTCGGCGTGCCCGGCCGCACCCGCCCGCTGTGCGAATACCCCGGCTGGCCGAAGTACGTCGGCAAGGGCGACGTCAATGCCGCCACGAGCTTCGTCTGTGTGAAGAGCCGCAAGGGCACCCGCTAGCATCTGAACCGGCGCCGGTTCTCCGGCCGGCGCCCTCCTCCAACCGTCCGCCGCGCTGGACACCGCCTCGCCAAAGCCGGCCGCGCGCCATACATGTCCAGCCAGCCGGACGCTTCCCATGCCACTCCCGCGCCAAGGCAATGCGACGCGCAAGCGCTCTGGCACGCGCCATCCAGCCGAACAGGCCGGCTACTTCCGCCACTGGCACGCCTTTCGCTCTATGCCCAGTAGCCGCCCGAGAGCGGCCCAAAACAACAACAAGAGGAAATACCATGCGACTGCACCACAAATCCCTCTGCCACATTCTCTGCGGCGGCGCCGTAGTGATCGCCACCCACCCCGCCAGCGCCGCCTTCGTCGAAGACAGCAAGGCCAGCATCGACCTGCGCAACTTCTACATGAACCGTGATTTCCGTTCCGGCACCGGCCAGTCCAAGGCCGAGGAATGGGCCCAGCGCTTCATGCTGAAAATGGAATCCGGCTACACCGAAGGCCCGATCGGCTTCGGCGTGGACGCCATCGGCCTGCTCGGCGTGAAGCTCGACTCCAGCCCCGACCGCGTCGGCACCGGCATCCTGCAGAGCGACCGCGACGCCCCCAACCGTGCCCAGGACGACTACGGCTCCGCCGGTGTGACGGCCAAGGCCAAACTGTCCGCCACCACCCTGCACGTCGGCACCCTGCAACCCATCCTGCCGGTGGTGATGCGCAACGACAGCCGCCTGCTGCCGCAGACCTATCGCGGCGCCTGGCTGCAGAGCAAGGAGATCGACGGCCTGACCCTGGACCTCGGCAAGCTCGACCGCGTCAACCAGCGCAACTCCTCCGATAACGAGGAAATGACCGCCTTCAACGGCGGCCGCCGCAACATCCAGTTCGGCAGCCAGACCAGCAGCGACGAATTCCTCTTCGCCGGCGCACGCTACGCCTGGTCGCCCGAGCTCAGCACCAGCTACTTCTACGGCGGGCTGGACGGCATCTACAAGGAACACAACTTCGGCCTGGTCCACGTGCTGCCGCTCGGCGACAAGCAGAGCTTCAAGACCGACCTGCGCTACGTGCACCAGACCGACGACGGCGGCAGCAACGTCGACGCCGATGCCTTCGGCGCCATGTTCACCTACAAGCTCGGCGGCCACGCCTTCGGTGCCGGCTATCAGCAGCTCAATGGCGATACCGGCTTCGCCTACATCGCCGGTAGCGACAACTCGCTGGTCAACCTGGTGCAGATCAACGACTTCGGCAACCAGGACGAGCGTTCCTGGCAGGTCCGCTACGACTACGACTTCGCCGCCATGGGCATCCCCGGCCTGAGCCTGATGACCCGCTACCTCTCCGGCGACAACGTCGACCGCGGCCCCGGCGCCAGCGAAGGCAAGACCTGGGAACGCAATACCGACCTCGCCTACGTGTTCCAAAGCGGCCCGCTGAAGAACCTCGGCCTGCGCCTGCGCAACGCCACCACCCGCAGCAACTTCGGCAGCGATCTGGACGAGAACCGCTTTATCGTCAGCTACAGCCTGCCACTCTGGTAAGCACCACGCCGCAGCACCTCTCCTCGTTGGACTTCGCCGGGCCCCGCGCCCGGCTTTTTTTTCCGGGCATGAAAAAGGCGACCCTCGGGCCGCCTGTTTTCACGCTTCAGCCTCGCCTGCGGCTCAGCTGTGCTTCGTATTACGCCGCAGAATCTCGGTCACCCGCTCGGCGGTATACACCCGCTTCGCCTCGTCGCTCGGCTTGTGCCGAACATCGAGCATCACACCCGCACTGATCGCCAACACACAAACGACCACCGAGACCGCCGTCAGAAAGGTATTCATCGCACGCCCTTACTACACAAAAGAAAACCTGCAGGCTGGGTCGCCCCGCCAAATGGCGCGATTCTGCGCCGCCCGCACGGCACGGTCAACGGCCCGCCATGCACCGGAATCCCTACCGTTTCGGCCTGTGCGCCGGGCAAACGCCCGACCTCAAGGCACCGCTATCTGCAGCCCGCCCAAGGCGAACCGCGCAAACACCGCCCAACCCACGGCGCTGATCAGACCCAACGCCAGATAACCCACCACAATCCCCAGTGCGATCTGCTTCCACAGCCCGGCATGGGGATCACGGTTGTAAACAACCGGCTCCACGGAATGAACATCCCGCTCGGCACGAATCTCATCGAAACGCTCACGCATGGTTTACCTCGGTAAACGAAACAGCAAACAGAAGGAACGAAAAAAGGCGGCTAGCTTTGGCCAGCCGCCTTGGGATGTCTAGTGGATGTCGCTGGACGGACGAGCGGAGCATTATGAATCACTCGTGTAGCGACCCGATCAGCCAGAGAGTCCCATGAAACGGGAGATTTTAGCGGCCTGCCCCCACATCACTGCACAGTGCTGCATGAAAATCGCACAATGTAGTCACCCGCCTAAGGCTATTACTTCCCGTCGCCTGCCATAGGACCAGACCGCTATTTACCGCTCCATTATCAAAAGAGCATGCAATCGTTTCACTATCATTGTAATAGTCAACAACAAGTTACATAGAAAGAAAATAGCCAGCGGAGTCAACACCACCTTACTTACAAAGGCAATCCCTTCATTCACTTGAGCCTGATCAGCATTAAAAGTGTCCAACACAGAATGCAAGAACGAAATAGCTATCAAGAATAGCGAACAGACTATTGAGTAACTTATATTAACATACAGATAACCCAATAGATCTTTTTTAGCCGAATAGAATATATCCCTCGGCTCTTTATTTCTATCTGCCTCTTTCGCCTTATCGTCTATCTTACTTTCTTGGTCGTATACCAAAACCAGCACAGAGAGTAATAGCGCGGTAAAAATCGCACCGAAATTAACCAACAAAGAAACAATATCTTTGTTAAGGTTAAACTGAAAAACTATAGACAACGCCGCAAAGAGCACTGGAATAAATATAAACGTAGCGAAATCCGAAATTGAAAACTGTCCATTTGCTTTACTTAATCTAACAAAGTGCCCGGACACTATTGCAAATATGTTAACTTTTGAACTCATATTGATATACCCATCCCAGGATAGACGGTAGCTAGAAAATCGTTCATCAAGCCTTTACACCAATTATCTAGACCTCTTGGATCTGGATTTCCAGCAATAACATTGACACAACTTTCGTCTACTTCTATCTCACAAACCTGCTGACTTGGACTAGTTCCAAGCCGGAAGGTTCGTTTGCGCCCACCCAACTCTACAACTGTTTTTACCTGTGAGCACAGAGGCGTAAGTAGCTCAACTGCGGTATGCTGCTCAGTCCCGGACGTGAAGTAATCGCTAAGTTTTCCCAGATCTTTTTTACGGCCAGACTTTATTACAACTTCAGTCTCGGCATGCCCTAACTTAGCGATCTGGTCCTCAGCGGCGCCCATACCAGTAAATTTAATTAATTTTATTTCTTTAGCGACGGCGTTTTGCCATTCATTGTATGCTTTAGCGTATGCTAAAGGATTCATTTGCAATACGCGCTTAGTCACACTGGAAAAATGAACACTTAAAATGCTATGCAGAAGTGTCTTGATACCAATGTTTTTGTAGTTGTGAAGCAGAACTATTCCTTCATTTAGCTGCTTCGGAACAAAAAATTGCACATAGTGATTTATTACTTCTGAATTATTTGGCACCTTCGAAAAGGCCACCTTACCGGTATTAATATCTATGATATCCGTTTTTGTGCCATAAGTTCCTGCCTGCAAATACCCCTTAAATACCCGCTTAGCGTCATCAAAAACAAAGCTGTGGAATGCATAAATTTGATTTCCACCTGCGACAAAATGATATTTCTGGCTGTTCGCCTTAATAAAAGCCTTTAATACTTCATAAACATCATATTGCCCAACCTTCCCAAGAACCGAATAGTTTCCGGAAACACTGCCGGATTTATTTGGATCGTAGACACGAATAGTGTATGGCGAAATGGAATTCACAGACTTCCCCAATTAAAAATTGATATTGATTACAATGCACGCATAGCTTTCTAAGGAAACTCTGAAGAAGACTTCCTGATTTTGGCAAGATCCCCGGACTCCACTCACCGAGTTTTCCGATGAAGCAGATGACCTTCGCCGATGCCGAGTACGCCGGCAAGCGCAAGCAGACCCGCAAAGAGCTGTTCCTGATCGAGATGGATCGGGTGGTGCCCTGGAAGGGGCTGATAGCCCTGATCGAACCGCACTACCCCAAGGGTGAAGGCGGCCGTCCGGCCTATCCGCTGATGGCGATGCTGCGGGTGCATCTGCTGCAGAACTGGTTTGGCTACAGCGATCCGGCGATGGAAGAGGCGCTGTACGAGACCACTATCCTGCGCCAGTTCGCTGGGCTGAACCTGGAGCGTATCCCCGACGAAACCACCATCCTGAACTTCCGTCGCCTGCTGGAGAAACACGAACTGGCTGCCGGCATCCTGGCCGTGATCAATGGCTACCTGGGCGACCGAGGTTTGTCGCTGCGCCAAGGCACCATCGTCGATGCCACGCTGATCAATGCGCCGAGTTCGACCAAGAATAAAGACGGCAAACGCGACCCGGAAATGCACCAGACCAAGAAGGGTAACCAGTACTACTTCGGCATGAAGGCGCACATCGGCGTGGATGACGAGTCGGGTTTGGTGCACAGCGTAGTAGGCACTGCCGCCAACGTGGCGGACGTTACCCAAGTCGACAAGTTGTTGCATGGCGAGGAAAACGTGGTCTGCGCTGATGCCGGTTATACCGGTGTCGAGAAGCGTGCCGAACATGATGGTCGTGAGGTGATCTGGCAGGTGGCGGCACGGCGCAGCACTTACAAGAAACTGGGCAAGAGCAGCCCGCTTTACAAAGCCAGGCGCAAGATCGAGAAGGCCAAAGCCCAGGTGCGGGCCAAGGTCGAACACCCGTTCCGGGTGATCAAGCGCCAATTTGGCTATGTGAAGACGCGCTTCCGTGGCCTGGCAAAGAACACCGCGCAACTGGTGACACTCTTCGCGCTGTCGAATCTGTGGATGGCTCGACGACATTTACTGACGAATGCAGGAGAGGTGCGCCTGTAATGTGGAAAATGGCTGCTGCGAGGTGCTCGCGGCGGCTAAAAACACAGAAATAAGCGGGCGATCTGATCGTTTTTGATCGGTTGACCGCTTTCAAAATCGGCGGAGGCTGAAGTCAGCCAGAAATACAGGGCTACTTCAGACCATCCTTAATGGCGGGCTCAATTTTAAAAGTCTCCGTCGCTCATTTGCCGTGCGGCTGGAACGGTCAGGCATATCTCCGTCCACGATCGCCTATCTGCTTGGCCATGAAGGCAGCGCTCCGGAGGTCACAGCAGACCACTACTTGGAAAAGCCGCTGAGTTTGAGATTGCTGGAGCAGATCGAGCGCGGCCTGACTTACAACGTCCAGACCGACGAGATTCGCTGGGAACATTTTAAAATGCTGCTCCATAGCCAGGCTGGACGCGGAAAGCGCGGGAGGAAAAGTAAGCTGCTGAACGAGCCCCCTGAAACACCGGACACCGTTTCCCCCTTACCATAAGGGATAGGCAAACGGTCGTGTTTATGACTACCAGCAAAGACAGACATATCGAAGTACTCGGCCAGGAGCGGCGTCGCCGCTGGAGCGTCGAGGAGAAGCTCACCATGGTGCGCGAGAGCCTTGAGCCCGGGCACAGCGTCTCAGTGGTCGCCCGACGCCACGGCATCAACCCCAACCAGCTGTTTCATTGGCGCAAGCTCTATCAGGATGGCAGCCTGTCGGCAGTGAGCGCCGGAGAGGCCGTAGTTCCGGCTTCGGAGCTGGCCGATGCGATGAAGCAAATCCGCGAACTGCAACGAATGCTGGGCAAGAAGACTATGGAAGCGGAGGTGCTCAAGGAAGCTGTGGAGATCGCCCGTTCGCGAAAATGGATTGCGCACTCACCCTTGTTGCCGGGGGACGACCAGTGAAGCTGGTCAGCGAAAGTCTCGGTGTGTCGCGCTCGCAACTGACGGCTCGAATCAAGCAGGCCAAAGAAGACAGAGGAGCCCGTCGTCGGCGTATCCCTGACGATACGGCTCTGGTGGAGCGGATCAAGGCCTCAATCTCCGACTTGCCCAGCTATGGCTACCGCCGGGTCTGGGCGCTTCTACGTAGGCAGGCCGAACCGGTGGTCAATGTGAAACGGGTTTATCGGGTCATGCGCGACCATGACCTGCTGCTGGAGAAACGCCGCAAGCAGCCCGGTGTGGCTCGTCGTCATGAAGGCCGAGTGGCAGTGAGCGAGAGTAATACCCGTTGGTGCTCGGACGGTTTTGAATTTCGTTGTGACGATGGCGCCAAGCTGCGTGTGACCTTTGCCTTGGACTGCTGCGACCGCGAGGCTATCAGCTGGGTAGCCAGCCCGAGTGGCTACAGCGGTGATGACGTCCGTGACGTCATGCTTGAAGCCATCGAGAAACGTTTTGGACAGGCACTGCCTGTCACTCAGATTCAGTGGCTGAGCGATAACGGCTCGGCGTACACCGCCGAACAGACGCGCGCCTTTGCTCGCGAAATCGGCTTGATACCGCTGACCACGCCAGTGTGCAGCCCGCAGAGCAACGGCATGGCCGAGAGCTTTGTGAAGACGATGAAGCGTGATTACATCGCCCATATGCCACGGCCGGATCGCCAGACAGCGCTACGCAACCTGGCGATTGCTTTTGAGCATTACAACGAAGAGCATCCGCACAGCGCACTGAAGTACCGCTCGCCTCGGGAGTTCAGGCGGTTGGCCGTAACATCAACTTAACAGGGTTGTGGTGTCCGGTTTGATAGGGGCAAGTCCAGCTGCAGCTTCACTAACGCATAGAGCGGGAACGATCATCGCTTGGAGATGATTATGAGACAGGATGAATAAAAGGCCGCAGCTAATCTGCGGCCTTTTTCGTTCTGAACACAACAGGAAAGAAACCGAATATTCACGCGACTGCGGGCATCACTTTCGGCGACCGTTGGAACGCCCAATCACTGAGCACACTCCTTCATCGAAGAATTTGCATCGGCTGCGACGCGAATTCCGTGACAGTCAGCTGCTGCCATACAATCGCACTTGAAGCATGGGCCTTTGGCATCAGACCGGACATCGCGTCATACCTCCCTGTGACAGACACACGGCACGGTCGCCCGCCGCATCATCGACACTCACTAGCTACCGCAAGCCCTACGAGTGACACGGCGAGACTGCAGCACTCGAGTCATGTGGCATGGCGGTCGTAAGACAAGTGTGCAGCGGCGGCGATCGGGCCGAGTACTTATGATTGAGGCCGGGGCGGCAGCGCCCGCGAATGGCGGACCTCACGTCTGTGCACAATCGCCATTTCGGCCAGGCAACGCCTGGCGGCTATGATTTGACAACAAAATCGCGGGGGCATACTTGAAGCAGCGAAGCGTTCCTTCAAGTATGCCCCCGCGCCCCATACTTGAAACCTTCAAGTATGGGGCAGTTGGGCATTTTGGGCGTTTGTGAGGTCAGCGTAACGAATGTGAAGCGAAACCGAGCAAAAAGCACAAAATGATCAACTGCCTTCGCGTAGCGGCTGCTTTTGTTGTCAAAAAATAGCTTTTTCATTCGCCGCAGGTGAATGGCTGCCTGGTCATTCGATGCTATGCATGGCTGGCTCTAAAACGAGCCAACACGGAGCAAGGTTCAGCCTATCCTCAAGTACGCATCAGGACAAAAAGATTCCTCTTAGCTCTTGTAGCTGCAACATGCAGCAAGCAGCGCTCCGCTAGCTCCGTGTCCTCGGTCACACCTGCATCTTCATCACGACTGAACAGCTCTGCATAAGCGGAGCCTCCTTTGTAGGCAGCGAGCACAACCACACCAAACTCAAGCCCCTTAATTCGGTGCAAGTCGCTGTGAATAGTTTGCGTGATGCACGGCTTGCAGTACTGTCTTGCGGTGCCACGTCTTAAGCGCTTGGAACACAAACAAGGTCGCTGTCACCGTTTGCAGATACTCAAACATACCTTGAAGCGGCCAAATGGTCAAGAACGACAAGAACATGGCTACGGTAAAGTGCATATCTCGGCTCAGCCGCTTAGCTGTCACCCAGTAAGCATACAGACCCATAGGGATCACAACCGCAGACAAGAAGCCGAAGCGGAACAACGTACCAACAACACCAACGTCAGATAGGAAGAAGTAGTCACCGAAGTGTGGCTTGAAGCCTCCGTTCCACATCAAACTAAGGGAACCACTTGGCAACCACATGTTTGTGTCCAGGTGCTTCAAGATTTGACCAACCGTATTCTCACGGACGTTATCTTGTACGCCTTCCTCCACAACTTGCATGTAGAAGTCTAGGCTCACGCCAAGATGCAATAGCAACTCTGGGTTCAAGTAGAAAGGCAGAGCAACCAGAACACCTACAACACCAAACTTCACGAATCGCAGCTTCAATGTCAGGATGCTGAACACCAAGCACACCAGAAGCAACTGGCGAGTTTGAGTCACAAACACCAAGGTCATAAAGAACAACACGGCGAGCCCTATATAGATCATGCCGCTGCGCTTACTGCCGTCTATCATTGACTTGCCAGTATGCCAATAATAGACACACATGCAGAACCCAATGACCAATGCTTCGGCACCGATTAAAGCGCGACCTGGTCGACTCTGGTCATGCGAACCATCCAGGTCACGTAGTTCTGGTGTGATTTCCTTGAAGGCTAACCACGACAAAACAACTGCGACCATGGCGGTACTCAGGATCAATCGCTCGAACTGAGCAGCCGACATTCGGTGTGCCGCAAACAGTAACCAGAAGGCACTGAAACACATTAGGACTCGACGTTCTTCAATCAGACCGTATTGAAACGGTTGACCATAATACAACATCGAGAACACGGCAGGCATCACGACAAACATGAAGGTCATGAACAAGCAGAACGACAACAAGGCGTTGTACTCAGCCTTTCGACCTTTCGGTGAGCCCGCAATCAAGAATGCTGCGAAGCCAAGGCAGATAGCCATGTAGAGTTCTTGAACGTATTTGATTCCGATTGGGTTCATTGGGCTAGCGTCAAACAATCCGAAATGCAGGACCATCAACCCAAGCGTGAGCCCACATAGGATCACATTACCTTTACTTCGTTTTTCCGTATACATGAGCAGCTCCATTTCAATCATTACTAGGCTTGCGCACTTGAGGAGGGGCGGTCATCTGTTCCATGACGCCCAGTTCTTTGTCTGATCGTGGTGCTTCGTGCTTACCTGCCCATAGGTAACCGAGCAGAATCAACAACACCACGACACCGTAGTTGAACAGCTTTTTGTGAATCTGAGCTGGTGTAGGTTTCTCGTCCATACTGCACCTGCGCTATTAAGCCGTTACGGAATACTTTTCAGCACAAGGTGCGAGTTCCTCTCGAAGCATCTGCCGATCTAGCAGGTATGCCTTCAGATGGGAAATCGTTGTGCCAAAATCTATGGTCACACCAATGCTGAGGCTAACAGTGTAACTACCGTCACCAAGATTGATCTGGAAAAGCATGTCGGAACCAGCGTACACGACAACACTGACTTTACCATTCTTCTCAACCTTAACGGTACGGTAGTCTTCCTTTAAAAACGTTTGAACTTCATTCGCAAACTGTAATGTGGCCAACCGCACGCCCTGTGAACTGGCGTCGTCGGTTGTAGAGGTATCTAGCCTGAGGGTAGGTATGCCTGCACCCTGAAGCTCCCTCGCTACGCCGTCGAGATCATCATTGGTTCTGGCCGTAATGCACACCTGACGCATTTCCATACCGTCGTGCTGCAGATCAGCCAGGATCGACTTGATGTGCCCGACGTCATGCTGCAACGAACCGGACTCAATCACTTCAGGCGCATCCCCGTGGGTCAGCGAATGATAGCCACGCAGTGAGTCGGCATTGCCATCAAGGTCATCCACAGCGCAGCCTTCAAGCTGAGCGCAAGCCCATTGGCGTATCTCATCAGTGGTGCGGTAATTAACCTTAAGGCTGCGACTGCGACCACGGACTTCGATGCCGACCCGACTCAACACCACTTTATGACGATATATTCGCTGGTGAGCATCACCGACAATAAACAGGTCATTCTCGGCCTCTGCCACGGCAGTGCGGATCAGTTCAAAAGCTGCATTGCTGATGTCCTGAGCTGTTGGCGCTGATGGAAAATTGACCCACCCTGCCGATTGAAATTTGACCCAGGGCGGATTGCTGATTTTGTTACCAGCAACTGTGGATAAGTCTACCAGCGCAGCTGCTTTTGAACCCACTCCCTCGCTGTCCCAGTTCAGCTGTTGAAGACCTGCCACATGCAGCCATGCAGCAGGCCGTCGTCACCATGAAATCAGAACGACTCATCGTCCTCCGGTTCCTGGCCGCCCTTACGCTTTCGCTCCCGTGATTTGATCTTGGCCTGGGCCGCCAAGCTACTGTGTTGCAGGCGATAGGACTCGTTACCGGTTTCGACGATGTGGCAGTGGTGGGTCAGCCGATCCAGCAGGGCGGTGGTCATCTTGGCGTCGCCGAACACGCTCGACCATTCGGCGAAGCTCAGGTTGGTGGTGATCACCACGCTGGTGTGTTCGTACAGCTTGGACAGCAGGTGAAACAGCAACGCACCGCCAGCCTGGCTGAACGGCAGATAACCCAGTTCGTCGAGGATGACCAGATCCATGCGCAGCAGTGCCTGGGCGATCCGCCCGGCTTTGCCGTCGTGTTTTTCGCGCTCCAGCAGATTGACCAGATCGACCGTGGAGTAGAAGCGCACGCGCTTACCGTGCCGGGTGATGCCGGACACGGCCAGCGCGGTGGCTAGGTGGGTTTTACCGGTGCCTGGCCCACCGATCAGCACCACGTTCTGCGCGGTGTCGGTAAAGGCCAGGCTGGCCAGCTCGCTGATCAGGCGTGCGTCGGCGCTAGAGGCGTTGAAATCGAAGCTGGCCAGATCGCGGTGCATCGGCAGCTTGGCCATGTTCATCTGGTGGCTCACCGAGCGCATGGCGCGATCTGTGTGCTCTTGTTCCAGCAGGTGTTCGAGCAGCCACTTGGACGAGGCTGTGTTCGACTCACCCTGTGCAGTTAACTCCGCCCAGGCCGTGGCCATGCCGTGCAGGCGCAGCTCCTTGAGTTCCGCCATCAAATCACGCATGACCGACCTCCTCGGCCAGGCCACGCAGGCGGTCGTAGCGCGCCGTGTTAGCGACGGGGGCTTCCTTGAGCGACAAGTGGGTTTCGACGCTGGGTGGTGGTTCGGATGCTGTCAGCCGTGCCACGACATTGAGGATGTGTTCGGCGCTCAGGCTGCCGCTCTCCAGTACCAGCTCAACGCCTACCAGCACGGCATCGAGTCCGGCGACCGGTACGGCAGCCAGGACTTGCGCCATGATCCGTTCACCGCCGGCATGACGCCCCAGACCGTGCTTAAGCTGACGCAGCGGCGCTGGCAGATCAGCAAAGGGCGCTCCGTTGCGCAGCGCACCGGGCTTGCGTTCGATCAGCGGGAGGTAGTGCTGCCAGTCATAGCTGACCTGGTCGCGATCCAGTAAGCGCACATGGCTGGTGAGCAGCGCGTCATCAGCCACCACCTCGATTCGCGTCGGATACAAACGGCTGCTGACCCACTTACCCGCGTACTCACATGGCACCGAGTAGCGGTTGCGCCCGACGCTGACCAGGCAGGTGCTGGAGACCCGCGCAGGCCGCTCGACGTAACCGTCGAATGGCGCTGGCACAGGCATCAGTTCAGCGCGCTCCAACTCCAGCACTTCGGCTACACTCAGCCCGCTGTATTGAGGGTGCGTCAGCTCGTTCCAAAGCGCGCGGCAGCGCTGGCCCAGCCAGGCATTGAGTTCCTCGAAGGAGTGAAACTGGCAGTCCTGGGCGTCTAGCCAGATACGCCTGCGGCTGTCTTGCACGTTCTTTTCAACGATGCCCTTTTCCCAACCAGCGGCGACGTTGCAGAAGTCCGGATCAAGCAGGTAATGCGCGCACATCACCGCAAAGCGTGCATTCACCGCCCGGCCTTTGCCCTTATTGACCTTGTCGACGGCGGTCTTCATGTTGTCGTAGATGCCCCGGCGCGGCACGCCGCCCAAGGCGCCGAACGAGCGTGTATGGGCGTCAAATAACATCTCATGGCCCTGGCTCGGATACGCCACAAGCCAGAACGCACGGCTGGCACACAGCTTCAGATGTGCCACCTGCATACGCCGGTAAATGCCGCCGACCAGCAAGCCTTCCTCGCTCCAGTCAAACTGAAACGCCTCGCCAAGAGCAAAGGTCAGTGGCACAAAGGCCTGCGACGCCTTGTCCTGTCCCCCTCGCCAGGCACGGATAAACGCGGTGAGCTGGCTGTAGCCACCGTCATAACCATCGGCTTTGATTTGCGCCAACAGCGCCTTGGCACTGCGCCGCTGTTGCTTGGGGCGCAGCGAATCGGCTTTTAGCGCCTGCTCCAGCGTGGCGTGAAAAGGGCTGAGTTTGTTGAAGATCGCGCGGCGTTGGTACACCGGCTGCTTGGCCTCAGGTGCTCTGACCCACTTGCGAATCGTGTTGCGCGCCAACCCGGTGCGCTTGGCTATCTCATGCAGCGACAGCTTGTCGCGGAAATACATCCGGCGGATTTTGCCCATCATTTCCATACTGATCACCCTGTGTTCTCCTGCTCAAAAATTGAGCAGAAGCAGTTGAACACCTGGGTCAGTTTTCAGTCGGCAGAACAGCCTTTACTGGGTCAGTTTTCGGTCAGCGGCAACACGGCTGCACGCTCAAAGACGAGAAGACACGTCTGTCGAGAACGCTGGCGATCGCCAAACGGCTCGGCGATCCGCTCGCCTCGTCCTTCGACGCACTGGCCTGGGCGCGGTATCGGCAACAGCGCTTGAAAGTGGCGTCGCCGCATACGGTCAACCATGAGCAACGCTACCTGTCTGCCGTGTTCTCGGAATTGATCCGGCTCGGGGCCTGGGTAGGAAAGAACCCGCTCGCCAATGTCCGGCAGATCAGGACCGATCAGGTAGAGCTGACCTTTCTCACGCTGCCGCAGATCCGCCAGTTGCTCGAAGAGTGCAAGCGCTCCACCAACAATCACACCTATCCCGTTGCCCTGCTCTGCTTGGCTACCGGTGCCCGCTGGGACGAAGCCGAGTCGCTGACCCGTGCCGCGATCTACGGCGGTAAGGCTCACTTCCACCGAACCAAGAATCGGCAGTCGAGATCCGTACCGATTCCGAAGGATGTTGAGGATCTGGCAATGAAGGTGGGTATGCCTGGAAACGGTCGGCTATTCATGCCCTGCCGGTCGGCCTTTCGGTGTGCATACAAGCGTTGCGGCTTCGACACACCGGGCCAGATGACCCACATCCTGCGGCACACCTTCGCCAGTCACTACATGATGGCCGGTGGTGACATTCTCGGCTTACAACGGATCCTGGGGCACTCGTCGATCACGATGACCATGCGCTACGCGCATCTGTCGCCGGATCACCTGGAATCGGCACTGCGGCTATCGCCATTAGCTCAAAGCGGAGTTGTCAGCCATGGCCTGTAAGGTGCCGGGACTGATAAGGTTCTTGCTTCCTAACCGGCTAGTGGCTCGCTACATGGAAAGTAAGATTCCGCTCCCCACTGACAACATCTACAAGTTCTATGCATTGTTCTCGTTGCTGCTCTTGATCTTCTCGCTAGGAGCGTTTCTATACGTCCAGCAGTCCGCCAATGAGCAGGTGATAGCAATACTTCCTGAGCTTGAAGTGTTGAAAGAAGCCAAAGAGCTATCTACTAAAGATGCTGTGAGAAAACAGATACTTGAGCGGCAACTGGAGGTAATTGCTTCCGACCGGAAGTTTTTCCACCGAGCTCTCGGGGTACTTCTTGGGATCGCCATTTCGGGGATCTGGTTCGGCTTTATGCGCTGGCATAGAGTGATTCAGCCGCTGCAAGACGAACACACGAGGATTCAGCTTGAGATTTCACGCCTGCAGCTTGAGAAGCTGAAAGCTGAGTCGGCCAGCGCCACAGGAGCAGTGAAAGAAGCGGGCTAACGTCGCCCCCGAAGACCCGGTAGGCAAACCGTAGTCACTTCGTAGTCACCGGCACAAACAAAAAAGGGGCTAGCTTTCGCTAACCCCTTGTTTTGTCTGGTGGCTACACCGGGACTTGAACCTGGGACATCAGCATTATGAATGCTGCGCTCTAACCAACTGAGCTATGTAGCCAAGTGGCGCGCATTATTCTCTGGTCGGTTTGGGCTGTCAACCCTGGCTCCGCAGATTTTTTATCCTTTTCAAACGGTTAGTTACGAACGGTCGGGTCGCGTAGGTGGGGGCGCCTAGCCCGGGCCGCGCTGGTCGGCAGCCCAGATCTGGATCCTACGGCCCTAGCGGAACGAAGGCCGCGTGGCCAGCAGCAGGCCGGCGAAGATCAGGGCGCCGCCGATCCAGTGGAAGGTGCGCAGGGCCTCGCCCAGCAGCACCCAGCCCAGCAGCGCGGTGAATACGGGCATCAGGTACATGACCATGGCCGCCCTGCCCGCGCCGACGATCTTCACCCCATGGTTCCAGCCGACGTAGGCCACCAGCGAGGCGAACACGGCGGTGTAGCCGATGGCGGCGAGGTTGCTCGGCGTGAGGGCGAAGCCCCCTACCCGGCCCAGTTCCAGCAGGTAGAACGGCAGGATCAGCGGCAGACCGAGCAGCATCAGCACGCCCAGCAGCACCAGCGGCGGCACCAGCAGGTGCCTGGCCCAGCGGCGCAGCAGCAGCGTGTAGAGCGCCCAGGCCAGCACGGCGAGCAGCATGATGAGGTCGCCGCGCTGGAACGACAGGCTGGCGAAGGTCTGCCAGCTGCCGCGACTGATCAGGTAGAGCAGCCCGCCCGCCGCCACGGCCATGCCGAACCAGGCGCGGCGCAGCGGCCATTCGCCGAGCAGGAAGCCCGCGCCGATAAAGGTGGCCAGCGGCAGGCAGGTGTTCACCAGGGTGAGGTTGATCGCCTCGGTGCTTTGCGCGGCGGTATAGAGCAGCGAGTTGTAGCTGGCGATGCCCATGGCGGCGAGCACCGGCAGGCGCCAGCCGGCGGCACGCAGGGTGGCGCGGTGCGTCCAGATGCCCTTGGCGACGAAAGGCAGCAGCAAACTGGTAGCCAGCACCCAGCGCCAGAACGACAGGCTGAGCGGCGGGATGCTGTCATGGAAGGCGCGGCCGACCAGGGCGTTGCCGCTCCAGCAGAGCACGGCGATAAGCAGACCGGCGAAGGCCGGGCCCTGACGCGCACTCATCAGGCTTGGCGCGGCGGGCGCAGACGGTATTGCGAGGGCAACTGGTCGAGCCCGCTCACCGTGACGTTGAGATTCTTCCACAGGCCATCCTTGATGCCGTAAATGCAGCCGTGCACGGCGAGCGGCTGCCCGCGGTGCCAGGCGTTCTGGACGATGGTGGTGTGACTGACGTTGGCGACCTGCTGGATGACATTGAGCTCGCACAGGCGGTCGACCTGTTCTTCCTCACTGGCCAGCTTGGACAGGTGCACGCGGTGTTCGTAGTAGAGGTCGCGGATGCTGCGCAGCCAGCCGTCGATCAGGCCCAGCTGGTCGTCGCGCATGGAGGCGCGGACGCCGCCGCAGCCGTAGTGGCCGGTGACCAGGATGTGTTTGACCTTGAGCACGTCCACCGCGTACTGGATGACCGACAGGCAGTTGAGGTCGGTGTGCAGCACGACGTTGGCGACGTTGCGATGAACGAACAGGTCGCCCGGCAGCAGGCCGACGATCTCGTTGGCCGGCACCCGCGCATCGGAACAGCCGATCCACAGGTACTCCGGCGTCTGCTGGCGGGCCAGTTTCTGGAAGAAATCCGGGTCTTCTTCCTTGATGGCTTCGGCCCAGCGGGCGTTGTTCTCGAACAGCGGGTCCAGTTCGCTCATCTCATGTGTCCCTGTGGGTCGGCTCGGCACCTTACGAGTCGCTGCAGGCTTTTGACAAGCCGCCGCGGCTCACTCGGGTTCGACCAGCTCGACCTTCTTCGCCCGCTGGGCACTGGGTTGCGAGATGAACGAGCGCAGATCACGCATGAAGTTGTCGCGCCAGGCGTCCAGGTCGGCGGCGCGAATGGCGCGCATCAGGTGCTCGTAGCGATCCTTGCGTTCGGCCAGCGACATGTTCAGCGCCCGGTCGAGCGCTTCGGCCATGCCGACGCAGTCGTACGGGTTGACGATCAGCGCCGAGGTCAGTTCGCGGGCCGCGCCGGCGAAGCGCGACAGCACCAGCACGCCGGGGTCTTCCGGGTCCTGGGCGGCGACGTATTCCTTGGCGACCAGGTTCATGCCGTCGCGCAGCGGGGTGACGAAGCCGACGTCGGCGGCGCGGAACAGGCCCATCAGCACGCGGCGGTCGTAGCTCTTGTTCAGGTAGTGCAGCGGCGTCCAGTCGAGGTCGGACATGCGCCCGTTGAGGTGCCCGGCCTGACTCTCCAGCTGCTCGCGGATGTGCTGGTAGGTGCGCACGTCGGAGCGCGAGGTTGGCGCGATCTGCAGGAACTCGACGTTGTTGCGGTGCGCCGGGTAGCGGTCGAGAAATTCCTCGTAGGCGCGGAAGCGCTCCACCAGACCCTTGGAGTAGTCCAGCCGGTCGACGCTGATGATGGTCTGGCGGCGTGTGTCGGTGGCGCGGCGCATGGGATGCGCGCGGCCCTTGTAGCCTTCGGCGAGCTGCTGGATTTCGTCCGGCACCACGCCGATGGGGTAGACGCCGGCGCGGAAGTTCTGCCCATAGGCGGTCAGGCTGCCGTCCGGCTCGATGACGCCACGCACCTCGCGGGTGATGTAGTCCTGAAAGGCCAGGCGGTCGGTGTCGGTCTGGAAGCCGATCAGGTCGTAGTAGCAGAGCGTCTTGAGCAGGTCGTTGTGCGGCGGGATGGCGGTGAGGATTTCCGGCGCCGGAAACGGGATGTGCAGGAAGAAGCCGATGCGGTTGCGCACGCCCAGCTGGCGGCAGGCTTCGGCGAAGGGGATCAGGTGGTAGTCGTGGATCCAGATGATGTCGTCGGGCCTGAGCAGCGGCATGAGCTTCTCGGCCAGCATGGCGTTGACCCGCCGGTAGCCGTCGTATTCCTCACGGCTGTAGCGGGCCAGGTCGATGCGGTAGTGAAAGATCGGCCACAGCGTGGCGTTGGAGAAGCCGCGGTAATACTGGTCGTAGTCACGCTTGTTCAGCGGCAGCGTGACATAGGTGATGTTGCCGACTTCCTCGGTGTTGATGGTCGGGGTCGCGCTGACCTCGCCGCTCCAGCCGAACCAGATGCCTCCGGCCTGGCGCAGGGCATCGTAGACACCGACGGCCAACCCTCCGGCAGCCACCTTGCCCGCCTTGATCGGCGCGACTCGGTTGGAAACCACTACTAAACGGCTCATGGCAAAAATCTCGCTCTAGTCTGGTTTTGTTATAGATCCGGCCGGTTCGCCGAGCTCGCTCAGCAGCTGTTCCAGCCAGCCGCCGACCGCATGCACCGATGGCAACCGCTCGCGAGCCTCGCTGGGCCCCTCGCCGACCTTGATGGAACGCCCGCCCAGCGCATTGACGGCGGCGAAACCCGCCTCGTCGGTCAGGTCATCGCCGACGAACACCGGGGTGCGGCCGGCGAATGGCACCTCCTCCATGAAGGCGCGGATGACTTCACCCTTGCTCGCCCCGCGTGGCTTGAGTTCGAACACGCACTTGCCGGGCTGCAGGCTCAGCACCTCGGCGTAGCGCTCGGCGAAATGCTCGGCGAGCTCGCGGGCGACCTGTTCCAGCTGCGGCGCCAGGCGAAAGTGCAGCGCGAAGGCGACGCCCTTGTTCTCCAGATGCAAGCCGGGGTGCTCGCTGCAGGCCTCGGCCAGCTCGCGCTGGATGCGCTCCAGCTGCCGGGCATCCAGCGCCAGGTTGCGCAACTCGCCTTCGGCATCCCGGCGCTCGGCGCCATGCACGCCGGCGGCGGGCAGTTGCAGCGGTGCCAGCAACGCATCGAGCTGTGCCAGGGGGCGCCCGGAGATCACGGCGACGGGAATCCCGTCGGCATGCAGTCGTTCCAGGGCCGCAAGGGTGGGCGGTGGAATGAAGACGAGCTCCGGGCGGGGCTGTATTTCAGCCAGCGTGCCGTCGACGTCGAAGAAGAAAGCGCAGCGCCGAGCCTCAGGCGCAGGTTGGTCGTTTTGATCGTTCATGCAGGTAGGACTCCGGATCACGCGCGGTGGTTCGTCCCATTTCGCTCGCCTGCCGGTCAGGTACTGCAGCCCGAATTCGCAGCCCATCAAGGATGGCCCCGGATGCCGGTTCCGGCCAGCGGCGCACCTGAATCTTCATCGAGCGGCCGGGTCACAACCTGCAAGACCGATGGCCTGACAGGAGACGATCATGAGCGATCAGAAACCCTATACCCCGACGGAAATCGACGACACCGAGGACCGCATGGGCTCGATGGAGCCGCTCGACTTCGACCAGCGCCGGGACGAGCGCAAGGGCCGCATCGGCGACCAGGTGCCGGCCGAGGAAATCGCCGATCAGTTCCCGCCGGAGCGCGAGGCCGAGGCCGGCATGACGGTCGGCGAAGTGCCCGGCGGCGAGACCACCATGGATGACCTGGCGCCAGAGACGCAGATTCCGGACGACGGCTCGCGCTCACCCCGCGAACGCGGCCACGGCGGTCCGGCGGATCAGGATCTGAGCGTGGTGTCCGAGCACGAGATCGGCGCAGACGTGGACCTCGACGAAGCCGAGCTGGGCCGCTACGACCCGCTGGACGGCAAACCTTGGGACGGCCCCGCCAAGGGCGACGAGGACACCGGCCTCAGCGGTGGCGACGCGGTGCTGCGCGAGGACGACAGTGTGCTGTCGGACGATGAACTGGAGGGCGACGCCCCGCTGGATTCAGGCCGGGACAAGCGGCCGGGGGAGTGATCGGGCCGCTTGCCGCACCGAACGCGGGGCGGGCTCAGCCCCTAAGAGAACGATGCCTCGCAAGGCGGCGGGCTGAGCCCGCCCCATGGAACAACGCGCCATCAATCCAGCAACGTGCAGGCCATCACCAGCGCATCTTCGCGGCCATCGGCCGACGGATAGTAGGCCCGGCGGCGGCCCACTTCGTTGAAGCCGTACCGCTCGTAGAGGCGGTAGGCCGGCGCATTGCTGGCGCGTACCTCGAGGAAGCATTCGCGGCCGCCGTGCTCGCGGGCGCGCTGCATCAGGTGCTCCAGCAGGCGCAGGCCGAGGCCGCGGCCCTGGCTCTGCGGCTTGACGGTGATATTGAGCAGGTGCGCCTCGTCGAGGATCACGTTGATCACGCCGTGCCCGACCTGCTGCTCGCCCTCGAACATCACCCAGCACTCGTAGGCAGTCAGGGCATCGTTGAAGATGCCGCGGGTCCAGGGGTGGCTGAAGGCGGCGTATTCGATCTTCAGCACGGTTTCGATATCCGCCGCTGTCATCGGGCGAAAGCTGACTGCATCACTCATCACGCGTACTCACGAACCTATGTGCCAGCGCGGCATGCTGCGGCGCATGGCCTTCCACAGCTCGGCCTTGGCGGCCGGCTGTTCCATCAAGGCTTCCAGCCCCGGCATCGCCAGGGCGCGACCCAACCCTTCCACGGCCACCTCGCGATAGCAGTTGTCGACGTCCACTTCGCCCGCGAAGCGCAGAGCCGGGCGGCCGATCAGCCAGATGCAGTCGCAGCCCATCTGCTCCAGCTCGGCAGCCATCACGCCCTGCACGTAATCGCGCGCAGCCTCGGCGCCCTGGTCAAGGCTGCCCTTGTGCAGCAGCGGCCAGCGGATCGGTTCGCCGTCGCCGACCTGCTGCGGCTTGTCCGGCAGCCGGGCGGCGCGCAGCAGGTCCTTGAGCAGGATGTAGGCCGGGTCACGGCTCTGGAAGGATTCGCCGGTGGGCAGTTCCACCACCAGCAACACGTTGCCGGCGCGCAGCAGCTGCAGGGAGAAGCGCGGCGGCGGCTCGATGGCCTTGGCGGGTTCGGCGGCGGCCTCCTCGCCAGGGCTGCCGGTCGCGGCCACGGGCTTCGGCTCCGGCATGGCGATACGCGGGCGCGGTGCCGGGGTCGGTTCGACGGTCGGCGCCACGGCTGGCCGCTCGACGACCGGTGCAGCCTCGACCTCGGCCACGGGCGCGACGGCGGCCGCGGGCTCCGGCTCGGCAACCGGAGGCTGCAGCAGCTCGAGCCGCGACGGGGCAGCGAACGGCAGCTCGGTGCGTGGCAGCCAGCTGGCTACCTGCATGGCGTCGAGGTAGGCCCGACGCCGGGTTTCACTGATCAAACGCCTTCCACCTGTGGATGAGCCTTGGCGCCGACCTGCATCAGGTTCAGCGCGTTGAGATAAGCCTTGGCCGAGGCGACGACGATGTCGGTATCGGCGCCGTTGCCGTTGACGATGCGCCCGCCCTTCTCCAGCCGCACGGTCACCTCGCCCTGGGAATCGGTGCCCTGGGTGATGGCGTTGACCGAGTAAAGCTGCAGCGTGGCACCGGAGCCGGCGACCGCCTCGATGGCCTTGAAGGTGGCGTCCACCGGGCCGGAGCCTTCGGCCTGGGCGCTGCGCTCCGCTCCATCGACGCTGAGCACCAGCTTGGCTTCGGGCGTGGTGCCGGTCTTGCTCGCCACCTTCAGGCTGGCCAGCTTGAAGTGTTCGGGCGCCTCGTCGGCCAGGGTATCGGAGACCAGCGCCTGCAAGTCTTCGTCGAAGATTTCATGCTTCTTGTCCGCCAGCTCCTTGAAGCGGGCAAAGGCAGCGTTCAGCTCGTCGCCTTCCAGTGCGATGCCCAGCTCCTCCAGGCGCGAACGGAACGCGGCGCGACCGGAGTGCTTGCCCATGACCATCTTGTTGGCGTTCCAGCCCACCGACTGGGCGGACATGATCTCGTAGGTCTCACGATGCTTGAGCACGCCGTCCTGGTGGATGCCCGACTCGTGGGCGAAGGCGTTGGCGCCGACGATGGCCTTGTTCGGCTGCACCGGGAAACCGGTGATGCCCGAGACCAGGCGCGAGGCGGCAAGGATGTGCTCGGTCTCGATGCGGGTGTGCACGTTGAGCAGGTCCTGGCGGGTCTTGATCGCCATGACGATCTCTTCCAGCGCGGCGTTGCCGGCACGCTCGCCGAGGCCGTTGATAGTGCATTCCACCTGGCGCGCACCGGCCACCACCGCGGCCAGGGAGTTGGCCACGGCCAGACCGAGGTCGTTATGGCAGTGCACGGAGAACACCGCCTTGTCGGCATTGGGGATGCGCTCGAGCAGCTGGCGGATGGTGTCGGCGTACTGGTGCGGAATGGCGTAGCCGACCGTGTCCGGAATGTTGATGGTGCGTGCCCCGGCGTCGATGGCAGCCTCGATGATGCGGCAGAGGAAATCGATCTCCGAGCGGCCGGCGTCCTCGCAGGAAAACTCCACGTCGGCGCACAGGCTGCGCGCCTTCTTCACCGCGCGCACTGCCTGCTCCACCACCTGGTCCGGCTGCATGCGCAGCTTGTACTGCATGTGGATCGGGCTGGTGGCGATAAAGGTGTGGATGCGCCCGGAGTTGGCGCCGGCCAGCGCTTCGGCAGCGCGTTCGATGTCGGCATCGACGGCGCGCGCCAGGCTGCACACGGTGCTGTCCTTGATGTTGTCGGCGACCAGCTTCACCGCGGCGAAATCGCCGGGGCTGGCGATGGCGAAGCCCGCCTCGATCACGTCTACCTTCAGCCGCTCCAGCGCCCGGGCGATGCGCAGCTTTTCCTCACCGGTCATGGACGCGCCGGGACTCTGCTCGCCGTCGCGCAGGGTGGTGTCGAAGATGATGACGCGATCGTTGCTGCTCATAGGAAATCCTCACGGCTGCCGAGCGCCTCTGACAGGGCGCCTGTGTGGGCGGATTGTCGCGTGAAATGGACGGGGCGGGAAGGAGCAGCTGCGTTTGGCGTGGGTTGTTGTCGCGTAGGGTGGAAAACCGCGAAGCGTTTCCACCAGCGTTCCCCATCGGTGGAAAAGCCTTCGGCGTTTTCCACCCTACGAAGGCCAGCCCCCAACGTAGGGTGGATGTCGCTTTTTACATCCACCGCCGCGCCGCCGACAAAGCAAAAGGCCCCGCTACCAGAGCAGCGGGGCCTTTCGTTCTCACGTGCAGCTCGTAACTGGGTTACCGATCCCAGGGACGATCGCCATGCTCGTCCTTGATGCGAGTGCGCAGGCCCATCACATCGAGCAGCTTGAGGAACGGCTGTGCCGGCAGTTCTTCGACGTTGACCATGCGCTTGGCATCCCACTCGCCACGGGCGATCAGCAGCGCCGCGGCAACCGGTGGCACGCCGGCGGTGTAGGAGATGCCTTGGCTGTCCGTCTCGGCGTAGGCCTCTTCATGGTCGGCCACGTTGTAGATGAACAGCTCGCGCGGCTGGCCGTCCTTGGTGCCCTTGACCAGGTCGCCGATGCAGGTCTTGCCGGTGTAGCCCGGCGCCAGCGAGGCGGGATCGGGCAGCACGGCCTTGACCACCTTGAGCGGAACGACTTCCAGGCCTTCGGCGGTGCGCACTGGCTGCTCGGAGAGCAGGCCGAGGTTCTTCAGTACGGTGAAGACGTTGATGTAATGCTCGCCGAAGCTCATCCAGAAACGGATGTTCGGCACGTCGAGGTGCTTGGAGAGCGAGTGCACCTCATCATGACCGGTCAGGTAGAGGCTCTGTTCGCCCACGACCGGCAGGTCGTCGGTGCGCTTGACCTCGAACATGCGGTTGGTCGTCCACTGGCCGTTCTGCCAGCTGTAAACCTGCCCGGTGAATTCGCGGAAATTGATTTCCGGGTCGAAATTGGTGGCAAAATACTTGCCGTGGAAACCGGCGTTGACGTCGAGGATGTCGATCGACTCGATCTTGTCGAAGTATTCCTGTTGGGCCAGAGCGGCGTAGGCGTTGACCACGCCCGGGTCGAAGCCGGCACCGAGGATGGCGGTGATGCCCTTTTCCTGGCATTCGGCCAGGTGCTTCCACTCGTAGTTGCCGTACCACGGCGGCGTTTCGCAGATCTTGCCCGGCTCTTCATGGATCGCGGTATCGAGATACGCGACGCCGGTGTCGATGCAGGCGCGCAGCACGGACATGTTGAGGAAGGCAGAACCGACATTGATGACGATCTGCGATTCGGTTTCACGAATCAGCGCCTTGGTCGCTTCCACGTCCATGGCGTCCAGCGCATAGGCCTTGATCTCGCCGGGCTGCTTCAGCCCGCCCTTGGCCTGGACGCTGTCGATGATGGCCTGGCATTTGGAGATGCTGCGCGACGCGATAGCAATACGACCGAGTTCGTCGTTGTGCTGCGCGCACTTGTGGGCCACCACCTTGGCAACACCTCCTGCGCCAATGATAAGAACGTTTTTCTTCAATTGTTTCACCCCCTTGTACTGCGGCCTCAGGAAAGGCTGGACAGGTAATCGTTAAAGTCGAACTCACGAACCATCTCGACGCTGCCGTCGAGCTGCTTTACCACGATGGACGGCATTTTCAGACCGTTGAACCAGTTTTTCTTGACCATGGTGTAGCCTGCCGCGTCGATGAACGACAGCCGATCGCCGATGGCCAGCGGACGATCGAATTGGTACTCACCGAAGATATCGCCGGCCAGACAGCTCTTTCCGCACACCATGTAGCTGTGCTCGCCGTCGTTGGGCGCCATCTTGGCGTTGAGGCGGTAGATCAGCAGGTCGAGCATGTGCGCTTCGATGGAGCTGTCGACCACCGCGAGGTTCTTGCCGTTGTACAGGGTGTCGAGCACGGTGACTTCCAGCGAGGAGCTCATGGTGATCGCCGCCTCGCCGGGCTCCAGGTAGACCTGCACGCCGAATTTTTCCGAGAACGCCTTCAGTCGCGCGCAGAAGGCATCGAGCGGATAGCCTTCGCCGGTGAAGTGGATGCCACCGCCGAGGCTGACCCACTGGACCTGTTCCAGCAGATGGCCGAAGCGCTCCTCGATGGTGCTCAGCATCTTGTCGAACAGCTCGAAGCTCGAGTTCTCGCAGTTGTTGTGGAACATGAAGCCGCTGATCTTGCCGATCACCGCCTCGATCTTCGCCGGATCATGCTCACCCAGGCGGCTGAACGGCCGCGCCGGGTCGGCCAGCAGGTAGTCCGAACTGCTCACCTGCGGATTGACGCGCAGGCCGCGGATGGTTCCCTCGGTCGCCTCGGCGAAGCGCTCCAGCTGACCGATGGAGTTGAAGATGATCTTGTCGCAGTTGGCGACCATCTCTTCGATCTCGTCGTCGGCCCAGGCCACGCTGTACGCGTGGGTCTCGCCGGCGAACTTCTGCCGGCCGAGCTTGAGCTCGTACAGCGATGACGAGGTGGTGCCGTCCATGTACTGCTGCATCAGGTCGAACACCGACCAGGTGGCGAAGCACTTGAGTGCCAGCAGCGCCTTGGCGCCGGACTGCTCACGCACGTAGGCGATCTTCTCGAGATTGCCCAGAAGCTTCTGTTTGTCGATGAGGTAATACGGCGTCTTGATCATCTGTTCGTGCCCCGAGGGAGTCGCCGGCGGAACCGACAGCTCGCTTTTTGCAAAAAAGTGCGAATTGTGCCGGGAACCGACAGAGATCGAAATAGCACATCGACACTTCGTCACGTTTAGTGACGTTCGGGCTTGCCCGACCGGTCGCCGAATGGCGCCAGGCTAACCTTCAGGCGATGACGTTCAGGTGACGCCTCCATACGTGCCGCGACGGCGTGGCCGATTGTCTGCGCGCCCATCACGAAGGCCCCAATGCAGTACAATCGGCGCTTTTTCATTGGCTGGACTGGCGCCACGATGATCGAACCCAAGCGCGTACTGCGTGCCCTCGCCGAACACTGGACGTTGCTCGAGCCGCTGTGCGAGCGTTTCGACGCCGGCACCCTGAGCCTGGTGGAGTTGCGCCATCAGCTCGCCGCACAGCTACCCGAAGGCACGCCCACCGACATCACCGCCCTGCTCGACCAGTGGATCCGCCTGGACATCCTGGTTCCGGTGGCCAAGAGTCCCAACCGCTTCGAGCTGAACGCGCAGATCCACGACTTCCTCGCTTACCTGCGCCGCGAGCACCGCCTCGGCCTGTGCCTAGAGATCGAAGCCTACCTGCGCCATCTGGAGCGCCTGGCCGGGCATATCCTCGATGCGTTCGAGATTCGCGATGGCAACGACCTGGCCCGCCAGCTGCGCCTGCTCGACATGCGCGTACGCGATGTACTGAAGAAACTCGACAACGACGAACAGGCCCTGGTCGCGGTGGCCGACCGGGCCAAGACCAGCGACCGCCAGATCCCGCTGCGCCAGCGCTATGCAGAGGTGCTGGCGACCTGGGACGAGTACGTCGAGCCGATGATCCAGCTGGTCTCCGCCGACGGCGCCTTCGAGCAGGGCGTTCATCGCGTCGAGCAGGTGCTGATGAAGCTGCTCGGCGAACAGCAGCGCCTCGGCCAGCTGGTGGACGACGACCTCCTGCTGCGCACTCATGCGCGCATCCTGGAAATGCAGACCACCGCCCAGCTGACCCTGCGCAAGGCCCGCGAGCTGTTGCTGCCGCTACGCGAGGAAGCGCGTCGGCACAACGCCGTGACCCGCGGCGCGGCACTGGCACTGTCGGCGATCCGCAAGAAGGGCCTGGACGCCGTACCACAGGCCTCGCTGCCGCTGTTCACCCGTCCTCAGAGCACCTTTCTCGGCACTGCCAGCCAGGTCGAAGCCTACGTCTACGCCCTGGCCCGCTTCGAGCCGAAGCCGGCGCAGTTCCCGCGGGCCAGCGGCAAGCGCAAGGGCGAGCAGCCGCGCGCACCGCGCACCGCGCGGGAGATGATCGAGCGTTGCCAGCAGGCACTGCCGCTGCCGGACCTGATGGCCTGGCTGCTGGAACAGGAACCCGAGGGCGCCACCGACGAGCTGCTCTACTGGTTCTCGCGCCTGTCCCGCGACAGCCGCTTCCAGCGCGATCGCCTGGAACGTCGCGAGTACCTGACCCGCGAACACCGCGTCAGCCTCAGCTCCTTTGCGCTGGTGGCCAATGCCAATGGCTGACTCCTACGTAGGGTGGACGACGCGCAGCTTGTCCACCATCACCCCGACGATATCCGAGCGACCTGAATGAACATCGACCTCAAGGAAATGACCCAGCTGGCGCCGATCTTCCGCGAGCTGTTCAAGGGCTATCACCTGTCGCGCAGCGAGCCGGAGCCCTACGCGCAGCTGTCGAACATGCAGGACCAGTACCGCGCACTGTTCAAGGCGCTCGGCTTCGAGCTGGTCTGCGATCCGCGCGGCTTCTACTACTTCGTCCCGGAGCAGATGGGCGCGCAGGTGAACAAGACCGCCCAGCGCCTGGCGCTGTTCACCTTCATCCTCGTCGAGCACCTGGCCGACCAGGGCCGCGACCCGCTGGCGGTGCTCGACGGTGGCAGCCTCGGTCGCGATGAACTGCCGGCGTTGCTGGACAAGTACCGCGACCTGTTCCTGCAGGCCGAAGTCACCACCCAGGAAGAACTGGAAGAGAAGGTCATCCGCCGCCTGACACAGCTGGGCTTCGCCGAGGACAGCAACGGCGTCTACCGCTTCCTGCCGCCGATGCACCGTTTCCTCGACGTCTGCCTGTCGGTGCAGCAGGACCGCGATCTGGCCGCCAGCCTGCACAGCAGTGACCTGCCGCTGCCCGCCCCGGAGCTGATCGCCGAGGACGAGGGCGAAGACGACATCATCCTCATCGAGGAAGCAGCCGAAGAATCGGAAGAAGACGCCTTGGCACGCGCCATCGCCGAAGAAAAGGAGCTTGAAGCATGAGCCAGGAACGCTACGGCATCCGCCGCTTCGCCCTGCTGAACACCGCCGGCTACAGCCTCGGCATCTTTCCGCTGGAAAACCCGCTGTCGGTCTACGGCGCCAACAACCTCGGCAAGTCCGCGTCGATCAACGCGCTGCAGTTCCCGATCCTGGCGCGCATGTCGGACATGAGCTTCGGCAAGTACAGCCTCGAGCAGTCGCGCAAGTTCTACTTCGCCTCGGACACCAGCTACATCCTCGTCGAAGTCATGCTGCCCCACGGCCCGCATGTGATCGGCGTGGCTGGCCGCGGGCCGGGCGGCGGCTTCGGTCATCAGTTCTTCGTTTATCAGGGCTCGCTGGACCTCGACCATTACCAGCAGAACGGCACCTGCCTGCGCCAGCGCGAGCTGTTCGCCAATCTCGAACGCGCCGGCATCAAGGCCTTCGAGGCCAAGCCGGACGAGCTGCGCCGGCTGCTGGTCGGCGGGCATACCTCGATCCCGCTGGACATGACGCTGATCCCGCTGCGCTCGACCAGCGAGCAGAGCCTGAAGACCTTCCGCGCACTGTTCATCAACCTGTTGCATATGCGGGAAATCACGGCTGCCAAACTGAAGCAGCTGTTCCTCGATGCCTTCGAGCACAGCCTGCGCTCGGGCAGCGTCGACTATATCGCCGCGACCGAAGAAGCCTTCCGCGACGTGCGCCGCATGGAGCAGGACTACCAGGCACTGGTCGCCGCCGGCCCGCTGGTCGAGGCGCTGGCGGCCGGTGTCGCCCAGCGCGAGCTGCTGCGCGGCAAGCTGCATCGCCTGTCACCGCTGCTCGACAACCTGCTCGGCACCTGGCACGACTACGCCGATGCGCGCAAGGAAGAGCTGGTGATCCAGGCCGAGCACTATCGCCGCGAGCAGGACGGCCTGCAGAACGAACAGCGCGGTTCGACTGGCGAACTGATGCGCCTGGAACGCGAGATCAGCGAAATCCAGCGCTGGCTGGGCGAGCTGGCGGTGCTGAAGAACCGCTTCGCCCTGGTCGAGGACGCCCATGTGCTGGAGCAGCAGCTGCTCGCCGCCAAGGACGCCCACGACGAGCTGGCCGGTGCGCTGGCGCAGTCCCGTCAGTTCTCCAGCGAGGACCTGGACGAGCGCCTGCGTGATCTGGAAAAACGCCTGAAGTCGGTCCGGCAACAGCTCGACCATGCCGACAACAACAGCTACTCGCGTTTGCGCGAGGAGTTCTCCCAGGCCGATGTGGATCGCCTGATGCGCCTGTTCAATGGCCAGCTGTTCAGCCTGCCGCTGGGTGAAAAAGGCATCAGCGCCGAGGGCGACGACTGGGTCAAGGCCGTGGAAGCGGTGCTGGATCGTTTCAAGGGCGACACCTTCTCGGTGCCGGGCCTGTCCATCGACCTCTCGCATATCGAGCCACCGGCGCTGCAGGCCCTGGCCGACCGTGCCGCCCTGCGCGACCAGAAGGATCGCCTGGAGCGCGAACTCAAGCAGCTAAAGACCCAGCATGCGGTGGCCGTCGACCGCGCGGCGAGCAAGGCCCAGGCCGAGGCGCTGTATCAGGCCGTGCTGGATGCGCAGAAAGCGCTGGAAGACTTCCGCCGCAGCCAGACCCTGGCCGCCGAGGAGCCGGCGAAGCTGGAGCAGCTGGCGCAGGCCGAGGCCGCCCAGGAAGAACTCAAGCGCACCAGCGACGCCTTCGCCGAGCGCGTACAGCACCTGTCCGCCAAGCTGCAGCTGGTCGGCCGTCAGCTGGCCGATCTGGAAGCCAAGGAGCGCACGCTGGAAGACGCCCTGCGACGTCGCCAGCTGCTACCGGCGGATCTGCCGTTTGGTACGCCTTACATGGACCCGGTGGACGACTCGCTGGACAACCTGCTGCCGCTGCTCAACGACTACCAGGACAGCTGGCAGGCGCTGCAGCGCGTCGACGGTCAGATCGAGGCGCTGTATGCCCAAGTGCGCCTGAAGGGCGTGGCCAAGTTCGACAGCGAGGAAGATCCCGAGCGTCGCCTGCAGCTGCTGGTCAACGCCTACGCCCACCGTCAGGACGAGGCGCTGACCCTGGCCAAGGCCCGCCGTGCCGCGGTCACCGACATCGCCCGGACGCTGCGCAACATCCGCAGCGACTACGAAAGCCTGGAACACCAGCTCGCGCTGTTCAACCGCGAGATCAACAAGCGTCAGGTTTCCAACCTGGCGAGCTTCCGCATCGTGCTGGCGCCGAACAAGGATGCGCTCAAGCACATCGACCAGATCATCCACAGCGCCGGGCAGTACGAGGAAGGCGAGACGCTGTCGGTATTCGATCTGTCCCAGTCCGCCGAGCAGGACGCGAAGAACGAGGAAGCCAAGGAGTATCTGGCTCGGCTGGTGGCGGCGAACAACAACCAGCTGGGCCTGAAGGACCTGTTCGAGCTGGCGTTCGAGATCACCAAGGTCGGCGGCCAGCCGGTGATTCATACCGACATCGACGGTGCGGCGTCCAACGGCACCACCATGACCATCAAGGCGCTGACCAACATGTACCTGTTGCTGCACCTGATGGACCGCGAGCAGGCCGGGCGCATCCGCCTGCCCTACTACCTCGACGAGGCGGCAGACATCGACGAGCGCAACCAGCAGGCGCTGATCGAAACCAGCCTGCAGCTGGGCTTCGTGCCGATCCTCGCATCGGTGAAGCCTCAGGTCTCGGCCCATGTCGCGATCGACCTTGAGGGCGGCAGCGGGCCGGCCGGCATCTACATCGACGAGGCCGACTGGAAATACATCAGCCGCCGCGAACCAGTCGCCAGCGAGCACACTGCTTCAGCCCAACGGACCGAAGAACCGGCCTGATCTTCCACAACGAAAAAGGGCCCTGGAAGGGGCCCTCTTCATGTGTCGCAGGGGGCTTGGCCCTCCAGCAACGCCTGTCATCTGTCGCCGGCGGCTCGCTCCAGTTCGATCTTCGGTGCCCAGCCGAACCACTCGTCCTGCGGCTCCTTGAACAGCGCGAAGGTCTGTCCCGGCAGCGCCCGGCGTCCCATCTGCTCGCCCTCTGGCGTGGCGAAGGCGACGCCGCCCTCGAGCAGCGACTCCAGCGAATCGGTGCGCAGGCTGGCGCCTTTGAACAGACTGAAATCCACACCGAAGCCACTGGTCTCCCAGAAGCGGGTGCCAGTGTGCACCAGGGGTGCGTAGCGCGGCTCGATGACGACGCGGATCAGTACGCGATCGGCGTTCTGTCCCAGCTCATAACCGGTGACCTCACCGACTTTCACCTCGCGGTAGGTCACCGCGTTACCTGGCTTGATCGAACCCAGCCGGGCCGCGCTGAGCATGAGGCTCAACCCTTCACCAGCCTTCTGTGGCTCCCGCTCCTGGCCGGTGAAACGCGTTTGCACGCCCGCATCCGCCTTGCCCGGTGCCACCTCCAGGTACGGGCCGCTGACCAGCGTATCCAGATTCGCCGTACGCATGATGCCGAGCTCCGGCCGAACGACCCAGAACTGGGTGCCGGCGCGGGTGATGCGCGACTCCGCTGCGGTGACGCGCGCACGCAGCACGACACTCTGCAGGTCATCGCTCAGCGTGACTGTGTCCACCTGGCCCACGGCCAGCCCCTTGTAGCGAATGGGCGTACCGGCACTCAGTCCATCGCCACGCGCCAAGCGGATCTCGATCGGCGTCCCGCGCTGGATTGCACTGTCTCTATCCTTGTGCAAGACGAAGCGCGGCACCTTCCTCGTCCCGGCGGCCTGCGGATCGGGCGTCTCGAAGGCGATACCGCCGGCAAGCAGGCTCTGCAGCGACTCGCTGCGCACCTCGATTCCGGACAAACCGCCGCTCAGCGAGATGCCGCTGGCATTCCAGAACCGGCTCGAGCTGTTCACCAGGTTGGCGTACGGCTGTTCGATATGCACGCCCACCACCACCTTCTGCTGGTCGCGAGAGAACTGGTAGCTCTGTACCGACCCCACCCGGACCTGCCGGTAGAGCACGGGACTGCCGACGTCCAGCGACCCCAGACTGTCAGTCGTGAGCACCAGATGCAGCCCCGGGGCGCGAATGTCCAGCGGCGGCGCCTTGGGACGTGCGACGAACTCGCGCTTGGGCGAGCCACCTTTCTCGCCGGGCCGAACGGCGATGAAGTTGCCTTTCACCAACGCCTCGAGGCCGGTGATGCCGCCCAGCGAGATGGACGGCTTGACCACCCAGAAATCGGTGTCCTCGACCAGGTAGTCCTCGAACAGCGGGTCGACCGAAAGCTCGGCGCGCGCACCCTTGAGGTCCGAGTCGATATCCAGCTTTTTCAGCAGACCAACCTGCATGCCGTTGTACATCACCGGCGTGCGTCCGGCCTGCAGCCCATCGAAATCCTGCAGCGCGACCACGGCCTTGATCCCCGCCTGGGCTGCGTCGAAATCCTCGTAGAGACGGAACGGGATGTTCGGGTCGGTGGCCGGGCTGTCCTTGCGGTGCGCGGGCGTGGCGAAGGCGATGCCCCCGGCGACGATACTGGCCAGGGACTCGGTACGGAACTTCACGCCGGTCAGCCCTGCGTCGACGGTGACGCCGCTGGCGTTCCAAAAACGGGTGTGCTTGCGCACCAGGTGCGCATACTCCGGCTGGATATAGAGCTGCACCTCCACGGTGCTGTCATCCTCGGCGAGCACATAGTTCTTCACCTGCCCCACCTGGATCTGCCGGTAGAACACCGGGCTGCCACGATTCAGCGAGCCGAGGCGCTCGGCCTTGAGTGTCAGGTGCAGGCCGATGCGACTGTCGGACATCGGCGGTTCCTCCGCCAGCGCGACGAAACGCTTGGTCGGCTCGCCATCGGCTGGGCTCATACCGATGTAGTTGCCCGACACCAGCGTCTCCAGACCAGTGATCCCGGCCAGTGTGACGCTGGGCTTGACCAGCCAGAAGCGCGTGCCGCTTCGCAGATAGCCGTCGACATCCTTATTCATTTCGATATCGGCGACCACGACCTGCCGACGGTCGTCATCTTCCAGCCGCAAGTCGCGTACGACACCGATCGTCATGCCCTTGTAGAGCACGGACGTCTTGTTGATTTCGATGCCTTCGGCGCTGTCGAACACCACCTCGATATGGATGCCGCGTTCGCTATACGCCTGCCAGGCCAGCCAGGCGCCGATGGCCAGCGCGATCAGCGGCAGAATCCAGATGGCCGACCAGCTGGAGGCCGGACGTGTATTAGCTTGTGGCAGGTCAGTCATGCTTGTTCCCGGCTTCCGTGTTATCCCAGATCAGACGTGGGTCGAATGTGATGGCTGCGAGCATGGTCAGGATGACCACGCTGGCGAAAGCGACGGCGCCGAATCCCGCTTCGACGCTGGCGAGACTGCCAAAATTGACGATCGCCACCAGAATGGCGATGACGAAGATGTCGAGCATGGACCAGCGCCCGATCCATTCGATGAATCGGAACACCAGAATGCGCTGTCGCGGCGACATCGGGTGATGCCTTTGTACCGAAATCAGCAACATGGCGATCCCGACCAGCTTGAACGTCGGCACCAGAATGCTGGCGATGAACACCACCGCCGCAATAGGAAACATGCCGTGCTTGGCCAGTGTGACCACGCCGGACATGATGGTGTCCGGCGTCCCGCTACCGAGCATGCGCACCGTCATGATGGGCAGCAGGTTCGCCGGCAGGTAGAGCAATGCTGCGGTGATCAGCAAGGCCCAGGTGCGCGCGATGCTGTTGGGCCTGCGCATGTGCACACGCGCCCCGCAGCGGCTGCAATGCTGATGTTCGATACCTGGCGTGGCGCGATTCAACTGGTGGCATTCGTGGCAGACCATCAGCCCGGCGTCAGCGGCGCGCATCGTCAGGCTCCGATAACGCTTCCCATACCTGATGCGGTGACATCACCAACTCCAGCCACACCTGCACCACCAGGAGCCCGGCAAAGCAGGCCAGGCCGACGCCAAGGCTCAGCTCCGCCATGTCACGCAACTTGATGATGGAAACCAGGATTCCGAGCAGATAGACCTCAAGCATCCCCCACTCGCGCAGATGGTGATAGAACCGGTAGAGCAGCAGCCCCAAGGGCTTGGCCCGATCGATGGCGATGCAGAGCAACACGGCGAGCTGGCACAGCAGCTTCATCAACGGCACCGCCATACTGCAGAGGAACACCACCACGGCGATGCCCTGCATGCCGCTGTTGTACAGGCTCAACACCCCACTCCAGACGGTATCGTGGGTGACTCTGCCAAGCAGGTTCAACTGCATGATCGGCAGGAAGTTCGCAGGAAAGTAGAGCAGCAGAGCCGCCAGCACCAATGCCAATCCCGGTCCGACAATACGATGGCGCAGACGAAACAGCTCACAACCACAGCGGGGGCATTCGGCCACCTCGCCAAGGTTGAGCGTCGGCTTTGCCATCAACAGATCACATTCCGGGCAGCCTACGAGCTGCTCGATCGGAAGCTCTTCAAGTCTTGGGCTAGCAGCCGATTCCGGCATGAGGGATATCCGAGTAAAGCGCTTATCTTAAACGAGCGATACGCACTGCGGTGAGCCGTCAGGCGAGAGGGAAGATGCTCTTGAAGGCAGTCGATCCGGTGCAGCGGGCAGCCGTACTTTTACCTCACTCGCCGCAGCGCCTTCACAGCCGCCGGCTGCATCGGAGCAGCCTGCCTGAACGGGTCAGGCTCAGTTCTACGCGGCCGCTTTTCTCCGCCCCAAAAGCAAACCCCCGACCCGCTTACGCGGATCGGGGGTTTGGTGTAGGAGCTTGACGATGACCTACTCTCACATGGGGAAACCCCACACTACCATCGGCGATGCATCGTTTCACTTCTGAGTTCGGAATGGGATCAGGTGGTTCCAACGCTCTATGGTCGTCAAGCAATTCGGTTGCTGCCTCGGGGTTTAGCCGCTGCAGCGAATTGGGTATGTGATCGAATCGGTATTGCGTGTTCGTGCAGATTTTCGGTCTGTTTGTCGACTTACCGTCTAACAGCCAAATTGTTTGGGTGTTATATGGTCAAGCCTCACGGGCAATTAGTATTGGTTAGCTCAACGCCTCACAGCGCTTACACACCCAACCTATCAACGTCGTAGTCTTCGACGGCCCTTTAGGGAGCTCAAGGCTCCAGTGAGATCTCATCTTGAGGCAAGTTTCCCGCTTAGATGCTTTCAGCGGTTATCTCTTCCGAACGTAGCTACCCGGCAATGCCACTGGCGTGACAACCGGAACACCAGAGGTTCGTCCACTCCGGTCCTCTCGTACTAGGAGCAGCCCCTCTCAAATCTCAAACGTCCACGGCAGATAGGGACCGAACTGTCTCACGACGTTCTAAACCCAGCTCGCGTACCACTTTAAATGGCGAACAGCCATACCCTTGGGACCGGCTTCAGCCCCAGGATGTGATGAGCCGACATCGAGGTGCCAAACACCGCCGTCGATATGAACTCTTGGGCGGTATCAGCCTGTTATCCCCGGAGTACCTTTTATCCGTTGAGCGATGGCCCTTCCATACAGAACCACCGGATCACTAAGACCTACTTTCGTACCTGCTCGACGTGTCTGTCTCGCAGTCAAGCGCGCTTTTGCCTTTATACTCTGCGACCGATTTCCGACCGGTCTGAGCGCACCTTCGTACTCCTCCGTTACTCTTTAGGAGGAGACCGCCCCAGTCAAACTACCCACCATACACTGTCCTCGATCCGGATAACGGACCAGAGTTAGAACCTCAAGGTTGCCAGGGTGGTATTTCAAGGATGGCTCCACGCGAACTGGCGTCCACGCTTCAAAGCCTCCCACCTATCCTACACAAGCAAGCTCAAAGTCCAGTGCAAAGCTATAGTAAAGGTTCACGGGGTCTTTCCGTCTAGCCGCGGATACACTGCATCTTCACAGCGATTTCAATTTCACTGAGTCTCGGGTGGAGACAGCGCCGCCATCGTTACGCCATTCGTGCAGGTCGGAACTTACCCGACAAGGAATTTCGCTACCTTAGGACCGTTATAGTTACGGCCGCCGTTTACCGGGGCTTCGATCAAGAGCTTCGCTTGCGCTAACCCCATCAATTAACCTTCCGGCACCGGGCAGGCGTCACACCCTATACGTCCACTTTCGTGTTTGCAGAGTGCTGTGTTTTTAATAAACAGTCGCAGCGGCCTGGTATCTTCGACCGGCATGGGCTTACGTAGTAAATACTTCACCCTCACCGGCGCACCTTCTCCCGAAGTTACGGTGCCATTTTGCCTAGTTCCTTCACCCGAGTTCTCTCAAGCGCCTTGGTATTCTCTACCCAACCACCTGTGTCGGTTTGGGGTACGGTTCCTAGTTACCTGAAGCTTAGAGGCTTTTCCTGGAAGCATGGCATCAACCACTTCGCTTTCTAAAAGAAAGCTCGTCATCAGCTCTCGGCATTAAGACCCCGGATTTACCTAAGATCTCTGCCTACCACCTTAAACAAGGACAACCAACGCCTTGCTGGCCTAGCCTTCTCCGTCCCCCCATCGCAGTAACTAGAAGTACGGGAATATTAACCCGTTTCCCATCGACTACGCTCTTCAGCCTCGCCTTAGGGACCGACTCACCCTGCGTCGATTAACGTTGCGCAGGAACCCTTGGTCTTTCGGCGTGCGAGTTTTTCACTCGCATTGTCGTTACTCATGTCAGCATTCGCACTTCTGATACCTCCAGCGAGCTTCTCAACTCACCTTCACAGGCTTACAGAACGCTCCTCTACCGCTCAACTTGCGTTGAACCCGTAGCTTCGGTGCATGGTTTGAGCCCCGTTACATCTTCCGCGCAGGCCGACTCGACTAGTGAGCTATTACGCTTTCTTTAAAGGATGGCTGCTTCTAAGCCAACCTCCTAGCTGTCTAAGCCTTCCCACATCGTTTCCCACTTAACCATGACTTTGGGACCTTAGCTGACGGTCTGGGTTGTTTCCCTTTTCACGACGGACGTTAGCACCCGCCGTGTGTCTCCCGTGCTGACACTTGCTGGTATTCGGAGTTTGCATCGGTTTGGTAAGTCGGGGTGACCCCCTAGCCGAAACAGTGCTCTACCCCCAGCAGTGATACACGAGGCGCTACCTAAATAGCTTTCGAGGAGAACCAGCTATCTCCGAGCTTGATTAGCCTTTCACTCCGATCCACAGGTCATCCGCTAACTTTTCAACGGTAGTCGGTTCGGTCCTCCAGTCAGTGTTACCTAACCTTCAACCTGCCCATGGATAGATCGCCCGGTTTCGGGTCTATTCCCAGCGACTAGACGCCCTATTAAGACTCGCTTTCGCTACGCCTCCCCTATTCGGTTAAGCTCGCCACTGAAAATAAGTCGCTGACCCATTATACAAAAGGTACGCAGTCACCTAACAAAGTAGGCTCCCACTGCTTGTACGCATACGGTTTCAGGTTCTATTTCACTCCCCTCTCCGGGGTTCTTTTCGCCTTTCCCTCACGGTACTGGTTCACTATCGGTCAGTCAGTAGTATTTAGCCTTGGAGGATGGTCCCCCCATGTTCAGACAAAGTTTCTCGTGCTCCGTCCTACTCGATTTCACTTCTAAGATCCTTTCGCGTACAGGGCTATCACCCACTATGGCCGCACTTTCCAGAGCGTTCCGCTAAAATCAAAGAAGCTTAAGGGCTAGTCCCCGTTCGCTCGCCACTACTAAGGGAATCTCGGTTGATTTCTTTTCCTCAGGGTACTTAGATGTTTCAGTTCCCCTGGTTCGCCTCACACACCTATGTATTCAGTGTGTGATAACCATCTTATGATGGCTGGGTTCCCCCATTCAGACATCTCCGGATCAAAGTCTGTTTGCCGACTCCCCGAAGCTTTTCGCAGGCTACCACGTCTTTCATCGCCTCTGACTGCCAAGGCATCCACCGTATGCGCTTCTTCACTTGACCATATAACCCCAAGCAATCTGGTTACTGTCTATAACGTGAAGACGACATTCGCCGAAAATTTGCATAGAGAACACGCAAATTTTACCTTGACGCGACATGCTGCCAGTGAAAGCAACACATCGGTCTACTTCTATCACATACCCAAATTTTTAAAGAACAGTTCTGGCGCAAAGTCCAGAAATCAATGTTCAACCCAGGCAATCAACCTCATCCTGGTAAACACTCATTTCTGAGCTTTCGGCGACTAGAGTTAATGGTGGAGCCAAGCGGGATCGAACCGCTGACCTCCTGCGTGCAAAGCAGGCGCTCTCCCAGCTGAGCTATGGCCCCTTCGATTGGTGGGTCTGGGCAGATTCGAACTGCCGACCTCACCCTTATCAGGGGTGCGCTCTAACCAACTGAGCTACAGACCCAATCGTTACTCTCGGGTCTAAACCCAATCGCCTTTCGCAAGTGAATCAAGCAATTCGTGTGGGAGCTTATGACGAAGCCGGTGTCTTCGATTAAGGAGGTGATCCAGCCGCAGGTTCCCCTACGGCTACCTTGTTACGACTTCACCCCAGTCATGAATCACTCCGTGGTAACCGTCCCCCCGAAGGTTAGACTAGCTACTTCTGGAGCAACCCACTCCCATGGTGTGACGGGCGGTGTGTACAAGGCCCGGGAACGTATTCACCGTGACATTCTGATTCACGATTACTAGCGATTCCGACTTCACGCAGTCGAGTTGCAGACTGCGATCCGGACTACGATCGGTTTTATGGGATTAGCTCCACCTCGCGGCTTGGCAACCCTTTGTACCGACCATTGTAGCACGTGTGTAGCCCAGGCCGTAAGGGCCATGATGACTTGACGTCATCCCCACCTTCCTCCGGTTTGTCACCGGCAGTCTCCTTAGAGTGCCCACCTTAACGTGCTGGTAACTAAGGACAAGGGTTGCGCTCGTTACGGGACTTAACCCAACATCTCACGACACGAGCTGACGACAGCCATGCAGCACCTGTGTCAGAGTTCCCGAAGGCACCAATCCATCTCTGGAAAGTTCTCTGCATGTCAAGGCCTGGTAAGGTTCTTCGCGTTGCTTCGAATTAAACCACATGCTCCACCGCTTGTGCGGGCCCCCGTCAATTCATTTGAGTTTTAACCTTGCGGCCGTACTCCCCAGGCGGTCGACTTAATGCGTTAGCTGCGCCACTAAGATCACAAGGATCCCAACGGCTAGTCGACATCGTTTACGGCGTGGACTACCAGGGTATCTAATCCTGTTTGCTCCCCACGCTTTCGCACCTCAGTGTCAGTATTAGCCCAGGTGGTCGCCTTCGCCACTGGTGTTCCTTCCTATATCTACGCATTTCACCGCTACACAGGAAATTCCACCACCCTCTGCCATACTCTAGCTCGCCAGTTTTGGATGCAGTTCCCAGGTTGAGCCCGGGGCTTTCACATCCAACTTAACGAACCACCTACGCGCGCTTTACGCCCAGTAATTCCGATTAACGCTTGCACCCTTCGTATTACCGCGGCTGCTGGCACGAAGTTAGCCGGTGCTTATTCTGTTGGTAACGTCAAAACAGCAAGGTATTAACTTACTGCCCTTCCTCCCAACTTAAAGTGCTTTACAATCCGAAGACCTTCTTCACACACGCGGCATGGCTGGATCAGGCTTTCGCCCATTGTCCAATATTCCCCACTGCTGCCTCCCGTAGGAGTCTGGACCGTGTCTCAGTTCCAGTGTGACTGATCATCCTCTCAGACCAGTTACGGATCGTCGCCTTGGTGAGCCTTTACCTCACCAACTAGCTAATCCGACCTAGGCTCATCTGATAGCGTGAGGTCCGAAGATCCCCCACTTTCTCCCGTAGGACGTATGCGGTATTAGCGCTCCTTTCGAAACGTTGTCCCCCACTACCAGGCAGATTCCTAGGCATTACTCACCCGTCCGCCGCTGAATCATGGAGCAAGCTCCACTCATCCGCTCGACTTGCATGTGTTAGGCCTGCCGCCAGCGTTCAATCTGAGCCATGATCAAACTCTTCAGTTCAATACTGCTTGGGTTTTGAGAAAACCCTAAACTTGGCTCAGCAATCGCAAATCTCTTTACTAGAAAGAGTAACTCTCGAATAAACGAGTGTTGCTTTGTGATGCTGATAATCTTGCGACTACCAGTCTTACATTCACAAGCACCCACACGAATTGCTTGATTCAGTTGTTAAAGAGCGTTTCGATCAAGCCTTTCGTCTCAACCGAGGCCGCGCATTCTACAGCAGCCTTTCTTACTGTCAAGCTGTTTTTCGAAAATCTCTTTTCTACTCAACCGCTTGCCGCCTCGATCAACCTGCATCTCTCGTCAGCGGGAGGCGAATCATACAGCGTCCAAAACCGCTGTCAACCACCCCTTTCAACCGCTTTCGATCAATCCGACCGAAGCCACCAACAGGACTCAACCTCCACCCTGCCAGCGCGGCGCATTCTACTCGAATCCGCCACCAGTGCAACCCTTTTATTTAGCTAACCTTTTGATTTACAAGAGGTTTTGCTTGAGGACTGCGCCGGAAGTGGTGCGCATTATAGGCACCTGAAAACAGCCGTCAACCGTTTATTTCGGTTTTGTTGCGAACTTGTTCTTTCGCGTACGGACTCGCCCCAGAGCAGAAGCCGCGGCTGGAAATCGTAGAGCAAGCAGGATCGCGGCCACGCCAGCATAAAGCACCCACCTGCCAGCATCGGCACGTACAACCCAGAGCATATGCAGCAACACCACAATGACGATGACGTAGATCAGCTGGTGCAAGGTTTTCCAGCGCTTACCGAGACGGCGCATGCTCCATCGAGAGGAGGTAGCGGCCAAAACTGTCAGCCCCAGCAACCCGAGCATCCCGACGAGAATATAGGGGCGCTCGCTCAACTCTTCGGGCAAACGTGAGAATTCAGCACCCAACAGAAAGAAAAGGTAGCTAGCGAGATGCAGCAATGCATAGCTGAAGCACCAAAGTCCAAGCTGTCTCCGCACAGCGAGCCAGCCGCCCCACCCCGTGACCCGCTGCAGGGGCGTCATGGCAAGCGTCAGAAGCAAGAGAACCAACGCGCCCTGCCCGAGGTTATCCACCAGCACCTTTCCCGGATCGGGACCCAGCGCAAGCGTCCAGGCGAGATACAGCCAGTACACAGGCACGCTCGCGGCGCATAGAAATACGCACAGCCGCCACCACGGGTAGCGCATCAGTAGTCCTTGGTGAGATCCATCGAGGCGTACAAATCCGCCACCTGATCGGCATAGCCATTGAACAGCAGCGTATCCCGCACGTTGGGGCTGAAAAGGCTGCCTGGAAGGCGCCGCTCACGAGCCTGCGACCAACGTGGATGGGAAACCTGCGGATTTACGTTGGCGTAGAACCCATACTCTTCAGGAGCCATCGACTGCCACGTCGTACGCGGCTGCTCGCGTACAAAGCTGATCCGCACGATCGATTTGATGCTTTTGAAGCCATACTTCCAAGGTACGACCAACCGCAGTGGTGCGCCATTCTGATTAGGCAGCATCCGCCCATACATTCCAACCGCCAGCAGACTGAGGGGGTGCATCGCCTCGTCCATGCGCAATCCTTCTACGTACGGCCAATCGATCAACGCAAAGCTGGAGCGAGTCCCACGCATCTCGTCGGGGCGGTAGGCCGTTTCGAAGCGGACGAACTTCGCAGCTGAAAGGGGGCGGACCATCTGAACGAGGTCGGCAAGCGGAAATCCCAGCCAGGGGATCACCATGGACCAGGCCTCCACGCATCGCAGCCGATATATCCGTTCCTCCAGCTGGCCTTCAGCAAAAAGGTCATCGAGCGAATAGCGCCCCGGCTTTTCGACTTCGCCATCAACCAACACTGTCCACGGCTCGACTTTCAACTCCGCGGCGTAACGGGCTGGATCGCCTTTGTTGGGACCGAACTCATAGAAGTTGTTGTACTGGGTGGCATCGGCATACGGCGTGATGGCTTCGCCTTGCGCGACGACAGCGCGCCAGCGGGCGTCGCCCAGCTTGCCAACGAACCAAGGCGGGGCTGGAGACGCCGGGACGCCGGGATATTGCTCGGCCGCCCTAGCCAGCAAGGGCACCCCCACGGCCGCCCCAGCAAGCGCCGCCCCCTGAATGAAGCGACGCCGGCTTCGATAGATCGCCTCCGGCGTCACCTCGGATTCATGACAATCACCGCCTGCGGGGATTCTGATGAGCATGGCCAGCTCCGCGTATCGACTACAGACGAGCAATACGCGCAGCCAGGGGGAAAATCAACCCTCGACGCGCTTGCGCCGACGCAGTTGCATCAGGTACTGAACGGGACCCGAAACTGCATAGGCGAGGAAAATCAGCAGGAGAATACGAGGCGGGTCGCTGAATACCACCGCAAACACCAGCACCACGACCAGAATCGCAACGAAAGGAACGCGCCCCTTCAGATCGAGATCCTTGAAGCTGTAGTACTTGATGTTGCTGACCATCAGCAGACCGGCAGCGGCTACCATCAGCGCAAAGAGCATGACCAGCACCAGCGGCAGGTCGACGCCGCGAATACCCGTCTCGTCGAGCGCCCACACCGCCCAGACCCAACCGGCCACCACACCTGCTGCAGCCGGACTGGCCAGCCCGATGAACCAGCGCTTGTCCACCTTGCCGATCTGCGTATTGAAGCGCGCCAGGCGCAGCGCGGCGCAGGCAACGTAGATAAAGGCGACCGTGAGCCCGACATTACCCAACCCCGACAACGCCCATTCATACGCCAGCACAGCGGGCGCCAGACCGAACGCCACCATATCCGACAGCGAGTCGTACTCGGCACCAAAGGCACTCTGAGTATTGGTCAGGCGCGCAACGCGTCCGTCCAGACTATCAAGCACCATCGCGACAAAGACCGTCGCCGCGGCCACATAAAAATTGCCGTTGATCGCCGTGATGATCGAGAAGAACCCTGCGAAAAGGTTGGCAGTGGTGAACAGGTTCGGCAGCAGGTAGATGCCCCGGTGGCGGACCTTGCGGCCGTCGGCCTCCTGGGTTTCCTCCACATGCTCGTCGATCGGCAGAATGCTCTCTGGCTCGACTGGCTTGTTCGGCTCTTCGGATTGTCCACTCATGCGCATTCACCTTCTACAACAGGTACGGATAGATTTCGACCAGATCGGCACACCCACGGTTCAGCCTGGCCAAACCCGCGATTTATACCAGAAGCCTGGGGTGCAGAACGAAAAAACGCGGCCGAAGCCGCGTTTTCTTGAGCAGAAAACCGATCAGTTCTTGCTCTTGTCGACGATCTTGTTCGCCGCGATCCAGGGCATCATCGCGCGCAGCTTCTCGCCGACCACTTCGATGCCATGGGCCGCGTTGTTGCGGCGGTAGGCAGTCATGGACGGATAGTTGGCAGCACCTTCGGTGATGAACATCTTGGCGTACTCCCCGTTCTGGATGCGCTTCAGAGCGTTGCGCATGGCAGCACGGGATTCGGCGTTGATGACTTCCGGACCGGTGACATACTCGCCGTACTCGGCGTTGTTGGAGATCGAGTAGTTCATGTTGGCGATACCGCCTTCGAACATCAGGTCGACGATCAGCTTCAGCTCGTGCAGACACTCGAAGTAGGCCATTTCCGGAGCGTAGCCCGCTTCGACCAGGGTTTCGAAACCGGCTTTGACCAGCTCGACGCAACCGCCGCAGAGAACGGCCTGCTCGCCGAACAGGTCGGTTTCGGTTTCGTCCTTGAAGGTGGTTTCGATGATGCCGGTACGACCGCCGCCGACGCCACAGGCGTAGGATAGCGCGACGTTACGGGCATTGCCGGACGCGTCCTGGTAGATCGCGATCAGGTCAGGGATACCGCCGCCACGGACGAACTCGGAGCGCACGGTGTGGCCCGGAGCCTTCGGAGCGATCATGATCACGTCGAGATCGGCACGCGGCACGACCTGGTTGTAGTGGATCGAGAAACCGTGGGCGAACGCCAGGGTGGCGCCCTGCTTCAGGTTCGGCTCGATCTCTTCCTTGTACAGGCGACCCTGGAATTCGTCCGGGGTGAGGATCATTACCAGGTCGGCGGCGGCAACGGCTGCCGGCACGTCGCTGACCTTCAGGCCATGCGCTTCGGCCTTGGCAATGGAGGACGAGCCCGGGCGCAGGCCAACGGTGACGTCGACGCCGGAGTCCTTCAGGTTGCACGCATGCGCGTGGCCCTGGGAGCCGTAACCGATGATGGCGACCTTCTTGCCCTGGATGATGGAGAGGTCGCAGTCTTTATCGTAAGAAACCTTCATGAATTACCCCTGTTGCCGGCCTCGTGGGCCATTCGATAAAACGTTGCTGACTGACGAGACGAGGTGTCCGCCAGCCGTTAGATACTCAGCACTTTGTCGCCGCGAGAGATTCCGGTGACACCGCTGCGCACCACCTCGAGGATCGAAGCGGTACCAATGGCCTGGATGAAGCTGTCCAATTTGTCACTGGTTCCGGCCAGCTGAATGGTATAGACGCTGGTGGTCACGTCGACGATCTGTCCGCGGAAGATGTCGGTGGTGCGCTTGACCTCGGCGCGCTGGGCGCCGGTGGCCTTGACCTTGATCAGCATCAGTTCACGCTCGATATGGGCGCTCTCCGACAGGTCGACGAGCTTGACCACTTCCACCAGCTTGTTGAGGTTTTTAGTGATCTGTTCGATCACCTCCTCATGGCCCACGGTGGTCAAGGTCAGACGCGACAGGGTCGGGTCTTCGGTCGGCGCCACGGTGAGGCTTTCGATGTTGTAGTTGCGCTGCGAAAACAGGCCGACCACACGAGACAGCGCACCCGGTTCGTTTTCCATCAGCAGGGAAATGATATGTCTCATGATCAGGTCCGCTCCGTCTTGCTCAGCCACATGTCACGCATTGCGCCATCCTTGATCTGCATCGGATAGACGTGCTCGGCGGTGTCGACGGCGATATCGAGGAAGACCAGGCGATTCTTCATGGCGAATGCCTCTTCCATCATCGGCTTGAGGTCCTTGAGATCAGTGATGCGCATGCCGACGTGCCCGTAGGCTTCGGCCAGCTTGACGAAGTCCGGCAGAGACTCCATGTACGAGTGCGAGTAGCGACTGTTGTACACCATGTCCTGCCACTGGCGGACCATGCCCAGCGCACCGTTGTTGAGGTTGATGATCTTCACCGGCAAGTCGTACTGCAGGCAGGTGGACAGCTCCTGAATGTTCATCTGGATGCTGCCTTCACCCGTCACCACCGCGACATCGGCTTCGGGGAAGTTCAGCTTCACCCCCATGGCTGCCGGCAGGCCGAAGCCCATGGTGCCGAGGCCGCCCGAGTTGAGCCAGCGGTTGGGCTTGTCGAACTTGTAGTACTGGCAGGCGAACATCTGATGCTGACCAACGTCCGATGCCACATAGGCCTCGCCCTTGGTGACCTCGCAGAGCACCTCGATTGCGGCCTGCGGCTTGATGATCGAACCATCGCCCTCGTTGTAGGGGAACAGCCGGCCATTGCCGCGCCACTCGTCGATCTGCTTCCACCAGCTGGCCACGGTCTCGGCATTCGGCACCTGGCCGATCTCCTTGACGATGGCGACCATCTCGGTCAGCACGCTGTCCACCGGGCCAACGATCGGGATATCTGCCTTGATGGTCTTGGAGATGGATGCCGGATCAATGTCGATGTGGATGATCTTGGCATTCGGGCAGAACTTGGTCGCGCCGTTGATGACGCGGTCATCGAAACGCGCGCCGACCGCCAGAATCACATCGGAGTGATGCATCGCCAGGTTGGCGGTGTAGCTGCCGTGCATACCGAGCATGCCGACGAACTGGCGGTCGCTGCCCGGATAGCAGCCCAAGCCCATCAGCGTATTGGTCACCGGCAGGTTGAGCATCTTCGCCAGCTCGGTCAGTTGTGCCGAGGCCTTGCCCAGGATCACGCCGCCGCCGGCGTAGATGATCGGACGCTTGGCGCCCAGCAGCAACTCCGCCGCCTTGCGAATCTGCCCCGAATGCCCACGTACGGCCGGGCTGTACGAACGGAGCTTGGCCTTTTTCGGATAAACGTATTCGAATTTTTCGGCCGGGTTGGTCATGTCTTTCGGAATATCGATGACAACCGGCCCTGGACGCCCGGACTCTGCGAGGTAGAACGCCTTCTTCATCACTTCGGGGATTTCCGAAGGATGCTTGATCATGAAGCTGTGCTTAACGATCGGCCGGGAGATGCCGATCATGTCGGTTTCCTGGAAGGCGTCGGTGCCGACCATGGTGCTCGGCACCTGACCGGAAATGACCACCATCGGGATCGAGTCCATGAAGGCAGTGGCGATACCGGTGATGGCATTTGTCGCGCCAGGGCCGGAGGTCACCAACACCACGCCGGCCTTGCCAGTCGCGCGCGCATAGCCATCGGCCATGTGGGTGGCAGCCTGCTCATGACGAACCAGGATATGTTCGATGGCCTTTTCCTTGAAAAGCGCATCGTAGATATGCAGAACGGCACCGCCCGGGTACCCGTAGATGTACTTAACGCCTTCGTCACGCAGAGAACGGACGACCATTTCAGCGCCGGATAAGAGTTCCACGTTGTTCACCTCTGAAACGCCAGATAGCGGTCCAAGCCGGAGCCGCCAGAAATAGGTTTACTGCCAACAGGGCATGAGCGACGGTGGTCGCCGACTACGTCAGCCACTGATTGAGCCAGTATTGGAAGAGTCCCTGGTGTCGCGGGCTCTCCACCCAGCGCGAGGTAACGCGTTGCGGGTGATGCAGGTCGGCGCGGGTAGCACCTCATGTCTGTCTAGACTGAGCCGGTATCGCTTGCGGCGAGGCGACTCAGGACAGCAAGCCTCGGATTGTTCGGATTCGGCACCCGCAAGTCAAGCCTGCCGTTGCGTTTGGCCAACCTCGAGCTGTGACGGGGCGCAGAAGCGCGGCCCTGTCTTTTGGGTATAGTGGAGGCCGTTTTCCGACCCGATGAAGGTAACAGCATGCGATTGATGTTTCTTGCGAGCGGCCTGATGCTGGCCCTTTGTGGCAACGCCATGGCGGCCCAGGTGTACAAATGGGTAGACGCCCAGGGCGTCACGCATTTTGGCGCTCAGCCGCCGCAGGGGCAGCAGGTGGAAACCGTGAACACGGTCGTCGCGCCAGGCAAATCGGCAACGCCGCCGGCACCGGCGGTACAGGAAAACGACGCCGAACCCGACCAGCGCACCATTGACCGCAAGGTCAAGCAGCAAGTGGCCGCGCAGGAGGCCGAGCGCAAGCGTTATTGCGAAACCCTGCGTACCAACCTGGCCCAGTTGCAGAACAATCCGCGCGTGCGGGTCGAAGAGAATGGTGAAACGCGGCGGGTCACCGAGGAAGAGCGACAGGCGCGAATCTCGGAAACCCGCGACAAGATTGCGGAAAACTGCAACTGAGCGCCATCTGAGCGACTGGCGCCGCCAAACGCGGCGCTAGCGTGAAGAGCTGTCGATCAGCGCATCGAAGCCGCGCAGGGCCTCAAGCAGCGTCACCACCTGGGACTCCCGATAGACCACTTCGGCCATGGCGCAGATGCCGGAGGCGGCAGGCAAAGGCTGATCTGCCTCGACGATGGCCTTCATCCGCGGCAGGAAAATCCACTGCAACCACTGCTCGAAGCGCAGCGTGTCGACGCAGAACGGCTCCACGCTGGCCAGAGCCTCTGGCGCCGGCGAATCCACACTCCACAGCCCCAGCACCCGCAGCTCGCGCTCGATCAGCAGCAGCTGCTGGGCAATCTCCGGCAGCCGGCGATCCATCACAGACTGACCTTGGCCCGCTCACGGGCCTGGGCCGCACCCGCACTGTCGCCCTGCCGCTCACGCGCCTGGGCGATCAGCTCCCAGAGACTGGCCTGCAAGGCTGGCCGACCACTGGCGTAACTCAACGCTCGACGTGACAACTGTTCGGCCTGGGTCGCGTCGCCCTGAGCCAGACGGACCTGGGCGAGACGGTAAAGCACCTGCGGCTCGCGTGGCGCAATGCGCTGAGCGCGCTCGAGGCTCGAGGCGGCACCGTTCAGGTCGCCGCCGCCCTGCTGCTGCTGCGCGGTGGTGAGCAACGCCAGGACCGGGCCATCAAGCTGCTCGTCAGCCGCCAGACCGCTACCTGAGGAAGGAATGCCGCTGGGCATGCTTGGCTGTGGCGTGCTGGGCGGTGCGGAGATCGATGGTGCGGGCTGCCAGGCTGGCTGCGAACCACTGGCGGCGCCACTGGAAGAAGAAAAAGGCACGTCCGGCGCTGCGAAGGTTTCAAGGGGCGCCGATGATCCTTGCGGCACCATCACCACGACACCGGAATCTTCCTGCTGCTGCCGTGGCACCTGGGCCGGGGCCGTGGCAGCGGGTGCGCGATAGGCCTGCCGCGCGGCCATTTCCTCGGAAACAGGCGCGCCGGCGTCGACGACGGGTATCGAACGACGGTCCACCGTCGCGCAACCCTGGATCAGAACCACTGCTGCTACAACAGCTATCCACTGCTTATTCACTTTCTGACCTCTTCACAAAAAAGCACGGAATGCACGTCGGCTGCACCATCACTGCAACCAGCCACGCACCCAATCCATGACCGACTCTGCAGGGGCCTGTATGCCGCAGCCCGGCCCCGGCGCCGGTTCGCTGCCGCGAATATAGGGCATCTGCACAGCATCCGGGCAGCGTTCGTCGGTACCCAGTCCGCTACGGGCATCGACCCAGGCGTAGCTGACATTGTCCGGAACCGGCATCTGCAAAGGCAGCGGGTCGGCCCGTCGCATGAAGTCGGTCCATACCTGCAGCGCCCCGGTGGCCCCGGTCAGAGACGTCTTGCCGTTGTCGTCGCGCCCCAGCCAGACCACTGCCAGAAGATCCTGGCTGAAGCCGGCGAACCAGCTGTCACGCGAATCGTTGGTGGTGCCGGTCTTGCCGGCCAGATTGAGCGACTGCGGCAGTCGGTTGTACGCCGAGCGCCCGGTACCCTCGCGCATGGCGCGCTGCATGGCGTACTGGGTGAGGTAGATGGCACCCGGATCGAAGCGCTGCTGAATCTGGAACGGATAACGCTTGAGCGGCTCGCCGTCGGCGGTCAACACGCTGCGAATGCCCCGCAACGGGGTGTTGAAGCCACCGTTGGCAAGCGTCTGATACATGTCGGCCACTTCGATCGGACGCAGGCCGCCAGCCCCCAGCAGCATCGACGGGTAAGCCGGCCATTTGGGTGATGCACCCAGGCGCTCGAGCGTCTTCAGCACGTTCGGCACGCCCAGATCGAGCCCGAGCCGCGCGGTCGACAGGTTGTAGGAATTGGCGAGCGCCTGATACAGGTACACCGTTCCATAGGCCTGACGCCCATAATTCTGCGGCTTCCAGACCTGCCCATCGGCACCTTTCACGGAGAAGGGCTCATCCTCGAGCAGACTGGTCAGCGTGTACTGGCTGGGCTTCTCCAGTGCGGCCAGGTAGATGGCAGGCTTGATCAGCGAACCGATCGGTCGTGAGGCATCCAATGCCCGGTTGAAGCCGGCAAAGCCTGGCTGGCGGCTGCCCAGCATGGCCTGGATCTCACCGGTTTCCGGATTGGTGACGATCATCGCGCCCTCGACGCCCTCGGTGGCCTTGCCGAGTCGCTTGAGGGTTTCGCTCATGGCCTGCTCGGCCTTCAGCTGAAGCACCGGATCGAAGCTGGTGAAGACGCGCAGGCCTTCTTCGGTAAGGTCCTCGTCCCGATAGTCCTCTCGCAGCTGGCGCTTGACCAGGTCGAGGAAGGCCGGATAGGAGCTGTCCGCCATGCTGCCGCGCTGGGTTACCCCCAGTGGCGCCTGCTTGGCCTTGGCCACCTCATCGGCGCTGATGACCTGCTGCTCGGCCAAAAGATCGAGCACCAGATTGCGCCTTTCCAGGGCACGCTCGGGATTGCGCCGCGGGTTGTAATAGGTTGGCCCCTTGACCATGCCGACCAGCAACGCCACCTGCGGCAGCTTCAGCTCGGCCAGCGGCTGACCGAAGAAGTACTGACTGGCCAGGCCGAACCCGTGCACCGCGCGACGACCATCCTGACCGAGAAACACCTCGTTCAGATAAGCCTCGAGAATTTCCTGTTTGTCGTAATGCAGCTCAAGTAGCACCGCCATCATCGCTTCGGTGATCTTGCGGGTCATGCTGCGCTCGTTGGTCAGGTAGAAGTTCTTGACCAACTGCTGGGTCAGGGTACTGCCACCCTGGCGAACCTGGCCGGCAGTCAGGTTGACCCAGACCGCGCGGGCAATGGATTTGGGCGACACACCGAAGTGATTGAAGAATTCCCGATCCTCGACCGCGACCAGCGTTTCCAACAGATACGGGGGCACCTGATCCAGCTTGATCAGGATGCGATCCTCGTTGTGCGCCGGATACAACCCGCCAATCAGCACGGGCTCCAGACGCGCCACAGGCAGAGCGCTCCCGTTGGCGCTGCTGAGGCCAGCAACGAAATCGCCGGAGAAGCGGACCCGCAACCGTTGCGACTGCTCGGCGCCTTCGTAGAACTGGAAGCCGCGGGTGTGCAGTTCGATGTCGTTGCCGGCAACCGAAGCGCCGCCCGGGCCGCTGACCGAGCGCTCGCGCCGATAGCCAAGAGCGTCCAGCTCGGCAAGGAAGTCGTTCTTGTCCAGCTTCTGACCGACGAACAGTTCCAGCGGCCGCGCATAGACCTTTGCCGGAATCGTCCAGCGCTTGCCGGAGAATTTCTCCTGCACGACAGCATCCAGATAGATGGCGAAACCGGCCAGGATCACCAGGCCGACAATGGAGAGCTTGACCGCCCAGCCCAACCAGGGGCGAGCACCACTGGAGCGGCGCTTGGAGCGATTTCGGGGGGAGCGAGGTTTAGTCATGGCGGCGCATTATACGCACTTTGCCGCAGCGGATTGACGGCCTCTCAGCGGTTTGCAGCGCAACGCTCAGCGGCCATAATGCCGGCGACTTTACGACTGTGTGGACTGCTTCGCAGTGGACTCGCACGCCCCGTTCAAGAACTTCGACAAGGAATGACCGTGAGCCAAGCACTGATCGCCGCCCTGCAGAATCCTGCCCTGTATCCGCACCCCACCGAAGGCTTTCGGGTCATCGAAACCCATATTTCCTGGGTGATCCTCACCGGCCAGTACGCCTACAAGATCAAGAAGCCGGTGGACTTCGGCTTCCTCAACTTCACCGATCTGGCCTCGCGCAAGCATTTCTGCGAGGAAGAGCTGCGCCTCAACCAGCGCATGGCACCTGACCTCTACCTGGAAGTGTTGCCTGTCACCGGCTCGCCTGATGCTCCGGTGATCGGCGGCGACGGCAATCCCTTCGAGTACGTGCTGAAGATGCGTGAGTTCCCGCAGTCCCAACTGCTGGCCGAGGTCCAGGCCCGCGGCGAGCTGACCGATGCGCATATCGACGCTCTGGCCGAGCAGATCGCAAGCTTCCACCTCAGCACCCCGCAGGTACAGCCGGACCACGCGCTGAACAGCGCCGATGCGATCGTCGCACCGATGCGGCAGAACTTCGAACAGATACGCCCGCTGCTCAGCGAGCCGGAAGACCTGCGCCAGCTGGACGCCCTCGAAGACTGGACCGAAACCAGCATCACGCGCCTGCGCCCGCTGCTCGAACAGCGCTGCCAGCAAGGCTTCGTTCGCGAATGCCATGGCGACCTTCACCTGGGCAATGCCACGCTGATCGATGGCAAGGTCGTGCTGTTCGACTGCATCGAATTCAACGAGCCGTTCCGCCTGATCGATGTCGCCTCGGATGCCGCCTTCCTGGCCATGGACCTTGAGGATCGCGGACTGAAATGCCAGGCCCGGCGCTTCATCAATGGCTGGCTGGAGCACACCGGCGACTATGCCGCGCTGGCGTTGCTCAACCTCTATAAGGCCTATCGTGCGTTGGTTCGCGGCAAGGTCAGCCTGTTCCGCCTGTATCAGGAGCAGGACGCCGTGCAGCGCAAGGTTATCCTGCGCCAGTACCGCAGTTACGCGAATCTCGCCGAAAGCTACAGCGCGATTCCGTCCCGCTTCCTCGCCATCACTCACGGTGTATCGGCCGTCGGCAAGAGTCACGTCGCGCTACGCTTGGTCGAAGCGCTCGGCGCGGTGCGTCTGCGCTCGGATGTCGAGCGCAAGCGTCTGCACGGCGAGCAGGCCGAAGCGCAGGCAGGCCAGCTCGATAGCGGCATCTACAGCCAGCAAGCCAGCGAAGCGACCTATCGCCACCTGCACCAGCAGGCGACTGCCGCACTGCAGGCCGGGTTCGCCGTGGTCATCGACGCGGCCTACCTGAAGCAGTCGCAACGCCAGGCGGCATGGCAGGCAGCCGAAGCGACCGGCGTGCCGTTCCTCATCCTCGATTGCGAGGCTCCGGAAGCGGTGATCGCCCAGTGGCTCGCTCAGCGTCAGGCCGAAGGCCTTGATCCGTCCGACGCGACAATGGAGGTGGTCCGCGCGCAGCAGGCCAGCCGCGAGCCGCTGAGCGACAGCGAGCGCCTGCACAGCTGCCGGGTCCAGACGCAGGATGCCGGCAGCCTCGACGAGCTGGTCGCCAACATCCGCCAGCGCCTGCCGGGGCTTTGACCGTTAGGCACCGTCGCGGGCAGGCCGCGGCGGTGCCTCTATACTCCCGGTATAACAACCGTGGGAATGCCTATGCCTGCCAGCGAACCCCGCCTCTCCCGAGCCGGAGACAGCGTTCAGCTGTTTTCCAGCCGCTCCGATGACTACGCCCGTTATCGCCCGACCTACCCGGAGGCGCTTTTCGCCTGGCTCGCCAGTCAATGCGAGGCGACCGACAACGCGCTGGACCTGGCCGCCGGGAACGGTCAGGCCAGCCTTCCGCTGAGGAGCCACTTCCGCCAGGTGCTGGCCTGCGATGCCAGCGTCGAGCAACTTGCCGCGGGCGACGGTTGGGCGGACGTACAGCGTTTCGTCGCCCAGGCGGAGCGCCTGCCCCTTCGCAGCGGCCAGCTCGACCTGCTGGTTGTCGCGCAGGCACTGCACTGGTTTGCCACGCCGGCGTTTTTCGATCAGGTGCGACAAGCGCTGAAACCGGGTGGGCTGTTCTGCGCCTGGTGCTACAGCCTGCTGGAGGTATCGCCGACGCTGGACCCGCTCATTCGACGGCTTTACGGGACGACACTCGATGGTTACTGGCCCGCCGGTCGGGCCAGCGTCGATGCCGGCTACAGCGACATCCCACTCCCGTTCGCCCGCATCGATACGCCGGGCTTCGCCATCGAAGCGCACTGGAACCTTGCCGAGCTGCTTGGCTACCTGCGCACCTGGTCAGCGGTCAAACAATGGCAACGCCAACATGGCCGCGACCCCATCGCGCTGCTGGAGCCGGAACTGGCGACCGCCTGGGGGCCACCCCAGCAGCGGCGACCCATCCGCTGGCCGCTGCACCTGCTTGCAGGCTTCCCCAACCGCTAGCACCGCAAGGATGCCGCCATGCACGACGAACTGCTTTCGCTCCGCAATCTCGGCAAGACCTCGGTGCAGTGGCTGCACGCATCGGGCATCCACACTGCTGCGGATCTGCGCCGACTGGGTGCGGTGAGCTCCTATCGCGCGGTGAAGGCACGTGGGTTTGGCGCGTCGAAGGTGCTGCTGTATGCCATCGAAGGCGCCCTGCGCGACGTGCCCTGGCAGCAACTGCCGGCCCCGCTGAAGGAAGAACTGAATCGGAACCTGGGCAGCGAACTCGACAACTAGAGCTAGCTCACAACCTCTGCGCGGCGTGATTTACTCGCTCGCCCGACCAGGCCTATTGTGCGCCGACGTGACCCTGCCAATCGTCTGCCCGTTTCGTTCAAGGATTACCGACATGTATTTACTCGGGGAGCAACCGGCGTACGCCGATCGCCTGATCACTCGCCTGCAAACCATTCCCACCCAGCTGCTGGAAGGTCTGCAGCCATCGGGCCCCAACCTTGAACTCAAACACACCGACGACCTGTGCGCGGAGCTGCCTGCACAGCAGCTGTTCATTATCGAGACCGGGCTGCTGCATGCGCTGATCGATGGCAAACCACTGTTCTACCTCCAGGAAGGCGATCTGGTCGGCCTGCGCCAGTCGAGCGATCTGCCCGAGTGCCGCTATTGCAGCGACGAGCCCATCAGCCTGGTGCCCTACTCGCGCAACGCCGTGTTCCAGCACATCCATGCCGACGAGCACCGCCAGGAGTTGTTCACTCAGTACCTGATCGGTCACACCGCGTTGCTGGGCGACGCCCTGGCGCGCCTCAAGCAGCCGGAGATCCGCCCCGCTACCGGCTTCAAGCATTTCGCCGTAGGTGAGGAGCTCATTCGCCAGGGCGACGAAGCGGACAATGTATTCATCATCATCGAAGGCCACGCCGAAGCCATCGTCGACGGACAGAAGGTTGGCGACGTACAGAAGGACGAGATCTTCGGGGCCATGGCGGTGTTCACCCGCGAGCGGCGCAGCGCAACCGTGGTCGCCAGCGAGCCATGCACTGTCATGGTCATTCCCAAGGAACAGTTCCTCGGCCTGACGCAAAGCAACCCGCGCATCGCCCACAGCCTGATCGAGAGCATGGCCCGACGCATCGACCTGCTGAACAAGGAAGTCACTCACCTGCGGGTCAACGTCGCCGTCTAGCGATCCGCTCGTCGCGGTCGCACATATATTTTTACGAATGCCTGTTGACGCAGAAATGAGAATTGTTATTATTATCGCAACTGATCGCGAGGTCAGCCGATAGCTGAAGGCTCAGGCAGTCGATCCTTCAGGTTATCTCCTCATCAGGCTAATCACGGTTTTGACCCGGCTCTGCCGGGTCTTTTTTTGCCTGTCTTCTGCTGGCGGCAGATAAGGCAGCGCTATTTGCCGCGCTGCCGCAGTTGCTCGCAATGATCCTGCTCTGGTTGTGCCGGTGTATACCAGACGAAGTCTGCCTGCTCGGCGGATACCCTCTCGCCGACCTCGGCAAGCATCAGCACCGTGACAGGCATGTCCGCCAGATCCTCGATATGCAGCGGCACCCCAAGGTCACGCCGCACATGGAACGCCCCCGCCAGCAGCATCGCGGGCTTTGGCGCCACGAGCAGACGTTCGGCCATGCGTCGATCACGCTGCTGTTGCACCGCCAGCATCGCCGGCAGCTGGCTTGCCGGCAGCATGCCGCAATGCGAGGTTTCGATCTGCGCTAGCAGAGCATCCCTCACCGTGGTCGTTGCCGAAGCGCGCCCCTGCAACGGGGGAGCGGCCCGGTAGATGGACATGATCTCGTCGCGTCCGAGATTTGCCTGCAACAGCGGATAGGACTGCATCAGCGCATGGCTGACCAAAGGCCCGTAGAGGTTCCAGTCCCAGCCCTTCTGCCAGTCCAGCGCCTGGGCAAGATCGCCCGGTGCATGGCCCGCGCGAAGGTCTCGACGCACACTGTCGATACGCGCCTGCTGGCCGGGCTCGAGCATTTCCAGCAGCAGGCTGCCCTGCGGGCGTTGCTGCTCCAGCGCCTGCAGCAGCCAGAGCTGCAGCGCATGGTGATCGGGATTGTCGTGGCGCTCGCCGACCAGCAGGGCCTCGCTGTCCTGCAACCTGACGACGAGCTGAGCAGGGGTCAGCACAGCGTCATTGCGCAGATCGACGATAAGGCCGAGATCGGCGTGGTCCCGCCCTTCCGGACCCTGCCACTCGGGCAGCGCTGGCAGTACGCTACAAGCGCTCAGCAAGACCACTGTCACTAAAACGATGATGCGCACCACAGACCTCCTCAACGAGCGATGACCAGGGGGTGACCTCGTTCCGGATGCCGCTGGACCAGCACATCCAGGCCGAACACGGCTTGCAGCGGCGCCTCGCGCAGCACCTCGTCCGGCGCGCCGGCGATCTGAGCGCGACCGTTCTTGAGCAGCAACAGGCGATCACAGTAACGGGCAGCCAGATTCAGGTCATGCAGGATCACCAGCGCGGCACCGCCCTGCTCGGCGAAACCCCGAACCGCCTGGAGGATGCTGTGCTGATGTGCCGGGTCGAGCATCGAGGTGGGCTCGTCGAGCAGCAGCACGCTGCCCTCGTCCCCCGGCCAGAGCTGCGCCAGCACTCGGGCAAGATGCACCCGCTGACGCTCGCCACCGGACAGCCGCAGATAGCTGCGCCCGGCCAGATGCTGCGCATCCGCGGCCTGGAGTGCAGCGGCCACGATGCGAGCATCAGCCTGACGGCCGCTGCAATGCGGCAGGCGCCCCATCGCGACCACATCCTCGACCTGGAAGGCAAAGCTCAGCGTCGAACTCTGCGGCAATACCGCCAGGCAACGCGCCCGCTCGCGATCCGACCAGCCTCCAAGCGCTCGTCCATGCAGCATGACCTGCCCTCTGGCGGTTTTCAGCTCGCCGGACAGAGCCTCCAGCAAGGTGCTCTTGCCCGCTCCGTTCGGGCCGAGCACACCCGACACCTGTCCCGCCTGCAAGCGCAGAGAAACCCCATCCAGCGCCGTGATGGCGCCACGCCTTACCGTCAGATCGCTGCCGACCAGCATCAAACACGCTCCCGGAGCAGCAGGAACAGAAAGAACGGCGCGCCTAGCAGCGCCGTGACGATGCCGATCGGCAACTCGGCAGGTGCGATCACCAGCCGCGCGGCGACATCCGCCAGCAACAGCAAAGTGGCGCCGGCGAGCGCCGAGGCCGGCAAGAGCAGCCGATGATCCGGCCCCACCAGCAGACGCATCAGATGCGGGACGACCAGGCCGACGAAGCCGATCAGACCCGCGGCAGCAACGGCGGCGCCGACACCCAGCGCGGTACAGACCACCAGCTCGCGCTTGATGCGTTCGACGTCGAAACCCAAATGGCGCGCCTCGGATTCGCCTAGCAAGAGTGCATTCAAAGCCGTTGCGCGGCGTGGCAGCCAACCGCCGACGGCAAGCGTGATCAGCAACAGCGGCCATAGCCCCGGGTAGCTGGCGCCGTTCAGGCTGCCGAGATTCCAGAAGGTCAGTGAGCGCAACGTGGTGTCGTCGGCAAGATAGGTGAACAGGCCGACAATGGCACCGGCCAGTGCAGTCAGGGCGATACCCGCCAGCAGCATGGTGGCGACGCGGGTCTGCCCGTCGCGCCGCCCCAGCCGATACACCAGCAAGGTCACCGCGAGGCCGCCGAGGAAGGCGAACATGGACAGCACATAGGGCTGCCAGACCTGCGGCAGCGCGGGTACGAAGGTGCTGCCGACGATCGCGGCAGCCGCACCGAGCGCGGCGCCGCTGGACACCCCGACGAGCCCGGGATCGGCCAAGGAGTTGCGAAAGAGTCCCTGCATCGCCACGCCGCACAGGGCCAGCACGGCACCCGCGGCGCAGCCGAGCAGCGTACGCGGCAGTCGGATCTGGCCCAGGATCAACTCTGCCTGCTGCAGACCATCATGTCCGATCGACAGTCCCAGCAGCCGCAGCGCCGCCAGCGCGGTGTCGTCCAGCGCCAGGCTCAACGGGCCCAGCGCCAACGACAGCCAGACGGCTGCCAACAACAGCACGCTGAGTACGACAAACAGAATACGTACGGGAACCCGAGTGCCCATCAGGGATGCTTCGCCAGGCGGATGAGGGGCGAAGGATAAGAGCGTGTCGGCGGCGCCGCCACCCCGCGATTAGCATCGGGCTGCGCACGAGCAGTGCTTGCGGGATAATCGCCGTTCCTGCGAGAGGTCAAGATGATTCGATTGTGCGCAACATCCGAACTGCCGGAAGGGCAGAGCCGCGGTTTCACCGCAGGCGAACTGCAGATCATCGCGGTTCGCCGGGATGGCCGGGCCTACCTGTACGAGAACCGCTGCCCGCACCGGGGCGTGCCGCTGGAATGGCTGCCCGACCGGTTCCTCGACGACAGCGGCAGCCTGCTCCAATGCGCCACCCATGGCGCACTGTTCCTCATCGAATCGGGCGAATGCGTGGCGGGCCCCTGCGCCGGGCAATCGCTACGGCCACTGGATGCGATCGAGCGGGACGACAGCATCTGGTTGCAAACTGTCAGGCAGAGCGACAGTTGAGCACGGGCGCCGAGCTCCGGGCTTGGGTATCATGCCGCCACAGCTTTACCGTGAGATCGCCATGCTTCGCCTGTTGAGTCTGCTGCTTCTGCTCTTCGTGTTACCCGCCAACGCCGGCCTGTTCGACAACAAGCCCAGCGCGAGCTTCGGCGGGCTGAACAACAGCAGCGACTTTCTGCCGGTACGCGAGGCGTTCAAGCTGAGCCTGGTCGAGGCGTCCCCCGAGCGGATCACCCTGCGCTTCGTCGCCGCCGAAGGCTACTACCTCTACCGCCACCGCTTCGCCTTCCAGAGCAGCGACGCGGACGTCACCCTCGGCGAACCGCGCATGCCCGATGGCGTCGCCAAGGTGGATGACTATTTCGGCGAGATCGAAGCCTATTACGGCATTCTCGATATCGAGCTGCCGGTAACCAACACCGAAAACCGCCCCTTTACCCTGCAGGTCACCTATCAGGGCTGCGCCGACAAGGGGCTGTGCTACCCACCGGAAACCGAATCGATCACGATCGGCGATGGCGCGGCACCAGGCTCCGCGGCCGCGGGCAGCGAGGCCAACCCGCGCGATGTGTCCTGGCGCTCGATCGCGCTGTTCTTCCTCGCCGGGCTAGGCCTGACCTTCACCCCATGCGTGCTGCCGATGCTGCCGATCCTCACCGGGGTGGTCTTGCGCGGCCAGCCCGGCGGCATGCGCAGCTTCCTGCTGTCGGTGACCTATGTACTGCCGATGGCCGGCGGTTTCGCCGTACTCGGCGCACTGATGGGCGTGTTCGGTGCCGAGCTGAATCTGCAGGCACGCCTGCAGTCGGCATGGATTCTCGTGCCGTTCGCACTGTTCTTCGTGGTCTTCGCGCTGGCCATGTTCGGCCTGTTCGAGCTGCGCCTGCCGCAGGCCTTGAGCGGCCGCCTCGACCGTCTGGCCGGCAGCGCCCGCGGCGGTTCGTTCACCGGCGCCGCGATGCTGGGGGCGGTGTCCAGCCTGCTGGTATCGCCGTGCGTCTCCGCTCCGCTGGCCGGTGCACTGCTCTACATCAGCGCCAGCGGCGACGCCGTGGGCGGCGGGCTGAAGCTGTTCGCCCTGGGCCTAGGCATGGGCGCGCCGCTGGTGTTGTTCGCCACCGGTGGTGGAGCCCTGTTGCCCAAGAGTGGACCCTGGATGGTCGGCGTGCGCAACCTCTTCGGCGTGCTGCTGCTGGCCGTCGCGATCTGGATGCTCGAGCGCGTCCTGCCAGGCCCCATCGCCCTGGCACTCTGGGGGTTGTTGGCGGCGGGCAGCGCGCTGTTCCTCGGCACCCTGGAGCTCACCGGCAAGACGCCTCGTCAGAAGCTCGCCCAGTTGCTCGGCCTGGCCCTGCTGGTCTACGCCCTTGCCGCCTGGGTCGGCGCTTTGCAAGGCGGCTCCGATCCGCTGCGGCCGCTGCCGATGGCCAGTGGCAGCGCGCCGGGCAGCCAGGCCGGCGAAGGTTGGCATACCGTTTCCACGCCTGCGGAACTGGACGCGCAACTGGCCGCTGCCCGTGCCGCCGGCCAGCCGCTGATGCTGGACTGGTATGCCGATTGGTGCATCAGCTGCAAGGTCATCGAACGCGAGGTCTTCGCCAATCCGCAGGTCGCTCCGCGCCTGACCGACTATCGTCTAATCCGCTTCGATATCACCGAGAGCAATGCCGCCCAGCGCAGCCTGCTGGACCGCTACAAGCTGTTCGGCCCGCCCGCCATCCTGTTCTTCGGTGGCGACGGAAAAGAGCTGAACGAGGTCCGCGTAGTCGGCGAGATAGACGCCTCCGGCTTCGCCGAGCGACTGGATCGAGCAGCAGCTCTGCTCTAGGTGCGGAACGCAATCCCCACGCTTTGTCGCAGATACTCGAGACATCCCTGCGGCCGACGAATGATTGCCGGAATCTTCAGACATAATGCGGGCATTTCCTTCGATCGCGACATGACTGGACAGTCAGCCCTCGCCTGGGGCATAGTTTTTCCCCTCTCGCGACCCGGCCTGCCCCGCCGCGTCGGCGTACCCAGAAAAACAAGGAACACCCATGGCCACCCTACTGGTCCTGCACGGCCCCAATCTCAATCTGCTAGGCACCCGCGAGCCCGGCGTCTATGGCGCGGTGACGCTGGCGCAGATCAATCAGGATCTTGAGCAGCGCGCCCGTGCCGCGGGCCATCATCTGCTGCATCTGCAATCGAATGCCGAGTACGAGCTGATCGAGCGCATCCATGCCGCGCGCAGCGAAGGCGTGGACTTCATCCTGATCAATCCTGCGGCATTCACTCACACCAGCGTCGCATTACGTGACGCATTGCTGGCCGTGAGCATCCCATTCATCGAAGTGCACCTGTCCAACGTGCACAAACGCGAACCTTTCCGCCATCACTCCTATTTCTCCGACGTAGCGGTAGGGGTGATCTGCGGCCTTGGCGCCAGCGGTTACCGACTGGCCCTGGAGGCCGCCCTGGAACAACTCGCTGCTTCCTGATGGGCTCGACGCAGGTGTCGAGTCTTGAAGAAGCGAGCAGCAATGCCCTTTGAACTTACCTGGGAGTCAACGCTTCATGGATATTCGCAAAGTCAAGAAACTGATCGAACTGCTGGAAGAGTCCGGTATCGACGAACTGGAAATCCACGAGGGTGAAGAGTCGGTACGCATCAGCCGTCACAGCAAGCAGGTCGCGATGCAGCAGCCGATCTACGCACAGGCTCCGGCCGCACCGGCGCCTGCTCCGGCCGCCGCTGCCGCCCCGGCTGCTGACGCTGCTCCTGCCGCACCCAAGCTGAACGGCAACGTGGTCCGCTCGCCGATGGTCGGCACCTTCTACCGCGCCTCCTCGCCGGAATCCAAGCCGTTCGTCGAAGTCGGTCAGAGCGTGAAGAAGGGCGACATCCTCTGCATCGTCGAAGCCATGAAGATGATGAACCACATCGAGGCCGAGATCAGCGGCACCATCGAATCCATCCTGGTGGAGAATGGTCAGCCGGTCGAATACGACCAGCCGCTGTTCACCATCGTTTGAACCGCGGAGAGCCAGCGATGTTGGAAAAAGTACTGATCGCCAACCGCGGCGAGATCGCCCTTCGTGTCCTGCGCGCCTGCAAGGAACTGGGCATCAAGACCGTGGCGGTGCACTCCACTGCCGACCGTGACCTGATGCATGTGTCGCTGGCCGACGAGTCCGTGTGCATCGGCCCGGCCTCCTCCGCCCAGTCCTACCTGAGCATTCCGGCCATCATCGCCGCTGCCGAGGTCACTGGTGCCGACGGCATCCATCCCGGTTACGGGTTCCTCGCCGAGAACGCCGACTTCGCCGAGCAGGTGGAAAAATCCGGTTTCACCTTCATCGGCCCGACTGCCGATGTTATCCGCCTGATGGGCGACAAGGTGTCGGCCAAGGACGCCATGAAGCAGGCCGGCGTGCCGACCGTTCCGGGTTCTGACGGCCCGCTGCCGGAAGACGAAAAGGAAGCGCTGCGAATCGCTCGCGAAGTAGGCTACCCGGTGATCATCAAGGCCGCCGGTGGCGGTGGTGGTCGCGGCATGCGCGTGGTGCATAAGGAAGAGGACCTGATCGCCTCGGCCAAGCTGACCCGCAACGAAGCCGGCGCCGCCTTCGGCAACCCGATGGTCTACCTCGAGAAGTTCCTCACCAATCCACGCCACGTGGAAATCCAGGTGCTGGCCGACGGCCAGGGCAACGCCATCCACCTGGGCGACCGCGACTGCTCGCTGCAGCGCCGCCACCAGAAGGTGATCGAGGAAGCCCCAGCCCCGCTGATCGATGAAGAAGCCCGCCGCAAGGTCCAGGCCCGCTGCGTCAAGGCGTGCATCGACATCGGCTACCGCGGCGCGGGTACCTTCGAGTTCCTCTATGAAGATGGCAACTTCTACTTCATCGAGATGAACACCCGTGTACAGGTGGAGCACCCGGTCACCGAGATGGTCACCGGCATCGACATCGTCAAGGAAATGCTGCTGATCGGTGGCGGCCAGAAGCTGTCGATCAAGCAGGAAGACGTGGTCATCCGCGGCCATGCCGTCGAATGCCGCATCAACGCCGAAGACCCGCGTACCTTCATGCCCAGCCCGGGCAAGGTGAAGCATTTCCATGCGCCCGGCGGCAACGGCGTGCGCGTCGACTCGCACCTGTACGACGGCTACTCGGTACCGCCGCACTACGACTCGCTGATCGGCAAGCTGATCACCTTCGGCGCGAACCGTGACGAGGCCATGGGCCGGATGCGCAACGCGCTGGACGAACTGATCGTCGACGGCATCAAGACCAACGCCCCGCTGCATCGCGATCTCGTACGCGATCCAGGCTTCTGCAAGGGCGGCGTGAACATCCATTACCTGGAAAAGAAACTGGGTATGGACAAGCACTGAGCCTCGGCTCGGCATGACAGGGGCTGCCTTCGGGCGGCCCTTGTCGTTTCTGCGCCCCGCCCGACCGTTTGGGGCAAGCCGCGCTGGCCGCCGCACCCGCTGCTCCAGTAAGCTTGCCCGCTTTCCGCGACCCAACTCGAGAGGCCTTCATGTCCTGGCTGCAGATCCGACTCGCCATCACCCCCGATCAGGCCGAAGCGCTGGAAGACCAGCTGCTGCAGCTGGGCGCGGTCTCGGTCACCTTCATGGATGCCGAAGACCAACCGATCTTCGAGCCGGACCTCAATACCACGCCGCTCTGGTCGCATACGCACCTGCTGGCACTGTTCGAGGCCGATACCGATCCCGACGCGCTGCTCGCCCATCTGCAGCTTCTGCGCGGTGGTGACCTGCCCGAGCATCAGACCGAGGTGATCGAGGACCAGGATTGGGAACGCAGCTGGATGGACAACTTCCAGCCAATGCGCTTCGGACATCGCCTGTGGATCGTGCCCAGCTGGCACGCCGCACCGGAGCCGGACGCGGTCAACCTGCTGCTCGATCCCGGCCTGGCCTTCGGCACCGGCACCCACCCCACCACCGCGCTGTGCCTGGAATGGCTTGACGCACAAACACTGGACGACCGGTTACTGCTCGATTTCGGCTGCGGTTCGGGAATCCTCGCGATCGCTGGCCTGCTGCTGGGTGCTCGCCAGGCCGTGGGCACCGATATCGATCCGCAGGCGCTGGATGCTTCGCGCGACAATGCCGAGCGCAATGGCATCGCCCCGGAGCGCTTCACCCTCTACCTGCCCGAACAGCTGCCGCAAGAACCGGCCGACGTGGTGGTTGCCAACATCCTTGCCGGGCCGCTCGTCTCACTGGCGCAGCAGATCACCGCCCTGGTCAAGCCGGGCGGCCGGCTGGCGCTGTCCGGCATCCTCGCCGAACAGGCCGACGAGGTTCGCGCGGCTTACAGCGGCGCCTTCGACCTCGACCCGACCGCCGACAAGGACGGCTGGGTACGCATCAGCGGCGTTCGTCGCAGCTGATGTGCAGCGGCATGCGATCGTCCCCGCACACTTGGACAGCAGGCGCGGCGGCCACTGCCGCTGCGCCGCCGGCTTGCGCTAGACTAGCCGGCACCTCCGCGCGGAAACACGCATGACCAGCTTCATCACCCATTGCCCCAACTGCAGCACCCGCTTTCGCATCAGCCGCAGCCAGCTCCGCGCGGCCCATGGAGCAGTGCGCTGCGGTGCCTGCCTGGAAGTCTTCAATGCAGTCCACCATCTGCTGCGTGACGAGCTGAGCCCGGCCCCGGGGCAGGTCGCGGCGACCACCGCCGCGCAGGCGGAGACTCCGCGCCCGGTCGCAGCCACGCCCGGCGCCGCGCCGACCAGCAAGGCCGATGAAACCCTGTGGATTCACGATGACCTGGATCTGGACAGCCTCGATCTGGACGAGGAACTGGCCAAACTGGAGCAGCAGGAGCGCGAACTGTCGCAGGACCTGCTCAGCCTGGAAACCCGCAGCGGCTCGACGAAGACCGCGCGGGCGTCGGATGCCGCCACCAGCGAGCACGACGAAAGCTGGGCGGAAATCCTGCTGAATGCCGAGCAGACCGCCACGTCCGCCGTACCTGGGAGTGATGGGCCAGTCAGCTTCACCCCGGTCACCGCCGATACCCCGCAGCCACCGAGCCCGCTTGCGGTCAGTGCCCGGCCGCTGTCGGCCGCCAAGGCGCAACAGGCACGCAGCGAACGTGTCGAGCCAGCCCTGAGCCTTCCGGACACCGAGCCCCTCGATCAGCCCGATGATCCTGTCATCCCCCAGCGTGAACCCGAACTGCGCGGCGAGCCGCTGTTCGAACTCGACGACGAGCCGCTGCAACTGGACTGGCAGGAACGCAAGAAGCCCTGGGGACGCTGGCTCGGCTGGGGCACGCTGAACCTGCTCGCGGTGCTCGCGCTGGGTGCGCAATACGTCGTCTACAACTACGACGAGCTGTCGCGCCAGCATCAGTACCGCCCCTGGTTCGAGCGTATCTGCCCGACCCTCGGCTGCGAACTGCCGGCCCTGGTCGATATCGGCCAGATCAAGAGCAGCAACCTGGTCGTACGCAGCCACCCCGAGTTCACCGGAGCACTGGTGGTCGATGCGATCCTCTACAACCGCGCCCCCTTTGCACAGCCCTTTCCGCTGCTGGAAATCCGCTTCGCCGACCTGAACGGCAAACTGCTGGCCAGCCGCAGCTTCAAACCCAGCGAGTACCTGTCCGGCGAGCTAGCCGGCCAGACGATCATGCCGCCGCAGGTCCCGATCCACATTGCCCTGGACATCCTCGACCCCGGCGCGAAGGCGGTGAACTACAGCCTGGGATTCCATTCTCCGGACTAGCTGAACCCCTCGATCCCGGCCGGTGGCCGGACTCCCTCGACATGGGTCAGCCGTTATCCAAACTCTCGGCGATAAGGCGGCCGCTGTTCAGAATTTGTTCAAAACAGCCTTTAACCCGTCATGCGTAGCGGGTATTATGCCCACCCTTTTTTGCAGTCCCGATCGACCTAACAAGCAGGCCCCAAGCAGGGAATCTTCATGTCAGCGGTACGCATCGGCCCCTACACCTTGACGAATCGGTTGATTCTCGCGCCCATGGCGGGCGTGACCGATCAGCCGTTCCGCCAGTTGTGCCGCCGCTTCGGCGCGGCCATGGTGGTCTCGGAAATGCTCACCAGCGATGTGCGCCTGTGGAACAGCCGCAAGTCGCGGTTACGCATGCCCCATGCCGACGAACCCGAGCCACGCTCGGTGCAGATCGCCGGCGGCGACCCGCAGATGCTCGCCGAAGCGGCGCAGCGCAACGTCGAGCTGGGCGCACAGATCATCGATATCAACATGGGTTGCCCGGCAAAGAAGGTCTGCAACAAGGCCGCCGGTTCGGCGCTGATGCGCGATGAGCGGCTGGTCGCGGACATTCTCGAGGCCGTGGTCGCCGCGGTGGATGTGCCGGTGACGCTGAAGATCCGCACCGGCTGGGACCGCCAGAACAAGAATGGCGCGACCATCGCCCGCATCGCCGAACAGTCCGGCATCGCGGCGCTGGCAGTGCACGGGCGCACCCGAGCCGACCTGTATACCGGCGAGGCCGAATACGACACCATCGCCGCCATCAAGCAGGCGGTGTCGATTCCGGTGTTTGCCAACGGCGACATCGATTCGCCGCATAAGGCGGCCAGGGTGCTCCAGGTCACTGGGGCGGATGGCCTGCTGATTGGACGTGCGGCGCAGGGTCGCCCATGGATCTTTCGCGAAGTGGAGCATTATCTGCGCACCGGCGAGTTGCTCGCGGCGCCGACGCTGGGCGAGGTCGAAAGCACCCTGCTGGAACATGTTCAGGCGCTGCACGAATTCTATGGCGAGGTGATGGGAGTTCGTATCGCCCGCAAGCACGTGGGTTGGTATCTCGCAACACTGCCGGGCGCGCGGGACTTCCGCGCCCGTTTCAATCATCTGGAAGACAGGGATGCGCAAGGCTCCAGCATCCGGCAATTCTTTGCCGAACAACGCTCTGGGCCTGGCTCGGTGGATGGAACAGAGGTGGCCGCATGACGCTGTTGAATGAAACATTGGTAAGTGGAACAACATCCGTGAGTGACAACGTGAACCTCAAGCAGCACCTGAACACGCCGAGCGAAGCAGGGCAGACGTTGCGCGGCAGCGTCGAGAAGGCGCTGCACAACTATTTCGCCCGTCTCGAAGGTGCCGACGTCACGGACGTTTACAACCTCGTGCTCTCCGAAGTGGAGGCGCCGCTGCTGGAAACCGTGATGCATTACGTGAAGGGCAACCAGACCAAGGCATCCGAGCTGCTCGGCCTGAATCGCGGCACCCTGCGCAAGAAACTCAAACAGTACGACCTGCTCTGAAGCGACAGCTGGCAGACACGGTCGCCCGGTCCTGCCAGCTTCGCGGCCTCAAGCCTGTAGCCTCTAGGAACCGTCAATGACCGACCAAACCACCCGCCTTCCCGTGCGCCGCGCGCTGATCAGCGTGTCCGACAAGACCGGCGTCGTCGACTTCGCCCGTGAACTCGAAGCCCTTGGCGTCGAGATCCTGTCCACCGGTGGCACCTTCAAGCTGCTGCGCGAGAATGGCATCGCCGCCATCGAGGTCGCCGACTACACCGGCTTCCCGGAAATGATGGATGGCCGGGTGAAGACCCTGCATCCGAAGATCCACGGCGGCATCCTCGGCCGTCGTGATCTGGACGGTGCGGTCATGGCCGAGCACGGCATCGCGCCGATTGATCTGGTGGCGGTCAACCTCTACCCGTTCGCCGCCACCGTGGCCAAGCCCGGTTGCACCCTGCCGGACGCCATCGAGAATATCGATATCGGCGGCCCGACCATGGTCCGCAGCGCGGCGAAGAACCACAAGGATGTCGCCATCGTGGTCAACGCCGAGGACTACGCGGCAGTGGTCGACAACCTGAAGAACGGCGGGCTGACCTATGCCCAACGCTTCGACCTGGCGCTCAAGGCGTTCGAACACACCGCCGGCTATGACGGCATGATCGCCAACTACCTCGGCGGCATCGACCAGAGCACCGAGCAGCTCAGCACCGACAACCGCAGCCTGTTCCCGCGCACCTACAACATGCAGTTCATCAAGGCGCAGGACATGCGCTACGGTGAGAACCCGCACCAGCAGGCCGCCTTCTACGTCGAGAAGCCGGACGAAGCCTGCGTCGCCACCGCCAGGCAGCTGCAGGGCAAGGAGCTGTCGTTCAACAACGTGGCCGACACCGACGCCGCGCTGGAGTGCGTGAAGAGCTTCACCAAGCCGGCCTGTGTGATCGTCAAGCATGCCAACCCCTGTGGCGTCGCCGTCGTACCGGAAAACGAAGGCGGCATCCGCAAGGCCTATGACCTGGCCTACGCCACCGACAGCGAGTCGGCCTTCGGCGGCATCATCGCCTTCAACCGCGAGCTGGACGGCGAAACCGCCCAGGCCATCGTCGAGCGTCAATTCGTCGAGGTGATCATCGCGCCCAAGGTTTCCCAGGCAGCCCGCGATGTGGTCGCCAGCAAGGCCAACGTCCGACTGCTCGAATGCGGCGAGTGGCCGGCCGAGCGCAGTCCGGGCTGGGACTACAAGCGCGTCAACGGCGGCCTGCTGATCCAGAGCCGTGACATCGGCATGATCACCGAGGCGGACCTCAAGATCGTCACCCAGCGCGCACCGACCGAGCAGGAGATCCACGACCTGATCTTCGCCTGGAAAGTGGCCAAGTTCGTCAAGTCCAACGCCATCGTCTACGCCAAGAACCGCCAGACCGTCGGTGTCGGCGCCGGCCAGATGAGCCGCGTCAACTCCGCGCGCATCGCCGCGATCAAGGCCGAACACGCCGGTCTGCAGGTGCAGGGCGCGGTCATGGCTTCCGATGCCTTCTTCCCGTTCCGCGACGGCATCGACAACGCAGCCAAGGCCGGCATCACCGCAGTGATCCAGCCGGGTGGCTCGATGCGCGACAACGAAGTGATCGCCGCGGCCGACGAAGCCGGTATTGCCATGGTGTTCACCGGCATGCGCCACTTCCGCCACTAAACTCGGCCGCACTCGGACAGGGATCTGCGGTGTTGCCCGACTCTTCCCCCATGCTCATTGCCAGAAGGCAACTCCGCTGGGTGAAGAGTCGGGCGCCTTGCATCTACCAGCCCGATCGCGACCTCGGTATTCGTAGGGTGGATAACGCTTTGCTTATCCACCAAGCGGGCTACCGGCCCGCCTCCATTGGGAGAGAGAAATGAACGTACTGATCATCGGTAGCGGCGGCCGCGAGCATGCCCTGGCCTGGAAGGTCGCGCAGGACCCACGCGTTGCCAAGGTATACGTAGCCCCCGGCAACGCAGGCACCGCCACTGAAGCCAAGTGCGAGAACGTCGCCATCGACGTGCTGGCCATCGAGCAACTGGCGGACTTTGCCGCGGCCAACGTGCAGCTGACCATCGTCGGACCGGAAGCGCCGCTGGTCAAAGGCGTGGTCGACCTGTTCCGCTCGCGCGGGCTGGACATCTTCGGCCCCACCGCTGCCGCCGCGCAGCTGGAAGGCTCCAAGGCCTTCACCAAGGATTTCCTGGCGCGTCACGCCATTCCGACCGCCGACTATCAGAACTTCACCGAAGTCGAACCGGCGCTGGCCTATCTGCGCGAAAAGGGCGCACCGATCGTTATCAAGGCCGACGGCCTGGCGGCCGGCAAGGGTGTGATCGTCGCCATGACCCTGGCCGAAGCCGAGGACGCCGTGCGTGACATGCTCTCCGGCAATGCCTTCGGCGACGCCGGGGCGCGGGTGGTGATCGAGGAGTTCCTCGATGGCGAAGAGGCCAGCTTCATCGTCATGGTCGACGGCGAGCACGTGCTGCCGATGGCCACCAGCCAGGACCACAAGCGCGTCGGCGACGGCGACAGCGGCCCGAATACCGGCGGCATGGGCGCCTATTCGCCGGCTCCGGTGGTCACTGCCGAGGTACACCAGCGCGTGATGGATGAGGTGATCTACCCGACCGTGCGCGGCATGGCCGCCGAAGGCAACGTCTACACCGGCTTCCTTTATGCCGGGCTGATGATCGACAAGGCCGGCAAGCCTAAGGTCATCGAGTTCAACTGCCGCTTCGGCGACCCGGAAACCCAGCCAATCATGTGCCGCCTGGAGTCCAGCCTGGTGCTGCTGGTCGAGGCCGCGCTGGCCAAGGCGCTGAACAAGGTCGAGGCGACCTGGGATCCGCGACCGACCGTCGGTGTGGTACTGGCTGCCGGCGGCTACCCGGGCGACTATGCCAAGGGCGACGTGATCGAGGGACTGGACGAAGCAGCCAAGCTGGATGGCAAGGTGTTCCACGCGGGCACCGCTTTGAATGCCGAGGGTCAGGTAGTCACTGCCGGCGGCCGCGTACTCTGTGCCACCGCTATCGGCCGTAGCGTGTCCGAGGCACAGCAGCAGGCCTACCGCCTGGCGGAAAAGATCCGCTGGAATGGCTGTTTCTACCGCAAGGACATCGGCTACCGCGCCATCACCCGCGAGCGCGGCGAGGGTTAAGCTCAGCCTGTCATCAGGAATGCGTGCGGCGCCAGGTTTTATCGCCGTCGCACGCATTACAGGCCGGCTGCGGCATGGCTATAATCCGCCGTCACACTCATGAACGGACTTCTCTAGTGGGTCGGCTCCGGATTGCCATAGCTGTCATCTTCGGCCTGCTGCTGATCAACCTGATCCCGCTGTCGGCCCAGGCTTCCATTGCCCCTTCGCCGGCCTCCGCCACGCTTTCCGCTGATTCCGTACCACAGAACTGGCGCCTGCTGATCGACCAGTCCGGCGGCCTCACGCTGGATGAAGTGGTTTCCCAGCGCGCGCTGTTCCAGCGCCTGGACAAACTTTTCTACAGCGCACCGGCCAGCGATCGGGCGGTCTGGCTGCAGGTCAGCCTGCCGCCACTGACCAAGCCCAAGTGGCTCTGGATGTTCGCACCACGCGCGCAGTATCTGGACTTCTATCTGCTGCGCGACGGCCGACTGGAGCGCCACACAGCGACCGGCGACATGCGCCCGATCAGCGAGCGTCCTCTGCCCAGCCGCGCCTACCTGTTCAGCCTGCCCAACGATGGCCAGCCACGTGAGGCCTACATCCGCCTGCAGTCCAGTCACCCACTGATGACCTGGTTCAAGACCATCGACGAAGCGGGACTGGTGAACCAGAACAAGCCGGCCTATCTGTTCGGTGCGCTGTTCGGCGCGCTCGCGCTGCTGGCGCTCTACAACCTGCTGCGCTTCGCCTACACCCTCAGCTGCACCCATATCTGGCTCAGCCTGCTGCACGGTGCGCTGCTGAGCTGCGCCACGGCCAACCTCGGCGTGCTGGCCATATGGCTGCCTTGGTTGACCTACAGCCAGCCGCTGATCGCCGATTTCTCGGCCCTGGCCGCGAGCTGCGCCCTGCTCGGCTACACGCTGGGCTTCTTCAATCAGCGCGGGCGCACCTGGATCACCTGGCTGCTGGGCATCGAACTCAACCTGGTGCTGGCGCTGGCCGCCAGCATCCTGCTTGCTCAATGGCCCTGGTACAGCTGGCTGATCTACTCGCTGGTGCTGGCGGCGGCGTGCAGCGTGCTGGCCGTGGCGAGTTATCACTGGCGGCAAGGCTACAAACCGGCCCGCCTGGTGGTAGCCGGGACGACGCTGTTCGCGCTCGGGATGGTGTTCTTCATGCCAATGCTGCTGGGCTTCGATCAGCTCGATCCGGGCTGGCTCACTGGCGGGCTCTTCAGTCTCGCGACGCTGGCGGGGCTGCTGCTCAGCTTCGCCCTGCTCGAACGGCAGCGGCAACGGCAGTCGGACAGCCGCAGCCAGTACACCGCTGCGGCAGTCAGCACTGCCGAGCTGAAGACCAAGGCCGATTTCCTGTCGAAGATCAGCCATGAGCTGCGTACGCCCATGAACGGCGTGCTGGGCATGAGCGAATTGCTGCTGGGCACCTCGCTGTCGGCCAAGCAACGCGACTACGTCCAGACGATTCACAGCTCCGGCAACGAGTTGCTCAACCTGATCAACGAAATCCTCGATATCTCCAAGCTGGAGTCCGGCCAGATCGAACTGGACGAGGTGCAGTTCGACTTCAATGCCTTGATCGAGGACTGCCTGAGCATCTTCCGCGCCAAGGCCGAGCAGCAGAAGGTCGAGCTGATCAGCTTTATCCAGCCGCAGTTGCCGCAAGTGGTCACCGGTGACCCGACCCGCCTGCGGCAGACCCTGCTGAACCTGCTGGAGAATGCCTTCAAGCAGACCGACGAAGGCGAGGTGCTGCTGATCGCGGCGGTCGACGGGCCGACGGAGAGTCCGCGACTGCGCATCACCGTCCAGGACAGCGGCCGTCCGCTGGAGGCCTACGAGCGCGACGCGCTGCTCAACGCCGCGGTAGACAGCCATGACTTCCTCGCGGCGACGCGGCATGGCGGGCGGCTCGGCCTGATCATCGCGCGCCAGCTGGTCCAGCTGATGGATGGCGACTTCGGCATCCAGACCGGGGCCAGCCAAGGCAATACGCTGTGGATCAGCCTGCCCCTGGCCGGCGAGGGTCTGGCACAGAACAACGCGGACCTGGACGGCCCGCTGCAGGGCACGCGCCTGCTGATCGTCGACGACAACGACACCTGCCGCAAGGTACTGCTGCAGCAGTGCAGCGGCTGGGGCCTGGATGTGAGCGCGGTCGCCTCGGGCAAGGAAGCGCTGGCCCTGCTACGGACCAAAGCCCACCTGAAGGAGTACTTCGACGTGGTCCTGCTCGACCAGGACATGCCGGGAATGACCGGCATGCAGCTGGCGAGCAAGATCAAGGAGGACTCCAGCCTCAACCACGACATTCTGCTGATCATGCTCACCGGCATGAGTAGCGCGCCGAGCAAGATCATCGCCCGCAATGCCGGGATCAAGCGCATCCTGGCCAAACCGGTGGCCGGCTACACCCTCAAGACCACTCTGGCCGACGAACTCGCGCAACGCCAGGCAGGCAGCCAGCACCGGCCGAGCCCCACAGCGCAGCCCTTGCCTCCGCTGGAGGTCCCCAGTGACTTCCGCATCCTGGTTGCCGAGGACAACAGCATTTCCACCAAGGTCATCCGCGGCATGCTGAACAAGCTCAACCTGCAACCGGATACTGCCTGCAACGGCGAGGAAGCGCTGGAGGCGATCAAGGCTCAGCCGTACGACCTGGTGCTGATGGATTGTGAGATGCCGGTGCTCGACGGTTTCCAGGCCACGCACCAGTTGCGCGAGTGGGAAGCGCACAATGCCCGGCCGCGTACCCCGGTGGTCGCGCTCACCGCGCATATCCTCAGCGAGCACCGCGAACGTGCCCGAGAGGCCGGCATGGACGGTCACATGGCCAAGCCGGTGGAGCTGTCCCATCTGCGCGAGCTGATCGACCACTGGGTTCGCGTCAAGCAGGCCGAGCACGCCGAATGATGACGTGCCGGCGGCTCAGGATCAGGACGCCCGCGGCCTCACATCGCTGATCAGCAGCCCGCTTTCCGGTTTCGCCGGCATCCGCGACAGGTCGATCCGCAGGTCCTGTGCCGGCACTGCATAGTCCATCTCCCGAGTCAGCATACGTAGCGCGAGCTTGAGCAGTTCGATCGCCAGCCGCTCGCCCGGGCAGCGATGCCCCTGCGCGGGATCGCCACCACCCTGAGTCACGAAACTGAAGGCATCGCCCGCCCAGTCAACGAAGCGTTCCGGCTGAAAGGCCTCGGGGTCAGTCCAGCGACTCGCCTCGCGATTGGTGCCCCAGAGGTCCAGCATCACGCGCGTGCCGGCCGGGAAGTGATGGCCCTGCCAATCGAAGCCTTCCCGCACCCGCGCGGCCGTGAACGGGAAGAACGCGTGCAGCCGGCGCACCTCCTGGGCGAAAGGCTCGAGCAGTTCGTCCTCGGCGCGCAACCGTTCGCACCAGTGCGGATGCGCCAGCAACTCAAGGGCGGCGTAAGTGATGAAGTAGGCCACCGCAACCGTCGGGCGCAACAGATTGAGCAGCTCGACCGCCGCGATACGGCTGTCCAGCGGTTTGCCGTCCAGGTCCCGGTGATGCGCCACGACCATGAGTGCCCGGGTCGGGTCGCCCTGCAGCTCACCGGCACGCACCTGCTCGATCAGGTGCTGCGTCCAGGCCTCGGCCTCGCGACGAGCCTTGCGCGCCGCCAGGTGCCGGGGTCCGATGCCGCCCGCGCCGTCGATCATCTGCGCCAGCTGGTCACGGCGCAGCTCACGCTCGGCGGATGGCAACGGCACTCCAGCCCAGCGGCAGACACTGTCGGTGAGCAGCATCTGCACTTCACCGAGCAGCTGGACTTCGCCCTGTGCCTGCCATTGGCCGATCGCCTGACGCCAGCTCCGCTCGGTCAGGCCGACCAGCTCGTCGACAGCCGCGGCGTCCAGCAGCTGCAGGAACATGCGTTTGCGATGGCGATGCGCCTCGCCATCGAGCCCCTGGACGCCACCCTGTCCGAGCAGCGTCTTCTTCAGCATCCGCGGCATCGCCTGCGCGCGCTGAAAGTGGCGCTCGTCATAGAACAGGCGCGCCGCCTGCTCCCCGCTCAGGCAGATGGTGTTCTGCATCAGCAGACGCGCCTGAAAAACATTGCTGTGCAGGCGCTGGCAGCGATCGCGGATGAAGGGATAACCTTCGCCCAGCAGCGCCAGCGAACTTTCCAGATGATCATCGCGAGGAATGTCAGTCATGCCGTTCTCCAGTAGCCAGGTCTGCAATCGACAAGCTGGGGCGGGGGACGTTGCCGGAAACAAGGCCCAGTGGTCGGAAACTGAACAAAACTGGCCGGCCGCTGCCGATTACTGGACGAGTCGAAGAAACGGCCAAGGCCTCGATACGCCCATCCGAGCGCGCGCCGTTTCGTCCGAAGGAGCCATGGGATGATGACCCGCCGATGATGAAGAAGAGCGATGTCGCCTGGACCCTCGTTGGGGTCTCGGCTGTGCTGCTGTCCGGCTACTTGCTGTACCACGAGGTTCGCAATATCTCGCTGACCGAGCTGGCCGACAGCCTGCGAGCCATCGGCGCCCGGGGCTGGCTGCTCGCGGCACTGTCGACGCTGGGCGCTTATGTCGCGCTGGCCTGGTATGACCGCATTGCCATGGCCCATCTGGGCAAGACGATTTCTTGGTGGTTCATCGCGCTCTGCTCGTTCACCACCTATGCGCTGGCGCACAACATTGGCGCGTCGGTGTTCTCCGGCGCGCTGGTGCGCTATCGGGCGTATCGCAGCAAGGGCCTGACGCCGCAGGAAATCGGCATTCTGATCGTCTTCTGTTCGCTGACCTTCACCCTCGGCACGCTGCTGGCAGCCGGCGTCGTGCTGATCCTCAAGCCTCAGCTGCTCGATCGCCTGGTCCACAGCGCCGGTTGGGTGTCCCTGGCCATCGGCTGCGGGCTGCTGGCGCTGATCGCACTCTACGTTTTCGGTGCGTGGCGCCAGTTGCCGCCCTGGCGGCTGGGCAAATGGCACATTCAGTATCCGCGCCTGCCGATCGTCGGTCGGCAGCTGCTGGCCGGCCCGCTGGAACTGCTCTGTGCGGCGGCGATCATCTATTTCGCGCTACCGGCCGAACACAATCCGGGTTATCTCACGGTGCTCGGGGTGTTTCTCGCGTCCTTCTCGCTCGCGCTGCTGTCCCACGCACCCGGAGGGCTTGGCGTGCTGGAGCTGACGTTCCTTTCGGCATTGCCGGAGGTGCCCAAGGTCGACGTGCTGGCGGCACTGATCGTCTTTCGCGGCTTCTATCTGCTGCTGCCGTTCGCCCTGGCCATGGTGGTCGTGCTGGTCTTCGAATTCGACCAGTGGCGCAATCGACGCCGCGAAGCGCCGATCCGTTGAGCCGACGGCGGATCGGGAAACACTACGACACCCCATATCGACCAAGATGGTCTGGCGAAGACGCGCCACACAGGCGATCATGCAGCCCTCTTCCGACCTATCCGATGTCATGACCGAAACTGCCCATACCCGCGCCGAACATAAACCGCGCCCGCTGATCGACCTGGCCGTCAGTATCCTGATCCCCTCGCTGATCCTGATGAAACTCAGCGGCGAAGACCGCCTCGGCGCCGACGGTGCCCTGCTGCTCGCCCTGGCCTTCCCGCTGGGCTGGGGGCTCTGGGAGCTGGCCAGATATCGCAAGTTCAACTGGATCGCACTGCTCGGCCTGATCAGCGTGCTACTGACCGGCGGCATCGGCCTGCTGCAGCTGGACACCCAGTGGCTGGCGATCAAGGAAGCGGCGGTGCCGGGCATCATCGGGATCGCGGTACTGGCCTCCACGCGCACCCGCTACCCGCTCATCCGCACGCTGCTGTACAACCCCAAGGTACTCAACGTGGACAAGATCCACGAACAGCTCGAGCGCAACGGCCAGACCGAACACTTCGAGACACGCCTGTTGCGGGCTACCTACCTGCTCAGCGGCACCTTCTTCTTCTCGTCCTTCATGAACTACGTGCTGGCCAAGTGGATCGTCAACAGCCCGGCAGGCAGCGAGGCGTTCAATGCCGAACTGGGCCGCATGACGCTGCTCAGCTATCCGATGATCGCCATTCCCAGCATGCTGATGATGATGGCGATCTTCTTCTATCTCTGGCGCACCATCCACGGCCTGACTGGCCTGCGCCTTGAGGACATCATGGCTAGCGGAAGCCAGGAACAGGGCGGTAGCAAGTAAACGAAAAAAAGGGCCGCCCGGCACGCGCCGAGCAGCCCTTTTAAAGCCCCGTCCCGTCAGAACAGCAGCTTGAAGATCCCGATCACCACGATCAGGCCGATGATGAAGATGATGCCCGCGGTTCCGCCAATGAATTTCAGCATGCCGTTCTCTCCCGTTTTTCCAAGTCTGTGATTTTGTGACAGCCCTGGCTCCAGGCCGTTCGACGAAATCCGACCGGGGTAGACGGGGACGGCGCCGTCAGCCTGCGGCCAGCAGCATCCAGAGCGGCAGGCTGACCGCCGCCGCCACGGTGGAAAGGAAGACCGTCGAGCTGACCGCGCGGGTGTCGTCGGAATGTTTCACGAAGGCCAGCACATTGACCCCGCTGGGGCAGGCGGCAAGCAGCACCAGCACGTTTCGCGCATCCTGATTCAGCCCCGGCAGCATACCGCTCAGCCACCAGACAAGGGCCGGGAACAGCGCCAGCTTGATTAGGGTCAGCAGCAGTACCGAAGCGCTTGGCCGCAGCCGATAACGCGACAGACTGATGCCCAGCACCATCAGCGCGCAGGGCAGCGCCGCCTGCGCCAGCCAACCGGCGATTCGCCAGAGCGGCTCGGGTAGTTCCAGGCCGGAGAGATTCAGCAGAGCCCCCAGCAGCAGGCCGACGATCAGCGGGTTGGCCAGGTTCTTCAACAACGCTGGAACACTGACCTTGTCGCCATCACCGAGCGCCGCATAGAAGCTCTGCAGCGAAAACAACACCAGGCTGTGGAACACCAGGATGGCGAACACGTATACCAGGCTCTCGGCGCCGAGCAGCGTCGTCACCAGCGGGATGCCGACCAGCACATTGTTCGAGTAGGCGGCCGTGAGACCAAGCGGCGTGGCCCGCCCGGCGCGGCGGTGAGCGGCCAGGTTGACCAACAGGAAAACCAGCAGCACCGGCACGAAATAGCCCAGCAGGAGCATCGGCGACATGCCATCGCTCAGCTCGGCGCGCGCGATACCGGTGAACAACACCGCTGGCATGAACAGCTTGAAGGTGACGCTGGCCAGCCCGGCAGCACCTTCATTGGTTAGCCACTGACGCCAACCGAACAGATATCCAAGCGTGATCAGACCGAAGATCGGCAGGATCGCCAATACCACTACCATGTGCCCTCCGAGAGCCGAACGTCAGGCCACGCCTTGGCGCGGGGGGCGCAAGAATACACGCTGGGCAGGGAGATCGCACCGGCGGTCCGAGTACCGCCACCGGGTCAGGCGCGGAAGGTCCGCTCCCGCTTGACCGCATTTGCCTCCTGCTGGCGCAGAATTGCCAGCACATCGGCCAGGTCTTCCTGCCAGCGGTGCGGGGCAAGACCGAACGCTGCCTCGAATCGACTGCAATCGAGCACGGACCAGGCCGGTCGCCTGGCCGGCGTCGGATATTGCGCCGTCATGATCGGCGATACCTCGGGCTGCCTGGCGATCAGCCCGGCCGCTTCACCTTGACGGAAGATTTCGACGGCGAAGTCGTACCAGGAGCAGGCAGGCGCGCCGCTGTAGTGGTAGACGCCCCAGGCGAGTTCCGCACCGTCCGCATAGCGCCGGGCCAGCTCGAGCAGCACCGAGGCGATGCTGCCGGCCTGAGTCGGACAGCCGATCTGGTCGCTCACCACACCCAGCGCATCACGCTGGCGCGCCAGGCGCAGCATGGTCTTGACGAAGTTATGCCCATGTACGCCATACACCCAGCTGGTGCGCAGGATCAGATGAGCCGGCAGACAGCTGCGGATCGCCTCTTCACCGGCCAGTTTACTCGCGCCGTAGACGCCGGTCGGACCGGTCTCGTCGCTTTCGGTATAAGGCCGGGTGGCTTTGCCCGAGAACACGTAGTCGGTGGAAATGTGAAACAGCGGAACACCCGCGTGCTTGGCAGCCTCGGCCAGGTGACGCGGACCGTCGCGATTGACCGCATACGCCTGCTCGCCATGGGACTCGGCATTATCCACATGGGTATAGGCGGCCGCGTTGATGATCAGCTCGGGACGCTGACGCATCGCGTCGGCCACTTGCTCAGGCTTGGCGATGTCCAGCTGTGCCCGCGCCGGGGCCAGCACATCCAGTCCGAAACGTGACGCCCGCTCCACCAGCTCACGACCAACTTGGCCACCAGCACCGCAAACGAGGATTCGCATTCTTTGTCGCCTCATCGACGACGTTCGCGGCCAGCGCGAACGTCCGAAAATGGTTCTAGCCACGGCATCACGCACGCGTGCGCGGTGTCGCCGCAGGTCCCATCGAAACAGGCAGGAGCGCATCTTGACGCCGGCTCAAGCGGCGGAGCAGAGCCTGCCCGTGCATGATGGATGTGGTTTCCAGCCACGTTGAGGCCAGACGAAAGGCACTTTGTTCCCGGCCGGATAGAATTTTTTTCCACGTCCCGGCTGCCGACCTTCAGAGCAACACCGGCAAACGTGCGCCGACCCGAAGCTCCACGGGGGACAGCTCGACCCCGTAGGCAAGCACCTCGACACCTGCCGCCACCGCGTCGCGCAGCGCAGCGGCGTAACCCGGATCGATCTCCTCGGCCGGACGGACCGCGTCCACGCCGCTCAGATTGACGCAGTACAGCTGCACCGCGCGCACCCCGGCGCGCGCCAGCGCCGCCAGTTCGCGCAGATGCCGTGCACCGCGCAGCGTCACGGCATCAGGGAACGCCGCCACTGCTGTGTCGGCGAACCCCAGGGTGACGCTCTTGACCTCAACGTAGGCCGGCCCGCCGTCGAACTCGAGGCGAAAGTCCACGCGACTGTTCTCCACGCCATAGGCCACTTCGCGCTTGAGCGCCGAGAAGCCGGCCAGCTCGGCGATCTGTCCGCCCAGCAATGCTTCCTCGACCAGAGGATTGGCGCGCGCGGTGTTCACGCAGGCCAATCGCCCCTGCGGCGTCTCCACCAGCTCCCAGGTGCCGGGCAGCTTGCGTCGAGGATCGCTGCTGCGCTGGAACCACACCCGCGCGCCCTCGCTCATGCAGTTGAGCATCGAGCCGGTGTTGGGACAGTGGATGCACATCGCCTCGCCCTCGTCGGTGACGATATCGGCGAGAAAGCGCTTGTAGCGCCTGACCAGACGGCCCCGCTCCAGCGGTTGCGCGAAGCGCATCAGGGTCGCCAGCTACGCAGGCCGCAGGCGATGCGCTCGACGGCCTGTTCCAGGCGCGGCAGATCCTGCGTGTAGGCGAAGCGCACATGATGGCCGGCCTGGTGACGGCCAAAGTCCAGTCCCGGCGTGATGGCGACGTACTCCGTTTCCAGCATGTGCTGGCAGAACCCATAGGCGTCGCCGCCGAAGGCGCTGATGTCTGCATACAGATAGAAGGCTCCCTGCGGCTCGACCGCGATGCCGAAGCCCAGCTCGCGCAGGGCTGGCAGCAGGAAGTCCCGACGCCGGGCAAACTCGCCGCGACGCGCCTCGAGGATCTCCAGCGTCGCCGGCTCGAAACAGGCCAGCGCCGCGTGCTGGGCCATGCTTGGCGCGCTGATGTATAGGTTCTGTGCCAGCTTTTCCAGCTCGGGCACGGCCGCCGGCGGTGCCACCAGCCAGCCCAGGCGCCAGCCGGTCATGCCGAAGTACTTGGAAAAGCTGTTGAGCACGAAGGCCTCGTCATCGACTTCCAGCACGCTGGCCGCATCCGTGCCGTAGGTCAGCCCGTGATAGATCTCGTCGACCACCAAGTGGCCGCCGCGCTCCTTCAGCGCCGCCGAAAGGGCGGCCAGTTCGGGCCGCTCGAGCAGCGTCCCGGTGGGGTTGGCCGGCGATGCCACCAACGCGCCAACGCTGTCGCGATCCCAATAGCGCTCGACCAGTTCAGGGGTCAGCTGATAGCGCATCTCGGGGCCGACCGGCACGAGCTGCGCGGCGCCTTCCACCAGTCGCAGGAAGTGCCGGTTGCACGGATAACCCGGATCGGCCAGCAGCCAGTGCTTGCCCGGATCCACCAGCAGGCTGGAGGCCAGCAGCAGCGCACCGGAGCCGCCGGGAGTAATCAGGATCCGTTCGGGGTCAATGCTTAATCGATAGCGTTGGGCATAGAAGCCGGCAATCGCCTCGCGCAGCTGTGGCAGGCCACGGGCGGAGGTGTAGCGGGTGTGCCCGGCCGCTAGCGCGGCCTGTCCCGCGGCGACGATGGGCGCGGCGGTGGTGAAGTCCGGCTCGCCGATTTCCAGGTGAATGACGTCGTGGCCTTGAACTTGGAGCTGATTGGCCCGCTCCAACAGCGCCATGACGTGGAAAGGTTCGATTGCGCGACTGCGTGCGCTGTACGACGAGGTCATCTGACCTTCCTGTTGAGAACAAAACGTGAATTCTACCCAAGGTCCCGAAGCCGCTGCAGCCACTGTTGGAAAGGGGAGTAGCGCACCCCGAGCCGATCTGGTAAGTTCGCCCGCTTGCAGCCGCAGGGCCGGCACGGGCCGGCAAGGGACAAATCATCCTGCGCAATGGACATAGCGAGAGGCGTTCATCCATGCCCATTACCAAAGAAACACCGTCGAGCAAGCAACTGATTCGCGCCTTCGAGCCCTACAAGGAAAGCCAGGGCGAGGAATACATGAGCGACAAGATGCGCGCCCACTTCACCGGCATCCTGAACAAGTGGAAGCAGGAGCTGATGGAAGAGGTCGATCGCACCGTGCACCACATGCAGGACGAAGCTGCCAACTTCCCGGATCCGGCCGACCGCGCCAGTCAGGAAGAAGAGTTCAGCCTGGAACTGCGCGCCCGCGACCGCGAGCGCAAGCTGATCAAGAAGATCGACGAGACGCTGCAGCTGATCGAAGACAACGAATACGGCTGGTGCGATTCCTGCGGTGTCGAAATCGGCATCCGTCGCCTGGAAGCGCGCCCCACCGCCACCCTCTGCATCGATTGCAAGACGCTGGCGGAGATCAAGGAAAAGCAGATCGGTTCCTGATCCCGAACGGGGCGCTACGGCGCCCCGCTTCATTTCCAGGCCCTGCACCGTTTCATCCGCCTCGCCATCACCGATCGCGCCGGCCCGCCATGTCCTCCTCCGCTCCGCCCCAGCCCGCACGCTACATCGGTCGCTTTGCACCGACCCCCAGCGGCTACCTGCACTTCGGCTCGCTGATCGCGGCCCTCGCTTCCTATCTCGACGCCCGTTCGGTCGGCGGCCTTTGGTTGCTGCGCATGGAAGACATCGATCCGCCACGGGAGATGCCCGGCGCCCAGCGGGCCATCGTCGAGACGCTGCAGAGCTACGGCTTCGAATGGGACGGCGACATGCTGCGCCAGAGCGAACGTCACGCTGCGTATCGGGACGCCATCGAACGGCTGCTGGATGAAGGCCAGGCGTATGCGTGCACCTGCTCGCGCAAGCAGCTCGAAGGCTACCCGGGCCCCTACCCCGGCTTCTGCCGCGCCGCCGGTCGCAGCCTCGAGGATGCTGCCATCCGCCTGCGCGTACCCAATCGTGAATACGTCTTCATCGATCGTGTGCAAGGCGAGTTCCGCCAGCATCTGGGCCGCGAGGTCGGCGATTTCGTCATTCGCCGCCGCGACGGCCTGATTGCCTATCAGCTGGCCGTGGTACTGGATGACGCCTGGCAAGGTGTCACCGATGTGGTGCGTGGCGCCGACCTGCTCGATTCGACGCCGCGCCAGCTTTATCTGCAGGAAGTCCTCGGCCTGCCACAACCACGCTACCTGCACCTGCCGCTGATCATCCAGCCGGACGGACACAAGCTCGGCAAGAGCTATCGCTCGCCACCGCTGCAGGCCCAGGAGGCCAGCCCTCTGCTGCTTCGCGCGCTGCGTGCCCTTGGCCAGCAACCGCCAGCGGAACTGGACGGCGCGCTGCCAGCGGACATTCTCGGCTGGGCCGTTGCCCACTGGAATGCAGCACGCATCCCGCGGGTCCGCACCCTCGCCGAAGCCCAGCTGCGCTGAGCCACGCATGGATCGAACTACCCGAGGCGAGCTTTTGCCTGCCGCTGGTGGCTTGCCGCGTGCCGCTGCTCTACCATCGCCCTCACTTCCGACACGAGACCCGGCATGTATATCTACCGACTGGTGCTGCTCCTGGTGGTGGGGATCTACCTGTTCTCCCCCGCCATCATGGACTGGTGGATCGACCCCAACGGTGCCTGGTATCGGCCCTATCTGCTGTGGCTGATCCTGATCGTGGTGACCTTCATTCTCCAGAGCCAGCGTGATGCAGACGAGCTTTAGCCTGAGCCACCTAATCCTGATCAGCGCCGCCTACCTGTTCATGCTGTTCGGCGTGGCCTGGGTCAGCGATCGCGGGCTGATCCCGCGCTGGATCATCCGCCACCCGCTGACCTACACCCTCTCGCTCGGCGTCTACGCCAGCGCCTGGGCCTTCTATGGCACCGTGGGCCTGGCCTACCAGTATGGCTATGGGTTTCTCGCCACCTATCTCGGCGTGTGCGGCGCCTTTCTGCTGGCGCCGGTGCTGCTCTACCCGATCCTGCGCATCACGCGTACCTATCAGCTGTCGTCGCTGGCCGACCTGGTGGCCTTCCGCTTCCGCAGCACCTGGAGCGGCGCGCTGACCACCATCGTCATGCTGATCGGCATGCTGCCGCTGCTGGCCCTGCAGATCCAGGCCGTCGCCGACGCCATCGGCATCCTGACCCTCGAGCCGCTGCAGGAGCGCGTGGCGCTGGGCTACTGCCTGATGATCATGCTGTTCACCATCCTCTTCGGTGCCCGCCACATCGCCACGCGGGAGAAGCACGAAGGGCTGGTGTTCGCCATCGCCTTCGAATCGATCGTCAAGCTGGTGACCTTCGGTGCCATCGGCCTGTACGCCCTGTACGTGGTCTTCGGCGGCCCGCACCAGCTGGAGATCTGGCTGCTGCAGAACCAGTCGGCGCTGCAGGCGTTGCACACGCCGCTGCAGGAAGGCCCGTGGCGCACCCTGCTGCTGGTGTTCTTCGCCTCGGCCATCGTCATGCCACACATGTATCACATGACGTTCACCGAGAACCTCAACCCGCGCGGGCTGGTCAGCGCCAGCTGGGGATTGCCGCTGTACCTGCTGCTGATGAGTTTGGCCGTGCCGCTGATCCTCTGGGCCGGCCTTAAGCTGGGCGTCAGCACCAACCCCGAATACTTCACCCTCGGCCTCGGCCTCACCGCACAGAGCGAAACCCTGGCGCTGCTGGCCTTCGTCGGCGGGCTGTCGGCCTCCAGCGGGCTGATCATCGTCAGCACCCTGGCGCTGTCCGGCATGGCGCTCAACCATCTGGTGCTGCCGCTCTATCAACCCTCCAGCGAGGGCAACATCTACCGCTGGCTGAAATGGACCAGACGCAGCCTGATCTTCGCCATCATCCTTGCCGGTTACGGGTTCTACCTGCTGCTCGGCGCCGAGCAGGACCTGTCCAACCTGGGCATCGTCGCCTTCGTTGCCACCCTGCAGTTCCTGCCGGGCGTGCTCTCGGTGCTCTACTGGCCGACCGCCAACCGCCGCGGCTACATAGCCGGCCTGCTGGCCGGCATCGGCGTCTGGATGGTGACCATGCTGCTGCCCCTGGTGGGCAATCTGGATGGTTTCTATATCCCGCTGTTCAATGTGGTCTACGTACTCGACGACACCAGCTGGCACCTGGCGGCAATCGCTTCGCTGGCGGTCAACGTGCTGGCCTTCTCGCTGTTCTCGATCTTCAGCGAGACCAGCCCCGAGGAGCAGAGCGCCGCCGAGGCCTGTGCGGTGGAAAACGTGCGCCGGCCGCAGCGGCGTGAACTGATGGCCGCCTCGCCACAGGAGTTCGCCACCCAGCTGGCCAAGCCCCTGGGCGCCAAGACCGCGCAGCGCGAAGTGGAGCAGGCACTGCGCGATCTGCAGCTGCCGTTCGACGAGCACCGCCCCTATGCCCTGCGCCGTCTGCGTGATCGCATCGAAGCCAACCTGTCCGGGCTGATGGGGCCCAGCGTGGCCCAGGATATCGTCGAGAACTTCCTGCCGTACAAGAACGGCGCCGAGGGCTACATCACCGAAGACATCCACTTCATCGAGAACCGCCTGGAGGAGTATCACTCGCGCCTGACCGGCCTGGCCGCCGAACTCGACGCGCTGCGCCGCTATCACCGGCAGACGCTGCAGGAGCTGCCCATGGGGGTCTGCTCGCTGGCCAAGGATCAGGAAATTCTCATGTGGAATCGCGCCCTCGAAGAGCTGACCGAAATTCCCGCGCTGCAGGTCGTCGGCTCGCGCCTGTCGACCATCGCCGAACCCTGGCGCAGCCTGCTGGGCGACTTCATCGAGCAGCCCGACGAACACCTGCACAAGCAGCGCCTGGCGCACAACGGCCATCGCCGCTGCCTCAACCTGCACAAGGCAGCCATCGCCGAGCCGCTGGCGCCCGGCAACAGCGGCCTGGTCCTGCTGGTCGAGGACCTGACCGAGACCCAGCAGCTGGAAGACCGCCTGGTGCATTCCGAGCGTCTGGCCAGCATCGGCCGCCTGGCCGCCGGCGTGGCGCACGAAATCGGCAACCCGATCACCGGCATCGCCTGTCTGGCGCAGAACCTGCGGGACGAGCGCGAAGGCGATGGCGAGATCGTCGAAATCAGCGCGCAGATCATCGAGCAGACCAAGCGCGTGTCGCGCATCGTGCAGTCGCTGATGAGCTTCGCCCATGCCGGCGAACGCCAGCACCAGCTCTATCCGGTGAGCCTGGCACAGGTCACCCAGGACGCCATCGGCCTGCTCTCGCTCAACCGCAACCGCACCGAGGTGCAGTTCCTCAACCTGTGCCATCCCGATCATGTGGCCGAGGGGGACCCGCAACGCCTGGCGCAGGTGCTGATCAACCTGCTGTCCAACGCCCGCGACGCATCGCCGCCCGGTGGCGTGATCCGGGTGACCAGCGAAGTGGCCGAGCAGACGGTCTATCTGACCGTGGAGGACGAAGGCAGCGGCATTCCGAAAGAGATCCAGGACCGCCTGTTCGAGCCGTTCTTCACCACCAAGGACCCGGGCGAAGGCACGGGCCTGGGCCTCGCGCTGGTCTATTCGATCATTGAAGAGCATTATGGCCAGATCGATATCGACAGCCCGGCTGACCCGGAAACGCAACGCGGCACCCGTTTTCGCATCACCCTGCCGCGGCATGTCGAAGCGTCACACGCCGTAAGTTGAAGAGGCGACTGCCGTACCGGCCCGGCGCCGGTTCTGCCTCCAGACCGTCGAGAGAGTACTGATGTCACACATACTGATCGTCGAAGACGAAACCATCATCCGCTCAGCCCTGCGGCGCCTCTTCGAACGCAACCAGTACGAGGTCAGCGAAGCCGGCTCGGTGCAGGAAGCACAGGAGCGCTACAGCATCCCGGGTTTCGACCTCATCGTCAGCGACCTGCGACTGCCCGGCGCACCCGGCACCGAACTGATCAAACTGGCCGAAGGCACACCGGTGCTGATCATGACCAGCTACGCCAGCCTGCGCTCGGCGGTGGACTCCATGAAGATGGGCGCGGTGGACTACATCGCCAAACCCTTCGACCACGACGAGATGCTGCAGACCGTGGCGCGCATCCTTCAGGATCATCAGCAGAGCGCCGCAGCCCTCGCTCAGCCGAGCCGTGGCAATGGCAGCGCCCCAAGCGACGCGGCACAGGGCGACATCGGCATCATCGGCCACTGCGCACCGATGCAGGACCTGTTCAGCAAGATCCGCAAGGTCGCCCCCACCGATTCCAACGTGCTGATCCAGGGCGAGTCGGGCACCGGCAAGGAACTGGTGGCGCGGGCACTGCACAATCTCTCGCGACGGGCCAAGGCGCCGATGATCTCGGTGAACTGCGCGGCCATTCCGGAAACCCTGATCGAATCCGAGCTGTTCGGCCACGAGAAGGGGGCCTTCACCGGGGCCAGCGCCGGTCGCGCCGGCCTGGTCGAGGCAGCCGATGGCGGCACCCTGTTCCTCGACGAAATCGGCGAACTGCCACTGGAAGCCCAGGCGCGCCTGCTGCGCGTACTGCAGGAAGGTGAGATCCGCCGCGTCGGCTCGGTGCAGTCGCAGAAGGTCGATGTGCGTCTGATCGCCGCCACCCACCGCGACCTGAAAACCCTTGCCAAGACCGGCCAGTTCCGCGAAGACCTCTATTACCGCCTGCACGTGATCGCGCTCAAGCTGCCGCCGCTGCGCGAGCGCGGCAACGACGTGCTCGAAATCGCCAAGGCGTTCCTGGCGCGCCAGGGCGAACGCATGAGCAGCGACGAGATGCGCTTCTCGCGCGACGCCGAACAGGCGATTCGTCACTACTCCTGGCCCGGCAACGTGCGCGAACTGGAAAACGCCATCGAGCGCGCGGCGATCCTGAGCGAGAGCCCGGAGATCGACGCCGAGCTGCTGGGCATCGATATCGAACTCGACGAGCTGGACGATGAGTTCGAAGAAGATTCACTCGGCGGCATCCGCGGTATCGCCGGTGGCAACGAGCCGACCGAGGATCTCTCGCTGGAGGACTACTTCCAGCATTTCGTGCTCGAGCATCAGGACCACATGACCGAGACCGAACTGGCGCGCAAGCTCGGCATCAGCCGCAAATGCCTGTGGGAACGCCGCCAGCGCCTGGGCATTCCGCGGCGCAAGTCCAGTAGCGCCGCCGGGTAATTTGTTACCGCCGGCGCATCGCTCGTAACAAAAACCGGGAGCATCGGTAACGACGCCCCGGTTTTTTCTTGCCTTCCGCCAAGCCTGGAAATCACAACTCATTGAAATATAACGATTTCCTAAAAATGGCACGGCAACTGCTTACCTAATGGCACAACAACAATAACAAGCAGATCCCACAATAAGAACAAGACGTAACGGCTCCAGCAAAACAACGACAAGAAGGCGGAGGCGCAGCTAACTGATTCTTTTGGAGAGGACATGCCACGGGGTTCGCCCCACGACCAGGCCGAGAACAACAAAAACTGCATCGAGCAGGCCCTGCACTGGTTGGATCGAAGATCAAGGCAACGTCAGCGACCAAAGAAATCCGTTTGCTATTGGCTCCCACTGTGGGAGCGTTCCCGACGGCCACGGCCCGAAGGACAGGCGAACAACAAGAACAGCAACGCCTGAGAAGACCAATAACAATAAATAAGCACGCGACATTATTCAGAGGGGAGCTTCGGCTCCCCTCAGTGCTATCTGGCTCCGCGGTTTCCTTCCGCACGCCCCGTCCAGACATTTCCTTCCGCGTTGCACCAGGCAGAACCCTCGTCACGCTACACGCGAAGCTTTTTGACACTACCCTGCGCTTCGTTCACCATCCGGCAGTCCCGGTGCTAGAATCCGCGCAGGTTTCGCGGCTTTCGCGACGCCGGCCCGTCATTCCGCCACACAGTTGCCCCTCATGCTGAAAAAGCTGTTCCAGTCTTTTCGTCTTCCGCTGCGCCGCATCCCGCATCCCCGTCGCACACCTGAAATTCTGTCCAGCCGGCAGCATTCCCTGCATCGCAACGAGATCAGCCGTCATGCGGTGAGCGTGGTCGAGCGCCTGCAGCAGGCCGGCTACGAGGCCTATGTCGTGGGTGGCTGTGTGCGCGATCTGTTGCTGCAGCTCAATCCCAAGGATTACGACGTCGCCACCAGTGCGACCCCGGAACAGGTTCGCGCCGAGTTTCGCAACGCACGCGTGATCGGCCGGCGCTTCAAGCTCGTCCACGTGCACTTCGGCCGCGAGATCATCGAAGTCGCCACCTTCCGCGCCAACCACCCGGAAGAAGACGACGAGGATGCCAGCCAGTTGGCCTCGCGCAACGAGAGCGGGCGCATCCTGCGCGACAACGTCTACGGCACGCTCGAGGACGACGCCCAGCGCCGGGACTTCACCATCAATGCGCTGTACTACGACCCGACCAGCGAGCGCATCCTCGACCACACCCGCGGCGTGCACGACATCCGCAATCGCCTGATCCGCCTGATCGGCGATCCCGAGCAGCGCTACCAGGAAGACCCGGTACGTATGCTCCGCGCGGTGCGCTTCGCCGCCAAGCTCGACTTCGAAATCGAACGCCACAGTGCCGAGCCCATCGCCGACCTGGCCGAGCTGCTCGACGGCATCCCCTCGGCCCGCCTGTTCGACGAGACGCTCAAGCTGTTCCTCGGCGGCAAGGCCGAGCGGACCTTCGAGCTGCTGCTCGAATACGACCTGTTTGCGCCGCTGTTCCCCGCCAGCGCCACCGCGCTGGAGCGCAACCCCGAGTATGCCGGCACGCTGATCCGCAACGCGCTGGCCAATACCGACCTGCGCATCCAGCAGGGCAAGCCGGTGACGCCCGCGTTCCTTTTCGCGGCGCTGCTCTGGCCTGCCCTGCCGGCCCGCGTACTGGAGCTGCAGGACCGCGGCATGCCGCCGATTCCGGCGATGCAGGAAGCCGCCCACGACATCATCTGGGAACAGTGCCAGCGCACCGCGATTCCCAAGCGCTTTACCATCCCCATGCGTGAGATCTGGGACATGCAGGAACGCCTGCCGCGCCGGCAGGGCCGCCGTGCCGACCAGCTTCTGGAGAATCCGCGCTTCCGTGCTGGCTACGACTTTCTCCTGCTGCGCGAAAGCGCGGGCGAGAAGACCGGCGGCCTTGGCGATTGGTGGACCGACTATCAGGAAGCCAACGACAGCGAGCGGCGCAACATGATCCGCGGCCTCAGCGGCAAGGATGACGCCGGCGCGGCCAAGAAACGCCGCCGTGGCGGTCGCCGTCGCCGCACGCCGGGCGACGCCGCCAACCCGGCCGACTGAGATGGAGCGCGTCTACATCGGCCTGGGCAGCAACCTGGCCGATCCCCAGCAGCAGCTGCGTGGTGCTCTGCAGGCGCTGGCCGAACTGCCAGGGAGCAGGCTGGCTGCGGTCTCCTCTCTCTATGCCAGCGACCCGCTCGGGCCCGCCGACCAGCCACGCTACGTCAACGCGGTTGCGGCACTGGAGACCGACCTCGAGCCGCTGGCGCTGCTCGATGCCCTGCAGCGCATCGAACTGGCGCAGGGCCGCGAACGCAAGGCCGAACGCTGGGGCCCGCGCACCCTGGACCTGGATATCCTGCTGTTCGGCGAGCGACTGATCGACCAGCCGCGCCTCCAGGTTCCGCACTATCACATGCAGGCTCGGGCGTTCGTGCTCTACCCGCTGGCCGAGATCGCTCCGCCGGAGCTGGTGCTGGCCGATGGGCGACGGCTCGTCGACCTGCTCGCGGCCTGCCCGTTCCGCGGGCTGGAGCGGCTCGTCAATACGAGTGTCACCGACGCGGTAACGAACGTAACGCGCAGGTAACACTCGCGATTGACTTACTCTGCCGCCGCCGGGACTATAAGCGCCCTCTGCCACCTGCGGCCGTAGCACCCTTCCGGTGCACCGCCCGGCAATCCTGACCTCCGAGGCTCGAAGAGGACGGCATTCATGCCAGACGTAACCCTGACCACGCTGCAAGGGCTCAAGCAGAAGGGCGAGAAGATCGTCATGCTCACCTGCTATGACGCCACCTTCGCCAAGACGGCCTGCGATGCAGGCGTCGAGATGCTGCTGATCGGCGACTCGCTCGGCATGGTCCTGCAAGGTCACGACAGCACCCTGCCGGTCACCGTCGCCGACATGGCCTACCACACCGCCAGCGTCAAGCGTGGCAACCGCGGCGCGATGATCGTCGCCGACCTGCCGTTCATGGCCAACGCGACCACCGAGCAGACCCTGAACAATTCGGCGCTGCTGATGCAGGCCGGCGCCCACATGATCAAGCTCGAGGGCACCGCCTGGCTGGCCGAGTCGATCCGCCTGCTGGCCGACCGCGGCATCCCGGTGTGCGCGCATATGGGGCTGACCCCGCAGGCGGTCAATCTGTTCGGCGGCTACAAGGTGCAGGGGCGCGAAGAAGCCCAGGCACAGCAGATGCTGGAGGATGCCAAGTCGCTGGAAGCAGCCGGCGCCGCCATGCTGCTGCTCGAATGCGTCCCCAGCGAACTGGCCGCGCGCATTACCCGGGCCGTGCAGATCCCGGTGATCGGCATTGGCGCCGGCAGCGATACCGACGGCCAGGTGCTGGTCCTGCATGACATGCTCGGACTGTCGCTCAGCGGCCGCGTGCCGAAGTTCGTGAAGAACTTCATGCGCGAGCACGGCGACATCCCCGCGGCCATCGCCGGCTACGTCAAGGCGGTCAAGGCCGTCGAATTCCCCGCAGCCGAACACGGTTTCTCCGCATGAACGTCGTCAAGACCATCGCCGACCTGCGCGCCGCGGTCGCCCGCGCGCGCGGCGAGGGCAAACGCATCGGTTTCGTGCCGACCATGGGCAACCTCCACGCCGGTCATATCGCGCTGGTGAAGAAAGCCGGCCAGCGCGCCGACTTCGTGGTCGCCAGCATCTTCGTCAATCCGCTGCAGTTCGGTCCCAACGAGGACCTGGACAACTACCCGCGTACGCTCGCGGCGGACCAGGAAAAGCTGTTCGACGCTGGCTGCCACCTGCTCTTCGCGCCCAGCGTGGAGGAGATGTACCCCCACGGCCAGGCCAACCAGACCATCGTGCGCGTACCCGGCGTATCCGAAGGCCTCTGCGGCGGCAGTCGCCCCGGTCATTTCGACGGTGTCTCCACGGTGGTGAGCAAGCTGTTCAACATGGTCCTGCCGGACCTCGCCGTGTTCGGCCAGAAGGATTTCCAGCAGCTGGCGGTGATCCGCACCATGGTGCGCGACCTGAACATGCCGGTGCAGATCCTCTCCGAACCGACCGTGCGGGCCGACGACGGCCTGGCACTGTCCTCGCGCAACGGTTACCTGAGCGCCGACGAGCGCGCCACGGCGCCTGTCCTCTATCGCACGCTGAACCAGCTCAGGGATGCGCTCCAGGGCGGTCGCCGGGACCTTCCCGCGCTGATCGACGAAGGTCTGGAAGCACTGCGCAACGCCGGCCTGCGTCCGGACTACCTGGACATCCGCAATGCCATCGATCTGCAGCCGGTCACCGACGCCTCCAGCGAGTTGGTCATTCTCGCGGCGGCCTACCTGGGCAAGACGCGGCTGATCGACAACCTGCTGGTCGACCTCCGCACATCGGCCTGATCCCTGCCAATTGCCTGCAGCTTGATCGCGTTCGAGGCTTCGGGCACACTCTGCGCCGCTTGCGCACCCGGAGGACCCCGCCATGCACGCCATCATGCTCAAGGCCAAACTGCACCGCGCCCAGGTAACCCACTCGGTGCTCGACTATGAAGGATCCTGCGCCATCGACGGCGAGTGGCTGGACCTGGCCGGTATCCGTGAATACGAACAGATCCAGATCTACAACGTCGACAACGGCGAACGCTTCACCACCTACGCCATCCGCGGCGAGGAAGGCTCCAGGATCATCTCGGTCAATGGCGCCGCCGCCCACAAGGCCGGCGTCGGTCATCGCCTTATCATCTGTGCCTATGCGCACTACAGCGAAGCCGAGCTGGCCAACTTCAAACCCCATGTGCTCTACATGGGCGCCGACGGCGAGCTGAGCCATACCAGCAACGCCATTCCGGTGCAGGTGGCCTGAGCCCGGCCCCACGCCTGCATTGAATCCAAGCCCGAAGTGTTTCGCACTTCGGGCTTTTTCGTTGGGGCTGGGCGACAGCGGTTGGGATGCGGCATGAGCGCGGGCAGAATAGACGGCGAAAGCCCGGAACGCAGCAGGGGTTTTCCCTGTCTGAGCTGTCTCTGATGGCATAGGATGTGCCTCACCGGCTCGGTGAAAGCCGGGTTCGGCCAGCATCCGCAGCATTCAGGAACGAGTGCCGGCGTGCCCGCACGGTCATACACATCACTGAATCCCGAGGCAATCATGGCGCGCTCGCTGCGCGAATTCCCGGGGTTCAGCGGCCTGTCAAAGCAAAGGAAGCCGCATCACCATGAGCTACTACCAGCATCCGCTCGATGTCACCGGCCTGCCGTCCTGGAAGGCCCTGGAAGAACACCGCCTGGCCATGCAGCACTTCAGCATGCGCGAGGCCTTCAAGGCCGACCCGACGCGCTTCGATGACCTGTCGGTTTCCTGCAGCGGCCTGTTCCTCGACTATTCGAAGAACCTCATCACCCCGCAGACCCGCACCCTGCTGGTCAATCTGGCCCGCGAGGCCGGCGTCGAGCAGGCCGCCCGTGCCATGTTCGAGGGCGAACGGATCAATGCGTCGGAGAATCGCCCGGTGCTGCACACGGCCCTGCGCCGTCCCATGGGCGACTCGGTGATGGTCGACGGCAAGAACATCATGCGCGACGTGCACACCGCCCTGGCGCAGATGACCGACATCGTCACCCGCATCCACAACAACCTGTGGCGCGGCTTCAGCGACAAGACCATCACCGACGTCGTGAACATCGGCATCGGTGGCTCGTTCCTCGGCCCACAGCTGGTCTCCGAGGCGCTGCTGCCGTTCACCCAGCACGGCGTGCGGACGCACTACCTGGCCAACATCGACGGCAGCGAATTCCGCGAGGTGACCGCCAAGCTGAATGTCGAGACCACGCTGTTCATTATCTCCAGCAAGACCTTCGGCACCCTCGAGACGCTGAAGAATGCCCAGGCGGCCCGCAACTGGTATCTGGGCAAGGGCGGCACCGAGGAAAAGCTCTACCGCCACTTCATCGCCGTGACCAGCAACAAGCAGGCGGCTGTCGACTTCGGCATTCGCGAGAAGAACATCTTCCCCATGTGGGACTGGGTCGGCGGGCGCTACTCGCTGTGGTCGGCGATCGGCCTGCCCATCGCCCTGGCCATCGGCATGTCCAACTTCAAGGACCTGCTCTCCGGCGCCTACAGCATGGACCAGCATTTCCTCAGCGAGCCGTTCGAAAGCAACATGCCGGTGCTGCTGGCGATGCTCGGCATCTGGTACCACAACTTCTGGGGCGCGCAGAGCTACGCCTTCCTGCCCTACGACCACTACCTGCGCAACTTCGTCAAGCACCTGCAGCAGATGGACATGGAATCCAACGGCAAGAGCGTGCGCCAGGATGGCACGCCAGTGTCCTGCAGCACCGGGCCGGTGATCTGGGGCGGTGTCGGTGCCAACGGCCAGCACGCCTACCACCAGCTGTTGCACCAGGGCACGCCGCTGATTCCAGCCGACTTCATCGTGCCCGTTGTCAGTCACAACCCGGTAGCCGATCACCACGAATGGCTCTATGCCAACTGCCTGTCGCAGAGCCAGGCGCTGATGCTCGGCAAGACCCGCGAAGAAGCCGAAGCCGAACTGCGTGCCAAGGGCCTGAGCGAGGCCGAAGTCCAGCGCCTGGCGCCGCACAAGGTGATTCCGGGCAACCGACCGAGCAACACCCTGGTGATGGAAACCATCAGCCCCGGCCGTCTCGGCGCACTCATCGCGCTGTACGAGCACAAGGTCTTCGTCCAGGGCGTGATCTGGGGCATCAACTCCTTCGACCAGTGGGGTGTCGAGCTGGGCAAGGAGCTGGGCAAGGCCGTTTACAACCAGATGACCCGCTTCGATGCGGCGCCGGCAGAAGACGCCTCGACTCAGGGCCTGATCGACTTCTTCCGCGGCCGTCATCGCGGTTGAACGCACCTGCTGACCGGACGCTGCTGCAGCGTCCGGTCCCCTTCCGTCGCGTGCACCCTGCCCTGCCCGCGGCCGTCGGCGCCTGATCGGGTAACATCGCCAGCTCCCAAGCCTGCAGCGCCGTCACCATGGAATTCATCCGTCGCCCTATCGAAGCACGCGTGCTCAGCCTCACCGGCCTGGCCATCGGCGGGGTGGACTACGAGAACCCGCCGGGCGACCCCGGGCTCTTCGGTCCCGATTCGATCTGCTGGCGCGTGCATGGTGATTTCACCTCGATGATGGTTGGCGGAATCTCCGCGTTGCTGCTGCAGGCCCTGCACCCGCTGGCCCTGGCCGGGGTATGGGATCATTCGAACTTCCGCGAGGACCTGCTCGGCCGACTGCGGCGCACCGGGCAGTTCATTTCCGCCACCACCTTCGGCAGCCATGCAGATGCCGAGCGCCTGATCGAACGGGTACGGCGCATCCACCTGAGCGTGACCGGCACGGCGCCGGATGGCCGAGCCTATGCCGCTTACGACCCCGAGCTGCTGACCTGGGTGCACGTCGCCGAGGTCAGCAGTTTCCTCAAGTCGCACCTGCGTTACCGCGACCCTGACCTCAGCACAGCCGACCAGGATCGTTACTACGCCGAAGTCGCGCTGATCGCCGAGCGCCTCGGCGCAGAAGGCGTGCCACGTTCGCGCGCCGAGGTCGAGACGTACCTCGAACGCCTCCGTCCGCAGCTGCAGATCGACGCGCGCGCACTGGAGATTCTGCAGATACTGCGCACCGCTCCGGCGCCGAGCCCACTGCTGCGGCCGTTCGGCACGCTGATGCTACATGCCGGTATCGAACTGCTGCCGGAATGGGCCTCAGCGATGTTCGGCCCACCGCTGAGCGACACCCGTCGCCAGCTGATTCGCAGCGGGGTACGCCGTACGGCGCCGGTGCTGCGCTGGGCGGTGCGCAGTGCCTCGGTGCACCGCGCGCGCCGCCGCATGGGCCTGCCACCACGCTAGCAGCGGTTGTCGCGCCGCATTTCTTGCTAGACTGCGCGCCCTCCTTTATCGAGCCGCGCGCATGCCCTCTCCAGACCAGGCGCTGCGCGCCGCCTTCGATCGCCGGCGCCCACTGCTCGACCAGCTGCACCAGCAGGGCACCGATTGCTACCGCCTGTTCCATGGCAGCCAGGAAGGTGCTGCCGGCCTGACGGTGGATCGCTACGGGCCGCAGCTGATGGTGCAGAGCTTTCACCAGACGCTTGCAGCAGATGCGTTGCTGCGCATCCATGAGCTGGCCATGGACTCGCTCGAACTGCCGCTGCAGCTCGTCTACAACGACCGCTCGCAGGGCAACTCGCGCATCGACCGCAGCCACGCGGCGTACCAGCCGGACGCCGCCGCGCTGGCCGATCAGGTCGGTCATGAATGGGGGCTCGCCTACCGCGTACGCGGGCGCCACGACGGCCAGGACCCGCTGCTGTTCCTCGACCTGCGCAACGCTCGCGGCTGGGTCAAGCAACACAGTGCCGGCAAGTCGGTGCTCAACCTGTTTTCCTATACCTGCGGCGTCGGGCTCTGCGCTACGGCGGGTGGCGCCCGGGATGTCTGGAACCTCGACTTCGCCGAGCGCAACCTCGCCGTGGGCAGGGAGAATGCAGCGCTGAACCCGGGGCTGGCACCGATGCGCTTCGTCCGCTCCGACTATTTCCCGGCGATCCGCCAACTCGCCGGACTGCCGGTGGCTTCCAGGCGCGGCCGCGCCCTGCCCGACTACCCTCGCCTCGAGCAGCGCCAGTTCGATCTGGTACTGCTCGACCCTCCGGCCTGGGCACGCAGCGCCTTCGGCACGGTGGACCTGCTGCGCGACTACCAGAGCCTGCTGAAACCGGCATTGCTGACCACCGCCGAAGGCGGCGTGCTGATCTGTTGCAACAACTTGGCGAAGGTGCCGATGGACGAATGGCGGACGCAGGTGCTGCGTTGCGCCGACAAGGCGGGCCGGCCGGTACGTGAATGGCAAGTGCTGGCACCGGCGGCGGACTTCCCTTCCCACGACGGGCTGCCCCCACTCAAGACCCTGATTCTGCGGCTTTGAGCGCATTGCCGGTATCGCTCGATTCGGGGAACCGCCTGGCCATGCCATACTCCAAGGCATCCATCCGCCAGGAATACTTCCGGTCATGCCCAATGGAATGAAGCGAGCGTTCACCGGCGTGGCGCTCGTGCTGATCTGCTACAGCCTGCTTGGCTTCCTGATCCTGCCGGGTATCGCCCAGCGCATCGCCAATCAGCAATTGGCCAACTACGCCACCGTACCGGCCAGCCTGCAGCGCATCGAATTCAATCCCTTCAGCCTCGAACTCACCCTGTTCGACCTGCGCATCGGCGCGCAGGACGATCGCCAGCTGGCCTTCGAGCGACTCTACCTCGACCTGCAGTGGAACAGCCTCTGGCAACGCACGCTGCACCTGGCCGCCGTACAGCTGGTAGCGCCGCACGCCGAGGTGCGCTTCGCCGAGGACGGCACCCTGAACCTCGGCCAGCTGTTCGATGTCCCCGAAACGCAGCCATCTGCCGACGACGAGCGCGAACTCTTCCCGCTGCGTATCGACCAGTTGCAACTGGTGCGCGGACACCTCGCCTTCCGTGATCGGCGCCCAAGTGAGCCCATCGAGCTGGTCTACGACTCGCTGGGCCTAGAGCTGCACAACCTTGCCACCCGCACGGACGGCAGCGCCGACGCCCGCCTCACCGCCACAGGTGCAAGCGGCGGACGCATCGACTGGCAAGGCGACCTCAACCTGCAACCGCTGGCCTCGCGCGGCCAGCTGCAGGTCAGCAAACTGCCGCTGAAGGACTTCAGGCCGTACGTGCGCGACGCGGCGCCACTGGTTCTTCGAGATGGCAGTATCGACCTGAGTACCCGCTACCACCTCGACCTCAGCGACGGCCTGGCCCTGACACTGGACAGCGCCCAGGCCGCCGTGGCCCCGCTGGCCCTCGACAGCCCGGACGGGCGCAAGCTGGTTCGCCTGGAGCGGCTCGAGCTGAGCGAAACCACGCTGGACCTGGCCAGGCGTCAGGTCAGCATCGGCAAGCTGCGCAGCCGCCATCTGGAAACCTGGGCCGCCCGCGAGGCCGATGGCGAGCTGGACTGGCAGAAGCTGTTCGCCGCGGGCCCGAGCCCGTCGAATGCTGACGAGCAGACCGCGGACAGCGAAGCCCAGACAGCCGGCGAACCGTGGCAGGTCTTGCTGCAGGATGCTCAGCTGCGCGATTACAGCGTGCACCTGGCCGATCGCGTGCCGGACGACGAGGTCCAGCTCGAACTCGGCCCGCTGAACCTCGACATCAGCGATTTCGACAGCCTCGCAAATCGCCCCTTTTCGCTGAAGCTGGACACCGGGGTCGGCAGGCAGGGGGCGCTCCAGGCCCAGGGGCAGCTGCAACTCAACCCGATCAGCGGTCAGCTGGCGGTGACTACCCGCGATATCGACCTGCGCATCGCCCAGGCCTACCTGAGCCCGCTGGTGAGCCTGGAGCTGCGCAGCGGCATGCTCAGCAGCGAACTACAGGTCGACCTGCAGGGTACCGAGCCGTTGGCCTTCAGCGTACGCGGCAGCGTCGATGCGACCCAGCTGCATACGCTCGACACCATCAACAACCGCGACTTCGTGAAGTGGCAGCGACTGCAGCTCAGCGGCCTGGATTACCAGCATCCGCGCAGCCTGGACATCGAGCGGATCGATCTGCGCCAGCCGTACGCGCGCTTCGTCGTCAACCCGGATCTGAGTACCAACCTCAACGACCTGCTGGTCAAGCGTGACGAACCGGCTGCCCAGGACGCATCCGAGCAGCAGGCCGCGGAACCGCTGGCCATCCGCATCGGCGGGATCAACATCGCCGACGGTTCGGCCAACTTCGCCGACTTCAGCCTGCGCCCGCCGTTCGTTACCGCCATCCAGTCACTCAATGGTGACATCGGCGTCCTGAGCAATCGCGAGCAAAAAGCCGCCTCGGTGAACATCGCCGGCAAGGTGGACCAGTACGCGCCGGTGAGCATCAAGGGCAGTCTGACGCCATTCGATCCGCTGCAGAGCCTGGACATCGCCACCAGCTTCCGCCAGGTCGAGCTGACCACGCTCACGCCGTATTCCGGCAAGTTCGCCGGCTACCGCATCCGCAAGGGCCGCCTCAATCTGGATCTGCATTACCGGATCGAGCAGGGACGGCTGAACGCCGAGAACAAGGTGGTGCTGGAGCAGCTGCAGCTCGGCGAAAAGGTCGACAGTCCCGATGCCGTGGACCTGCCCGTGCGCCTGGCGGTGGCCTTGCTCAAGGACAGCAAGGGCACCATTTCCATCGAGCTGCCGGTTCAGGGCAACCTGAACGATCCCGAGTTCAGCGTCATGCCGATCGTCTGGCAGACGCTGCGCAACCTGGTGGTGCGGGCGGCCCAGGCGCCGTTCAAGTTCATCGCCGGCCTGGCCGGGGGTGGCGATGCCGACCTCAGCCACGTCGCCTTTGCAGCCGCCAGCAGCGAGCTGGACGGCAACGCGCGCAAGACACTGGATACGCTGGCCGCGGCACTGGTGGAGCGCCCGGCCCTGCGGCTTGAGGTTGAAGGCATGGCTAACGCCGCCATCGATGGCCCGATGCTGGCCGAGCAGCGGTTGCAGCAAGAGTTTCGGGAAACCCAGTACAGCATCCTGCAGCGTCGTGGCGACAAGGTTCCGCCAGACCCGGCGGAGATTCGCATCGAAACGAGCGATGAAGCGCCGTTGCTGGAAGGCATCTATCGCAGCCGGCTCAATCAGCAGCCGCCAGCCGAGTGGAAGGAGCTGGACGATGAACAACGCGCCGAGCGGATGCGCCAGGCGGTAATCGACTCCTGGTCTGACAATGCCGCCCTGCTACGCCGTCTGAGCCGCGAGCGGGCCGCCGCGATCAAGGGCTACCTGGTCGACGCGGGCCTGGAGTCCGAGCGCGTGTACCTGCTGGACACCGGAACGACTGAAGAGGCGGATAATGGCCAGGTAGCGACCGTACTGCATCTGGGGAGCGACTGATGAACCTGTACTACCGCCTCGGTGCTGCTGTCCTGCTGATCGCTGCCGCCAGTGCCCAGGCCGACACACTGCGCTGCGGCAGCCAGTTGGTCACGACCGGCGACCGCGCGTTCGAGGTCGAACGCAAGTGCGGCGTGCCGCAACACCGCGACCTGGTCGGCTACAGCCTCAGCCGGAACGACCGGCAGGAATTCAGATTGGAAGAATGGGTCTATGGACCACGCAACGGTATGCTCAGCATCCTGACATTCGAAGGGAACCGCCTGGTTCGTATCGAAACCCGCCGCGCCAATTGAAGCACCTGGAGGCACCGATGCATCGTCGCGCATTGCCCCTGCTGCTCTGCCTGTTGCTGGGCAGCCTGCATGCCAAGGCATCCTCTACCTATCGCTGCAACAGCCGCCTGGTGAGCCTCGATGCGACCACGGCGGAAGTGCTCGCCAAATGCGGCGAGCCAGCCAGCAGCGCACAGCTGGGCTACAAGGAAGTGCTTGACGAATACGGCTATCGACAGGAGGTGGCCGTCGAGGAATGGGTCTACGGGCCGAACAATGGGATGCTGCATTTTCTGCGCTTCGAGGGTAACCGACTGCGGCAGATCGGCAGCCGCCGGGGAGGCTAACGTAAAAAACCCCGCCAATGGCGGGGTTCTTCGATTCGCGGCGCCCGCCAGTGGCGGGCAGCGACGTCACTCGGCGGTCTTCAGACCGTCTGCAGCGACATCACGGACGCCTTTGATGCCCTTGGCTTTGGCAATGGCGGCTTCTTTTTCGGCTTCGGTGGCTACGGTCCCGGTCAGCGAAACCACGCCATCCTTGGTCTCTACTTCGATATCCATGCCGGGGGTGGCGTCTTCAGCCAGCAGCGTGGACTTCACCTTGGTGGTGATCCAGGTATCGGAGGCAGCGTCCCCTGCGTCGTCCATGGTATTGGCAGCGAGCATGACGGTGTCGGTCTTGTCGATTGCAGGCGTGTCGGCCAGCGCAGCACCTGCGAAAGGCAGGCTGAGAGCGGCGGCAATGGCGGCGGCGGTAAGGGTCTGAGTAGTCTTCATAGATGTCACTCCTGTTCTCGTGATTTCTGGGGCATGACTCCGGCCTCAGATGCACAGATAACAGCGCAAGCGGTGTGCCAACTCTGTCACATATTTTTTTCCTTTAGAATCAATTGCTTATAGATAAGCGAAAACCCTGACGACTTGCACAATGCAAGTTTGCGCGTGGCACTGCTTGCAACTTGCAATATCGGGCGGAGCTGCGGACACGCGGCGAACAGGCAAACAAAAAGGGCCCAGAGGGCCCTTTCTGTTGACTGCCAGGTTGCCTCAGACGCCCGAGGCTTCCGCTGCAGCCACGTCCTTGATGGACAGCTTGATGCGGCCGCGGTTATCCACGTCCAGCACCAGCACCTTCACTTCCTGACCTTCTTTCAGCACATCGGTGACTTTCTCGATGCGCTGATCGCTGATCTGCGAGATGTGCACCAGGCCATCCTTGCCCGGCAGGATGTTGACGAAGGCACCGAAGTCGACGATGCGCTCAACCTTGCCGACGTAGATCTTGCCGATCTCGGCTTCGGCCGTGATGCTCAGCACGCGCTGCTTGGCCGCCTCGGCCGCTTCCTTGGTTTCGCCGAAGATCTTGATCGAGCCGTCGTCTTCGATATCGATCGAAGCCTTGGTCTCTTCACAGATCGCACGAATGGTGGCGCCACCCTTGCCGATCACGTCGCGGATCTTGTCCTGATCGATCTTCATCGCCAGCATGGTCGGTGCGTTGGCCGACAGCTCGCTGCGCGACTGGGCAATGACCTGGTTCATCTGGCCAAGGATGTTCAGACGCGCTTCCAGGGCCTGGCCCAGGGCGATCTCCATGATCTCTTCGGTGATGCCCTGGATCTTGATGTCCATCTGCAGAGCGGTCACGCCCTTGGCAGTACCGGCCACCTTGAAGTCCATGTCGCCCAGGTGATCTTCGTCACCCAGGATGTCGGTCAGGACTGCGAACTTCTCACCTTCCTTGACTAGACCCATGGCGATACCGGCAACCGGCGCCTTCATCGGTACACCGGCATCCATCAGCGCCAGCGAGGCACCGCAGACCGACGCCATGGAACTGGAGCCGTTGGATTCGGTGATCTCCGACACCACGCGAATGGTGTACGGGAACTCGTCGGCATTCGGCAGCATGGCGGCGACGCCACGACGGGCCAGACGGCCATGGCCGATCTCGCGGCGCCCGGTAGCGCCCATGCGACCGCACTCGCCGACCGAATAGGGCGGGAAGTTGTAGTGCAGCATGAAGGCGTCTTTCTTCTCGCCTTCCAAGGTATCCAGCAGCTGAGCGTCGCGTGCGGTACCGAGGGTGGCGACGACCAGCGCCTGGGTTTCGCCACGGGTGAACAGTGCCGAGCCGTGGGTCTTGTCCAGCACGCCGACTTCGATGGCCAGCGGACGCACGGTACGGGTGTCGCGACCGTCGATACGCGGTTTGCCGTTGACGATGTTCTCGCGCACGGTGCGGTATTCGATCTCGCCGAAGGCATCCTTCACTTCGCCGGCGGAAGGCTGACCTTCCTCACCGGAGAACTTGGCCACGACCTGCTCGCGCAGCTCGTCCAGACGGGCATAGCGCTGCTGCTTGATGGTGATGGTATAGGCTTCGGAGATGGCGGCACCGAACTCGCTGCGGATGGCATCCAGCAGCGCGGTGTTGGCCTGCGGAGCAGTCCAGTCCCAGCGCGGCTTGCCGGCTTCGGCGGCGAGTTCTTCCACGGCCTTGATCACGGCCTGGAACTCGTCATGGGCGAACAGCACAGCGCCCAGCATCTGGTCTTCGGTCAGCTCCTTGGCTTCCGACTCGACCATCAGCACGGCGTCCTTGGTGCCGGCCACGACCATGTCCAGGCTGGAGGCCTTGAGCTGCTCGTAGTTCGGGTTCAGCAGGTAGCCGGTTTCCGGATGGAAGGCCACGCGCGCGGCGCCGATGGGGCCGTCGAACGGAATACCGGAAACGGCCAGAGCGGCCGAAGTACCGATCATCGCGGCGATGTCCGGATCGGTCTTCTTGCTGGTGGAGACGACGGTGCAGATGACCTGCACTTCGTTCTGGAAGCCTTCCGGGAACAGCGGACGGATCGGACGATCGATCAGACGCGAGGTCAGGGTTTCCTTCTCGGAAGGACGTGCCTCACGCTTGAAGAAGCCGCCGGGGATCTTGCCGGCTGCGTAGGTCTTCTCCTGGTAATGCACGGAGAGCGGGAAGAACCCCTTGCTCGGATCGGCCGACTTGGCACCGACCACGGTGACCAGCACGCTGACGTCGTCATCGACGGTGACCAGCACGGCGCCGGAGGCCTGGCGGGCGATGCGACCCGTCTCGAGGGTTACGGTCGACTGACCGAACTGAAACTTCTTGATTACCGGATTCACGGTTTTTCCTTCTCTTTGTTGCCTTGGGGAAATCGGCAGAACGCACGGGAGTCGGCCCGAAGCGACCTGCAAGAAAGCCGAAAGCTGGAAGACCGAAGCTGATTGCGCGGGTTGTCCCGGCTTTCAACTTCAGGCTTCCAGCTTCCGGCTTCCAGCTCGGGTGCGTCTTAGCGACGCAGACCCAGACGACCGATCAGGGCGCTGTAACGAGTGGTGTCCTTACCCTTCAGGTAATCCAGCAGCTTGCGACGCTGGTTGACCATGCGGATCAGACCACGACGGGAGTGGTGGTCTTTGCCGTTGGCCTTGAAGTGGTCCTGCAGCTTGTTGATGTTGGCGGTCAGCAGGGCTACCTGCACTTCCGGAGAACCGGTATCGCCTTCAGCTTGCTTGTACTCGTTAACGATCTGGGCTTTTTCTTCAACGCTCAGTGCCATGGTAGGGCTCCTTGAGTGAACAGGCCGGGGATTGACCCCGTGTTTAATAAAGAGGCATGACCGTGCCTGCTGACAGCCACCCTCTGACGCAACGCGCGAACGCGCTGCGTACCGGTCATTCCGACCGAATCAGTCGACGCGGCGCAATACGCCCGTCTTCGCTCACCTCGCCGATACCGATGAAGCGGCCATTGTTGTCCTGCACGCGCACCATGCCATACTTCGGTGCCTCCGGTGCCCGCACCGGTTGCCCGTGCAGCCAGTAGTAGGCGCTGTGCTCGGAAAGCTGCAGCAGCGGCCAATGCTCCAATCCGCTGTCCACCGGTTGCAGAAGGGCATCCAGCGCCTCGGCACCACCTTCGCCATGCAAACGCTCAAGCGTTTCGAGCGTCACCGTCTGCGACAGGTCGAACGGACCGGCCTGGGTGCGCCGCAGTTCAGCGACATGCGCGCCGCAGCCAAGCTGCTGGCCTAGATCCTCGACCAGCGTGCGGATATAGGTGCCCTTGCTACAGGCGACGGCCAGGCGAGCCTTGTCGCCTTCGAGCGCGAGCAACTCCAAGCGCGCAATATTAACAGAACGCGGCTCGCGCTCCACCACCTCTCCGGCACGCGCTAGTTTGTACAACGGCTGGCCGTCGCGCTTGAGCGCCGAATACATCGGCGGCACCTGCAGGATGTCGCCACGGAACTGCGGCAACAGCGCCTCCAGCTGCTCGCGCGTCACCGCGACCGGCTTGCGTTCCAGCACTTCGCCTTCGGCATCGGCGGTGGTAGTGGTCACGCCGAGCTGCATGACCGTTTCGTAGGCCTTGTCCGCATCCAGGAGGTACTGCGAGAACTTCGTGGCCTCGCCGAAACACAGCGGCAACACCCCCGTCGCCAATGGATCGAGGCTGCCGGTATGGCCGGCCTTTTCAGCATTGAGCAGCCAGCGAACCTTCTGCAGCGCAGCGTTGGAGGTAAACCCGCGCGGCTTGTCGAGCAGGATGATGCCGCTGACGTCGCGACGTACACGCTTGACCTGGGCCACGCTTATTCTCCGCGCTCGTCGCTGTGCTTGCGATCTTCGGCAACCGCCCTTTCGATCAGCGAGCTCAGCTCGACACCGCGACGGATGCTGGCGTCGTAGTTGAAATGCAGCTGCGGAACAGTGCGCAACTTCATGCTCTTGCCCAGCTGCATGCGCAGGAATCCGGCAGCATCGTTGAGGATGCGCAGGTTGCCCTTGATTGCTTCCTGATCGTCGTCTTGCCCCATGATGGTAATGAAGATCTTTGCATGGGACAGATCGCGACTGACGTCGACCGCGGTGATGGTAATCAGGCCCAGGCGCGGATCCTTGATCTCACGCTGGATAAGCAGCGCCAATTCGCGCTGCATCTGATCGCCGATACGCTGGGTACGACTGAATTCTTTGGCCATAAATTTCTACCCGATTAAAAGCCGAAAGCTGGAAGCTCGAAGCAGTAACCGCACCCAGGCGGCCACCGACTCCTTGCTCCCAGCTTTCAGATTGACGCTTGCTTACAGCGAACGCGCCACTTCGACCTTCTCGAACACTTCGATCTTGTCGCCGACCTTGACGTCGTTGTAGCTCTTCACGCCGATACCGCATTCCATGCCGGCGCGGACTTCCGCGACGTCATCCTTGAAGCGGCGCAGCGATTCCAGTTCGCCTTCGAAGATCACGACGTCGTCGCGCAGCACGCGGATCGGACGATTGCGGTGCACCATGCCCTCGGTGACCATGCAACCGGCGATTGCGCCGAACTTCGGCGAACGGAACACGTCACGCACTTCGGCGATGCCGAGGATGTTCTCGCGAACGTCACTGCCGAGCATACCGGTGAGCGCCTTCTTGACGTCTTCGATGATGTCGTAGATGACGTTGTAGTAGCGCATGTCCAGGCCTTCGGCCTCGACGATCTTGCGCGCGCCCGCATCGGCACGAACGTTGAAGCCGAACAGCACCGCATTGGACGCCAGTGCCAGGTTGGCATCGGATTCGGTGATACCACCGACACCGCCACCGACCACGCGCACCTGCACCTCGTCGTTGCCCAGGCCGTTGAGCGACCCTTGCAGCGCTTCGAGCGAACCACGCACGTCGGCCTTGAGCACGATGTTGAGCGTCTTCTTCTCGTCCTGACCCATGGTCTCGAAGATGTTCTCGAGCTTGCCGGCGTGAGCGCGGGCCAGCTTCACTTCGCGGAACTTGCCCTGACGGAACAAGGCGACTTCGCGGGCCTTCTTCTCGTCGGCGACCACGGTGAGATCGTCACCGGCTTCCGGCGTACCGTCCAGACCAAGGATCTCCACCGGAATGGCCGGACCGGCTTCCTTCACCGGCTTGCCATTCTCGTCGAGCATGGCCCGTACGCGGCCGAAGTTCACACCACACAGGACCATATCACCCTGGCGCAGCGTACCGTCCTGAACCAGGACGGTGGCGACCGGGCCACGCCCCTTGTCCAGGCGCGATTCGACCACCACACCGCGACCCGGAGCCGAAGGCGTTGCCTTCAGTTCAAGAATCTCGGCCTGCAGCAGCACCGCTTCGAGCAGCTCGTCGACACCGGTACCGACCTTGGCGGAAACCGGGATGAACGGTGTATCGCCGCCCCACTCTTCCGGAATCACATCCAGCGCGGCCAGGCCGTTCTTGATGTTGTCCGGGTTGGCTTCCGGCTTGTCGATCTTGTTCACCGCGACCACGATCGGAACACCCGCCGCCTTGGCGTGCTGCACCGCTTCCTGGGTCTGCGGCATGACGCCGTCGTCGGCGGCCACGACCAGAATCACGATATCGGTGGCCTTGGCACCGCGTGCACGCATGGCGGTAAACGCCGCGTGGCCCGGGGTATCAAGGAAAGTGACCATGCCACGCTCGGTCTCGACGTGATAGGCACCGATGTGCTGGGTGATACCACCGGCTTCGCCGACCGCCACCTTGGCACGACGAATGTAGTCGAGCAGCGAGGTCTTGCCATGGTCGACGTGACCCATGACGGTCACGACCGGCGCACGGGCGACCGACTCGCCTTCGAACTTCAGCAGCTCGGCCAGCTGCTCTTCCAGCGCGTTGTCGCTGACCAGCTTGACCTTGTGGCCCAGTTCTTCGGCGACCAGTTGAGCGGTCTCCTGATCCAGCACTTGGTTGATGGTGACCGGCGAACCCATCTTGAACATGAACTTGATGACTTCGGCCGCTTTCACCGACATCTGCTGGGCCAGTTCGGCCACAGTGATGGTCTCGCCGATCGACACTTCACGCACGACTGGTCCTGTTGGGCTCTGGAACCCATGCTGGTTACGCTTCTTGAGCTTGCTCTTGCCACCACGGCCCCCGCGACGGAAGCCATCGGCTTCGTCTTCACCGCTACGTACGGTACGCGCCAACGGCGCCTTGGTCTTGAGCGAGGGACGATGCTGCGCATGCTTGCGATCACGACGCTCGTCGTCATCGCTGCGAGGTTTCTCGACGCGCCGCGGCTCTTCCTTCTTGCGCTCCGGGGCAGGTGCAGCAGCTTCTACCACCGCCGCCACTACCTGCGCCGGCTCGGTGCTCGACGCCGACTCGGCAGCGGCCGGAGCAGCCGTTTCGGCAGTCTGGGCCTTGGCCGCTTCGGCCTGGCGACGCGCCTCTTCTTCGGCACGCTCGCGAGCCTCTTGCTCAGCCTTCAGACGGGCAGCCTCTTCGGCAGCACGCTGCTCCTCGAGTTCGCGGCGCTGTTCGGCCTCGATCTCCTCGGCGCTACGCTTGACGAAGGTCTTCTTCTTGCGAACTTCGACGCTGATGGTCTTGCTGCCGCCCACTTTCAACTTGGTGGTGGTCTTGCGCTGCAATGTGATCTTGCGCGGCTCGTCCACCTTTGCCCCATGGCTGCTTTTCAGATGCGCCAACAGGGCCTGCTTCTCGTTATCGGTCACTACTTGCTCGGCGCTGGTGTGCGACAGTCCTGCCTCACGCATCTGCTGAAGCAGTCGCTCGACCGGTGTGTCGACCACCTGGGCCAGTTCTTTCACCGTGACTTGCGTCATGCATTTCTCTCCTCAGGCCGCTAAATACTTACTCGAACCAATGGGCTCGGGCGGCCATGATCAGCTTGCCGGCACGTTCTTCATCGATGCCGTCTATGTCGAGCAGGTCGTCGATCGACTGCTCGGCCAGGTCTTCGCGGGTGATGACGCCCCGCACGGCCAACTCGACCGCCAGTTCTTTATCCATGCCATCGAGTGCCAGCAGATCTTCAGCTGGCTGAGCATCCGCCAGCTTCTCTTCGTTGGCGATGGCCTTGGTCAGCAGGCGATCTTTGGCCCGCGTACGCAGCTCATTGACGATGTCCTCGTCGAAGCCTTCGATGCCAAGCATTTCCTCCATGGGGACGTAGGCAATCTCTTCGAGGGAGGTGAAGCCCTCTTCCACCAGGACCTGCGCCAGCTCTTCATCCACGTCCAGCTCTTCGATGAAGTTGCGCAGAATGTCGCCGGTCTCTTCCTGCTGCTTGGCCTGGATATCCGCTTCGGTCATGACATTGAGTGTCCAGCCGGTCAGCTGACTGGCCAGGCGCACGTTCTGACCGCCGCGCCCGATGGCTTGGGCCAGGTTGTCCTCAGCGACTGCGATATCCATGGCATGCGCGTCTTCGTCGACGATGATCGCCGCGACTTCCGCCGGCGCCATGGCATTGATGACGAACTGTGCCGGGTTCTCGTCCCACAGCACGATATCGACGCGCTCGCCACCGATCTCTCCCGATACCGCCTGTACGCGCGAACCACGCATGCCGATGCAAGCGCCCTGGGGATCGATTCGCTTGTCCTTGGAGCGCACGGCAATCTTGGCGCGCGAGCCCGGATCCCGCGAGGCGCCCATCACTTCGATCAGGCCTTCGGCGATCTCCGGCACCTCGATGCGGAACAGCTCGATCAGCATCTGCGGCGCAGTACGCGACAGGATCAGTTGCGGGCCGCGGTTCTCGGTGCGGATTTCCTTGAGCAGCGCACGAACGCGGGCGCCAACCCGGAAAGTCTCGCGGGCAATGATGTCTTCACGGGCCAGCAGGGCCTCGGCGTTGTTACCGAGGTCGACGATGACGCTGTCACGAGTGACCTTCTTCACCGTACCGGAAATGATCTCGCCGACGCGGTCGCGATAGGCCTCAACGACCTGTGCGCGCTCGGCCTCGCGCACCTTCTGCACGATGACCTGCTTGGCGGTCTGCGCCGCGATCCGGCCGAACTCGATGGACTCGATCTTTTCTTCGAACACGTCACCGAGCTTGGCGTCCGGATTGCGTTCCTGAGCCTGATCGAGCGCCAGCTGGTGAGCCGGGTCCTCGAAGTGCTCATCGTCGACGACCGTCCAACGACGGAAGGTTTCGTAGCTGCCGTTGTGGCGATTGATTTCCACACGCAGATCAACATCGTCCTCGTAGCGCTTCTTGGTAGCCGTGGCCAACGCCAGCTCCAGCGCCTCGAAAATCACACTTGCCGGTACGCCCTTTTCATTGGACACCGACTCCACAACCAGCAGTACTTCTTTGCTCATCGTACGCCTCGCCTTTCGCAATCCATTGGGGTCCGCGGGATCCGCTCTCAGTCAAAACGGGGAATTATGTTGGCCTTATCGATCATGTCGATCGGCAGCAGGTATTCATGGTCATCCACCAGCACCACGACATCCTGCTCTTCCACCCCACGGAGAAGACCCTGGAAATTGCGCCTGCCCTCGAAGGGCGAGCGCAGCTTAATTTTTACCTGATCACCGACATGGGCCACGTACTGTTCAATGGTGAACAGGGGCCTATCCATACCGGGAGAAGAAACCTCAAGGGTGTAGTCCACGCTGATCGGATCTTCCACATCGAGCACGCCACTCAGCTGACGACTCACCTTCTCGCAATCGTCGATGAGAATGCCGTTGGCATGATCGATATAGACTCGCAGCAGTGAATGCCGCCCCTGGGAAATGAACTCAATGCCCCAGCACTGATAGCCAAGCGCCTCAACCACCGGGGCCAACAAGGCCTGCAACTGTTCTAGCTTGCTCGACATCGAAGTCCCTCGCGCATGCTGTACAAATGAAAAATGGGCGAAACGCCCATCCCTTTTGACCGCCTGTAAATGCCGGCGACCTGGCCTCAAGCTAATAAAAAGCCCCTGTACAGGGGCTCTTTATCGACTGGTTGCGGGGGCTGGATTTGAACCAACGACCTTCGGGTTATGAGCCCGACGAGCTACCAGACTGCTCCACCCCGCGTCAAACTGGGCACGAATTATACGACCCGCGACCAACACCGGTCAACCGAAACCCTTAAACACAAGAAAGCCCGCACTAGGCGGGCCTGCTTGTTTGGTACCGAGGAGGGGACTCGAACCCCTACAGCCTATGGCCACTACCACCTCAAGGTAGCGTGTCTACCAATTCCACCACCTCGGCAAAAACCTTATTGCCCTTCTTCCACCTCAGGCAGATCACCTGCAGTATCCGCCGGCTTGCGCTGCTCGAGCACAGGCACATCCTCAACCGCTGGCTTGCTGGCCGGCACTTCCAGCACAGCTGGATCCGGCAGCCCCGCCTGGGACAACTGATCAGCTTGCTGCTTGGCGAAAAAGGCCAGACCCAGGCTGGTCAGAAAAAAAACGCCGGCAAGTATAGCAGTAAACCGACTCAGAAAGGTAGCAGAACCTTGGCTTCCGAAAACAGTTGCCGAAGCACCCGAACCGAAAGACGCACCAGCGTCCGCACCCTTGCCCTGCTGCAGCAGCACCAGCGCAACCACACCAAGAGCAACCAGCAGATGCACCACAATCACAACAGTCTGCAACATCTGTTCAGTTCCCCGCGGCGCGACAGATCGCACCGAATTCATCCGCTTTCAGAGAGGCTCCACCAACCAGCCCCCCATCAATATCCGCCATGGCGAACAGCTCAGCGGCATTGTCCGCCTTCACGCTGCCACCATACAGCAGCCTTACACCTTCGGCGACGCGACGATCGCTGCGTGCCAGTTGATCGCGAATGGCGGCATGCACCTCTTGCGCCTGCTCAGGCGTAGCCGTCAAGCCAGACCCGATGGCCCAGACGGGCTCATACGCAATCACTGCAGACTGGAACGCCTCGACACCTTGATCATCGAGAACCCGCCCCAACTGCCGCGCCACCACTTCCAGCGTTCTTCCAGCCTCGCGCTCCTCGAGCGTCTCACCGAGGCACAGCACAGGCTTCAAACCGCCCGCCTGAGCTGCCGCAAATTTCTGGCTGACCACCTCGTCCGTCTCACCCAATACCAGGCGGCGCTCAGAGTGCCCAACCAATACCCACTCACAACCGAGATCAACCAACTGGTCGGCCGAAACCTCGCCAGTCAGCGCCCCGAAACCCGACTGCAAGGCACAATCCTGAGCACCGACGGAAACTTGCGCCCCATCGACAACATCCAGGACCTGACTGACATGCACAAAGGAGGGAAACACCGCAATCTCAACCGCTGCAGGCAGTGCCTGACGCTGAAAAGACTCGATCAGCTCTGCGACGCTAGCGCGGGTACCGTTCATTTTCCAGTTACCAGCTACCATGGGGCGACGCATGCTTTACCTCATCGGTCAAAGTGGGCGCAGATGTTACTCAACGACTGCGCCCCTGGCAAGCGCGTTCACGCACAAACTTCGGTAACGACCTTGGCCAGCTCTTCCGCCATGCCGCGCACCTGTATTTCGTCGTCACCCTCAACCATTACCCGCACCAGCGGCTCGGTGCCGGACTTGCGCAGCAACACGCGTCCGCGCCCACCCATGCGCTCTGTGACGCTGTCGCAGGCAGCCTTGACGCTGGGATGCGCGATCGGATCTCTATCGCCGGAGAAGCGCACATTGATCAGCACCTGCGGACACTTGTGCCACGCCAGACGCTCCTGAGCGAGGGTCTGGCCACGCCGGCGCAGCGCCAGGACTACTTGCAAGGCCGCGATGATCGCGTCGCCAGTAGTGGTGTGCTGGGCGCAGACGATGTGTCCCGAATTCTCGCCACCGAGAACCCACCCCTTATCCAGCATCTCGGCAATCACGTAACGATCACCCACCTTGGCCCGGCAGAACGGAATCTCGCGCGCCTTAAGGGCGAGCTCGAGCCCGAGGTTGCTCATCAGGGTACCGACGACTCCGCCGGTCAAGCGTTCGCGTTCCTGCAGATCGGTCGCGATGATGTAGAGCAACTCGTCACCATCAACGACCGCACCGGTATGGTCGACCATCATCACCCGATCGCCATCTCCGTCAAAGGCGATCCCGAGATCAGCCCCATGCTCCACCACCGCCTTTTGCAACTGGCCAACATGGGTGGAGCCGACATCGGCATTGATGTTCAGCCCGTCCGGCTGCGCGCCGATCACTACAACCTCGGCTCCCAGCTCGCGAAATACGCTGGGCGCTACCTTGTATGTAGCACCATGGGCGCAATCGATGACCAGCTTGAGCCCGGAGAAGTCGGTACTGGTCGGCACGCTGCTCTTGCAGAACTCGATGTAGCGACCGGCCGCATCGTTGATCCGCGATGCCTTTCCCAGCTGTGCCGACTCGACCACAGTCATCGGCGTATCGATCAGCTCCTCGATCATCAGCTCGACCTCGTCGGGAAGCTTGGTTCCGCGACCGGAAAAGAACTTGATGCCGTTGTCGTGATGGGGATTATGCGAGGCGCTGATGACGATGCCGGCCTCGGCATGGAAGGTACGCGTCAGGTAAGCAACCGCTGGCGTCGGCATCGGCCCCAGCAGCAACACATCGGCGCCCGCAGCCGACAGCCCCGCCTGCAGCGCCGACTCGAACATGTAGCCCGAAATACGGGTGTCCTTGCCGATCAGGATGCGGCACTTGCCCTGCTTGCGGAAGGCCATGCCTGCCGCCCAGCCCAGCTTGAGCATGAAATCCGGGGTAATAGGCGCTTGCCCAACATGTCCGCGAATGCCGTCGGTGCCGAAATACTTTCTAGTCATGGTGTCTTCCCTACTCTGCCGCCTGCACTG